>NZ_JBPZTE010000006.1:809196-1487041 GCF_051908335.1 Flavobacterium sp. MAHUQ-57 | reverse complement strand
TTTTTTTTTTTTTTTTTTTTTTTTTTTTTTGAGTGCATAGTAGTACAAGGTTTCATTGAATGTAATTTGATTACGGAATTACTGAAAAATATGTTGAGAACTCTAAAAAAAAATCCAAACATTCAATTGTAACATACAAACGTTATTTTCTAAGCACAATACTGAAAAATTAAATATGAAAAAAATACTTTTAGTACTATTAGTCTTAATTCCTTTATTCGCAGAAGCACAGATTATTGATATACCTGATGTTAATTTTAAGAATGCATTAGTGAATTCAAACTGTATAGATAGCGATGGGGATAATAGTTTTGATTCAGATGCGGATACAAATAATGATGGGGAAATTCAGCTTTCTGAAGCATTGGTCGTTACGAAATTGAATTTGAATTATAGAGGTATTACTGATTTAACGGGTATTAATAATTTTATTAATTTGGTGTATCTGAATTGTACGAGTAATGTAAATCTGACAACAGTATCTATCTCAAACTTAAGCAGTCTTGAAATTCTGGATCTGGGAGGGAATCTTGAATTGACGAATTTAAATCTTTCAAATTTAAATAGTTTAAATAGTTTAGATTGTGCCTGGACAAACATTGGTACATTAGACTTGACTAACTTGATGAATTTAAAGAAGTTTAATTGTTATGCTGGTCAATTAACCTCGCTTAATATTGCCAATCTTTCAAATTTAGAGGAGTTAAATCTTGTTGGATGTGATTTGAACTCGATTGATTTTTCGGGGGTTTCAAATCTAAAAAAGTTGTTATGTTCTCAAAATCAGTTAATTAATTTAAATTTATCTTCTTTAACTGTTTTGGAGGAGTTGCAGTGTAATGATAATTTGCTAAGTAGTTTAGATCTTTCCAATAATGTCTTGATTAAGAATGTTAATTGCTCAAATAACAATCTGATATCGATAAATCTAACTGGACTGGTTAATTTAGAATCTTTAAATTTTAGCAATAATCAAATGGCAGCAGTTTCTTTGGGTGGATTGACAGCACTTCAAAATTTGCACTGTGATAATAATCAATTTACAAGTTTGAACTTGAATGGATTAGCCGCTCTAGTGTCGTTGAGTTGTGGAGATAATCAATTAACCAATCTCGATTTTTCTGGTTTGTTGAATTTAAGAGGTGTGCTATGTTGGAATAATCAATTGACTCAATTGGATTTTTCAGAAAACCCTTTGTTTGGTGATTTACTTTGTTCAAATAACTTGTTGAATTATATAAATATTAAAAATGGGACTAATCATTTTAATACAGATAATGTTTGGTCAGACAATCCGACTCTTCAATTTATTTGTGTCGATGAAGATGAGCTTTCCATTATTCAATCAATTGTAGATCAAAGTGAAAATATAAATCCAAGCTTAACAACATACTGCTCCTTCATTCCTGGAGGAAACTACAATGTTATATCGGGAATAGTAAAGTTCGATGCTGGAAACGATGGCTGTAATGCTGCAGATTTACCACAATCATCAATCAAAATTAAAATTAATGATGGCCTCGTTGAAGGTGCTTCTTTAACAAATACTAATGCTGAATATTTATTCCACGTACAGAATGGAAATTTCACCATGACACCTGATGTGGAAAATCCGTCTTGGTTTAATTTCTCGCCTCCTAATACAGCGATAAATTTTCCGAATAACAATAATAATTCGGTAGTACAGAATTTTTGTATGACTGCTAATGGTGTTCATCCTGATCTTGAAATTGTGATTGCTCCTGTTTTATTAGCTCGTCCTGGTTTTGATGCATTCTATAAGGTAGTTTATAAAAATAAAGGGAATCAAATGCTTTCTGGAAATGTGATGCTGAACTTTAATGATACTGTTTTGGATTTAGTATCTTCAGTGCCATCGCCAGATTTACAAACAACTGGGCAGTACACATTTAATTTTGCTAATCTATTGCCATTCGAACAAAGGGAAATTGCAATAGTATTCAATGTAAATTCTTCAGTGGAAACTCCTGCGGTTAATAGTGGTGATGTTTTGAATTTTACAGTTTTGGTTAATCCTACGGCAAGTGACGAAACGCCTGCTGATAATCAGTTTGTGTATAATCAAATCGTTGTAAATGCTTGTGATCCGAATGATAAAATTTGTTTGGAAGGAAATGTGGAATCGCCTACTAAAATCGGGGATTATCTGCATTATATCATTAATTTCGAAAATGTGGGAACGGCAAGTGCTGTAAATGTCGTGGTGAAAGATGTTATTGATGCTAATAAGTTTGATGAGGAATCAATACAGGTATTGAATAGTTCGCATCCAGTTGAAACAAAGATAAAAGGGAATAACGTCGAATTTGTTTTTAAAAATATCAATTTGGCAGCCCCTGTAAATGGAGGTGAAACCGGAGGACGTGGAAATGTGGTATTTAAAATTAAAACCAAAGACAACCTCGTTTCAGGTGATGAAGTAGCTAATAAAGCAGATATTTTCTTCGATTATAACGCGCCAATCACTACGAATTTTGCCACTACAGTTTTTCAGACATTGGATCTCGATGATGTAGCTTGGGATAATTCGGTAAAAGTGTATCCTAATCCTACCCGTAATTCAGTTAATATTAAATCAGCCCGAATGATTAAATCGATCCAGTTGTTCGATGTTCAGGGAAGATTATTGTTAAATAAAATCACGAATCAAACCGATGATGTTTTAGAACTGCAAACCAAACCGTCAGGACTTTATTTTGTTAAGGTGTTTACTGAGGACGGACTTAAAATAGAAAAAGTGATTAAAGAATAAAAGTAAATTTTTTATGGTAAAAGCATTGCAGATACGTAACTAAAGGTTTTTAGTAAATATAAAACACCCGTTAGCGTCAAATGTTAAAGGGTGTTTTTTGCGTTTTATGCTTCAGTTACGGCTTCCTTTTCTTTTAAAAAGTAATGCATTAAGAAATAAAAAGAAATGATATAACAGAAAATACTTGTGTATCTTAAGAAGGCTATTTTATAGTAATAATAATAGATGCCGTAAAAAAGTTCACAAATAATGGTAATCAAAGCGTAAAGAATTAAAAAGGTGTTCCTTTGGTTGAGATCGGCAACATACTTGTAAGCAGAAAAGAATACAAAAGTGATCAAAACTGCATCGTAGACAAGTATCACTTTATACAATTCAAATGAACTGTCAAAAACGATCAATATCGATATGTAAAGTAAGCAGGCTAAGAAAATGAACGTCAATAAAATGGAAGTGTAGTTTTCTTTTCCGATTCGGTATAATTTTTTGTTTCGTAATTCTCTAATCAGTTGTAATAATAGCATGCAATAGGCTAGAAAATTAAAGAACAGTACATAGACTAAATAGCTGCCTCCTTCTAATAAATTGATGATTCCGGAGATAAAAAAGAAGAGTAAGATAATGCAATTGTAAAAATTTACATTCTTTTTGCTTTCTTCTATATAATGAAAAAAAATGGCGCCAATGAACAATGGCTTTGAAAAATAAGAAACATAATTCCAATCCATGAAAGTAGAAAGGAAATACAAAGCTCCAAAAATAAAATACAAAGTAAGATGTGATCTTAAAATAGGCATTTTGGCTTGTGTTTCAATAGCATTAAGCAACTAAACGGCTGTAGTACAAAGTTATTATAATTATCTTGTTATTTTTGATGATGGCGTAGTTGTTTGATTTTAAATTACAATTCACTTAAATTTCATGTAAATTTATAGTGTACTAAGAAGTAGTAAGGTGTTTTAGGTTATCTGTTTGCTCTTTGCAAAGATTTAACGAAAACGTTTCAGTAAAACTTTTTTATTTCGCACAGTTTTCCATAAATTTGTTAAAATATATAATTTAGATTAATTCCCAAATTACATTATGTCAAAAACAGCGATATTAGAGTACGATGGCAATAAGTATGAGTTTCCAGTGATTGTAGGAAGCGAAAACGAACCCGCTATCGACATTGAGAAACTACGTGCCTTAACGGGTGCGATTACCTTAGATCCAGGATACAAAAATTCGGGTTCTTGCAAAAGTGATATTACTTTCCTTGATGGAGAAGAAGGTATTCTTCGTTACAGAGGGTATGCTATCGAGGAATTAGCTGAAAAAGCTGACTTTCTTGAAGTGTCTTATTTAGTGATTTTCGGAGAGTTGCCAACCAAAGAACAATTGGAGAAATTCGAAACCGATATCCGTAAATACACTTTGGTCAATGAAGAAATGAAAAACATCATCGATGGTTTTCCTAAAACAGCACATCCAATGGGTGTTTTATCTTCATTAACGAGTGCTTTAACTGCATTCAATCCTAAAGTAGTAAACGTAGAAAATGAAGCGGAAATGTATGAGGCAATCTGCAAAACCATGGGTAAATTCTTGGTAATTGCAACTTGGACGTACCGTAAAATGATGGGATTCCCATTAAACTACTACGACAATACTATCGGGTATGTAGACAACTTTATGAAATTGATGTTCTCATTGCCAACCGGTCCTTATGCTACAAACAAAACCGTAATCAATGCCTTGGATAAATTGTTCATCCTTCATGCTGATCACGAACAAAACTGTTCTACTTCAACAGTAAGAATCGTTGGTTCTTCTCACGCTGGATTGTTCGCTTCTATCTCTGCAGGGGTTTCTGCTTTATGGGGACCTTTACACGGTGGGGCTAACCAAGCCGTATTGGAAATGCTAGAGCAAATCCAAAAAGACGGTGGAGATGCACAAAAAGCATTAGAAAGAGCTAAAGACAAAAACGACGATTTCCGTTTAATGGGATTCGGACACAGAGTATACAAAAACTTCGATCCAAGAGCAAAAATCATCAAAAAAGCAGCTGACGAAGTGTTGAAAGAATTAGGCGTTAACGACCCAATCTTAAACATCGCAAAACAATTAGAAGAAGCAGCTTTAGTAGATCCTTATTTCGTAGACAGAAAATTATATCCAAACGTTGATTTCTATTCTGGTATCATCTACCGCGCTTTAGGAATCCCAACAGATATGTTCACCGTATTATTCGCTATCGGTCGTCTTCCGGGATGGATCGCACAATGGAAAGAAATGCGTATCAATAAAGAACCTATCGGTCGTCCGCGTCAAGTGTATACAGGTTATCCTTTACGACCATTCGTTCCAATGGATAAAAGATAAAATTAAAGCAATTTAATACCCAAAAAGCTTCTCTTTTAGAGAAGCTTTTTTTTATATTTGTCCGCAAACAAATAGATTGCGCAGTTACTACTGCACTACAATCAAATAAAAACTTTATGAGTACTAACGTTACTTTTCTAATCAACAAATCAGAAATTACTGCCGGTACGCGTGGTGCATCTTTGGGGCCAGATGCCATTATCACCGCTGCCAGGAAAAAGGGGAGTTACCTTTTTGGGGAAAATACTCTCGAAAAACTAACCAACACTAACGGATATCTGGATAAACCCACACAATATCCTTTCGCTAAACGAATTGACGGACTACTTTCCGTATATCAGGAGCTTAATACGAAAGTGAGTGAAATTCTAAATTCTAATTCTTTTCCTATCATTTTAGCTGCCGATCACGGCTCTGCGGGCGGAACAATCTCCGGATTGAAATCGGCCTTTCCAGACAAACGCATTGGTGCAGTTTGGATCGACGCTCACGCCGACATTCATACACCCTATACCACACCTTCTGGAAACATGCACGGAATGCCTTTGGCTTCGGTCATGGATGTAGATAATTTGGAATGCAAAATCAATGAAGTGGATGCCGATACAGTGGCGCTTTGGAACCAATTGAAAAATGTTGGAGGCATAACCCAAAAAATCAAACCGGAAGATGTTGTCTATGTTGCGGTTCGCGATACCGAAGAACAAGAAGAATTCATCATCAATAAATACGGTATCAAATGGTTTTCTGTAAACGATGTACGTTCGCAAGGAGTAGC
This sequence comes from Flavobacterium sp. MAHUQ-57, assembly GCF_051908335.1. Lineage (NCBI taxonomy): Bacteria > Pseudomonadati > Bacteroidota > Flavobacteriia > Flavobacteriales > Flavobacteriaceae > Flavobacterium > Flavobacterium sp. MAHUQ-57. Next base: position 1,481,123 of record NZ_JBPZTE010000006.1, on the reverse strand, counting down.
AAAAATCGTTGAAGGAATCAATGACCAATTGAAAAATTGTGATATCATCTATGTTACCTTCGACGTGGATTCTATGGATCCGGACATGACGTCACACGGGACAGGTACTCCGGTACCCAACGGTATTTCGCCTCAAGAAGCCAAAGAATTATTGGTGACTTTGGCTCAAAATCCTAAAACAGCTTGTATGGAAATTGTAGAAGTGAATCCGTGTTTGGATGAAAAAGAAAATACGATGGCTGAAGTTACTATGGATATCGTAGAAGCAATTACAGAAGCAATTAAAAAAAAATAAATGCAACAAATTACGAATTCAATTCTAATGATTCGTCCGGTTTCTTTCCGAATGAACGAAGAAACCAAGGTGAACAACTTCTACCAACAAGAATCAAACGGCATGTTGCCTGCAGCAATCAATGCGAAAGCGCAACAGGAATTCGATGCTTTTGTAGACAAGTTAGAAGCGGTTGGGGTAAATGTCATTGTAGTAGAAGATACCAAAGATACCGATACACCCGATAGTATTTTTCCGAACAACTGGGTGTCTTTCCATGAAAATGGGGATGTGGCTATCTATCCTATGTTTGCCGAAAACCGTCGCTTGGAACGCCGTGAAGATATTTTGGATATATTGGAAGAAAAAGGGTTTGTCATCGAAAATGTGATGGATTACTCTGAGGCGGAAGAGGAGCAAGTGTATCTCGAAGGAACGGGAAGCATAGTGCTGGATCGCGTCAATGGGAAGGCGTATTGTGCTTTATCACCGCGTGCCGATGAAGAATTGTTTATTGAATTTTGTGAAGATTTCGAATTTACACCTATTATTTTTAACGCCTATCAAACGGTTAATGATAAAAGAGAATTGATTTATCATACGAATGTTATGATGTGCGTTGGAGAAACGTTTGCCGTTATTTGTGCCGAATGTATCGATGACAAGACCGAACGCAAAAGCGTATTGGAGAGTCTGAAACAGGACGGAAAGGAAATTCTGCTAATCAACGAAAAACAGGTCGCGCAATTTGCCGGAAATATGTTGGAAGTTTTAGGCGCAAACGGTAAGAAATATTTGGTGATGAGCGAACAGGCTCGTTTGTCATTGTCACCGAAACAAATCGAACAACTGGAAAAACACGCAGCAATTATCAGTTCAAATATTGAAACAATTGAAAAATACGGAGGTGGAAGCGCCCGCTGCATGATGGCCGAAATTTTCCTACCCAAAGAATAATTCAAAGCCCAGTATAAACTACTGCTAAAAGTGGAGACAAATAGAATTAATTTGTCGGTTGTATGAAGTGTAAACCCCATAAACCTTTATAATAGGCTTATGGGGTTTGTAAATTTAACGGCTGTTAGCAACTGCATTTATAGTGACAGTGGATTGCTCCAAATGATTTTTATGTTTTCTGTATTCCTTATTTCATTTTGATATTTCTCGACAGTAGAATGTTTTTTATTCATGAGAAAACCAATCTTGAATTTTTGCTTTGGTAAACCAATACTATATACTACATAAAGTTTGATTTCTTTTTCCTCTTAAAAATGCTAAAAGTAGTTTTCTCATTTCATTGAATTTTCCGACGTAATGGTTATACCGCAATGAGGCCAAACTAAATTAGCAATAGGATTTTTACTTTGCATAATATTCCGTCAAAAATAGTATGCCGTAAATCCAAAAATTATATAAAAAAGTATAGGTGATTCCGTAAAATAGACTCAGTTTAAAATTCCCACTGCATTCAGCAGATTTCTTAAATATTAATCGTAAAGCTCGGAAGAATATCCAATACAACATAGCTAAAAACACTAAAACTGAAAACCAAATAATTGCTCCCAAAGCGTAAAATAAAAAACTTAAAACTATTGTGACAATAATCCATAAAACTATGCTCATAATAATTCCTCCAATACCTTCAGCAATAGCTGCTCCAATCTCTAAACCACTTAAATCTGCTGGCGTTAAGTCTTTTAGGATATTTAATCTTTTTGTGTTTATTGTATCAGTTATTTTTCCAACATTATCTTTCAATTTAGTTCCATTATATAAACTGATAGAGATAAAAAGAAAAAAGACGATTGAAATAATCGAAGTTGAGATCAAAGAATTTTCAATAACAGTTTGATGTTTTCCTATTCCATAAAACCAAACACTTAAAATGGTCAAAACAATAACAAGTAAAGAAATTGCGAACACATTTTTAGTGTTAATTAGGGTTCTTTTATTTAGGACTTTCATTTGTAGTGTGTTTTTTGGTGAATTACCGCTAACGTCCTGCCAGCTTGTGTTGTTGTGTTAATTTACCCAAATGTTGAGTTGCTTGTACAAAACCAATTTGGTGAAAAACTCTGATTTTTCCTAGTACCTCTAAAAAAAACTATGACAACAAAATGCTGTTGTGCTTTGTTGTAACATTTATGGATTTGTAATTTTCAATGGAATCTTTTGTTCCATTCTAACTGGTTTTCCTCCGATAGTTGCAGGATTCCATTTTGGACAAGATCGTAAAACTCTTACAGCATCAATTGAAATTAGTTCACCGTAATTTCCTAATGTGTTTTTTACAGGTTTAATGTCTGTTAAAAAGCCATCAACTCCAATTGTAAAACTCATAATGATTTCTCCGGATATTTTACCCTCTATTTCTGGAAGTTTTAAATTTTCAGTTACATATTTTCTGAAATTTTCTTCACCAGTAGGGAAAGTGGCAACCACTTCGAAGTCTTTTTCGATTGAATAGGGTCTAGCCTTTTTATTTTTCAACTCATTGTTTTGAGCAAAAAAACATTGGGTACTACAAACAAAAAATAGAAGTAGGAAGTTTTTCATTTTCAAATTTAAACAATCTTTGAGTTAATAGGTACAAAATCAGCCCGTGAAACAACCCCACAAACCGCACCAAATATAACCAAAATACTTTCGTAGAAACGCCTTTAAAAAAGGTTGTATACTATGTTTTTTGGAGTTATTTTGAAAATAGAGGAATTGCGCAACAGTTAACACTGTTATGCGAGGGTTATTTTTTCTTAAGTGATTTTTTCAGATACATTTATTTTGCTTTTTTTTCAAAATCAAACTTTCAAGTTTCTGCATAATTTGGTTTCATTTTGCTAGTTTTTATTTCAGGTTTATTTTACAATCAATTCTAAATTACCTGAATTACTTTCTGAAGTAAACAGTTTTTGCATTTGATCTTTTCTGCATTTAAGAATTAATGTATCTCCCGAGTAAATTTCTATTTCTTTTATATTATAAAAGTCTGGTTTTGTATGCATACTTCCAGCTAGATCATAAGATTCTGATGGGGAAATTGATATTTCATAGTCTTTCGGATTTTCTTTGTCGAATAAAAATCCATTTTCTATATATTCTTTACGTTTTTTGTCTATTGCTTCATTGTCTATTTTGACTTTAACAGTAATTGGTTTTTTTGAGTTATTTACTATTGCTGAAGTATAATGCATTTCACAAGACCATTGTAAAAGACTAATAAATAGTAAAATAATACGTGTAAAATATTTCATATTTTTTTTCTGGTTGGTTTTTTTAACTCTCGCCTAACATCACCCCATGAAACAACCCCACAAACCGCACCAAATATACCTAAAATACTTCCTTTAAAAGAAATTCCTTGGTTTTATGAGTAGTTGTTAAATAAAACCTCGCTTATAAGGGAGTAAATGAGGTTGTTTTTTAGTGTTTTGGAAAAAAAAAGTAGTTGTGCTACGTTCACGCTTGTTAGTGGCTGTTTTCTTGTAGTATCTTTTTCCTTAAATCTATTCCATCTACAATATATTCAATGTTCGGATTTTCAATTATGAACTCCCTTTGAGCAACTTTAAAAATTGAATCAATAAAATTTTCTCCATATTTTCGATCAATTTCTTTATACATTTCTTTTTGATAACAATAAGGTTCAAATCCGCCCAATCTAACACATCGCCCTAAATGTTCTTTTGTTTCAATCCCAAATTGACTTAATATTTTTGTCATCTTTGGAAATTCTCTTTCATGAAAACCAAAATAGATCAATTTCCCGTTTTGGATGTCTTTTTTTGCTTTCGCTGTTTGGTTAATACAAAATGTATCTATAACATTAACCTTTAAGTTTCTATTTTTCATCCACATTTTTGTATAAACTTCTTCGCTGTAAACATTAAGTTTTCCATTTTTGTCAAACGCGGGAAACTTTTCAGTATCCTTTTTTGGGTTGCAAGAATGTAAAAATAATGGTATAAGAAATACTATAAATAGTTTATTCATTCTGTTTAGTGTTTTTCTTTCTTTCAATTGCCTTTCGTTAAAATTGCCACATAACATCAGCCCGTGAAACTACCCCACAAACCTCACCAAATATAACCAAAATACTTTCGTAGAAACGCCTTTAAAGTGCTTTGCTAGGATGTTTTTTTTAGTTTTAAATGGTTTATTTGTAATTATTAATGTTATTGGCGGGCTTAGTTTATTTCTAAGCCTTTCATGAATTCATTAAATTTGGTTATGTTTTCATTATATGTTTCTGGTGTAGCACAAAAATTAATGAATAAATATGCTTTAGAGGTTTCAATTAATACAAATTGATTGTGATAAATTTTGTTTTTGAAGAAAGTAAAGACACGTGAAGAAACTCCGTTTCGTATTTTTTTAAAGTCTTTTTCATTTCTTCCGTACCAAATGTGGTTTTTGCTATAAAGTGTTACTTCTCCAAACTTATTTCCGGTTATATAAACTCTCTGAAAATCTTTAAAGTTTTTAAATTTATCTTTTTTATAGCCAGCAATTAAAACAGCGTTTACAATATTATGTACTGCTGGAAATGTTCCGCCCCACATGCTTAAATTAAATTGTTTGTCAACTTTTAGCCAATTGGGTTTTTTAATTGAATATCCATATTCATAGTCTGTATATGTGTCAACAAATGCGGTGTCCACTTTGGATTCATTTCTTGATTCTATTATTTCTACTCTTGTAGTATCGGCTTGTGAAAATCCTTTAAATGCAATTATGAATAGTAATATTTGAAGTTTTTTCATATTCTTATTTGTTTTTTACGATTAGTTCAGCAAATCTACCGCTAACATCAGCCCGCGAAACTACCTCACAAACCTCCCCAAATATAACCAAAATACTTTCGTAGAAACGCCTTTAAAGTGCTTTGCTAGGATGTTTTTGGAGTTGTTTTGAAAATAGAGCCGTTGTGCAACAGTTAACGCTGTTTTACCGCGTATTAAATGGTAATAATTCCATTTAGGATAATTTGGGTTTTATGCAGTGCATGAATATAATAGTCGTGAACCCATTTTCCTTCACGATATATGTACGAAACATTTTCAAATGAAGCTTTCCGTTTGATATTCTTTATTTCGCAATAATAAAAATCGCTGAAGATTAGTAATTGATCTCCTTCTTTAGGAGAATATTCATCTTGTATTTTTCCATTTTTTAAAAAGAAATTATTTAAATCTTCGACAGTTATTCCTGAAATGTCTTTGTTTTCAACAAACTGTTGATGAAAGTAGAATTCTCCATCTTTCCTCTCTCCAATGTAGTTGCTTAACATCCAATATAGTTGTTGTTTTTCGTATTCTGTTTGGTTGAAGGTTCTTTTGAAAACACGTGAATTTTTGTTTGTCAATTCTTCGGGCCATTTTTGGTATCTATGGTTGCTTGGCTGAAGCCCATCTCTATATTTTATAATAAATTCCATTGAATTCATAGTTTTAAATTTGTCGCATATCGTTCCGAAGCTACCCCCGAAGTTGGCAATTTCGAAGCACTTCACTGTCAACCAAGCACTGAACTTAATACGAAGCACAAAGCTTCATTTAACCACTGACCCCGCTTTTTTGCCAAACGCCTCTTAGCTGTAGTGTTCATTCAGATTTTTAAATTCGTTCCATTCTTTTTGTTCTGATAAGCAAAGAATAGCAACACAATTCAAGTATCCTATTTTGTTATTTACATAATAGTGTTTTATTACTTCTTCAATTTCTTTAAATTCACAAGCATTATTTTGTTGAAATTGTATTTTCCGTTTTTTATTGTCATTAAATTCAATTAACAGATAATTTTTAGTTCCATTAGATAATCCATTTTCATAATTATAACTCAATAAGTAATTTGTATTTCTAAGACCAACCCAATCCACCCCAGTAATTTCAATTTTTTTTATTATGTCAAGATTAATTCTTAATTCATTGATTTGAATATAATCTTTCTCAAAAAAAACCTTTCCTGTTAATTTCCCTTGAAGTTGTTGAACACGATTAAAGTTAGTAAGTTTTAAAGACAATCCTATGAAATAAAAAGCTAAAACTGTAAGTAATAATGAAGTTAAAAGTGTAGATTTTTCGATTTTCAAAATCAATGAAATAAAAAGAATTATCAACACTAAAATTACAATTACAAAATTGATAGTATTAGTTCTAGTCCAAACAAACTGTTTTTCAAAAATTTTAAATTCTTTCAATTTTTATCTTATATTAATTACATGTATTTTTTTTTGTCTTAATTCTCTGTCGTTCAGTAATATTACGGCTAACGTCAGTCTGTGAAAAAACTCACAAACCTCACCAAATATAACCAAAATAATTTCGTATAAAATCCTTTAAAATACTTTACAAGGTTTTTTTTGGAGTTGTTTTGGAAAAATGAGATTTTGATACTGTTACGGCTGTTGTAGGCAGTTTTATTTTCTTACCCTAACTTTTAAATTTCCGTCTGAATTATCATAACTTTTAACTCTGTCATTTTCAAAAGTTATTGTACTCCGTCCGTAGATAAACATTTTAAATACACCTACATCACGATAAGATTCAGGGTCTCCCATAATTTCAAGTACTTCATTTTCTGTCGAACCAATAGTAAAATAGTTACTTGAAGGTTTTGTTGATTCATCTAGATTTCCTTGAGATTTGTCTTTTTTCTCTTGGAGTTCTTTTTCTAAGGCAGCATTTTTTTCTTCTAAGTTTTTAATATATTCTTTTTCTGTTTGTGAAGGATTATTATTGCATCCTATTGTAAGTGATATTAATAATATGGAATAATATTTTTTCATAAAAACGTGATTTTGAATTAAAAGTTGATTTAAAATTGCCAGTAACGTAAGTCTGCGAAACAACCCCACAAACCCCTTCAAATATACCTAAAATACTTGCTTATAAACGCCTTTAAAGTACTTTACTAGGATGCTTTTGGAGTTATTTTGAAAAAATGGTAGTTGTGCAACAGTTACTGCTGTTAGGCGATGTTATTTTTCAAAGCCAATAGTCCTTTTTTCTGGTAATATAAGTTTTCTCAATTCCTCATATTTTTGTTTATATTCTTCTTGAGATATTGCATTTAGTGACTTTAGCCATTTCAAGGTTTCAACTTGATTTTCATAATTTAAACGAGAATCAATTATTAAATAATTTGATCTTAAATATTCTTTTTGAGCTTCATATATTGCGTTTATGAAATCCTCCGTTTGTGATTGAGAAGGATTTTTTTTATTGATAAACACATATTGGTTATTGGACAATCTTATTCTCCATTGATTTACTCTCCCGATTATAAAATACAGTAAAAAGCCTATTGAAACGGATCCGAAGAAAAATATCATTCCACTGTCTATCGTTTCGTCTTCCATTTTCCAAAATACAGACAAGGACGCAAGTAATCCAAAAAATCCTGCGATAAAGAGAAATTCAATATTTAAATTACGAAAAGAAGTTTTTTCGCGTAGATTTTCAAAAGGAATTTTTAATTCAGTTTCATTCCCGTATTTTAAAACCCTATAGTTTAAATGTGTTTCTGTAATTTCGAATTCTCTCGTTATGAAAAATTTACTTTGTTTAAATGTATTCATGGTTTTCTATAATATCGTACAACATCAGCCCGTGAAACTACCCCACAAACCTCTTCAAATATAACCAAAATACTTCTTTATAAAATCCTTTAAAATCCTTTAAAATCCTTTACAAGGTTTTTTTTGGAGTTATTTTGAAAATAGAGGAATTGGCAACAGTTACCGATGTTAGCAGTAGTGGTTATCTATTTATTGCAATATTTTCAGATTTTACTACTTCATGGAAAAAAGGTATTGAATATCCGCGACCATATCTAATTCTTTCAGAGGATTTTTTAGTTTCAGAGTATTTAATTATTAGTTCTTTTAATTCTTCTGGAGTTTCAATAGCGAAAATACCTTTTACTTTATTGAAATGTCTTTCAGAACTTATTCTTTCAAAAAAATCAAAACTGTTTGTGTTGTTGAATATATAGGTAGCTGGAAACCAAGAATCTTCATAATCATTAGTTCCAAATAATTCTCCGATATAATGACAAATAGTATCACCCAAAATAATGTCTTCTCTTGATATTTTTTCAAATAAATTTGTTATGATGTAATTGCCAAATCCAGATGTTTTTTGATATTTGGTTTCATAATAGTTTTCTAAATTCCTATGATAAGTATAAATTTTAGTAAATCTTAAGCCTTCATTTTTGCCGTAAGAATTTTTGAAATAGTATTTTGATTGCAATAAATCTTCTAAAAGTTTATAGTTTTTATTCTTTAAACATACAGAAATTGTATAGATGAACAATTCGTGAAAAATTATTTTATAGTTATCAAAAGTAGATGTTGTGAAACTACTAACTTCTTCTCTAGGTCTTTCATATAAAGTTTTTTTTTCGAAAAATTCAATCAATAAATCAACGTCCAATTCCGATTCTGTTGATGTAGAGATAAATAAAAATTTGATAAAATCATCTCTCAATAATTTGTATGATTTCAAATTGTTTATTAAGTCATCTCCAAACTCATTAATTTGGTGTTTAGTAGATTTAAACTGAAACTCCCATAAATCAGTTAAAAACTGTTCTAAAAATTGAGAAGAGTAATTATTTATTTTTTCAGGATTTTTTTTGAACTGATTTTCTAATGTTCTTAAAATAGAGTTAGATGCAATATTATTTACTTTTGTTTCCGTTATATAAAGTGGAATTGTACTTCCAAGTTTTGGCTTTGGAATTGATGGAGCTTCTAAAATATTTCGTAGAAGTTCTTCATAACTATCTTCAAAAAAATCATCATTTGAGAAATCAATATATTTTCTTGAGGATAAAAAGATTGGTAAATATGGTTTGTCATATTCATCTCTTTCAACAACAATTGGTATAAATTTTTCTTGTTTTTCGTCTGAATAGATTTCAGGAGTTATTATTTGTGTTTCAGTTCCAACACCACCTTGTCTGTCATTTGCTTTTTCTTTGTAAATTTTATCACAGATAATTAATACACGAAAAATCTCTTTTGATTTAACCATTGATTCCATAAAACTATGAACATCATGTCCATCTTTCAAACTCCATTTGTCTAATTCTACGTCAACAGAATCTCCCATTAATCGTTTGCCTAGATTAACTACCCAATCTTGATGTTCTTTTGTACCCCAACTATATGAAATAAATATTTTTTTGCTCAAAATTCTGTTTTTATGTTTTATTATGTTTTTTATTTATTGAGAGTTTCAAAACTATTACTGCTAAATTCCTGTCAGCTTCACGAAATGGCATAGTTCGGGACAGAGTTCTTTCTGCTAAGATAATATTTCTTGCGAAAGAAATACATGAATTTTCTAATTATACTGCCATTGCGTGAAGCCAGCTGTTATACCCCATTTTTCTTATTTATCTCTTTTTGAATTTTATTATAATTCTCATTTTTTGGACTATAATTTAATCCATACTCAATTGTTTTATCAGGATAGCCACAAAATTTAACTTTAAATATTTCTGTCAAATTATAACCAAGTGAGTTTTCAAAACCGTAAAGAGTTTTTAATACAAAATCTTTAGTTGCACCAATTATAATATCAGAAAATTGTAATACAGACGAATGAGTGCATTTGGTATAATATAATGATTCATTGAATCCTAAATCTTTAAGTTTTCCAGAAAGATAATTGATCTTATTTGCTGAATGACCGCGATTATAAGCATAATAATACTCATTATTGAAAGGTTTTGGATTACTACTTTCTGGCCAATCCAGAATGATTTCAAATTTTGTTTCGTCTGTTTGATATTTTGAAAACATTCCAACTCTCATTAAAGCTTGCGCAAAGGAAATATTTACAAGTTTTTCCTTTATAATCTTGATTGGTTTGTCTGACTCATGTCGCTCTAAACACACAACTATTATTTTGTAATCTATATTTATCGAATTTTCTATTATCGCTGTCCTCCATTCGGAAGATTTGGCTAACATTTTTTTATAATCATCAACTTTGTTTAACTCCTTATAAGTCTTTTCCAAATCCTTGAAGTTCCATTTTACGGGTAAATCAGCAAACGTATATTCTCCTTTTATGGTTTTCATTAAATCAATTATTTTATTTTCAGCCTCTTCATTGACTAATACTCCACCGAAAATTAAGACATTATTCTCTTTCCCTTTTTCAGTCGTTAATTCGGTATTATCAGCAAACCATTTTATCATAGTTTTTTATTTTACGTTCACGCGGAAAATTGCCCACAACTAATATACACCCACCACTTCCTAGCACCTACAACTCTATTCTAGGTATACACCCACTACAAACCAGCGCTCATAAATATACAGAATTTTTTTACAACTACGCCATCCGCCTTGGTTCTGTTTAATGTTTTTTATACTTCCAGAAGCACAGTGGGTAGCGGTGCTATTGTGCTAGCCCTCCGCAATATCCCAAAATCCCTCCAATCCCACAATACGTAGTTCTACTCGTTTTTCACCCCGGTGGCTGAGCCTCGGATACTGAGCCTGTCGAAATATCTTGGTGGCTGAGGCACTCGAAGCCACAAATCCTCACACTTGCCCATACCCCCTTCGTTTTAAAAGTCAAATCGAAACAGACCAAGCAGTCTAAAAATCTAAGTAGTCTAAAAATCCAAGCAGTCCAAGCAGTCCAAGCAGTCTAAAAAGTCTAAGAAGTCTAAGAAGTCTAATTAATCTAAGCAGTCCAAGCAGTCTAAAAATCTAAGTAGTCTAAGTAGTCCAAGCAGTCTAAAGATCCAAGCAGTCTAAAAATCTAACTAGTCTAATTAATCCAAGCAGTCTAAGTAGTCCAAGCAGTCTAAGCAGTCTAAAAAGTCTAAAAAGTCTAAAAAGTCTAAGAAGTCTAATAAATCCAAGCAGTCTAAGCAGTCCAAGCAGTCCAAGCAGTCTAAAAAGTCTAAAAAGTCTAAAAAGTCTAAGAAGTCTAATAAATCCAAGCAGTCTAAGTAGTCCAAGCAGTCCAAGTAGTCCAAGCAGTCTAAGTAGTCTAAAAATCTAAGCAGTCTATGCAGTCTAAATTTTGGCACACCATTTGTAAGGTATTTCTCTCAAATAGCAAGACGCAGTGAAAGACATTGCGCAATCAACAATCAAAATTTTTTAATCATGAGTACAACATTCGAAACCGGTCACGCTAAAAATGTAGCCAACTTCAAAAGTCTAATCGACAAACTAAACCACTTCGGTACAACCTACAACCCGCCGAAAGACACCCTCAAAATCCCCCATCTCAACACCATTGTCAACAAAGCAAGAATAGAATTGGCGAACGTCATCGAGAAAAATTCCGATTTCAACGTAGCCATCGCCAACAGAACCCTCGCATTTCAAGACCTGCAATCCTTATCCACTCGCTTGGTCAATACCTTAAAAATTACCGACGCTTCACCTCAAAGAATCGACGACGCCAAAGGGTTCCAACGCAAACTGCTGGGTAGGAGAGCCTCTAAAATTGTCGAGCATACCGATCTCAACACGCCCGCTCCCAAAATAATCAGCGCTAGCCAACAATCCTATGTGCAGCAAGTGCAACACTTTATGGGACTCATCGCAGTACTAAAGTCGGAAGCGAGTTTTAAACCCAACGAGAACGAACTTAAAATCGAGACATTAATTGCCAAACAAATCGAGCTAATCGAAAAAAATGACGCCGTCTCAGAAGCCCATGCGAGCATCGGTAACGCCCGCAACCAAAGAAACCAACTGTTTTATGACAAAGACAACGGATTAGTAGCCATTGCACTAGAGGTAAAAGATTACGTAAAAGCAGCCTATGGAGCAAGGAGTATACAATTCAAGGAAATAAGCGGTATCCCTTTTAAGAAGGTGGATTGATAACACAACAAAAATGAAAGACAATCCCACTTGATTTTGAAATGTAAAACAAGTAGGAGTAAAAATCATTTCTTTCAAATACAGTTGTAAATGAATAGAACTAAAAAACCTTGTCACTTCAAGAATTTTCCAGATAGTGACAAGGTATTTTTATGGCTTCACCGTAACTGCTACAACATTTTTATGTTTTCTCGCAACTGCATTTTGCTTTCTTGCTCCTGCAATTTGTTTTCTCGCTCCTGCATTTTGCTTTCTTGTTCCTGCACTTTGTTTTCTTGCTCCTGCACTTTGCTTTCTTGCTCCTGCACTTTGTTTTCTTGCTCCTGCATTTTGCTTTCTTGCTCCTGCATTTTGCTTTCTCGCTCCTGCACTTTGCTTTCTCGCGACTGCACTTAGCGTTTTTGCTTTCGCACTTTTTACACTCGTTAATTCTCGGTATACTTCTTTATAGTATTCAGTAGTCAGACAATCGAACAATCTAATAGTCTAACGATCTAATGAGTAACAATCCCATTAAAAATTAGCATGAATAATTTTAATCAAAGCTTCTACGATATATTGAATGCCAATGGCAATAACAAAGAAACCTACAATTCTCGAAATGGCAACAATGCCAGATTCGCCTAAGTATTTTACCAAATAGTTCGCGCTTCGTAATACAAGATAAATAGCAACGGCAACACCAAGTATCGAAACTACGGCAATCGATCGGGCCACCCAATTGTTGTGTTCTTGGTAAAAGGCAATCAATAACGAGATAGAACCCGGTCCTGCCAATAAAGGCATAGCTAGTGGTGTTAAGGCAATAGCGTGTTTTTGTTGCGCTTCGGTTTCTACTTTTTTGTTAATTCCTTTGCGTTTTTTCACTTGTCCCGATAACAGTCCGAAACCGGAATTGGCAATAATCAATCCCCCGGCAATTCGCAGGGCTTCTAGTTTTACGCCAAAAAATTGAAGCACATATTCACCCATAAAATACGCCACTATCAATATGATAAATACATTGATGGCGGTCCAAAGTGATGTTTTGGCTAATTCCTCTTTAGAGTAGCCTGAAGTAAGTCCAACAAATACGGGGATAGCGCCAATAGGGTTCAATACCGAAAACAAGGCGGCGAAAATGTAGAAAAATAAATCCATTTGTTTTTTGCAAAGATAGCCTTCAATTTCCTTTCAATTATGAAAGTAATGTTAAGCTAGAGTTTATATTAGTTTAAATGTACTAATTTTATGATATAATAAAAAACAGAATGAAAACATTAGTTATAGGAGCGTCTTCCAATCCGCAGCGCTATTCTTTTTTAGCGATAAATAAATTGTTGGATCACGGTCACGAAGTAGTGGCCATTGGATTAAAAAACGAAAAGGTTGGCCCGGTCGAAATTCAAACAGGATTCCCCGACTGGAACGGAATTCATACGATTACGATGTATGTCAATCCAATGCGTCAAAAAGAGTATTATGATTATATAGTGGGATTACAACCGCAAAGGGTTATCTTCAATCCCGGTACCGAGAATCCCGAATTGTATGCGCTTTTGGAACAAAACAACATCCCCTATGAAGCTGCCTGTACTTTGGTATTGCTGTCTATCAATCAGTTTTAATTGAGAAGGAATGAGTCAATGTAAATTTTGAGTTCGCTCATGTCTTTTGGACTTAGGAAATCAAAATTATGAGTAAAATCGGAATCATGCATCGGGTTGCTAACTCTTGTTTTGTTTGTTGTGACCAATGAATCCTCATGTCGTACGTAATTTTCGAAATAAAGAGTATCCCTGTAAGTAGCATATTGCTGTAAGATAATGTCATTGAAACCATTGAGTTTGTGGCACGCTGCACAATTAATAGAAAAGATAGCTTTTCCGATGCTTGAAGAGTTTTTGGTGCCACAAAAAGGAACAAAGGGTTCATACTCCCTTTTCTCGACTATCGCTTTCGGTGGTCTTTGAAGGGCGTAAAAAAATAAAAGAACAACTACTATACTGATTCCGAATACTACAATGGATACAGTTTTTAATAGGTTCTTTTTGATTTTGGACATCTTAAAAACGGGTTTCTCCTGTCGCCGGTTTACTAATACACAACAATCCAATGAAGGTAATCAATCCGTTGATGATAATTAGCTCTTCTGCAATGGTATAACCTCCTAGCCATTCTGACGAATAGGTGGAGATGAAATAACAGATTGCTGGGGAAATCAAACAAATCAAAGGGACTAATTTGTCGTGAACCGTCTTGGTTTTTACAAACAAACCAAAAGAATACAATCCTAAAAGTGGGCCGTATGTATAAGATGCAATTTTAAAAATCATTTTGACTACAGAAGCATCATTCACCGCATTAAAAAATACTATGACTAAAAACATTAAAAACGAAAAACCAATATGTACTAAATGACGTGTTCTTACAATGTTTGGATTGTTAATGTTTTCACTTTTTTCCATTCCTAAAAAATCAACACAGAAAGAAGTGGTTAAAGCTGTTAATGCCGAATCGGTTGTAGCAAATGTGGCTGCAGTTAATCCTAATAAAAATACAATGGCTGGAATTAGTCCAAGCGATTTTAAAGCAATTTCGGGAAATAGGAAGTCGGTTCGGGCTACATTATCTAACATAGGAACTGCAATTCCGTTTCTCTCTGCATACATATAAAGTAAGGCGCCAACACTCAAAAAGAAAATGTTAATAATTACAAAGATTCCTGTAAAAGTGAACATGTTTTTTTGGGCTTCGCCAATATTGGCACAACTTAAATTTTTCTGCATTAAATCCTGATCAAGACCTACCATGGCTATGGTTACGAAAATTCCACCCAAGATTTGTTTCCAAAAATAATTGCCTTTTAAATAATCATCAAAAAAGAAGATTTTTGAATATTGACTTTCCTTTACAGTTTCAAATGCTTGAAAAACACTCAAGTCTAAACTTTTGCAGATGAAAAATATCGTAAGAAACACGGAGGAAACCAAGAAGAAGGTTTGTAATGTATCCGTAATGATGATGGTTTTTAATCCTCCTTTGTAGGTATAGGCAAAAATTAATAATAAGGACAGAAAGACCGTTGCTGTAAAAGGGATTCCGTAATAATCAAATACATAACGTTGTAAAACGATTACCACTAAATACAATCGAAACGCTGAACCTATTGTGCGACTGATTAAGAAAATCGAAGCTGCGGTTTTATAACTCGTCTTGCCTAATCTTTGCTCGATATAGCCATAAATTGAGGTTAAATTCATGCGATAATACAAAGGTAGTAGGACAGTGGCTACTATAATAAACCCTATAGCGTTTCCAAGTACGAACTGAAAATACTTAAATTGTAAATCGGGATTTCCTACTTCCCCTGGAACCGATATGAACGTAACGCCAGATAGGGCGGTTCCTATCATTCCAAACGCAACCAAATACCATTTCGAGTTTTTATTGGCTTTAAAAAAGGAATCATTGTCACTGTTATTCTTGCTCATAACATGTGAAATGAAAAATAAAATACCGAAATAAACTACGATAAGGGATAGAATGGCAAATGGCGTCATTTGTGATTGAATTTTAGAAGTGCCAAAATACGAAAAATTGTCAATTGGTTAATTTCGATGGTAGTTTATTTGTTGGACAGGATAGAATTAAAGAAACAGAATCCTTTGGTTGTCTAAAAATCCAATATTTGAACAATCAAACAGTCTAAATTACTACTTTTGTACCATGGAATTTTCTTCAAAACTTTTAGAGAAAGCAGTAAATGAAATGGCACAATTGCCGGGTATCGGGAAACGTACTGCCTTGCGTTTGGTGCTGCATTTGTTAAAACAACCGAAAGAGCAAACCGGCTTTTTAACTTCGGCTTTGACAACCATGAGAGAGGAAATCAAATTTTGCCAAAGCTGCCACAATATTTCAGACGTAACCGTTTGCGAAATCTGTGCTAATACAAACCGTAATCACCATTTGGTTTGTGTAGTGGAAGATGTTAGAGATGTTATGGCGATAGAAAATACAGGACAATATCGTGGGATTTATCATGTACTTGGCGGAAAAATTTCACCCATTGATGGAATCGGACCTAGTCAGTTGAATATTAGTTCTTTGGTGGAGAAAGTCAAAAGTGGGGGTGTAGAGGAAATCATTTTTGCATTGAGTTCAACAATGGAAGGCGATACAACCAATTTCTATATCTACAAACAGATAAAAGAAACAGGTGTCGTAACTTCTTCTATTGCACGCGGAATTTCGGTGGGTGACGAGTTGGAGTATGCAGATGAAGTTACGCTGGGAAGAAGTATCGTTAACCGAATCCCATTCGAGAACTCACTTCGCAATATTTAATACAATTTAATCGTTGTAAGGTTTCTTTTTTGTAAATGAAAAACTATATTTGTTTTCGAAATTCTAGCTAATAATGAGTAAAATATACTGTTTTTTGGGAATGTTGTCATTACTTTTTATGACTTCATGCATCTCAAACAAAGATTTGGTGTATATCCAAGATGCCAATTCAAAAAATCAAACTGCCGCAATCGAACAAATGGCTTTGAAACCGTATCGTTTGAAAGTAAGCGATGTGGTAAGTATCCGTATCAAGGCGCTGGATTCAAAATTGGTGGAAATGTTTAATGTTGCGTCAGATGGTAAAGTGTCAACCAGTCCTGAAGGACTTTACTTTGATGGGTTTACCGTTGACGACCATGGTAATATCCGTATTCCTATTTTAGGAGATGTTGCGGTAATGGGATTGACTTTTGATGAAGTCCGACAAAAAATTGAAAAGCAGTTGCTTCAAGATTACTTCAATAGAGAAGCAGATGTTTTTGTTACAGTGAAATTGGCCGGTTTACGATATACTATCAATGGTGAAATAGCGTCTCCGGGAACCAAAACTTTATTACAAGATAAAGTGACTATTTTGGAAGCTGTGGCCAATAGTGGAGATATTACTTTGGTAGGTAATAGAAAAGATGTGGTTATTATTCGTCAGTATCCACATGGAACTGAAATTCATTCTGTAGATTTGACGAATGTAGATGTCATTAAATCTCCTTATTATTATATTCAACCGAATGACTATATTTATGTCAAACCTTTAAAACAAAAAACATGGGGTATTGGTACCAACGGATTGCAATCGTTTACCACTATTTTTAGTGCTTTGTCTCTAGTGTTGACTACATATTTAATCATTAAAAATAATTAATCGGTATGCTGGATACTAAGGATTTTACCTTTTTCGAATCGCATAATACATTCGATTTTAAAGCGCTTTTCTCTAAGATAGTAGGATACTGGTATTGGTTTTTAATTAGTTTACTGGTAACTTTTACAATAGCCTATCAAGTAAATATTAGAAAGCAAAAAATTTATGGGATGGCTACGACAATAGCCTATAAAGAAGAAAATAATCCTTTTTTTACCTCTAATACTAGTTTGGTTTTTAATTGGGGAGGAACATCCGATCAGGTGAGTACTTTAATGACAACCATAAAATCACGTTCGCATAATGAGGATGTCGTCAATGAATTGCAATACTATATTGAGTATTTACGACAAGGGAAATATGACATTGAAGATGCTTATGGAGAAGTGCCCTTTTCAGTAGAAATAAATAAAAATTTGCCACAACTTCACGGGAAATTAATTACGATTCACTTTTTGAATAGTAAAGAATTTGAATTGTCGATCCCCTTTGAAGAACCAAAAGCAAGTTTATATAATTATTCGACTGGCGAGTATTCACAAACGAACGTGCCGGTTGATGTATTTCAGAGAAAGTATAGTCTAGGTCAACAAATAGCGCTTCCTTTTTTGAATTTAAAACTGAAATTGGTAAAAAACCCTGGTTTTTATGATGGTGCTACCTATATGATTCGCTTCGCTGATTTTAATGGAGTTGTAGCTGCCTACCAAGGAATAGATATTGAAAATGATGTTAAAGCGGGTTCGATTGTACGATTAAATCTTTCAGGTACAAATAAGGCAAGAATGGTTGATTATTTGAATGGAACTGTAAATGTTTTGATTAAAAAACAGTTACAGATGAAAAATCAGTTTGCTGAAAACACCATTGATTTTATCGATAGTACATTGATTGCAATGGAGGGTCAATTGAAAAATACTGAAGCCGAATTAAAAGATTTTAGCCGAGGCAAAAATATCTATGAAGTGGAAGCGGGTGGAAGTAAATTTACAGACCAATTAACCGAATTAGATGTTGAAAAGGATTTATTGAACAGGAAAATTACCTATTACAACACGCTTAAAAGTTACTTACTTTCAAATAGTGATTTTTCTAAACTTCCGGCACCTTCTGTTGCAGGTATCGAAGATCCAAATATTGTGTCCAATGTGTCTAAACTTACCAATTTGTCAGCAGAAAGAGCCGAAATGGCTTATGTTGTGAAAAATGATAAGAAATTTAAGGATTTCGATGTTCAGATGGAGGCTTTGAAAAAAGTGCTACTTGAAAATATTGAGGCCGCAAAAGTGTCGATGCAATATGATTTGAGTGCCATAAATAGAAAAATTAATGCGGCCGAGTATACCATTAAAAAGTTACCTGAACAGCAACAAGAATTAGTTAAAATCAACAGAAAATACGATTTGAATAAAAGCATCTATAATTCGTTTCTTGAAAAACGAAGCGAAGCTGATATTGTCAAAGCGGCCAATTTATCGGATATTCAATTTATTGATCCTGCGAAGGATACAGGCGGAGGGTTAATTGGCCCTAAAACCAGTGTGAATTATGTTTTGGCTTTATTCTTAGGTGTGCTATTGCCTCTTTTTTTAATTTTTGTTTTAACGCTATTGGATAATACCATTAAAAATACTGAGGATATCGGAAAATTGACTAAAATTCCAATAATCGGTGTTATTGGTAAAAAACATACGAATTCTAATTTGGCCGTATTTGAAAAACCCAAATCAGCTTTAGCAGAAAGCTTCAGAGCTGTTAGGTCGTCTTTGCAGTTTTTGTATAAAAAGCAACAGGCAGGTTCTAAAGTTTTGATGTTGACTTCTTCCATCAGTGGTGAAGGAAAAACTTTTTGTTCGATGAATATCGCTACTGTTTTCGCTTTAAGTGAAAAGAAAACAGTTATCGTTGGACTTGATTTAAGAAAACCTAAAATATTTCAGGATTTCGGATATGAAAATAATGTTGGTGTGGTTAATCACCTGATTGGACAGAAAACATTGGAAGAAATTACGCTGAAAACGGAAATTCCATATCTTGACCTGATTACGGCTGGGCCAGTACCTCCAAATCCTTCCGAATTAATCATGGGTGAAAGCATGAAACAAATGATTGAAGATTTAAAACTTCAGTACGACTACGTTATTTTAGATACACCACCGGTTGGACTTGTATCAGATGCTCTAGAATTAACAGAGTATTGTGATGCAACTATATATGTGGTAAGGCAAAATGTGACCCGAAAAGATATGTTGACTTTGGTCAATAACAAACACAAAAGAGGAGAGTTGGATAATATCAGTATTCTTTTCAATGGTTTTGAAAATAAAGCTAAATATGGCTACGGTTATGGGTACGGTTACGGTTATGGATATGGTTATGGAGCCTATGGAGAAGGATACCTAGATATGCCTGAAAAAAGAAATAGAATAAAAGAGTTTTTTGACAACTTGTTTAAAAAATAAATGACACTTCCGATATGAAAATTTTAATTACGGGAGGGGCAGGTTTCATCGGATCAAACTTATGTGAGTATTTTTTAGAAAAAGAATACCATGTGGTTTGTTTGGATAATCTTGCAACTGGCCACAAAAAAAATATAGAACATCTATTCAATACTAAGAATTTTGAGTTTATTGAAGGGGATATTAGAAATTATGAGGATTGCCAAAAAGCGGTTCAGGGAGTAACTTATGTTTTACATCAAGCCGCTTTGGGTTCAGTGCCTAGATCAATTAAAGATCCGTTAACTTCCAATGAAGTGAATGTTTCTGGTTTTTTAAATGTATTACACGCTGCTAAAGAAGCGGGTGTAAAACGATTTGTCTATGCTGCGAGTTCGTCTACATACGGAGATTCTCAAGGACTGCCAAAAGTAGAAGAAGTTATAGGAAAACCGCTTTCGCCTTATGCCATTACGAAGTATGTTAATGAATTGTATGCTGAAATTTTTGGCAAAACCTATGGAATTGAAACTATAGGTTTGCGATACTTCAATGTGTTCGGTAGAAAACAGGATCCAAACGGGGCTTATGCCGCAGTGATACCAAAATTTGTAATGCAGTTGATGAAGTATGAAAGTCCCGTGATTAATGGTGATGGAAATTACTCCAGAGATTTTACCTATATCGATAATGTCATCCAGATGAATGAATTGGCAATGTTGACTCAAAATCCAAGTGCAATCAATACTGTGTTTAATACTGCATTTGGTGATAGGACTACTTTGAATCAATTGGTTAACATTCTAAAAAATGAACTGGCCAAGTTCGATGCTAAAATTGCGGATGTAGAAATTAAGTATGGTCCAAATAGAGAGGGAGACATTCCTCATTCTTTAGCAAGTATTGAAAAAGGAAAAGAATTAGTAGGATATAACCCCGAGTTTTCATTGGAAGCAGGTTTGAAAGAAGCTGTAAAATGGTACTGGGAAAATTTGAAATAAAATGAAGATTGGAATTATTGGTTTAGGCTATGTAGGTTTGCCTTTAGCAAGATTGTTTGCTACAAAATATAATGTTGTAGGATTTGATATCAACCAAAAAAGAGTTGATGAATTAAATCAAGGAAACGATTTTACATTGGAAGTAGATGAAGCCACTTTAAAATCGGCTCTAAGGCCAAAAGATGCAAATGACGTTGGTCTATATTGTACAACATCTTTGGAAGATATTGCGAATTGTAATTATTATATCGTTACTGTACCTACACCAGTAGATAAAAATAATAGACCCGACTTGAATCCTTTATACAAATCGAGTGAAACGGTTGGAAAAGTATTGAAAAAAGGAGATATCGTAATTTACGAATCTACGGTTTATCCAGGGGTTACTGAAGAAGAATGTGTTCCAGTTTTGGAAAAAATAAGTGGATTGAAATTCAACATCGATTTCTTTGCTGGTTATTCACCGGAACGAATTAACCCTGGAGATAAAGAGCATACGGTAGAAAAAATATTAAAAATCACTTCAGGTTCTACACCAGAAATAGGAAAAAAAGTGGATGAATTATACCAGTCGGTTATAACGGCCGGTACGCATTTGGCTCCAACTATTAAAGTGGCAGAAGCAGCCAAGGTGATAGAAAACTCTCAACGTGACATTAACATTGCATTTGTGAATGAATTGTCTAAAATTTTTAATCTTTTAGGGATTGATACCTATGATGTATTGGAAGCAGCGGGTACTAAATGGAATTTCTTACCATTTAAACCCGGTTTGGTTGGCGGACATTGTATTGGTGTTGATCCATACTATTTGGCTCAAAAATCTCAGGAAATGGGTTATCATCCCGAAATCATTCTAGCAGGTAGACGTTTGAATGATAGTATGGGAGGCTATGTTGCTTCGCAGATCATCAAATTGATGATCAAAAAAGAAATTAATCTTAAAAATGCCGAAGTTTTAATGCTGGGTATTGCCTTTAAAGAAAATTGTCCTGATGTTCGTAATACCAAAATAGTTGATGTAATACATTCTTTAAAGGAGTATGGGCTAAAAGTTGCCATTTTTGACCCATGGGCAAATCCAGAAGAAGTAAAACATGAGTACGATTTAGATATTCTAACAACTTTACCTGAAAAAAAATTCGACGCAATTGTCTTAGGTGTAGCGCATAATGAATTTTTGAAACTTGATTTTTCTACCTTGAAAAATGAAAATTCGGTTTTATATGATGTTAAAGGAGTTTTAGGTGCCCAAGTCGACGGAAAACTGTAATTTTGCACAATTAAAAGTAAATGTATGAAGATTGATTCTATTTGCTGTATTGGCGCCGGATATGTGGGAGGACCTACAATGGCTGTCATTGCACAAAAATGTCCCAATATAAAAGTAACAGTAGTTGACTTGAACGAATCCAGAATCGCAGCTTGGAATGATGCGGATCTTGATAAACTACCAGTTTACGAACCAGGTTTAGCCGATGTAGTGAAAGAAGCTAGAGGCAGAAACTTGTTCTTTTCCACCGATGTTGATAAAGCTATCGATGAGGCAGGAATGATTTTTATTTCTGTGAATACACCCACTAAAACATATGGTGCAGGTAAAGGTATGGCGGCCGATTTGAAATATATCGAATTGTGTGCACGCCAAATTGCCCGCGTTGCTAAATCAGATAAGATTGTTGTTGAAAAATCTACATTACCGGTTCGAACTGCCGAAGCGATTAAAAGTATCTTAGACAACACTGGTAATGGAGTGAATTTTCAAATATTATCGAATCCTGAATTTCTTGCCGAAGGAACCGCTGTGCCTGATTTGCATAATCCTGATCGTGTTTTGATTGGAGGTAATGATACTGATGCAATTCAATCTCTAGTAGAAGTATATGCAAATTGGGTGCCCAAAGAAAGAATACTTACCACAAATGTTTGGTCGTCGGAATTGTCGAAATTAACAGCTAATGCATTCCTTGCGCAACGTGTTTCTTCAATTAATGCTATTTCTGAATTGTGCGAAAAAACGGAAGCAGATGTTTCAGAAGTTGCAAAAGCAATAGGAATGGATTCCAGAATTGGCCCTAAGTTCTTAAAAGCCTCTGTAGGTTTTGGAGGTTCTTGTTTCCAAAAAGATATTCTGAATTTGGTCTACATTGCTAAATCTTATGGATTACATGAAGTAGCAGATTATTGGGAACAGGTTGTTATTATGAACGATCACCAAAAACATCGTTTCGCTAAAAACATCGTTCGAACTTTGTACAATACCGTTTCGGGTAAAAAAATCGCGATGCTGGGTTGGGCTTTTAAAAAAGATACTAACGATACTCGTGAATCTGCTGCAATTAATGTAGCGCAGGATCTTATCAATGAAGAAGCCAAAGTAACGGTTTACGATCCTAAGGTGGAAGCCGCTCAAATTCAATTTGACTTAGGTAACCAGTCTGATGTAGTAAATATTGAAACAGATCCATACGAAGCCTGCAAGAATGCACATGCAGTTGCAATTTTGACGGAATGGGATGAGTTTGCTTCTTATGACTGGCAAAAAATATATGATAACATGTTAAAACCTGCTTTTGTCTTTGACGGAAGAAATATTCTGAATAAACAAAAAATGAAGGAAATTGGATTCGTTTACACAGCAGTAGGTAGTTCAAACTAAATATGAAAAATATACTAATCACTGGAGGCGCAGGTTTTATTGGTTCACATGTTGTACGACGTTTTGTGAATGAATATCCTAATTATCATATCTATAATTTGGATGCATTGACATATGCAGGTAATCTTGAAAATATCAAGGATATTGAAAGTGCTTCCAATTATACCTTTTTAAAAGGAGATATTGTTGACGAAAATTTCATCAACGGTATTTTTGAAAAATATCAGTTTGAAGGGGTACTACATTTAGCTGCAGAATCTCATGTGGATCGCTCTATTACTGACCCACTGGCATTTGTAAAAACCAATGTGATTGGAACTATGAACCTATTAAATGCTGCCAAAAATCTTTGGAAAGAGAATTTTGAAGGCAAACGTTTTTATCATATTTCAACTGATGAGGTGTATGGATCTTTAGGTGCCGAGGGATTATTTACCGAGACTACTGCTTACGATCCCAATTCTCCGTATTCAGCTTCAAAGGCGAGTTCAGACCATTTTGTGAGAGCATATGGAGAAACTTATGGTTTGCCTTACGTACTTACAAATTGTTCCAATAATTATGGACCTTTTCATTTTCCAGAAAAATTGATTCCGTTATTTATTAACAATATCATCAATAATAAACCGTTACCTGTCTATGGCGATGGTAATTATACGAGAGATTGGCTGTTTGTTAAAGATCACGCTGTAGCAATTGATTTAGTTTTTCATAAAGGAAGAAATCATGAAACCTATAATATTGGAGGATTCAATGAATGGAAAAATATTGATTTAGTTCGTTTGTTGTGCCAAAGAATGGATGAAAAGTTAGGTCGTTCGGAAGGTGAATCAGAGAAACTAATTACTTTCGTTAAAGATAGACCTGGACATGATTTGCGTTATGCTATTGACGCTTCCAAAATTAATCAGGAATTGGGATGGAAACCTTCGGTTACTTTTCAAGAAGGATTGGAACAAACCATCGATTGGTATCTGGCTAACACCGAATGGTTGAATAATGTCACTTCGGGTGAGTATGCCAACTATTATAAAAAACAATATCAATAATTTATGACTGATTTTAAACAGAAATTGTATACTGTTTGAAATGAAATCATAGTCTGAAATTTAAAGATTTTACAATGAAAGGAATAATTTTAGCTGGAGGATCAGGAACTCGTTTGCATCCGCTTACCCAAGTAGTATCCAAACAATTACTACCTGTATATGATAAACCGATGATTTATTACCCTCTTTCGGTACTTATGTTAGCAGGTATAAAAGAGATATTGATTATTTCGACTCCACTTGATTTACCTAATTTTAAACGTTTGTTTGGAGATGGGAGCCAAATTGGTGTACAGTTTTCTTATGTTGAACAACCCTCACCAGACGGGTTGGCACAAGCTTTCATTTTAGGAGAAGAATTCATTGGAGACGATGATGTATGTTTGGTGCTTGGAGATAATATTTTTTATGGAGCTGGTTTGCAAAACTTATTATCCAATGCAGTAAATATAGTAACTGATAATAAAGAAGCTACTGTTTTTGGTTATTATGTAGATGATCCGGAACGTTATGGTGTAGCAGAATTCGATGCTAATGGTAAAGTGCTTTCTATTGAAGAAAAACCTTTAGAGCCCAAATCTAATTTTGCAGTGGTTGGCTTATATTTTTATCCTAATTCTGTAGTTGAAATTGCTAAGAAAATAAAACCATCAGATCGAGGTGAATTGGAAATTACAACGGTGAATCAGGAATATTTGGAACATGGGAAATTAAACCTTCAATTGATGGGGCGCGGTTTTGCCTGGTTAGACACAGGAACGCATGAATCCCTTACCGAAGCAACGGAATTCGTAAAAGCAGTTGAAAAAAGAACAGGTCTAAAAATCGCATGTATCGAAGAGGTGGCATACCGTAAAAATTTTATTACCAAAGACGAATTTAAAGCATGTGCAGAAGGACTTGGTAAAAGTGGTTATGCCGAATATTTAAGGAAAATTGCTAAATAGTATGGGGGCTGTTGTTTATGGTCTGGGGTATAAGGCGCTTAAGGCAATATCAGAATTAGATCAGACACTCATTGAAGCAATAGATCTTCTGATTATTGCTAAAGATAAAAGTATTGTAAATGATTACTCTGAAGCTATTGAAAAAATAGCAATAGAGAGAAAAATAAATTATAAATTCAGAAGTGGTGATGATTCAATACTCAGCGCTTCTTATCACATAGCAATAGGTTGGCGCTGGTTGATTAATGTCGGGGAAAATGAAAAACTTATTGTAATCCATGATTCTTTATTGCCTAAGTATAGAGGTTTTAATCCTTTGGTTACGGCTTTGCTTAATGGAGATGAAAAAGTTGGTGTAACTGCTTTGTTCGGAACAGAAAGTTATGATAAAGGAGATGTGATTTACCAATCCTCCATTACTGTAAAATATCCCATAAAAATAAATGACGCCATTACACTAATTAGTGATTTATACGCTGAATTACTGACTAAGATTCTAGCTAAAATTTCTGGTAATGTCGATTTGGAAGCCATTCCACAAAATGAAGAAGATGCAACGTATAGTCTTTGGAGGGATGAAGAGGATTATGCGATTGATTGGAATAATGATGCTGCTTATATCAAAAGACTTGTAGATTCAGTCGGATATCCTTACAATGGAGCTTCTTGTTTTTATGAAAATGAAAAAATCAGAATAGAGGAAGTTACTTTAATTGATGATGTCAGTATTGAAAACAGACAAGCAGGAAAATTAATCTTTAAAGATAATCGTAAACCGGTTATTGTTTGTGGTAAAGGACTTTTGCGTATTGATGTTGCAAAACATGAAAATGGTAATGAAGTAGTTTTTAATTCTTTCAGAATTCGTCTAAAATAATTTGTTAAGCATGATTTTATTTAATAAACCCCACTTAACGGGTAAAGAAACACATTATATCTATGATGCCGTAAATACCGGAAAATTATCGGGAAACGGTAAATATACAAAGTTGTGTCAGGAGTATTTTGAGAACAACTATGGATTCAAAAAATGTCTTTTGACTACTTCTTGTACCGATGCGCTAGAAATGGCCGCATTGTTGATTGATATTAAACCGGGTGACGAAGTGATAATGCCTTCGTATACTTTCGTTAGCACAGCAAATGCTTTTATTCTGAGAGGAGCTAACATAGTTTTTGCAGATTCAGAAAGGGACAATCCCAATATGGATGTTACAAAAATTGAAGCACTAATTACCCCCAGAACAAAAGCTATTGTACCTGTACATTATGCTGGAATTGCCTGTGATATGGATGGGATTATGGAATTGGCCGAAAAGTATAAGTTATTTGTCGTTGAAGATGCAGCTCAGGCAATTGATAGTTTTTATACCGGAAAAGATGGAATTAAAAAGGCTTTGGGATCAATTGGACATCTTGCTGCTTTTTCATTTCATGAAACGAAAAATATCATTTCGGGTGAAGGAGGCATGTTAGCAATCAATGATGTACAGTTTTCAGATAGGGCAGAAATAATTTGGGAAAAAGGAACAAACAGATCCTCTTTTTTCAGAGGAGAAGTAGATAAGTATGGCTGGGTTGATATGGGAAGTTCATTTTTACCTTCTGAAACAATTGCAGCTTTCCTTTGGGCTCAACTTGAAAATTTGGATATGATTCAAAAAAGAAGGTTACAAATTTGGAATTCATATAATCAAAGTCTTTCTGAAATCAATAAGAAAAAGAATGTCGGTCTGCCTCTCGTTCCTGAATACGCAACTAATAACGGGCATATGTTTTATTTGGTAACAAATAATTTAGAGGAAAGAACCGCTTTATTGGCGCATTTGAAAGAAAAAGGTATTTTGGCTGTTTTTCATTACCTGAGTTTGCATAAAAGCCCATTTTATATTGAAAAACATAAAGAATTAGGCTTAGGTGATTTGCCTTATACAGATCATTTTTCTGATACATTGGTTCGTTTGCCTTTATATTTCGATTTATCTGACTCTGAAGTTGATTATATCAACAATGCAATAAAAGATTTTTATAAAATTTAATAAATCGATTCAATAATGCGTGTTATAAAATCGGGCTTATATTTGGCTGGGTCTACTGGTTTGAAGATTGTACTGGGAGTTGTCGGGATAAAGATAATTTCCTATTACATCGGTGTGGAAGGGTTTGGAATGTTAGGACAGCTTATGAGTTTGATGGCTATAATAGCGACAACAGCTGGAGGAGGTATCTCAAATGGGATAATCAGTAAAGTATCCCAATTCAA
Organism: Flavobacterium sp. MAHUQ-57; assembly: GCF_051908335.1. NCBI lineage: Bacteria > Pseudomonadati > Bacteroidota > Flavobacteriia > Flavobacteriales > Flavobacteriaceae > Flavobacterium > Flavobacterium sp. MAHUQ-57. Next base: position 1,453,429 of record NZ_JBPZTE010000006.1, on the reverse strand, counting down.
AAATGATTCCGAAAAAATTAATAATGTTATCTCAGCCGGATTTTGGATTGGATTTGGATTTTCATTACTATTGGGAATGTTTCTTTTCCTTTTTGCTGGAGTTATATCCAAAGAGCTTTTTGAAATTCCGGATTATGCATTTGTAATCAGAATTCTAGCCTTTTTGCAGTTTTTTAATATTTTTTCTGTTATATATGGAGGATATTTAAACGGAATGCAGAGAAGTAAGTTTTTTTCAATCCTAACAATAATCGCTTCAGTTGTAGGAACTTTGGGATTAATTTTATTTGTTTATTTATTTAGAGTACCCGGCGCTATGCTAGGACTTATTTGGCTTGCAGTTTCCCCAGGATTCATTTTTTTAATTGCATATTTTTTTAAATTGAGAAAAGAAATTCAGTTATTTCGTTTTTCTTCAGTTGAAAAAGAAAATGTGAAAAGTCTTCTGAAGTATTCCTTCATGCTTATTTTTTCTTCATGTCTTTTACCTTTGGCACAAGTACTTATTCGTAAATTAATACTGGATAATGGTGGATGGAATAATGTTGGGTACTGGCAGTCGGCTGCAAAATTGTCTGAGTCCGGTTTGGTTTTTCTTAATGTAGTAATGGCCAATTATTATTTGCCCGAATTAGGAAAAAGTGAATCTGTTTCAGAATTAAAAAAAGTGATCAAGAATGCGTATCTAATTTTAATTCCTTTAGTATCAATATATGTGATTATAGTGTATTTCATGAAGAGCTTCTTGATTTCATTATTTTTTACAGAGTCATTTGAACCAGCAGAAAAATTAGTTACCTGGCAAGCTGTAGGTGATGTGTTCAAAGTTCTTTGTTTAGTTTTTGGATTTTTGATTGTTCTCAAAGAGAAGCTAAAAGTATACTTGCTGTTTGAATTGTTGATCTTTACGTGTATGTTAACTTTTTCATATTTATTTGTGCCTAAATATGGAGTGATTGGCGCTAATTATGCCCATGTTTTAACTTATTTCTTATGTTTTTTGGTAAGCCTAGGATTTATGGGATATTATTTTTACAACGAAGATAAATTATGAGAATATTGTTTTTATACTCCTGTTTGCCATTAGGCGGTATTGAAACATTTTTGGTTAGGATGATAAAACAGTTGCACAATAGAAATATTCAAGTAACGGTTTTGTTTTTTACCACTAAATTTGATGAAGGCCTTCTTAATGAATTAAAAAGCTACGCGACTGTATATCATTGGGACGATTATGTTTATATGCCTGTTTTTTTTAGAAAAACTTTCCCAATACTAAAATTACTTTTTCCTTTAAAAGTGAGAAAGTTCAAGAATGATATACTTTCTGATATTACGCATATTCACGCACCAGATACAAATTCAATGTTGTTTAGTGCAAGGTTGTTGAAGCTGAAACCTGGAATAAATATCACTACTGGAGTTTATCATATTAATGAATTTAATGTGAAAGATTTCACAGGTAGTTTTTTTGGAAAGAAAATCAATGAATTTCTTCGAAAACTTCCAGCCCAAAATATTACTTTCTACAGTGAAATGTCCCGCGCTTTTTATGAAACCGACTATGATCAAAAATTCGGAGGAAGTAATATTGTGCCAATTGGAATTAACCTGGAAAAATATGAGGGAAGCCAAAGTGGTGTTCAGAATAAGAGAATAGTTTCTATCGGAAGGTTGACTGCATGGAAGAAATACAATTTCCAAATGATTGAGATCATTAAGAGTATGAACAGCCAAGGAGTCGCACTGCATTATGATTCGTATGGAGATGGAATAGAAAGAGAAAATTTGGAGGAAATCGTAAAAAATGAAAATCTTCAAAGTCAAATCAAATTCCATCCTGGAGTTCCTTACCATTTATTCAAAGAGACAATCAATGATTCTTTGATGTTTATTGGGGCAGGAACTGCTCTTATTGAGGCTTCTGCCTGTGCTATTCCAGCATTGATTGGTATTGAGAATGAGCAAGAGCCTATCACTTATGGTTTTTTACATGATACTCATACGTATTCTTATCAGGAAAAGGGTTTGGATTATTCAGTTAATGCTATAGAGACCTATATATTTAAATTGCTCAATCAAAGTAGTGAAGAATATCAAGCAGAATGTGATAAAGCAAGGAAAAGAGCTTTTGCTTTCAGTATTCAGAAATCAGAGGAGATTTTTTGCAAAATGATCAATGATAGTAAGAATTTTAATTTTAAATTGAATTGGGCAGATAGTCTGTTTTTTGTGATATCACTGAGTATACATTTGATGATGTCAAAAATTAAGGGAACTTATGAATTAAGTTTTTTTAAACGTTTATAAATTTTTTGAAGTAGAGTAATGAAGTTAGTAACAATTGGAGTGCCTTTTTTTAATGTTGAAAACCATCTTGGGGATTGTATTAAATCAATCTTGAACCAAACGTATCAAAATTTGGAAATTATACTTGTCGACGATGGTTCAAAAGATGGATCCTTGGAAATTGTTAAGCAGTTTGAAGATCCTCGTATAAAAATTATTTCAGATGGTGAAAATAAAGGATTGATTTTCAGGTTAAATCAGTTGATTGATCTTGCTCAAGGGAAATATTTTGCACGTATGGATGCTGATGATATTATGTTTCCGGAGAGAATTGAAAAACAATTGGCGTTATTGGAGAAAAACCCGCATGCAGATGTTACTCATTCCGATGCTGTAAGTATTGATGATGAGAATAATATATTGGGATATAAGCATTCGTCTGTGATTAAAACAAGAAGAGATACACTAGATGAAAAAGTGCCTATCCATCCTACGGTTTTTGCCAAAACAAAATGGTTCAAAAAACATATGTATTCGAATGATTTCGTCAGAGTTGAAGATTTTGAACTTTGGAACAGATCAATTAATGATTCCGTTTTTTTGAATATCAGTGAGCCTTTATTGTTTTACCGCGAGATTAGTACAAACAATAGTAGTAAATTTTTAACATCGCTTCCGGGGAAAAAGAAATTTGCCAAAGAATATAATCTATCATTTTCTGACAAGTTTAGAATTGTATACCTGAATTATTTTAAATTCATATATTGCCGTGTTTTAGAAATTTTACAACTGGATTATCTATCGGTTAGGCATAGGTTTAAAGGCGTTGAACCTGAAAAAAAAGGGATCTATCAAGATATTCTAAACAATGTGAAAGCAGATAAATAAACATAAAGTATGTATTATCAGGATTCCTATTTGTTTGTATATATATTATCTGCAATTTTTGCTGTGTTTTTTTCTATTGAACATAATATAAAAAAGGAGAAAAATGTAAGGAATAATCTGTTTTTTGGGATTGTCATAGCACTAAGTTATTCATTTGTGTTCGGATATAGGGATTATTCCATTGGCTCTGATACGATGATGTATGTTGAACAGTTTAGGTATAATACCCTTAGGGACGCCAAAGACTTAGGTTTTTCATTGCTTGTTGAAATATTTAGGGTAATTACTGATGAAAGAGGTTTTTTTGTAGGGGTTGCGCTAATGTATAATTTATCAATGATTTTTTTGTTTTATGTTTGGGATAAGTCAAAAATGTATTTGATGTATTTTACTTTTACCAGCTTTTTCTTTTTTGAATCTTTTGGGATTAATGTAGTTAGGAGCGGTCTAGCAGTTCCTTTTTTATTGTTTTCTATTGTGCTTATTCTTAAGATGAAGAAATTGAAGGCCTATGCTATTGGAGCTTTAGGAGTTTCTTTTCACGGATCTGTCTTAATACCTTTTTTGTTTTTTTTGATTGCCAAAAGAAATATTACCTATAAATTGTTTTACGCTATTTTTTTTATTTCTATAGTTTTGTCTTATATGGGAGTGGGGATTAATTCCTTGCTGGATTTTCTGCCTTTTTTTAATATATTCTTTAAAAATCGTTTTGATTCTTATTTTGATAAAGAGGATTGGATTGATTATGAGTTGGGATTTAAGGCTTCTTTTGTTCTTTTTAATATGATTTTTGCTGCACTCGGATACTTTTTTTATAAGAAAATTGATGATGTTGAAGATCAAAAGAAATATGGATATTTTTTGAAAGTTTTCTTGATATCAAGTTCTTTTTTCTTTTTGAGTTTTAATGTAGCTTTTTCAGATAGGATCGGCGCTTTGTCATGGATCTTTCTACCTTTTATATTAGAGCCATTACTTAATAATAATAGGTATAAATTCGGAGCTTTTTTTCTGGTTTTTCTTAATGTTTTAATGTTTACCGTATTTTATAATACAATTAGGTAATTCATAATTTTTTCAAAAAGATTTTTATTATACATTTACGCTCGCTAAAAGATTAATTTATGACAAAAAATTACTTAAATAATAATGTTATTGATAAAATAAAGGAGCTAAAAAATAATTCCGGAACGCATTCGCCAAGTGTGGATACCATAATGAAAGAATGCCCGGAACTTGAAATCAATATTGATGCTTGTTTTTTGTCAAATCCATATGCAACAGATTTGTTTATGAAATTCCTTCATGAGGATTTAATAGATAATAACAGGCTGCGTGACGTTTTAGAATTCTATCCACCACAAAATAGAGAAATAGCCAAGTATATTTCGGAGGCTATTAATGTCGATCACAAGAAAATATTTGTAGGAAATGGAGCTATTGAAATTATTCAAGGTATCCTTCATAACTTTGTAAAGAATAAAATAGCTATAATATCGCCTACTTTTTCATCCTATTATGAGTTTGTGAAAGAGGGAATCGATATAGTTTACTTTCCACTTTTGAAAGAAGATAAATTTCTTCTTGATCCCAAAAAATATGTGGAATTTGTAAAAAAAGAAAAGCCAGATACAATTGTAATCATTAATCCGAACAATCCAAACGGAGGTTACTTAAAACAGGAAGATTTTCATTACTTGATATCAAATTTAACCGAAGTTGATAATGTTATCATAGATGAAAGCTTTATTCATTTTGCTTATGAAGATATTGAACTGTCACAAATTACTTCTGAAGAACTGACAGATAAATATTCAAATCTTATTATAGTAAAAAGTATGTCCAAAGACTTTGGTATTGCTGGATTACGAGCAGGTTATGCCGTAATGAATAGTGAAAAAGTGGATGTTTTGTTGCGAAACGGATACCTTTGGAATGTTTCAGGGCTTACCAATTATTTCTTTAAGGTTTATTCTGATGAGGCATTTATCGAAAAGTATAATGTTGAAAGAAAGAAATACATCATGAACACTTTTATGTTTTTAGATGAACTGAAAAATATAAAAGGGATTAATGTTTATCCTTCCAAAGCAAATTTTGCGCTAATTGAAATCGAAAACGGAATGACTTCGTTTGAATTTACCGTTAATTTATTGGTTAACTATGGAATTTATGTCAGAGATTGTTCTGATAAAATTGGTTTGGATGGTCAGTTTGTTAGGATTGCTTCACGTACTTTTGAAGAAAACCTACAGATCATTAAAGCAATAAAAGAGTTGTTATGCGCGCAATCATAAAAGCCTTATATAATCCTCTTATAAAGTTTTTTTTTATCAATAAATTGAAAATATTTTCCCGGAAATGTGAAACAAAACAATTTCTGGTTTTAGATATTGATAATACCATTGCTGATACATGGAAAAACCTGCATGATTTTAAAAAAGGCAGGTTTGCTTATTTTAGAAATTTAGAACCATTGGAGGGCACTATAAAATACATAAAAGAAAATTACGGAGATTTGCCTGTGGTATTTTTAAGTAATAGGAATATTGTTGATTATGATGTTACCAAAAAATGGTTGAAAAAAAGAAGTTTTAATGCTCCCCAAATATTAATACTTACCAATAATCCGAAAGATAAATTAGTTTATCTTAAATACCTATGTGAACGTTTTGGTGTTGTTTATTTTGACGATCTAAGTTATAATCATGAAAAAGAGAAAGTGCTTTTTTATGATGAAGTAATTCAGGAAGTGAAAAAATTAAACGTGAAATATTATGATTACAATTCAATCTTAAAATTAAATAATCACTAAATTGATCTCTATGAAATTTCTTAACCGATTAATTTCAAAAATTCTTGCTTTCCTATATTTGTTTATTAGGATTTCTTTATTAAAATGGATTAAAAACCACGATAAAAATGCCGATACCATTGTTTGGATTAAAACAAACCCAATAACGACATTATTACGATACTTGAAACATAATGATTTATTAAGTGATTTTGCATTAATAGAAGCTATTGCGCAAAAAAATATTCCTTTTAAAATTGTCATTGGTAGTAATATAGGAAAGTGTGTCAATAAAAAAGTTTTTTACAATGTTTCAGAAAATTGTAACCCTTATAAGTTGGCAAATTATTCTGAAACACTACATCAGACGGTAAAATTACTGGAAGGGCAAGGTAATAATGTTTTTCCAAAAACTTCAGAAATTGAATATTGGGAAAATAAAGCCTTCATGCAGGATCAATTCGCAAAATTAGAAATCAGTCATCCGAAAACTGTAGTGCTTAGTCGTAATTTTGTGCAATCGGAATTGGATGAAATAAAGTTTCCTGTATTAATCAAGGAAATTCATTCAGCAGGTTCAAGAGGTATAACCAAAGTTAATTCAATGGAAGAATTGTTGGTCAATCTTGAAAAAGTTTGGGATAAAGGACATTCTAAAACCATTGTTCAAAAATTGGTTGATATGCGTCGTGATTTAAGAGTTGTGATTTTAAATGAAGAAGTCATTTCGTTTTACTGGCGTGTGAACTCCACTGATGAATGGAAGCCAACCGCAACTTCTTTTGGTAATTCGACTGTTTTTGGGGAGTTTCCAGAGCAATGGAGAACACTTTTTGTGGATTATATGAACCGGATGAAAATGACAACCGGTGCCTTTGATATAACTTGGGAAAAAGATGATTTGAATACATTGCCTTTGATACTTGAAGTGAGTCCTTCTTATCAATTGAATCCTGCTTTACCTGATCGCTACAAATCAATCCCATACAAAGAATACAAGAAAAAACTTTTTGTCTCTGAAGCATACTATAAAACCTATGTTGATGTGGTTTTTGATTTACGCCAAAAAATAACCGACAATTATTTTAGAAAATTTTCGTTATAGCATACCTTTGTAAGCTATGAAAAGAAAAAAACTTGTACGTATAACAACCATACCTATTTCGCTTGAAAAACTTCTGACGGGACAACTGCATTTCATGAATAATTTTTATGAAGTTATTGCTGTCTCTTCGGAGAAAGTTAAGCTTGAAGAATATGTCAAAAAAGAAGGTGTCTCGGGTTATTGTGTCGAAATGACACGTAAAATTACTCCATTTAAAGATTTGACTGCAATTTGGAAATTGTATGTTTTTCTTAAAAAAGAAAAACCTTTTATGGTTCATTCTCATACGCCAAAAGCAGGTTTGGTTGGAATGCTAGCTGCGAAATTGGCTGGGGTTCCAAACAGATGGCATACAGTTGCTGGCTTACCTTTGTTAGAAGCTACTGGTTTTAAAAGAAGTATTCTGGATTTTGTTGAAAAGATTATTTATGCCTGTGCAACCAAAGTTTTGCCTAATTCTTCAGGGTTAAAAGAAATTATAATCGAAAACAAATATTGTAAAACGGAAAAATTATCAATAATTGGACAGGGAAGCTCAAACGGTATAGACACTGCCTATTTTAATCCCGATTTTTATGCTGATGTTGAGAAAGATGCGTTAAGAAATGAATTAGGTATTAAAAAGAGTGATTTTGTTTTTATTTTTGTAGGGCGTTTGGTTTCTGATAAAGGAATCAATGAGCTGGTAAAAGCTTTTGTGTCATTAAGAGAGAAAGAACAAAATGTCAAGCTTTTGTTGGTAGGAGGTTTTGAGGGAGATTTAGATCCATTACTGCCTACAACAATTGAGGTTTTGGAAAAAAATGACTCCATAATACAGGCTGGTTTTCAAAACGATGTCAGACCTTTTTTTAGTATTGCTGATGCTTTAGTATTTCCGAGTTATAGGGAAGGGTTTCCAAATGTGGTTATGCAAGCTGGAGCAATGGGATTGCCTTCGATTGTGACAGATATAAATGGATGTAATGAGATTATTACTGAAAAAGTTAATGGTTTGATCATACCTGTGAAAAATGAATTCGCAATTTATGATGCAATGAATAAATTGTGTACAATACCATTGCTTAAAGAAGAATTATCAGATAAAGCACGTGATATAATTGTAAATAAGTATAATAGACAAACGATATGGGAGTCTTTATTGGAAGAGTATAAAAAAGCCTGATATAATGTATAAAACAATTATTAAACGTTTATTTGATTTTATCTTGTCTTTATTCGGTATTATTATTCTGAGTCCGGTTTTTATTGTAATTACTGTTTGTCTCTTTATAGTCAATTCGGGTAGGCCATTTTTTATTCAACAGCGTCCTGGGAAAAACGGTAAAGTTTTTTCTATTATCAAGTTTAAAACAATGAATGATAAAAAAGATGCACATGGAAGGCTTTTACAAGATTTGGATAGGCTTACTTTTATTGGGAAATTTGTAAGAAAGACGTCGCTTGATGAAATTCCACAATTGATTAATGTGCTTAAAGGAGATATGAGTTTAATTGGACCAAGACCTTTGCTAACAGGTTATTTACACCTGTATAGTTCTTTTCAAAACCGCCGTCATGAAGTGAAACCAGGAATTACTGGTTGGGCACAGGTGAATGGTCGAAATGCAATTTCATGGGACAGAAAATTTGAATTGGATGTGTTTTATGTCGATAATCTTTCTTTTTTATTAGACTTTAAAATTATATATTTGACCTTGTACAAGGTTATTAAGTCGGAAGGTATAAACCCTGATGACGTTACGATGACAGAACCTTTTAAAGGGAATGATTATGGGGGCTTCAATTAAAGCTATTGATTTTTTTTTTCCGGTCAAGAAAGTTACAAATGAGGATTTGTCTAAACAATTCCCTGATTATGATTTTACAAGATTTGAGGAAAAAGTAGGAATAAAAAACAGGTACTGGGTTTCGGATAATGAGACAGCATTTGATTTAGCTGTTAAAGCCTGTGAAAAACTTTTTTTAAGAATCGACAGAAATACTATTGATTTTATTCTCTATTGTACTCAGAGTCCGGAATACTTTTTACCAACTACTGCATGTGTACTTCAAAATAAACTTGGTTTAAATAGAAATATTGGGGCATTTGATTTTAATTTAGGCTGTTCCGGATTTACATATGGAGTAGGGATGGCAAAAGGATTAATCAATTCAGGGCAGGCTAAAAACGTGTTGCTGGTAACCGCTGAAACGTATTCTAAATATTTGCATAAAAAAGATCGTTCGAACAGAGCTATATTTGGAGATGCAGCAACAGCAACCTTGATTTCCTTTTCAGAAGAAGAAAATATCGGGCATTTTTTGTCAGGAACTGACGGATCTGGTTATGATAAATTAATTGTTAAAAACGGATGTAGTCGTTTTCCACTAGAGACAGATCCTGAGGAAATTGATTATGGTTCTGAAAATATTTATACGAACAATCATTTGTATATGAATGGTCCTGAAGTTTTTAATTTTACAAGCGAGGTAATTCCTAAATTTACTGAAGAAGTTTTAGAAAAAAATAAAATCCAAAAAGAAGAGATTTCCCAGTTTATATTTCATCAGGCAAATGAGTTTATGTTGAATCATATGAGAAAACGTCTGAAAATAAACACTGAAAATTTCTATAATAATTTGGCTGATGGGGGGAATACAGTTTCGTCTACAATACCAATAGCTTTGAAACGCTATACTGATTCCAAAGAATCAATTAATGCTGAAGATATTGTGATTGTTGGATTTGGTGTTGGATTGTCCTGGTCAGGAGGACTAATAAGAATAAATAATAAATTATAATTTTTTAAAATGACAAAGCAAGATTTTATAAAAGGATTGGAAGAGGAGTTGGAATTGGAAACAGCATTGGAATTTGATACTGATATTAAACAATTGGAGGAATGGGATTCAATGACTGCAATGTTACTGATTGGATATGTTTCTAACGAATTCAGTGTTACTTTAAATGCTGAGGACATAAAAAAAATAACAACGATATCATCTCTGATTGAAAAAATCGGCGTTGAAAAATTCGACTAAATATGTATCAGGAATTTCAGGGTGTAGAGATTAAAGCTGTTGCTTCTTGTGTTCCCAAAAATAAAGTTGGGAATGATTCATTTTCCCATTTGCTGTCTTCAAAAGAATTGAGAATTTTCGAAAAGACAGTTGGGATATTGGAAAGAAGATGGGCGGATAAAGAAATCACTGCTTCTGATTTAGGATATGCTGCTGCTATAAATCTATTTGAGAAAAGTAGAGTGAATTTGGAAGAAATAGAATGTTTGGTTTTTTTAAGTCAAACTCCTGATTTTAAACTTCCTTTTACGTCTAATATTTTACAACAAAGATTGGGCTTGAAGCAAAATATTCTATGTTTAGATATTAATGCTGGTTGTGCAGGGTTTGTTCAAGGCTTAAGTGTTTCATATTCTATTGCAAAATCTCTTGATAAAGGGAAGGTTTTATTTATAGTTGCTGAGACTTTGTCTAAAATTTTGTCAGAATCAGACAGAAGTACAACCCCTCTTTTTGGAGATGGAGCTTCAGCAGTATTAATTGAAAACACTGGGAATGCTAAATGTAAGTCTTATTTTAATTTTTATTCTGATGGAGGTAATGCTGATGCTATTCAGATACCTGACGGGGGGTGCAGAAATGGGACAACTCAAGATAGTCTATCTCTGATTGAAGATGAGAAAGGGAATACAAGAAGTAAGTTACATCTTTCTATGGATGGGCCAAGAGTTTTTGATTTTACCTTAAGGGAAATTGCTCCAAGTATTGAGTCACTTTTGAAAGACTCGGCAGTTGATAGGATGTCAGTAGATTATTTTTTATTTCATCAGTCTAATCAATTTATAATTAAACAAATTACTTCTCAGTTAAGTGTTGATTCTGAAAAAGTATTATTGAATATTTCGGAATTTGGGAATACAAGTGGAGTTTCAATTCCTTTGCTTTTTTCTAGTTATCCGAAAAAATTCGGTACCTCAAAAACATTACTGCTAAGCGGATATGGGGTTGGTTTGAATTGGGGTAATTGTATTTTAGAAAATACATCTTTTGATTCTTTTGAAAAAATAGAAATTTAATGTTAGAGGATAAAACAATTATTATTACCGGAGCTTCTTCCGGAATAGGAAAATCCATTGCAATTAGTTTAAGTAAACTTGGAGCTAAATGTGTCTTGATTGGTAGGGATTTGGAAAGATTAAAAGAAGTTCAAGTCTTGTGTGAAAATAAAACACTGATTATTAGTGAAAATTTATGTGATTTTGATGCTTATGATGGTATTGTAGAAAAAGTATTTCGAGAATTCGGACCAATTTACGGATTTGTTCATTCTGCCGGTATTGAGCAAACAATACTTTTGCAACAGTTGACACATCGTCATATGAGTGATATTTTTGACATTAATGTTTTTTCTCCTGTTGAATTTTTGAAAAGATTGATTAAGAAAAAATACAGAGACGAAAAACAAAGTTTTGTTTTGATTTCATCTGTCATGGGGGTGGTTGGAAATAAAGGATTGACTTCCTATTCTGCAAGCAAAGGAGCTATTATTGCAATGGTCAAATCTATGGCACTGGAATTGTCAGGAAAAGGAGTGAGGATTAATGCAGTTTCACCAGGACATGTTAAGGATTCGGAAATGTCGATTGCAAAAGAATTAAAGCTTTCAGTTGAGGCAAATGAAAAGATAGAACAGCAGCATCCTTTAGGATTAGGAACTTGCGAAGATGTGGCTCAGGCAGTAAGTTTTTTATTGTCTGATGGAGCAAAATGGATTACAGGGCAAAATTTAATTATAGATGGCGGATACACTATACAATAATATCGAAGTTGTTATTCTTGGTGCTGGTGGATTGGCAAGGGAAATTGTCAGTTGGATTACGGTTGCAGAGAATAAGAGTCTTGAGGTGGTTGGATTTATGGATGACAATCTGAATGCGTTGGACGGTTATGATGTGAAAGAAAGTAATTTAGGAAAAATAGATTTTTCACAAATTAAAGATTTTCAATCTGTTTTATTCGGGATAGCAGACGGAGGTGTTAAGAAAAAATTGTTTGAAAAGTCAAAAGAATATAATGTAAAAACAGTCGGTTATACTCATCATACTGCTTTGGTTGGAGAGAGAACTGTTGTGGGAGAAGGGCTAGTTTTGTGTCCTTTTTCAATTATTTCGTGTGATTCAAAAATTGGTGATTTAGTGTTTGTTAATAGTGGATCCCAAATCGGTCACGATGTAGTTATTGGTGATTATACAAGTATAATGGCTAATGTTGATATTGGCGGGGGAGCGCAAATTGGTAATAATGTTTTTATTGGTTCAGGTGCAATTGTTTTGCCTGGGGTGAAAATTCCTGATAATACAATTGTTGGGGCCGGAGCGGTAGTGATTAGAACAATAAAACAAGAAGGAACATATTTCGGAAATCCTGCAAAGAAAATTTTTTAATGAATCAAATGAGTATATCAAAAATATGGCTTTCATCTCCACATATGGGAGGAAACGAACAGAAATATGTACAAGAAGCATTTGATACAAATTGGATAGCGCCTCTTGGTCCTAATGTTAACGGTTTTGAAAGTGATTTAGAAAATTATCTGGGTGATGATGTTTATGTAGCAGCTTTGAGTTCTGGAACTGCAGCGTTGCATCTTGCTTTAATTCTGTTGGGTGTTCAGGCGGGAGATGAAGTGATTTGTCAAAGTATGACTTTTTCAGCATCAGCTAATCCGATTATGTATTTGGGTGCAACTCCAGTTTTTGTTGATAGTGAGTCGGATACCTGGAATATGTGCCCTAAGGCTTTGGAGGAAGCAATTATAGACCGATTGGCAAAAGGGAAAAAACCGAAAGCTATAATTGGGGTGCATCTGTATGGAATGCCTTTTAAATATGATGAAATAAAAGCTGTTTCGATTAAGTATGCTATTCCAATTGTTGAAGATAGTGCGGAAGCTTTAGGTAGCACCTATAAAAATAAAAAATGTGGGACTTTTGGCGATATCAGTATTTTGTCTTTTAATGGTAATAAAATTATAACAACTTCAGGAGGTGGGGCTTTGGTCTCGTCAAATAAAGAGATTAAGGATAAAACAGTTTTTCTTTCTACACAAGCTCGGGATAATGCACCGCATTATCAACACAGTCAAGTGGGGTATAATTACAGAATGAGTAATATTTGTGCAGGAATAGGGCGTGGACAAATGGAGGTTTTAGATCAGCATATCTCATTAAGAAGAAAAATGCATAATTTTTATAGAGACTTTTTTGAAAAAATTGAGGGAGTAACTGTTTTTTCAGAGCCCTCATCGGATTATTTTTCAAATCATTGGTTGTCAGCAATAGTTGTTGATAAAGACAAAGTTGGTGGTAAAAGCAGAGAGGATTTGCGTTTAGCACTCGAAGAAGAAATGATTGAAACCAGACCTTTGTGGAAACCGATGCATTTGCAGCCTGTTTTTGAAATGTGTCCATATTATGGAGGTAATGTTTCAGAGCAATTGTTTGAAAATGGATTGTGTTTGCCTTCAGGCTCTAACATAACTGAAGAAGAAAAAAATAGGATATATACAGCACTCAAACGATTTTTTTAGTACTTTGCGGGTTCATTTGGAATAATTTTACGAAGTTTTAATGTGTTCATTTTTAATGAATTGCATAATGGGAGGTGAGTTTTAAATATTGTTATTTTGGATATAGAAGAAAAAGCTACTATCAAATCGGTTGTAAAGCAGTTGTTAATGCTTGACAGAAATTGGTTTAACCTTAAAAATCTTGGTTATCTGCCAAGATGGGTTATTCTTCTATTAGATGTTTTTGCTATTGCTTTTTCAGGTGCAGTAACCTATTATCTTTTTAAAGGTATTGGTCTTGAGTACTTTAGTAGTAGACACAATGGTTTAAAAATCGTATTGTATTTTGGATTTAATGTTTTCTTTTTTTGGTGGTTTAAAACCTACTCTGGTATTATCAGGCATTCTTCCTTTATAGATGCTATTAAAATATTATTTTCACAAGTTATAACTTTCTTTTTTCTGGTATTGATCAATTTAGGTTTTTCAATTGTTTATAAAGAAAATCTTTTCCTGTCAACTGCATTATTGATCAATGTTATCTTCTCTTTTTGCTTGCTGTTTCTTTATAGGGTTCTTGTTAAGCAGGTTTTTGAAGTTTATATCAAAGGGATTCAGGGCGAAAATTTGGTGAATGCTCTAGTATATGGTGCCGATGCAAATGCAATTTCGGTTTCCAATGCGTTACAATCTGAAATTCCAAGAAGATTTAAGTTACTTGGATTTATTGATAAATACAGCCATAATGAATCCAAACAAATTCTAGGACTTCCTATCATTAACCAAAAGAAAAAGATTTCAGTTGTCATGAGATCGCTTGATGCAAAGGCTTTGATTATAGCAGATAAAGGTTTGTCAAAAGAGGAGCAATTGGCTATCGTTGATGAATGTTTAGAGTTTAATCTGAAAGTTTATACTGTTCCTTTGATTTCAAACTGGGAAGATCAAAAGGAGATTTCAAAAAAAATTAAGAGTTTTCAAATTGAAGACTTGCTAGATCGCAAACCTATTGTACTTGATAATAAAGTAATCTCATCGCAGGTAAAAAATAAGACAATTTTAATTACTGGTGCGGCGGGTTCTATCGGAAGTGAAATTGTCCGTCAGGTAATGGAATTTAATCCGAATACAATAATAGTTCTAGATCAGGCGGAAACTCCTTTGCATGATTTGACTTTAGAACTTCAAAAGTTGAAGATTACCACCAATATTGTTTCTATTATTGCTGATATTAGAGATAAAATTGGACTGGAAAAAATATTTGAATTGTATAGACCTAATCTGATTTATCACGCCGCTGCTTATAAGCATGTTCCTTTGATGGAAGACAATCCTTCACAAGCAATTTTTGTTAATGTGTTGGGAACCAAAAATCTTGCAGATTTAGCACTGCAGTTTGGTGTTGAGAAATTTGTAATGGTTTCTACGGATAAGGCTGTTAATCCTAGTAATGTGATGGGAGCCAGCAAACGAATAGCAGAAAAATATGTTCAATCATTGTATTTTTATGAACTTAAAAAAAACAAAGGGACAACAAAATTTATTACAACTAGATTTGGGAATGTATTAGGGTCAAATGGTTCGGTTGTGCCTTTGTTTTCAAAGCAAATCGCCGAGGGAGGTCCCGTTACAATTACACATAAAGAGATTATCCGTTATTTCATGACAATACCCGAAGCCTGTCAGCTCGTTTTAGAAGCAGGAGCAATGGGTAATGGTGGAGAAATTTATATTTTTGATATGGGGAAACCAGTTAAAATATATGATTTAGCCAAAAAAATGATCAGATTGGCGGGTTATGTGCCGGATAGCGATATTAAAATAAAAGTTGTAGGTTTGCGTCCTGGTGAAAAATTGTACGAAGAATTACTAAATGATACCTCAAAAACGCTGCCAACCCATCATGATAAAATAATGGTTACACAAGAAGAAATAGATTATTTTGAAAATGTTTCCATATCAATTGCTGAAATTTTAGAAGCAGCTTCACAATATAATAATCATTTGGTAGTTACCAAGATGAAGATTTTGGTACCAGAGTTTAAAAGTTTGAATTCAATTTTTGAAATCCTAGATAAAAAAAATAATTAAAATTATGATCAGATTACCCAAGATTGCTGCTGTTTTGTTCCTATTGTCAGCCATAATCGGATTAACCAGCTGCAGTCAGCAAAAAAAAATTGCATATTTTCAAAATATTGAACAATTATCTGCTTTGGATGGTTCAAGTTTTGAACCTACGATTCAACCTGATGATTTATTGTTAATTATAGTATCTGCTCAAGATCCAGAAGCAGCAGCCCCTTTTAATCTTACTACTGAAAATATACCGACTGTATCAGGACAAGCTTCCATGGCGCAACGCCAACAGCAATTGTATTTGGTTGATAAAAAAGGAATGATTGATTTCCCTATTTTGGGTCAACTACAAATGGGAGGATTAACGAAAGACCAAGTTGTAATTCAATTAAAGGATAAATTGGTTCAATACATTAAAAATCCAATTGTTAATATTCGTATAATGAATTATAAAGTTACGGTACAGGGAGAAGTTAACAAGCCTGGAACTTATCCAGTGAACAGTGAAAGGGTTACTCTTATTGAGGCTTTAAGTATGGCTGGGGATTTAACAATCTACGGAAAAAGAAATAATATAGTGATTGTAAGGGAAGTTCAAGGAAAGAAATCTATTGGACGTATTGATATTACTAAAGCTGATTTTATTAATTCACCTTATTATTATTTGTCACAAAACGATATGGTGTATGTAGAGCCAAACGGAGCTAAAAGTAGCTCGTCTACATTTAACCAAAATACTACTGTATGGATATCTATAGCATCTTTGTTGTCTTCGGCTATTTTCTCTATACTTTTAATCAATAAAAACTAAAATTTAAGTATGTTGCCTATCAATAATAATAAAGAGGAAAACTCTTTGAAGTTGAGAGATTTATTGTTTAAATACTTAATGCACTGGAAATGGTTTTTATTGAGTATTCTTGCTTTTTTTGCGTTGGCAAAATTATATTTACGTTATTCTGTACCTCTTTATAACTCAACCACAACTATCTTAATCAAAGATGATAGCGGAAATAATCTAGCTTCTGAATTATCAGCTTTTCAAGATTTGGAACTTTTTTCTGGTACCAAAAGTAAAATCGAAGACGAAATCGAAGTCTTACGATCTAGAAAATTAATTGAAAAAACAGTTAAAGAAGGGGAGTTTAATGTTCGTTATATTGCAGAAGGACGCATTAAATCATCTGATGCTTACGGTGGTAACCCTGTTAAAATAAATTTTTTCAATAAAGAGAGAAGATTGTTTAAAAAAGATACGGTTCTAAATGTTGAAATTGTATCTGGGAATCAGTTTCATTTATTCAATCAGGATAACAATAAGTTAGGAACTTTTACCTTCGGACAAATCATAAAGTCAAAAACATTAGGCGATTATAAAATTGACAGACGTATTGTTTTAAATGAGTTTGACGAACCGGAACCACTTAAAAAATCAAGAGTGATTATTGAGATTTCAAATCTTAAAGCTACTGTAGATGATTTTAAAAGGAGAATCAACGTGATTACTCTTTCGAAATTTGCCAATGTGGTTGAGATTTCTATAACCGATCAAGTAAGTAAAAGAGCTGAAGATTTTCTTAATAAACTAGTCCAGATTTATAATCGTGAGGCAATTAATGATAAGAATTTAATTTCTGAAAAAACAGCAAAGTTCATTAACGAGCGATTAATTATCATAACAGATGAATTGGGTAATGTTGAAAAAGATGTAGAGACTTATAAAAAGAAAAATAAAATTACTGACTTGCCTACTGAAGCGGAACTGAATCTTCAAAGTGCAAGTGAATTTAAAGCAGAGGAAATTTCAATTGGTACTCAGATTAAAGTGGTTGATCTTATGATTCAATACATGAAATCAAATGCTGATTCAGATGTAATTCCGGCCAATATCGTGCCTTCAGATGTAAATGCTGCAGAACTTATAGGTAGTTATAATAATCTTGTTGTAGAGAGAAATAGAATTCTTAAAAGTTCTACTCCTGAAAATCCACTGGTAGTTAGAACTAATGATAAGATTACAGCATTAAAGCGTTCAATCAATGAAAGTTTATTGAGATTGAAGTCTTCATTGTCTGTTAAGGATAGAGATATACAGAATCAAGGAAATGTATTGGGAGGAAGAATATCGCGTTTACCACAACAGGAAAGAGAATTCAGGAATATTTTTAGACAACAACAAATTAAAGAAGAATTGTATTTGTATTTGTTTAAAAAGAGAGAAGAAACTGCTATTGCCCTTGCGGGTACTGCGCCAAATTCTAAAGTTGTTGATGAAGCCTATTCTCCAAATATGCCGGTATCACCTAAAAGACAAATAATATATCTTATTTCTTTGGTGCTTGGATTGTTGGTTCCTTTTTCGTTTATCTATGTGAAAGGTCTGTTGGATACAAAAGTCAAAGACAGAAATGATCTGGATCATTTAGGTGTTCCATTTATTGGTGATGTTCCGCACTCTGAATCGCATAACGAAATCATTAAATCAGATAGTAGAACTAGTTCGGCTGAAGCAATTCGTATAGTAAGAACAAATTTAGAATTTATACTAAATAATTCAGAACCTGGTAAAGCGAAAATAATTATGCTAACTTCCACTTTACCGGCTGAAGGAAAAACCTTTATAGCGGTTAATTTGGCAGCTACAGTGGCGATTTCAGGGAAAAAAGTTTTACTTATCGGTATGGATGTTCGTAATCCTCGAATTGATGATTATGTAACTTTACCAACAAAAGGTTTAACAAACTTCTTATCAACAGCAGATGCAGTTATTGAAGATTATATTGTTTCACAAACCGGATATGAACAATTTGACATCCTTCCGGCTGGAGTTATTCCGCCAAATCCTGCTGAATTGTTAATGAGTGTGAAGCTGGAAACCATGTTTGAAGATTTAAAGCAACAATACGATTATATAATTATTGATACAGCTCCAGTGAGTTTGGTTACTGATACCTTACTGATTTCTAAATTTGCCGACGCTTTTATTTATGTGGTTAGAGCAAATTATCTAGATAAAGAAATGTTGAGAATGCCAGAGTCTTTATACAGAGACAAAAAATTACCAAGTATGTGTATGCTACTTAATGATACTGATGTTATTAAAGGGTATGGATATGGTTACGGTTATGGTGTCCATGATCAAAAGAAAAAGAATTGGTTAACGAAAATATTTGGATAAAAAAAAGGGACTTTAAAAGTCCCTTTTTTTATTCTTTGAAAAATTGATTGTTGTGAATAACACTTTTTAAATTGTCAATTTCTTTTAATTCTATTTTTTTATCAAAGGATTCGATGTGTTTTTTATGATGTACATCGGAGCCCACAAAGTCTATTAAATTGGTTTTTAAAAGAAAATCGGCAACCTGCATTACTTCATTGCCGTAATAACCAACGGTAGATAGTAAATTAAGCTGGAAATGACATCCCGCATTCTTTAGTTTTTTGTACTCATCTGTTTTTTTGTGGTAAAACATGTAACGCTCCGGATGTGCTAAAATAGGTTTGTATCCTGCTACTTGCATTTCGAAAAGCAAATCATAAAGATGAATTGGTGCATTTAGATAAGACATTTCAACTAATACTAAATTGTCTTTAATGGTCAAAACTTCACCTGCTTTGCACAAATTTATGAAATGGTCGTCCAATAAATATTCAGAGGCAGCTTTGAATGGATTGTGAATATGATTTTCAGTCAATGTTTTTTGCGTTTCAGCTTCCACTTTCTGAATTCCACTTTTGGTATTGTTGTAAAATCCGCTGAAAGTATGTGGTGTAGTTGTAAACGATTCAAATCCGAAACTTTTTAAACTCTTGACCAAATAAAGAGTTTCTTCAATGTCTTTTGCGCCATCATCAATTCCGGGTAAGAGGTGAGAATGGATGTCGGTATAACCATCCGGGATAATATCTTTAAGTACGGGTTTGTTTTTTTTGAAAAAGAACATGGATTTTTTTTTACAAATGTAGGGATTTGTCAATTACAATAAGTTTAAGGCCTGTTAATAATTAAATAAAAGCCTTTTTTTGATTTTTATTAAGGTTTTGAATGAATGAAATGACATTTATATCGGATACTTTGGAGGGTTTTTTATATTTGTTTTCCATTCTTTTTATTGTTAAGTTGCAACGTAAATAATAGATTGAAAAATGAAGCAAGAAACGTTACAAGAAGAGCACTGGGATCAAGTCATAGAATCTCGGACTTCTTTGTTTGATTTGCGTTTAAAGGAAGTTTGGCATTATAGAGATTTACTCTTTTTATTTGTGAGAAGGGATTTTGTTACTGTTTACAAACAAACCATTTTGGGACCTCTTTGGTTTTTTATTCAACCGATTCTAACCACTATTACATTTACCGTTATTTTTGGGAATGTGGCACAGTTATCCACAGAAAATGCTCCCAAACTGGTCTTTTATATGGCAGGAATTACTTTGTGGAATTACTTTTCTACTTGTTTAACTTCCGTTGCAGGTGTCTTTAATGCCAATGCCGGAATTTTCGGGAAAGTTTATTTTCCAAGATTAATCATGCCATTAACGATTGTTATTTCTAATTTAATGAAATTTGGTGTGCAGTTTGCGATGTTCATTCTCTTTGTGTTGTATTACTATTGGTGTAAAGAAGAAATACAGCCTAATAATTGGATATTGATTACGCCAATCGTGATTTGTATAATGGCAATAATAGCCATGGGAATAGGGCTTATTTTGTCTTCAATGACTACGAAGTATAAAGATTTAAACCAGTTGATCTCCTTTGGAATACAGTTGTTTATGTATGCAACTCCTGTTATTTATCCAAGTTCATCCATTCCGTCTGATTATAAATGGATTATTAATCTCAATCCATTGGTTGGATTATTCAATTATATGAGACACGCCTATTTAGGAATAGGTGAGTTTACAGTGTCTTCATTAGTATACCCAAGTTTGTTTGGAATCGGGATCTTAGCGATAGGTATTGTGATTTTTAATAAAACACAAAGGACTTTCATGGATACAGTCTAATCAATTATTGGATTGAAGAATATAATAGAACATGAGTAAGATAGTTATAAAAGCGGAAAATATTTCAAAGCAATATCGATTAGGATTAGTTGGTACTGGTACAGTTAAGGATGATTTAAAGAGATGGTGGCACAATGTTAGGGGAAATGAAGATCCTTTTTTAAAAATAGGTGAAGCTAATAATCGCTCGGTAAAAGGTGAAAGTGAATACGTTTGGTCACTCAGAGATATTAATTTCGAAATTGGTCAAGGGGATTCTATAGGAATTATTGGTCGTAATGGCGCGGGAAAAAGTACGCTTTTAAAAATATTAAGTCAGGTAACCCAACCCACTACTGGTAAAATTTATACCAAAGGAAGAATTGCTTCGTTATTGGAAGTGGGTACCGGTTTTCATCCAGAAATGACAGGTCGAGAAAATATCTATCTGAACGGAGCTATATTGGGGATGCGAAAAAGCGAAATTACTAGAAAATTTGATGAAATTGTCGCTTTTTCTGGGGTGGAACGTTATATTGACACACCTGTAAAACGTTATTCTTCCGGAATGTATGTTCGATTGGCTTTTGCCGTTGCAGCCCATTTGGAATCGGAAATTCTTATTGTTGATGAAGTATTGGCTGTTGGTGATGCAGAATTCCAGAAGAAATGTCTGGGAAAGATGAATGATGTCAGCAAAGGTGAAGGAAGAACTGTGTTGTTTGTGAGTCATAATATGGCTGCTGTAAAGAGTTTGTGTAATAAAGGATTGGTGTTAAAAAACGGACAGGTTTTTTATGAAGGATTAGCTCATAATGCTGTAACTAATTATTTGAGTGGTGATTCGGAGAGTCTTAATCATAAAAAATTCGGAAAAGAATATAATTGTGAACAGTTTCAGTTATTAGAGATATACATAAATCCTAAAGGGAAAACCTCTGATGAAAATTTGGATGAATATCAAGAATTAGAATTTAATACAAGAATTATAATCAAAGAGAATTCTGAAAGATTTCATCTGACCTATGTTTTAAAGAATGAAGAAGGAAATCCTTTATTTGCATTTTCAAATGTGAATGCCGGCTTGCAGCTAAAAGATGGAACAAATCATCTCAAGTGTTGCTTCCCAAAAGGATTTTTAAATATCGGAAACTATTATCTGGATTTTTATATTATCGAAGATGCTAAAAGGACCGTGTTTCATGAACCCGATATTATGAGTTTCGTGATTCAGGAAGGTCAACGAGGTTTCGGAGCCTGGCTAGGTAAAGAGCCTGGGTTTATAAAACCAGTTTTCGAATGGACGCGCCTTTAAACTTTGCAAAAAAATGAAAAAGAAAATAAAAAAAATTGTGCACTTGTTTTTGGATCCAATTGTAACCCGTTTAGGTTATGTGAAATCTGCCGAAGTACAAATTAAGAGTGCTGAATCAGATAAGAATAATTTATTGGAGACTTTTTTTTTAAACTTAAAAAAGATGGGGTTTAGCCCAAAACATATTGTTGATGTTGGCGCAAATCATGGAACTTGGACAAGAGAAACGCTTAAGTATTTTCCAAATGCCTATTATACTCTTTTGGAACCCCAGGAATGGTTAAAACCTTCTTTGCAAGATTTGTTGGATACTAATGATAAAATCACTTTTAATGCTGTGGGGGCTGGTGCAAAGTCAGGGTTTTTTAATTTCACAATAGTTGATAGGGATGATAGTTGTTCCTTCCGTTATACTGAAGAAGAAGCAAAGGCGAATGGCTTTAAACAGGTTGAAATTCCTATCGTTACCTTGAACGAGTTGAATGAAAAGAGTAACTTGCCCATTCCTGATATTGTTAAAATTGATGCGGAAGGATTGGATATCGATGTTTTAAAAGGTGCCAACTCACTTTTTGGGAAAACAGAAATATTTATGGTTGAAGTAGGGGTTGTAAATAAAGTTTTTGATAATAGTTTTTTGAAAATGATTAATTTCATGGATGAAAATGGATATAGACTTTTTGAAATAACAGACTTAAATCGCCCTTTTCAGCCTAAAGTGCTTTGGTTAGTTGAACTAGCGTTTGTTAAAAAAGGAGGTGTAGTTGATAGCTATACAATTAATATTTAAATATGATTAATGTTACCAAAACTTTTCTGCCTCCTTTGGAAGATTACCAAGAGCAATTACAGCGAATTTGGCAAAACCAATGGTTAACCAATCGTGGTATGTTGGTTTTGGAGTTAGAGGAAAAGCTGAAAAACTATTTGTCAGTATCCAATATAATTGTTACAAATAATGGTACAATTCCACTACAGATAGCATTGAAGGTGTTAGGGAATTTTGGAGAAATTATCACAACACCCTTTAGTTACGTGGCTACAACAGCCTCTATAATTTGGGAAAACTGTCAGCCTGTATTTGTTGATATACATCCTGAGTATTTAACCATAGATGAGACAAAGATTGAAGCAGCAATAAATGATAAAACAACAGCTATCCTCGCGACTCATGTTTTTGGAAATCCGTGTAATGTTGAGGCAATAGATGCCATTGCACAAAAACATAATTTAAAAGTGATTTATGATGCTGCTCACGCTTTCGGTATTACATATAATGGAAAATCTATTTTTGAATATGGTGATGTGAGTACATGCAGTTTTCACGCCACAAAATTGTTTCATACTGGTGAAGGAGGTGCCTTGTTCACTAAAGATGAAAAGTTACATCACCAACTGTTCTACAGCCACAATTTTGGGCATAATGGCCCCTTGAATTTTCATGGATTGGGTATTAATGGTAAAATATCAGAGTTGCAAGCGGCTATGGGGTTAAGTGTTTTGCCTTACATGGAAACTATTTCGCAAGAACGAAAAAAGGTAGTGGATTTTTACAATCAAAACTTAAATAAGTCAAAACTTAGAGTTTTAAAAATAAGAGAAAATTCACAATGGAATTACAGTTATTATCCAGTAATTTTTGAAAATGAAGCTATGTTGTTGAAAGTACAGGAAAGTTTAAATAATGAGAATATATTTCCCAGACGGTATTTTTACCCTTCTCTAAATAAAGTAGAGTATGTAAAGGCTCCTGAAATGAAAGTTTCTGAAAGTATCGCTTCATGTATATTGTGTTTGCCATTGTATGTCGGCTTAAGTACTCTTGAATTAGAGCGAATTGTTTCATTGATTAATTCAAATGTGAAATGAGAGTTGCTATAATGCAGCCTTATTTTATGCCATATATTGGCTATTTTCAATTGATTAATGCAGTAGATGTATTTGTTATTTATGATGACGTAAATTATATAAAAAAGGGGTGGATAAATAGGAACACTATTTTAGTGAATAATAAATCCTTCCTTTTTAGCGTGTCATTGAAGGACGCGAGTCAAAATAAACTCATAAATGAAATATCTGTTTCCGATGTAAATAAATGGAAAAAAGACCTTTTGAAAACCTTAAATCTATCCTATAAAAAAGCGCCATTTTATGAGGACGTTTTCCCGATGTTGGAGAGAATAATAAGTTTTGAGGAATCGAACTTAGCTGCATATATTATGTATTCTATACAAGAACTTTGTGATTACTTGAAAATTGATACTCAATTAGTAAGGTCTTCTGAAATCGGAAAGAATAATGATTTGAAAGGGGAGAGTAAAATTATAGATATATGTGTTAAATTGAATGCATCTGAATATATTAATGCAATTGGAGGGATGGAGTTATACACTAAAGCCCATTTTATGGAAAAGAAAATAAAATTACATTTCTTGAAATCCGAAAACATTGCTTATAAACAATTTAAAGATGAGTTTAGGCCATGGCTGTCTATTATTGATGTAATTATGTTTAATTCAATAGAAGAGTCTAGGAAGTTTTTAAATAAATTCGAATTAATTTAATTATGAAAAAGCCTTATAGTAAAATAATTTCCCATTACGAAAAATGTTTGGAAATACATGGAGACAATCATTTGGGGGTCGATTGGCCCAAAATTGAGGATGTGGATAAAAGATATAAGGTAATGTTAGATATAATCAAGTTCGATGAACAAAATCTAAAATCTCCAACAGTATTAGATTTTGGATGTGGTACAGCGCATTTGCTTGAGTATATTATTAAAAATCAATATCAAAACATTCAATATTCAGGACTCGATATTTCTCAAAAGTTTGTGGATATTGCTCAAAAAAAATTTCCTACAGTTGATTTTTATTGTTGCGATATTTTTGAGACTAAATCTAATATGCCTACTTTTGATTATATCGTGATGAATGGTGTCTTTACAGAAAAGAGAGAGTTGACTTTTGATCAAATGTGGGATTATTTTACAAAATTGATAATCTTAGTTTATGAAAAGGCTTCTAAAGGAATTGCATTCAATGTAATGTCAAAAAGTGTGGAGTGGGAAAGGGAGGATTTGTTTCATGTGCCACATGATCTTTTGAGTGAGTTTTTATGTAAAAACTTGACACGCAATTATATAATAAGAAATGATTATGGCCTGTATGAATATACTGTATATGTTTTAAAAAAATAAGCAATATGGCTAAAGTTATAATATTCGGAATTCAGGATTTTGCTGAATTGGCACATTATTATTTAGAGAATGATTCGGAACATGAAGTGGTCGCGTTTTGTGTAAATCAACAATACATGCCTGAAAATACCTTTTTTAAAAATCTGCCTATAGTTGCCTTTGAAAATATTGAAAATGTATATCCTTCCTCTCAATATCACTTTTTTGCTCCAATGTCACCCCAAAAAATGAATAGGTTAAGGGAGCAAATTTATAGTGAAATAAAATCTAAAGGATATGAATTCATTAGCTATGTAAGCAGTAAGGCAACATTGTTTGGTAATCCTATTGGTGATAATTGCTTTATTCTGGAAAACAATACCATACAGCCTTTTACTACTATCGGAAATAATGTGATATTATGGAGTGGAAATCATATCGGGCATCATTCAGTACTAAAAGACCACATTATGTTTACATCACAAGTGGTTTTGTCCGGTCACTGTGTGGTAGAAAACTACTGTACTTTGGGGGTTAATGCGACAATTAGAGATGGTGTGACTATTGCTGAAGGAACATTTGTCGCCATGGCGGCTAGTATTATTAAAAATACAGAACCATGGGGATTATACAAAGGTAATCCTGCTGTTAAGTCGGAGAAATCAACAAAAGAACTGTAAAATGTGGATAAAAAAAGGTAATATTTTCAATGTGGATGGGGCTTTTGATTGGAATAAAAGTCATGCACAAGTACCTGTTGCTGATTTGTTGGAAGACCGAATTAGAATTTATTACGCTTCTAGAGATACATTGGGTAGAAGTAATGTTTCCTACATAGAAGTTGAAAAATACAACCCGGAAAAAATAATATATAAGCATACCAAGCCTCTTTTTGAGCTAGGTAATTTAGGTGCATTCGATGATTCTGGAATTATGCCCTCTTCGATAATTACCCTTGGTGATAAGAAATATCTGTATTATATCGGGTGGACAACAAGAGGTACAGTTCCGTTTCAGAATGCGGTCGGATTGGCAGTAAGTGAGGATGGTGGTGCAACTTTTACCAGATTTTCTGAAGGACCAATAATTTCAATTAACTTTATTGAACCCTATTTTTCCGGAACTTCATTTGTTTTTTTTGAGGATAGTTTGTTTAAAATGTGGTATTTGTCATGTATCAAGTGGGAAAAAATAGAGGGTAAGGCAGAACCAATTTATAATATAAAATATGCTGAATCTCCCGATGGAATCAAGTGGAATCAAACAGGTAAAGTAGCTATCGAATTAAAAAATGATGAAGGAGGTTTGGTAAGCGCATCTGTGATAAAAGAAGAAGGGAAATACAAGATGTGGTTTGGTAAAAGGAAGAAAAGTGATTATAGAAATAATGTCGATAATAGTTATAAAATTGGATATGCAGAATCCTCTGATGGTGTTGATTGGGTAAGAAAAGACAATGAAGTTGGTATTGAAATTTCAAAAGAAGGATGGGATTCCGAAATGATGTCTTATCCCTATGTTTTTAAAAATGACAATGAACTGATAATGCTCTATAATGGTAATGGATTTGGAAAAACGGGATTCGGATATGCAGTTTGGGAGTAAAGTTCCTTTTTTAGCCATTTGGATGGTTACATATAATCATGAACAGTTCATTCAACAGGCTGTTGAATCTGTTATGATGCAAAAAACCAATTTCAATTATAAATTATTTATTGGGGAAGATTGTTCAACTGATACTACGAGACAAATATGTAATGAGCTGAAGGAAAAATATCCTGACAAAATCGAACTTTTTTTAAATGAAACAAATATCGGAGGGACTCAGAATGCTCTGCAAATTTACAAAGAGTGCTTTGAAAGTGGGGCTAAGTATATTGCTATGTTGGAAGCAGATGACTATTGGACCGATCCTCATAAACTCCAAATACAAGTCGATTTCTTAGAAGCTAATCAGGAGTATGTATTAAGTTTTCATCAAGTACAAGTTTTACAAATGGATGGGGATTTAGTTGAAGATTCAATTACGACTATTCCTAACAATTATGAAACTGTAGAAACTTTAGCAAAATTTGGAAACTATATTCACACACCATCTGTAGTTTACAGAAATTGCCTCAAGTCAATGCCAATTGAGTTTGCCCAAACCCCTATTGGTGATTATTTTTTGTATATGCTCCTGGCGCAATATGGGAAATTAAAACATATTGAAAAACCTATGGCTGTTTATCGATATGGAGTTGGAGTTTTCTCAGGGAATAATTCTGATGTCATGCTGTATAAGTCAATAAAAACATTCGTTTTAATCGCTTCTGCTTTAAAAGATAAAAAAGATATAGTAGCTATATTGCTCAATAGAATATATGGAAGTCTGAAATTCTTTAATTTTCATATTGATAATGGCACGCCAAGTTTACTTTTGCAACAATTGAATAAAGAAAAAGATAACGCTTTTTTGAAACAATTTCTTGTTTTATATCTGCCATTTGTTTCTGAAAAACTTACCGAAAAAAAGCTGCATATCGAAAGAAATAAATTGCAAACTTTTAAATATCATTTAAAAGGAATAATTAAAACGGTTATTAAGAGATAAGTTAGTTGTCGGTTGACTTTAATTAGTTTAGAATTTATTACATGGATGTAATTTTTTGGAAATCGAAGAGTTTTGTTTATAAGCTAAGGATCAGTAATCAATCCCATACTAAAAAAAGTGTGATCCCAATCGGTTGCGATTGTCACCCAGCTTATATGCTAACGAAAATGGAATTGAGAAAACAAAGCCTTCCTTTCGATTGGTTGGATACAAAAACAACAGTCGCTTTGCAATATGCTTTTGAAAATATCAGCAATTCTTTTCAGTTTTTTATGCACGAATTGGCCGTAAATGACCAGCAAAAAGTATTCGCT
The DNA here is from genome assembly GCF_051908335.1 of Flavobacterium sp. MAHUQ-57. Lineage (NCBI taxonomy): Bacteria > Pseudomonadati > Bacteroidota > Flavobacteriia > Flavobacteriales > Flavobacteriaceae > Flavobacterium > Flavobacterium sp. MAHUQ-57. The sequence goes on along the minus strand of NZ_JBPZTE010000006.1, from coordinate 1,425,311 downwards.
TCTTCCTATCCTGACGCTTTGTTTTATCATTTTGACGATTTGATTACAAATAAAGCATTAAGAGAGAAAATCCATCAGCGCTGTGAAAAATTACTTGAAATTTATAAAAGCAAAAACTGCTATTTTGTGCACAATACTACAAGTGTAAATTTTGACAGTAAAACAAAAGTAGAAGACTTTATTCTTTCTGTCCAAAAATTTATAACGCTTCTAAAACCTAAAGATGAATTATCAATATACTTACGTTGCGATGAGTCTGTCTCTGAAAATCAAGAGTATTGTAAGGCTGTAATCAAACGTGTAAATGAGTTGCCAAACTGTAGGATGATAACTTATGTTAGAGAACGTGAGAAATTTGGTATTTGGGGGGATGAGACAAAGTATGAAAAATTACTCAATGATTTAGGGATAGTGCGTAGTATAGGATGGCCCAAATTTAGAATTATTAAAAAGAAAGTTTTTTAGATGTTAGCAGTAGTTATTCCATATTATAACATCGCTTTCTTTGAAAGGACCATTCAATCGCTTGCTTCTCAAACAGACAAGCGTTTTCGTGTTTATATAGGTGATGATGCTAGTCCAAATAATCCTTGTGAAATCGTAGCAAAATTCCAATCTCAAATCGCTATTGAGTATAGAAAATTTGAAACCAATTTAGGTGCAATATCATTAGTGAAACAATGGCAAAGATGTATTGATTTAATTCAAAATGAAGAATGGATTATGGTTTTAGGCGATGATGATGTATTGGATCCAAATTGTATATCTTTATTTTATAATTGTATCGATAAGGCGAAATTGTCCGATTGCAAAGTAATTCGTTATGCTTCACAATATATTGATGAATATAATGAATTGCTCAAAGGTTATTTTCCTTATTATCATCCCGAAGTAGAAAAAGCCACAGATTCTTATTTCCGAAATTTAATGGGAGAATCTAGAAGTTCTTTATCAGAACATATATTTTTAAGAACAACCTACGAAAAGTACTTCTTTTATGATTATCCGTTGGCTTGGCATTCAGATGACAGAGCTTGGTTAGAATTTAGTGAGTATCAAAATATTTTTACCATTAATGAAGCTATGGTGTCGGTAAGAGTATCTCAAAACAGTATAACAGGTAAAAAGGATAATGTTGCACTAAAGAATAAGGCAACACTGGAATTTTACCAATTTTTAATAGCAAAAGAAACGGGCCAACATTTTACTAGGGATCAACGGGAGTTTTTAATTTTAGAATTTGCTCATAAACTAAAATTAAACAATACACTCAATTTTAAAGTTGCAATACAGTTGATTAACCAGCTTTTGAAATCCGGCTTTTTTCTGGCTACTTTGAAGTTATGTAACCGTTATTTTAGATTCAAATTTTATAAAAAATAATGATAGACTTTTCTGTTTCAGTAATCATGCCTGTTTATAATGCAGCAGCTTTTGTGGAAAAAGCTGTTCGATCTGCTTTAGCACTCGAAGCCGTGAAAGAAATAGTAATTGTCGAGGACGGAAGTCTAGATAATTCATTGCAAATAATTCGAAAACTTCAAAATGAAGACGATAGAATTAAAATATATCAACATCTTAATAATAGTAATAAAGGACGATCTGCTAGCCGTAATCTGGCTCTACTTAAAGCGACACAACCCTATATTTCGTTTCTAGATGCGGATGATTTTTATTTGAACAACCGATTTACGGTAGATGAACTACAATTTAAGTCGCAACCAAATATTGATGGAGTTTATAATGCAATTGGAGTTTGTTTTTACAGAAAATCAAATGCTGATGAGCAAAGTGAATTGGAAATGACAACGGTGACAGAATCCATTGAACCAAATGAACTGTTTGAATGTTTACTTCACGGTAAGAAAGGGTATTTTTCCATTGATGGTTTAACAATAAAAAAAGATGTTTTACAGCAAATTGGTTATTTTGAAACTCATTTAGTGGTAGCTGAAGATACAGATTGGCTTTTGAAAATGGCAATGGGTTGTGTATTGGTTTCGGGAGAGATCAAAGTCCCAGTTGCTATGAGAGGGGTACATGAAACGAATGTGTTTAATCAGGATTCTGTATATAAACAGCACAGAGATGCGATGTATAGGTCAGTTATTGGATGGGGATTGAAACAGAATCAGCCGAAAAGGAATATTGATTTGTTGTTGAACTTTCTTTTTTATTACCGCAACAAAGAAAAGTATACATTACGAACCGAGATGAAATATTGGTTCAACTTAATCATAAAAAATCCTAAATTAGTTGGTTCATCATTATGGATTAAATACTGTCCAATAATTAGGCAGAGAAGAAAACTTTTCCCATTTTTGTTCAGATAAAAAGCAAAGTCTTGAACCCAATAATTTCTATTATCATTCCGAGTTATAATAAAGCGAGTTTTATAAAAGATACTCTTCAAAGTGTTTTGAATCAGAGTTATTTGAATTGGGAATGTATAATCATTGATGATGGCTCGACAGATGATTCGGAACTAATTATTAAGGATTTTGCAAACTCTGATCCTCGTTTTGTTTTTTTACCAAAAGATATAAAATTACCAAAAGGGCCTTCTTCAAGCAGAAATTTAGGAATTCAAAAAGCAAAAGGTGAATTTGTCCTTTTTTTAGATGCCGATGATTTGCTTTCATCGGATTGTCTTGAAAATAGGATGAAATACTTCGAAGAGAATAAAGACAATGATTTTCTTGTTTTTCAAATGCAACGTTTTCAAACGCAACCCGATTATTCTGTAAAAAGGATAAAATTTGATATTTCTGAAGAATTAGTCTTACACTCTTTTATTCATTTGCACGGGGTTTGGGCAATAACTAGTCCAATCTATAAAACGCAATTATTGAAATCAGTCCGTGGGTTCGACGAAAAGCTAACGAATTTTGAAGATTTTGAATTGGCCGTTAAAGTCATATTGAAATCAGGACGGTATAAATTTTTTGACATTGTCGATTGTTATTACCGAAATGATGAAGACTATGTGAAAAAATATTCCAATTCTAACGCTAAACTAAGAATGCTGGAGTCATTTTGTACCTTTATCCAAAGTATTGATGCTTTTCTATTAACTGAGAAAATTGATGACTTCAAAAAAATAAAAGTTAAAGGTCTGATCGTTAGTTCGTATAAAAAATTATTCAAAGGGGTTGTTATTGAAGATGTCAAACTTTTAGGTAATCAAAATAAACAGATTTTAAATATTTTGTCTCAAAAGAACTATTTAAGTCAATGGCAAAGTATAAAGTACAATTTTGTTCAGCGGGTGTTGTTTCAATTGTACTTCGTTAAAGGGATAGGTTTGTTTAAATTAATGAAAATAATTTACAAGTAAAAGGTATGAGTGAATTCACTTTTAAAAATAAGACAGTTGTTTTTATCATTAAGGTTTGTTCTTTGGCTGGTGCAGAAAGACAGGCTTTAGGCTTGGCTGCTCATCTGAAGGAAGTATACAATTGTAAAATCCATTTTGTGGCTACTCATTCTGATTCGCAAACAGATGAGTTTAGAAAATTTGCTTTAGAATGTGAGGTCGATACTATTGAATTCTTTGGAACACCTTCATTAGCCATTCGAAAAGGATTTAATTACAAGAATTTTAAGAAAACACTACGTGCCTATTTATATTTGGCAAAAGTAAAAAGAGGAATAAAGAAAATGCAACCGGATGTTATTATTCCGTATATGAACTTTGCATCAAAATTGTCAGCCCTAATCTATAAAGACGTGGGAGCTAAGTATACTTTTTGGCATGAATTGGGCGAAAGTGATAATTATTATTATGATAAACTTGAAAAAAAGGCGATTCAACAAATTCCTTTTATCTGTGCTAATGCAGAAGACGGTTTTACAACATTTATCACAAAATACGGCATCAAAAGAGAAGATTGTCATTTGTTAACGCAATACGTTTCATTCAAAAGGGTTGATCATAATCCAATAGATGTAAAAAAAGAATTTAATATTCCGGAAGAAAGTATAGTTTATGGAATGATAGCGCATTTCAGAGATCAAAAACATCCAGAACTATTGATGGAAGCTTTTAGTAAAATGGAAAGTGGAAAGAATGTACATTTATTGTTTTTAGGAAATAAAGACAATGACGCTTCTACACTCGCCAAATATGAAAAATTAGTGGATTTATCAGTGCAACTGAATATTCAAGATAAAGTAACGTTGCTTTCGGGAAAATCAGTTGAGAAAGTATTAAGTTGTATTGATGTAGGGGTACTGGTGTCAGAATTTGAAGGAGCTCCAACAGTTTTAATGGAGTATATGTTATACGGAAAACCAATTATAGCCACAGATCACGTTGGATGCAGATTGTTAATGGGAGAGTCTGATTTTTTAATCCCTAAAAATGATGTAGTTGCTTTGGAAAATAAATTAATTACATTGTTTGAAAATGAAATGCTCAGAAAAAAGATAGGCGACCAACACCTAGAAATGGTAAAGAAATACAGTTTGGAAAATTATTGCTCAAGATTAAAAGCACTATTTGAAAAATATTCATAGATGAAAATACTTTTCATTTCCATGCCCTCAATACATGTTGTCCGTTGGATTGAAAATCTATCCGGTAGCGGCCATGATTTGTATTGGTTTGATATCCTGGACAGAGGCGAAATGGAGGTTTCGGTCCCAATCACTCAAATTACCGGATGGAAGAAAAGAAAACTGCCTCACGTTAAAGGGGAATATTTTCTTCGAAAAAAATTACCCGCGCTGTATCATACTATTCAACCTTTTCTAGAAACAACCGTTGATGAACAGTTGACTAAAATCATACATCTAATCCAACCGGATTTGGTGCATAGTTTTGAAATGCAAAACTGTAGTTATCCGCTGTTGAAAACAATGCGTCAATATCCTAAACTGAATTGGCTGTATTCCTGTTGGGGTAGCGATTTGTTTTATTATCAGAACTCTAAACGGGATCTGCCACAAATTAAGGGCGTTTTAAGTCGAATTAATTATCTTCATACCGATTGTGAAAGAGATTATAACTTGGCATCGAGCCTGGGATTTGAAGGCGTGTTCTCCGGAGTAATTCCTGGGGGTGGAGGCTTTCATTTGGATAGGTTTGAATCGAGTATAATGACACATGAAGATCGAAAAATAATTCTTGTGAAAGGATATGAACACGGAATTGGCAGAGGCTTAAATAGTGTCAAAGCACTTCACGAGCTATTATATGATATAAATGAATTTGAGGTGGTTGTATTTGGTGCACATCAATCTGTTACGGAGTATATAAAGGAAAATAACTTGCCTTTTAGGATTTATGACCGAAATGCATTACTTCATTTAGAAATAATAGCACTAATGGGGAAATCGGTGATTTATATTGGAAATAGTAGTTCAGACGGAATGCCAAATACGCTTTTGGAAGCAATTATCATGGGGGCATTTCCAATTCAATCCAATCCAGGTGGTGTGACAGCAGAAATAATAGACAACAGTAAAAATGGTTTATTGATAAACAACCCCGATGATATTCAAGAAATAAGGATTAAAATTAGTCAGGCTTTAAAAGATGATGAATTGAAGAGAAAGGCTTTTGAAATCAATCAACAAATAGCAACAGAAAGACTCGATTATCAAATTATTCAGCAAAAAATAGTAGCTTTATACCACCGAATTGAAAATGAATTATGCGAATAGGCTATAATCCGAATAAAGATAAATTACTGGATAAATCGGACTATTTTCACCAGGTGATAATCCCGGTGTATATTCCAAATCAAGTGGGGTACTTTAAAGACAGTCTGCAAATCTTAAAATTGTGTCTGGAGTCTCTTTTTAAAACGAGTTATAGTCAAACCTATTTTACCGTTGTTAATAACGGAAGTTGCACCGATGTTAAGGATTACCTGGATGATTTATACCACAAGGGAAAACTTCAAGAGGTAATTCATACCACGGGTATTGGTAAACTAAATGCAATTCTTAAAGGATTAATAGGGCATCAATTTAAATTGATTACTATAACCGATGCTGATGTTTTGTTTCAAAATGAATGGCAAAAAGCTACTTATGAAGTTTTTGACGCTTTCCCAAAAGCAGGCTCAGTTGCTACAACACCCAATTCTAGGATGTGTAAATATTTTACTTCTAATGTGATTTTTGATAGTTTCTTTTCAAATACAATCAAATTTACTGAGGTTGTCAATCCACAAGCAATGGATATGTTTGCTAAAAGTATTGGGTCACCAGGTCTTTTTGATGAGCTGCATTTGAATAAATATCTTACTGTTGAAAAGAATAAAAAGAAAGCAGTTGTTGGATCTGGACATTTTGTAGCAACATACAGAGGTGATATTTTTGATGCTATAAAAATGAGGTATTCATCATTTAGTCTAGGTGGCACTAGTGAAACTGATTTACTTGACAAACCAGTTGTAGATAATGGATATTGGAGACTATCAACATTGGATAATCATACGCTGCATATGGGAAATACTTTAGAAGAATGGATGGAGATAGAAATAGGGAAACTAAATGAAAATCATGAGTTTGTGCCTCCGCCTGTTTTAAAAAGTTGTACAAGCAATGCCCTTTCAAATTGGTTTAAAAACGGCTTGTTTTCTAGACTGATTTTCAGAAAAACATTGTGGGAACTGTTTCTGCAAAGTAAGGGGTTAACTAAAACGGAGTCCATTAGGTATTAATATGAAAACAATAGCCATAATCCCTGCCCGTGGTGGTTCTAAAAGACTACCCGGAAAGAACATTAAACTGTTGGGCGATTTACCACTCATTGCTCACAGTATTCGATATGCTCAAAATCAAAGTTGCATTGATGAGGTGTATGTTTCCACCGATGATGAAGCGATTAAAAAAGTAGCTGTGGAATACGGAGCTAAAGTGGTCGATAGACCCTCTGCTATTTCAGGCGATTTGGAACCTACTGTCTCTGCTCTCAAACATGTTTTGCAAAGTAGTGAAGATAATGTGGAGAACGTAGAGAATGTAATTTTGTTGCAACCCACTAATCCGCTTCGCCCTGAAAATTTACTCAACGAAGCCTTTGAACTATTCAATAAAAATAACCATGATAGTTTGTTTACGGTAACTCGTAATCATCAAAAGTTTGGGAGAATTGTAAACGATCAATTTGTACCTTTCAATTATGAAGTAGGACAGCGTAGCCAGGATCTCGAACCGTTGTATTTCGAAAACGGATTGCTCTATATTACTAAAGCTTCCTTGATTATACAAGATATCATCATTAGTAACGAAGCGTTTCCTTTGCTTGTCAATCATCCTTTCGCAATCGTGGATATTGACACACAGGAAGACTTTGATTATGCCTTATATTTGTACCAAAAGTTCGTTCTTAATCTTTAGTTTTTATAATTGACATAAATTTTACGTTGAGCCAAAAATAAAGTTTGTTGGGTCAACAGTAAAGTTTGTTGGGTCAACAGTAAAGTTTGTTGAGCCAATAGTAAAGTTTGTTGAGCCAATAGCAAAGTTTGTTGAGTCGATAATAAAGTTTGTTGAGTCAATAATAAAGTTTGTTGAGTCAACAGTAAAGTTTGTTGAGCCAATAATAAAGTTTGTTGAACCATAACTCATAATTCATAACTCATAATTCAAAATATGAATCCATATATAGAAATAGCAGGCCGTAAAATAGGCCAAGATTATCCGCCTTTAGTCATTGCAGAAATAGGAATCAATCATGAAGGTTCTTTATTGGTTGCCAAAGAAATGGTAGATGCTGCCAAAAGAGCCGGAGTGGAAGTGGTAAAACACCAAACACACATCGTTGCCGATGAAATGAGTGGTGCTGCTAAAAAGGTAATTCCCGGTAATGCCGATGTTTCTATCTACGAAATCATGGAGCGTTGTGCTTTAAATGAAGAAGAAGAGTTGGAACTGAAAAACTACGTGGAAAGCAACGGTATGATCTTTATTTCGACGCCGTTCTCACGCGCTGCTGCGGAAAGATTGAAAAAATTTGATATCCCGGCCTATAAGATCGGCTCGGGTGAATGTAATAATTATCCGTTACTGGAACATATTGCTTCTTTCGGAAAACCGGTCATTCTAAGTACCGGAATGAATACCATCGAAAGTATTCAAAAGGCAGTAGCCATCTTTGATAAACATAAAGTGCCTGTAGCATTACTGCATACAACTAACTTGTATCCTACACCAATCCATTTGGTGCGTTTCGGCGCCATGATGGAAATGCATCAGGCGTTTCCGGATAAAGTTTTCGGATTGTCCGATCATACCCTGAACAACAATGCTTGTTTGGGTGCAGTAGCATTGGGTGGTTCAATATTGGAAAGACATTTCACCGATCATATGCAACGCACTGGTCCGGATATCGTTTGCAGCATGGATGAACAGGCATGCAAAGAATTAATTGTCAATAGTGCCGAAATGGCTTTGATGCGTGGTGGTACAAAAAAACCAGCGGATGAAGAACAAGTTACCATTGATTTTGCTTTCGCAACAGTGTGTACAATTCAACCCATCGCCAAGGGTGAGGTTTTAACCAAAGACAATATCTGGGTGAAAAGACCAGGTACCGGGAAAATCCTTGCCGAACATTTTGAAGAATTATTGGGTAAAAAAGCAACTCGTGCCATTGAAAACGATGAACAATTAGATTGGAGTGATTTCAGTTAACATGAAAAAAATACTTTTCCTGACCGGAACTAGAGCTGATTTTGGTAAAATCAAATCACTGATTCAAATACTTGAAAGTCATGACGAGTTTGAAGTGTTTGTATTCGTGACGGGTATGCATCTGCAAAAAGAATACGGTTATACACTCCTGGAAATAGAGCGATGCGGTTTTTCTAACGTGCATACTTTCGAAAATCATACCCATGAAACAACCATGGATTTGACTTTGGCAAAAACCATAGAAGGTTTGTCATCTTATGTTAAAGAATGCAATCCTAATATGATCGTCATCCACGGGGATAGGGTAGAAGCTTTAGCTGGTGCTATTGTAGGGTCGCTGAATAACATTTTAGTGGCACATATTGAAGGTGGAGAAGTATCAGGAACTATTGATGAGTTAATTCGTCACTCAACTAGTAAGATGAGTCATGTCCATTTTGTTTCTAATGATTTGGCTAAAAATCGCCTGATTCAAATGGGTGAACTGTCAGAATCTGTTTTTACTATCGGATCACCTGATGTGGATATCATGTTCTCGAATACATTGCCGGATTTGGATACGGCAAAAAAATACTACGAAATCGAATTTGAACAGTATGCTGTCGCCATGTTTCATCCGGTAACCACCGAAGCTAAATACATGCAGCAGTATGCCAATGATTTTGTGGAAGCTTTATTGGAAGACCATCATAACTATGTAATTATCTTTCCTAACAATGATTTAGGAAGTAATGCTATTCTGAATGCTTATGAAAAACTGAAAGAAAATCCGCGTTTCCGTATTTTTCCTTCCTTACGCTTTGAATATTTCCTAACATTGCTCAAAAAATCGCAGTTTATCATCGGTAATAGTAGTGCCGGTATCCGCGAAGCACCTTATTATGGTTTACCCATTATCAATATCGGCACAAGACAGCAAAACAGATCGCTCCATGCTGATATTATTAATGTCAGTTATGATAAGAAAAGCATAATTGATGCGTTACAGTTAATTGATAATCATAAGGTACAGGTTACCAATAGCGATTTCGGAAAGGGAAACAGTGCGCAATTGTTTTTGCAATCGTTGGAAAAGAACGATATTTGGCAACTGAATCATCAAAAACAGTTCAGAGATATACATGGGTAAAAAAAGAATTTTGTTGTTGTTTCCTGATGGAGTAGGTATTCGAAACTATCTTTATTCTGACATCTTTAAAAATGCGGATGCAGAATTGGTTTTATACCATAGCTTTGATCAAAAGACAGTTGTTGACATAAAAAACACGACTGGAATAGCAAAGGATATTGTAATCCCAAAATACTCCGAATCGGCAAAAGAAAAATTTCTACGGGAATTAATATGTCTTTGCCGTTTGAAGCAAAATGCCAAGCAGTTGGCAAATTCAACCCTTTTGACCAATTGGAATACAAACCATAAAAAACTATCCAAAAAACTATTTTATAAGTTAATTGAGTGGGTATCATTAGGTGTAAAAAACTATGATACTATTCTCAAACTGGAACATATGCATCAAAAATCGATGCGAAATAATCCTTTTTACGAAAAAGTTACCCGTCAAATTCAAGAAATTAAACCCGATGTTGTTTTTTGTTCTCACCAAAGAGCAGTTCAGGCAGCACCAATATTCGAAGCAGCATCAGATTTGGGAATTAAAACAACAACAGTGGTTTTTTCATGGGATAATTTGCCTAAAGCAAGAATGGCAGTTAAGGCTGATAAATATTTGGTTTGGTCAGACTATATGAAACAGGAAATGAAAGGTTATTATCCTGAAATTTCAGAAGAAGATGTTTTGGTTACAGGAACACCACAATTTGAATTCTATGGAAATCCATCCAATATTATACCCAAAGATATTTTTTACAAACAATATAACCTCGATACTGATAAAAAAATAATATGTTATTCTGGAGATGATGCTTTAACTTCACCTGATGATCCTATGTATCTGGAAAATTTGGCCGATGAATTACAGAAACATAATTTAGAAGATGAATACCAGATTTTACTACGTAGATGCCCTGTAGATTTATCCGGGCGATTTGACCTTGTGATTCAAAAATATCCAGATTTGATTAAAGTAGCGCCTCCGGTTTGGAATTTTAGAGACAAAAATGATTGGACAGTTATTTACCCACTGTTTGAAGATGTAAAACTTTTGGTTTCAACTGCTTACTATTGTGATGTGGTTCTCAATGTTGGATCAACGATGGCTTTTGATTTTGGGATGTTTAATAAACCGTGTATTTTTATTAATTATGACCAACCCCAAAAAAAAGTAAAGAAATGGTCAGTGGATACTATTTACCAGTTTGAACATTTTAAGAGCATGCCAGATAGCAGAGCTGTTATATGGTTAAACAATAAAGAAGAGATTGTCAGTAAGATTCATAAGGCATTAAATAATTATTCAGCAAATCATATTGCCGATTGGAAAGAAAGAGTAATTGGAAACCATCTGACCTCTTCTCAAAGAATAAGAAAGGTGTTAGAAATATAAAAAAGTATGATAGGTATTATTCGAAAACTTGCTTGGAAAATTTTAGGAACTAGTTATTATGATTACCTGAAGTATAAGAATCAAACTAATTTGAAGGATGCAAAATGGGTTACTCTTGGGAATCATACCTATGATAATGGAGCAGTTGTTTGGAGGTGGTATCAAAGTTCTAAATTGGAAATTGGAAAGTATTGTTCTATCGCCAGTCATGTCAATTTTATTTGCGATTCAGGGTATCACAATGAAAGTGAAGTGACAACATTTCCACTTTTTCATGAGATCTTAGATAAAAATGATTCTGTAATTGTAAAAGGGAATTTTTATAAAGTAAATGAAATAACAAAAAGGATTGTTCCTCTAAAAAAGGATATAAGTATAGGGAATGATGTTTGGATTGGTCATGGTGCAACTATTTTACCAGGAGTTTCAATAGGTAATGGAGTAACTGTTTTGGCTGGTGCAATTGTTTCGGAAAATGTTCCGGATTATGCTGTGGTTGGAGGAGTTCCTTCCAAAATTATCAAAATGAAGCATGATGACGATACAATTAGAAAAATGAATGACATTGCTTGGTGGGATTGGAAGGACAAAGAAGTTAAGGATAAAGTAAATGATTTTTATCTAACAATTGAAGAATTCATAAAAAAATACAGTTAATGCATATTTGTTTTATAACACATGAATATCCAAAACCTGGCTTTCCACATGGAGGATTGGGAAGTTTTGTGAAAACTATCGCAGAAGCATTGGTTAAAAGAGAGATACAAGTAAGCATTGTCGGTTTAAACTATACCTCTCAAAGTGAATCTACAGTTGAATCGGGAGTCGTGATTCATAGAATCAAAAGAAATAGAACTAAAGGAATTGCCTGGTTGTTAAATTCATGGGCAATTAATAAAAAATTAGCGGAAATTCATAAGCAAAATCCTATTCAAATTGTTGAATCGGCTGAGTTGGATTTGGCTTTTATTAATAAATTTAAAGGAGTTAAATACGTAATCCGTTTGCATGGAGGGCATCATTTCTTTGCAGAAGGCGAAAACAGAGGAATCAATAAATGGAAAGGATTTCAGGAAATGAGATCTTTTGGCCATGCAGATGCTTTTATTGCTGTATCAAAGTATGTAAAAAATCACACGGAAAAGTATTTAAGTTATCATAATAAAAAAGTTGAAGTTATCTTTAATCCAATAAATTTGGAAGTGTTTTCGCCCCAGAATATTCCTGTTGAGCCGTGTAATATCACTTTTGCTGGTTCAGTTTGTGAAAAGAAAGGAATTCGGCAGTTAATTCAATCGTTTCCAATTGTGAAAAATGAATTTCCAGATGTAAAACTTAATATTTATGGTAGGGATTGGTTTTTTCCGGATGGGAGTTCATATATAGAAATGCTAAAAAAAGAAGTTTTACCTTCAATTTATCCTTTTGATGCGGATGTTATTTTTCAAGGGGTTAGAGAATATTCTGAAGTGCCAAAGATTTATGCTAAAGCCAAATTATGTATATTTCCTTCTCATATTGAAACACTTGGTTTAGTTGCTCCTGAAGCAATGGCTGTAGAGAAATTAGTTATTTTTACTAATAAAGGACCAGGTCCGGAAGTTATTCAACACGGTGAAAATGGTTTACTTTGTAATCCTCATGATCCAAAAGACATCGCTCAACAAATAATTTGGGCATTGCAACACGAAGAAAAAGCCAATGAAATAAGCAAAGAAGCAAGAAAAAGTGTTCTAAACCGTTTTGAATTATCTAAATTAGTGGTTGAAAACCTTAAATTCTATAAATCACTTCTTTAAAATTGGAATACACCTTTTTTTAGAATCCGTTAGAAATCAAGAAAGGGATTTTTTTGATACTCTCAACTGTATAGAACCCAAGAATAGATATGAAAACCGTATTAATAGCACACAATTTCATTGCTAAATCAGTGTCGGCCATGAGCTATTATTTAGCTTACGATTTAGCACAAAAAGGGAATCGGGTAATTTTTATTTCTCACAAACCATTTTTTTCTGAAAAGGAAAATATTAAAGTGGGTACTGGTGAAATAATTGTCACATCTTGGCATTCTGAAAAAAGACCAGTTACTTTTACGGATTTTTTATGGTATTTAAAGATTTATCGACAGTACAAGCCCGAAGTTGTCATTGGTCATTTTGTTGGTAGTAATATCACTTCGATTGTTTCAAAATTGGCCTCCTTTGGAAGAATAAAAACGGTTGTTTATTATCATACAATCTCTTCAGCAATTAGTGTTGATCTGGAAAAAAATGGAGTTCTGCAAAAAATATTGAGAATTCGAAAACGACTTTTTTATAATTTATTTTGCGATATAATTATTTGTCCATCCGAATTTGGAAAAACCGATTTGAAGGCGAATTTTTCCGTAGAAGGAGTTGTGGTGGTGAATTCTATTGCAGACCGATTAAAAAACAAACCAAATTTGTCTAATGATTTCATTGAGATTTCTTATTTAGGGAGACTGGATCATACCAAAGGAATTTTGGAATTGATTGATGCATTTGAAGATTATCAACGGACGAACTTAAATTCTAAAATCATTTTAAATATTGCGGGTAGTGGTAATCTTGAAAAACAAGTGTTAAAAAGAGTTCAAGAAGTTAGTAACATAAAATTTATTGGTGCTTTGTCTTATGATAAAGTTGATGCCTATTTGAATGCTAGTCATTTTACGATTATTCCATCTAAATTTGATAACTTACCAACAGTCGGAATCGAATCTTTAATGAATAAAACACCTTTGTTAATATCCAATGGAACTGGATTGACGAAATATCTTACGGATGGAAAAGATTGTTATAAATTTGATCCTACCCACGATGAGATTTGTTCCGTTTTTTTAAGGGTAGAAAAAAATATTGAAATGCACCGTGAGATGCAGGAAGAAGCAAGGGCCACTTTCCTTTCAAAATTTACAAACGAACAATACTTCGATAACATTTCAAAAATATTATTTTGAATTTCTGTATAATTACTCATATTAGGCATATTAGTAAACATGATAAATATTATGGTTACGCTCCCTATATTAGGGAAATGAATATTTGGTTGCGTCATGTGGATAGCGTAACTATTGTCGCTCCTTTAGCTGTTCAGGAAATTGATGAAATTCATGAAGCTTATTCGTATGATAACATCAGCTTGAAGAAAGTTCCCGAATTCGACATTACTACTTTCAAAAATATTTTTAGAGCGTTGTTCCTAGTTCCTAAAATTGCCTACGTTACTTATCTTGCCATGGCTAAGGCCGATCATATCCATTTGCGATGTCCAGGAAATATGGGTTTAATAGGTGCTATTGTTCAGATTTTTTTTCCTTGGAAAACGAAGACTGCTAAATATGCTGGAAATTGGGATCCAAATGCACAACAGCCATGGACTTATAAATTACAACGATGGTTACTAAGCAATCGGTTTTTAACTAAAAATATGCAGGTTTTGGTTTACGGTGAATGGGACAATCAATCAAAAAATATAACGCCTTTTTTTACAGCTACCTACCATGAATTAGATGCCAAAGCTCCAATTATTCAGAGGGATTTTAACAGTGCAATTCAATTCCTATTTGTAGGTACATTATCGGAGGGGAAACGACCTTTATATGCCGTCCAATTTGTCGAAACTTTATATAAAAAAGGATATGATGTCAAGTTGGCTGTTTTAGGTGAAGGAGTAATGAGAAGTAAAATAAGTGCTTATTGTGAAATGAATCAATTGAATGATTTGGTTACATTGTATGGAAATAAAGAATTGGCATTCGTGAAAGAAATGTATCAAACTAGTCACTTCCTGATTTTGCCTTCAAAAAGTGAAGGTTGGCCAAAAGCTGTTGCCGAAGCAATGTTTTGGGGGTGTGTTCCTCTTTCAACAGCAGTGTCTTGTATCCCATTTATGTTGGATAATGGAAAAAGAGGTGGTATTTTAAAAATGGATATCAATCAGGATATTAAGCAAATTATAGAATTGATGAATAATACTGATCAGTACCAGCAGATTAGTCAACATGCTACAGAATGGTCCAGAAAGTACACTATCGACTATTTTGAAAAGGAAATAGCAAAATTAGTAAAGCAACAGTAGTGCGAGTAGTTCAAATTATAGATAGTCTAGATGCAGGTGGCGCAGAACGAATGGCAGTTAATTATGCTAATGTTCTTGCGAACGAAATTTCTTTTTCGGGTATTGTTGCTACTCGAAAAGAAGGTGTTTTGAAAGATCAAATTCATTCAAATGTGAATTTTATTTGTCTTCATAAAAAAAGGGCTTTTGATTATAAGACTGTTTTTAGGTTGAGAACGTTTCTTTCTGAAAATAAAATAGATGTTATTCATGCTCATGGAAGTTCCTTTTTTGTGGGTATATTGGTGAAAATCATATATTTTAAAGTGAAATTAATTTGGCATGATCATTATGGTGATCGAATTAAAAATAGCCTTTCCAATAATTGGTATATAAAAATAGCTTCACTCTTCTTTAGTGGCGTAATTGCTTGTAATAATGAATTATTAGAATGGGCTCAAAAAAGTCTTTTTTCTAAACACTCTATTTATCTTCCTAATTTTACCGTTGAAATTAAAGAAAAATCGGACGCAACACTTCTTAGAGGAGAAGAAGGAAAAAGAATTGTCTGCCTCTCCAATTTGAGAAATCCCAAAAACCACCATACTTTACTAAAGGCCTTCCTGGAGTCCAAGGTTTTTGAACAAGGTTGGAGTTTGCATCTTGTGGGTAATGATGCAGGTGATGATTATTCTAATGCCTTAAAACAGTTCGTAAAAGAGAATAAACTTGAAGAATTCGTGTTTTTATATGGTGCTCAGAACGCTATACATACAATTTTATTACAAGCATCTATAGGTGTTTTAGCATCGACTTTTGAAGGGTTTCCGGTGGTTTTATTGGAATATGGTAAGGCAGGTTTGGCTGTTATTAGCACTAATGTAGGTCAATGTTCAGAAATTATTCTTGATCAAAGAAATGGTTTGTTGTTTAATCCTCATTCGCCCAATGAATTGGTTAAGGCATTTGTTAGTTTAACAGAAGATGAATCGTTGCGAACGTTTTATTCTTCGAATTTAAAGTCTTATGTTTATGAAAATTTCTCAAGCCAAAAAATTATTGAGAAAGCATTGGATTTTTATCAATCAGTATAATTATGAATTCTGAAGGGAGACAAATATCATATTTTCAACTTGTTTTGCTACACGTATTTATCGGTGTTGTCGTGTTTATGTTGCCTGTTTTATCAAAATTATACGCTTTACTCATTTTGTTTTTTGGTTTTTATATTGTGATTAAGACAGAAAACAAGAACAATGAAGCTTTGTATGTTGGAAGTTATCTAACAGGAGTTGAGGTTTTTTTAAGAATGACGGAAGGCAATTTTATAGAGCAATATGCAAAATTTGCCATTATTGGGATTCTATTGTTGGGGATATTTTATAAAGGTGTGGAGAAGGTGGCTTATCCTTATTTAGTTTTTATAATTTTACTTATACCAGGAGTTATTGTAGGTGCGTATACACTCAATTACGATACCGATGTGCGAAAAGCCATCACTTTCAATATTATTGGTCCGCTGACACTGGCATTTTCAGCGATTTATTGTTTTGGGAGAAAGGTAACGTTGAAGGAAGTGGTAAATATACTCCATGCAATTTCTTTTCCAATTATTTGTATTGTGGTTTACCTTTTTTTATACACCCCAAGTATAAAAGAAGTAGTTACCAATACAGAGTCTAATTTTGCTACTTCCGGAGGATATGGACCCAATCAAATGTCTACGATACTTGGATTGGGGATTTTTCTATTTTTTACCAAAATAGTTTTATTTTCCGAATCTAAAAAAAATAGAATTATAGACGTTATTTTGCTTGTAGTGATTGTATTTAGGGGAATTGTGACTTTTTCTAGAGGAGGTGTAATAGCAGGTGGAATCATGATTTTTGTTTTAATGGTAATCATTTTTTTTAATACCAAGGCACAAGCCAAGTCTGTACTATTTAGATTTGCTCTTTTAATGGTTTTGGCATTTGCAGGTATTTGGACTTATAGTTCAATACAAACAAGTGGGCTAATTGATAAACGTTATGCCAATCAGGATGCCAAAGGAAGAGTTAAAGCCAGTAAACTGACAGGAAGGGAAAAGCTTATTGAGTCGGAATTTCAAATGTTTTTGGATAACCCGTTTCTTGGTGTAGGTGTTGGGAAAAATAGGGAGTACCGTCAGGAAACTACTGGAATTGAAGCCGCATCTCATAACGAAATATCCAGAATGTTGGCCGAACATGGTATGTTCGGAATGTTCTGTTTGTTCATACTTTTTTCTACACCCTTACTAATGGCTTTTAATAACAGAATGAATATTTTTATTTTACCTTTTGTAATTTTTTGGCTCCTTACTATAAATCACGCCGCCATGCGTATTGCGGCACCAGCTTTTATTTATGCTTTATCTTTATTAAAAGTTTATACTATTGAAAAACCTGCTATACATAGGGAACAAACTGTCGGGTAAAGGGTTGAATGCAACCACAATCGAGACCTTGGGCGCTGCTTTACAAAATGAGGGTTTTGTAATAAAGTACGCTTCTTCAAAGAAAAACCCAATTTTGAGATTGTTTGATATGTGTTTTTCGGTGTTTCGATATAGAAATGTTGTATCGTTGGTTTTGATCGATACTTACAGTACATCTGCTTTTTGGTATGCTTTTTTAGTCAGTCAAATATGTCGAATTGTAAGAATACCCTATGTTCCGATACTTCATGGTGGTAATCTGCCAGCACGTTTACGAAAAAATCCTTTTTTGACAGCACTTGTTTTTAAGAATTCTTATAAGAATGTGGCACCTTCAAAATACTTACTATCCATTTTTGAAAGTAATGGTTACTCTAATGTGGTTCATATTCCAAATTCAATAGCTATTGAAAACTACTCATTTACTCCAAGAATAATTGAATCTCCCAAAATTTTGTGGGTACGCGCTTTTGCTCGTATTTACAATCCTAAAATGGCTATTGATGTATTTCAGAAAGTAAAAAGAGTTTACCCTAATGCCGAATTATGTATGGTCGGGCCGGATAAAGATGGATCGCTTAATGCTACTAAAGTTTATGCAAAATCTCTAAACGTTGAAGTTACTTTTACTGGTGGTTTACAAAAAGAAGAATGGATTTCATTGTCAGAATGTTGTAATGTATTTGTAAATACAACTCATTTTGATAATATGCCGGTAAGTGTTATGGAGGCTATGGCTTTAGGTTTACCGGTAGTTTCAACCAATGTTGGCGGTATTCCTTTTTTATTAGAACATAAAACAGATGGATTGCTGGTAGATGATAATGATGCAGAAGCCATGTTTGAAGCAGTTTTGGAATTGGTTCAAGAAGAAGGCCTGACCAAAAAAATTACTTCAAATGCTCGTAAAAAAATAGAAGACATGGATTGGAAAGTAGTTAGAAATCAATGGGTTGATGTTTTTAGCGATGCTTGACGCGCAAGAAGTTGGATTATTTGCCCAATAAAAGGAAGGTTTCTGTTAAATATTTGCTAATTTCGATAAAGCATATTCATTATAATGACATCAAATAATAAGATACATTTTGAGGTTTCTGAACGGAAGATATTGCTCCGTGTTGTTGATGTTGTCTTTGTATTGGGAATGCTTCACCTTGTAGGTTCAATTTTTGATTTTAATTATTTTACCATTTCTCCGGTAAATTACTATTGGACTTTGGTTTTGTCAATTTATCTATTGTTTTTCGGTACTGTATTCGAGATGTACAATCTTCAGGTAGCCAGTAATCAATATCAGGTCATAAAGAGTACTGTACTTACTACCTCTTTGACGGTTTTAGTTTATTTGTTAACGCCCAAAATTACACCTGCGCTACCGGAAAATCGACTTCAAATATTTCTTTTTTATATTGGAATCTTTTGCTCCTTGCTTTTTTGGCGCATTGTCTATGTGAAATTTATTGCTTCCAATCGTTTTTGGAAAAGGGCAGTTTTTATTTGTCATCAAAATGAATTGCCAGAATTAATTAGAGGTATTCAAAAAACGGATCCGCATTTTAAAGTGGTTGGATTTATTAATTTGAGTGGTGTTAGTACTGTTAAATTCAAGGAAATAGATGGTATTGAACTGTACGATTTGGAAGATTATTTAGAGAAAAATTATGTTTCAGAGATTGTAATTGCTTCTCAAAAAACAGAAAGTATCACAGTAGAACTCTATAATATCCTAATTAAATTGTTGGAAAATGGCGTTTCAATCAGAGAATATACTCAAGTCTATGAAAGTATAACCCATCGTATACCGGTTCAATATGTGTCTCAGGATTTCTACAAATATTTTCCTTTTTCAAGAAGTAATCAAAATAAATTATACCTAATTTTTGTACGTACTGTTGAGATAGTTATGGCAGTAACCGGTCTATTTGTAGGCTTGATTATTACTCCATTGATTTTATTGGGTAATTTGATTGGGAATAAAGGGCCGCTACTATATACACAAGAAAGAGTTGGTAAAAGCGGAAAGTTATTTAAGATCTATAAACTTCGCTCCATGGTAATTGATGCCGAAAAAGATGGAGCTGTATTTGCTACAACAAATGATTCGCGTGTAACTACTTTTGGTAAAATACTGAGAAAATCTCGATTGGATGAAGTGCCACAGTTCATAAATGTACTTAAAGGTGATATGGCGGTTATTGGACCACGTCCTGAACGTCCTGTTTTTGTGAAGGAAATTGCCGCAATGATGCCTTTTTATGAAACTCGTCATGTAGTAAAACCAGGTCTTACAGGTTGGGCGCAAGTCAACTATTCTTATGGCGAAACACTTCAGGATAGTTTAATTAAACTGCAATACGATTTGTATTATATTAAACACCGAAGTTTATTCCTGGATCTTAATATTGTGGTAAAAACGATAAGCACTGTTTTGTTTTACCGAGGACAATAAAAATAAGAAATAGTTCAATTTATTTTTTACTTAATCGGAATAACTGTATAGCCGAAGCTATAAGTATGGGTAAAACCATCGTTAAATGCACTTTATTTAGCATGTAAAGCAAATAAATGGCTAAAAGCACTAAACATACACGGCTGATTTTTTTAACCCATACAGCGTTGTTTTTGAGTAGGAAATAAATAAGTGCTAAATTCAAAGGATTGAATAAAAGTACGTTGTAATTCCAAAGTATCTCTTTGTGTAGAGAATAGCATCCAATAAACGTGAACAGCAAACCTATACAACCTAATGTTCCAAAATAGATAATATTGGTGAATTTTCGATTAAGTAGTATGAAAATAGCCAGTAGGGCTATTAATGCGTAAATGCTGTTTGCAAAATTGAATTCTTTTTCTGTACCAAAACTTACAGAAATTGTTGCAGGTTTAGAAGCCAATGGTTTACCTTGGTATTGTGTTTTTTCTAAAACACTCATCAAATCCAGAGGTAGGAATAGGGTTTCTGCCTGCTCATCGGGTCTGTGACCAAAAATAATATTGATGCCAAAATTCATCCAAAAGTGATCTTGCTGATAGGGATATAAAACGGTGCGATAGCTTTCGTTTTTATGTAAAGTGTTTCGAATGGGTTTGTCTT
Source organism: Flavobacterium sp. MAHUQ-57 (assembly GCF_051908335.1). Classification (NCBI taxonomy): domain Bacteria; kingdom Pseudomonadati; phylum Bacteroidota; class Flavobacteriia; order Flavobacteriales; family Flavobacteriaceae; genus Flavobacterium; species Flavobacterium sp. MAHUQ-57. The sequence goes on along the minus strand of NZ_JBPZTE010000006.1, from coordinate 1,404,523 downwards.
TTAAAACCTCATTGACAATATCAATAACTTTGGTCGTACAATTACGATCAATGAATTTGTAGGTGTAAAATTTATCTTCAGTGAATACGGATTTTGTTAAACGATCGAATAATTGTTGTTTTTCCTCCAAAGAAATGTGTAATACTTGCTCAAAGATTGTCCTGTTTTCTTGTTGGTAACTGTACTCAAAATCAGAAAATGGATATGCGGCGGCATAGTATTGTAAATCTCCTTTTACAAATTTTAAAATGAAATTTTCCGTTCTGAAATCGAACATTCCATAGTTCCATACATAATCAAAATGATTCGAATCGTCTTTGACTCTTATGGCGGTGTGTCCATATAAAGTATGAGACTCATTGGCAACATCAACAGTTAAAATACTGATTTGTGTTTGCGGAGTTATAGGATTGATTTGTGAGAATAAACAAAAAGGCAGTAGTGAAAAAAGGAAGAAAGCCAGTTTTTTTTTCATTTTTTTATTTTTCGATCAATAATCAGTGGGACAGTCTATCTAAAAATGGATAAATCCACTTTCAATGAAAATACATTTGAATACAATGCGCTACTTTGATTTCCTAAATCAGTAAGAGCATAATCTACAGCAATTCCTTTATATTGAAATCCGAGACCAATGTTTGGCTGGAAACTTGTTTTTTCACCTCCTTCAAGCTGTAATGTTTTTTGGAAATTACCTGCGCCTAATCGTAAAAATGCCAAATTGTTATAACCCCATTCGAATCCAACAGCTGGAGAGATACTAACAAAATCAGTAGAAATAATGTCTTTAGTTTGTTGGAATTGCATATTTAAATTTGCTGAAGCCAATAGACTCATGTCGTTATGGAATTCGAATTTTTTAGCCAATCCAAGTTGTGCTTTGGGTAAAGTTATCTCGCTGCTTTCCGGAAGATCCTGATTTTGCAAAGGATCTTCAGTTTGTGCGTCCTGAATTTTTTTAAATTCTTCTTCGTTAATATTCCATATATTGTATGTAGTAGTAATATCACGAACCATTAAGCCGAATTGCCAATTGTTTTTTTCGTATTGCATACCGAAATCAAATCCAAATCCCCACGAGCTGGCAAATTCACCAATTACTCTTCGGATTACTTTGGCATTCACACCATATTGGAAATTCTGGATGGGTAATTTTCGAGCATATGAAAATGTTACGCCATAGTCAGCAGTTGAAAATAAACTGATACGATTGTAGTCGATGTTTCCGTTTGCGTCAATCAACTGTGTGGTGTTTAAAATATCGTCTACTCCAAATCGGATGACAGACATTCCCCAAGCACTTCGGTCGTCTATTTTTTTGGCATAAGCGACATAATCGTATTGCGCAATATTGGCAAAATAACTGGCATGCATCAAACTGGCTTCATGGTCTTCGATTTTTAACAATCCTGTTGGATTCCAATACCCCGAATTCACATCTCCAGTGTGAGCAACCATAGTATTGGCCATACCAAAGGCACGGGCATCTACACCAATATTCATAAATTCATTTGAATACTTACGAACTGTTTGTGCCGAGACGTTTAAACCAATGGTTATTAGCGCTATTAGGATACTTTTTTTCAATACAAAAACATTTTCGCAAAGATGAAATAAAAATCTGATATAATAAACTCAACAACTTATAAACTTATTGTATTAAATTTGTCGAATATAAATACCTTCTAAAATAGTTTTCTATGACCATTAAGTCTCAAATTCCCAATGTTATTACACTTTTAAATCTTTTTTCCGGATGTGTAGCCGTTACGTATGCTTCGAAAGGAGAATTTGAATGGGCCTTCTTTTTTGTTTGTTTGGGAATTTTCCTTGATTTTTTTGATGGTTTTTTTGCCCGAATGTTCAAAGTGCAAAGTGAATTAGGATTGCAATTGGATTCTTTGGCGGATATGGTTACTAGCGGATTGGTACCTGGTTTGGTGATGTACGAGTATTTAAAAAGATTGGTTGCAGGTTTGGATGCTTTAGAGTTTTTGCCATTTGCTGGTTTTGTAATAACACTTGGTGCATGCTACCGTTTAGCTAATTTTAATATTGATACTCGTCAGTCCGATTCTTTTATCGGTTTGCCAACTCCTGCCAATGCGCTGTTCATTATCAGCATTCCTTTGGTTATTTTATATAGTGATATTGATTTTCTAGATGGTATTTTAAATAATGAATGGGTATTAGTTCTGATTTGTTTTTTAAGTGCTTTTATAATGAATGCTGAAATTCCATTGTTTTCTCTGAAAGTGAAAAATTTCAGTTTTCAGAAAAATGCATTGCAGTTGTTTTTTCTTTTAAGTTCAGTTGTGTTGTTGTTGGTCTTTGGTTATTTAGGTGTAACACTGGTGATTTTGTTCTATGTGTTAATTTCAATTGTAAATAATTTTTTGGCCAAAAAAGAAGCTTAATTAATGGCAACCACCAAGCGCAAACCTTCTTCTCGAAAACCTGTGTCTAAAAAGAGAGTTGAACCGAAACCTTCTTTCTTTTCCAGTTCACTTTTTTTTAAATTGATTGTGACTTTTGGTATACTGACTTTCCTCTATAGTCAAAAAAGTGTTTTTGCACGTTATCTGGGTTATACTACGGATAAAATTTTGTTTTCCGAAGCGCGTTCTATGCCAATAGATAAGGTTTTGGATGCGCATATTGAGAAATCCTTCGGTATTGATATTTCAGAGTATCAGAATAAGATAGATTGGGATGAAGTGAAAGAAATTGAAGGTGGTTATCCGATTGAATTTGTGTTTATTCGTGCTAGTGTAGGAAATGACAGACCTGATTATAAATTTAAGAAATATTGGAAGAAAGCGAAAGAAAAAGGTTGGATTTGTGGAGCATATCATTATTATCGCCCTAATGAAAATTCTATTGAGCAAGCTGATAATTTTATAAAACAAGTAACTTTGGTTGAGGGTGATTTTCCTCCGGTATTGGATATAGAAAAATTACCAAAAGAACAATCCATTGAAAGATTGAAAGTCGGTTTGAGACGTTGGTTGGAACGTGTAGAACAGCACTATGGTGTGAAACCGATAATTTATAGTAGTGAAAGTTACTATGAAGATTTTTTAAAAGATGACTTTGAAAATTATCCGTTCTGGATTGCTAATTATACTGCTTTTTACAAAGATATTGACGATGAATGGTCGATTTGGCAATTTTCCGAAAATGGTAAAGTATACGGAATCAAAGGTCCGGTAGATATTAATATTTACAATGGTACTTCGGTTGAAATGAAAGAAATACTAATAAAATAAAAGCGAAAACAGCGATAGTAATAGCTGTAATCGCTTTTTACTTTTGAGTTGTTAAAACTCAATCTTAGTTCTTCTCAACTCAAAGTTTTGCCCTAGGTAAACACGGCGCACCATTTCGTCTTCTACTAATTCTTCAGGGACTCCAGCTTTCAAGATACCACCTTCAAACATTAAGTAGGTCTTATCAGTGATAGCAAGTGTTTCTTGAACGTTGTGATCAGTAATTAAAATTCCAATATTTTTATTCTTTAATTTAGCTACGATTCGTTGAATGTCTTCAACAGCTACGGGGTCAACACCTGCAAAAGGTTCATCCAAAAGAATGAATTTAGGGTCGGTTGCCAAACATCGGGCAATTTCTGTACGACGACGTTCACCTCCTGATAGTAAGTCACCACGATTGGTTCGAATATGTCCTAATGAAAATTCTTCAATTAAGGCTTCCATTTTTGCTTCTTGTTCGGCTTTGGTCAGATTGGTTAATTGTAAAACACTCATGATATTATCTTCAATACTCATTTTTCTGAAAACAGAAGCTTCCTGAGCCAGATAACCAATTCCGTTTTGAGCACGTTTGTACATCGGGAAATCAGTAATATTCATATCATCCAAATAAATATTTCCTGAATTCGGTTTTACCAAGCCTACAATCATATAGAATGAAGTGGTTTTTCCCGCACCATTTGGTCCTAATAAACCAACAATTTCACCTTGATTCACTTCAACCGAAATGCCTTTAACAACGGTTCTTTTTTTATAAGTCTTGATTAAATGATCAGCTCTTAATATCATTTTTTATGTTTCTAAGTTGTAAAGGAACTAAATTCCTTAGGTTTTACAAAGTAACGAATAACCGGATAAATCAATAACTGAATTAACAATTATTTATTTTGACTTACGTTGTGTTCGGGTTATTGTTTTGATTCTTCCAAAGCTTCCCAAAACTCATAAGCTCTTCTCAAGTGTGGAATCACAATGGTACCACCAACAAGAGTGGCTACACTCATGGCTTCCATCATTTCTTTGCGATTGATGCCTAATTTATAACAAGTTTCCAAATGGTATTTAATGCAATCGTCACAACGCAATACAGCAGAAGCTACTAATCCCAATAATTCTTTGGTTTTTACATCCAAGGCACCTTCAGCGTAAGTGTTGGTGTCCAAATTGAAAATGCGTTTGATGACTTTGTTGTCGTCAGCTAATAGTTTTTCGTTCATTTTTGAACGATAATCGTTAAACTCTTGTACTAAGTTGCTCATTTTTTTCTTGTTTTTTTACTACGAATTTAGAAATCAAGATGCTTATTTCATAGATTAAAAGCATCGGTACGGCTACAGTAACCTGACTCACAACATCTGGAGGTGTTACAATAGCGGCGATAATAAGAACGATAACTACGGCGTATTTTCGTGTGTTCTGTAAAAAGGTTGGTGTTACTAAACCTAATTTGGTCAGCAAATAAATGATGATAGGCAGTTCGAAAAATAAACCACCGGCAATCACCGATGTTTTGATCATACTGATGTAAGACTCCAAATTGAATTCGTTTTTAACTACTTCGCTGACAGAAAATGTGGCTACGAAATTAACCGACATCGGAACAATTACATAGTATCCGAAAAGAACTCCTATGAAAAACAAAAGAGAGGCTGTGAATACAAATACTTTGGCGTATTTGCGCTCCTTTTCATATAACGCCGGACTTATAAATTTCCAGATTTCCCATAAGATGTAAGGGAAACCCAAGATGAATCCTGCAGTAATACAAGTCCATACAAAAACATTGACTTGTCCTTCCATGCTGGTGTTTTGAATGGTGAAAGGTAGTTCTTCAATACAGATGGTTTCAGCAAAACCCAAGTAATGTGATGCATCGCAAAAGAAGCGATAGGTCACAAAATCGACTTTGGTAGGACCGAAAATAATTTCATTAAAAATATAATCAGAAACAAAATATACAGCAACTGCCAGTATTACAATTGCAATTGAACTTCTCACTAATAGCCATCTCAATTCTTCAAGATGGTCCAAAAAGGACATTTCACTTAAGTTTTTCTTCGCCATTTTATATGATTCCTTCTTTTAAAATATCGTGAATGTGTAGGATGCCAACATATTCGCTATCGTCTTCAACCACCATTTGAGTGATGGAAAAATCTTCCATAGTGTTGAACGCATCAACTACCATCGAGTTTAGTTGTACTGTTTTTGGATTGACAGTCATAATGTCTTTTGCAATCAATCCCGATATGGTTTCGTTTTTATTTAGCATTCTTCGGATATCACCATCAGTTATGATTCCTACAAGTTTTTTATCTTCGATAACAGCAGTAACACCTAAACGTTTTTCTGAAATTTCAACAATCACGTCTTTTATAGATGATGTTGGTGTGACCATTGGTTTGTGGGTTCTATCCAGCATGTCGCTAACCCGTAATAATAATTTCTTTCCTAATGCGCCGCCAGGATGATATTTTGCAAAATCATCACTTCTGAAATTGCGTAATTCCATTAAGCAAACGGCTACTGCATCTCCTAAAACTAATTGCGCAGTGGTGCTGTTTGTTGGTGCTAAGTTGTTAGGGCAGGATTCTTTTTCTACAAAGGCGTTCAAAACCAAGTCAGATTCTTTGCCTAAAAATGAAGTTAAATTGGCTGTCATTCCAATTAATGGATTGCCATATCGCTTTAATAACGGAACCAAGACTTTGATTTCTGGACTATTACCGCTTTTTGAAATGCAGATGACTACATCGTTAGGTTGTACCATGCCTAAATCTCCGTGAATGGCTTCGGCAGCATGTAAAAACATGCTTGGTGTTCCCGTCGAATTGAATGTGGCAACCATTTTTTGTGCAATTATAGCGCTTTTCCCAATTCCTGTTACGACAAGTCTTCCTTTGCTTTTGTAAATTAGTTCTACAGATTGTGCAAAGTCATCCGACAGGTAATTAACTAGTTGAGCCACCGATTCACTTTGCGATAAGATGGTGTTTTTGGCGCTGGCCAAAATATTTTCTTTTGATATCAAAACAGAAAAGTTTTAAATTTGTGTGTGAAAAAGAAATTTGTATCTTTATAAGTGCAAATTTATAAAAATACCTCGATTATAGAATGAATTCACACGAAATTGATATTCATAAGGAATTAAAAAAATATTTTGGTTTCGACCAGTTCAAAGGACTTCAGGAACAAGTGGTTCGAAGCATCGTTTCAGGGAAAAATACCTTTGTCATTATGCCGACAGGCGGTGGTAAGTCGTTGTGCTATCAATTGCCTGCGTTGATACAGGAAGGAACGGCAATTGTGGTTTCACCATTAATTGCTTTGATGAAAAATCAAGTGGATGCTTTACGTAGTTTAGGTTCTGAATTTGGAATTGCCCATGTTTTGAATTCGTCTTTGACTAAAACGGAAATCAATCAGGTGAAGAAAGATATTTCATCAGGATTGACAAAGTTGCTTTATGTGGCCCCAGAATCTTTAACAAAAGAAGAATATGTAGAGTTTCTACGTAATGAGAAATTGTCTTTTGTCGCTATTGATGAAGCGCATTGTATTTCGGAGTGGGGACACGATTTCAGACCGGAATACCGAAATCTAAGAAACATTATCAAAGCGTTAGGGGATATTCCGATTATTGGTTTGACAGCTACAGCTACCCCAAAGGTACAGGAGGACATTCTTAAAAACCTGGATATGCCCGATGCTAATACTTTCAAGGCATCGTTCAATAGACCAAATTTATTTTACGAAGTACGAACTAAAACTAAAAATGTAGAAGGTGATATTATTCGTTTTATTAAGCAGCACAAAGGGAAATCAGGAGTAATTTATTGTTTGTCACGTAAAAAAGTCGAAGAAATTGCCCAGGTTTTACAAGTTAATGGTGTTTCAGCTGTGCCTTATCATGCAGGTTTGGATGCAAAAACTAGAGCCAAGCATCAAGATATGTTTCTCATGGAAGATGTTGATGTTGTGGTGGCTACTATTGCTTTCGGAATGGGTATCGATAAGCCGGATGTGCGTTTTGTGATTCATCATGATATTCCTAAATCGTTGGAAAGTTACTATCAGGAAACTGGACGCGCCGGTAGAGATGGTGGTGAAGGGCATTGTTTGGCCTACTATTCGTATAAAGATGTTGAAAAGCTAGAAAAGTTTATGGCAGGAAAACCTGTTGCAGAACAGGAAGTTGGTTTTGCTTTGTTGCAAGAAGTAGTTTCTTATGCGGAAACCTCTATGTCTCGTCGTAAATTTCTACTTCATTATTTTGGAGAAGAATTCGACAACGAAACTGGTGAAGGAGGCGACATGGATGACAATGTTCGTAATCCTAAGAAAAAATCAGAAGCTAAAGATCAAGTGGTTATTCTATTGGAAACCATTCGAGATACAAAGGAATTATACAAACCGAAAGAGATTGTTTTGACGCTTATCGGCAAGTTAAATGCAACTATCAAGGCACACCGTACAGATGCTCAGAAGTTTTTTGGGAAAGGTAAAGATTTTGATGAAAAATTCTGGATGGCACTCATTCGACAAGTTTTAGTGGATGGATTGCTTTCGAAAGATATAGAGAGTTACGGTGTTTTGAAAGTGACTGAAAAAGGACATGATTTTGTCAAAAATCCGCAATCCTTTATGATGTCTGAAGATCATGAATATAGTGAAGCAGAAGATGAAGCTATTGTAACTGCAGCAAAGTCTTCGGGAACAGCGGATGAAGCTTTGATGACCATGCTAATCGATTTGCGAAAAAAAGTGGCTAAAAAATTAGGTGTTCCGCCGTTCGTGGTTTTTCAAGAGCCCTCATTAGAAGATATGGCACTGAAATATCCGGTTTCTATAGACGAATTGAGTAATGTTCATGGAGTTGGTGAAGGAAAAGCAAAAAAATACGGTAAGGAATTCGTAGAATTGATCGCAAGATATGTTGAGGACAATGATATCATGCGTCCGGATGATCTTGTCGTGAAATCAACGGGTGCAAATTCGGCTCTGAAATTGTATATTATTCAAAATATTGACCGAAAATTGCCTTTGGATGATATTGCCAAAGCTAAAGGGTTGGATATGGATACATTGTTGAAAGAAATGGAGCAAATTGTGTATTCAGGAACTAAATTGAACATCAAGTATTGGATTGATGATATTCTGGATGACGATCAACAAGAAGAAATTCATGAATATTTCATGGAATCGCATTCAGATAAAATCCAAGATGCTTTAGATGAGTTTGACGGAGATTATGATACCGAAGAATTGCGCTTAATGCGTATAAAGTTTATTAGTGAAGTAGCGAATTAATTTTATTTAATACTATATAATTAAATCTCAAGTATTCAATTTTGAAACTTGAGATTTTTTTTATTCAAAAAGTTCTCCTCGGTGGGGTTTTAAAGTGTCTCTGACCTGAATCATATTCTCATCACTAACGACCATATATGCAAGTGCATACATATCATTGATGATTTCAAAACCCGTAATGTTGATGGGGAATTGTTCAATTATAATGTATTCTTTCAAGTGAATTTCATGATGTTCTGCTGTTTTTGCAGCAGCTGGACCTCTGAAGTCCCAAATTAATTTGATTTTGCGTTCCATTTTAATATTGAAAGCTGTAAAGTTACAAAGGATTATGCTATTATGATGTCCTTATAAATTATTACTTTTGTCGTAAATTTATCAGAAGACTGCAATCTGAAAATACAATAATCCGAAATGCCAAAAGAATTACAAATACAAGTCGCTCCCGAAATTGCTGCTAATGTATTGCTGTTGAATCAGCACATTGCTAAATTGTTGCAAGTTTCCGAAGGAGAAATTCAAAAAGTGTCTGTCTTGAAACGTTCTATCGATGCACGACAGAAAGCAATTAAAATCAATATCAAAGCGAATGTATATTTTAAAGGTGAGTCTTTTATAGAAGAATTGATAGATTTACCCGATTATAAAAACGTATCCAATGCTCAAGAAGTTATTGTAGTTGGAGCAGGTCCTGCCGGTTTATTTGCAGCGTTACAACTCATAGAATTGGGGATTAAACCTATACTTGTAGAAAGAGGGAAGGATGTTCGAGGACGACGACGTGATTTAAAAGCGATTAATAGGGATCATATCGTAAATGAAGATTCTAATTATTGTTTTGGAGAAGGGGGAGCAGGAACCTATTCTGATGGGAAATTGTATACTCGTTCCAAAAAACGTGGCGATGTTGACCGGATTTTGCGATTATTAGTAGCCTTCGGAGCAACACCAGAAATTTTAGTCGAAGCTCATCCGCATATCGGAACGAATAAATTGCCTCAAATTATTCAGGATATTCGAGAAAAAATCAAAGAATTTGGTGGTGAAGTTTTATTTGAAACTCGCGTGACCGATATTCTTGTAAAGAATAATCAAGTCGAAGGAGTGATGATTCAAAATGGGACTATCATTAATGCAAAAAAAATTATTTTGGCTACGGGTCATTCGGCTCGTGATGTTTTTGAATTATTAGATCGAAAAAAGATACTGATTGAAGCAAAACCTTTTGCTTTGGGCGTTCGTGCAGAACATCCACAAAGTTTAATCGATAGTATTCAATATTCCTGTGATTTCAGAGGTGAATTTTTACCACCGGCACCCTATTCGATTGTGAAGCAAGTGAACGGTCGAGGAATGTATTCTTTCTGTATGTGCCCGGGTGGGGTTATTGCTCCATGTGCAACCAGTCCGGGAGAAGTAGTGACTAATGGTTGGTCACCATCTAAAAGAGATCAAGTTACTGCAAATTCAGGTATTGTAGTGGAATTAAAGTTGGAAGATTTTAAGCCTTTTGCTAAACATGGTGCACTGGCAGGAATGGAATTTCAAAAGGCAATTGAGCAAAAAGCATGGCATTTGGCAGGTGAAACTCAGAAAGTACCAGCACAACGGTTGGTTGACTTTACGCAAAGTAAAGTATCAGCGGATATACCTAAAACATCTTATGTGCCAGGGACAACCTCGGTTGAATTAGGACAGGTTTTTCCTGGATTCTTAACACAAATTATGCGCGAGGGCTTTCAGCAATTCGGAAAATCAATGAGAGGATATTATACGAACGAAGCTATATTGCACGCGCCTGAAAGCAGGACGTCTTCTCCGGTTCGTATTCCTCGTGACCCTTTCACGTTGGAACATTTAGAGATAAAAGGTTTGTATCCTTGCGGTGAAGGTGCAGGTTATGCTGGCGGAATTATTTCTGCTGCAATTGATGGCGAAAAATGCGCTATTGAGTGTGCTAAATTCCAAAATTCGTAACTTTTTACCTGTAGGTTTTCATTATTTTATCCCAGAACGTAAAGTATAGCCCGAAATTGTATTTTTCTTCCCGATGGTGTAATTCGTGATTTTCAGCTGTATTCTGTATGCCGTTTGACAATCCGGCAGATTGTATCTTATATCCTAAGTGTATTATGATGTTGTAAACAGTCACAATTGTGAAGAAGATAAGTAATGCCAGTGGATGTACAGGAATAATGAAGATAATCAATGGCATGATTCCAAGAGAAAGTAATGCTTCAACTGGGTGAAATGCAAAAGCACTCCATGGATTTAAGTTATGAGATTGATGATGTATTTTGTGGAATTGGTAGAAGAAAGATACACGATGCATAAGTGTATGAGTCCAGTAAAAGTAGCAATCATGAAGGCAAATCATGTAAAGAATACTTAAGATAAGATAGCAATAGCCTAATGGTTGTACTGAAGTATATATCGTTGTTAGTCCTCTGTTATACCAGTATAAAAGAAGGGAAGCTGATAGACCATAAATCAACATTGTGGATGTTGAAAGCAAAAATTCTTTTTTGAGTTGTTTTCTTTCAGGATATTCGGGTTGTATTTTATGTGTAGCTATTTTCTTGGTTTTCCAAATATAAAAAAGGAAATAGAAACCAGCAGCAATAGCATAAAATCGTAAAGCAAATAGAAATGCTCCAAAAATCCACTTATGTTCTTCTGTAAAAAACATCAGTTTGTATTATGATTAAATTTTTGACATCCATTTGATTTGAGGGATGTGAATACTACTGAAGAATCATCATAAACAAAGGAGCCACTTTTCTTTTGACAAAATGGACAGGCATTTGCTTCTCCCTCAGAATCTATATACAGACTTCTGTTGCCAGCTCCAGAGCAACCCATTTTTCTTTGATTGTATCCATGGTATGTAATTAAGGGGAAATCTTGGTATTTGGATGAATAATTCAATTTTAAATAGAATTCCTCCAGTAATTGAATTTGTTCTTCCTTTAAATCTACATCCATATTGGCATAATGACCAACGGCTCTTGGTTCCAAAAATTGAACAAAGGTTACTCCCAATTTTTTGGCTAATAACACATATTGCATTAGATTTTCAGGTGTTGTAAAACTTTTAGTTAAACAAATGGACAGTGCAACAGCTAAATTATTTTGAATGGCATTTTGCACAGCAGTTTCTACCCAAAAATAGGCGTCTTTAAATCCTCTAAATCGATTGTGCTCTTCCGGAATGAAATGATCCAAGCTGACGATAACTCCTTTTAATCCTGCATGTTTTAATTTTTTTGCATTTTCTGAAGTTAATTTGAATCCAGATGTTAAAACCCAAAAATCGGTTCCTTTTCTTGATTTTGCTATTAGTTCGATAATACAATCTATTTTTATTAGCGGTTCACCTCCCGAAAAGTGTATTAAAGCAACCCCAAGATTTTGTAGTTTTTCTATTGTTTGATGTAACTCTTCCTGAGAAAGTGTTTCTTTTTTGTTTAGATTGTCCCATTCGTAACAATGTTCGCATTGCAAAGCGCACTTTTTTGTAATGGAAACATAGGCATTAGTCAACCGATTACTTTTTTTAGAAAATGGAACGATGCGATTCATCTCTCCGGCGATAAAATTTTTAAATGTCTGACTTTTCCAACTCCATCCCGGTGTGTACAAACCCCAAAAGTAGGTTTTCTCAATTTGTGCAAGTTTTTGCAATCGGTGAGTTCCGATATTTTCACGTCTTTTTCTGTCTAATGCTAATGGAACTTTAACCCAAAGTACAGGGTTTTTGTAAGTTTTGATAGCTATGCTGAAGATGGTGAAGCGGAAAAATAATTCAATAATTTCTTTTTTAAACCCGAAAATGATCTTTTGTTGAATTTTTTTAGGAATAGGTAATCGTTTCGCATGAGTAATCTCATAAAGCAGATTCATTGAAGGAGAAATGAAATGATTTTTTCGACTATTCATGTTTAAAAACAATTTCGTTAATGTTTTTTTGTGTGATGAATTTGAAATATTCTTCTTCAGAAAATTCGGAAAGTCTCCCTGGTTCTCTAAATGTTTTCAATTCAGAAAAATGGGGTCGGTTGGTATAATTTCGAATGTATTCGTAATAGCCTTTGTTTTTTAAAAATACCGATTGATGATGTCTTTTTTTAGGGATTTTTGAACGGAACTTTACGGTGACTTCGTTTGTTGTTGAAGGTTGAATCAAATAATTTTGATCTGAATGGATGAGCAGATCTGTAACATCGGTTCCGTTTTCATCAATAGCTTCATTTGGTTGTAATGTTGAAATTGATACGGGATAATTTAAATTTTGATCCATGGCAATATAATCCACTTCCCAAAACATAAATCCAGTTTCTAACTTTAACTCTATTGTGGGTTCAGTAATGTCTTTAAATTCTATCGGGATAACTATATCTCTGAATGCCATTGGTCCAACTGGATTTATTTGTTCTATTAGTTTCCATTCGCCATTGGATTTGAGATATACCGAAAGAGGAATAGATTGATTGTTTCTCCAGTTTTCCAGTTCTTCTTTCGATGTTTTGCGTTGTTTTTCTTGAAAAGTTGTGAAGTAGCTTCCAAATTTTTCATTGAATTTACCATACAGATAATCAAACCAAAGCGTGTTCTTAGCGGAGAGTATTAGTTTTCCGTTCTCTGTAGCTTCTTTTTTGAAACTTAATTCCAAAGTGTTTATGCCTTTGTTGTTTGATTTAGAATCGAATAAATAGGTGTTGTGGTCTTTGTGTAATGCAGGCTGAAGAATCAAATTCTTTTGATTGCTTATTATTTTTTTTGGAGATAATTTTTGAGATATGGTTTGTATGCCACCTTTTTGATCTAATAGCACTTCGATGTTTTCAGGATGTTCAACTACAATTAGTTCTACAAGATCGGTTTGTTGTACTTCTTGTAATTCGTTAGTGATTTTTATTGAAAACTGATTGTTTTCATCAGGAACGCAATTAGGCAAAGGCAAATAATCGATTCTTTCTAGGTTAGGTAAAATAGCACCTGGATACATTTCGCCGGCAAAAGTGTATTCTTTTCCATTGTGGCTATAAACGAAAGGACAAGAGCTTTTAGTTGCTGCAATTATTATGGCGACTAATGCTAACGCAGCCAACGTACAACCTACAGCGTTTAAAACGGTTCTTTGAGTGTTAGGTTCGTATACTTCCATTAGGTAAATGTCAGAATAGGAAAGGTTTACGGGTTGCGATTCGTTAATTGTTTTATTGGTATAGAAATGAAGTTCTAACGTTTTATTGACTTTCGATTTGGTGTAACTCGCTGTTTTTTTTCCTTCTTTAATTGGGTATAAGTGATACTTTGGATCCACTGGCTCTACATCGGCTGATATGATTTTTTTTTCATCATCAAGGCTAACATTTGTAAGGTGTTTGATAGAACTGTTATCATGTAGGATAATATAACGCTGCTTTTTTGATGTTGCTGTTTTGTATTCTGAGGAAAAGTTTGTGTTACTAATTTGGGTTCTTTTCATACCATAATACGAACAGCTTATGGTGAGGTTCAAAATACAAAACGTAAAAAAATAAGCCAACGTCTTGTTGCTTTTTCTAAGCAGATGTAAAAGACTAGAAACGGATAATCTTTGTTTTGTTTTCATAACATTTAGCTTTTGTTTGTAAAATGTTAAAAATCAAAGATTTGAAGCAAGTAAAATTACGAAAAAAAATCCGGTTGCTCTTTTTTTTATTCAGAAAAAGTGGGTTAAGAATTTGGTAACTCTATATTGGAAACTAGCTTATTGTCTTCTATTTCCTCTATTTAAAATAGGTTTAGGTAAACTTGCTTCCTCCGTTTTACTAGACGGTGCGATTAAAGTATTCAATTCGTTTATTTCGGCATCCGATAAATCACGATAACGACCAACTGGTACGTCTAAAGAAATATTGATTATTCTGGTGCGTTTTAAAGCTGTAACCTCATAACCTAGGTATTCGCACATACGACGAATTTGTCGGTTCAAACCTTGTGTTAAAACGATTCGGAATACAGATTTGCTGACTTGTTCTACCTTACACTTTCTAGTTACTGTATCAAGAATTGGAACTCCATTTCCCATTCGGTCAATGAAACGATCAGTTATCGGCTTATTAACAGTGACGATATATTCTTTCTCGTGATTATTTCTTGCACGGAGTATTTTGTTGACGATATCACCATCATCTGTCATGAAAATCAATCCTTCGCTGGCTTTATCTAAACGTCCGATTGGGAAAATACGTTTCGGATAATTGATATAATCGACAATGTTGTTTTTGACACTTTGATTCGTAGTACATTCAATACCGACTGGTTTATTAAAAGCCAAATAAACTGGTTTGGAAGTTTTTTCACGAATTAATCTTCCATCGACACGAATTTCATCTTCCAATGAGACTTTGGTTCCTAATTCAGGTGTTTTTCCGTTTATGGTAATACGTCCCTGTTCCAAAAGCTTGTCGGCTTCACGACGTGAACAGTATCCGGTTTCGGAAAGGAATTTATTGATGCGTGTTTTATTTTCTTCCATTTTGCAAAGGTATTAAAAAAACTAAAACCTGCTTTAAATGCAGGCTTTGGTGATTTTATATAGTTTGAAGATTTTGAGTTATGCTTTTTTTCTAAGATCAGCCATTTTGATTGCGGCAATAGCAGCTTCTGTTCCTTTGTTTCCGTGTTTGCCACCACTGCGATCAATGGATTGTTGCATGGTGTTGTCTGTAAGTAAACAAAAAATAACGGGTACATCAGTTTGAATGTTCAAATCCTTGATCCCTTGAGTTACTCCTTCGCAAACGAATTCAAAATGCATGGTTTCGCCTTTGATAACACATCCGATTGTGATTACACAATCTACATTTTGTGTTTCAATCATTTTTTTGGCACCATAAATCAATTCAAAACTTCCCGGAACATTCCATCTGATAATGTTTTCTGGTAAAGTGCCACAGTCTAAAAGCGCTGCTTCTGCACCTTTGTATAATCCTTCTGTTATGGTTTCGTTCCATTCAGAAACAACAATCCCAAACCGAAAATCTTTCGCATTTGGGATTGTGTTTTTATCATAATTCGATAAATTTTTATTTTCTGTAGCCATTTTCTAAATTTAGAATGGTGAATTGAAAAAGAATTGTTCTAATTTCAATTTCTTATTGAGCTAGTCCGATTAAAGCATCGATGTTTTGAGCTTCTTGAACATCTTCAAATTTTTCTTTAATTTGAGTGAAATATTTTAAAGCGTCCTCTTTTTTACCTAATGATAAAGCCACTTGTCCTGCTTTTAATAAGAAACGAGGTGTTGTTACTTTGTTATTTGAGCTTTCAGCAGCTTTAACGTAATATTCCAAAGCTTCTTCCGGTTTGTTTAACTCAGATTTAGCATCTCCAATAAGTCCAATTGCATTAGCATTAACATATTGATCTTTTGTCGAGAAATCAGATAAATGAGAGATTGCTTTATCAAATTGCTTTGTGTTCAAATAAGCAACACCTGCATAATAGTTAGCTAAGTTTCCAGCATCGGTTCCAGCGTGGTTTTTGATGATGTCTAAGAAACCTTGTTTTCCTTCACCACCATTTAAGGCTAAATTGTAAAGAGAGTCATTGGTTTCAGGAGCGTCTACTGCTTGTTGGAAATATTTTTGTGCTTGGTACATGTCACTAGCCGCATTGTTTTCAGATGGACCAGCAACAAATTTCTGATACAATAAATAACCAGCTACAACAAGTGCAATTCCTCCTACAATTCCTAAAATAATATTTTGATTTTTAGCAACAAACTCTTCCGTTTTGGATGCTGTTTCGTCTAATGTGTTAAATACATTAGCGGTTGTACTGTCTTTTTCATCAACTTTGATGTCTTGTTCCAGATCAGCTACATTTTCTACATTCTCAGCTTCAGGTTTTGGAGCTTTGTATCCTCTTTTATTATAAGTTGCCATTTGTATTTTAATTAGTGAGGTGCAAAAATAAAATTTTTATTGAAAAACAAAACAAGTTTTCACTATATTTTTAATAATTTGCGAGCACTTTAGCAACTTTGATTGCAAACCCACAATCTGCAGTATTTTATGTACTTAAAAAAAATTTCAGCATTAAATTTTAAAAATTTTGAAGAAATTCATTTCGAGTTCGAGCAAAAGATCAATTGTTTTGTAGGAAGAAACGGTATAGGTAAAACCAATGTCCTTGATGCGATCTATCATTTGGCCTTCGGGAAAAGCTATTTTAATACTTTGGCGGTACAAAACATCAGACATGGGCAGGATTTTTTTGTTATTGATGGTGAGTTCGAAAAGCAAGGTCGCGCAGAGCAAATTTTATGTAGCCTCAAAAAGGGACAAAAAAAGATTCTGAAACGCAACGGTAAGTTATATGAAAAGTTTTCGGATCATTTGGGGTTTATTCCACTCGTAATTATTTCCCCAACAGATGCTGATTTGATTCGTGAAGGTAGTGAAACCAGACGTAAGTTCATGGATAGTGTTATTGCACAATTGGATGTGGTTTATCTACAGGATTTGATTCATTACCAAAAAATAATCATGCAGCGTAATGCATTATTAAAGTATTTTGCACTCAATCGTGTATTTGAATCTTCAACTTTGGAAATTTACAATGAGCAGCTTGATGCTCTTGGGACACGAATTTTTGCCAAAAGAAAGGAATTTCTAGATCAGTTTATTCCGATTTTTAATAGCTATTATCAAGATATTTCCAATTCGACTGAAAATGTACAATTAGTGTATGAAAGTCAATTACACAACCAAGGGTTATTGTCGCTTCTTCAGGAAAATAGTGCGAAAGATAGAGCATTGCAATATACCAGTGTTGGGGTTCATAAGGATGATCTTTTGTTTGAAATTGAAGGTTTTTCCATTAAGAAATTTGGTTCCCAAGGCCAACAAAAATCATTCTTGATTGCTTTGAAATTGGCGCAGTTTGAATTTGTGAAAAAACAAAGTGGTGAAAAACCAATTCTACTTTTTGATGATATTTTTGATAAACTAGATGAAATACGTGTTTCTAAAATTATTTCAATGGTTGACAACGATCAATTCGGTCAGTTGTTTATTTCGGATACGCATCCAGAACGTACAGAAAACATTGTAAAGCAGACGCATCAGAGCTACAAGATTTTCAATATTTAATTATCTTAGCATAAATTTTTTAACCTATGAAAAATACAATTATCATTTTTTTATACTTAGTATCAGTGACTTTAACTGGTTGTAAAGGGCAAACGGATAAGTCGGTAACCGATTTGGATCCTAAAGCTTTTACAGAGAAAATTGGAGTTACTAAAGGGGCGCAGGTTTTGGATGTTAGAACTCCTGAAGAATTCAATGGTCAGCATTTGGATAATGCAGTCAATATTAATATTAATAATTCTGCTTTTGACAAAGAAGTAGCACAGTTGGATAAAAACAAGCCAGTTTTTGTGTATTGTCTTGCTGGCGGTAGGAGTTCAAAGGCGGCTAATCATTTGACTGAGTTGGGATTTAAAGAAGTCTACAATATGGAAGGCGGAATTACCAAATGGAATGCTTTGGGTTTAGGAAAGCCGGCACCAAATGCTAATGGAATGTCACTGGATGAATATAAAAAAATAACGCAATCGGATAAAAAAGTCTTAATCGATTTTTATGCGGAATGGTGCGGTCCTTGTAAAAAAATGGCACCGTATATGGAAAAAATGAAGGCGGAAATGAAAGGTGACTTAGTAATTGTTAAAATTGACGCCGATAAAAATCAATTATTAGCGCAACAACTTAAAATCGAAGGATTGCCTACACTTATTTTATATAAAAAAGGTGAGGAAATTTGGAAGAATCTTGGATATATCAGTGAGGAAGATTTAAAAAAGAAATTATAATGTTTACTAAAGAAGCGATTCAATTTCTGGAGGATTTAAAAAATAATAATGCCACCGAATGGATGCATGACAATAAAAAACGGTATGAGTCTTATAAAAAGGATTATCATCAGTTAATTACTTCCGTGCTTCAAGAAATGAAACCTTTGGATCCGTCTCTAGACCAATTGGAGGTTAAAAATTGTACTTTTCGTATCAATAGAGATATTCGTTTTTCGAAAGATAAATCACCGTATAAAACCAACATGGGCATTTGGATGACGACCAATCGTAACCGAAAAAACAGTGCTGGATACTACGTGCATTACGAAAAGGGAAATTCGTTTGTGGCTGGTGGAATATGGTGTCCTGAAGCTAGTGATTTAAAGAAGATCAGAAAGGAAATTGCTTTCTTTTATGAGGATTTGGAAAAAGTAGTGGAAGATTCCAGTTTCAAAAAAGAATTCGGGGCCATTGATGTAGAGGAAGGCAATATGTTGAAGTCGGCACCTAAAGGTTATGATTCAAATCATCCTGCTATTGATTTTTTGAAACTGAAAAGTTTTACTGTTTCCCAAAAAATAGACGACGCATTGTTTTTAGATAAAGATTTTGCCCGAAAAATTGCCCAAAAACTGATTGTAATCAAGCCTTTGAATGATTTCTTAAATCGCGGATTAGAAACGGAAGAATAAACTCTTTTATCAATTTTATAATTTACAATTCATACAATTTCATGGAAATTCAATATAATTTTTCCCTAAAAAAACACAACACTTTTGGAATCGATGCCAAAGCAAAAGAATTTGTTGCAGTGCATTCTGTTTCGGAACTAAAAGAAATTTTGGAACAAAATAGCGCTAAGAAAAAGTTTGTTTTGGGTGGTGGAAGTAATATGCTTTTAACGCAAGATGTAGATGCTTTGGTGATTCATATCGATTTAAAAGGGAAAAAAGTAATCAAAGAAGACGATGATTTTGTGTGGGTTGAAGGTCAGGCGGGTGAAAACTGGCACGAATTTGTGCTTTGGAATATTGATCATAATTTCGGTGGACTAGAGAACATGTCTTTAATTCCCGGAAATGTGGGAACTACACCAGTTCAAAATATTGGTGCGTATGGTGCTGAAATCAAAGATACTTTTATATCCTGTGATGCGATTAATATTGCTACACAAGAAATGAAAACCTTTACGAAAGAAGAATGCAATTTTGGTTACCGCGAAAGTATTTTTAAACATGAAGCGAAAGATCAGTATATCATCACTTCGGTTGTGTTTAAGTTAACCAAACACAATCATAAAATTAATATTTCCTACGGAGATATTACAAAGGAATTAGAAAAACAAAATGTGGCTGAAGCCTCGATTAAAGATGTGAGTAACGCCGTAATTGCGATACGTCAAAGCAAATTGCCTGATCCGAAAGAATTAGGAAATAGTGGAAGTTTCTTTAAAAATCCAATCATAACTCGAGAGCATTTTGAAAAAGTGCATGCCCAATTTCCTCACATGAAATATTATGAAATTTCTCCAACAGAAGTGAAAGTGCCGGCCGGATGGTTAATTGAAGAAGCTGGATTCAAAGGAATGCGTATTGGCGATGCTGGAGTGCATAAAAATCAAGCTTTGGTATTGGTGAATTATGGTAATGCCACCGGACAGGAAATTGTGAATCTTTCTAAAGAAATTCAAAAAACGATTTTTGAAAAATATACCATTGCTATCGAAGCAGAGGTGAATGTGATTTGAATTTTTTAAAACCCGATGATGAAAAAAATAGCTTTTCTGATTGCCTTAATGTTTGTGTCGTTTGAAGGTTTTTCTCAAACAGTGACTTATGAAGATTTTAAAGCATTGATTCCTTTTGTTGAAAATGAAAGTTATAAGGAAGTGTTTGAAAAATCTAATGAAATTTTGGATAAAACATTAGACGATTCTTCGGATTTAAGAGGGATTGTTTCCTATATGAATTTATATGCTTTGGCAGGAATGGTTACAATTGATCAGATGAATTACGATGATTTTGTTAAGCATTCTAAAAAATTTATTGGAAAAAGATTGGTCATGCCGGCACATCCTTGTGTGTCGTCAGAGGAAAAAGCCTCAAATTCAATCCAGTTTAGTGAAGAAGATGGAAAGCAAAAAGCGAGTGTGATTACTTTTAACAAAAAAAGGGTTAGCATTCTTTTCTTTGAATATTTTTATTTTTCAGAAAAACTAAATCCTCAAGATTATATTGGTAAAAATGTAAGATCAGGAGGAATATTGGAAAAAATAGAGACTAATCCGAATAAATCCAAAATCTGGATTGCCAGATTGCGTATGAAGGAATCTTTTGCAAGAACAATGACACCGCGATAATTATGTACATTCCTGATTTATACTTAAACGAAAATCAAGTAGAAATTGAACAGTTTCTAAACGAAAATGGCTTTGCAATTCTTGTGAATCAAACTAATGGTAAGCTTTGGGGAACGCACACCCCTTTGTTTTTAGAAACGACTTCAAAAGGAAATAAAATCTTGGGTGGACATATTTCAAAAGCTAATCCTCAAGCTGAAAATTTTACCGAAGGAGATGAAGTATTGGCTATTTTTAGTGGTCCGCATACCTACATTTCCTCGTCTTGGTATGATCATGAAAATGTGCCTACTTGGAATTACATTGCGGTTCATGTATATGGAAAACTTAGATTGCTTAATTATGAGGAATCGGTTGCTTCTTTGGCGAAGTTGGTGAATAAGTATGAGGAAAACCAGGAAAATCCTGTTAAAGTAGAAGAGCTGTCGGAAACGACAATGCTTCAAGCGCGTGGAATTTTGGCGTTCGAAATTGATATTACCGATTTACAAGC
Organism: Flavobacterium sp. MAHUQ-57; assembly: GCF_051908335.1. Lineage (NCBI taxonomy): Bacteria > Pseudomonadati > Bacteroidota > Flavobacteriia > Flavobacteriales > Flavobacteriaceae > Flavobacterium > Flavobacterium sp. MAHUQ-57. Next base: position 1,383,236 of record NZ_JBPZTE010000006.1, on the reverse strand, counting down.
GGTTAAAAAGATGTCACAAAATCGTGACGATAAAAACTATAAGAACATTATAACGCATCTCGAAAAATCAAATAAAACAGACGATCGTCAAGTCGCTGAAGAAATGAGGAAAAACAGAACAAATCTCTAAAAGGATTACTGCAATCTGTTAACTTTTTTATTACCTTTGCGCCACAATTTTAATGTGGTTTATGGAGCAGTTTTTACTTGTTTTACTTTTCGTTTTTCTAGCAGTAGTAGCCATTCAGGCGTTATATTACCTGTTGGTTTTTGGTAAATTTTCTTTTGCCAAAAATGAAAAAATTGCACCTAAACATCTTTCGGTTTCGGTAATTGTTTGTGCCAAAAACGAACAAAAGAACATTGAAGAATATCTTCCGTTGTTACTGAATCAAAATTATCCAAACTATGAAGTGGTCATTATCGATGATGCTTCTAGTGATGATACTATTGCACTTATTGAAGAATTTCAAACCAAACATTCCAATTTGAAATTGGTTAAGGTTGAAAACAACGAAGCGTTTTGGGGAAATAAAAAATTTGCGTTAACCTTAGGAATTAAGGCAGCAACCAAAGAATATTTGTTGTTTACGGATGCCGATTGTTATCCAGCTTCCACCGAATGGATTGCCGAGATGACGTCTCATTTTACCATGCATAAAACATTTGTTTTGGGATACGGTGCTTATGAAAAAGACAGTGGTTTCTTGAATAAATTAATCCGATTCGAAACATTGTTAACCGCAACTCAATATTTTGGTTGGGCAAAAATTGGTAAACCGTATATGGGTGTTGGTCGCAATTTAGCCTACAAAAGAGAAGAGTTTTTTAGAGTAAACGGGTTTGTTAATCACATGAAAATACGTTCAGGTGATGATGATTTGTTCGTTAATGAGGCAGCTACAAAGTCTAAAACGGCAATTTCTTTCGATCCGGATGGTTTTACGTATTCAAAAGCAAAAGAAAGTTTTGGAGAATGGTTCATGCAAAAACGCCGCCATGCTTCAACAGCAAAATATTACAAAGGTTTTGATAAGGCGCAATTAGGGTTGTTTTATTGTACACAATTGTTGTTTTTTATCCTTCCAATTCCACTTTTGTCTTTACAGTTTGAATGGATTGTGGTTTTAGGTGCTATTGTCTTTCGTTATTTGGCTTCTTGGATTTCTTTAGGATTCTCTGCTGGTAAACTAGATGAAAAAGACGTAATGTATTGGTATCCTCTTTTAGAAATAATTCTTATCTTCACACAATTAAACGTGTTTTTTAGAAACATTTTGTCAAAACCTGTTACTTGGAAATAAAGCATTACATTGATAAAGCCATTCGAGGCGACCAAGTAGCATTTACCTATTTGCTGGACAAATATTGGAATGAAGTCTATGGTTTTATGTTGCAACGGACCGAAAATGAAACCGATGCAGAGGATATTGCTATAGAAACGTTTTCAAAAGCTTTTGATAAAATTGCTACCTACAATCCCGAATACCAATTCAATACTTGGTTAATTGCTATTGCTAAAAATGTGCATATTGACTTGTTGCGTAAGAAAAAATCATCTTTATTTATCGATATTACCGATGAAGAAGATGATATCGCTTATGGAATTGCCGATGATTCGCCATCTGCAGAAGATCAAATTATTACGGAGCAAAATCTAAATCGATTGCTTCAGTTTATCAAAGAATTAAAGCCTGCTTACCAAGAAGTAATTCAAATGCGCTATTTTCAAGAAATGAGTTACCAGGAAATTGCCGACGAATTGAACGAGCCACTTAATAATGTTAAAATTAAATTACTTCGGGCAAAAAAATTATTGGCGGAAATTATATCGAAAGGATAAATTTCAAAACCAAATTCCGTTTCTCAAGTTTGAATTTTTATCTTTGGCCAAAAACCAAAAAAGATGCAAACTTTCTCTAACCAAGAAAAACTCAAACACTTATTTTCTTTACCAGTTATCGTAGCTGCCTTAGGCTATTTTGTTGATATTTACGATTTATTACTCTTTGGTATTGTCCGAGTACCTAGTCTAAAAGCTTTGGAGCTCAATCCTGATGTTGCAGGTACTTTAATCATGAGCTACCAAATGTTTGGTTTGCTTATCGGTGGAATTCTCTGGGGTGTTTTAGGGGATAAAAAAGGTAGGCTTTCTGTATTGTTTGGTTCTATAATAGTGTATTCATTAGCGAATATCGCCTGTGGTTTTTTGCCGTATTTCCCTTTTGAAGATAAAACAATGGTATATGCTGTATTGCGTTTTATCGCGGGTATTGGCCTAGCTGGTGAATTAGGTGCGGGTATCACCTTGGTTTCAGAATCCTTGCCAAAAGAATTGCGTGCTATTGGAACTTCCATTGTGGCGGGTTTTGGATTGATGGGTGCTGTAGTGGCGCAACTTTCTGTTGAATTGGCGGGTAGCTGGACAACTGCTTATTTCATTGGTGGAACTCTGGGGTTGCTGTTGTTATTCTTAAGAGTAGGTGTAGTGGAATCGGGTATTTATAAAGATGTAGAAAAGCAAGAGAATGTTGCTAAAGGTAATTTCTTTTCTTTTTTTACCAACAGAGAACGATTCATCCGTTATTTAAAATGCGTAGCTATAGGTTTGCCAACCTGGTTTTGTATCGGGATTTTAGCTCAAATGGCGAATCAGTTTGCGCCAGAATTGGGTATTGATAATTTAGTTCCAGGGAAAGCCATTATGTGGGGGTATGTGGGGATTTCTGTTGGAGATTTTTTAAGTGGCTTTATTTCTCATGCTTTGCATTCTCGAAAAAAAGCGATTTTTTATATGATGCTGTTTACTATTGTTGGTGTGCTATTGATGTTGTATGGAGGAACTAATTCAGAAGGATGGTATTATTTCTTTTGTTGTTGGTTGGGCTTGGGAACGGGGTATTGGGCAATGTTTGTGACGGTTGCGGCAGAACAATTTGGAACCAATATTCGTAGTACTGCTACTACAACAATTCCAAATATGGTGCGCGGTTTGCTACCGGCTATGCTTTTTGGCTTTGGATTTTTCAAAGAAGATTACGGAGTGATTGTTGCGGCAACTATTGTGGGTGCAATCGCTTTTGCCTTAGGTATTTACGCAACTTTGACGGTTAAGGAAACGCATGGAAAAGATCTTGATTTTATTGAATAAATAGTGATTTTACTAAAAATTTATAAATAATTTAACTTTTAACTAATTTTTGGCATGATATTTTCATGTGGTTAACGTAATCAGTAAAAGATTATTAATTAACCTATAAATACCGAAAATTATGTCTAAGCTAAACATTAACAAAGCCGAGTGGTTAGAACTCGTTTTTGAAGGAAAAAACAAAGAGTACGGAGCGTACCAATTGAGAAAAGAACAAGGAGCTACAACAACGAAAGCATTTTTTAGTGCTTTGGTTTTTCTTGCAGGATTAGCAATGTTGCCAATTTTATTTAGTTCTTTTACTGATGATGTTATTCCAGAAAAACCCATTGATGTCATTGATGATGAAATAAGGGTTACAAAGTGGGAAGAGCCTAAAGAAGATATTTTGCCATTTATTAAACAACCAAAAGAGTCTTCTTCTCAAGCGCCTATAACTACCGAGACATTAACCAATCCTGTGGTTGTTAATGCAGAAGTTGCTCCGGATACAGAATATACAAAACCTGAAGATGTCGGGAAAGAAACAACTAATGATCCTAATGCTGTAGCTGGGTCAGGAACCTCTAATACAACTGGTCAAGGAAATGCACTTGTAGAGACGCCAGTTGATAACGGAACTTTAATTGCAACTCCTTCTATGGTTGAAAAAAATCCTCTTTTCCCTGGTGGAATTGATGAGTTTTTAAGAATTGTGGGAAATCGTTTCAGAACACCTGAATTGGATGAAGAAAGAACAGTTCGTGTTGTGGTTTTCTTTGTAGTGGAAAAAGACGGAAGTCTTACCAATATAACTGTACCTAAAAATCCGGGCCATGGACTCGATGCAGAAGCTATCCGTGTGCTAAAATCGATTAAAACGAAATGGGAACCTGGAGTTTACAGAGGTCAACCGGTTAGAACACAATATTCATTGCCGATTGTAGTGAAATTGCAATAAGATCTAAACACCAATTGTAAAAGCCATTCTTTTCGCTAGAATTGAATGGCTTTTTTTGTGTTTTATTCTGACCAATAGGTCAAGTTAACTATGATGTTTCCGTTTGAATTTTCAAGACTTTCTGATAGTGTAACATCTGTTGATGAAGTACCACTCCAATATCCGTTATAAGAATCGAATCGGTATGTTCCAGCTGGAAGGTTTTCAAAGCAGTTGCCTTCTTGGTTGGTTGGGTAAATGTATTCACCAGTAGCAAGGTTTTGTGCCCAAAATCCGTGTAAATCATCTCCTGGAACCGGATTGCCTTGGTAATCTACAGTCTGAATACATACGTTGAATACTTTAATCGTTTGTTTTAGGTTTTGAATGGTGTTGATTACTTCAATAGCTCTCGTGTCTTGCGCATTCAAAACAGCTGTTACTTGTGGTAAAAGATCTAAAGCAGTAGTGTTATTGTTATTGTTCAACGCTTCTTCAATTTGATAGGTAAGTCTAATTAATTCGTCGTTTAAATTGATCAAGTCTGCAGTTAAAGCGTTGATAGGTTGTGAACTGAAAGGAATGACTGATACGTTTTTTGCTTCATTGACATAATAATCGGTGTCATCTACATTATTTTGAACTGAATTGATTTGATCCATCATTTTAGTGTTGAATAATACGGCATTCGGATTGCCAATTATCGCAATTTCTTTTGTTAATTGATTTACCGCTGTTTTAGATGTAACGACACTGGTTCTGATGCTTTCTGTCGATTCTATTGCCGAATTTAAATGGTGTTGGGCTGACTGAGCAATAGCTTGTGCGAAAGACAATGTTGTTAGTGCAACAACAAAGAATGTAATTTTTTTCATAATAAAATATATTAAATTTCTTACAAAAATAACATAATTCTTATCCAAATTATATTGTTTTGATTTTACCATTGTATTAATTTTTATTTTATATTTTGTTTGGATTTGAAGTGTCTTGAGTAGAAGAAAATTAATGTTTACAGATAATATTGAACAGAAAGTCAAAAAAATCATAAAAATAGACTGTCTACTGATTAATCATCAATCTTTCCATATCTTTGCAATGCAAAATTGTTTTTATGGAAACAGCTACACAATCAAACATATTACCTACCGGAAAACCAAAATGGTTGAAGGTTAAATTGCCAATTGGTGAAAAATACACTGAACTCAGAGGATTGGTTGATAAATACAAACTGAATACTATCTGTACTTCGGGAAGTTGCCCAAATATGGGAGAATGTTGGGGTGAGGGAACTGCTACCTTTATGATTCTCGGTAATGTGTGCACGCGTTCGTGTGGTTTTTGTGGTGTTAAAACGGGTCGTCCTGAGGATGTCGAGTGGGATGAACCCGAAAAAGTTGCCCGTTCTATTAAAATCATGAAAATTAAACATGCGGTTATTACTAGTGTAGATCGTGATGATTTAAAAGATATGGGTTCTATTATCTGGTTGGAAACGGTTAAAGCTATCCGTAGAATGAATCCTGAAACGACATTAGAAACGTTGATTCCTGATTTTCAAGGAGTAGAGCGCATAATTGATCGTATTGTCGAGGCAAATCCAGAGGTTGTTTCACATAACATGGAAACTGTTCGACGTTTAACTCGTGAAGTGCGTATTCAGGCAAAATACGACCGCAGTTTAGCGGTTTTGAAATATTTGAAAGAGCAAGGTATTCGTAGAACTAAATCCGGCATCATGTTGGGATTGGGTGAAACGGAAGAAGAGGTTATACAGACCATGAAAGATTTGCGCGAGGCCAATGTGGATATCGTTACTATCGGTCAGTACTTACAGCCAAGTAAAAAACATCTTCCAGTTAAAGAGTTCATCACGCCAGAACAATTTGCAAAATATGAGCAAATCGGTAAGGAATTAGGATTCCGTCACGTGGAAAGTGGCGCATTGGTTCGTTCTTCTTACCATGCCCAAAAGCACATTCTTTAATTAGTTCAATACTGAATTTCATACGTAAATGAGTCAAAAAACACGCATTGCTATTAATGGTTTTGGCCGTATCGGAAGAAATCTATTCCGCTTGTTGTTGAATCATCCTACCATTGAAGTGGTGGCTATAAATGATATAGCCGATAATAGAACAATGGCTCATTTGTTGAAATACGATAGTATACATGGTGTTTTGCCTTTGTCCGTTTCGTATGATGAAACTTCAATAATAGTTGCCGATAAAAAATATGCCTTCTTTCATGAAAAAGAGATCAACGCGCTAAATTGGAAGGATTTATCTATTGATTTGGTTGTTGAATCTACAGGTAAATTTTTAAAATACAATCTGGCAGAACAACATTTGAAATCGGGAGCCAAGAAAGTGGTGCTTTCTGCGCCACCCGAAGACGATTCAATTAAAACGGTCGTTTTGGGCGTTAATGAACATATACTTGACGGAACGGAAAAGATTGTTTCGAACGCAAGTTGTACGACCAATAATGCTGCTCCAATGATTAAAGTTATTCAGGATCTTTGCGGTATTGAACAAGCTTACATAACCACAGTTCATTCGTATACAACCGATCAAAGTTTACACGATCAACCTCATAAAGATTTGCGTCGCGCTCGCGGTGCAGCACAGTCTATTGTGCCAACGACAACTGGTGCAGCAAAAGCATTGACCAAAATTTTTCCAGAATTGGATAGTAAAATGGGAGGCTGTGGTATTCGTGTACCGGTTCCAGATGGTTCTTTAACGGATATTACTTTTAATGTCAAAAACGAAGTTACTATAGAGCAAATTAATACGGCTTTTAAAATAGCTTCAGAAGGCAGTCTCAAAGGAATTCTAGCCTATACCGAAGATCCGATCGTCTCCGTTGATATTTTAGGGAATCAACATTCCTGTGTGTTTGATGCACAACTGACCTCCGTGATCGATAGAATGGTTAAGGTTGTAGGTTGGTATGATAATGAAATTGGTTATTCCTCACGAATTATTGATTTAATTGACCACTTTAACAAAAAATAAGTATATTTAGGGAGTTTTTGCGCACAATTCTATGTTTAAAAAGTCCTTAATTTTTCTTTTTAGCTTGTTCTGTTTATTGGGATTTGCATCCAATAGATTCGAGGACGAGGCTATTATTGATAGTTCTTTTTACTACACCGAAACTGCAATTTATTACAAGAATAATAAAGTTTTTGATAAGGCTTTGGAAAATGCGAATAAAGCAATTCTTTACTCGAAAAAAACACAAAACAATTCCAATCTAGCCAATAGTTACTACACACTCGGAATCGTTTATATCGATCTGAAAAAATATGACGAAGCTATTGAAAAATTGATACGGGCTGTATCTGTTTATAATACAATCGAACCTAATGCAAAGCTGGCGTTAGCATATTACAATCTTGGTATTTGTTATATGCAGAAAAATAATTTCAGTAGAGCTGAGTCGTATTTTAATAAAGCGAATTCGGTCTATGAAAGTATCGATTTGAAAAATGGTAAAAATATGGTAAACCTTCAAAAGGCTTTGCTGTATATAGAAAAAAAAGAATTAAAAACTGCTGAAAACGCACTTACTGAACTGACTTATTTGTCCAACGGTAAGGATACTTTTAATCTTAAATCGGAAGCTTTTTACCAATTGGGCGTCCTTAAAACCAAAGAAAAAGAAAATAGTTCGGCTTTGAATTATTTGAACAAAGCGTATGAACTTAGTGTCGTCAATAATAATGTTGAGCAGCAATTGAAAGTGGCAAAAAAACTCAGTGAGCTTTACGATCAGATGACTTTAACTTCGAATTCTCTGGCTTTTTTGAAGATTCATTTAAAACTTAAGGATTCCTTAGACGCAATTGCTTCGACCAAAAAGCAAAATCTACTTTCTGAACGTGTGAAAGTGGGTGATATCATGCGTGATATGGAAAAATTGGACAAAGAGAAGAAAGAACAAGAAAAAGCGGGGAAATTCTCCAAACTGATTAATATTCTCAGTATCGCATTAATCACCATTTTGTCTTTGTTGAGTTTGTCTTTGTATAAAAACAATATCATACGTAATAAATCCAATGAATTGCTACGTGAAAAAAATATGGAACTTGAAGAGGCTAAAGAACGAATTGAAAAAGCATCAAAAGCCAGAGCAGAGTTTCTTTCAACTGTGAGTCATGAATTGAGAACTCCTCTCAATGCCATTAATGGGATTACACATATTCTTTTAGAGGAAAAGCCTAAAGCAAATCAAATCGAATACCTCAAATCACTGAAGTTTTCAGGGAATTATTTGTTGACGTATATTAATGATATCCTCGAAATTAACCGAATCGAATCGAATAATATTGAAATTGAAAAAATTAACTTCGATATTCGTGAATTGCTTCAAAATATCAAAAATTCGCTGAAAGAACAGGCAAGTCAGAATAATAATGAATTTATACTGAAAATTGAGGATGAAGTGCCACAAGTACTTGTTGGTGATCCTACCAAGTTGTCTCAGATTTTTATCAACTTAATCAATAATGCTCTTAAATTTACCCAAAATGGTAAAATTGTAGTTACTGCCAATTTGGTAAATAAAGAAGATGGGAATTGTAAGTTGAGTTTTAAAGTAGAGGATACCGGAATTGGTATACCACTTGAAAAACAACAATCGATATTTGATAGTTTCTCACAAGGTTCTGTAGAAATTAATAGAAAATACGGCGGAACAGGATTGGGTTTGACTATTGTAAAACGACTAGTGGCATTAATGAATGGTAAAATCAATGTGAAAAGTGAAGTTGGAGTAGGTTCGACTTTTTATTTTGACTTAACTTTTAAAATTGGTGAAGCAATTGTTATGAAAAACGTAAATGAAATTATCGATGAAAAAGTATTCATCAACAAGAGGATTTTATTGGTTGAGGATAACAAAATCAATCAAATGATTACTAAGAAAATCCTTGAGAAAAAGCAAATGATTGCAGAGCTTTGTGAAACGGGTGAAGATGCTATTGAAATGATGCGCAATAATAAATACGATTTGGTTTTGATGGATGTGCATCTTCCAGGAATCAATGGGACTATAGCAACAGAAGAAATCAGGAAGTTTGATAATGTTACGCCAATTATTGCCTTAACAGCTATTTCGCTAAACGAAAATAGGGAAATGTTGATGTCTTTCGGTATGACCGATGTAATCACTAAGCCATTTAATCCCGATAACTTTTATAAAATTATCGAGATTAACTTAATGGCTGAGCCTAATATTGCATAATTAATTCTTTGATTAATCGACGTACATGCGGTTCTGCTTCGCGTGCTGCTTCCAAAACTTCTTCATGAGTAATCGAATCGATGTTTTCTGCATCTCCCATATCGGTAATCACAGAAATTCCAAAAGTTTCCAATTCCATGTGACGCGCTACAATAACTTCAGGAACGGTTGACATACCTACACAATCACATCCTAATGCTTTAACCATTTTGTATTCTGAAAGAGTTTCAAATGTTGGTCCTTGTAGTCCTAAATACACACCATCTTGAACATGGATGTTTAATTCTTCTGCAATTTCTTTCGCTTTAGCCATCATTTTACGGCTGTAAGGTTCGCTCATGTTTACAAAACGTGGACCAAAACGAGAGTCATTTTTTCCTCGTAATGGATGCTCAGGCATCATATTTACATGGTCTTTAATGATCACGATTGAACCTACTTTGTAATTTGGATTTACGCCTCCAGACGCATTTGAAACAATCAATTTTTCAACACCCAAATATTTCATTACTCTAACCGGAAAAGTTACTTCTTTCATGCTATAGCCTTCATAAAAATGAAAACGTCCTTGCATAGCTACTACTTTTTTTCCGTGAATGTGTCCGAATACCAAAGCGCCTTTGTGTCCTTCAACTGTAGATACAGGGAAGTTCGGAATTTCATTATAGGATAAAATATAGTCAATTTCAATGTCATCGGTAAATCCACCTAAACCAGAACCTAAAATCACCCCATATTCGGGTGAAAAATTAGTTTTGTTTTGAATGTAATCAACGGTTTCCTGTACTTGCTCCCACATACTCTAAAATCTTTTTATCAAATTCATTACTACTGGTTACAAACGATGATTTTATAGGTAGGTAGTATAATTGGTCAATGGGTAATTTTCCTTTTAGACGTACAAAATCCTTTTCGGTTGTAACAATTTTTCTTCCATTTGCTGTTTCCAGAATCGTTTGAATGTCTTTTTCCGTAAAATGATGATGATCCGGAAATACCATCGTTGATTTTTTGACAGCCTGCAAATATGCAAAAAAAGGTTCGGGTTTTGCAATTCCTGCGACCACTAATTTATCAACAACCTGAAAATTTTTCAAATTGATCGACTCTATTTCTGAGAATAAGTAGTCATCATAAGCTATATAACTAAAATACACGGGTTGTTCTAGATGTAAATAGTGTTGAATTTTTTGTGTTATTTTCTCTTGTTCTTGAAGTGAAATATTTGGTGGGCATTTTGTTACAATAATAATATCAGCGCGATTTGCGCCACTTCTGCTTTCTCTTAAATTTCCTGTAGGTAAGATAAAATCATTATAAAATAAATCATCATAGGAAGTCAGTACAATATAAAATCCTGCTTTGACTTTTCGATGCTGAAAAGCATCATCCAATAGTATAATTTCCGGTTTATTGTTTTGTGATAAGAAGTGTTCTATTCCGTTCTTTCGGTTGGCGTCAACAGCGACTTGAATTTCGGGAAATTTCTGAAAAAATTGATAAGGTTCATCGCCTATTGTTTCTGCATTTGCCTTTTTATCTGCAAGAACAAAACCTTCTGATTTTCGTTTGTAACCTCTGCTTAATGTTGCGATTTTATACTCTTTAGATAATAAACGGATCAAATATTCTATTTGAGGTGTTTTTCCAGTTCCGCCAACACTTAAGTTTCCTACGGCAATTACGGGGATATCAAACGAGTAGGATTTTAGAATGCCTTTATCGAAAAAAAAGTTACGGATTCCGGTTATACAACCATAGAGAATCGCGAAAGGGAAAAGTAATTTTCTAAGTAAATTCATAGTACGAATGTAACTAATTTTTATTTTTTAGTTGATGGGTTTATTCGTTAATTTGTTATATGAAAATAAAAGAAATACTTTCAATACTTGAAGAAATGGCTCCTTTGGCCTATGCCGAGGATTTTGATAATGTTGGTTTGCTGGTTGGCGACTCAAATGCTGAAGCAACTGGTGTTTTGGTGTGTCATGATGCATTGGAGGCTGTAATTGATGAAGCTGTCAAAAAGCAATGCAATTTGGTTGTTTGTTTTCACCCGATTTTGTTTTCGGGTATCAAAAAAATTACCGGTAAAAATTATGTGGAAAGATCTATTCTTAAGGCAATAAAGAATGATATTGCCATTTATGCCGTACATACTGCATTGGATAATCATAAAGCGGGAGTTAATAAAATTTTTTGTGATGCTTTGGGTTTAATAAATACGAAGGTTTTGGTGCCAAAACAAAACTTTATTCAAAAACTGATTACTTATACCATTCCTGAAAATGTGGAAAAATTGCGCAACGCTTTGTTCGATGCCGGAGCCGGAAAAATTGGGAACTATGAAGATTGTAGTTTTAATTCGAAAGGTATCGGAACGTATATGGGTAACGAGAACAGTAATCCGGAAATAGGTGAGCGGTTTGAGTTTGTGGAAGCAGAAGAAATTAAGATTGAGGTGACTTTTGAGAGATATTTACAGTCTAAAATTCTGAAAGCTTTATTTTCAAACCATGTATATGAAGAAGTAGCTTATGAAATATACGAGCTGCAAAATAATCATCAAAATATTGGCTTAGGGATGGTAGGAGAATTGACTCAGGATATGAATGAAGTTGATTTTCTTACGATGGTGAAGGATAAAATGGAGTGTGGTGGAATTCGCCATACTGGTTTCTTAGGAAAAAAAATTAAGAAAGTTGCTGTTTTGGGCGGTTCTGGAAGTTATGCAATTAAGAATGCGATTGCAGCCGGAGCTGATGCGTATTTGACAGCCGATTTGAAGTACCACAATTTTTACGAAGCAGAAAACAAGATTTTATTGGCCGATATTGGACATTTTGAAAGTGAACGTTACACAAAAAATTATATAGTTGATTATCTTACGAAAAAAATTCCTAATTTTGCAATCGTTTTATCTCAAATAAATACAAATCCAGTTAAGTACTTATAAAATATGGCAACAAAAGAATTGAACGTTGAAGAAAAGTTAAGAGCGTTGTATGATTTACAATTAATAGATTCTAGAATCGACGAAATTAGAAACGTAAGAGGAGAATTGCCTCTTGAAGTGGAAGATTTAGAAGACGAAGTTGCGGGATTAAGCACTCGTTTAGAGAAGCTTAAAACTGATTTGGATAGCATCGAAGAGCAAATCAAAGTAAAGAAAAATGCTATTGATGAGCACAAAGAAGCTATTAAAAAATATACAACTCAGCAAAAAGAAGTACGTAACAATCGTGAATTCAACTCTTTGACAAAAGAAGTAGAATTTCAAGAATTGGAAATTCAATTGGCTGAAAAGCACATCCGCGAGATGAAAGCTTCAATTGAACACAAAAAAGAAGTGATTGCGCAATCAAAAGAAAAATTAGAGGCTAAATCAACTCACTTAAAGCATAAAAAATCAGAATTAGACGCAATTATGTCTGAAACTGAAAAAGAAGAAAAATTCTTAACTGAAAAATCAGAAGAATACCAAGCACAAATTGAAGAGCGTTTATTGAATGCTTACAAACGTATTCGTTCGAGTGTTCGTAACGGTTTAGCAGTTGTGTCAATTGAGCGTGGTGCTTCTGCAGGTTCATTCTTCACAATTCCTCCGCAAACACAAATGGAAATTGCGTCTCGTAAAAAAATCATTACTGACGAACACAGTGGAAGAATTTTAGTAGACACTGCTTTAGCTGATGAAGAAAAAGAAAAAATGGAGCAATTATTTGCGAAAATATAAGTAATTTAAATCCCGATTTTGCATCGGGATTTTTTTATGAAAAAAGTTACTTATTTTTTATTTACCAAATCAATCGGGTTGTATATAAACCTGATGGGTTTGTTGTCTCCAAAAAAGGCTGTTAGATTGGCTTTTCAGCTTTTTAGTGAACCACGTGAAGGTAAGATTTCCAAAGAAAATATGCCGGCAATTCTGCAAAATGTCACCTCGGAAACTTTTGAACACGAAGGTTGTAATTTTCAAGCTTATGTTTGGGAAGGTAACGAAAACAAAATTCTTTTGGTACACGGATGGGAAAGTAATGCTTCGCGATGGGCCAATATTCTTCCTTTTTTAAAAAAATCAGGTTCAACGATTATCGCTATAGACGGACCTGCACACGGATTGTCAAGTGGAAAGGAATTTAGTATTCCTCAATATGCTGAATTTATTCATAGAACAGTTGATAAATACAAACCGCAATATTTGATTGGGCATTCGATAGGAGGGAAAACTTGTTTGTACTATCAGTATCTGTATCCCAATGAAGATATTAAGAAAATGGTCATATTAGGTGCGCCAAGTGATTTTACAATCATTTTAAAAAACTATATCAATATTCTGAGTTTGAACTCTCGTATTGCTAAAGATTTGGAGGAGAAATATGCGAGAAGATACAAGCAAAAACTAGAAGACTTTTCAGGGCGAAAATTTGCTTCCGTAATTACGACGAAAGGTTTGATTGCCCATGATGTTGATGATACTGTGGTGTCCATTAATGAAGCTAAAAAAATTGCCGAAGTTTGGACTAATGCAAAGTTGATTGAAACCAAAGGACTTGGACATAGTATGCATGATGACAATCTTTACGAGAATATTTACCAGTTTTTATTTGATAATTGAGTAGCAGATTGTCAATAATTAAGAATTTATTGGCTATTAAAACCCATTCCTTTTCCTTAAATTTGTCAAGGAAGCGCTGATAACTGTTAGCGCAAATGTCAAAATCTATAATTTTCAATGTCAAGTATAATACAATTACTCCCTGATCATGTTGCCAATCAAATTGCTGCCGGAGAAGTGGTTCAGCGACCTGCATCTGTGGTGAAAGAATTAATGGAAAATGCCATTGATGCCGGAGCAACCGATATAAAGTTAATTTGTAAAGATGCTGGAAAAACATTAATTCAGGTAATTGACAATGGAAAAGGAATGAGTGTAACCGATGCTCGTTTGTGTTTTGAGCGACACGCGACTTCAAAAATTCGCAAAGCTGAAGATTTATTTGATTTGCATACCAAAGGATTTAGAGGTGAAGCTTTGGCCTCTATTGCCGCAATTGCACATGTCGAGTTGAAAACCAAACAGGATCAAGACGAATTAGGAACGCATTTGGTTATAGAAGGAAGTAAGTTTACTTCGCAAGAACCTGCTGTATTGGCCAAAGGAACTTCATTTTCAGTAAAGAATCTTTTTTTTAATATTCCTGCACGACGTAATTTCCTGAAATCCGATACAGTCGAATTAAAGCATGTGGTTGATGAGTTTCAACGTGTAGCGATGGCGCATTCGAATATTCATTTTACTTTATATCATAATGGTAGCGAATTGTTTAATTTGCCGCAATCCAATCTGCGTCAACGCATCGTAGCAATTTTTTCAGGTAAAACCAATGAAAAACTTGTTCCCGTTCAGGAGACAACAGATATAGTAACGATCAATGGCTTTATTGGGAAACCCGAATTTGCCAAAAAGAATCGTAGTGAGCAATTCTTTTTTGTGAATGATCGTTTTATTAAAAGTGGTTATTTACACCATGCTATTATGGCTGCTTATGAAGGTTTGTTAAAGGATGGTGCTCAACCAAGTTATTTCTTATACCTGGAAGTGCCTCCACATACTATTGATATCAATATCCATCCTACCAAAACAGAAATTAAATTCGACGATGAACATGCTTTATATGCTATTTTGCGTTCAGCGGTGAAACATAGTTTAGGTCAGTTCAATGTAGCTCCGGTATTGGATTTTGATAGAGATGCAACATTAGATACACCTTACGATTATCAGAGTAAGTCTGTTGAATATCCAACAATACAGGTAGATAGCACTTTCAATCCATTTGCCGAGGAGAAAAAATCAAACGTATCAAGTGGTGGTAGTAATTTTTCTTTTAAACCAAAAAAAGAGGCACAGCCGCATTGGGAAAGCTTGTATGTTGGTTTGAAAGAGGGTTTCGAACCAGAACCACAGGAAATGCAATTTGAATCGGATGTAGTGACAAGTTCTTTATTCAATGATAATGAAATTGAACAAACGAAAACAGCAACGTATCAAATTCATAAAAAATATATTGTAAGTCCAATCAAATCGGGTATGTTAATCATTGATCAGCAACGAGCGCACCAACGTGTGTTGTATGAACAGTTTTTAACGAATATTACTGTACATCAAGCGAACAGCCAACAGTTGTTGTTCCCATTAACGCTTTATTTTTCCGGAAATGAAATGGCTTTACTACGTGAGTTGATTCCTTCTTTGGAAAATACTGGATTTGTTTTTGATTCGATCAGTCAGGATGCTATTGAAATTTCGGGTTTACCTGTAACGATTTCAGAAAGTGAAGCGTCTATCGTTTTAGAACAATTGGTCGCCGATTTACAAGATGAAATTCCAGATAGTAGTTTTAGTCAGATGGACAGTATGGCAAAATCGATGGCTAAAAGTCTAGCAGTAAAAACTGGAACATATCTTTCTGAAAAAGAACAGGAAAATTTAGTAAATAATTTATTTGCTTGTAAAGAAACTTCGGTTTCTCCATTTAATAAACCGACTTTTATCACGTTGAGTGTAGAAGATTTAGATAAAAAATTTAGTATATGATACCAATGTCCCCAACAGTAAAACAACTGTTGATTATAAATATTATTTTTTTCGTAGGAACTTGGCTGATAGGTGATTTAGCCTATGTGCATTTGGGTTTGGTTCCGTTTCAAAACGAAGCTTTTAGACCATGGCAGTTAGTAACCAATATGTTTATGCATTTTGATATTCGACATATTGCTTTTAATATGCTGGCATTGTATTCATTTGGTTCGGCACTAGAATACATTTGGGGTGCTAAAAAGTTTCTGTTTTTTTATATATCTTGTGGTTTAGGAGCAGGATTGTTGCAAAACGGTATCTTTTACATGAATGGAATTGATGTTGCTTTAGTATTAGGTGCTTCTGGTGCAGTTTATGGTTTAATGACGGCATTTGCATTCATGTTTCCTGAGTCGCGAATGGGACTAATGCTGATTCCTGTTTCTATAAAAGCGAAATATTTTGTACCTATAGTTTTATCAATAGATTATCTATTAGGTTTTTATGGTTCGTCATTTTTTAGCCGTTCAACCGGTGTGGCGCATTTTGCGCATTTAGGAGGAGCTTTGATTGGTTTTATAATGATGTGGTATTGGAAGAAAAATTCGTTTAATAATCGTCGCTGGAATTAGTTATGAGTATTTTTGAAGATTTGAAACTTGAATTTAAAATTGGGGATATCTCGATTAAGATTATCATGATTTGTGTTTTTACATTTCTAGTGTCAATACCCTTCTTTTATAGTTTTCAGAAAGGTGTTTTCGAGATACCCGATTGGTTGTCTCTGAATTCAGATTATAATAGGTCACTGATTTTTCCGTGGACTTTAATTACCTACCAATTTTTTCACGGTGGTTTTTTTCATCTTGTAGCGAATATGTTCGCCCTGACATTTGCTAGTAGGTTGTTTTTAACTTTTTTTACTCAGAAACAACTTTTAGGAGTTTATATTTTAGGAGGAGCATTCGCAGGAATTGTTTTTGTAATAGGTTACTTGTTGCTTCAAAATTTTGGAGTATTGGTAGGTGCTTCTGCTTCTGTAATGGCTGTTTTGGTAGCGGTTACGGTTTATCAGCCTTTAATGATGGTGCATTTGCCTCTACTGGGGCATATTAAACTTTGGTATATTACAGCTACAATTATTATTGCATTGGATATTTTAAATTTTCAACTAGCGAATACTGGAGGTCATTTGGCGCATCTTGGTGGCGCTTTGTTTGGCTTTATATATATTAAAACTTTGCAAGCAGGAACTGATTTGACTTCCGGATTCAATACGCTTTTGGATGCCATTGTAGGTTTGTTTTCAGGAAGAAAATCTACTCCATTCAAGAAAGTGCATAAAAACGTAAAGTCAGATTCAGCTAAATCGACATCAAGAGTTGTAACAAAAGATAAAAGCCAACAACAAATAGACGAGATTTTGGATAAAATTAGTCAGTCAGGTTATGATAGTCTTACCAAAGAAGAAAAGGAGTTTTTGTTCAAAGCGGGTAAGTAACGTTTAATTTTTCTGACAAAAAAATCGTTTATTTGTATAGTAATAGAGTAGAGAGTAAGTAATGAAGAACCTTTCGTGGTTTAATAAAGTAATGTTTTTTTTCAATATAGTCCTTACTATATTGACTTTCGTTGCTTATGTTTTACCTTTTCTTGCTCCGAATTGGTTTCCCTTTTTATCGGTTTTAACGTTAATACTTCCGCTGTTTTTGATCATTAATGCATTGTTTTTTGTGTACTGGTTTATACAATTTAAGAGACAGTTGATTCTTTCCGGGTTGGTATTAATTTTAGGAATAACATTCATTAATAAATATTACAAGTTCTCCAGTAAAGAAAAGGAAGCTACTGATAGGGATTTTGTGGTAATGAGCTACAATGTCCGATTACTAAATCTTTTTAATTGGATACCAAGAGAAAATGTGGCGCAAGATATTCTTGAATTTGTGAATGAAAAGAATCCTGATGTGTTATGCATTCAGGAATATTCTACCTCTGCTTCTGCAAAAATTGATTTGAAAATTTACCCTTATCGTGCTATTTTCATGGATGGAGATCAAATTAAAACGGGTAATGCTATCTTTTCTAAATTTCCAATTGTAAATGAAGGTAAAATTGATTTTCCAAACTCAAATAACAATGCCATTTTTGCCGATGTTAAAATAGGTAAGGATATTGTTCGATTTTATAATTTGCATTTGGAATCACTTAAAATATCTCCAGATGTCAATGATATTTCTGAAAATGTTGAAGGGATAAAACAAAAAGATTCTAGACTCATTGTGAAGCGAATCAGTGATGGATTTACAAAGCAACAGCAACAAGCGGAAATTATTATGGAGCACAAGCGGACTTGCAGTTATCCACTAATTGTTTGTGGGGATATGAATAATAGTGCATTCTCTTATGTATACAGAGTGATTAAAGGCAATATGCAGGACTGTTTTGAAGAAGCAGGTACAGGATTTGGGAAAACCTATAATTTCAAACATTATCCTGCTCGAATCGATTATATTTTTGCCGATAATAAGATGAGCGTGAAAAGTTTTGAAAACTTTCCAGACTTTATCAACTCCGACCACATGCCTATTATGACACGTGTGGCGGTGGAGTAATTCTATTTATAGCTTTTGATTTAAAAGATATTCTTTTGCGTATCTTCCTTCATTAAACAAAAGATCCAAAATGCTCAAATTGTTCAAATAACCATGTTTTTCTTCAAAAACCTGTGAATAGGATTCGAATACTGCGGTATCTTTCTTTCCATTTGCTAAAACGCGTAAATCTTCGTATTGACTAACTTCATGAAAGTATTCAATGGTTTTTTGCGCTTCAAAATTCAAACCCAAGCATTTTTTTACGATTTCAATGGTTTCTAAATTAAGATCCATTAAAAAGGTATGCTTTTTAGTGAAAATAGGCTGGATGGCATCTTCGTAAAATTCGAAGAAAGGTGAAGTGCGATAAGCGGCTTCTAATGACTTGAAATGTTGTTTTTGCCAATCAAAAGCAGTTTCTAACTTAACATCTTTGGTTTTTTGACGTAATTCTTTACTGTGTTTGATTGGTATATTCAGTAACTGAATACCATTTGGGCTGTAAATATACATTCGGTTTCGGTTGGTTTGTTTCTGGAAATTGTCTTCCATTTCAAAAGTTACCGAATTGGATTGTGCAATGGCAACAAAATGACTTATTGAGGGGAAATAGGTTGGATGTATAAGTAAGTCCATTGTAATTAGTATTTAAAAAATGCTAAACCAATGTGTTGATTTAGCATTTCTGTTTATTTAGTATTCTTTATGCTTTTTTTGCTTTTTTTCTTTTGTACCAGTCGTATCCAAACCATCCAAGAAGTGCCATTAGAAAATATTTGAAGTACGATGTTGGTTCACCATCTCCACCTACAGTGCAAAATAATCTATCCCAACGAATTTTATCAATGGCTTTACTCCATGGAACATTAGGATCAATACTCCACCAGATAAATACAGGTTTTCCAACCACATGATCGAAAGGCACAAACCCCCAGTAACGGCTGTCTTCCGAGTTATGGCGATTGTCTCCCATCATCCAATAATAATCTTGTTTGAAGGTGTAATTAATCGCTTCTCTATCGTTAATGTAGATTTTGCCTCCTTTTTCTTCCAGTTTATTGCCTTCGTAAATGGTTATTATTCTTCGGTATAGCGGAAGTGTTTCTTTGTTGATCGCTACTGTTTTGTTAGCTTCCGGAATATAAATTGGTCCCATATTATCTTGCGACCATTTTTGATTGTGTGGGAAGATTCCTTTGTCGATTTTTTGTGGTGCAGGTGTTATCCTTTTGACAATTGATTTGATGATGGGAATTTGTTTTATTTTAGCGATGTTTTCTTCTGTTACAGCTGCAAATATGTATTCGTTTGGTTTTCCTGATTGATAAATTCCATCAGTGATTTTTAATTCATTAAGTAAATATTCTGCATAATTGTTTAAAGAAGTGCCATCGGTAGTAACAAAATAAGAATATTGTGTTTTGGCTCTTTCGGGTAATGTAATTCGCTTATTGTTGATGTAAATTTCACCTGATTTGATTGAAAGGTTGTCTCCAGGTAATCCAACACAACGTTTTACATAATTGGAACGTTTGTCTAACGGTTTGTCTATGTGTCTTCCTGAAGGATCTCTGAAGAAATATACAGTATCTGCAGGCCAGTTAAATACCACGATATCGTTACGTTTTATGCTTTGAACCCCAGGTAAACGGAATGATGGCAATTGAGGCCAGCTTGAATAGGATTTTCCTTTAACTATGAATAAGCTATCGTGAACCATTGGTAATGCGACTGCAGTTTTTGGAGTTCTCGCACCGTAATGGAATTTACTTACGAATAAAAAATCACCGACTAACAATGATTTCTCCAATGAAGATGTTGGGATATTGAATGGTTGCATTACATAGGTGTGAACCAAAGTTGCCACTACCACAGCGTATAAAATAGAACTGATCGTGTCGCCTACTTGTGTTTTGGCTACTAAACTACGGTCTTTAATGTATGTTACATCTACTGCATAATTGATATAGTAGGTATAGAAACCAAGAGTTCCTACTGCCAATAAAGTGTCTGTTGTGGAGTTTTTGCCAAAACTTCTAATGGTTTCTACCCAAACGACAATAAACATAATTAAGTTGATTACCGGTATGAACAATAGCGCAGTCCACCAAGTTGGACGATTAATAATTTTCATTAAAATGATAGAATTATAAACAGGAATAAAAGCTTCCCATGATTTTCTACCTGCCTTTTGATATAGTTTCCATGTTCCTAAACCGTGAATGATTTGAAGTGCTAGGAAAAATATAAACCATTGTAATGCTGTCATCTTTTTGTATTTATTCGGTTACGATTTACTTCTATTAAAATTAAATTGTTGCTTTTAGTGTGTAATTTTATTTTAAATTCAAAACATCTTTCATAGTAAAAACTCCTTTTTTTCCAAACAACCATTCGGAAGCAATTACGGCACCTAAAGCAAAGCCTTCTCTACTATGGGCTGTATGTTTGATCTCAATCTGATCTACTGCGCTATCGTAAAAAATGCTGTGTGTTCCGGGAATGTTTTCAATACGTTTGGCTTCAATCTGAATTTGATTATCAGTTGGGTTTTCCAATGTCCAACCTGAATAGTCAGAATTGTTAATTATACCTTCAGCTAATGAAATCGCTGTTCCGCTTGGAGCATCCAGTTTCTGCGTATGATGAATTTCTTCCATGGATACTTTGTATTCTTTCAGATTTGCCATCATTTTGGCTAAATAAGAATTCAATTCAAAGAAAATATTTACACCTAAGCTAAAATTCGAACCATATATAAAAGCTCCATTTTTTTCATTGCATAGGTCGACTATTTCATCGTAATGCTCCAGCCAGCCGGTAGTACCACACACAACTGGAATATTAGTAGCAAAACATTCAGAGATGTTACAAACGGCACTGTCAGGAACACTAAAATCGATAGCAACATCTGCATTTTCAAGTCCTTCGAATGTTGCTGAGCTTGACTTGCGTAAAACGATTTCATGTCCGCGTTCTAAAGCGATGCGCTCGATTACTTTGCCCATTTTGCCATATCCCAGTAAAGCTATTTTCATTTTTTGTTTCTTTTGAATTTATTGATAAGAAGGAAAGAAAGTAATCCGCAAAGTAGTCCAATTACAAAAATTTGTACAAAATCTATCGTTCTAATTGCACTATTGTCCTGAGAAAAATATCTGCCGGTAGCGCCAAGAAATAAAATAGATAGGATTATTATTCTTGTTCTTTCCATAATTAAAAATTATAATGTAAGGATAAACCAATATTTTGTTTGGAACTGAATTCGTTCTGTTGGATTTCGGGTTTCACTGTCAATTTTCCATTGACATTGAATTGTTTGAGATGCGAATCTACATTGGCATCGATAATATTCAATGCGTACAAGCCTACAGTAATTAAAAGTGATAAATCTTTATTCCTTTGATGGTATTTTTGGGCATCAATCAACTGAGTGTTGCTCAATCGAGTGTATTTTGGATTAAGATTCGGGTCGTTTGCTAATCTTTTCTTGTACTCAGTTCTGTAGCTGTCGTACTTTTTTTTGTTCCAAGAATAGGCATAAATACCCGTTCCCATGGCGCCCCATACAATAGGAACTTTCCAATAACGCTTGTTGTATACTTGTCCCATGCCTGGAAGTACTGCCGATAAAAAAGCGGCTTTAGAAGGCGCTAAAGGATTGATTTTGTTTTTAATAGTGTCAGAGGCTTTTAGGTTCAATTCTTCCTGGCTGTATCCTGAAAAGTTACCGAACAAAGCGCAGAAAAGTAGTATGTAATACCAATATTTCACTACCCTTTGATCAATTTGATGATTCTGTTGAAATCTTCTTCAGACTTGAAGGGAATAGTAATTTTACCTTTACCGTTTGAAGCAATTTTTACATCGATTTTTGTTCCAAAATAGGTGTTGAATACCTCTTGGTCATCATTGTTTACTTCAAAAGCAACTGTAGTGGTTTTTGTGGATGGTTTTTCCGGCGTTCCTTCGTGGTACGCTTTTACCAATGCTTCTGTTTCACGTACAGATAAGTTTTCGCTAACAATCTTTTGGTAAATATCGGTTTGTGCATCATGATCGTCAACGTTGATGATGGCGCGCCCATGACCCATAGAGATAAATCCGTCACGAATACCTGTTTGAATGATTGGATCTAATTTTAAAAGGCGCATATAGTTGGCCACTGTAGAACGTTTTTTTCCTACACGGTCACTTACTTGTTCCTGAGTCAATTGAATTTCATCCATTAAACGTTGGTACGATAAGGCGATTTCGATTGGATCCAAATCATGACGTTGGATGTTTTCTACCAATGCCATAGTTAACGATTCGTTATCATCCGCTAAACGAATGTAGGCCGGAACCGTTTTTAAACCCACAATTTTGGAGGCACGTAAACGGCGTTCTCCTGAAATTAGTTGGTATTTGTTAAAATCCATCTTACGAACCGTAATAGGTTGGATTACTCCAAGTTCACGGATCGAAGTGGCTAATTCTTGTAAAGACTCTTCGTTAAAATTGGTTCTTGGCTGAAAAGGATTGATTTCAATTGATTCAATTTCCAATTCAATGATATTTCCTACTACCTTATCTGCATTTTTATCCGATACTGATTTGATGTCGTTTTCAGGATCTTTTAATAACGCTGATAATCCACGTCCCATTGCTTGTTTTTTTGCCAATGCCATATTCTCTATTAACTATTTTTCTTTATGATTTCTTCTGCTAAGTGTAAATAATTGGTTGCTCCTTTACTGGTAGCATCGTAATTGATGATGCTTTCTCCGTAACTAGGCGCCTCACTTAGTTTGATGTTTCTCTGAATTACGGTTTCAAAAACCATATTGTTAAAGTGTTTTTGTACTTCTTCTACAACTTGATTGGATAATCGCAAACGAGAATCGTACATTGTTAGCAATAAGCCTTCGATGTCTAATTCAGGATTATGGATTTTCTGTACACTTTTGATGGTGTTTAGTAATTTACCTAAACCTTCCAATGCAAAATACTCACACTGAATAGGGATTACAACACTGTTGGCTGCTGTTAATGCATTAAGTGTCAGTAGTCCCAATGATGGAGCACAATCGATAATGATGTAATCGTACTTGTCCACCACGCTTTCCAATGATTTCTTAAGCATATATTCGCGGTTTTCCTTGTCTACCAATTCGATTTCTATAGCAACAAGGTCGATGTGTGCCGGAATGACATCTACATTAGGAGCCGAACTTTTAATGATAGTTTCTTCAGGAGTATTACTATGCTCTAAAATTTGGTAAGTACCGGTTTCAACACTTTCCACATCAATACCCAATCCTGAAGTGGCATTTGCCTGAGGATCAGCATCAATAAGTAATACTTTTTTTTCTAAAACACCTAAAGCGGCTGCTAAGTTGATAGAAGTAGTTGTTTTTCCAACACCACCTTTCTGATTAGCAATTGCAATGATTTTGCCCATTTGATTTTTGAAATTTTGAGCCGTAAAAATACAACTATTTATGGGTTTTGAAAATCTATTTTGTCAACAATCTGAAAACTTTATGAATTTTAACTTAGTAGTGGTAAATTTGCGCAAAATTAAAAAATAATGAATTGTTATAAAGCATTGGTATTGCTGTTGTTTTTGTTTTCTACTAGTATACATTCTCAGAAGTTTTCCAAACCAAATAAAGATTTTACTAAAAGCGAAATTGTAAAAATCCAAAAAAGTAATATGCAATATTCTTATTGTGATAATGATTTTGACGGACAAGTTGCAATCGATTTTTCAAGGATAAAAGAAGTTGTTTTGGATCAATATTCAAACCAATTATCAACAGAAAAAGGGGTGTATATTTCTACAAAAAACGGCAGAGTACTTTTTGTGTCGGATTTAGATGTAAACCCAGCAATTTCTACAAAATGTGTTTATTCAACCTCGGTGATGAACTCATTGTTAGATATTGCTATCAGTCAAAATAATGATTATTATGTGGCAATCGGAAGGAATGTTAAGAAGATAAATAAGGTAAACTGTCAGCCAGAATTACTCTACGATTACGGCTTTTCTGGATCGATTACGGCGCTTTCATTCGACACAAAATCAAATATGTATTTGGGTGGTTTTGATACTAAAGTATATCAGGCAAAAGAAAGGAGTTATGACCGTGTTGAAATCTGGCATGATTTCGGTCAAGGAACTGCAGCAGGAGATTTTGTAATTGTTGGTGATAAAATGTATGTCGCGTGGAGAATAAATTTTGAATGCCGATTGTATGAAATTACGCTTGATAGTAACAATAATTTTCAAAGCTATGTTGATTTAGGAAGGATTCCTGATAATACTTTTGGCTTGGCAAGCGAATTAGGAAATCTTTACGGAGTTACAGTTTCAAGTCTTTATAAAATTGATAAGTCAACTATGCAGACAGTTACAGTGGTATATAATCCTTCTACTTCAGATTTGTGGTATGGTGCTGCAGGTCAAAACGAAGCTGTAGCATTTAAAATTAATGTTTTTGAAACAGAAAACAATGCAACTAACAATGAAAATCCTTTGCCTAATTTATGGTTTAATACGGTTTCTGGCGGGCAAACTGTTTATGTGTCGGTGTTGAATACAATTACAAATCAATCGGTTATCGTACCTGTGGATTTGATAGTAAATATACCACCACGATTTATAAAGCCGACTCCACTTACAAATTGTGATTCAAAAGTATTTAATGTTAGAGAGTTGACGGATAACCTTATTAAAGATGGACAAAATAATGTAGTAGTTCATTATTACCTGAATGCGGATGATGCTCAAAAAGATAATAATCGACATCCGGATGTGTTTACTTTAATCGGCGAGTATCAAAAGGTGTTTTCACGAATTACCAATACTACAACAGGATGTTTTTCGGTGTTTGATTTTGAGCTACAGGTAAATCAAAGTCCGGTTTTAAATGCAATTCCTGATACTACTGTTTGTGCCAACTCCCCAGTAAGTTCAAGTATATTTGATTTGCAAGCTTTAAATCCAAAAGTGATCCAGAATCGTCCAGCAAGTGATTTCGAAATTCACTATTACTTAACGCTCTTCGATGCTCAAAACGAATTGAACCGCATTCTAATGCCGGTAGAACTAAATACCCAGTCGAATCATTTTTATGTGAATTTGAAGAATAAAGTATCCAAATGTTTTACTACTACTGATTTTTTTATCAATTATATCGAAGGAGAAAAGGTCGAAACTATAATTCAATCTTTCATTACAAAGGAATGGAGTAATAATGATAACTCTATCGAAGTGGTACCGACCCAAAATGGTAATTATGAATTTTCCATTGATGGGTTTAGTTTTCAGAATAGCCCTAGGTTTTCTCATTTGGAACCTGGAAACTATGCGATTACTGTAAAGGATTTGAACAATTGTAATTATCAAGTAAAAAGTGTTACGATTTTGAATTACCCTGATTTTTTCACTCCAAATAACGATGGATACAATGACGTATGGAACATAAATTTTGATAAGTCAAGAGATGATTTTAAGATCTTTATTTATGACCGATATGGTAAATTACTGAAGATGTTGAATGGGAATGACGGGTGGGATGGAAAATACCAAGGAAGGGATTTGCCGTCCAGTGACTATTGGTTTGTTGTGAAAAAGAATAATGATAATGAATATGTTAAAGGTCATTTTTCTTTAAAAAGATAAAAGATTTAATACAAGATAACAATAAGGAAAACGGTATTTTCGTTTTCCTTTTGTTTATAATAATATTTACTTATTCCCTTTCGATTTAATCATAGCTTCGAGCATGTCCCAAAGTTCATTGGGAACCGCTTCCAATAAATTGAATTGTCCTGCGCCCTGTAACCATTCACCACCGTCGATAGTGATGACTTCACCGTTGACATAAGCTGAGAAATCTGAAACCAAGTAAGCGGCCAAATTAGCCAGTTCCTGATGGTCTCCCACACGTTTTAATGGTACTTTTTTCGCTAAGTCAAATTTATCCTTCAAGTCGCCTGGTAATAATCTGTCCCATGCACCTTTGGTAGGAAATGGACCTGGAGCAATGGCGTTGGTTCGGATACCATATTTTGCCCATTCCACGGCCAAACTGCGTGTCATGGCTAATACACCTGCTTTTGCAGTTGCACTCGGGACCACATAGGCAGAACCTGTCCATGCATAAGTGGTGACGATATTCAGAACGTTGGTGTTGGTTTGTTTTTTATCTATCCAATGTTTTCCAAAGGCCAATGTACAGTTTTTGGATCCTTTTAAAACAATATCGATGATAGTATCCCAAGCATTGGCGGATAATCTTTCGGTAGGAGAGATGAAGTTTCCAGCCGCATTATTTAAAAGTACATCTACTTTGCCATAGGCTTTGAGTACTTCGGCTAACATGGCTTCTACCTGATCGTAATGACGAACATCACATTGTAAAGGGAGACATTTTCCACCAGTTTCTGTTTCCAGTTCTTGCGCGGTGGTTTTTAGTTTGTCTAAATCACGCGACGTTATGGCAACTTTGGCACCCAATTCCATAAAGTATTTGGTCATGGCTTTCCCTAATCCACTACCACCACCGGTGATTACAATTACTTTGTCTGCTAAAGCATTATCACGAAGCATTTTTGCTGAAAAATTCATAGTAAGTTGTTTTTTGATACTAGGTAAAGTTAGTAAAATTATAGTGATTAGTAATTCTTGTGGAGTAGGATTCTAAATCAATTTAGGTCGGATCGATGAATACTGTTTTTTTTTATTGTCAAATCCCAACCTTTTGTTGTTAATTGTACTCTTTAGTTTATATAAACAATTGAAATACTATGAAAAGATTCTCACTTGCCCTTGTTTTGCTTATTACAGCTAATTTGATGGCACAAAGTCCACAATTGAAAGTAAAAGGCAAGGATTCTGTGAATGTAAGAATGAACAAAATGTTTGTTAAGGTAAATGTGTTTGGTACTATTGCTTATACCACCGCAGAAATGCATTTTGTAAATTCAGGTCCAGGGCAAATGGAAGGGGAATTACTATTCCCATTACCAGAAGGTGTATCGGTTTCCCGATATGCTATTGATGTAAATGGCAGAATGCGTGAAGCGGTTCCAGTAAATAAAAGTAAAGGGAAACAGGTTTTTGAGGCTATAGAGCATAAAAGGGTAGATCCCGGATTGCTTGAAAAAGTAGAGGGAAATAATTTTAAAACACGAATATTCCCTATTGTTGAGGGTAAGGAGCGAATTGTAATTATTGGCTATGAACAAGAGTTGGCACTATATGATAAGAATAATTTACAGTATCAGTTAATGAGTCGTTATCCTAAAAAATTGGACGAATTCGAAATGATTATTGATGTGTCTGGAGTTAAATCAAAACCATCAATTGTTGAAGAGGAAGGTGCGTTTTCTGCTTTTGAAAAATCTGGAAATTCAGAATGGAATCTTTCTTACCAAACTTCGATTAAGAAGAAAAATTATGTACCATCCGAAAAACTCTTGGTGAAAATTCCTGTTCGAAATGAGATTCATAATGTGGTACTTCAATCGGTACAAGGGCAACATTATTTTTATGGGAATGTTATGGTTGAAAACAACCGTATACCAAAGAGTTTGCCTAAGTCTATTGGTTTGATATGGGATAATTCATTAAGCTGCAGAAATAGAGATGTTAAGAAAGAACTGCAATTACTGGATAGTTATTTTAAGCAGTTGAAGAATGTAGAGGTTGCTTTATATCTTTTGAGTTACCATTTCGAAAAAGGTAAGGTATATACAGTGTCCAATGGAGATTGGAGCGAGTTGAAAGCACAATTGGAGAATACACAATATGATGGTGGAACACGATATTCAAAGGTAGATTTGACTGGGCAGGATGAGTATTTGTTTTTCAGTGATGGACTTTCTTCGTTGAGTAAAAATCAATTGGATATAAGCAAAAAACCGGTATATACGTTTACTTCATTGCCTTCAGCGGATTATGCTTTTTTGAATTATACTGCGATGAAATCAGGAGCCGATTTTATTAATCTGAACGAACTGGATGCAAACAAAGCACTGGATAAATTAGTATATCAAAATCTTAAATTCTTAGGAATCAAGGAAAATTATACAGTAACTGATATGTATCC
Source organism: Flavobacterium sp. MAHUQ-57 (assembly GCF_051908335.1). Taxonomy (NCBI): domain Bacteria; kingdom Pseudomonadati; phylum Bacteroidota; class Flavobacteriia; order Flavobacteriales; family Flavobacteriaceae; genus Flavobacterium; species Flavobacterium sp. MAHUQ-57. The sequence goes on along the minus strand of NZ_JBPZTE010000006.1, from coordinate 1,354,636 downwards.
CATGACCGGAACCTCGGTTTCGGGGAACTTTAGTTTTTCGGGTATTTCACTGAAAGAACAAAACGAAGTGGTATTGCTTTTCGGGTATAATGGCAAACCGTTGCATGAAAAAAAGATTGTCTTGGATGCTAAATACCAACAGGAAACTGAGGTAAATATCGAGAAGCTTTGGGCACAAAAAAAGATTGCCAATCTGGAAATTCAGTATAAAAAGAATGCCGAAGAAATCGAAACCATGGGCAAAAAGTATGGAATCGTTACCAAGAATACTTCGCTTATTGTATTGGAAGATATCAACGATTACATTCAATATGATATTGTGCCGCCTGCTGAGTTAAGAACAGAATTCGATAAAATCCAGAAACAACAACAAGAGAAAAGACTTGCTGAAATGAAAAGCAATTGGGAGAATGTAGATAATTACCATAGCGAATTGTCTAAATGGTGGAATAAAGATATCAAGTATGTAAAACCAATTGTTAAAAAGGGAAAGAAAAACAAGAAAGGGGAATTGAGTAGCGGTGTAACCATTGACAGACCAACTGGAAACAGTGAATATGAAGTAGTGACTGTTGATGCTAACGGTAATGTAACTATTGAACAAACCGATGCAGGAAGAGAAGAAATGAATCCATCAGAAGGAGTTGCAAGAAGGAGAAGTGTAGTTTCTTCCACTACAACAGTCGCATCGGTAGAACTAAAAACTACCGAAGAAATTAAAGATAAACAAATTAGCGCTGCTGAAGTCGATGAAGTCAAATTCGTAAGACCGAATGTGGTTGAAGAAACGTATAAAAGGGATGGAGATCTTAAAACTAATAACCCTGAAGCAACACGTGCTTTAGCAGGTAAAGTTTCAGGTGTAATGATTAATCAGGAAAGTGCTAATGCTCCTGTAAGGGTGCGATCTGTGCTAAGCATTCCTTCTAGAGAATCAAGAACAGATTCAATACGCTTACAACCCAATCAAGGTTTTATTCCAATCGAAAATGTAAAAACGGAAGGTTGGAATCCGGACCGGGTATATTTAAAAGCATTGGATGCTGCACCAATAGAAAAAAGATATGCCTTGTATCTAAAATTAAGAGAAGAGCAATGGAATAACCCAAGCTTTTATTTTGATGTGGCAAATCATTTTTATAACAATGGAGATAAACAAAAAGCATTGTTAATCCTTAGTAATATTGCAGATTTAGGTTTGGAGAATCATCAGCTTTATAAGTCACTTACCTATCAGTTGCGTCAATGGGAAGCATACGAAGAAGCATTGTATACCGCTAATCAAGTGGTGAAATGGAGAGGTCACGAACCGCAAAATCATAGGGATTTGGCCCTGGCTTTAGAAGATAATAAAAAATACCAAGAAGCATTTGACGAATTGGTTAAAGCTTTGGAAACGAATTATTTTGCTAATATGGGTGGGCAATATGCTGGTGTAGAGGATATTTTATTGATGGATATCAATCGTTTGCTAACAGAACATCCGGGGATTAACATTCGTGACTTCGATAAAAAATACCTAAAGTCCATGCCGGTTGCGGTTAGAATTATTTTGAATTGGAATCAGATGGATACGGATATCGACTTGCATGTCATTGAACCAACAGGTGAAGAATGTTATTACGGACATACAGATACCGAAGCTGGTGCCCGATTCTCAAAAGATTTCACACAAGGATACGGACCCGAGCAGTATTTGCTACGCAATCCGTTGAAAGGGAAATATCAGATTAAGTCGAATTATTATGGAGAAAGTGCACTAACAGAAAACGGTCCTGCCACTGTTATGGTTGAAATTTATACCACTAAAAATGGTGTAACCGAACGAAAACTGCAAACTATCCAATTGGGAACGGTAAAAGAAAACCAAAACTTAGCTGAACTTCTTCTAAACTAACCATCTCTATACTAACTTCGGTAGTTCAGCGGAAAAACACCAACTTAATGTTGGTGTTTTTTTATGGCTGTAAATTAGATTGTATTGAGTCTTTCGGCTGCGGCTATCAAGGTTTCGTCGGTTTTAGCAAAGCAGAAGCGCAACATTTGTCTGTCGGTAGCATCATTGTAAAATACCGAAATAGGTATTGCAGCTACACCGTGTTTTGTAATCAGTTCTTTGGCAAAATCCACATCATTTGCGGTAGTAATGTTTTTGTAACTCACCACTTGAAAGTAGGTGCCATCACAAGGCATTAATTCGAACCGACTGTCTTTTATCAGTGATTGGAATAAGTCTCTTTTTTGTTGGTACATTGTCGCTATTTCATTGAAGTCGACTACATCCAAGTAGCTCGCAATGGTATGCTGACCAAAGCTGTTCACACTGAAGACCAAAAACTGATGTACTTTCTTTATCTCCACCATAAGGTTTTCGGGAGCAATGAGATAGCCTACTTTCCATCCGGTAACGTGCAATGACTTCCCAAAAGATGAGGAAATAATCGTTCGGTGTTGTAGCTTTTCTCTGGTATTGCAGGAGATATGCGGTTGCGAAAACGTTATGTATTCATACACCTCATCGCTTAAGATAAATATTTGCGGATGCTTCTCTAGTAGTAATTCAAAGGCTTCAAAGTCGGCAAGAGTCCAAATTCTGCCTGTGGGGTTGTGCGGATTGTTAATGACAATCATTTTGGTTTTGGCGGTTATTGCCGATGCAATTCGATTGAAATCCGGTGTGTAATCTGAATTCAGTGCAACTCTTACCGGTGTTCCGCCTGCTACCAGTACCGAAGGTTCGTAACTGTCATAACTCGGATCTAAAATAATCACTTCATCATCCTTACCAATCAACGCGTTTATAGCTGTATAAATGCCTTGCGTAGCTCCGGCGGTAATCAGCATTTCGGTAGCGGTATTGACTTTTCGTTGGTACTGTTTATAGGTTTGAAGGGCTATTTTTTCCAATAACGATGGTAAACCGGTCATCGGTGTATATTGATGGATGTTTGAAGTCAGTAGACCTTCCGCTATTTGCAATAAACGTGGGTCTTCTGGAAAGTTGGGAAATCCTTGAGACAAATTAATGGCGCCATGTTCATTGGCCAATTGGGACATTACCGAAAAGATACTGGCTGTTACGTTAGGTAGTTTGGACATTTGAATTTTAGTTGGTTTTGTAAAAGTAGTGTTTTTTTAGTATTTCGCTTTTAGTCCTTAGTCCTTACTGAATAGTAATTGCTCTTTAACTGGTACTAATGATTATGTAAGTGGTACCGAAGACTTTTTAGGTGGTACCAATGATTATGTAAGTGGTACCGAAGACTTTTTAGGTGGTACCAATGATTATGTAAGTGGTACCGAAGACTTTTTAGGTGGTACCAATGATTATGTAAGTGGTACCGAAGACTTTTTAGGTGGTACTAATGATTATGTAAGTGGTACCGAAGACTTTTTAGGTGGTACCAATGATTATGTAAGTGGTACCAAAGACTTTTTAGGTGGTACTGATGATTATGTAAGTGGTACCGAAGACTTTTTAACTGGTACTAAGAACTAAGTCTCATATACCAAAAACTTTGTAATCGGTACTTATTACTAATTAATCTTTACCGGTTGCTCTTCAGAAGGCACTAAAAGCAAGTGACTAGTAATCAGTACTTATTTACCAATCACTAGTCACTCATAACTTATAATTTATAGCTTATAATTTATAATTCTTTCCTCAACTTACTGTTCTTTTTTCCGTAGCCGTAGTAGATGGCGATTCCAATGGCCAACCAAACCAATAGACGAATCCATGTTCCTATTGGAAGTGCAAACATCATCACTAAACAGGTTACAATGCCTAGTATAGGAACCACAGGAACCCATGGTGTTTTGAAAGGACGAGGTAAGTTCGGTTCCTTCTTTCGTAAGATTAAAATACCGATACATACCATTACGAAAGCTAATAATGTCCCGATGCTGGTCATTTCACCCACCACATGAATCGGTACTAAACCGGCAAACAGACTGATAAATACACATAACAGTATGTTAGATTTGTAGGGCGTGTTGAACTGTGGATGCAACTGCGAAAAGACTTTCGGTAACAAACCATCATTACTCATAGCATAAAACACACGGGATTGACCTAATAAATCCACCAGTATCACCGAAGTATAGCCTATCAATATCGCCATGATTACCGCCGTGGCCAGCCAGATGTAAGGTGTTTTGGCAATAGCAATCGCTACTGGTGCAGCACTGTCCTTGAATTCGGTATAATGTGCCAAACCTGTCATCACATAACCAAAAGCGATGAAGAGAACGGTACAAACGATAAGCGATCCTAAAATACCAATGGGCATGTTCTTTTGTGGGTTTTTGGTTTCCTGAGCCATGGTGGCAACAATATCAAAACCAATAAATACAAAGAAAACGACACCCGCACCACGTAATATTCCTGACCAACCAAACTCTCCGAATGTTCCTGTGTTTTGCGGAATGAACGGATGGTAATTCTCCGGGTTGATGTATTGCCAGCCTAAGCCGATGAATAATAAAACCACACCTACTTTCAGTGTTACCACAACGGCATTGAACAAGGCCGAACTTTTGGTTCCTCGAATAATCACCGCAGTAATCAGCATGATGATTAATACTGCGGGTAGGTTAACGATACCATGAATGACTTCTCCGTTTTTGCCTATAGCGGTTTCAAAAGGAGACATTACTAATTGCGGTGGTATATATAACCCGAATTTCTCTAAAAACTTAACTAAGTACTGTGACCAGCTAATACCGACTGTCGCGGCACCTACCGAGTATTCCAATATTAAATCCCAGCCGATGATCCATGCGAATAATTCTCCGATAGTGGCATAAGCATAGGTATAGGCACTTCCCGAAACAGGAACCATAGAGGCGAACTCGGCGTAACACAGTGCGCTGAAAGCACAACCTACAGCTGCTACTATGAATGATAGAATAACTGCCGGTCCGGTGTTGTTAGCGGCTGCAATTCCGGTTAGTGAAAATAATCCGGCACCGATGATAACACCAATTCCGATCATGATGAGGTTGAAACCACCCAGACTGCGTTTGAGACTGTTGGCTCCAGTGTTTGAAGCTTCCTGTTGTAGGGCTTCGATGGATTTTTTTAACATATATAATGATTTGTGCCGCCTTTATCAAGCGGAAACGTTGAAAACGGGGGCAAAGGTAAGCGAACATTTTTTTAGCCTCCTGAAAACGAACCGATTAGAATTCTATTGATTTATAGGATTGTGTAGTGTTTTTCGCTGATTGAAGGTTTTGGTTGATAATAATTTTGGGAATAGGGGAAGTGGTAAGTTTTTTTACTAAAGTTGAGTTGAAATGTTTAGGGTTTATTGTTTGTTGTTGGTGGTGCCTAAAAATAGAAGTAGTCTCATCTTCTAATGATCTAACAGTCTTACTCTACTTTGATACGCCATAAATACGCCATATATACGCCATATATACGCCATATATCTGGAGAACTCGTTGCTAGGCAAATAACAAAGAAGGAGGTAAAGTTTTGTAATTGGTTTTTGATCCAAGTTATTTGTAGGTATTGTTTTTTTTTGGTTGGATTGTGTTTACAAGTAGGGATTTTTTTTCATTTGCAATTGTGTTTTATGTTCTATTTTTGAACAAAAAATCACTTTGAAAATAAATATATTAACTCCAATGGAGATTGAAAAGGAAAAAGTGTTGGCCGCAATCGCTCAACTAACTTCCCCTCAACATAGTTATCAAGTTATTGTATCTGGAATTGGAAGGGAAAGTACCGCAAAAGCGATGCTTAACCTACCAGCACATGATGTTTGTGTTTTGATGGGCTTTGCTGCAATTGTGGGTTCTGAGGAAAATTTGCCTGAACATTTAGGTTTCGGGATGCCTATAGAAATTACCAATGCTTCGCTGTACGGTTATGAAGGCGGTTTGTTTGAAAACGGAAAGCCGATTATTACGGATGCTAAGCTTACTTTGCCGAGTATGTCATCGCTAACATCGGATAAGTTTGTACGTACGACAGATTTGAGTGAAGGCACGATAGTGAATATGGAAGATTATACCTTTATGTATCTTAAGAATCCGCAGGATTGTATAGTGAGAATCATTTCTGATTTTTTACCGCATACAACAGAGATTGACTTTTTTGAGGAAGTGAAAGGGATTGATTTTTTGAAAGGGGTGATGGCAATAGAAGCTATGTGATTTATATCGGTTAGGGCTGCAACGAATTCGTTTTATTTCCTTTCAATTGTGTACTTTTACTAAAAATTCCATAACATGTTTTCATTTTTAAGGTACGCAGTGGTACTCGTTTTTTATACTTGTGCTAGTTTTGGTCAAACCAAATCGCATTGTATTTCTTTTCCAAATCCCACCGAATTTCATTCTTTTTTTCAAGGAAAAAGTAATAGGTATCCCATTGTTAGTGCGCATAGAGGTGGTCCAGCTCTCCGTTTTCCGGAAAACTGTACGGCAACTTTTGCCAATACCATTCGGCAAGTACCCTCCATCATTGAAACGGATATTGCCTTGACCAAAGATTCTGTTTTGGTGATGATGCATGACAATACTTTAGATAGAACTACAACAGGCACCGGACCAATTCAGAATTATACCTACAAAGAATTGCAATCGTTGTTTTTAAAAGACAATGAGGGGAATGTGACCTCGTATAAAATAGAAACCTTAGATGAGGTTTTGCAATGGGGGAAAGATAAAGTAGTATATACTCTAGATGTGAAAAGAGGTGTTCCATTTAAAATGATTGTCGACGCGGTTCGTAGAAATCATGCAGAACGCTATGCTATGATTATTACCTACAACGCAAATCAAGCGGCCGAGGTGGCACATTTGGCACCTGATATGCTACTATCGGTTTCTGCCAATGGCAAAGAAGATGTTGAACGTATGGAGAATAGCGGAGTTTCTAGTAGTAACATGGTTGCTTTTGTAGGGATTACTTTTCCAAACCCTGAAGTGATTTCCTACATGCATTCTAGAGGTATCGCATGTATCTCTGGAACGATGGGGAATCTTGACAAAAAAGCAACCGCTAGTGGAGATAACATTTATTTGGAACTGGTTGCAGCGGGAGTTCGATTTATATCCACTGACAGACCCATTGCAGTGGCTCAACAAATGGAACAGTACATACTACAAAATAACTTAACCACTCCATTTATAAAAATATCGGAGTAGTTTTGGACGATTTATAATTGAAAACCGCAACTGTAAATAGTTGCGGTTTTTTGTTTTTATTTTTTAAATAATGATTTGTAAATTTCTTCCTTGTCAAAATCTGGAGAGCCTTGTCTAGCATAGTAGTTCGAATATCTAGAAATTATGTCTTTCAAAAAAGGCGTTGAAATAGCTGCTTTTCTAACAATTTTCCCATTTTCTACTAAGCCATTAACTTCATTTTCAGCAATTGTTAATTTGTCTTGAAAGTCAATTAAACCTGCTTCAATTAAATTACTTTTAGGAATAAAATGAAAGTTCTGCTTTGAATTATTTTGAATATAATTATTTAAACTTCTCTTCGCAGGATTATTTTCTCCAGTTTCTAGTGATAAGTTTGAGTAATTCTCAATTACTTCATCTAGTTTCTTTATTTTACAAAATAAAATTCTTTTGGTATTTCTTGTTTTATCAGGACGTAAAACTATATCACAAGATGGAGTAAGTACAATATATCTATTTTCCTCAAATGTTATTATGTCACCAGTGTAAATGTGTTTTTTTATAGGTTCTATTATGTAAAATTCACTTGGGTGGTATTTTTCAATATCCTCATCGATATACTCTTGCATATGCATTAATGTATATCTTAAAAGAGATTTTTGCTTTTCTTCAGGGCTTCTAGATTCATCTTTAATCCAGTTCTCCATTGAATTTGATAAATGATTCCAAAAAATATTGTTAAGAAAATCTTCTATATGACCTTTGCTATTTATAATTTTTGTTATTCCAGTTTTGTAAATATCAACTAATTGCTCAAGATGATTATCTTCTTCTCCTCTAGTTTTTATTTTAAAAAAACTACTCTCAATTTTTAAATCTTCAGAAATGTGTTGAGGAGTACCTGTCACTACAAAAACAGGAAATCGTAAATTTGATTTTATTTCTCTAATAACATCATTACCTGAATAGTTATCATCAGTTTTTTCATTAGAATCTAATTTTAAATCAACTATAGCAGCATCAAAATAAACTTTTTTGTCTTTTAGAATATTAAGAGCTGCTTCTTTGTCTGCCACATGCTGTTGAATGATTTTAACATCACTTGCTAAGTTAAAAGATTGTATATCTCTATTATATGCAGTTATTAATTCTGCATCATCTTCAACAATCAGTAATTTTAATTCTGCCATTTTTTATCAATTTCAATTTGAAAATAAACACCCTTTCCAACTTTTCTAGCTTTTAACTTTCCATTTAATCTATCTATTGATTCGCCAGAAATAGCTAAACCCAATCCTGTTCCGTTATGTTTTTTTGAATAACCCGGCTCAAATATTATTTCTGATTCGATTTCATCATCCGTTAATCCAGGGCCATTATCAATAAAATCAATTATTACAGAATCAGTAGTTTCTGAAACATTAATTTCAATTTTCTTATTTTTAATATCTGACAAGTTAAGCCAGTATATACTGTTTTCAATTAGATTTGTAATTGATGTAAAAAGATCTTCTTCCCAACCAAAAATTAAGATGGATTTACTGCAATTTAAATTAAAGTTTATATCATATTCCTTCATTGTGCTAGAGAATATTTGATATGAATTGTCAATTATTTCAGCAACAGAAAAATCTATTTTGTTGCCTCTTTTTTGACCAGCAAGAGGATTAATTCTTTTAAATAAATCAGAAATCAATTTGCTATTCCGTCTTATTCCTTGTGCACTAACATCTAATTGATCTAATAAATCAACATCTTTAGTAATTCTGTAATGTTTTACATATCTCTCAATGACATTTGCTTCAGTGTTAAAAAAATGTACAGGCTTTCTGCCTTCGTGAAGAATAAAACTTACTATCTTTCCTAAAGTAGCTTGACCTTGATAAATAGCAATAGTTTTTTGAATGTCTTCTAAAAGTTCTGCTTTATTTTCTTCTTCTTCTTTTAAAATTGATTTGATTTGAGAAATATTTTCTTTTCCAACATTAAATTGTTCAAGTTTAGTTTCTATGTTTTTAGACAAGTTTGAAAAACTGAAAAGATTTTGAACACTATCGTTAATTGTATTTCTTATTTTTCTACTTTTTAAACTTCTTTCTCTAAAAAGAAGCCTACGCAATTCCAATTCTTTAAGGGCTTTTTGTGCTAATTCTTTTAAACCAAAATAAAATTCATTTTCTTTTAGACCATCTCTTGCACTTTTTTCTTCAAGATTCGATAATTCTTCTGGCTCAATTGTTATAAAACCTATTATTTGATTATTGCTTATTTTTAGTGTAAAATTCTGTATTCTTTCTTTGTCTAAATCGAGCCAATCAATACCTCCATTCCCATATGGACGAATTCTAAATAAATTTTTATAAATGTTAACGCCATAAGTTTCATTTAGCATTCTTTTAGCTTCGTTTTTTCCAGCAAATTTTTTAGAAATTGGGTCAATCAATCCTTTATTAATTAAATTGTCGATTGCTTCAGGTTCTCTATCAAAAACTCTAAAATCTATAATTAGGTTACCACAATATTTACCGTTATTTTCAAGTTTGTAGTTACATTTTATAATTTCAGATTGTTTTACTTCCGTTACATTGTTTTCAAAAATTAAATTTGCATTTCCAGATCCGTCAATTTCTCCACTTATTCGGTAATCATATAAATCAATAATTGGATAAGTTTCAATATCAAAAGCAATGTCGTTATAAGATTCTACGGGGGAATTTATAAATGATAAATTAATTTTAAATTTATCAGATTCAAAATCTTTAAACGGAGAAATGAGTTTTCGCAATTCATTGATTAATTCATCGATGTTTTTTTTGTCCCAAATAGATACTTTTTCATCATCATTTTCATTTTTCGCAACAATTTCAATATCAGTATAAGAGCTTTCTTGAGTTTTAGTTTTCTCGACAAGTAATTCAATATTTTCAAGAAAATCATCGGCATTAAAAACTCTCCAATCAATTACTGTAGTTGTTTTCTCTCCAAACTTATCGACTGTAGTCATTGACATTTCTTGACCCAAAATTGAAGCAGCAAATCTTCCAATTCCTTTTCTTCCTTGAAAATTTCTTTTCTTTTCTGGACTTATTTTGCGTTTGAGTTTGTCATTCGTAGCAGGAACTAACCATTTATTGACAACAGTATCGAAATTCATACCATGACCATCATCAGTTATTTTAATCAATAATGAATCTTGATTGTCAATTTTTTTATATTCAAAGATAATATTTACAAAGGATGCATCTGCATCGTAAGAGTTTTTTACTAATTCAACTAATGCAGCATATGAGTCACCTATTAAATCACTTCCAATTGTGTGAATTAATCTTGCTGCTGGTCTTATTTTATAATAGCCATTGTTCAAATCTACTGACATAACAATTCTTTCATTTTTTTAGCAATGGCATTCGCCATTATTGGTGGAACGGCATTACCTATTTGTTTAAATGCTGCAGAGCGGGAGCCTTCAAAATAAAAATCATCAGGAAAGGATTGTAATCTTGCAGCTTCTCTTACGGAAATTGAACGACATTGTTTTATATCGGGGTGTATGTAATAATGACCATCTTTTGCTATATGAGCTACAACAGTATGAGAAACGCCATTGCCATCCACCACTTTGTATCTATCAGTAAAAGAGTTTTCGTTTTTATGTGTTTTCAACTTTTCTGGTAAATCCGGATAACGTAATCGTTCCTTTCCTTTATTCCATTTTTGAATTGCTGTTTTGTAAATAGCTAAATCTCTGTCGTTATGAGGTCTTGAAATATGTTGTGTCACAAAATCAACCCCATTGCGTAAGTTGAATTTTTCTAAGTATTCGTTTTTAGCAATCGTATATGCTGTTTTTTGTAAACTTTCTCCAGGTTTTAGTTTGGGTAAATCTGCAAAGGCATCATTAACGGTATAATTTTTTATTACTTTTTCGAATTCAGGAAATCCAAAATCATTTTCTTTTTTCCATCCTACGATAATGATTCTTTTTCTTGCTTGAACAACTCCGTAGTCAGAAGCTGTTAAAGTATCGTGATATACTTCAAATCCTAGTCTTCTGAAATAGGCTTTTAAGTTTTTAAAATGTTCGCCTTTATGTGCTGTTAATAATCCTGGAACATTTTCAAATACAAATGCTTTAGGTGAGAACTCTTTTAAAAATCTACCGTATTGAATGTATAATTTATTTCTAGGGTCTTTTTCAATATCCTCTTGATGCCTTCTCAGTAAGGAGTATGCCTGGCAAGGAGGTCCGCCAATTATTAAATCAACTTTTTTACCTGATTTTTTTATGTTGTCAAATAACCCTGTTGTGGTTTCATCGTTAATCTCAACATTAATAACGGATTCAAGTATTGTAGTTGGAATTTCTTTAAAAAAGGATTCTTTTGATATTTCTCCTTTTATATATTGATAATATAAATCAAGCTTGTTGAGTGATTTTAAATAATGATAAGCGGCTCTTGTCTTAATTGTTTGACAGGCTTCTGAATTCATTTCAATATGCGCTACTGGGTTAAAACCGGCGTTAATAAAACCTTCTGACATTCCAGATGCGCCAGCAAATAAGTCAATAAAATTGAGAGTTTTAGGCATGAATATTGAAAATATATGATTTTCACAAATTTATATAAAATAAGTTTCTTGTAAAGAAAAACACCAACATTTCTGCTGGTGTTTTTAATTCTGTAGGATACTATTTAGTCTTGAATCAATACCTCCAATATGGTAATGGCGGCTTCACTGATTTTAGTCCCAGGGCCAAAAACGGCGACGGCACCTGCATCGAATAAATATTGGTAATCCTGGGCAGGAATAACACCACCAACGATTACCATGATGTCCTCACGGCCGTATTTCTTCAGTTCTTCTATGACTTGAGGTACCAATGTTTTGTGTCCGGCTGCCAAAGAAGAAACCCCTAAAATGTGTACATCGTTTTCCACGGCTTGTTTAGCGGCTTCAGCCGGGGTTTGGAATAATGGCCCGATGTCTACGTCGAAGCCAACGTCAGCATAGCCTGTAGCGACTACTTTAGCGCCACGATCGTGTCCGTCCTGACCCATTTTGGCAATCATGATACGAGGGCGACGTCCCTCTTTTTTAGCGAATTCATCTGCTAACTGTTTTGCTTTTTCAAAGCTTTCGTCGTTTTTGATTTCTTTACTGTACACGCCACTAAAACTTCTGATTTGTGCTTTGTATCTTCCGAAAACAGTTTCCAATGCATCACTAATTTCACCTAAAGTGGCTCTGTTGCGTGCTGCATTCACTGCTAAATCCAATAAGTTCCCGGTTTCACCTTTAGCACAAGCGGTTAGTTTGTCTAAACATTCTTGTACTTTGGCGTTATCTCGGGTAGCTTTGATATGTTCCAGGCGTTCGATTTGTTGTTTGCGAACGGTTTGGTTGTCTACTTCTAAAATATGCAACGGATCTTCTTTCTCTAAACGGTATTTGTTTACCCCTACGATTATATCCTGTCCGCTGTCGATACGTGCTTGTTTACGTGCGGCAGCTTCTTCGATGCGCAGTTTCGGGATTCCAGCCTCAATCGCTTTGGTCATACCACCTAAAGCTTCTACCTCTTCGATTAAAGCCCATGCTTTTTCTGCAATTTCGGCCGTTAGGCTTTCCACATAATAACTTCCAGCCCAAGGGTCGACTGTTTTGCATATTTTGGTTTCTTCTTGTAAGAAGATTTGTGTATTACGGGCAATTCGTGCGGAGAAATCAGTTGGCAATGCGATTGCTTCATCTAAGGCATTGGTATGCAAAGACTGGGTTCCTCCAAAAGCAGCAGCAGCCGCTTCGATGGCTGTTCTGGCTACATTATTGAACGGATCCTGTTCTGTTAAACTCCATCCTGATGTTTGACAGTGTGTGCGAAGTGCTAAAGATTTTTCGTCTTTAGGATTGAATTGTTTTAAGAGTTTGGCCCAAAGCATTCTACCCGCACGCATTTTTGCAATTTCCATAAAGTGGTTCATTCCGATCGCCCAAAAGAAGGATAATCGAGGTGCGAAGGTGTCAATGTCCATTCCTGCAGCTAATCCGGTGCGAATGTATTCGAGTCCGTCGGCCAAAGTATAAGCCAATTCGATATCGGCAGTAGCACCTGCTTCCTGCATGTGATAACCCGATATGGAAATCGAATTGAACTTCGGCATATTGTTACTGGTATATTCGAAAATATCCGCAATGATTTTCATGGAAGGCGTAGGCGGATAGATGTAGGTATTACGTACCATGAATTCTTTCAGGATGTCATTTTGTATTGTTCCGGAAAGTAATTTTGGTTCGACACCTTGTTCTTCGGCAGCTACTATGTAGAAAGCCATAATTGGTAAAACAGCGCCATTCATGGTCATTGAAACCGACATCTCTCCTAGCGGAATCTGGTCGAATAATATTTTCATGTCTTCGACAGAATCTATGGCAACACCTGCTTTTCCAACATCACCAACCACTCTTTCGTGGTCTGAATCGTAACCTCTGTGTGTGGCTAAGTCGAACGCTACAGAAAGTCCTTTTTGTCCGGCAGCCAAGTTTCGGCGGTAGAACGCATTGCTTTCTTCAGCGGTGGAGAAACCGGCATACTGACGAATTGTCCAAGGTCGGCGAACATACATGGTTGCGTAGGGTCCGCGAAGATTGGGTGCAAAACCAGCACCGAAGTCCACATGTTCCAATCCTTCGATATCCGATTCGGAATAGTTGGATTTAACTTCAATTCCTTCGGCAGTCAGAAAGTTGGTTTTCTGAATGTCTGGATTTGCGGTTTGTTCCGAAGCTTCGGAATTGGAATTTTCTAAAGTAATATGTTGAATGTTTTTTCTCATAGTTTCGATGACGATGCTACTCAGTGACCAAATTTTAATTTATTTATGAATTTTGATATCGTAAGAAATGCCTTCTATTTTGTCTTTTTTAGAAGATTCACTTTATATGTAAAAGGGCTAACCAAATTTCCATTGCTATCAAAAACATTTATAAGAGATGTTTTGTTTTTATCAGAATAGAATAAAAAGTGCTCGTTTTCAAAAGAAATGTACTTTGCTTCCGAATAAAAAGGCTTCACGATTACATTTCCTAATTCATCAACAATTGAAAATGAATTTTCCGAATTTTTAACACCAATATATTTCTTTATAATTTCATTTTTTTGATTGAATACATCATGATAACTTTTTAAATTTTCTAAAATCAAATCTTTATTTGCTACGCTAATCAAGCTGAAAGACGAATTCGTATTTTCTACTATAAAAATAGTGTTATTTAGTGAATATTTTATAGCTTTTACTGGAATTGAAGTTTTAATATCGATGAACATCTTCTGTTTTTTGAGTACAATTTTGGACGATTTGTCTTCAAAAGTTACTAATGAGGTAAATTCATTGAAATAAGTGTGATTTTCAAACTTTTTGTTAAGTGTTTGGAGCGTTTTGGAGCTCTCAAGATCGTAAATGTCAGTTGTATTTTTAGAATAATCACTTAGTATTAAAAATGGTTCAATTTTGTTAATTTCATCATATTTCAGATGATCTAGTACTTTGTTTTTTTTGTGATCAAAAAAATACTTTTTTTTATCATTCCCCTTTAGGATAATGTCATAGTCCGGGCTAAAAAAAACAAATTTTTCATATAGAGCAGGAATAAGAATTTTTCCGTTATTATCAATCAGACCATGTTGGTTCTCATTATCTTTGAAATAATAATAATTATCCTGAAAGTTATAATCATCCATTGAATCAACAATAAGTTCTAATTCTTTGAATTTAGGTTCAATTAGTACTTTATTGTTTATTACATCATACAAACCGTATTTGCCATTTTTAATAATTATCATTTTTGTTGGACAAGTGACTCTGTTTAGTCTGCTATTGCGTATGCTGTAATCATCATAATTAAATGGGGTAAACGTTTTTGATTTAATATTGAATAAACTTTTCGTAGTCGTATCTTCTAAAAGGAAAACGTTAGCATATAAATAAGTAATACGATTGTATTTTGGTTCTAAAACGAAATTTCCATTGGCGTCTATTATACCTGACAAGTTATTTGAAAAGACTTTTAAGAAATCTCCATTTTCAAGTACATATTGGTCTGAAGTATTTCCAAAATTGAATAAGTACTGTATGTTGTTGTAGTCAAACTGTTTGATTAAGTTTGAGTTAAAATCATAAATACTTAATTCGTATTGTGAATGTTCTAGTCCTTTACTCATGTTTTTTCCAACGAAAACTGTTTTGTTTCTGCTCGGGCTTTGAAGTATTTTATGGTTTTTAGGAAGATTTATCACCGTTATTTTCCCAAGTGTATCGGCAAATTTATTGTCGCCATCTTCGATTAGGATATAGCCGTTTTTACTGTAATCAAATCTTTTTTTGATTTTTAATTCTTTTAATCTTTTGTTGGTTTCGAAAGAGTTTAGTTTATATCCTTCGAAGTTACATTTCTGAGCGTAAAATAATTGGGTTATAAATAATTGAAAAATTAAAATAAAAATTCGTTTATTCATTCTTTAAAATTTTGTAATAGAATTTATGATTATTGGCTATAGTTGAAATGAAATTCCTTTATTCTACTACTTTAAATACATAATGGCGATGTACTAGCGTTTTGTTTTTGTTGTTGACTAATGCACCAATAATAATGGTTCCGGTACCGGCGCCGAAAACAGCAAAAGCTGAACCGTTATTGTCTGCAGCTAGTATTCCGGAAGTAGCCAATAATCCTGCTCCTGTACCTAAAAGTATATTTTTAATTGTTCTGCCTCCTTTTGGGAAGTATTTGATACTGCTTAGGTTTTCAGTCTTGATCGCTGTTCCGTTGACGTTGATGGTTTGAAGATCAACAAAAGACAGCATTCCAACTATTTTTTTACGATCACTGGTGATGACTTTTACTCTTTGGCCTTCTTGAAAAACTACTTGGTTTCCGTTGGTTTTGTTGGTGGCTTCCAATTTTTTGGATTGTGCCAATACACTCATTGTAAGTAGGAGAAAGGTAATAGACAGCAACTTTTTCATAGTGGTTGGTTTATTGGTTTTCAGAAGCAAGTCTTTCCTGCTCCATTTTTTCTGCTAATCGTTTTTCGATTATTGGTGTGATTAATGTTTTTCTTGGATTGACTTTAACGAAAGGATACAGTTCAAGATCGGCTGCCATACGGTCATTTTTGTTAGGATATTTGTTGGTTCCTAGTAAAATTTCCTTTCCAGCATCGAATAATTCCTGTTCTTTTTGTGCGCTTTCCTGAATTTTCTTTTGGATGGTTCCTTCTTTAAGTTGTTTTAGTAACCCACCATTTGCTTCGATGTTTTTGAATAAAGTTAAGCCTTTTTCGGCAAGTTGGGAAGTTAGGTTTTCGATATAATAGGCTCCATCAGCAGCATTCTCAACAATGTCGAAATAACTTTCGTGTTTCAAGACCAATAATTGGTTGCGTGAAATACGGTCGCCAAATTCATTGTCTTTATGGTAAATGGCATCATACGCCAGATTAGTCACTGCATTGGCTCCACCAAGAATAGCACTCATGCATTCGGTAGTAGTGCGTAACATATTGACATTGTAGTCATACAATGTTTTGTTGCGCTTGGTAGGTGTAGCGATAATGTGACAGTTGCCTGTGAAATTGTATTCCGTTGCCAGTTTCTGAAATAGCAATCGTAATGCTCGCATTTTAGCAATTTCGAAAAAATAGTTGGTACCCACCGCTACTTCTAGTGTAATGGGTTGGTTGTAATTTTCGATTTTATTAAAATATTCATTGACGTGAGCTAGGGTGTAAGCCAATTGTTGTACCATATTGGCACCAGCATTTTGATACAATGTAGTATTAATGTTAATGAAGCTGATGTTGTTGCACTCAGAAATCAAAGTAGCTAAGATTTCGAAATTGTCTTTCCCATCGGTATTGAACCAGTTTCCATCGGAAGCCAGTTGATGAATTGGATCGATCAAACAATAGATGTGTGTTTCTTTTTGTGAAGCAATCTGGTTGATTTTTTTGATATAATCAGCAGAAAGAAATCGAAGGTTGATGTAGATAGCGTGATTTTGAATATTGATTTCCGAAAGCAGACGCATTACGTCGATAGTGTCGTTATCAATAGTAAAACGGATACTTTCGGCGCCTCGGTTTAGAGAATCATTCGCTTTACGGATTGATTTTTCAAGGTCGAATACAAAAATGTTTTGCACTATTTTGAAAGGATTCCCGGTAGTGGATGCGGTCAATTTGTTTCCGTCCTCGTCGCGATGATAGAAAGGTTTTACTTTAATACCTTCCGGACTTTCCCAAACCAATGTTTCGTTATAATCGGCGCCTTTTAATTCGTATTGAATTTGTTGTTTCCATTGTTTTGATGCAACGGGGCCAAAATCATTGAAAAGCTGTTCTTTCATAATTTGATATTCTAATCCCGAAATTCGGGACAATCGGTAGTAATTTTCAATTCGAATTGGAATTACTAAAGATTGCTTTTTGTTTTATATTGGATTACTCTATGGTATCTCCTTCAAACTCTATAATGTAAATATCTTCCTTTTCGCGTTTCATATAGTATTTTTCACGCGCGTATTTTTCAATCTCGTTTGGATTTTTTAGTTTTTTGATCTGTTCTTTATCCTTTTTAGTTTCCCCTTGATAATACGCTTTGTTGTCTTCCAACTCTTCTTTTTCTTGATTTAGAATGCGATGATCAAGGTACGAATAGTTGTCCAGAAAAAGGATCCAGATTACAAAAAACAAAGTCACAAGGAAGTATTTGTTTCCTATAAATTTCAGCCAATTGTGTTCTGCTAAAAATTGTGTGACTTTTTCTTTCATTGCTTATGCGATTTTTTGATTGATTACCGCTCGAACTACGTCAATAGCTACTGTATTGTATTTGTCGTTCGGGATAATAATATCAGCGTAGGCTTTAGTTGGTTCGATGAACTGTTCGTGCATTGGTTTTAAAGTAGTCTGGTAACGATTTAAAACTTCCTCCATATCGCGTCCGCGTTCTGCAATATCGCGTTTCAAGCGACGAATTAATCTTTCGTCTGAATCAGCATGAACGTATACTTTAATGTCGAACATTTCACGTAATTCCGGATTGGTTAAAATAAGAATGCCTTCAACAATCATTACTTTACGTGGATGTGTGTGAATGGTATCTCCTGTGCGGTTGTGTTTCACGAATGAGTAAACCGGTTGATCAATTGCTTTGCCTTCTTTTAGGTCTTTTAAGTGTTGTACCAAAAGCTCAAAATCGATGGAGCGAGGATGATCAAAATTAATTTTTGTACGTTCGTCTAAAGATAAATCATTCGTTTCTTTATAATAATGATCTTGTGAAATAATACCTACCTCAGTTTCTGGTAATTCATTCATGATTTGATGAACAACCGTTGTTTTCCCTGAGCCTGTGCCCCCTGCAATACCGATAATTAACATATGAATTGTGTTGAATCTAAATGGCAAAAATAGGAAATTATTTTAGAGATATTTTTGTTTGCTGCAATGTTTTTTGAGAACTATACAAAAGACCAAAAAGTTTACTGCCTTAAGTTGTTTTCTTGGAGTAAGAAGGTAGTATTGGATATCCTAATTAGGATGTTATTGCTGAAAGAAAATCCTCATCGGATTTTTCAAATCCGGAGTCTTTTTTATTTTCAACTACCTTTGAACAAGTTCAGGTAGTGGAAATAAAAAAATCCTCTTTGTTTTTACAAAGAGGATTTACTTTCGTCGGGGTGGCAGGATTCGAACCTGCGACCTCCTGGTCCCAAACCAGGCGCGATGACCGGGCTACGCTACACCCCGAAAGCGGGTGCAAATATAAGAAGTTTTTTTAGTTTCAAAAGAATTTTTTAAAGATTTTTATCAGGAGTATCAAAATTGTTTATAAAACTATTGAAAACTGTAATGTAAGTCTCGGATTTTCGCTGATAAATTGAGTATTTTTGACCCACAAAAAAATAATGCTATGTCAGATTCAATAGAAAAAATAAAATGTTTGATTATCGGTTCTGGACCTGCTGGTTATACTGCGGCTATTTATGCAGCGAGAGCGAGTATGAATCCAGTTTTGTATCAAGGAACTCAGCCAGGTGGTCAATTGACTACAACGAATGAGGTAGAAAACTTCCCGGGTTATCCTGATGGTGTTACCGGTCCGGAAATGATGGTACAATTGGAGGCGCAAGCCAAGCGTTTTGGTACAGATGTTCGCGATGGATGGGCTACGAAAGTAGATTTTTCAGGAGATGTTCATAAAGTATGGATTAATGATACAATTGAATTGTACTGTGAAACAGTAATTATTTCTACAGGTGCTTCTGCTAAATATTTAGGATTACCTTCAGAGCAACATTACCTGAATATGGGTGGTGGAGTGTCTGCATGTGCAGTTTGTGACGGTTTCTTCTACAGAAATCAAGAAGTGGTGATTGTTGGGGCAGGGGATAGTGCGTGTGAAGAAGCGCATTATTTGGCTAAAATGTGTAAAAAAGTGACAATGTTGGTTCGTAGTGAGCAGTTCAGAGCTTCTAAAATTATGGAAGATCGTGTTCGTAACACCGAAAATATTGAAATTTTGATGCATACTGAAACGGAAGAAGTTTTAGGAGACGGAAATGTTGTAACGGGAGTTCGTGCTAAAAATAAAACAACAGGAGAATTGATTGATATTCCTGCTACCGGTTTCTTCGTAGCTATCGGTCATAAACCAAATACTGATATTTTCAAAGCGTATTTGACTTTAGACGAAACAGGTTATATTGTGAATGAACCGGGAACTGCTAAAACCAATGTGCCGGGTGTATTTGTAGGTGGTGATGCTGCAGATCATGTATATCGTCAGGCAATTACTGCAGCAGGTACTGGATGTATGGCTGCTTTGGATGCAGAACGTTATTTAGCGGCTAAAGGACATTAATAAAAGACAAATTATAAAGTAAGAAAAAACCAGCCTCAAGGCTGGTTTTTTTATATACCGTTTTTGATTTCATCAAAGTAATTGAATAGGGTTATTGTTCTTTCTTTAACTAAGTTGTGGTAATGTCCGACCCTTATGTTGGAATACATAGTTCCACCGCCAGTATATTTTTCGTCAGTAAAAGTATTGATTAAATCTTGTTCACTATCCCGGTAAGAAATCCAAACACGTTGCGCTTTGATCAGTGTGTTTTTGTCTTCGGGTTTGATTATTTTTACTAATTGACTGTAATATTTGTTTAACAATTTGTCGTATTCAGTTGTTAAGTCGCCAACAGCATTGTTCATTCCTGCGGTGCTGTAATCCATTTCCATTCTTTTTTCTGTAATTTTTTCAATTCTAAAAGTGTCAATCATGAATTCGATTCTGTCTTTGGAATTGTAATCGTCCTTGCTCAATTTAAGTCGTAATGTCGGTATTTGTTTTTCAACATCGGTTTTGATTTTTTGTAACAGTTGGGGTGTTATCTCTTTTGGTCCGTTATTTTGAGCATAAGTAAATGCGCTTAAAAACAGGAAAAATAAGAAGTAGACTTTCTTCATTTTTTTTGGATCTATTTTTTTTAAAAAAAGCCTTGATGTTGAGTTCAAGGCTTTGTAGTTTTTTATTATTTGGATTTTTTATAAAGTGTAGCGTCGTCAGCAAACTTCTTAATCTCTATTTTTGGATCGCCAAAAATGGCAACTTCAGCTTTACCGGATGCCGCTAAAGATAAGTTGTCTTTTGCTTTTACCTGTGCATTGGAATAGCCTTCAGCTGTCAGTATTATGGATTTAGCAGTTAAGTTTTTACCTATAAATTTACTGTTGTTGTCCAAACGAACTTTCATATCACTGGCATCGCCTTCAATATTGGCCTCCGATTTTTGGTACATATCCAGTTTTACTTTGTTTGAAGAAATCAATGCTTTAATTTCAGCATTTTTGTTCATTTCAATGGAAGCATCATCACCACCTTTAAGGTTTAATTCTACTTTTGATTTATCGGTAGAAATGATGGCAAAATTGGGCGAATTTACATTCAGAAATGATTTGGAATAATCGTAGGTTTTGATGGTAATGTTAGGCAGTTTCAGTTCTTGAATACTGTTTAATTTTGCTTCATGTTTTACAGAAACCAGTTTCAGGCTGTCGGTATAAGTAATGCGTACTTCGAATTTTTTGAAAGAACTAACTTCTTTATTGGTATTGATACGTAGTGTTGTTCCGTATACTTGTTTGTTGATGGTAGCATGTAGATTGTCATCAGCTTCTACTTCGATAGCATTTTTGTCACCTTTAATTAAAAATACATCGACATTGTCTTCAATTTCAATTTGGTCAAATGCTCCAATATCACTTTTTTCAACAGTTACCAGCTTGGTTCCTTTTACCTTTTCTTTTTTCTGTGCAAATGTTAGCGTTGTCCAAAGTATGGCCAGTACTAAAAAAGTAATTTTTTTCATTTCTATTTGGGTTTATTTATTTTCAAATACTTTGTTTAATTACAAATATAAAAAAATCATCCGCGTGAGGCGAATGATTTTTGTGAAATGATTGGAGTTATTTTTAGTCTCTTGAAACGCTTCCTCCAGAAGTTTCTTGTTTGGTAACCCTTTTCGGTGTGTTCACGTATTCTACGTGTGAACCACTGGAAGCTTGAGCATTCAAAATTAAGATTGGGTTTACTTTAGTACTGCTTCCGCTAGTACTTTGTGCGCGAATTTCGTTGGCAATCAAACGTTCTGCTTCTATTGAACTTCCGCTTGAAGACAAAGTGTTTACTAAAATCGCTTTTCCTGAAGCTTTGATTGTACTTCCACTAGTCGATTCCAAAGTGATGTTTTCGGATTCAATTTCGGCATCAATCGAACTTCCACTACCTGATTTTACATGAATGGTATTGCTTTTAATCACACCCACGGTTCTTAAGTCGGCACCACTGTTGGTTTCCAAACTTTCAATAATCGGCATGAATACTTTTACCTTTTTTGATGCCACATTGTGATAGTTGTTGTATTTCGAAGTGATTTTCAAAGTTCCGTTTTCTACAGTGGTTAGTATGCCATCCTGTAAATTGTCATCTGCTTCTACTTCAACTTTAAAAGTGCTGGACTGTACTACTTCACATTCCAAACCTTTTTTAACTTCTACCTTGGTAAAATCATTTAGATTTCTTTCTTTGGTCACGACATTTCCACTTCCTTTTATGCTTTTCCCTAAGCCGGTAGTTTCCAATTTACATGATCCTAACAATAAGGCAACAATGGCTGCCATTACTATTTTTACTACGTGAATCATTAATTTTATCATACTGTTGTTTTTTAAATTTGATTATTTTGATTGAATGATATCTCCGGTATTAACCGTTCCTGTTTTGATGTCTTTTTTTGTACTTCCTAAAAATAAGGAATAATTGCTGAAATAGGATGGAATTCCTTCGGCTTGATGATTAATTGTGTCTCTTACTTCAAAGTGAAGGTGTGGAAAAAATGAACTTCCAGAGGTTCCTATTGCTCCAATTGTTTGCCCTTGATTTACTTTAGTTCCTGGTTTCAAATGCTCGGCACTTTTGTTTTTTAAATGGGCATACATACTTAGTGTATTATTAGCGTGTTTGATTACTACGTAATTTCCGTACAATGCTAGCGGATTGTTTTTTAAAGATGGAATATCGAATGTTTTGTCGTCTTTTTGTTGTGTTTCTACAGCGATAACTTCTCCATCTGCTACAGCGATTACTTCTTTCCCAAATCCAAACCAATCGTTATTGTTTTTTTCATCTCCAGCGAATTGTTGGTTTTCATTGTTTAGAATAGCAAAATCATAGGCAAATCTCATGAAGTTACTTTCAAACCCCAATTGTTTTATAGGTTCAAATTCGTAATCAAAACGGCGGTGATGCGAATTGAAATCGTGGCCATCGTAAACTAAAAGTTTTTCTTTTAAAGGCAAAATAAAATGAGTAGCTTGATGGTATTCTTTTGGTGTAACTGTTTGTTTAATTTCGATAGTGTTGTTGAATGTAAATAGGTATTCCAGTTTGGTAGTTAGCGGATTGATTTCAGGAAATGGATTGAATATCAATTTTCTGGAAGTACCATTCCATACGTTGGAAGGAATTGTGTTAATACTTGGAGCTGTACCGTTATTGTCTAGGAATTTTTGGTGAACCAAAACGTTGTTTTTGTCGAATTGACGTAATTCCAAGCGGGTTAACTTTAAGGTGTCTTTTGAGTTGTTTTCGATGATGAAATCGAAATTGACTACTGTCGTGTTGTTAACTTTTTCGATTAACGGTTGTTCCGGTTTGTGTTCGATTTTGGGAGTGTTTTGCGCCCCAACCGCACTACTGAAGACAAGTGCTAAAAGAGTTATTGATTGATTGATTTGATTGATGATTTTCATTTTGTATTAATTTTGATGGCACTGCTTCTCGTTTTTTGAGCCATGTGATCCGCAGCACCATCATTTTAAAATTTTAATTGATTGATTCTTTTGTGAATTTTGGTACTTTGTCTATTCGGTTGTTTAAAAGCTTTTTACTTTGTGTTTTAAAGAGTTGAATAAACCAGTTTTGTCAAGTAGAAATTAACGAGTGATTTTTAAATTCGTTGCGTTTAGTTCCTTACTCTACTTCTTTCTAATCTATAGGTTTGGTGTAAAGCAGTGTCCCGTATTTGAGACACTGCTAAACTTCCCATGAATTAATTGTTGGTTTCCAGCGAACCGGAGTATGCTTGACTGTTTAACTTATCGAAAGTTTGTGGTAAACCCAGTTGGCTGATTAGACCGATGGGTACGCTTTCCAGTCTTTTATTTGGTTTTGATGATAATACCGTCTTCGTTGATTTTTAACTCTTTAATTTCTTTTTTATCAGAGATTACTGTGTCGTTTTCAATCGTTACACCATCTTCATCAATAGTGATTTTATGTTTACTATCTACATCGTTCCATTCGTTTTCGTCAGGAGGACAGTTCAAACATTTTACTTTTTCACTATCTACTTTGTATACATAGTCATCTGAGCTGTGGTGTAGGTTGAAGAAATCGTTATCTGATACGTCATGATCTTCAACAGATTCGTCAAATTTCAGGAAAGTTCCCTTTGGTACATAAAGATAGATCGTTACTTCTTGTCCGCGGAATTTACTTTTTGCTTCCGTTAAGAAATAGTTGTCTAAAATCAACTGATTGCCTTCGATTTTGAATCCGTATTTGATTTTCTCAGCTCTATTTTTAGCCTCATTGAATGATTTACCTTTAGAATTCTTTTCAACTTGAATGTAAGGTGTTTTTTCTTCAGTTGGTAGTACTTCAAATTCTACATCTTCCGAATAAATGTATTCAATACCTGTTGAATCCTGAACCAATCTGAAATCACCATCGTGACCATTATTTCTGGTATAATATTCGTTTTCTCTAAATTTTACGTTTAACGTATCTACAGCTGTGATGTTGATGTTTGCTTTATCTACCACTTTGTTTTCGAATGCAAATTCATTGGCTGTTTTTGCAAATAAACTGATAATTACACCAACTGAAACAATCCAAATTGCTAATAATGTATATTTTGCGATGCTTCCAATCGATCTAAGATTGTTTACCAATATTTTCAATCCAAGGATTAAAAGGAAGAAAAACGGGATAGCAATTGCAAGAAAGAAAGCCAATGCGATGAACCAAATTGATGTATCAGTAAAATTAAACGTGTTGAAATAATCAATCCATGGTGCATCAATATACGATGTTGATCCTAAGGTGAATAAAGTAATTAAAGAGGAAATGATTGCTACTGCAGAGATAAGCACGATGAAAACCCCTACCATTTTTGCAAAAATACCCATTATAGAAACGATGATATCACCTAATGAACTTCCAATTTTTTGAGCTCCGGATTTTACATGGTTTCCCATTTGTCCGTAGTCGGCATTTTTGATTTTATCAGAAACACCTTCAAATTCTTCCTTTACTTTTTTCTCTATATTTGAGATAGTAATCGGTTCGCCAGTCATTTCAAGTTTTTCGCTTGTTGTTACTGCTTCAGGAGTTACTGCCCAAAGAATGATATAGGCCAAGATTCCTGTTCCAAAACCTGCAAATACTAATAGAACTAAGATGATTCTAATCCAAACTGGATCTACTCCAAAATAGTGTCCTAATCCTGAACAAACTCCGGCAACAATTCCAGAATCTTTGTCTCGGTATAATTTTTTAGTACGGCCAGTTCCTGAATAAGTGTAAGCAGATTTACTTTCAGTAGTTTCGCCTTCAATTTTATAATCCTCTGGTTGCCCCATGATAGCTATAACATCGTCCACATCGCTTAAAGTCAGGACTTGTTTGTTGCTTTGTAGTTTTTCTGAAAACAATTCTGAAATTCTACTTTCGATATCGCTCATGATTTCGTCGCGTGCTTCATCGGATAAAGATCTTTTGATTGCGTCAAAATAGCGATTTAGTTTTTGATAGGCGTCTTCGTCAATGTGAAAGAAAAAACCACCTAAATTCATATTTACTGTCTTATTCATGGCTCGTTAGTTTTGTATAGTTATTGTATTTACTGCACCTGCAAGTTCATTCCAGGTTATGCTTAATTCTTTTAAAAATTCTTGTCCTTCATCGGTTAGACCGTAATATTTTCTTGGTGGTCCCGAAGTTGATTCTTCCCAACGATAGCTTAATAGTCCGTCGTTTTTTAATCTTGTTAATAGCGGGTATACTGTGCCTTCAACTACTAGCAATTTCGCGTTTTTCAGTGTGTCTAGAATTTCAGAAGTATAAGCGTCTTTTTCTTTTAAAACAGATAGGATGCAGAATTCTAAAACTCCTTTACGCATCTGAGCTTTTGTGTTCTCAATGTTCATAGGATTTCTTTTTTGTTGTTAAACTGTTCATTTTTCGATTGATTGATTGATTGATTGATTGATTGATTGATTGATTGATTGATTGATGATTGATTGATGATTGATTGATTTTTATTTTAAAAAATTGATGGTAAATGGATATTGAACATGTTCTCCATTATTAGCTTTGATTGCTTCATAAATAATGATGAAAAACTCAGCTACTTTCATCGTTACCAATACTACAGCAGCTACAATTCCTGCGATGGCCACATTTGTTAAATTTCCTTCGGCGAAATTTTTGACAATAAAATCACCGTTGTCGATTTCGTTGAAGGTTACATTGTTAAGTACTCCTATAATTAATGCGGGTACTGTAATTACTAAAAGAATTAAAGAGTAGGTTAACATACTTAATTGAAAATTGATCGCTTGTTTTCCATTGTGATCGATATATTCTGATGTTCCTTTTTTGGTACTCCATAATACTATTGGTAAAATATAATTTCCAAAAGGGATGAAGTATTTTGTTAATGCACTTAAATGAATAAGTGTTGCAAAATTTTTCTCGTTGTTTCTTACTGTTAATGTTTCCATGATGTTATTAATTTTGATTTGATTGATGATTGAAACTTAATAATACTTTCTTTAGGCTATTAATTTCTTATACAAAGATAAGTCTAAAAAAAGGTATTATGCAAAACAAAGTAGTGGAATTTAACAAAATATTAACAAATGAAAATATTAGGCGCGCATACTATTTTTTTGTAGATTAGCGAAAAATATAGCCTTATGGAGTTTACACCCTCAAAACTGAATACTTTTCTTTTTTTTAAGCTACCTTCTGCATTTTGGTGTGGCGTTAGAACTAAAGTAATTAATGAAAACCAATGTGTGGTATCTGTAAAACACCGCTGGTTCAATCAAAATCCGTTCAATTCGATGTATTTTGCGGTACAAGCCATGGCGGCCGAGCTATCTACGGGTGCATTGGTAATGCTTCATATCAAGAAAAGCGGGAAGAACATATCCATGCTGGTAGCCAACAATAAAGCTACTTTTACTAAAAAGGCTACGGGCAGAATCACGTTTACTTGTAATGACGGACATTTAATTACTGATGCCATTGAAAAAACTTTAGCTACAGGCGAGGGACAGACTTTTTGGATGAAATCGACAGGTATTGATGAGAAAGGCGACCAGGTATCTGTACTTGAGTTTGAATGGACTATCCGTGTGAAACGATAATTGTTTGTAGGAAAAGTTAAATTACTTACAATTAATATTTACTTAAGAATTTCCTGTCGTAATTTTGAAATAAAATTCATACATGCGGGTTTTAATTACAGGAGCGACGGGATTATTGGGTAAAGAAATTACCGAATTGCTATTGAAAAATGGCATGAAGGTGAACTATTTGACCACTTCTCAAAATAAAATTCAACATCAACCGAATTACCAAGGGTTTTATTGGAATCCAGCGGAAGGAATCATTGATGAAAGTTGTTTTATTGATGTTGAATCCATAATCAATTTGGCTGGTTCGAGTATTTCAGAACGTTGGACATCGAAATATAAAGAAGATATTGTCGAAAGTCGAACCAACGCTATTAATCTATTATATAGCGCACTTAAAAATAATCCAAATCAAGTACGAAATTTTATAACTGCATCAGCAATTGGGGTTTATCCAAGTGATGAAAAAACTATTTACACAGAAGATTTTACGAATTTTAACAATTCGTTCTTGTCCAATGTTGTAGTGAAATGGGAAGAAGCAGCTACTCAAATGGAACGTTTGGGAATTGAAGTGTGTAAGATAAGAATTGGCTTGGTTTTGTCTTCAGATGGTGGAGCTTTGCCGAAAATGGCTAAACCGGTTCGAATGGGATTTGGTGCTGCCTTTGGTTCTGGTAAGCAGTGGCAGTCATGGATTCATAGTAAAGATTTGGCGGAAATCTTTTTGTTTGCTTTAGAGAATAATTTGACAGGGGTTTACAATGCAGTAGCTCCCAATCCGGTTTCCAATACGCAATTAATTAAAAGTATATCACAAGTTTTGGATGTGCCCATTTTCCTTCCTAATGTACCAAAATTTATTTTGCGCTTGATTTTAGGAGAAATGCATACATTATTAATCGAAAGTCAAAACGTCAGTTGTCAGAAAATCCAAGAGGCAGGTTATGATTTTCAGTTTGAAAATATAGATGTCGCAGTTAAAAATTTATTGCAAAAATAAAGCGCCCTAAGGCGCTTCTTTTATTTAGTTGCTTTTACGTTAACTTGTATTCTGATTTCATCGTCAATGAATTTGTCTTTTAAATCGGCAAATAATGATTTTGAAGCATAGTTTACATTAAAATACGTTCTGTTCAAAGCCAATGTGTCGCTTTTTATAGTTACTTCTTTGTCAGTAATGTTTACTTCGGCCGGAAAGTTCACTGCTTTGGTAACCCCTTTGATGGAAAGATTTCCATAAATGATTGTTTTACCATATTTTTCTTCAATTTTGACAATCTTTAAATCGGAGGTCGGATATTTATTGACATTAAAAAAATGATCTTTTTTATCTTTTTCTGCCGTTCCTTTCAAATGATTTTCCAAGTCTTCTTTTCCATCTCCGGGTTTTAAGTCGGTTACTGTTATAGTGTTCATGTTTATGAAAAATCTACCATCTACAATTGCACTGTCTTTTATGTTTACAAATCCTTCTTTGAATTGTATCACACCCGTATGTTTTCCTGTTGGTTTTGAACCAGCCCAGTTCACAATGGATTGTTTTACATCTACAGTATATTTAGTTCCATCTACTGCAATTTCATTTTGAAGCGGGGTACTTTCTTCGGTTTTTTCTTTTTTACAGGAAACCAAAGTAAATACCGTGGTTAAAATCAGGCTTAAAACAATTTTTTTCATAGTCATGTTTTTTAGAAGTTTAGAGTGTAAAACCGTATGTTTTATTGTTACTAAATTAGTTAAGAAATTTGGTCTTCACAAGAATTTGATAAAAATAGTAATGACAATTTGGCATTTTATAAGCTTTGGCAGTACTTTTGCAATCAAATGAAACAGAAATAATTGTATAAAAAATAAACATAGATATGAACCAAGAGGGAACTGAAAACATCGAAAAAGATGCATTAGAAAATGAAAATGTTTCAGAAAATCAAGGGATTACAGATCCGGAAATGACGGCTGAAGAAAAGTTGCAAGAAGAATTGGCTGCTGAAAAAGATAAATTTTTGCGTTTGTTTGCCGAATTTGAAAATTATAAAAAACGAACTTCTAAAGAACGAATAGAGTTATTCAAGACTGCTGGTCAAGAGGTTTTGCAGGCTATGTTGCCAGTTTTAGATGATTTTGACAGAGCTTGGGCTCAGATTTCAAAATCAGAAGATGAAGCTTTGGTAAAAGGAGTCGAGTTAATTCAGGAGAAATTAAAGTCAACATTGATTTCTAAAGGTTTGGAGCAAGTTGAAATTGCAACTGGTGACGTGTTTAATGCCGATTTTGCAGAGGCTATTACGCAAATTCCAGCCGGAGACGATTTGAAAGGAAAAATCGTTGACGTGGTGGAAAAAGGATATAAGTTAGGAGATAAAATCATCCGTTTCCCTAAAGTAGTTATAGGAAACTAAGAATAACAAATGCCAAAGGCTGAATTCCAAATAGGTAAAACAAGGATTTGGAATTTTGAAATTGGATTTTGGAATTTAAGAAATTATGAGCAAGAAAGATTATTACGAAATTTTAGGTGTTAGTAAAGGAGCTTCGGAAGCTGAAATTAAAAAAGGCTATCGTAAAAAAGCTATTGAATTCCATCCTGATAAAAACCCAGGTGATAAAGCTGCAGAAGAAAAATTCAAAGAAGCTGCTGAAGCCTATGAAATATTAAGTGACGCTAATAAACGTGCTCGATATGATCAGTACGGTCATGCTGCATTTGACGGTGCTGGAGGATTTGGCGGTGGTCATCATATGAACATGGATGATATATTTAGTCAGTTCGGTGATATCTTCGGAAGTGCTTTTGGAGGAGGTTTCGGAGGTTTCGGTGGAGGCGGAGGCCAACGTCGTGCCAAAGGAAGTAATTTGCGTATCAAAGTGAAATTAACTTTGGATGAAATTGCAAATGGTGTAGAGAAAAAAGTTAAAGTGAAACGTAAAATACAAGCTCCGGGTGTTTCTTATAAAACGTGTGGTACTTGTAATGGTTCTGGACAAGTGGTTCGTGTTACGAATACCATTTTAGGAAGAATGCAAACGGCTTCACCTTGTCATGTGTGTGGAGGTTCGGGTCAAACTATAGATTCGAAACCGAATAATGCAGATGCGCAAGGAATGATTATGGAAGACGAAACGGTTTCAATCAAAATTCCAGCTGGAGTTGTAGATGGGATGCAGTTGAAAGTTTCCGGTAAAGGAAATGATGCACCAGGCAACGGAATTGCAGGTGATTTGATTGTGGCTATTGAAGAAGTTGAACATGAATTCCTGAAGCGCGAAGGTGAAAATCTTCACTATGATTTGTACATCAGTTATCCTGAAGCAGTTTTAGGTGTTTCAAAAGATATCGACGCAATTAATGGTAAAGTGAGAATTAAATTGGAAGAAGGAATTCAATCCGGAAAAATTCTTCGCCTGAAAGGGAAAGGAATTCCAAGTCTGAACAGTTATGGAAGTGGAGATTTGTTAGTACATATTAATGTATGGACACCGAAAAACCTTTCTAAAGAGCAAAAGAAATTTTTTGAGAGTAATCTAGAGGATGCCAATTTTGCGCCGAAACCAGAAAAATCAGAAAAGTCTTTTTTTGAAAAAGTAAAAGATATGTTTTCATAAATGATTACAATACAGTAATAAATGCAATCCCAACTATAAAATGTTGGGATTTTTTGTAACAAAAAGACTACTAGCGCATCTAATTCAGTACATTTACAAATAAGGGCTATTGCCCAACCGACCAAATAAAATCAAACTTTTACAATGAGTAATATTCTTGAAGTAAAAAACGTAGTGAAGCAATACGGCGATTATACCGCATTGAATTCAATTTCATTACAAGTGCCACAAGGTAGTATTTATGGGTTGTTAGGTCCAAACGGAGCTGGAAAGACATCATTAATACGTATCATTAATCAAATTACGATGCCAGATTCAGGCGAAGTTTATTTGGATGGTGAAAAATTGGCGCCTAACCATGTGCAATATATCGGTTATATGCCGGAAGAAAGAGGGTTGTACAAAACCATGAAGGTAGGGGAACAGGCACTATATTTGGCGCAATTGAAAGGGATGCCATACGATCTAGCTAAAAAACAATTAAAGTATTGGTTTGAGAAATTTGAAATTGAAGGATGGTGGAACAAGAAAATTCAAGAGCTTTCTAAAGGAATGGCGCAAAAGATTCAATTTATTGTAACTATTTTACATCAACCAAAATTGTTAATTCTAGATGAGCCTTTTTCAGGTTTTGACCCGGTTAACGCGAATTTGATCAAAGACGAAATCATCGAATTGAATAAAAAAGGAACATCAATTATTTTTTCCACGCACCGTATGGAAAGTGTAGAAGAAATGTGTGATTATATTGCTCTGATTCACAAATCCAATAAATTGATCGAAGGAAAGCTGAGTGATGTTAAAAAACAATACCGTACTAATAAATTCCAAGTGGGCATTGTTTCTGCGAATGTGGAAGGCTTGATGTACGATTTGACTCAGAAATTCACTGTCGGTCAAACTACTTTTAAATCTTTGAATGAGGATTTGAAATTAGAAATCGATTTGGGTACACGAACTCAAAATGAATTGTTGGAAGTACTGATGAAAAATGGTCAAGTAACGCATTTTACAGAAAATATACCAAGTGTAAACGATATTTTTATTCAAACCGTAAGTCAAAAATAATGGGAGTTTTAGCATTAATTATCAAAAGGGAATTTATTGCCAAAGTGCGTAATAAATCATTTATTGTTATGACTTTTTTAAGTCCGTTGTTAATGGTTGGCTTGTCTTTCTTTATAGGTTATTTGGCCAAGATGAGTAAAGATGAAGTGACTAAAGTTGCCATTCATGATGAGGCAGGTATTTTGAAAACCGATTTTAAAAATACCAAAGAAATCAAATATGTAGACTTATCGAAAATGCCATTGAAATTGGCGAAAGATACTGCTGAAAAAGGTTATGAAGGACTTATTTATGTACCTAAAGTTAGCGATACCAATGAACTGAAAACAAAAGTTGAATACATTTCTGATGACAGTCCAAGCTTGGAGTTTGTTGCCGGTATTGAAAAAATAATTGATAATCAACTAACGAAAAACAATTTGAAATCACTTGGTTTTGATGCTAAAAAAATTGAAGATGCGAAAGTGGATTCGGATTTGCATATTACTAAGTTTTCCGGGGAAGAAGGATTGAAATACCTTAATATTACTAAGGTAATCTTCGGAGGTGCCTTTGGTTATCTTATCATGATGTTTATTATTATCTATGGTAATTTTGTTATGCGAAGTGTGATAGAAGAAAAAACATCCAGAATTATCGAGGTAATTATCTCTTCAGTGAAACCATTTCATCTGATGATGGGAAAAATCATTGGAAATTCGTTAGCTGGAATTCTACAGTTTATGATTTGGGTGGTATTGGCTTTGGTTTTGTTCTTTGGGGCATCTGCCTTTTTCGGACCAGACGTCAATACGCATGCAACTGCTGAAGTTATGAGTAAAATGCAAGGCAATGAGAATTTTATAGCCAATTTTATAGCCAATGCAAAATTGTATTATAATGAAATACCTGTTTTAAGTACGGTAATTTTCTTTCTGATTTATTTCACAGGAGGGTATTTTCTATACAGTTCATTGTATGCAGCTATTGGAGCTGCTGTCGATTCTGAAACAGATTCCCAACAATTTTTATTGCCTATCATTATGCCTTTGATGCTTGGGGTTTATGTTGGTTTCTTTACTGTAATTAATGATCCACACGGAACGGTGGCTACGGTTTTTTCAATGATTCCGTTAACTTCACCAATTGTAATGCTGATGCGTGTTCCTTTTGGAGTCCCAGTTTGGCAATTAATTTTGTCGATTGTGTTGCTTTTTGGTACATTTTTTGCTGTAGTGTGGTTCGCATCTAAAATTTACCGAGTTGGAATTTTGATGTATGGAAAAAAACCAACTTGGAAAGAACTCTACAAATGGTTAAAATATTAAGGATATCTATAGTATAGTAAGGCGTAAAGGATTTAAAGATTTTTGTCTTTAAGTCCTTTTGTCTTTTTATCTTTATAGCCGAAAAAAAATGAATTTATGATTAAAAAAATAGTTCCACTTTCTCTGGTATTTTGTTTAACTTCATGTGTGGGTTATTGGTCATCTGCTACTTTTACAGATTTGAGTGATAAAAAAGTGCAAATGACTAAATTGGAAGAAGAAAACTGTTTGAAATCAGAAACGGAAGTGACTTTGTTGTTCGATGGAGAACCCATAAATTTTGAGTATGAACGAATTGGTTTGATTGAAGCCGAAGGAGGAACTTCTTCAACTGATGAGGATGTACTGAAAGAATTGAAATTGACAGCAAAAAGTAAATGTTGCGATGCAATAATTGGTATTAGAAAAGGGAAAACCACAACTAAAGCCGGATTGTTGTTTATTCCTGAGTCTAAAGACAGTTATGACTATACCGTAAGTACCTTTACCGGAATCGCAGTAAAACGAAAAAATACAGTAAATTAAAATTATGATTAAAAAAGTTGCAACATTGTCGTTAGTAATTAGTTTAACCTCATGTGTTGGATTGTCTTCCAGAGATATATTTACAGATTTGAGAAATAATCCCGCAGGAGCTTCTCAAAATACTGTTGAAAACTGTGAAAAGACCGATATGGAGGTTAGTTTGAATTTCGAATCTGAACCCATTAATTTTGAATACGAAAAAATTGGATTGATTGAAGTACAGGGTAGTGACTATCATAATGATCTGGATGTCATCAATAAGCTTAAGGCATTGTCCAAAAGTAAATGCTGTGATGCAATCATCGGAATAAAGAAAAATTACGTGATTAGGAATTCTGGCTTTTTATTTGACGATGAACCTTTAGAAAAATACAGTGCTATAACATATAGTGGAATTGCAGTAAAAAAGAAAAACAATGTCGAAAATACTAATCATTGAAGATGAAGCGGCCATCCGCAGGGTTTTGGTAAAAATCCTTTCAGAGGAAAACGATACTTATAAAGTAGAGGAAGCCGAAGATGGTGTGCAAGGACTTGAAAAAGTCAAAAATGAGGATTACGATCTGGTTCTTTGTGATATCAAAATGCCAAAAATGGATGGCGTTGAGGTGTTGGAGGCCATAAAGAAAATCAAACCTGAAATACCAATGGTTATGATTTCCGGTCATGGTGATTTGGAAACAGCGGTTAATACCATGCGTTTGGGCGCTTTCGATTATATCTCTAAACCACCGGATTTGAATCGTTTATTGAATACGGTTCGGAATGCTTTAGATCGTAAAAAATTAGTTGTCGAAAATAAAATTCTGAAAAAGAAGGTTTCGAAAAACTATGAAATGATCGGTGAAAGTGATGCAATCAATCACATTAAAGATATGATTGATAAAGTAGCACCAACGGAAGCAAGGGTATTAATTACAGGGCCGAATGGTACGGGTAAAGAATTGGTTGCGCATCAAATCCATCAGAAAAGTGAACGATGCAATGCGCCAATCATTGAGGTTAACTGTGCTGCCATCCCTTCTGAATTGATCGAAAGTGAATTGTTCGGACATATGAAAGGTGCTTTTACTTCTGCAGTAAAAGACCGCGCCGGAAAATTTGAAGCGGCCGACGGAGGAACTATTTTCTTGGATGAAATTGGCGATATGAGTCTTCCTGCTCAGGCTAAAGTGCTAAGAGCCTTACAGGAAAATCTAATCCAACGCGTAGGTGCTGATAAAGATATAAAAGTGAATGTTCGTGTAGTGGCTGCTACCAATAAAGATTTAAAAAAGGAAATCGAAGAAGGACGCTTCCGCGAGGATTTGTACCATCGTTTAGCTGTAATTCTGGTTAAAGTTCCTGCTCTAAACGATAGGAGAGAAGATATTCCTGCTTTGATAGAGCATTTCGCAGCTAAAATTGCAGATGAACAAGGAAGTGCCAAAAAAACATTTGCGAAAACAGCTATTAAATTATTGCAGGAATACGATTGGACAGGAAATATTCGCGAGCTAAGAAACGTGGTGGAACGTTTGATTATTCTTGGTGGTAATGAAATTTCTGAAAATGATGTGAAGTTGTTTGCTTCGAAATAAATGATATTATGCAATTGAAAAAAATAAACACCAATTTACAACAGGCGCTTGTAGAATATGGTATAACTGAACCAACTGAAGTACAAGCCGATTGCTGGAGCACACTGAAAAGTGGAGCCGATGCTGTTGTTATTATGCCGGAAGGCGAAGGCAAATCAACAACTATTGCTTATACGGTGATTCAAAAGCTGGAAAAAGCGCAAGGTGAATCAACACGTGGACTGGTAATAGTGAAAGACAAAGAAGCCGTGTTGGAAATGGTGGAACTATTCGAAAAATTCGGCAAATATACCAACCTGAGAGTGATCGGTGTAAACGATAAAACCGATATCGATGAAGAAAAGAATATCATTTCAGCCGGAATGGATGTGCTAATTGGAACTCCAATCAAAATCAATGCAATGTTTTCTTCAGCTGGTTTTAATATGAATACAGTAAAGATTTTTGTGGTTGACGATGCCAATGAAATTTTTAAACTACGTCACGAACCAACAATTCAACGGTTGTCCATGAGTGTTGAAAAAACCCAACGCCTTTTCTTTTCTAATGAATTAACAGAAAGAGTAGAAGTGCTAGCAGATAAGATCATGTTGGATCCCTTCCTTTTCGGAGTAGAGGATTACGAAGAAGACGAAGAATAAAATGGACTCTATTAAAATTTATTCGGGTAGCGAAATTTTGGCTCAGGCTTTACAAGTTAAACTTCAGGATGTAGGAATAGCAAGCTGGACTAAAAACAATGTGCAGTCTGCCATTTCTGCCGGTTTTGGAATCTTTAACCAAACCGTCGATGTCTATGTTGCATCATCCGATGCCAGCACAGCGAAAGAGATTGTTAGTGATTTAAACCTGAGAATCTGCTAAACGGTAACGACTTTTCAATTTATAATAAAATAAATTCAATTCTCAGAAGCTACTTTAGGGTAGCTTTTTTTATTAAATTGGGTTGAAATTAAGATTGCTGCTTGTGGAGCCTCTGTTGCTGCTTGTGAAGCCTCAGTTGTCGCTTGTGGAGCCTCAGTTGTCGCTTGTGGAGTCTCTGTTGTTGCTTGTGGAGTCAACATTGCTGCTTGTGGAGTCTCTGTTGTCGCTTGTGGAGTCAATATTGCTGCTTGTGGAGCCTCTATTGTTGCTTGTGGAGTCAACATTGCTGCTTGTGGAGTCTCTGTTGTCGCTTGTGGAGTCAATACTGCTGCTTGTGAAGCCTCAGTTGTCTATTGTGGAGTCAATATATTTTATTGTGGAGTCAATAGTACTTATTGTACAGCTAATACTATTCTTATATTTTAAAAATTACTAATGAAATTAATTCGTTTTATTCTTGTGTCTTTGTCCGTTTTGTTCGGTGGATTGTATTTGTTGTATGTTTCCTATATCTATTGCAATCAGGAAGAAATGGTTTTCAAGTATTATAAACTGGAAAAGGAGTATGCTTTTGAATTTGATGGTAATTATTCCGAAATCAATACACTTGTTGAGGCAAATACAAACATCCATGGCTTGTTGTTCAAAGCAAATGCTCCTAAAGGATTGGTTTTTTATCTGCATGGCAATGCTGGTGCCTTAAACGCCTGGGGTAATATCGCGAATCAGTATACAAATCTGGGATATGATATCTTTATCATGGATTATCGCGGTTTCGGAAAAAGTGATGGGGCCGTCGAAAACAGTAATCAGGTTGTTGACGATGTCAGCAAAGTGTATAAAAAGTTAAGTAAAGGGTATGAAAACGTGATTGTCATCGGCTATTCCATCGGGACTGGTCCTGCTGCTTATCTGGCTTCAAAATACCATCCAAATCATTTAATTTTACAGGCACCGTATTATAATTTTCTGGAATTAACCCGAGGAAAAGTCCCTTTCTTTCCTGATTTTCTTAAAAAGTTCGATTTTGCCACTGATCAGTATATCCGTAACACGAAATCGCAAATCACCATCTTTCATGGGATTGATGACCAAATGATTCCGGCTTCTGATTCCGAAAAGTTAAAACGGTATTTAAAGAAATCGGATCAACTCTTTTTACTCGAAAACCAAGGGCACCTCGGCATGAACGACAATACAACCTATCAGGAAGAACTAAAAAAACTAGTGCTAACCACTAATCATTAAGTACTGAAAAACTAAGGACTAAGGACTAGCACTATTTACTAAATAAATTTATCTTTGCACCTTCAAAATTTAGCTTGTCAGATCATTCAATAATCTGATAAGCTAACCATCTAACAGTCTTGAATAATGATTACAGTAAACGATATTGCCGTAGAGTTTGGCGGAACAACACTTTTTAGTGAGGTCACTTTTGCCATTAATGAAAATGATAAAATCGCCCTTATGGGTAAAAACGGAGCCGGAAAATCGACTTTGTTGAAAATTGTTGCGGGTGAAAATAAACCTTCTCGTGGCGGAATTTCTGCACCTAGCGATGCTGTAATCGCCTACTTGCCTCAGCATTTGCTGTTAAATGATGATTCTACTGTGATGGAAGAAGCCTCCAAAGCATTTGCCGCTGTGCTTGGGATGAAAGCAGAAATCGATGAAATCAACGAACAATTAACTATCCGTACCGATTACGAAAGTGATGCGTACATGAAATTAATTGAACGCGTTTCTGAACTTTCTGAAAAATTCTATTCGATTGAAGAAGTAAATTACGAAGCCGAAGTTGAAAAAGTACTGAAAGGATTGGGTTTCGAAAGAGAAGATTTTAATCGTAAAACATCTGAATTTTCAGGAGGATGGAGAATGCGAATCGAATTGGCTAAAATCTTATTGAAAAAACCAGATTTGATCTTATTGGATGAGCCTACCAACCACTTGGACATGGAAAGTATTCAATGGCTGGAAGAGTTTTTGGTAACGCAAGCCAAAGCGGTAATGGTAATTTCCCACGACCGTGCTTTCGTAGATAATATTACCAATCGTACTATTGAAGTGACAATGGGACGTATATACGATTACAAAGCCAAATATTCGGATTATTTGGAATTGCGTAAAGACAGAAGAATACACCAACAGAAAGCATACGACGAACAACAGAAATTTATAGCTGATAACCAAGCATTTATTGAGCGTTTCAGAGGAACATTTTCTAAAACGGAACAAGTTCAGTCTCGTGTGCGTATGTTGGAAAAAATTGTACCTATCGAAGTGGATGAGATTGATACTTCTGCTTTGAAACTGAAATTCCCTCCGTCACCACGTTCAGGTCAGTATCCTGTCGTAGTGGAAGAATTGTCTAAATCATACGGCGACCATGTAGTATTTCAAAAAGCGAATTTGGTAATCGAACGTGGACAAAAAGTGGCTTTCGTTGGGAAAAACGGTGAAGGTAAATCAACCATGATTAAAGCGATCATGAAAGAAATCGGTTTTGATAGTGGTAAGTTGGAAATAGGACATAACTCTCAAATTGGTTACTTTGCCCAAAATCAAGCCGCTTTGTTAGATGGTGAAGCCACGATTTTCGAAACCATCGACCGCATCGCCGAAGGTGATATCCGTACGCAAATAAAAAATATTTTAGGCGCTTTCATGTTTAAAGGTGATGATATTCAAAAGAAAGTAAAAGTACTTTCCGGTGGTGAAAAAACCCGTCTGGCTATGATCAAATTATTATTGGAGCCGGTGAATGTTTTGATTCTCGATGAGCCAACGAATCACTTGGATATGAAAACCAAAGATATCATTAAGGATGCCCTGAAAGATTTTGACGGAACTTTGATTTTGGTTTCTCACGACCGTGACTTCTTGGATGGTTTGGCCGAAAAAGTTTTCGAGTTCGGTCACAAACGAGTAAGAGAACATTTTGAAGATATTAAAGGTTTCTTGGCACACAAGAAAATGGAGAGTTTGAAAGAAATTGAAAAATAATAACAAACGGAATACAAATGATTAGGGATAGGATGTACATTCTATCCCTTTTTTAATGAGCTGATTTTGTAGGGATAAGCCTATGAAATTGCTTTTGGTCGTTGAAGTTGGGTATCGTGACTTGATTCTTTTTCTTTTATAGGAATTATCACTAATTTTAAAATGGAGTTAATGAAAAATAGTTATGGAGTCTCTTTTTAATTCAAAAGAAGATGTAATTAAAGTTGCCAATTTATTGCCTTATCCGTTTATCATTACAGAAATAGAAACTCACGATACGAGTTTCGAAAGCTTGTTTTTTAATGAGAACTTGATTCAGGAATTTGGTTACACTGTTCAGGAGATACCCGATGTAGATACCTGGTACGAACTCTTGTACCCGGAAGAAAAGTACAGAAATGAAATCAGACAAGCATGGAATGAAAAACTTCAGGAGGCTTCTCTTAAAAACGAAAAGGTAATTAAAATCAAAGCCCGACTGAAACCTAAAAATAAAGAAGAAAAATGGTACGAAATTAAAACCTTCTTTTTTGATAATTTTTTCGTTCTTGCTTTTGTAGATATTAATAATGAGGTTGTTTTACAAGACAAATTAGCACAAATCAATCAGAACAACGAACGAATGTTGTCCATTCTAGGACATGATTTGAGAAATCCAATTGCTAATTTATCGTCGATTTCTTCCTTAGCGGCGGAAAACGAAATTAGCAACGAGGAGTTTAAGGAAATGGTTAAGATGATCTATCAGGAATCTACATTGCTTCTCGAAATGATTGAAACAATTTTAAATTGGACGAAATTGAATTTCAATACGGTTGCAGTGCAGCCTATTGCGATAGACTATTCAATCCTAACCAAAGGAATCATTGAATTTTACAGTAGTATGATTCAGAATAAGCATATTAAGGTTGAAGTCAATTTGGATGATTTTCATACTAAAGATTGTGATAAGGAAATCATGACGGTTATCCTTCGAAATTTACTTTCGAATGCCATTAAGTTTACCCCGGAATACGGAACGATTTCGTTTTATCATCAGGACAACGTTTTGATTGTGCAAGATTCCGGTATAGGAATGTCTGCGGAAAAGATAAACAGTATCAAAAGCAATACTTATGTGTCGACTAATGGTACCGAAAATGAAAAAGGAATCGGTATGGGATTGCAATTGGTAAAACGATTTGCGAATATGATTGATTGTTCGATTGATTTTGAAAGTACGCCAGGTAAAGGAACTAAAGTTAAGGTGTTGTTTTAAAACGGAAACCCCGAGTACTACTCAGGGTTTCGCAACCAAACAAAATAAACTACATTACGAACTTTATTGTACTAACGTATTTTCAGTTAAACGTATGAATTCGGCTTTATATCCTTCCGGATCGTATGTTAAGCCTTGTTTTGCTAATTGTTGTATGTCTTCAAGAGATTTGTTTTGGATTAGTTTTGAATCTCTCAGTTTTAACCCAAACCAAGCTACTGCTGTAGCAAATTTGAAATCTTCCGATGCGTTTTGCACAGTTTCAGTTTTATTTTCGATGGTATGCACCATTTCGATGCTTTTGTTGCCATCTGGTTTTTTATATCTGAATTTGATTGTGGCTAATTCGTCAGTATTGCTTTCTTGTATTTTGGTTTTGGTGTATTTTAAGTCGGCAGGTTCATTGAAAAAATAACTTTTTACGCCTGATGGAATAATCTCGTACAAAGCCGTAACGGTATGTCCGCTCCCTAGTTCTCCAGCATCAATGGCATCGTTGGTAAAATCTTCAGGACGTAGTTTTCGGTTTTCATAACCAATTAAACGGTACGATTGTACATGCTTCGGATTGAATTCAATCTGTATCTTCACGTCTTTGGCTATAGCAAACATCGAACCTTTGAATTCTTTACCCAAAAATCGATTGGCCTCCTGAATAGTATCTATGTAAGCATAGTTACCATTGCCTTTATCTGCTAGAATCTCCATTTTACTGTCTTTGTAATTGTTCATCCCATAGCCTAAACAAGTTAAAAATACCCCCGATTCCCTTTTTTCTTCAATTAATCGTTCCATGTCATTATCTGAGGAAGCACCCACGTTGAAGTCGCCGTCAGTAGCAAGAATTACTCGATTATTGCCGCTTTCGATAAAGTTTTCTTGAGCTATTTTGTAGGCCAATTGTATTCCTGCACCACCAGCTGTACTTCCGCCTGCATGTAACTTGTCTAAAGCCTCGATAATGGTTTGCTTTTGATCGCCATTTGTAGGAGGTAAAACCAATCCGGCAGCACCCGCATACACTACAATAGACACTTTGTCTTTTGGACGCAATTCTTTTACAAGTATTTTCAAAGAGGCAATCAATAAAGGTAATTTGTTGTCTTGATTCATTGAACCCGATACATCAATTAGAAATACAAAATTGGAATGTGGTAAGTTACCCACAGGAATATTCTTGCCTTGTAAACCGATGCGAACTAATTTATTTCCTGGATTCCAAGGACAATCACTGTATTCAGTATCGATTGAAAACGGATGTTTGTCTGTGGGTTTTGGATATTGATACTTGAAAAAGTTTATCATTTCCTCTATACGCACTGCATCTTTCGGAACTTGCATGCCATTGTTTAGAAAGCGTCTCACATTGGTATAAGAAGCATTGTCTACATCAATCGAAAAAGTTGAAAGTGGCGATTGTTTCGGACTTTCGAATTCATTTTCCGAAAAGGGTGAATAGTCTTCCAGAATCGATGAATAATCAATACTATCATAGTCTACCTCCTTGTCATCCAATTTTTCATGAAGTTTTTCGGAGGATAGGTATTCAGGTTCAGTAAGATCTTTAGTGGTAACTAATAAAATACCTTTGTTTCCTTTTTTGCCAAAAAATCGAATGGCATCATCATTGTTAACAATCTCAATTTCAGCTATGGATTTAGTGTCTAAATTGGCAATAGTACTACGATTGGTTTTTTTACCATTCAGATACATTAAAGGTTCATCACTGATTGTTACCGCTTCTTTTTGTTTTTTAATCAATAGGTCGATAAAATTGAGTTCTTTATTGTTTAAAGCATTGTGATAGTTTGCCGACTTTGGGACTGCCAATTGCCTTTGTGGGCTTCTTTTAATTCCTGAAGCAACAGTAACTACGACTTCTTTTAACTGCTGAGTGTCATCTTGTAATACCGTATTGATAATGTTTGAAGCTCCTACTGTTTTTGTCACATCCTGCATTCCCATAAAACTAAATACTAGTTTTTCACCTTCTTTAGCTTTGATTGAATAACTACCATCAAAGTAGGTTGATGTGCCACGATTGGTTCCTTTTACCACAACATTAGCTCCTGGGATTGGCCCC
Source organism: Flavobacterium sp. MAHUQ-57 (assembly GCF_051908335.1). Classification (NCBI taxonomy): domain Bacteria; kingdom Pseudomonadati; phylum Bacteroidota; class Flavobacteriia; order Flavobacteriales; family Flavobacteriaceae; genus Flavobacterium; species Flavobacterium sp. MAHUQ-57. The sequence goes on along the minus strand of NZ_JBPZTE010000006.1, from coordinate 1,312,146 downwards.
GTTGCATCCGATACAATTCCTGTAATGGTTTTTTCTTGAGCGAATACAAACGAACTAATAAGTAATACGTAACTTGCTATAATAGATTTTACTGTTTTCATGGTGTTTCAATTTTTAGGTTGTTGTAAAGCATAGGTAGGGCTGATGAAATAGTAATGATACTTTTCATGCTGATTTTTTAATAGGTTGTTGGGAGGATTTTATTTTTTCAGAACTGCAGGCTTCCCATCTTTGGTTTTCACAACCACAACTCCTTTTGAACCTTTAAGACCGAATTTTTCGATAGCTTCTTTACCTTCATAAACAACGATTGATTCGATGTTTTGTTTGTTGAGCGGGTAGTAGGGAGAAGTTGGATTAGGTCCAAACATTTCTTTCTCACTGTATTCAATCCCATTCACAATGTATAATGGTTCTTCTAGTTCCGTTACTGTTTCGGCTTCACGGATATCTCTAGCGTTGTTAGAAACTTTTCCATCGATTAGGATTAATGGTGGTGCTTTTTTAAGAGTAACTTTTTTGCTTTCTGGCTCCTGTTTTTTTTCAGTGATTTCTTCCGTTCTTATATGTTTTACTCCAATGGCATCAAAGACTTCACCTCGCATCATTGTGGCGTTTTCTCTTTCGATTTTATCCGATTCATTGGAAACTATTTTTGCCGGTTCTCTTAAGATTAATGTGTCGTTGGTTGACCAATTTGCTGAGTGGGTGCTAGTAGCAACCTGTGTTTTTAATCGGATTTGTTTTTCGATTATTTTTTCAGCTTCTTTTTTTTCCACTATTAAGTTTGAGTCTTCGGTAATGATAACTTCAGATTTGGAAGTATTATTTTTAGGCGTTTCCAGTCGTGTTGTATTGTCTTCGAAGGCAGGAGCTGTTTTTTCTTTTTTAATCACTTGATAGGCGAAAACCGTTCCGACTACTATTGATGCTGCAACTGCAAATTTTTTCCATCCCGAATTGATATTTTTTTGCTGCTGATATATTTGAGTGTCCAATTTTGCATCCACTCGGGACCAGACTTTTTCCAATCCGGGAAAGTCCGTCGACTCTGAATTATCAGCTGCTTTTTTAAATTGGTCGAATAAATTATTGTCTTGATTTTCCATTACTTACTTCGCTTGTTGATAATACAAATTGTTGATTAAATCTTTCAATTTGGTTTTTGCTGCATTCAATTGTGATTTTGATGTTCCTTCAGAAATATTCAGCATTTCAGCAATTTCTTTATGTCCGTAACCTTCAATTACAAACAAGTTGAATACTGTTTTGCAGCCTTCGGGAATGAAATTGAGTAGCTTTAACAAATCTTCCTCTTCCATTTTACTATCAGCAGCAGTTTGTGGTTGAATTTGCAACTTGGTATCTTCCAGGTACAAATTAAAGTTCACGTTTTTACGCAGCTGGTACAAACAATGGTTTACGGTAATTTTTCTTGCCCAAGCTTCAAAGGCACCATTTTCTTTTAATTGATCCATTTTTGTAAAAATGGTATAAAAGGCATCTGCCAAAACTTCTTCAATTTCTTCTTCCTTTTTTAAGTACCGTTTGCAAGTCCGGTATAATTTAGGCGCCAAGATTTCATACACCTGACGCTGGGCGTCCCGATGCATTTTTTTACAGGCTTGTATTAATTTTTCGTCTATCACAATCAATGTCTTTATTACTAAAGAGAACAGTTTTTATCAAAAGGTTGGGAAGCAATCACTTTTTTTTACAATTTTATTTTCAATTTGTAGATGGTAGCATTCAAATCTTCGGTATCGTTGTCTTCACAAAGTAGAAACGTTATTTGATCGTCGTGTTTTTCCAATACAGTTAATCCTTCCAGTTTGTGGGTTGGTGACAATTGGATGGTTTTCTCAATTTCCATAGTTTCTGGATTCATTACACCCATGATTGTACCCAGAACTTCACCGTCTTCATAGGTTGATACTGTATCTTCAGCTGCTGCTAGGAAATAAATTTTATTTTCAAACAGAATGGCATCGGTAAAACTGGTTTCTACATGTTTGATTTTAGGTAAGGGGATAGGATGGTACTTTGTGTTTTGGTCGGAATCGATTGTGAAAATTCCATTTTGCGCATTGCTACCGTTGCCTCTTTGAAACAAAAGAAGAGAGCCATTGAAGTACAATGCTCCTTCAATGTTCAGATCATCATCAGAAATATTTGCCTGTTCTTTCAGTTTTTTATAGGTTACCGAAAAATCATTTTCCTTTGCTTTATTATTTTTCAAATCAAATGTTAGCATTCTATTTCTTTGGGAAGTTGATCCCGATCCGAAAATATGAAGCTCATTGTCTTTTAATGTGATGGCTTCAAAGTCGGGTTTGCGTTTTTTTTCGATATTGACAGTTGCGTCATGAATTAACGTATGCTTGATAAGCGGTGAAGCATCTAGTCTTTGCTCGAATAAATAGCCTGAGTTGTCGCTGACGATAAATAATGAATTGTTGTGAAATACTATTCCTGATGCGGCACCAATGCCTTGAATAGTCAAAAATGCGAGAAGTTGAATTTTTTCCATAAATTTACAATATAGGCCTAGCCCCGATAGCAGCGGTATCCTTTTTGCTACACAAAGCGAATGCGGCGTGTAGCAAAAAGATATAGCGAAGAGCGGGAAATAGCTCCAAATAAGAACAAATATAATTCAAAATTTATGGCAGTATTCAAATCGGAAGACTTTAAAATAACTAAAGCGATCAAGTTGCAAGATTTTCCAACGGAAATCGAAACGACTTTAAAAGACAAGGAAAAAGAGAAAATGCTGGATGAGGTGCAGCAACCTTTGAGTGAATTGCAAGATGTAATGTATGCACACAATCGGTATGGAGTATTAATTTGCCTTCAGGGAATGGATACTTCAGGAAAGGATAGTCTGATTAGAGAGGTTTTTAAAGAATTTAATCCGCGAGGAGTTGTAGTGCATAGTTTTAAAACTCCGAATTCGACCGAATTGGAACACGATTATTTATGGCGCCATTATTTGGCTTTACCCGAAAAAGGAAAGTTTGCAGTATTCAATCGAACCCATTATGAGAATGTTTTGGTCACACGTGTGCATCCGGAATATATTCTAAATGAAAATTTGCCAGGTATTGAAAAAGTTGAAGATATCACACCCGAATTTTGGGAGAACCGATTTGAACAGATCAATAATTTTGAAAAACATATTACGCAAAATGGGACAATAGTGCTAAAGTTCTTTTTTTATATGAGTAAAGAAGAACAACGCAAACGTTTGTTGCGAAGATTAGAAGAAGAAGAACACCATTGGAAATTTTCACCAGGCGATCTGAAAGAAAGAGAGCGTTGGGACGATTATATGAAATACTACGAAGAAGCCATTAATAAAACTTCTAAACCTCATGCGCCGTGGTATGTGATTCCAGCCGATGACAAGGAAATGGCGCGTTATATGGTGGGACGAATAATTTGGGAAGAGATGCAAAAATACACAGATATCAAAGAACCTGCTTTGGATGAAAAAGTAAAGCTCAACTTTGCGGAATACAAAAAACAATTAGAGTAAGATCATGTTAGAAACTATTTTGTCGATACTCAATTTTACGGGTGCTTTGTTTTTTCTGCAAAACGGTAATTTCATCAAAACCATCTATTTCAAAATAGCCTTACTTTTTATACTAGCTTATCCGATAGGTGTTGTTTTTAAAATAACCCATTTTGTGTACGCTAACGAAATACTTATATTAAGTTCTTTGGCGATTTTGTTGTTCTATGTGAAATACTTCACGAACAAACCAATTAAAAACCGATTGGAATATCTTAAATTGGCTTGGGTGGTGTGTGTTTTTGGAATTGGACTTTTGAGAATGCTTCGTCTAATCCATTTGGATTTACACATACTACCACCCGTAATTATGTCTTTTATGATTTTAGATTATTTCAGAAATGAAAAAAGTGTATCATAACTTGTAGCCATAAGCCAAGCGTAAAGCAAATTGTCCCGTATCAAATTTATTGAGGTTTTCGTAACGCAAACTGATGTCAATGTGTTTGGTTGCAATACCGATACCAGGATTCCAGACTGGGGAAATCCCCATGCCTGTTGTGCTGAAAGCCGCTCCGATTTCTCCCAAAACATACACTTGATCGCCAATATGTGATTTGAAACCGACTTTTACCGGAGCGTAGGCCAAATCCGGAATTTCATTGCTAAAAAAGTGTGTGTATCCTGCCGTTCCTAATAGAGAAGTTTTTAAAGTGATGTCGTATTGAAATCTACCATCGACACCAACGGCTCCACCGTAATCATTAAAAGGTATTCCACCGCTGAAACCATATCCCAAACGCATGTCACCTGCTTTTTTTTGGGCAAAAAAGGTTGTTGAACAGAGTAGAAAGACAAATAAAAAGAGATTGTTTTTTAAAGAATTCATGATGATTTATTGTAGATTGGTTGTTAAGTAAACTCGTATTCGCTATTTATTATTGTATTTTTGCCAAAAAAAATGCCATGAAGTGGTCTGTATATACCAAAGAATTCCCCGAAAATATCAAATTGGCCTATCCTGTAATCTTAGGAATGTTGGGACATACATTGGTGAGTATCGTAGACAATGTGATGGTAGGAAAATTGGGTGCGACAGAGTTGGCAGCAGTTTCTTTGGCCAATAGTTTTGTGTTTATTGGAATATCATTGGGTATTGGTTTTTCTACGGCAATAACTCCTTTAATTGCAGAAGCGGATGGTGAAAATAGTTTGGTGAAAGGACGAAGTGTTTTTCATCACGGATTGGTTTTGTGTACTATTCTGGGATTGACACTTTTTGGGCTGATTTATCTGGCTAAACCTTTAATTGTTTTGATGGGACAACGGGAGGAAGTAGTGGAATTGGCGAAACCCTTTTTGGATTTGGTTGCTTTTTCATTGATTCCATTAGTGATTTTTCAAGGTTACAAGCAGTTTGCTGATGGAAAGAGTGAAACAAAGTACGGAATGTGGGCCAATTTACTCTGTAATGTGGTACACCTGTTTTTAAATATAGTTTTGATTTATGGTGTTTGGATTTTTCCTAAGTTAGGGATGTTAGGAGCCGCTTATGGTACTGTAATTTCTCGAATTGTGATGGTAATCTACATGCATTTTGCTTTGAAGTCGAAAAAGAAATTTCAACCGTATTTTGAAGGTTTTAGTTTTAAAGCCATAGGAAAAACAATGACAAATCGAATTGTAAGTTTGGGATTGCCTTCTGCAATGCAAATGTTTTTTGAAGTTGCTTTGTTTACCGGAGCAATATGGCTGTGTGGAAGAATAGGAACTACAAGTCAGGCAGCCAATCAGATTGCGTTGACTTTGGCAACATTCACTTTTATGTTCGTTTCGGGATTGAGTGTAGCGGGAATGGTTCGAGTGGGAAATCAGAAAGGAATTAAGGATTTTAGAAAGTTACAAATCGTAGCACGTTCGATTTTCCTTTTGGCGATTATCGTTCAAGGAACTTTCGCACTATTGTTTGTGCTGTTTCATACGGTTTTACCTGAATTTTTTGTGAATTCAGACAATCTAAAAACCATGAGTGATAGTGCAGAAGTGATTTCAATAGCATCGGGACTGATTTTAATTGCGGCTGTTTTTCAATTGTCTGATGGGATTCAGGTAGTGGTTTTAGGAGCACTTCGTGGATTGCAAGACGTAAAAGTACCAATGTATATTACTTTTGTAGCCTATTGGGTAATTGGGTTTCCTATCTCAATCTATTTAGGACTGTTCACCGAATTAAAAGCTATTGGTGTATGGATCGGTTTATTATCAGGATTAACTGCCGCCGCCTTGTTTTTGTATCTTCGCTTTAATAATCTAACAAAAAAATTGATAACTCATCATTAATAATTGTACTATGGAATTACCAAAATTTGTATTGGCCGATAACTCTGACTTTCCAGATGATATTTTCATCATTCATTTAGAATATCCAAGATTTTTAATCAACCTAAAGGATGACTCTGTTGAATTTCTTGAGGAATTGGACGAAGAAGACGAACAGGAATTGGAATCGGAAATGGAACATTTGATTACTATCGCCGGCGAATTCTACGATCGCGAAATGGAACGTTACGAAGAATAATCACTAACAAGTGAAAATTTTGTTCTTTATAGCATAAATGACCAGTCCAATTCTGTTTTTGACATTGAGTTTTACAAATAAGTTATCTCGATAGCCATCGATAGTTTTTGGACTGAGATTCATTTTATTAGCAATTTCCTTATACGTCATTTCTGTACACAGTAATTTCAGAAATTCTATTTCGGTATCTTTCAATATTTCTTGATTATTGCCTTTACCTGTTACCGAATTTAACAAAACATCCATTACTACGCTCGAATGGTAAAAACCAGTTTCGATAGTTTTTAAAAGGGCCAATTCCAATGTTTTTTTATCGACATCTTTCAGTAAATAGCCTTTGGCACCGGCTCGAATCATTTTTAGGATAGTACTTTCATCTTCTTCAACGGTTAACGCCAATACAGAAACATCCGGATGGTTTTCGCTTAGCCATGCTGTAGTTTCAATACCGTTCATGATAGGCATATTCACATCCATGAGTATGATTTTCGGAAGCGGTTTGGTTTTTAATTTTTCAATTAAATCAGCGCCATTCTTGCATTGAAAAGCAACTTCAAACTGCTGAAAGTTTTCGACTACTCCTGCTATGGCTTCGGATAGTAGTGTGTGATCTTCGATGATGGCAACGGTATATTTTTCCATGTTTATTTTTGGTGGTAAATGATGGTTAAGCTGGTTCCTGTATTTAATTCAGATTTGATGTGTACTTCGGCATCAATCAGATGTCCTCTTTTTTTCATGTTGGTTAAACCAATGCCTCCAATATTGGGTATTGACAAGTCGAATCCTTTTCCGTTGTCTTTTGCAATAATGGTTAGTTTGTTTTTGACTTCTTCAAAATTAATCCATACGTCTAGTTTAGAAGCTTTGGAATGTTTAATAGTGTTGGAAAAGAACTCTTGTAAAATTCTGAAAATAATAATTTCAGATTTCGGATTTATAGAGAAGGAATTGCCTTCACTAATTAAGGACGATTCAATATAGTTCAATCGGTTGAAACGATTGATCTCAAGTTTCAAAGCTTCCTCCAAACTTATTTTACTAACATAGTCCGGATTGGTTACTTTAGACAATGCTCTCACTTCATTTAAGATGTTGGTTAAATTGTCGTTGATTTCCTTGGTGTCCTGATCGTTAATTTTTTGAAGTTGAATTTTAGCTAACGTTAGCAATTGGCCAATATTGTCGTGTAATTCCCAACTGATATTACGCAATGTTTGCTCTTTGATTTCAATTTGCGATTCGATGATTTCTTTTTCAAAATGTTTTTGCGCTTCTACTTGCTTAATTATCAATTTGTTTTTTTTCTTTTGAAAAATAATAATCAGAAGAATAATTACAAATGATAGTCCCGTAAGTCCTAGTATGGCAAAAATTACTCCTTCAATTCCGGTTTGCTCCATATAAAACCAAGGATAAGAATTAAATAATACACTAAAAGTAAGAAATAATTGATCATAAAGATGTACGGAATCGAACTGGAATTGGAATAGTACTTTCTGACAATATAAAAGGGCACGTTTGGAACGAAATAAACCAAGTGTGCGAAACTAATCCAAAAAATCAAAGATTCGGTTACATACAATACTTTATCTGACTTTAGAACTTCAAATAGATAAAATAGAACAGAGGTGGCAATAAATGTTGCACCAATAATGAATGTGTTCACAAAGTAATTTTCGAAGAAATCTTCGACAAAAAAATTAATTACAACAGAAAGACAATAAGTAGCAATGAAGACTACAATTACCTTTTTATAGACTATACTTTCTACAAAGGATTTGTAGATGAAAAGGATAGTACTAAATCGTAAAATCTGATAGAAATTATAAATGCAATAGTTGTTGTCTGCATGAGTGATATCTTGGTAAAAATAACCGATTAAGTCATTCAAACAGGTATACCATAGTAAGAACAAGAAATACTTTAGTACAGAGTGTTTGTATTTATTATAATATACAGTACCAACGATAGCAGTTATAAACTGTAATAACATCATGAAATACCTGATGTCTTCTGTTGTAATATTTTTTAATTGCATATAAGGTTTTAGTTGCTTTTTGGAGGAGGATACATGGCCAACTCGTTTAGTAAAATGCTGGTTTGGCTTTCTTCAACGAACGATTGGCGCGTTGGAGTCGTGTCTCTGTTTATTTCCCTTTCATTCCTGCCTAATAATCTCGAGATTACTTTAAAATTTCCTACATATGGATTAGTTCCTGTTCTTTCAATTGCAAAGGGTACATTTTCCAAGATTGGATATCTTTTGGTAGTTGCCGTTGGTGCAATTGTTGTAGTTGGTGCAAAGAAAAGCGTTTCTCTCCCCGGGATTAATCGCTCTCTTTCTTCAGCAGTGTAATTCCCTTCTACAGGATATTGTGAAAAATAGATTCGAACTCCAGAAACTTTCTGATTGTTTAATTTCGATACCTTATCCAATAATGCAATATAGTTTTTCAGTGAATCCAAATTAATCCAAGCAAATTCTGTGGCTTGATATGTGCCTTGTTCTCTGTTTCTTTCGATAATTCTTTGAATGTCGTTTTGATACGACTCTTTCATTATGATTCCTTTTTGGACAGGGATGATGTTGTGTGGTGTTTTGACTTCAGTTTCTCTTTGCGATTCGCATGAGGTTAGCATTTGCAATAACAAGGTTCCTGCAAGTGTAAAAAATCGAATTGTTTTCATAGTTTGTTTATATTAATTTACCTACAAAAGTAAAATATTTGTCCTATAATTCGAAAGGGAAAAACACCCAGTTTTTTTGAGGATTTTGCTTTGGGAAAACGATGATTAATATTTTTCGATTAAATTTTAATACCAATTGGTATTTTTTATATATTTGCATCATAATGAGTTAGTTAAAATGTCAAAAGCAGATCGCACCAAGCAATATATTATAGAAAAAACAGCTTGTATATTCAATACCAAAGGATATGCAGGTACTTCTATTAATGATTTGATAGCTGCTACAGGGTTAACTAAAGGCAGTATTTATGGCAATTTCGAAAATAAAGATCAGGTAGCTTTAGCCGCTTTTGATTATAACTTTGAAAGATTGGTAGCCTACATCAGGGGTAAAATGGATACGAAACATTCGGCGATTGAAAAGTTGTTGGTTTATCCTGAAACATACCGTAACTATTTGAAAAACCCTATCTTGAGTTCGGGTTGTCCCGTAACCAATACTTCTACGGAAGCTGATGATACCCATCCTTTGTTGAGAGCAAAAGCGGAAAGTGCCTATAATTTTTGGAGAAGTACTCTGGAAAACCATTTGAATAATGGAATAAATAATGGTGAAATTAAATCCGATACAGATATCAATGAATTTATTTCAGTGTTCATCTCTATCATGCAAGGTGGTATTTTACAAGCAAAAGTGACCAGAAAAATGACTTCATTAAATTCATCAATGGATTATTTGGAGCGTTACATACTTTCTTTGAAAAAGTAAAAAAATTTAAGAAATAATATACCATTTGGTATTTTTTATGAACTATTATGAAAAATTTTAATAAAATAATAGAAAGTAAGGTTAGAGTGCGATTCCCGGATTGTGATCCGTTCAATCATCTAAATAACTCAAGATATATCGATTATATCATTAATGCAAGAGAAGACCAATTGTTGGAAGCCTATGATTTTGACTTGTACCAATTGGCAAAAGAAAAAGGGATCAGTTGGGTAGTAGCACAAAATCAAATTGCCTACTTACTTCCAGCCATGTTAATGGAAACAGTTACCATTGAGTCGAAACTGTTGAGTTTTGATGATAAAAGTTTGGTCGTTGAAGCCTTAATGTGGGATGAACAAAAAACGTCTCTGAAAGCCATTTTGTGGACTAAACTAGTGCATTATGATCTTAAAATTAACCGAAGTACAATTCATTCTGATGAGTTGAAAAGTTTTTTCAATGAAATTGTAAATCCTTTAACCGAAATGGTTCCTTTTGAAAAGAGAGTAGAGGATTTAAAATTAACCAGCAGAATAACCTCGAATAAAAATTAATAAAATAAATGTAATGAGTAAAATGAGAAAAATTTATGCTATTCTGAGTGTAGTTTTAGGTGTTATAACCGCAAATGCACAAGACATTAAAACGGTAGGTGGTTTTAGTCACCCCGAAAGTGTAGTTTCTGACGGAACTTTTTTATATGTTGCTGATATTGGTAGCGCTATGAAACCTGGCGAAAAAGATGGCGATGGAAAAATCTTAAAAGTAGATAAAGACGGTAAAATTATTGACGCTGCCTACATCAAAGAAACGTTAAGTGCACCGAAAGGATTAGCGCTTGAGGGTGGAATTCTTTTCGTGAATGACATTGATAAACTTTTGGCTTTTGATCTGAAAACAGCTAAAAAATTATATGAAATCGATTTTAGCAGTGTGACTTCATTTTTAAATGATATCACTGTTTTTGATAAGAATACTTTGTATGTTTCTGCAACCGATAAAAACAAAATCTTTAAAGTAAACTTAACAGATAAGACTTTCTCAGAACTTGCTGTTGATAAAGTTATTGTTGGAATGAACGGTTTGTTTTATGACAAAGTGCAATCCCGTTTGTATGTTAATGGTTTCGGAAGTGGTATCGGGTATGTGAATTTGAAAGACAATAAATTTACTACAATTACTCCGCTAGAAGGATATTATGATGGTGTTTATGCTTATGAAGATGTTCTTTACTTTACAAACTGGGTGGCTTTTGAGAAAAAAGGTATTGTGGTTGCAATTGAAGTATTGAATAACAATAAAGTAACGGTACTAAGATTGCCTGAGCCAATCAGTGGTCCGGCTGATTTTACAGTATTCAGAGATCATTTGGTAGTACCTGGAATGTTAGATGGTACATTGAATTTTATTTCAATCAAGAAAGAATTACTATATATCCACTAAAAGAATTAGGGGAGTTGTGACACTATTTGAAATAGTTTTGCAACAACAATTGAGCAGCTGCAAAGGGCGATATTTCGCTATTTTGCACTGCTTTTTTGTTTTCTTCCAATAGCTGAATGATTTCGGGATTGTTGTAGAAATTATTTTTCAACTGATCGTTGATAGTTTCTAATAACCAGTATTGATTTTGCTCTTTTCTCTTTTGCTCAAAATAATGATTCTCCGTGGTTAAATCGAAATAAGAAGTAATGGTGTTCCATACATCATCAATGCCTTCTTTTTGAATAGCGCTACAGGTTATTACTTTCGGTGACCAGCCTGAACTTTTCATTGGAAACAAATGCAATGCTCTATTGAATTCGGTTTTAGCTAATCTAGCACGATTAACATTGTCGCCATCCGCTTTGTTAATGACAATCAAATCGGCCATTTCCATTATACCGCGCTTAATGCCTTGTAATTCGTCACCGGCACCTGCTAAATTCAACAGTAAAAAGAAATCAACCATACTGTGCACTGCCGTTTCGCTTTGACCAACTCCAACAGTTTCGATCAAAATAGTATCAAATCCACAGGCCTCGCACAACATAATGCTCTCTCTGGTTTTTCGAGCAACTCCTCCTAAACTTTCTCCAGAGGCACTCGGTCGAATATAAGCATTTTCGTCTTTAACCAATTCTTCCATTCGCGTTTTATCTCCCAAAATACTCCCATGCGAAATGGAACTACTTGGATCTACTGCCAAAACAGCGACTTTTTTACCCAATGAGGTCAAATACTTTCCAAAAGCCTCGATAAATGTACTTTTTCCAACGCCGGGAACACCTGTGATGCCTATTCGTACTGATCGGTTGGCATAAGGTAAACAGCCTTGAATTACTGCATTTGCCTTTTCTAAATGGGTGGAACTGGTGCTTTCTACTAAAGTAATGGCCCGACTTAAAGCGGTTTTATTGCCTTTAAGGATTTCGGAAATCAACTCTTCAGCCGAAGGTTGAGCTCGCCTGAATTGTTGAATTTGCTTGACAGAATTAGCACTAATGATCTCTGGCGGTTCTATTCCGTCGTTTTCTGTCAATGCCGATTTCTTAGGTGAAGTATTCAAAATAAAAGCTTTCGGTAAAAATAGTAAATACATTGCAAATAGATTGAAAATAGTAGTAATTTTGATTTGTAATACCTTCTTATGGATAACATTCTTCTGGTTTTTGTTTGCATGATTCTTGGCTTTCTTCTCAAACGAACGAAGGCTTTTCCCGATGCTAGTCACAAAACGCTTAATCAGTTTGTAATCTATATCTCGCTTCCGGCGATTGCATTGTATTACATCCCAAAACTGGAAATTAGCTCTAAATTACTCTTCCCTCTCGGAATTGCATGGGTGGGATTTGCCTTGTCCTTTGTTTTTTTTAGTGCTTTTGCGAAATTATTCAATTGGTCTAAAAAACTAACGGGATGCCTCATTATTACAGCTGGATTAGGAAATACGTCTTTTGTCGGATTTCCTTTAGTCGAAGCAGTCTATGGCAAAGAAGGATTGGAAACAGCGGTTATCGTCGATCAACCGGGATCATTCGTTGTGGTGTCTACATTGGCAATTTTGGTGGCTACACTGTTCTCCAGAGGTACTACAAATTCTAGTGAAATTATCAAAAAGATACTTTTCTTTCCGCCTTTCATCGCTTTTTCAATGGCTTTAGTACTTAATATAATTCAACTCGATTTTCCTGCCATCTTGCAATCTGTTTTTCAGCGCTTAGGAAGCACAGTAACACCTATTGCTCTCGTATCGGTGGGGATGCAATTGGAATTCGATAGCAAAAGCAAACATTGGAAGTTCCTCTCACTGGGTTTGCTGTTTAAATTGTTTCTCACTCCGGCCTTCTTTTATCTTTTATACGTTCTGCTACTCAACGGAAAAGGGTTGGAAGTGCAAGTGTCTATTTTTGAAGCGGCTATGGCACCCATGATTACCGGTACCATTGTAGCAACTACTTACGGACTCAAACCGAAACTGAGCTCCATGATGATCGGTTTCGGAATCCCGCTATCGTTTCTAACGCTCCTTTTCTGGTATTCTATTTTGAAGTGGGTTTAAGTGGAGCTTTTCCTGCTGTACACTATATCTTTTTTTGCCATTTGTTAAAGCAAAAAAAGGATGCCGTTTCCATCAGGGCTATGGCCTGGTAAATTTTAGCCAAAAGCCTTGCAATCCGGAGCTTAAGTTTATAAATTTGTTTAGAAATCAATCACTGAAATTACAATGACAATTACTCCCGAAATAATTCAAAAACTACAAAATATCGTAGGTGAAGCTTATGTATTCACCGATGAAGAAACCCGCAATCATTACGGCCATGATGAAACTGAAGATTACGTTTTTCCTCCGAATGTGGTGGTAAAACCGGGCAGTGCTCAAGAAGTGGCTGCTATTATGAAGTTGGCCAACGAACATTACACGGCTGTTGTTCCCATTGGCGGAAGAACGGGTTTGAGTGGTGGCGCTTTGTGTATTTTGAAGGGTATCGGTTTGTCAACGGAAAGACTGAATACAATCATCGAAATCGACGAGAAAAACGGTCAAGTAATCACTGAACCGGGTGTAATCACTCAAGTACTTCGCGATGCTGTTGCCGAAAAAGGACTATTCTATCCTGTGGATCCTAGTAGTATGGGAAGTTGTTTTATCGGTGGTAATATCGCCGAAAATGCCGGTGGTGCTCGTGCCGTGAAATACGGTGTAACCAAAGATTATGTATTGAATCTGGAAGTGGTTTTACCCAACGGGGAAATCATCTGGACGGGAGCCAATACACTCAAAAACTCAACGGGTTATAACCTGACACAATTGATGGTGGGTAGCGAAGGAACTTTGGGAGTCGTAACGAAAGCAGTCTTGAAATTATGGCCTAAAAATGCACATAATGTTCTAATGTTGGTGCCGTTTTATAAGGCAGAACAAGCTTGCGAAGCGGTTTCAGCGATTTTCAGAGCAGGAATTGTTCCAAGTGCTTTAGAGTTTATGGAACGTGATGCTATTGATTGGGCGGTACAACACATCGAAGGTATGAGTGTCGAGATCAAACCGGAGCACCAAGCACATCTTTTAATCGAAGTCGATGGTAATTATCCGGATATCTTAATGCTGGAAGCGGAAAAGATTATGACGGTAGTGGAGCAATTCGAAATCGATGAGGTATTGTTTGCCGACACCGAAGATCAGAAAAATGCGCTATGGAAAATGCGCCGTGGAATCGCAGAAGCCGTAAAATCAAACTCAATATATAAAGAAGAAGATACTGTTGTTCCTCGTTACGAATTGCCTACTTTGTTGAAAGGGATCAAAACTATCGGAAATAAATACGGTTTCCAATCGGTTTGCTACGGTCATGCCGGTGACGGAAACTTACACGTGAACATCATCAAAGGCAATATGTCGGATGAAAACTGGAAAACGGAAGTGCCTAAAGGTATTCGTGAAATTTTTGACTTGACGGTTGCTTTGAAAGGAACGCTTTCCGGTGAACACGGTATCGGCTACGTTCAGAAAAACTTTATGGATATCGCCTTCTCAAAAAGTCATCTGGAAATCATGGAGCAAATCAAATACATTTTCGACCCGAATAACATCATGAATCCAGGCAAAATCCTTCCGGACAGAAGCTAATTCGTAAAGACAATCAATCGGTTATCAATCAACACATCCGAAAATCCAAAGGTTTTGGCAATCCATTCCATGGTTTCTTTCTGGTATAGGAATACATGAGTATGATCGTTTTTGTAATACCAGGAAGCAAAATCCAAAACTGGTGTGTACAAATGGGTCATGATGTATAATTTGCCTCCCGGAAGCAATAACTTTCGAAGCATTTCAAACTCTTTTGCCGGATGATGGAAATGTTCCACTACTTCGCAACATGCGATATAATCGTATTGTTTTTTTAGTAGTTCGGGATAATCGTGAAAATAAGGATCATATTGGACAATCTGATAGGCATTGTCAGTTAAAACCTTGGCAATAGCCGACCCAGTTCCAGCTCCAAAATCCAATCCGGAATGCTGTGGCGTAAAATCATTTAAAATACTCCGGGTAATTGGGGAAACGAAGTTTTGATAGCCAATGTCTTCCACATCATTGTTATGAAAACGATAATGCTTCTCCTCACTTTCAAAATCCATGTACTGACTCGGATTTAAGAAAATCGCCTTGCAATTGGTGCATTCATAGTACATTCTCGTTTTGAATTTACAAAACGAAGTACTGGAGTGATGACATAGTGGACAGGGTAAACTCATTTTAATCTGCAATAAATTGTAAAATCCAATCTAACATTTCTTTCTTTTGTTCCTTTGAACCATTGTCACACATCACATTGTGAATGGTATTGGCTAAAGGTATGATTTTAATTCCGAATGTTTTCTGTTCTTCAATTGTTGGAAGTACGCCTTCATCAGCCGGTTGGTCACTCGAACGTAAAGAATAGATTTTGGGTTTTTGTACTCTCGGAAAAGCAACTCTTCTCTGGTCAAGGGTAATTAATTTATCAACTAATTCAGGATGTTGTACGGCAAAAGTCACCGAAATATCGCCACCCATGGAATGACCAATCAGAATGTTTTTATTGAAATTAACTTCCGGGTAACGTTTTTTAAAATCATTGATTACATAAAGGATATTGTCTGAACCTCTTTCCCAAAATGGTTTTCTGACTACCTTGATTTCTCCTGTTGTAGGCATTAATTCGTCTGTGGGTAATTCGTGTTGAATACTGACCACAAAATAGCCTTTCAAAGCCAACGCTTTACCAATAAATGAATAGCCTTTGTTTGCTCCCAATTGGTTCTGACTGTAACCGTGACTGATAATTACCAAAGGGGCGTTTTTAATCTGTTTTGGTAAATATAGCGTTACCGGAATTTCTCTGTTTCTTTTTTTGTCAAATAATGTAATATCTTTCTCTTTGATTGGTTTTTCTCGAAGAGAAAGGGTAGTTCCTGAAAAATTCAAAATAAAGACAAGGAGTAATAGGACTGTGTTTTTCATATCCAAAGATAAAAAATCCCCAATGACATTGCTGTAATTAAGGATTGTTATTTTAACGGATTGATTGTTCGATCTAGGAAAAGGTAAAAGGCATGGTTGTACTTATTTCGTTGCGATGGCTTTGTTATTTCTGCTCCATTCACTCCAGGAACCTACATATAGTTTTGGGATTTCCATTCCGGCTTGAGCAATTGCCAAAAGCGAATGACAAGCTGTTACTCCGGATCCACAATGAAAAATGATGTTTTCAGATGGGGTAGTGCCAAAGGCCTTCTGGTAGTTCTCTTTCAGTACTTCCGAAGGTAAAAACAATCCATTAGCATCCAGATTTTCAGTAAAAGGAATATTGATCGCACCGGGAATATGCCCAGCCACTAAATCAATGGGTTCGGTTTCGCCTCGGTATCTGGCAGCATCCCGAACATCAATAACAATATGTTGATCGTCCTGTACAACGCGTTCTACTTCGTCCATTGTAGCTCGAGGCAATTGCCAATCGCTTATTGGATAAAGTGCCGAAGGGGTAACGGCAGGAAGTAAAGCATTGATAGGAAAATGGACTTTTTCTGCGGCTTGAAATCCACCATCTAAGACTTGTATTTTCTCATGGCCAACGGCTTTCAGCATCCACCAGAAGCGAGCTGCTGCATTGGAACCGTTTTTATCATCGTATACCACAACATGACTCTTTGGTGTAATACCCAACTCTGATAAGGTTTTGGTAAATGCAGTAACTGACGGTAACGGATGTCTTCCACCCTCAGCAACATTGTCTTTAATGTCGGCCAACTGGCTATTCAAGTCCACAAATAAAGCGCCATTCAAATGTTTTGTTTCATAATGGGAACGGGCGTCTTTTCCGTTGCTGACATCAATAAGAATCAATTCATCTAATGGATAAAGTTGCAATAATTCGCTGGCGCTGATAATAGGTGTCATGCTTTCTGTGTATCATTTGTTGTTAAATCAAATGTACAAAAAGAGGACTTCTTTTGGAAACGGTGTACTTTATTTGCTTGGGGAGTGGTTTTATTTTTACCTCGCATGGGTTTTTCTTTTGGGCAACTGGTTTTTTTCTTGCCTGGCATGGCTTTTTTTGAGTTACGAGTGGTTTTGTTTTTACCTCGCATGGGTTTTCCTTTTGGGCAACTGGTTTTTTTCTTGCCTCGCATGGTTTTTTTTTCGTTACGAGTGGTTTTGTTTTTACCTCGCATGGTTTTTTTTGTGTTGCGAATGGTTTTCTTTTCAATGCGAGTGGTTTTGTCGATTTGATAGCCTATTGTAATGGATAATGAAGTGGTAGTAGTGATCTATTTTTTAATAGATCCAAGTGTTTTCAGTCTTTTTGACTTTCCATTGCTCTTGGTCTTTTTGTAAGTAAACAACATAGCCCAAACCACAGTTAGAGCCACAGAAGTAATACACTGTCACAACCCCATTTTCTCTTTTGGGATCAAAATAGATCTTTGATATCTTGAGATTTCCAATGAACTTCGGATATTTTCTACTCCAGTTTTCAAATTCATCATCTGGGCGTAGTTCAGAAAGATACTTGAATTGGAATTTTTGACTATTATAATCAGCTAATGGTATACGATATTTCTTCGTATCTATAATTTTAAAAGAAGAAGGAATGAATTCTTTGTCATCCGAATCGATGGGTTGTACCGAATCGCTAATGGCTACTACCAATCCTAGTGTGTCTTTTTGTATAGCAATGAAGTGTTTCTCGCATTCGGGATGATCCCAGCCGATAGGGTTTCCTTTTTCAAAGATAGGTTTGCCTTCTTTACAATTGAAAGTGTAAACACGTTTGTCTTTGTACGTTTGATGGACAATGTCAACAAAAACTTGATCTAAAACGTTTTGCTCAAATTGCAAATCAGTCTCTTTCTTCTCACAGCTTTGGAAAAGGAATAGAAGAATAACAAGGCTATAGGCTGTTCGCATGGATTGGAATTTAATGACTAAGTCTCTTCCTGCTCTTTCAATTCCTCCAATTCTTCTGGTGTCAATTCCGATTTCGATATCTCAACACTCGACATGTACTTGAAGTTGATATTAATAATGTCACTGTTGGGTATCACAAAGTATTTTGAAGGGATCTTATAAAAGCTCTTGTTGGTGTCCTTGTCGTCTTCCAAATAGCGTCTCTCCGGGAAAATCAAATGAATCGCTTCCAAATCACCTTTGTTGTCAATATAGTAATTGAAAAATTCACCGGAATACAACACACTCTTGCCATTGACTTTGCACAATACATTGATGTATTTTTCGGTAATCTCTTTGAAATCATCCGGTACATCGGGAAAGTCTAAACATTCCCCCGAAAAGATATAATGCCACTTGTTGGAAAAACGTAAAAACCGAAATCTACGATCGAATTTAAAATACCGAACCGCTTTTCTTGCCAAATACCCCATTAGTATAGACAGTAAAAAGACTATGATGTTGTAAAAAAAGATAGGGTAGAAGTACGATCGCAATTGAATAAAGCTGTCTTCTGCTTTATTGGCTGAGGTTACACCTAATAATAAATTGCCTAATTGTTTGAAGTCGATCGCATAGGTAGAAAGCAATTCGACACAAAATATCGCAACCGTATGAAACAATAACGACGGTATAATCGACCAGGTTAAATCGTTGATTAAATTTCGGTTGGGATCTCTAACGCTTAATTTGGAGGAATTATAGGAGATTCTAAATAAAAATCCGGGCGCTAATAATATGAATAGGAGTATCGAGGTAAATGCGATGTTCATATTTTATCCAAGTTCTCTAACTCTAAAATACTTTTCACCAACTTTTACGACTCTGCTTTTGCCGTCAGTAGTGTCCAGATTGCTTACAATGTGAACCAACGCACTTCTGACTTCCGCTGTTTTAGGATGTTCTTCTTTTTTATTTCTTCTGAATATGTCGAAAAAACTACTCATAATCAAACTTTTGATTTGCCAAATGTACTAATTTTATTTCAAAATTAACTTTGGTTTTTACTTTTCCAAAGTTAATTTTTTGGTAATTAACAGCATCGGAAAATGAACCGATTGTATGAAATTCATTGCAATAAAAAATCCCCAATTATAAGATAATCGGGGATTTTGTTTATAAGGATTTGACTCTTTTTATTCGTGAACTAAAACCCATTCGCCAGAAGCCAATAAGCTTTCCGCTTTTTTGAATTTCATCGTTTCTGTTTTACCACTCAATACATGTTTGATGGTAACATTATCATTACGATTGATTTTCGGTTGGTCGCGAACTATCGTTTCTGTAACGTGGTGGTGTTGCTGTTGGGTTTGACCCGCTTCACGTGCACGTTCTGCTTGCTCTTCCATGTTCAATACTTCGTCTTTGATTTCGTTGTATTGCTCACGACGAACTTCTTCGTGTGCTTCCTGGATTGAGTTTTGTTGTGGTAAATCCCCTTTGAATAAGAAAGAGATTACTTCTTTATTGATACCATCCAACATGTTTTTGAACAAGTTAAACGCTTCAAATTTGTAAATCAATAATGGGTCTTTTTGCTCGTGAACTGCCAATTGAACCGATTGTTTCAATTCGTCCATTTTGCGTAAGTGTTTCTTCCAAGCTTCATCCACAATAGCCAAAGTGATGTTCTTTTCGAAATCAGCCACCAATTGAGCACCTTGTGTTTCGTATGCTTTCTTAAGATCAGTAACTACATTCAATGTTTTGATACCGTCAGTGAAAGGAACAATGATTCTTTCGAATTGATTTCCTGGATTTTCATAAACGTTTCTGATAATCGGGAAAGCTTCTCTTGCATCTCTTTCATTCTTCGCTTGGTAGTATTCCATCGCTGCTTTGTACGCTTTTCCTGCTACTTCGATTTCAGACAATTTGTTGAATTCTACTTCAGAAACAGGAGAAGTGATCGATAAATAACGAATCAATTCAAACTCGAAATTCTTGAAATCCTTGCTCAACTTGTTTTTATCCGCAATGTTTTCACAAACATCATAAATCATGTTGGCAATATCCAGTTTCAAACGCTCTCCGTTCAAAGCATGACGACGACGTTTGTATACTACTTCACGTTGTGAGTTCATCACATCATCGTATTCCAATAAACGTTTACGAACACCAAAGTTGTTTTCTTCTACTTTTTTCTGCGCTCTTTCGATAGATTTTGTCATCATCGAATGTTGAATTACTTCACCTTCTTTCAAGCCCATTCTGTCCATGATTTTTGCCACACGGTCAGAACCGAACAAACGCATTAGGTTATCTTCTAAAGACACATAAAATTGTGAACTTCCAGGATCTCCTTGACGACCTGCACGACCACGTAACTGACGGTCTACACGACGTGAATCGTGACGTTCTGTACCAATAATCGCTAAACCACCTGCCGCTTTTACTTCGTCAGTCAATTTAATATCGGTACCACGACCTGCCATGTTCGTAGCAATGGTTACTACGCCTGGTTTTCCTGCTTCGGCAACAATTTGCGCTTCTTGTTTGTGCATTTTAGCATTCAATACATTGTGCTGAATACCACGCATTTTCAACATACGGCTTAATACTTCCGAAATTTCTACCGAAGTTGTTCCAATCAATACCGGGCGACCTTCAGCAACTAATTGTTGTACATCTTCCGCTACTGCGTTGAATTTCTCACGCACCGAACGGTAGATCAAATCTTCCTTGTCTTTACGTGAAATACCTCTGTTGGTAGGGATTTCAACAACGTCTAATTTATAGATTTCAAAGAACTCACCCGCTTCAGTTACAGCTGTACCTGTCATACCTCCTAATTTACTATACATACGGAAATAGTTCTGTAAAGTAATAGTGGCATATGTTTGTGTGGCATCTTTGATTTTTACATTTTCTTTGGCTTCGATTGCTTGGTGTAATCCGTCAGAGTAACGACGACCATCCATGATACGTCCTGTTTGCTCATCAACAATTAAAACCTCATTTTCCATAATAACGTATTCAGTATCTTTTTCAAATAAGGTATACGCTTTTAATAATTGGGTTAAGGTGTGGATACGCTCGCTTTTTACAGAGAAATCAGCAAATAAAGCTTCTTTTTGTTCTGCTTCTTCTTCTTTTGAAAGCTCCATTTTTTCGATACGAGCGATTTCAGTTCCGATATCCGGAAGTACGAAGAATTTATCATCGGTGTTCTTAGAAAGTTCTTTGATACCACCTTCAGTCAACTCCACTTGGTTGTTTTTCTCTTCGATAACAAAGTACAATGCCTCATCAACTTGTGGCATTTTACGGTTGTTATCCGACATGTATTCGTTTTCTGTTTTTTGAAGAATTTGTTTTACACCTTCTTCAGAAAGGAATTTAATTAAGGCTTTGTTTTTAGGTAAAGCACGGTGTGCTCTCAATAATTGGAAACCACCTTCTTTTGTGTTGCCTTCTTTGATCAAACGTTTTGCTTCTGCTAAGAATCCATTAGCCAATTGACGTTGAATGGCTACTAAGTCTTCAATTTTTGGTTTCAATTCGTTGAATTCGTGGCGGTCACCATCAGTAACTTGTCCTGAAATAATCAACGGTGTACGGGCATCATCAATCAATACTGAATCGACCTCATCGACAATTGCAAAGTTATGTTTGCGTTGCACTAATTCACTAGGCGAATGTGCCATGTTATCACGCAAATAGTCAAAACCAAATTCGTTATTTGTTCCGTAAGTAATATCCGCTTCATACGCTTTACGACGCGCATCTGTATTCGGTTGGTGATTGTCGATACAATCAATGGTTAAGCCATGGAATTCGAATAAAGGAGCTTTCCATGTACTATCACGTTTTGCAAGGTAGTCATTCACGGTTACCAAGTGAACCCCGTTTCCAGTTAATGCATTCAAATACAAAGGAAGAGTTGCAACTAAAGTTTTACCTTCACCTGTTTGCATTTCTGCAATTTTACCTTGATGTAAAACCACACCACCAATCATCTGTACATCGTAGTGGATCATATCCCAAGTGATGGCTTTTCCGGCTGCATCCCATGAGTTGGCCCAAACTGCCTGATCTCCATCAAGAGTAACATACGCTTTGGTTGCAGACAATTCTCTGTCTTTTGCTGTAGCAGTTACTATTACTTGAGCGTTTTCTTTGAAACGACGTGCCGTTTCTTTAACCACAGCAAATGCTTCAGGAAGGATTTCGTTTAATGTTTTTTCGGAGATTTCGTAAGCTTCTTTTTCCAGCTTATCAATTTCGTTATAGATATCTTCACGAGCATCAACATCACTGATGTTTTCTACTTCCGCTTTTAGAGAAGCAATTTTTAAATCTTTTTCGGCACGTGCCTGTTTGATTTTTTCTTTGAACTCTACAGTTTTTAAACGTAAATGGTCGTTGGATAATGATTGAAGAGTACCCTCAAATGATCTTATTTTATTGATAATAGGCTGAATAGCTTTGACATCGTTTTGCGATTTGTCGCCTAGGAAAACTTTTAATATACTGTTTACGAAACTCATAACGGTTTTGTTTAAATGTGTGTAAAAATAACCAAAAAAAAAGTCTCAAATGAGACTTTTTTAGTAGGTTTTATGATTAATATTCATCCTCATTCCAAAGATAATCTTCGTCTGTTGGATAATCAGGCCAAATCTCTTCCATAGACTCATAGATTTCACCTTCATCTTCAATAGATTGCAGGTTTTCTACTACTTCTAGTGGAGCACCAGTTCTAATGGCATAGTCGATCAATTCGTCTTTTGTAGCAGGCCAAGGAGCATCACTTAAATACGATGCTAATTCTAATGTCCAATACATCTTTGTAAAATTTTTAATTTATGCAAAAATAATTTTTCTACTTAAAAAATCAAGTTTTTTTTGATTTATTTTCAGTTAATTTTTAAGAACGTTTTTTCTTCAAATTCCAAAAGCAAAAAAAACAAATTCGGATGTTGTTATTTGTATTTTAAAAATTGAAACTTTACTTGCGAGGTATCCAAGGCACCTCATTAGCGTGCAAGTCAAATGACAACTTCCGTGCCAAGACAAAAAGATAGTCAGAAAGTCGGTTCAGGTACTTCAAAACAAGCTCGTCTGTAGGTTCTGATTCATGTAGATGTGTCGCCAAACGCTCGGCACGACGGCATACACAGCGCGCTATATGACAATATGACACGGTGGTGTGTCCTCCAGGTAATACAAAATGTGTCATAGGTGGAAGACTTTCTTCCATAGTGTCGATTTCGTTCTCCAAATAAGCAATGTCAGATTCTGTGATTCCTAAGTTCTGAAGGCGGGGTTGTCCGTTTTTCAGAATTTCCTTTTCAGGTGGAGTTGCCAAAACAGCACCTAATGTAAATAATCGATCTTGAATTTCAATTAATACGTCTTGATAGTGGGTATTGATTTGTTGGTCACGAATTAAACCTATATAAGAATTAAGTTCATCAACAGTGCCGTAACTTTCGATACGGATATGGTGTTTAGGGACACGGGTACCTCCAAAAAGTGCTGTGGTTCCTTTGTCACCGGTTTTTGTGTAGACTTTCATTGTTGTTTTTGAGTTACTAAGTATCTAAGTCGCTAAGGTACTAAGTTTTTGGAGTACTATGCAAACATTAAAGATAAAAGCCTACAACTCGTTTTTGAAATTATTTGTTCTTTGAATCAGTTTCTATTAAACCATCTCGAAGTCGAATGATTCGGTGTGCATGAGAAGCAATGTCTTCCTCGTGCGTAACTAAAATTACTGTATTACCATTGGCATGTATTTCTCCGAATAATCGCATGATTTCTTCCGAAGTTTTACTATCCAAATTTCCAGTAGGTTCATCCGCTAAAATAATCGATGGATGATTGACTAAAGCTCTTGCAACTGCTACACGCTGACGTTGTCCTCCAGAGAGTTGGTTCGGTTGGTGATCCATACGGTCATTGAGACCAACTTGGCTCAAAACCTCCGTAGCCCTTACTTTTCTCTCGGCTTTAGAATAGCCGGCATAAATCATTGGTAAAGCAACATTGTCTAATGCAGTAGTCCTAGGTAATAAGTTGAAGGTTTGAAAAACAAATCCAATTTCTTTGTTACGGATTTCTGCCAAATCATCATCAATCATTTTACTTACATCTTTACCATTAAGTATATAGGTTCCAGATGTTGGGGTGTCCAAACATCCTAAAAGATTCATTAAAGTTGATTTTCCTGATCCCGAAGGTCCCATTAATGCTACATATTCACCTTTATTAATTTCAAGATTGATTCCTTTAAGAACATTGATGGTTTCGCTTCCCAACTGAAAGTCTCTTTTGATATTGGTGATTTTGATTAATGGATTAGCCATTTCCTGAAATTTTTATGATTCTAAAATTAGTATGAAAATAACCAATATTGTTACAGCAAAATAAAGAATTGTGTAACAATTCATGACAATCATGTAAAATGGTTGCAGCATTGAAGTACTATTTTTATCATTTAACTTTAAAATCGTATATCATGAAAAATAGAAATTTGTTTTTAGGTTTGGCGATGATAATTGTTTTCGGTTTTTCGTCGTGTAATGATGAAAAGGAATTAAGGGCCAAAAAAGTTGTAGAATCGTATATTACTTATGTAGATTCAGTTGAAAAGGTATCTGTTGAAGATCCTGAAGCGAATTGGGTTGAAATTGAAGCAGAATATCTCGTAAAAGTCTCCGATGTCGAAATTGTTTTAGATGAGCTAGAAGATAAGAGTCAGTTTGAAGCTAAAATTATTCGAGCTAAAGCGAAATACGAGAGTATGAAAGATCGGATGGAAATAAAAGAAGAATTGGCAATGACATCAGTAAGTCCAAAGCAAAAAATGCGAAACGCTCTTTTCGGTAAGGGAAAAATTGGGGATGATATGAAGTTCAATTGGGTGAATAAAGATAATATTCTTAATGTGTACGAGCAGTTTGTTCGAACAGTAGAAAGCAATAAGGATAGTTATTCACGTGAAGATTGGGATGAAATCAAGATGATGTATGAGGCATTGGATAGTCGTAAAAATACCGTAGAAAAGGAAGGTCTTTCGAGTGAAGATAATCGTAAAATTGCAGCTTTAAAATTAAAGTTTGCTCCAATGTACAGATTGAATAGAATACTCGCAAAATCTGCTGAAATGGAAAAAGCCAAAGAATAAAATCAAGCTTTGATAAAAAAAGACAGTTACAAATAACTGTCTTTTTTATGTTCGAATTACGAAATGCTCTTTTTCCTGTTCATAACGAAAAAATACCAATCCCCATTGAAAGGTGTCAATCGTTACTTTTACTTTGGGATGTTGCTGAATTATTTTCCAAGCATCTTCCATATCGAGCGACCAATGAATGTCGTCGAAAATCCAAACGGTTTCATTGGTAATTGTGGGTAATAAAAGTTCGAAATACTCCAGTGTAGCTTGTTTGGAATGATTGCCATCGAAATAAATACATTGGAATTGGGAATTGGGAATTGGAGAATTTCTTAAAAAAGAAGAAAATTCGGTTACTTCCGATTTGATATTGTTAAGTCCGTATTGTTCGAATTGTTTCTTGGCAACTTCCGATGTTTCTGGGCAGCCCTCGAGAGTTGTAACATTTGATTTTTTATTTCCTAACGATAGGGCAGCAGTGGCTAATCCTAATGAGGTTCCAATTTCAAGAATGGATTCCGGTTGGAAATAATTGATGATTCTAAATAATAATTGTGCTCTTTTGCGAGAAATACCAGCAGTTTTTGCAATTTTGGATATCTGGCGGGTATTCGATTTGAAAACACGTGAACCTGCACCGAAATCGGTTACTTCAATCGTTTTTTTGTTTTGAAGTAACGAATTTCGATAGTTTTTCAACGTTGAGTAGTCTGGATAACTTGTTCTGTCATAAAAACATCGGGTAACTAAATCGAATACAAAAGGAGAGTGTACTCCGTGTTGGTTTTTGGAGTTCCAAAGAAATTTGAAATACGATTTTAAAATCATTTTTAATCCTCTAATCTATAATCCTCAAACTCATAGGTATTTGTTAAACTTTTAAAATGCACAACCAGATTTTCTTTAATGGAATATTGATAAGATTCAATAGATTCGTTTCCTTCTTGTTGTTCGTAAAAAACATCACCTTTTGTCCACCATTTTCCTTTTTCTGTAAAAGTTTCGATTTCACATCCTTGCTTAGCTGTAAACATAATCACATATTTACCATTGCTAAATCTTTGAACTATCCAATGTTTTTCAATACCTTCTAATTGTTTCTCTTTTTCAAAACCTTTCCAAATCCCTACTAATTTTTTGTCATTTTCAGTTTTTAGGATAAATGATGAAGTAATAAATGCAAATAGTGATATTAAAAATAAGCTTCTTATTGTTTTCATAATTCTAGTTAATAATGTCAATTGTTTTAATGTTGTCAGAAGTAAATAAGAATAAAAAATGTTCTGTCATTTTAATCTTTTCTAATTCTTTTTCCTTTTGATATAAGTATTTGTTTTGTTTTTTTCTCTTTTTCTCTTCGTCAGAAATTCCACCAAGCATTTTGTTTAATTCTTCTTCAGATTCTTTTGAAGCATTTAACAATTCTTCGAATTTAGTTTTATACTCATCTGTTTCTTTAAATTTTTGGAAATGTTTTATTTTCAGCTCAATAAATTCTTTGTCAGTAAGTTTTTTTTCTTTTTGATATACGCCGTTTTTTATTTCAAATAATTTATAGTTTTCATAAATAGAACTATAGCTCATGTGGACATATTCTTTCATTTCGCCTAATGGACAGATTAAGACTCCGTTATAAAAATTGCATTCAAAGTTGTTTTTATTGCCAAAAATTTTTTCATAAATCGATACTAATTTTTCTTTTGTGTTCCCGTTTTGATCTTCAAAATATTCAGGTTGATATAAACCCTCTACAATCAGTTTATTGTTTTCAAACTTAAAATATGCAATGTAACTTCTCCATAAACTTGAGTTAAATTTCATCAGTTCCTTGGGGAAAGGTTTACTTTCAAAATAACTTTCTAACGGATTGCAATGTAATTTTAAAGTATCATTTTCAATTATTAAATAATCAGGTCTTTGAGCTGTCGCAAAAGATTGATTAACATTGAAAAAAAGGATGGACAAGATAAAAATTCTTATTAAAAACATGATTTTTAAATAATAACGTTAGCACTTTTTGAAATATTGTTTATAGTTCACTTATCCCTCCATTTTTGCAGATAATTCAAACCAACGTTCTTCTTTATCTTCCATCTTTTTGATGATGTTTTGCAATTCGTTGGCTTTCTTTTCGATATCGCTATCGGCTACTTTTCCTTCAGAAAATAATTGTTCAATTTCTTTTTTCTTGAATTCTAAATCTTTGATTTCTCTTTCTATTTTTTGAAACTCTTTCTGCTCGTTAAAAGACAAACCCGAAGTGGTAGCATTGTTTTGTTTCCAATTGACTTTTTCTTTCGCTTCTTCTTTTACCGGTTCGATACTGTCTTCATAAGCTCTGAAATCGGAATAGTTTCCTGGGAAATTTTCAACTTCACCATTGCCTCTGAATACAAATAAATTGTCTACAATTTTATCCATGAAATAACGGTCGTGAGAAACCACCAATAAACATCCTGGATAATCCAATAAGAAACTTTCCAATACATTTAATGTTACAATGTCCAAATCGTTGGTAGGCTCATCCAGAATTAAAAAGTTTGGATTCTGAATTAGAACAGTACATAAATACAAGCGTTTTAACTCACCACCACTTAGTTTTTCAACATAATCGTATTGTTTTTTGGAATCGAAAAGGAAACGTTCCAATAATTGAGATGCTGAGATAATTCTTCCTTTGGCTAACGGAATATATTCACCATATTCTTTAATGATGTCAATTACACGTTGGCCTGGTTTTGGATTGATACCGCTTTGGGTATAGTATCCTATTTTGATGGTATCTCCTTTGATAACTTTTCCGCCATCTAGAGGAATTGTTCCTGTAAGTAAATTTAAGAATGTGGATTTTCCGGTTCCGTTTTTACCTATGATTCCTACGCGTTCACCACGTTGGAAATCGAAGCTGAAATCGTGTAAAATAATTTTGTCGCCAAATTTTTTCGAAATTTTATGAAGTTCGATGATTTTGGTTCCCATGCGCTCCATGTTAATCTCTAATTCGACTACATTTTCTTTACGACGGCTTTGCGCTTTTTCTTTGATGATGTAAAAGTCATCCTGACGCGATTTGGATTTGGTAGTTCGAGCTTTTGGCTGACGACGCATCCATTCCAATTCTTTTACAAATAGGTTTTTAGCTTTGTCAATACTCGCATTTTCTGAAGCAATCCGTTCTTCCTTTTTTTCTAAATAATAGGAGTAATTGCCTTTGTATTGGTATAGTTTACCATTTTCTAATTCGATGATTTCATTACATACACGTTCCAAAAAGAAACGGTCGTGTGTCACCATAAATAAGGTAATGTTTTCTTTTGCGAAGTAACTTTCCAACCATTCAATCATTTCTAAATCCAAATGGTTGGTTGGCTCGTCCAAAATCAATAAATCAGGACGATTGATCAAGATAATTGCTAAGGATAAACGCTTCTTTTGACCTCCCGAAAGGTTTTTGACTTTCAATTTGAAATCTTCCAATTTCAGTTTGAATAAAATCTGTTTGAATTGCGTTTCAAAATCCCAGGCATTGTGGCGGTCCATGTCATCAAACGCTTTTTGGTACGCTTCTTCATCTTCCGGATTTTCCAATGCTTTTTCATAGCGTTCAATAACCTTCAACGTCTCATTGTCCGATGCGAAAATGCTTTCTTCAATGGTTAATTCGTCTTGTAAATTATGATCTTGAGAAAGAAAAGCCATTTTGATATCCTTGCGGACTACAACTTGTCCGGTATCAGGCTCGTCTTCACCATTAAGGATTTTCATGATGCAGGTTTTTCCAGAACCGTTTTTGGCAATAAAGGCGATTTTTTGGTCCTTGTTGATTCCAAATGAAATGTTTTCAAACAAGGTGCGTTCACCAAATGACTTCGATATATTTTCGACGGATAAGTAATTCACAGTGGTTATTTTTTTGCAAAAGTAATCTTTTGTATTGAGTTAATCGAAAGGAAATAAAAAAGCTGCCTAAAAAGACAGCTTTGGAGTTATTTAATCACATCAACTTCGATATGACTATCGTTAAATACTTTAATGAAGGTTTTGGTGTAATCTTCTTTTTCAGCTAAGTAAGGGTTTTCCAAGAATTTTTGTGGATTAATAGCCATTAATGGATACCAAGTACTTTGGATTTGAATCTGAATTTTATGTCCTTTTTTAAATGTGTGTAGCACATCTTGCAGTCTGAAAGTAACCTCAGTTATTTGATTGGGAGTTAGTGCTTCTGGTTTTTCAAAACTGTTTCTGAATCGGGCTGGCATAATTTCACTTCTCACCATTTGATGATAATTGGCATATAAAACATTGGGTTTGTCTGTATTTTGTGGTTCATCTAACGGATACACGTCAATTAACTTAACAATAAAATCTGCATCTGTTCCCGTTGTTGAAATACTTAGTTTTGCCATGATTTCTCCACCAAGTGTAATGTCTTCGGTTAAATAATCGGTAGTAAATGTGATAACATCCGGTCGGCTAGTCGCAAAACGTTGGTCTTCGCTCATGTAATTTCTTGGAGTAAATCCGTTGTATTCTGCATAATTGATACTACTTGGTACCGGTTTGTTAGGATCACTAAAATAGTCACTACTGTTTCTCGTTTCCGGTTTTGAATTGGTTAGATTTCCATTGTGCCCTAAATAAAATTGAAGCTTCACAGCATTTTTTGGAGGCCAACTTGAAAATTCATTCCATTGTTTTTTTCCGGTGTCAAACATATACGCTTCGGGTAATGCAACGGCTTCTTTGGAATTTCCTTTCAGATAATGGTAGAAGAATTTCCGTTCAATGTTTTTTTGAAAAAATGTTGAAATACTATCTCCGAAATAAATGTCATTGTGGAAGTGTTTTCCTTTTTCAACAGCCCAAGCTCCATGAGAAAATGGACCCATGACAATAGTGTTTTTGGCTTTGGGATTGTTTTTTTCAATGGTTTTGTAAATGTTCAATGGGCCGGATAAATCTTCTGCATCAAACCAACCGCCAACCGTTAAAACAGCATGGTTGATGTTTTTTAAATGCGGTAAAAGACTTCTGCTTTTCCAAAATGAATCATAGTTGGGATGATTGATATTTTCTTGCATAAAGAAATTGTCCTTGTAGTATTTGTCAGCAGCTTCTTTTAAAGTGCCTAAATTGTTATACAATACGGAACCGTCTTTAGATGGGGATTTAAACATTTGATTTTGATACCAATGCTTTTCAGTAGCTTCATTTTTTTGAACACCAAAAACAGGGAATGTTCTGAAATAGCCCATTACAAAAGCACCATTATGATGAAAATCATCAAAAAAGAAATCGGAAACAGGTGCTTGTGGAGAAGAAGCAACTAAAGCTGGATGATTTGCTAATGTGCCTACGGCAGAATAAAATCCCGGGTAAGAAATTCCGTATTGTCCTACTTTTCCATTGTTGTTGGCGATGTTTTTAATCAGCCAATCCACCGTGTCATACGTGTCAGTGCTTTCATCTACATCTTTTTTTGTTTTATGATCCACTTGGGGAGTCATGTTGGTAAAAGTTCCTTCGCTCATGTATCTACCTCGAACATCTTGAAAGACAAAGATGTATTTGTCTTGTTCTAAAAACTTGTTGAGAGCTAGCACTTCGCTATATTTTTTCTCACCGTAAGGTTCGACGCTGTAGCATGTACGTTCCATTAAAAATGGATATTTATTCGTTTTTGAAATGTCCTTAGGTATATAAATGCTGGTAAATAATTTTATACCGTCACGCATCGGGATATAGACTTCTTTTTTATCGTATTCTTTTTCAATCTGGTTTTGGGAAAAACTACTCAATGTGAATAAAAGCAGTAAAAATTGGGCGATGAATTTCATGGTTGTGTTTTTTTTGCCGAATTTATCAATAATATGTAGAAATAAGATTTAATCTAGTGTTAATTTCTGAAATTTCTTATTAATGTATATTTTCGCAGTATGCAATTATCAGTTGTTATCCTTAATTATAACGTTCGCTTTTTTCTACAACAATGCGTTTTAAGTGTTCAAAAAGCACTTGCAACTATTGATGGAGAAATTATCGTGGTGGATAATGCTTCTAATGATGGTAGTTGTGCCATGATGAAAGCGTGTTTTCCTAAGGTGAAGCTCATAGAAAATACGTCTAATTTGGGTTTCCCAAAAGGCAATAATATAGGTGTTGCTGCTGCTAATGGGAAATATATTTGTATTTTGAATCCGGATACTGTTGTGGCAGAAGATACTTTTGTGCGACTATTGGAATTTGTCGATTCAAAACCTGATTTGGGAATTGTGGGTTGTAAACTTATAGATGGTACTGGTAATTTTCTGCCGGAATCAAAAAGAGGAGTTCCTACGCCATGGGTGGCTTTGACTAAAATCTTTAGTCTGTATAAAATCTTTCCGAATAGTAAAATCTTCAATCAGTATTACGCGCAGCATTTATCCGAAAATCAATCGGGAGAAATTGATATACTTGTTGGTGCTTTTATGGTGTTGAAAAAAGAGTTGTATCTTGAAGTGGGAGGTTTTGATGAAAACTGTTTTATGTATTCGGATGATATTGATTTAAGTTATTCGGTAAAAAAAAGAGGAAAACAAAACTATTATTTTCACGAAATTTCTGCTATTCATTATAAAGGAGAGAGTACGGTTCGCGATACTACTTATGTGAAACGTTTCAGAGAAGCAATGCAGTTTTTTTATAATAAACATTTTGGCGGTTCCATTGTTTTTGATATTCTAATGCAGTTAGGCTCTTTTTTCTTTGCATTGATAAAGAAAAATCAAGCCGAACAAATTGTGTTGGATATTGACGAATATCTGCTGTTTTCAACTGATGAAGAGCTGAGAAATAAAATAGAAATACAATTGCAAAAAAAGGTGATTCGTAATGCTAATATTGATGAAAATGCGTTATTTTCGCATCGAAATTCACCCAATAAGCAAATAGAAATTCTATTGGACAATCATAGTTTTTCATTTAAAGAAATCATTGCTTTTATGGAGAAAAACAAAAATAGAGGCTTCACTTTCAAAATCATCCCGGAAAACACCTCCTATTGTATAGGAAGTAATAGTAGTAATGATCGAGGTGAAATCATTCAAATCAAGTAAAAAATACATTTTGTAAAATTATAAATCAAAATAATTAGTAATTTTGCAAACCAAATTAGAAAACACAACTTTAGTTTAAGAATATGGCAAAGTTCGAATTGAAACTGCCCAAAATGGGAGAAAGTGTTGCGGAAGCAACAGTAACCAACTGGTTAAAAAAGGTTGGAGATAAAATTGAAATGGATGAAGCGGTACTTGAAATCGCTACAGATAAAGTGGATAGTGAAGTTCCTTCAGAAGTTGCAGGTACATTAGTTGAAATTCTTTTCAATACCGATGATGTAGTGCAGGTTGGACAAACAATTGCTATTATTGAAACAGAAGGTGGTGCTGTTGTTGAAGCCCCAAAAGCGGAAGCAGTAGCAGCTCCAGTTGCAGAAATCGCTAAAACTGTTGAAGCAGCTAAAGAAGCAGTTGCTCCTGCTGATTTTTCGGGATCAGATAAATTTTTCTCTCCATTGGTGAAAAATATTGCTAAAGAGGAAGGTGTGTCTTTGGCTGAATTAGAGTCAATTCAAGGTTCAGGTAAAGATGGCCGTGTAAATAAAGAAGATTTATTAAACTATATCAAAAATAGAGGTAATAAACCAGCGGAAGCTCCAGTCGCAGTTGCACAAAAAACTGCATCGGCTCCCGTACAACCATCAGCTCAGGCCGTTCCGGTTTCTGTAAATGGTGGCGATGAAATCGTGGAAATGGATAGAATGCGTAAGTTGATATCTAAATACATGGTGGAATCGGTACAAACCTCTGCTCACGTTCAGTCTTTTATTGAAGTAGATGTAACAAACATCGTAAAATGGAGAGATAAAGTGAAAAATGCTTTCGAAAAGAGAGAGGGCGAGAAGTTGACCTTTACGCCAATCTTTATGGAAGCGGTTGCAAAAGCATTGAGAGATTTCCCTGGAATGAATATTTCGGTAGAAGGAGAATATATCGTTAAAAAGAGAAATATTAACTTAGGTATGGCTGCGGCTTTACCGAATGGTAACTTAATCGTGCCGGTAATCAAAAATGCAGATCAATTGAATTTAGTTGGTATGGCAAAAGCGGTTAACGATTTAGGAAACCGTGCAAAAGCTGGAAAATTAAAACCAGACGATACGCAAGGTGGTACCTATACAGTAACTAATGTGGGAACTTTTGGATCGGTTTTTGGAACGCCAATTATCAATCAACCACAAGTAGGTATTTTAGCATTAGGAGCAATCCGAAAAGTGCCGGCGGTAATTGAAACTCCGGAAGGAGATTTTATAGGAATCCGTCAAAAAATGTTCTTATCACACTCTTATGATCACAGAGTAGTTGATGGTGCGTTGGGAGGAAGCTTTGTGAAACGCGTTGCAGATTACTTAGAAGCTTGGGATATCAACAGAGATATCTAAAGTAAAGCAATTATATTCTACCCGACTGAAAAAAAAACAGTCGGGTTTATTTTTTTCGTTTTGCTATGGCTACATAAACAAATAGCAATAAAGGTATGGAAATGGCAAAATAAATTCCAAATACCTTCAAAAGCAATAGTGTTATTAGCAGAAGAAAAACGAATATCAAAATATGGATTATAGATTTTTTTACTTGCTTCTCTATCACACCGTCCAATATATAGGTTAGTATTGGGATAAGAGTAAGTGGTATAAATAGTAGAATTAGCATGTTGAATTTATCTTTAGTCAAAAATAGAAAAATTTACTACTTATATTTGTCTATCAAATAAAACAAATGGAACTAAAATTAAACAGACCTATTTGCTTTTTCGACTTGGAAACCACAGGAATTGATGTGGCTCGTGACCGAATTGTTGAAATTGCAATTGTAAAAATTTATCCTAACGGGAATAAAGAAAGTAAAACATGGCTGGTAAATCCAACCATTCCAATTCCACCTCATGCTACTGCGGTTCATGGGATTTCTAATGAAAAAGTAGCCAACGAACCTACTTTTAAAGAATTGGCTTCGCAAATACATAACATGATTAAAGATTCTGATTTGGCGGGTTTCAATTCGGATCGATTCGATATCCCTTTATTGGCGGAAGAATTGTTGCGTGCCGAAGTCGATTTTGATATGAAAAACAGGGTTTCTGTAGATGTTCAGACCATTTTCCATAAAATGGAAGAAAGAACATTGAGTGCAGCTTACAAGTTTTACTGTGGACAAAGTTTGGAAAATGCACATAGTGCTGCTGCAGACACAGAAGCAACATATGAAATTTTAAAAGCACAATTGGATCGTTATCCGGAATTGGAAAATGATATGAAAATGCTATCGGAATTCACAACCCGTAAAAAATCAGTTGATTTTGCCGGTTTTATTGCCGTGAATGAAAACGGACAGGAAGTTTTTACTTTTGGAAAGCATAAAGGAGCTTTGGTAGATGATGTCTTGGAGAAAGAGCCAGGATATTTCGGATGGATTCAAAATGCGGACTTTCCTTTGTATACCAAAAAAGTATTGACCGGAATTAAACTTAGAAAATTAAATACTAAACAATAGTTTTTTTGTTTAAAGAGCATCTCTCTAGTTGTTTGGGGAAATAGAAAGAATTAGAGAGGGTTAGATATAGAAGGAACAAGCGACTAATAAGAATTGAAATGAAAATAATCTGTATAGGTCGCAATTATGCGGACCATATTTCGGAATTAAACAATGAGCGCCCAAGTGATCCGGTTGTCTTTATGAAACCGGACACAGCAATATTGCCGAAACAATTTCCATTTGTGATCCCTGAATTTAGTAATGATGTGCATCATGAAGTGGAAGTTTTGGTGAAAATAAACAAGGTAGGGAAGTATATCGATGCCAAATTTGCACACAAATACTATGATGAAATTGGATTAGGAATCGATTTTACTGCACGTGATCTCCAAAGTCAGTTGAAAGAAAAAGGACTCCCATGGGAAAAAGCGAAAGCTTTTGACGGTTCAGCGGTAATAGGTGACTTTTTATCGAAAAAAAAATTTAGTTCATTAGAAAATCTTAACTTTGAGTTAAGAAATAACGCACAAGTTGTTCAGCAAGGCAACACAAATTTGATGCTGTGGAAAATAGATGAGTTGGTCGCTTATGTTTCACAGTTTTTTACTTTAAAAACAGGTGATGTTATTTTTACTGGAACTCCTGCAGGAGTTGCAAAAGTAAATCCGGAAGATGTTCTGGAAGGTTTTTTAGAAGGTGAACAATTATTTAAGATTCAAGTAAAATAATGGCGATACATTATAATTTAGCAAAAGTTTACGCAATTTCAGATGATGATAAAGACTTTGTCTTGCAAATTGTTAATTTGTTCGTGGATGAAGTTCCAAACGACATTAAGGAAATGAAAGCGGGTATAAAAGATAAAGATTATGCCCGAGCGTATAGTTTTGCACATAAAACTAAGCCTACATTGGACTTGCTTGGTATGGATGCAGCTAAAGAAGAAATTCTGCAAATCGAGCAATGGACCAAAGACAAAGGAAAGAAAAAAGAAATCAAGGAAGTTTACAAAAGTCTCAAAAACAGAGTTGATCAGGCTTTGGAA
The DNA here is from genome assembly GCF_051908335.1 of Flavobacterium sp. MAHUQ-57. Classification (NCBI taxonomy): domain Bacteria; kingdom Pseudomonadati; phylum Bacteroidota; class Flavobacteriia; order Flavobacteriales; family Flavobacteriaceae; genus Flavobacterium; species Flavobacterium sp. MAHUQ-57. Next base: position 1,276,372 of record NZ_JBPZTE010000006.1, on the reverse strand, counting down.
GAAGTAAAGAATGATTTTAATATTTAAGCTTTAGGGCTTAAAGTCTTACTACATCCCTCAATTTTAATTCAAAAATGAAAGCAGCCATTGTTACTATCGGTGATGAAATTTTAATTGGTCAAATCGTCGATACCAATTCGGGTTTTATCGCGAAAGCCTTTGATAAAATCGGTATTGGAGTTTGGGAAATGCTATCCATTTCGGATGATAAACAACATATACTAAATACACTATCAAAACTTCAGAATACGGTTGATGTTGTTGTTCTTACAGGTGGGCTTGGTCCTACAAAAGATGATATTACAAAAAAGACATTAAGCGAGTATTTTGACGATGTGTTGGTCGTGGATGAAGGTGTGTTGGAGCATGTGACTCAATTAATAGAGCAGTATTTCAATAGGCCTATTACACAACTCAATAAAGATCAGGCTTTGGTGCCTTCTAAGGCGGAAGTACTTTTCAATAAAGTAGGAACCGCTCCTGGTATGTGGATGGAAAAAAACAATACGGTTTTTATTTCTTTACCGGGTGTGCCTTTTGAGATGAAATATCTGATAGAAAATGAGGTGATTCCTCGTTTGATTACAAAATACCAAAGGCCATATATTATTCATAAAACATTGTTGACCTATGGTTTGGGTGAAAGTCTGCTTGCGGAAAGAATTGAAAAATGGGAAGATAGCTTGCCTGAATTCATTAAGTTGGCGTATTTGCCAAGTCCGGGGCGCGTAAGATTGCGATTGTCGGCACGTGGAGTTGATGAAGAAGTTTTACAGCGAGCCTTAACAGAACAAATCGATAGATTGAAACCGCAAATTGAAGACTGTTTGGTAGGTTTTGAAGAAGAGGATACGATTGAGGTGGTTTTGGGAAGATTACTCACGAATAAAGGGTTTTCTATTGCTACAGCTGAAAGTTGTACAGGCGGAAAAATTGCGACTACATTAACTTCGATTGCTGGATCATCCAGTTATTTTAAAGGTAGTGTGGTAAGTTATGCTAATGAAGTAAAAGAACATTTGCTTCAAATTCCTTCTGGATTCATAGAAAAGAATTCTGTTGTTAGTGCAGCAGTGGCTGAATTAATGGCTAGAAACGTTCAACAATTGTTACAAACTGATTTTGCAATTGCGACTACAGGAAATGCAGGTCCGTCAAGAGGAGATGTTAATGCAGATTTGGGAACGGTTTTTGTCGGAATTGCAACGCCGAAAGGAGTCTTCTCTGAAGAATTTAACTTTGGACAACCTCGTGAAAAAGTGATTGATAGAGCCGTTAATAAAGGCTTGGAGATGATTTATAAAGAAATTTTAAAAAACTACTAAAAATTATTTGTTACTAACATTTCTTTTTTGTTACTTTGCACCCTGATTTTGAATAACGATAAAAGATAAGCATAATGTCAAGAGTTTGTGACCTTACAGGAAAAAGAGCGATGGTAGGAAATAACGTTTCTCACGCTATGAACAAGACTAAGAGAAAATTCTCTGTTAACTTGGTTAAAAAACGTTTTTACCTTCCTGAAGAAGACAGATGGATTACTCTAAGAGTAGCTGCTTCTACAATTAAGACGATTAACAAGAACGGAATTTCTGCAGTTTTGAAAAAAGCACAAGCAGACGGATTTATTAAATAATCTGTTCCTAATAAATTTATAGCAAAATGGCAAAGAAAGGTAATAGAATCCAAGTAATTTTAGAATGTACTGAGCATAAAGCTTCTGGCGTAGCTGGAACATCTCGTTACATCACGACTAAGAACAAAAAGAACACTCCAGATAGATTGGAAATTAAAAAATTCAATCCTGTTTTGAAAAGAGTGACTGTACACAAAGAAATTAAATAATTAGAGATTTTGAAATAAATCTCAAATGGAAACATTAGAGATTTTCAATTTGTAAAATTTCATAAAACAATATAAGTCATGGCAAAGAAAACCGTTGCAACCTTACAAACAGCTTCAAAAAGATTATCGAAAGCTATTAAAATGGTAAAATCGCCAAAAACTGGTGCTTATACTTTCGTTGAGGCTATCATGTCTCCAGAGGAAGTAGATGAATTTCTAAAAAAGAAATAATTTTATCTATTCAATATAACAAAGCTACTTTCATTGGGAAGTAGCTTTTTTATTTTATATTTGTGCGTGATTTGAAGCTTGATTTTTCAGGAATGCATGAAACTGTTAAGGTTTTGAATCATTAAGAAACATATAACTAACTCCGTGTTCCGTTTACCTACGGTCCGGATCATAATTTATAATTTAGAATGAGTTTTTTCAAAAGATTATTTTCTTCCGAAAAAAAAGAAACATTAGACAAAGGTCTTGAAAAGTCAAGTACTTCATTCTTGTCGAAATTGACGAAAGCCGTAGCCGGTAAATCCAAAGTAGACGATGAAGTTTTGGACAGCCTTGAAGAAGTCTTGGTAACTTCCGATGTAGGTGTGAATACCACATTAAAAATTATCGAACGCATTGAAGAACGTGTTTCTCGTGATAAATATTTAGGAACTGAAGAGTTGAACCAAATATTACGCGAAGAAATCGCTGGTCTACTTTCTGAAACCAATTCTGGTGAAGAAACCGAATTTACAATTCCTTCAGATAAAAAACCATACGTGATTATGGTGGTGGGTGTGAATGGTGTTGGAAAAACGACTACCATAGGTAAATTGGCCAACCAATTCAAAAGTGCGGGGTATAAAGTGGTTTTAGGAGCTGCTGATACTTTTCGCGCCGCAGCTATAGATCAGTTGCAAATTTGGGCAGATAGAGTAGGTGTTCCAATCGTGAAACAGCAAATGGGTAGTGATCCAGCTTCGGTTGCTTTTGATACTTTGCAAAGTGCTGTTTCTCAAAATGCCGATGTTGTAATTATTGATACTGCTGGACGTTTGCATAATAAAGTCGGATTGATGAACGAACTAACGAAAGTGAAACGTGTAATGCAGAAAGTGGTTGGTGATGCTCCACACGATGTAATGTTGGTTTTGGATGGTTCAACAGGGCAAAATGCTTTCGAACAAGCCAAAGAATTTACTGCAGCCACTGATGTTACCTGTTTAGCAGTTACAAAATTAGATGGTACTGCTAAAGGTGGTGTAGTTATCGGTATATCAGATCAGTTTCAGATTCCGGTAAAATATATTGGAGTAGGTGAAGGTATTAATGATCTTCAAGTGTTTAATAAATACGAATTCGTAGATTCATTTTTTAAATAATATGCAAGATTTTAAAGCCTTTCATTTGTTTTTGTTCGCCACTTCTTCATTGTTGTTGGCGCAAACCGTAAAAAACATATATGTATCCATTGGTTTTTATATGGTAGCATTGGTGCTATACATTTTAGCCTGGGTAAAATTCAATAAAGAGAAAAGACAATAAAAAAAAATCCAGCATTTGCTGGATTTTTTTATTTATTATACTTGTGTTTATACCGCACCTAGCGTATACAACTGTTCCATTGTAGGTGTTTTGCTTCCTCCTTTTGGTTCCAAAGTAATTCCAAAAGCTTCTGCATCGGAAGTGCCATCAACCTTGAAGAATCGAGCGCTGTTTTTTGTAAAATCAGATAGTAATCCTATACTTGTAGGTGTTAATGCTGGTTTTAGTTTTAACGACCATATCTGATACTCTTTTCCTTCTGGAGGTTCCGGTAATCCCGTAGCATCAATATAAACAGTTTTTGACTGCTTATTCCAGTATACTTTCGCAAATGAAGAAGGTGAAACAGCCTGACCTGCAAGTGAAACCACTGTGTTTTTAGAATCCCTGATAATAGTTAAGGCTTCTTTGGTCTTTTGGTTTTCATTTTCAGTAGTAACTACTGCTTCATTCAGCTGTTTGTTGGTGTTTTCCAATATTACAACCTCATTCTTAATTTCAGATTGTTGATTGTATTGGTATCCGACAAATACCAATAAAACGGCAGCCGCAGCCCAACCAATGTAATTCGGGATTCCCTTTGGTTTTAATGGGATTACGTTACTATGCTTTATTTCTAGTTCCGCTTTTATTTTTTCAAAATGCTGAACGGAAAGGAATGGCGAAAAACTAGTTGACAAAGAAAGAATAGATTTTTCTATTGCCTCTATTTCGTTTTTGATCTCTTCGTTTTTTTGGGACAATTCATGAATTTCCTTATTCTGGTTTTCATCCAAAAGCCCATAAACATAAAGTTCTAAAATTCCTGATTCGATATATTCTTTACTATCCATTTATACTTTTAAAAAGATTCTTAAATCATTTATGCAATTTCTGTTTTGCGTTTTGACAGTACCTAGTGGTATCTCCAATGCTTCTGAAGCTTCCTGCTGCGTATATCCTTTGAAAAACAATAGATCAATTAAGGCAATGCATTTGGGTTTTAGCTTTTTGATGAATTCTTGAATACCGATGGCGTCAATCTTGAAAATAGCTTTATTGCTCTCGTCAAATAGATGTACGAAATTATCAGTAGAAAGGTTTTTTTTGGAATTGTTAAAGTTTTTGGAACGCAATTTATCGATGGCCGTATTTCTGGCAATATTAATCATCCAAGTATAAAACCGCCCTTTCGATTCATCGTAAGAGTCCATGTTTTTCCATATTTTGATGAAAACTTCCTGAAGTACATCTTCGGCTTCTTCTCTATCATTAATCAAATTAGTAATAACTGCAAAGAGACTCTTCGCATACATATCATATAAGGTACTGTATGCTTTATCATCTTTTTTTTGCAGCAACGTGACGATTTCTTCTTGAATCATAGTTAAGATTTGTATTACAAACATAATTATTCTTTTTCACAAACCGCATGGAATGAAGGAATTAATTTTTTTTTCAAAAAAAATGGCTGTTTTTAAAAACCAACTCTAATGTTATTGCGTAAGTGACCTTATAATCATTTAAAAACAGTAAAAATGAAAAAGACAAAATTATTCATAGGCTTATCTGTATTTGCAGTTACTGGCCTTATGTTAATCGCAGCTGACCATGCGGATGCACCGGCAGTGACAGGTAATGCTTCTGATATTACCGATGTGTATGCTTTTCAAGGGCAAGACAACAACAACATGGTGTTTGTGGTTAATACCCAAGGATTGTTAAGTCCTGGTGCTACAGCCAGTGCAAATTTCAACGAGAATGTATTGACAGAAATTAACATTGACAACAACAATGACAATGTAGAAGATTTGGTAATTCAGGCTATCCGACGTGGGAATAAGATGTACTTTTTCGGTCCAACTGCTCCGGGAGTTACAGGAACATCTAGTACAATTAAAACCAATAACGAAGCTGGAAATGTTGAGATATCTCAATACGGACAATCACCAATTATTAAAACAACTAACGGAATGAAGTTTTTCGCTGGTCCAAGAGATGATCCTTTCTTCTTTGACTTGAATCAGTACAAAGCCATTCTAGGTGGAACCGCTTCAGGTTTTAATAATCCTGGAACCGATACTTTCGCTGGAACTAACGTGCTTTCTATTGTGGTTGAAGTGCCTAAAACTAGTTTAGGAGCCTCTTCTTCAATCAATATATGGGCAGAAACCAAACAAAAATAATCTGTAAATTTTTAAAACAAAGAATTATGAAAACAAGTAAATATATTTTAGGTTTCTCTGTAGTATTCATGAGTTTATTCGTGAGTTGTGATTCAGATGATGATAACGGACCTGATTTCTCAGGAACCTATGTTCAAAAAGATCAAATGGCCCGACCGGCAATTAATACCGTATTCATCGCTTCTGGTGCTCCGAAAGATGGTTTTAACGGAACAATTCCTTCTATGATGGGTGCTAGCTATCAAGCTACTTTTCAATCGCGATTATTGGCATTGAATTCTGGATATACAACGAATGCCTTAGGACAAACTGCTGCTCAATTTACTGGGCTTCTTGCGACTGATGTTTTAGGCGTAAGTAAAACAGGGACTACAACTTTCTTTGACGGGACTAATGTATTAACAGGAAGAGCACTTGCCGATGATGTAATCGATGTTGAGTTATTGTTAATCTTTGGTGGACCTTCAGGAACTTCGAATCCTGGATTGACTTCAGATAACGTGGGTTCTAATGACAAAAGTTTTTCAACTTCATTTCCTTACTTGGCTTCGGCTTGGTAATCAGTATAAAAAGAGCGCATTAAAAATTATGCGCTCTTTTTAAAATAATTAACAACTAAAACTAAAACTATGAAACTACCTATAAGCATTGGATCCCTTGCACTACTTTTTTTCTTATCAGGTTGTGAGAAAAATTCGGATAGTGTAACGAATAGAGACGATTACAATCATTTTTTATTAAGTGAAGTAAATAAAGTCAAGGAGTTCTCATTTAATGAAATTAATTTTTGGCAAGCAAAATTTGATGCTGCGCCCAATCAAATCAGTTATCTGAGTAAGATTGCCGCCAATTATGCTGTACTTTTTGAAGAAACTGGAGATATCAATTATTTGTACAAAGCAGAAGATTTGTTGTTAGAATCGAATGAAGCATTTAAGTATTCTGAAGTAGGAACAATTCGTTCACTCGCTAGAAATTATATTACGCAACATCGTTTTAAAGAAGCTTTGCAATTGGCCGAAAAGGCATTGAAAATTGGCGAAGGAATGCGTGAAACTCAAAAATTATTGTTTGATGTTCATATGGAATTAGGGAATTATGATGAGGCAAAAAAATGTTTGACATTCATCTGCAATCAAAATGATTTCGATTGCTTGATTCGAATGGCGAAATGGAACGATCATCAAGGTGATTTGGATACGGCCATTACTTTAATGGAAAAAGCCACCGAAAAAGCAAAAATGAATGGAGATGACGGGTTATTACTTTGGTCATACTCGAACCTAGGCGATATGTATGGTCATGCCGGAAGAATCCAAGAAGGATACGATTCGTATTTAAAAGCATTAAAAATCAATCCCAATCATTCTTTTTCTCTAAAAGGATTGGCTTGGATTGCTTTCTCTCATGAAAAAAATACGAAAGAGGCATTGCGAATCATTACTCATATTTCTAAAAAACACAACTCTCCTGATTTTTATTTATTAAAAGCGGAAATAGCGGAATACGAAAAGGACGATCTATTGAAAGAATCTAGCATGAAAGTGTATTTTAAAATGTTGGAACAAAATAATTATGGCGTGATGTATAATAAATACAACGCTTTACTATATGCCGATAACAAAGATTCGGCTCAAAAGGCGCTTTTGATAGCCGAGGAGGAAATAAAAAACCGTCCTACACCGGATTCGTACGATCTTTTGGCTTGGGCTTATTATAATTTAGGAGATACAAAAAAAGCTTTTGAAATTGTTCAAAAACATGTAGCAGATAAATCGTTCGAACCAGAATTGAATTATCACGTAGCTACAATATACAAAGCAAATAATCTTAAAAATAAGATTCAACCTATAAAAGAAGATTTGAAAGCAAGTATTTTTGAATTAGGCCCAAATATGGCTGATAAAATTGAAGATTTATAATGAAAAGAATAGGACTCCTTCTGTTTTTGTTCAGTTCTGTTTTAAGTTATAGCCAAATTCAAAAAGGTTTTGTTCTTGATTCACTGAATAACCCGATTGAAAATGCCTACGTGTTTAATGAGGATTCACAATCTCATGCGCATACAGATGCATTTGGTCGTTTTTCGATTGATAAAACCAAAACCAATGATCAGTTAATGATTACTGCTTTCGGTTTTAAAAAGAAACGAGTACAAGTGGTTGATTATAACTTAACGATAGTTTTGGAATCGGATGCTTTTAAATTGGATGAAGTGGTCATTACTTCAAATCTTTCGGCAATGAATGTAATTTCCAAAATAGATTTAGCCACAGCACCGGTAAAATCATCCCAGGAAATTTTGCGAAAAGTCCCGGGATTGTTTATCGGTCAGCATGCCGGCGGAGGAAAGGCGGAACAGATTTTTTTACGCGGATTTGATATTGATCACGGAACTGATGTTGCAATCAACGTTGATGGTATGCCTGTAAATATGGTTTCGCACGCACACGGTCAGGGTTATGCCGATTTACATTTTGTAATTCCGGAAACCATTGATAAAATCGATTTTGGAAAAGGAGGTTATTATGCAGACAAAGGCGACTTTGCTACTGCGGGTTATGTTAGTTTTAAAACTAAAGATTTTGTTGAACAAAGTAGTATAAGCGCCGAAATTGGTCAGTTCAATACCATTCGAACTGTAGGGGTTTTTGATTTGTTGGGTAAACAATCAAAGGAGAAGGCCTACATTGCAACCGAGTACTTGCTTACTGACGGACCGTTTGATTCGCCTCAAAATTTTAAACGAATGAATTTTTTTGGAAAATACACGAAACAATTACCAGATAATAGTAAGGTTTCTGTATTAGCCTCAAGATTTAGTAGTAAATGGGATGCTTCAGGACAAATTCCAATGCGATTAGTAAATAGCGGTGCCATTGGTCGTTTTGGTGCTGTTGATGATACCGAAGGAGGTGAAACGTCTCGAACGAATATCAATGTGGCCTATTCAAAGCCTATTAATGACAGTACTTTTTTTAAAACGAATGCTTTTTATTCGAATTATCAATTTGAATTGTATTCCAATTTTACCTTCTTTTTGGAAGACCCGGTAAATGGGGATCAAATTCGACAAAAGGAAAATAGATCCCTTTATGGTTGGAATTCTCAACTGAGTAAAAAATGGAATTCAAGTCTGGTTCAGTTAGGAGCCGGCTTTAGAGCGGATGCGACATCCGATTCGGAATTATCGCATACGCTGAACCGAAAAACGACTTTGGAATCCATCCAATTAGGCGATATCGATCAAACCAATATGTATGCCTATTTGAATACGGAATTTGATTTTGGTAAACTGAAAGTGAATCCGGGACTGCGCTTGGATTATTTTAAATTCAATTACTATGATCAACTGGCAACGACCTATGAAAATCAATCGGAAAGTAAAATGAAGTTGTCACCCAAGCTGAATTTGATTTATGCACAGAATAATACTTTACAGCTTTTCGTAAAAACCGGTTTTGGTTTCCATTCTAATGATACCCGTGTTGTGGTGTCGCAAGCTGGTAAAAAGGTATTGCCTACCTCTTTCGGAGCCGATTTGGGATTTATTTATAAGCCTTTACCAAAATTAGTTGTCAACGCAGCTCTATGGATGCTCAATTTAGAGCAAGAGTTTGTGTATGTTGGAGATGCGGGGATTGTAGAGCCCAGCGGAAGAACGAGTAGAAGAGGAATGGATTTCGGTTTACGTTATCAATTCAACGAATATCTGTTTTTTGATGCCGACGCCAATTATACGTACGGAAGAAGCATTGATGAACCCCAAGGACAAGATTATATACCTTTGGCACCCGATTTTACAACTACGGCCGGAATTAGCTTGAAAAAGTATAAGAACTGGTCAGGCGGATTGCAATACCGTTATTTAAAATCCCGACCGGCCAATGAAGACAATTCAATCGTTGCCAAAGGTTATATGGTTACTGATGCCACTATTAATTATGAATGGAAAGCAATGACATTTGGTGTGTCGGTTGAAAATCTGTTCAATACCGAATGGAATGAAACGCAGTTCGCTACCGAATCTCAATTGCAAAACGAAAGTGAAAGTGTTGAAGAAATCCATTTTACACCTGGAACTCCATTTTTTATTAAAGGAAAAATAACATACAGTTTTTGACATAGTTTTAGTTTGTTTAGAGGAAAGCCCGTTGCGAGATTTTGTTGCTGCGGGTTTTCTGTTTTGATGAAGCATAGTTTTCTTCTGATCAGTATTTAAAAAGTATGTCAAAAAAATATTTTTTTTAAATTAAACACGCCTTTTGTGTTTAATTTAATTTTTTTTTAAAAAAGACACAGTTTTTGTGCTTAAAAAATTGTTTTTAAAAATTAAACACGCGAAAAATCCATACGGCTTTAGTAAAAGGGCAAAAAAAATCCTGACGTTGTATCAGGATTTTCTATGTTGTTTTTATTTTTTAAATTCCGTTGATGATTCCGATGAAGTCATCAGCTTTTAGTGATGCGCCGCCAATCAATCCGCCGTCAACATCTTCTTGCGAGAAAATTTCTTTGGCATTGTCCGGTTTAACACTTCCGCCATACAAGATGGATACGTTTTCGGCAACTTCTTTTCCGTAACGTTCCAAAATGGTTTCGCGGATGAATTTGTGCATTTCCTGTGCTTGTTCAGGTGATGCCGTTTCTCCAGTTCCGATGGCCCAAACTGGTTCGTACGCCAAAATGATATTGGTCCATGCACTTTCGGGTAAGTGGAACAAACCGTCTTTCAATTGGTATTCCACCACGTTGAAATGTTGTTTGTCCTGACGGTCTTTCAATTCTTCACCAAAACAGAAAATAACTTTCATTTCGTGTTTTAAGGCCGTGTCGACTTTACTTGCCAATAAAGCATCCGTCTCATGAAAATAGGCGCGGCGTTCCGAATGTCCTAAGATTACAATATCGACACCAATACTTTTCAACATATCTGCAGAGATTTCTCCGGTAAAAGCACCGCCTTCAGCCTGGTGCATATTTTGAGCCGCTACTTCAATAGCTGTAAATTCTGTATGATCTACCGCAGAAGCCAAGTTTACAAACGTTGGTGCGATGATGACTTTAGCATCGGTTTCGGGTAATTTATGAATCAATTCGTTGATTAAATCTTCAGTTTGTTCGGCATTTTTGTTCATCTTCCAATTGCCGGCTACAATTTTTTGTCTCATGTTCTAATTATAATGTTTTTAAAAGACTGCTCACTTGCTCATGATCGGTTTCGATAGCTCTGTATAACGCTACTTTTCCGGTTTTGTCAATAATAATGTATCTCGGAATCCAATCCAAGTTGATTGCTTTTCCAAAGCTGCCTTTCATTCCGCCATCCATTAAATAATGGTCGCCTTTCAAGTCGTGCTTCTCAATTCCTTTCAACCAAGCTTCCGAAGTCTTATCAGCCGAAAGAAAAACAAATGCCGCTTTTGGGAATTCGGTTTGCAATTCTTTTAGTTTAGGCATGTTTTTTACACAATCGCCACACCATGAAGCCCAAGCTTCGATAACAATTGGCTTGCCTTTGTGTTTGTTGATAATGTCTTGAAACAAGATTTCTTTTCCGTTAACATCTTTTAGTTTTGATGTGAGTGCTTCAGTAGAAAAACCTTCTTTTTTCCCTATTTGTGCTTTGGTATAAGCAAAGCTTACTATTGCTAATACTGCAACGGAGAGAAGTGCTATTACTTTTTTCATAGTTATAAATTTATGTTGTCAATATCGTTGTAATGTGCTTTTTGAGTGATAGTTCCTTTGTTAATCACCACAATGCTTGGATTGGCTCTTTCGATGGTTTTAATCGTTGTTGGATCACAGAAATAGAAATCAAAAGTAAAACCATATTGTTTTTTAAATTTCTCAACGGTAGCTGTATCTGAACCGGTTACGGCTAAGACATGATAGCCTTTCGCTTTCGCTTTTTGATAAAAAGTTTCCAGTAATTGCAATCCTTCCGGTTTTGATTTGTCCAAATTGTATACCGTGAAGAAAATTACTTTTGCTTCATTAAGAATATCGTCTTTATAATCGCTTCCCTCTTTTTCCAAACCAAAATCATGAATTGGTGGTACATATCCTTCTTTGATTAGTTTGTCAATACGGTCAATAAACTTCGCGTTCGGAGGAATGTTCATTAATTCTTTATCTGAAAATTCTTTTTTTACACCGTTTACTTCGTAAATGAATTTCATTTCGTATTCCGATTTTGGCGCGCGTTCCGGAATTTCCATTCCTTTTTGGATGTTTTTGCCTACGGCATACGCTCTAAAATCGATAACCGGTAAATGATGCAGGACATGGTAACCCAAATAACAGCTTAAAACAATACTTGCAATCGAAGTAATTGCAGCAAATTTTGTACCGAATAATGGTGTAATGTATTTTCTTCCGAAGAATAAAATCAGAATGAAAACCAATAAAACCACATCTTTAGTGAAAGATTCCCATGGTGTCAATTTCAAAGCATCCCCGAAACAGCCACAATCTTTCACTACGTTGAAATAAGCAGAATAGAAAGTCAGGAAAGTGAAAAATAGAATCAATCCCAACAAACTCCAAACCGTGAATTTCGGTTTGTAACCCACCAGAAGCATAACCCCTAAAACCACCTCCAAAATAACTACAAACAAGGCCAAAGCCAGTGTGTAAGGTAAGAGAAATGGTAAGTTGAATACGGTTTCACCAAAATATTCATCCAGTTTATACGAAAATCCAACTGGGTCATTCAATTTGATTAATCCCGAAATGATAAATAAAACGCCTACAAACAGACGTGAAAAATGTACTAAATATTTCATTCTTTACTTTGTATTTATTTTGGACCAGTCTTCTTTGGTCATTTCAAATTTGATTTCTTTACTGCCGTTTGTTCCCGCTTCTGTCCATCCGGCTTTGCGGTAAAATTCTTCGGCTCTAGTGTTAAAGGCAGTTCCTAACCATACTTTTTCATTCGTTTGGCTGAAATACCAATCCATCATCATTTGATGAAGTTTTCGTCCAATTCCTTGTTTTTCGTATTTCGGATCTAGGAATAAAGCCCAGATATTGTTTTCTTTCAAATCGGCAATAGCAAAACCGACAATCGTTTGGTCGATTTCACAAACCCAACCTTTTCCGCGTTCGAACATAAATTCTTCACAATCATGATTGGTTACCAATCCCGGATCAGAAAGTGTATTTTCCGTAACTGAATTTCTAACGATCTGAATTTGATCAATATCTTCACGTCGTGCTTCTCTGAAAATCATTTTACTTGTGCTCTAATAAGATTAATGCAAATACTGCATAATTAATCATGTCTTGGTAATTGGCATCAATACCTTCCGAAACCAATGTTTTGCCTTTATTGTCTTCGATTTGTTTAACACGCAATAGTTTCTGAAGAATTAAATCGGTTAACGAACTCACTCGCATATCACGCCAAGCTTCACCATAATCATGGTTTTTGGCTTCCATTAAATCTTTTGTCAGTTGTATTTTTTCGTCGTATAATTTTACAGCTTCTTCCACATTCAAATCGGGTTGGTCTGCGACACCTTTTTCCAATTGAATCAAAGCCATGATAGAATAATTGATAATACCAATGAATTCTGAAGCTTCTCCTTCATCTACTTTTCGAACTTCATTTTCTTGTAACGAACGGATACGTTGCGCTTTGATGAATATTTGGTCGGTTAGTGATGGCAAGCGTAAAATGCGCCATGCACTTCCGTAATCTTGTAATTTTTTGGCGTATAAATCACGACAAATTGAAATGATTGCGTCGTATTGTTGTGAGGTGTTACTCATTATTAAATTATATTTGTATCAAGTTTGTCCAAAAATAGCCTTTTTTTGTTTACAATTTATTTAAAAAAAGTATAAAAATGACCATCAACTGTAAAGGAAACCTGATTGATTTAACAACACCCAAAGTGATGGGGATTTTAAATGTGACTCCCGATTCTTTTTATGATGGAGGAAGGTTTTCTTCCGATGCCGTATTGTTGCAACAAGTTGAAAAAATGCTGGTTGAAGGTGCTGATTTTATTGATGTTGGCGGACAAACAACAAAGCCATCTGCCGATTTGATTACTGCGGAAGAAGAACTGAAAAGGGTAGTGCCTGTAGTAGATTTAATTCTGAAAAATTTTCCTGAAACGTTACTTTCTATTGATACTTTCCATGCAAAAGTTGCCGAAGAAACCATTACTGCCGGAGCAGCCTTGATTAATGATGTTTCGGCTGGAAATTTGGATGAAAAAATGCTGGAAACAGTTGCAAAACTCCAAGTTCCCTATATTATGATGCACATGCGAGGTACTCCACAAACGATGCAGCAACTAACGGATTATAATGATTTGGTTAAAGAGATACTTTTCTATTTTTCAGAAAAAATTACCCAAGCCCGAAGGCTGGGAATTAATGATTTGATTGTAGATCCGGGATTCGGGTTTGCGAAAACAGTCGTGCAAAATTTTGAATTGTTTTCCAAACTGGAGTTGTTTCAAATGTTGGAATTACCTGTTTTGGTTGGTATTTCCCGAAAATCGATGATTTATAAAACCTTGGAAACAACCCCAGAGAATGCTTTGAACGGCACGACGATTTTAAATACGTTAGCATTACAGAAAGGAGCTAACATTATAAGAGTGCATGATGTAAAAGAAGCAGTGGAGTGTGTGAAATTGATGAGTCAATTGGGTTAACTCAAAAATCCTTGAATCTGTGGTATAGTATCTGGTGCCACCGGTCTTCCATTTTTAATGGCTACTCCCGTTACTTTAGCCGATAAAATTGCTTTATTGTCTGAAAGACGGATGATATCCTGATGGAATACGACTTTTAAATTGCCTTCTTTTTCTGCAGCAACTTCAATTTTGAATTTGTCACGGCTCACCAAAGAGTTTTTGAAATTCATTTCGATGGTTTTTACGACTAACATTATATTGTTTTGTGCAAAATCGACAAAATCAATGCCATGGTGATGTAAAAATTCATGGCGTGCATGTTCTAAATAATTTTGGTATACTGAGTTGTTTACAATTCCTTGTACGTCTAGTTCGTAATCTCGTACGTCTAATTCAATTGAATATTTTTCCATTTTTTAGTTTAGTTGATTTCTTCTTCGTGATTGACAAATTGCGCTTCATACAATTTACGGTAATAACCTCCGGTTTTCTGTAAAAGTTGCTGATGCGTTCCTTCTTCGACAACGATTCCTTTGTCTAAAACAACAATTCTGTCGGCATTGATAACAGTCGCTAATCGATGTGCAATAACTATCGAAGTTCTGTTTTTTGTAAGTGTTACTGTAGCTTTTTGGATTAGTTCTTCTAAATACGCATCAATCGATGAAGTGGCTTCGTCTAAGATTAAAATGCTGGGTTGACTTACATAAGCGCGTAAAAAGGCAATGAGCTGGCGTTGCCCAGAGGATAACATATTACCTCTTTCTTTTACATCGTAATCGTAATTGCCGGGTAAACTCATAATGAAATCATGCGCACCAATTTCTTTGGCAGCTGTAATGACTGTTTCCCTTGTAATACTTGGATTATTGAGCGTGATATTGTTATGAATGGAATCAGCGAACAAGAAAACATCTTGTAAAACTACTGCAATTTGTTTGCGTAAACTTGCTAACGAAAAACGATTGATATTTTCATTGTCGATACAGATTTCACCCGATTTGATATCATAAAAGCGATTCAATAAATTGATAATGGTAGATTTTCCAGCCCCGGTTGCTCCCACAATGGCTATAGTCTCTCCTTTGTTGATGGATAAGTTGATGTTTTTCAAAACATCTTCATTCTCTTTGTATCCGAAAACCACATTTTTAAAATCAATTTTCCCTTCAAAATGCGGTGCTTCCAAAGTGCCGGAATCTTCGGTATGGTTTTGAGTATCCAATACTTCAAAAACACGATTTGCAGCAATCATTCCCATTTGCATCTCATTGAATTTATCTGCTATTTGACGCAATGGTGTGAAGAAAATGGAAATATACATGGTATAAGCAAACAAATCTCCAAAAGTGGTGAAGGTATCGTTGTTGAGAATATTGATCCCTCCATACCAAATGATTAAGCTTAATGTTAATGCAGAAACAATATCAGCAATGGGAAAAAAGATGGAGTTGTACCACACGTTTTTGACCCAGGCTTTTTTGTGTAAGTAATTGATTTTTTTGAAATTTTGGTATTCGGTTTCTTCCCGAATAAACAATTGCACGATTTTCATACCCGAAACACGTTCTTGCACAAACGTATTCATGTTGGCAATTTGCGTACGCACCTCTTCAAAAGCGGCTTTCATTTTTATCTGGAACACGCGAGTTGCATAGATTAGAATTGGCATAGCCGCAATTACGATTAAGGTCAGTTTCCAATTCATATACAACATGAACCCTAGTACAACTATCATTTTAAGTAGGTCACTTATGATCATAAACAAACCTTGGCTAAAGATTCGTGCTATGGCTTCAATATCAGAGACTGCACGTGTAACCAGCTTACCCACAGGTTCGTGGTCATAATAATTCATTTTGAATCCACTCAAATGTTTGAATAGCTTGATTCGGATATCTTTGATGATGTCTTGGCCTAGCCAATTCGCCCAAAATACAAAATAAAATTGGGCAAGCACTTCCAATAATAGGGTAGTTCCAATAAGACAAATGAATAAAGTTAATCCTTCTTGGTTCTTAGATTGGATGTGGTGATCGACAGTGTATTTTAATAAGTAAGGGCGTAATGCTGCGAAAATAGAGAGTAAAATAGCCCATACAATTACACTGCGATACCTCCATTGGTAGGGTTTTGTGTATTCTAAAATTCGTTTGAATAATGTCGAATCAAATGCTTTCATTCTCCTTATTGATGTATGGATACTTTATATTGGTTAAAAATAGCCCTTGTGCCGGAACAGAAAAACCTGCTTTTTTTCGATCTTTACTTTCTATGATTTTTATAAAATCCTCTATATTGATTTTGTGAAGACCAATATTTACTAGTGTTCCAACAATGGCTCTTACCATGTTACGCAAAAAACGATCTGCCGTGATGGTAAAGATAAGTGTATTATTTTCTTTTCTCCAATACGCTTCGGTGATTTTACAGTTATAAGTAAAAACATCCGTGTTTGATTTTGAAAAACATTGGAAATCGGTGAAAGTAGGTAATAATTTTGCGGCTTCATTCATGGCATCCAAATCCAATGGTAATTGATTGAACCAAGAAATTTCATTTCCAAAAATATCCTTTTTGGTTGCGATATGATAATGGTAGGTTCTGGATGTAGCATCAAAACGGGCGTGAGCATCATCGTGTACTAGAATAATATCGTAAACGACGATATCTTTCGGTAAAAAAGAATTGGCTTTGTAGATTAGCTTTTGTTTATCGATTATTTTATCAGTATCGAAATGGCCATACATTTGTGAAGCATGTACGCCAGTATCAGTTCTACCGGCACCAACAATTTCAATATCTTCTTGTAATAAAGTGGAAAAAACCTTGTTTAAAGTTTCTTGAACGGAAATGGCATTGGGTTGGTATTGCCAACCATGATAATGGGTTCCGTTGTAAGCAAATTCGATGAAATACCTCAATTTGAAAATCTTTTTGCAAAGATAAAATAAAACAATGGGGTTTAAAATAATAAAAGAGAGAACCTAAGTTCTCTCTTTTCTATTTATAGTTGTTTTAAAAGAAGTTTAGTCACGTCTTCCATTTCCTCTACCATGTCCTCTTCCGTGACCTTGGTGGTTGTCATTTCCTCTATCGTGTTTTTTGTAATGTCCATTTCCTCTTCCGTTACCACGGTAGTATCTGTCATTGTCGTAATTTCTGTCTCTGTGTGCTACAGCTACATAGTTACTTCTTCTGTTATCGTATCTTGGTCCGTAGTATTCACGACGATAGTTACGGTAATTATCTCTCCAATAATGTTTGCGGTGGTAATCAAAATGAGTCCAAGGCGTTCCACCTCTGTAGTCAATAACTACACGGTGACCTCTATTGATATCATATCCGTTACAGTATTCTGGTAAATAACGAGAACGACACCATCCGCTAGGACCATAGTAAACATAAACCGCATCATAGGTATCGTAATAACATTCGATTTCTGGTAAGTAAACGTATTGAACTCTGTCATCGTAATGATCGCACCACGTTGGACGAGAACCGATGTTTAAACTCACTGATACTTGTGCATTCGATTCCAGGGCAAATAAGACTAAAAATGCTCCGAATATAAATTGTAACTTTTTCATATTATTTAGTTTTAAGTTATGGATAATAGCTAAACGTGAACGTTTGATAATTAGTATCCAATTACTGTGCCAAAAAACAATATGAATTGCATTTGAATTAGAATTTTAACAGATATTGGTATACCTTTTCGGTGGGTAAACCAACCACATTTGTATACGAACCTTCTATTTTTGAAATGCCAACAAGTCCTATCCAGTCTTGGATTCCGTAGCTTCCGGCTTTGTCAAGTGGTTTGTAATTTTGGATGTAATATTGAATCGCTTCCAGGCTTAAATCAGCAAAGGTAACTTTTGTAATATCGTAGATGATTTCGCTCTTGTTTTTAGTTTTAAAACAGACTGAAGTAACTACTTCATGTGTTTTTCCTGATAATTGTTGAAGCATTTTTATAGCGTCATCTTCATCTGTAGGTTTTCCCAAAGCTTCATTCTCTAACCAAACTAAGGTATCACTGGTAATGAGTAATTCGTTTTCGGCTAAATCTGTAAAAGCATCCGCCTTGAGTTGGGCTAAATAATTGGTGATATTGAAAGATTGCAGGTGAGGTGGAAAGATTTCTTCAATTTCTTTTAAGCGAATTTCAAAATCCAAATCCAAATCTTTGAAAAACTGTTGGCGTCTTGGTGAACCAGAAGCCAAGATGATTTTATACTCTTTAAATTTATTATGAAGCATAGTATTTCATGTTTAATCCGATTACTCCAATGGCAATGATTCCGAAGAAAATAACAAACTTTAATACGGTACTCAAATGATTGAACTCCTTTTTACTTCGTGCTGACGCTATTTTAATCATAAAGTAAAATAAGGGGCCAATGATGAAGCCTAATATGTATACGGTTGCAAATTCTAATTTGAATAAGTTAGTATAAGTATAATATAAAATCAAACCCACCGGAATTAAGGTAAATACCAGCAGTAATTTGGCTGTCCTAGAAACTCCTAAAACAATGGGTAACGTTTGAATGCCATTATTGTAATCGCCTTTGATGTCTTCCATGTCTTTTACAATTTCTCGCATGAAGTTAATGATAAAAGCAATAATTGAAAAATCAAGTAAAATGGAAAAGATAATTTGCATTACACTCCTGTTTTCAAAAGTAATGGCAGGATAAATGTCGAAAAGCCCAATAATTATTATACTAAAAGCAAGTAAAAAAGAAACTACTATGTTTTTAACCAAAAGAATTTGTTTGAAGTTGGTAGCATAGATGTAAAGTAAGGCGGCACATAGAATAAAAACGGTGACGAAATTAGGTTTTTGAATGGCATTGGAAAGATAAAAGCCAATGCCAACTCCTATAATGGTAAAGCCAACATACAGGTTATATGCTGTACTTTCGGAAATTGTCTTTCCGACTATATTTCCCGAAGATTTGTTTTCTGCATCGGCATTCTGATCATTGATATCGTTAATGATATAACCACCAGCAGCTATACATACTGTTGCTATAACCAATAAGTAGTATTGCCAGTCTTGAAGAAAAAGCCACGCATTTTGGAATTTAAGAAAGCCATGCAGTACCACAAGTTGCATCAAGGCAATAAGTAATAAATTTTGATAGCGTATTAATTGTAAGTATTTCATTAGTCAAATTTACCGTTAAAATAAATATTCCATTTTTCCTGAACTTTCATAACTTGTTCGATAACATCACGTACAGCTCCTTTACCTCCGTTTTTGTGTGAAATATAATTGGATATTTCTTTGATTTCTGGAGAAGCATCTTGAGGACATGTAGGTAATCCTACTAATTTCATTACATGGTAATCAGGAATATCGTCTCCCATGTAAAGAACTTGCTCGGGTTTGATGTTATAAACATCTATGTATTCCTTAAAGGTTTCTACTTTGTCGGGTGATCCTAAATGTATGTCTGTAATTCCTAAATTACGTAAACGAATGCGAACTCCTTCGTTGCTACCGCCGGAAATAATGCAAACATGATAACCGCTTTCGATTGCAGCTTTCATGGCAAATCCGTCTCTGATATTCATTTCGCGTAACATTTCTCCGGTTTGCGAAACGTGAACTGTTCCGTCTGTTAATACACCATCAACATCAAAGATAAATGTAGTGATGTCGTTCATGATTTCTTTATAGCTTTTTGCCATTATCAATTATTGATTTTGTGAGTAGTTTGTAAATCTCTTTTTGTGTTTCATTTTGAAGAAAATGCAAATGTGCATTGATGGTTGTGGTATCATTGCGCTTTGCTGGTCCGGTTTGAGCTTCTTCAGGCGAAAGTGTTTTTATTTTATTGGCTGTTTCTTGAATTAGCGGATATAATATTTCAAAGGGAATATTATTTTCTTTACAGATTTCGGAACCTAATTGATATAGGTGGTTGACAAAATTACAGGAAAATACTGCCGCAACATGTAAGGCTTTTCGTTGTTCGGAGTTTATGTTGAAAATTTTATCAGAAATGGAATGTGCTATCTTTTCCAATAAGTGGTAATCTTCCTGATTTTGTGTTTCCAAACAAATAGGTATTTCTTTAAAATTGACCGATTTGTTTTTTGAGAAGGTTTGCAATGGATAAAAAACGCCCTTTCGATTTTTTGAATCCAAATTAGTAATCGAAATCGTACCTGAGGTATGAACCACTAATTTGTTTTTGTAAGGAATTTGTGCGGAAATGTTTTCAATCGCATCATCAGTTACAGAAATAATATAAACATCTGCTTCTAGAAGTGAATCAATGTTGTTTGTAACTCTTTCATAATCAATTAAATGAGATATATTTTTTGGATTACGTGCGAAAACCTGCTTTACTCGGGCTGTTGTGTTTTTTTCAAAAGCCGAAATAAGATGTTGTGCTACATTTCCGGAGCCTAAAATTATTACCTGAATCATTCGGCTAAAATAAGAAAATTTAAAAATTTAACTACAATTCATATTCTATTAACAATATGTTGTTAATAATCAAATGTTTGAAATTGTGTTTTATTCAACAAAAAAATTATATTTGCGACAACCAATTCCTTAAATGTTATACCATGAAAAATGTATTTATGTTAGCGTTACTATTAATCAGTAGTTTAAGTTTCGCACAAATTAAAGTATTGCCAACAACTCCTTTGGAAAGATTAGGGAGAGTAGGGACAAATGATGTTTATGTTCAGAAAGAAGGAAGTCAGTATACTTTCTTTTATAAAGACATGGAAAACACTGATGACACTTCAATCAAAAACTTCTCATTTAAAAATGTAGAAGGAGATTATGACAATTTGTACAAAATCATCATGGATGGTTTCAATGCGTCTCCGATGTACGATATTAAATTGGAATTGCCAAACGATTATGTGTGGTTACATTACACTAAAGCAACGAACAAAGCAGTTGTACAGTTTATGACAACTAACAAGGTAACTTCTTCAACAGGAATTTCACAAATGTTGAGTGTAGAAGACGTTAAAAAATTATTCGAGAGAAGTTAATTTTCTATATTTGATTCAAGACAAAAGCGAAACTATATGTTTCGCTTTTTTTATTCTTAAAATCTCCTTAAAAAACAAAGTCTTTTCAGTTTTAAAAGAAACTAATTAAGTATTTTTGTGACACTTAAATTAGCATTCCAAAACAATGGACAAAAAAATATTTTCTTTTCTTTTCTCAACTCGATTAATGGCTGTTTTATTTATTGTTTTTGCAGCAGCCATGGCAGCAGGAACCTTTATTGAAGACGCATATAATACAGACACCGCAAGGATTATTATTTATAATTCTTGGTGGTTTGAAGCTATCATGTTTTTCTTTATGTTGAACTTTTTAGGAAACATCAAACGTTATCAATTGTTCAAAAAAGAGAAATGGGCAACTTTGATTTTACATTTGTCATTCATTTTAATTTTAGTCGGAGCTTTTGTTACGCGTTACATTAGTTATGAAGGGATGATGCCAATCCGTGAAGGAGCAACAGAAAATCAAGTTTTTTCAGACAAAACATATTTAACCTTGTATGTTGATGGTCAGCATCAAGGTGAAATGAAACGAAAAACAATTGAAAAGCAATTGTTGTTATCAGGTGCAGTCGATAACCATTTTGTGGATAAATATCAATTCAGTGAAATCCCTTTTCAAGTGGAATTGGTAGATTTTATTATGGGAGCGAAAGAAACGATTAAACCTGATGATAAAGGAATCTTATTTCTAAAAATGGTAGAAGCTGGTGGTGGTGAGCGTCATGAACATTATTTGAAAGAAGGTGAAGTACAAAGTATTCATAATATCCTTTTTGCGTTGAATAAGTATACACAAGGTGCTGTGAATATTACGATTAACGAAAAGGAATCCTCTATTGAAACGCCATTTGATGGTAACTTCATGCGTATGGCGGATCAAATGAAAGGGAATGTAGTCAAAAATACAAAAGCTGATTTAATGTATCGTTCGTTATATAATGTTGGAGGAAGTCAGTTTGTTTTTCCAGAAGCTGCAATTAAAGGGGTGAAAGAATACAAATCAAACGGCAATTATAAAGATCAGGAAACTGATGATGCTTTGGTGTTTAAAATATCCAACCAAGGAAAAGAAAAAATTATTACACTTTTGGGCTCAAAGGGAAAGGTAAGTGAACCACAGGCTTTTACATTGGGTGATTTGGAATATACAGTGTTTTTTGGAAGTAAAGTATATGATTTACCTTTTAAAATAAAATTGAATAAATTCATCGCGTCAAAATATCCTGGTACTGAAAAAAGTTATTCTGCTTTCGAAAGTCAAGTAACTATTTTGGATGAAAAACCATTTGATGCGCGTATTTACATGAATCATATTTTAGATCATAAAGGCTATCGTTTCTTTCAAGCGGGTTTTGATCCTGATGAAAAAGGGACTAAATTGTCTGTAAACCATGATTTTTGGGGAACTACAATTACTTACATTGGGTATTTTCTGTTATACTTTGGAATGATGGCTATTTTATTTGCTAAGCATACACGATTTGATGATTTAAAACAGAAGCTGGAGAAAGTAAAAGCTAAAAAAGCTAATTTGTTGTCAATCATAATAATGATGTGTTCTTTGAGTGGATTTTCACAAAATCATGCGCACAAGATTCCAACGGAACAGCAAATTGATTCTATTTTAAAGCGTTACACTGTACCCGTTAATGAAGCTGAGAAGTTCGGAAGATTAATCATTCAGGATGAAGGAGGACGTATGAAGCCTTTAAATACGTTTTCGTCTGAATTACTACGTAAGGTAAGTAAAAAAGACACCTACAAGGATATGAATTCCGACCAAGTGTTTTTGTCTATTACTCAATTTCCACAAGTTTGGTATGAAATTCCAATTATTTTTGTGCAAAAAGACAACGATAGTATTCATAAGTTATTAGGTATTGAAAAGAAAACTAAATATGCTAAACTAATCGATTTTTTTGACGAAAAAGGGAATTACAAACTGTCACGTCAAATAGATAAAGCCTACAAAGCAGCTGTTCCTAATCAGTTTGAAAAAGATTTTATTGAAGCCGATAAGAAAGTAAATTTATTATACTCGGCGATCTCAGGACAAATTTTGAAAATTTTTCCAATTCCGAATGATAAAAACAACAAATGGGTTAGCTTTTTAGAAATCAATCAGCCGACAGGAACATCGTTAGATACTATTAAAAATGTGTTGCCTTTTTATCTGAATTCATTGGATAAAGCTTCTGTTTCTAAAGATTACAAGTTGGCTAACAGCTTGGTTACTGGTATCGAAAAATATCAGAAAAAATACGGGGCAAAAGTGCGTCCTTCAGACAAACAAATCGATTTAGAGATTAAGTATAATAAATATGATATTTTCAAAAAGCTTTATAAGTGGTACTTATTGGCAGGACTTTTAATGTTTGTATTTGTTATAATTAATATTTTCAATAAAAAGAAATGGGTGAATATTTCTGTGAAATTCTTCCACGTAGTTTTAGGATTATTATTTGTTTTACATACTCTTGGTTTAATAGCTCGTTGGTACATTTCTGGTCATGCACCGTGGAGTAATGCCTATGAATCGATGATTTATGTGGGATGGTCAATTATGTTCTTCGGATTGGCCTTTGGAAGGAAATCAGCTTTGACGGTTGCTTCGACTGCATTTGTTGCCACTATGATATTGTGGGTGGCTAATCTAAGTTGGATGGATCCTCAAATTGGTAACTTACAGCCAGTGTTGAATTCTTATTGGTTAATGATTCACGTTGCAGTGATTGTAGGTAGTTATGGTCCTTTTGCATTAGGAGCAATACTTGGTTTAGTCTCACTTGGATTGATGTTATTTACCAATGAAAAAAATAAAAAAGTAATGGATTTGAACATCAAGGAAATTACATACATCAACGAAATGGCTTTGACTGTCGGTTTGGTAATGTTGACTATTGGAAACTTCTTGGGTGGACAATGGGCTAATGAAAGCTGGGGACGATACTGGGGTTGGGATCCAAAAGAAACTTGGGCGCTAATTAGTATCATGGTATATGCTTTTGTAATTCACATGCGTTTTGTTCCCGCCTTGAGAGGTAAGTTTATTTATAACTTTTTGAGTGTATTGGCTTTTGCATCGGTTTTGATGACTTACTTCGGTGTAAATTTCCACTTGAGCGGCTTACATTCATACGCTTCCGGTGAAAAACAGAATGTGATTATTTATTTATACGTTCTGATTGGATTTTTAGCTTATTCAGGATTAGTCTATTTCAGATACAGAAAATTTAAAAAATAAAACATGAAAAATAGTTTTGTAATTTTAAGCTTACTTTTGGTCTTAGGCTGTCAGGGTCAAGAAAAGAAAAGTAAAAACGCAACAAGTAATAAAACAACTAAAAAGGAAATTATGACTGCAACTACAATTTACCAATTTAAGGTCAAAGATATTGCTGGAAACGATTTTGATTTGGCTTCGTTGAAAGGAAAAAAAGTAATGATTGTGAACACGGCTTCAGAATGCGGTTTGACACCTCAATACGAGCAATTGCAGGAATTGTACACCGAATTCAAAGACAATAATTTTATTATCATTGGATTTCCTGCGAATAACTTTGGAGCACAAGAGCCGGGTAGTAATGAGCAGATTGCAACATTCTGTACAAAGAATTACGGAGTAACTTTCCCAATGATGGAGAAAATTTCTGTTACCGGGGACGACACACATCCGTTATATCAGTTTCTAACTCAAAAAGCAAAAAACGGTTTGGAAGACAACGAAGTGAAATGGAACTTCCAAAAGTATTTGATCAATGAAGATGGAACTTTGGCTAAAGTTATAGGGCCGCAAACGCTACCTATTGATGAGGTGATTACCAATTGGATTAAATCCTAAGAATTAAAAATAAAAAATAAATGCGCTATGGAAATAGCGCATTTATTTTTTGCCAGAGTATTTCGTCAAAATCGGAAAGTGCCATATTGCTTCCGTCTGCGGCGTCACCCATACGTATGATGACCATTTTTTTACTGGGTACAACATATATTTTTTGATCATTTTTGCCTAAAGCCATGAACATGTCGTTTGGTGCAGAAGGGATAATACTGCCTTGAAATTCAAATTGAGAATTAGGTAAATGATAGGATGTTTTTCCATTCAACCACCATAAATAGCCATAAGCCAAATTGATGGTTTGTGATGTAGAAGTAGCTTCGTTAAAGTAACTATCATTCAGTATTACTTCGTTGTTCCATTTTCCTTTGTTTAATGCTAGTAATCCAAATCGAGCCATGCTTCTGGTGTCGCTGGAGTAAATTCGTAAGCCATCAGCATTATTAAACCAGAATCCAGTAGTACTCATTCCGATTTTATCTCGTAGTTTACTATTGAAATAAGCATTCCATGTTTGTCCGGTTGCTTGTGAAACTACATCTTGTAATTTAACATACACGTTGTCGTAGGCCCACCGGCTTCCTGCGTTTGCCTTGTATATCAGATTGCTCGGATCCACTAAGTCGGCATTGTATTCGTCATCCAATCCGGATGTCATAGATAATAAATGTCTACAGGTAATTAAATTCTCTTGAGCTAATGATGCACTGGTCCAGCCGGTACCAAGATACGTTGAAACTTTGTTGTTGATAGAAAGAGAACCATCCTGTTGTGCAATTCCAGTAAGTGTTGCAGTAAGTGTTTTTCCAGCACTTGCCCAATACCAAACGGATGATGCATTATGACCATTGAAATACTCTTCCATAACAATTTTGCCATTCACTAAAATGATGAATGATTTGGTGTGTTTAGTGTTAAGATAGTCTTTTAATGGTTGAACGGCACTCTGATTCCATCCTAATGAAGAAATGGTTTTGGTTTCCCATGTTGATCCGGTTAGAGGCGGAAAATACATTGCTTCTTCAGTGGGTGAGTTTTCTGTTTCTTCATTCCCACATCCAAATAAGCTTAATGCAGCGATAATTACATAGTAAAAAGATTTCATTTCGATTGGTTTAGTTATTTCAAATTTAGACTATATTTTTTCAGAAAGGTTTAATCGAATGTCTTAATTTTACAACATGAGAAAAATTATAATAATACTGTCGGTTCTGTCTGTTTTTTCGTGTAAAGAAAAAGTGGCTATCGGGAATGTAGGAAAAATAATTGGGTATTGGCAAATTACTAAAGTGGAAAGTGCTGATGGTAATGAAAAGGAGTATCCAGTTAATGAAAATTATGAATATTTCGACATCAAAAATAACATTGGATTTCATAAAAAAGTACGCTGGCAACCCATGGGAACTTTTTTGGTTGATGATTTACAGGAAAAAATGACAGCTACCGAAAGAGATGGAAACCTGGTGTTGAATTTTTCATCTGAATTTGGAAAACGTACTGAAAACGTAATTCAGTTGACGGATAGTTTGTTGGTGCTGGAATCTCAAGAAGGCGCCGAATTTTATTATAAAAAAGTAAATGTAAACCGATTACCAGAGTATGGCAAAAAGGCTGAGTAACGAAAGTTCCATTGGGGATATTTTAAAAGAAATCATTGAAGCCAATAAATTAGACAAAGGCTTGAATCAGATTTCTGTGGCTGATGCATGGAAAAACCTTATGGGTAATGGAGTGAATAATTATACTCGTAATGTATTGCTGAAGGGATCTGTTTTATATGTTGAACTAACTTCTTCGGTTTTGCGTGAAGAATTAAGTTACGGCAAAGACAAGATTATCAAGATGATTAATGAAGAATTGGGCAGGGAAGTGGTAAAAGATGTGGTCTTAAGGTAACTTTGATTTTATAAATATTCTTTAGTTGTGAAACTTATAATTTGTTTATAGTACTTCATAGTATCAATTGAATGATATTTGTTGTTTTTGCTTAGTCTTCAATTGTTTTGCCTGCAATTATAAAGTCGAATATTCCACAAACGAAGTACACTAATGGAAAAAGGAAAGACATAGGATTAACTTTACCATCAAAATAATCAAAATCATCTGCGAAGTCATAAAATAAGGGTAAAGAGATAGCTATTGAAATTAGACCTAATATATAATTAAGGAAATGATGTTTCTTGGCATAGTAGGAAAATATATTGATTGTTGATATACTTTCGAATATTGTATGTAGAACCATTGCAAAAATGATGTATTTGCCATAGAGGAAACGTTCAGAATCAGGATCTATTTTGTCATTGAAAAGTTGGACGCCATTTTGGAAATAACTGTAGATGTTAATTACTGATAAAAGTAGAGCGCTAAATTTTAGTATAGAAATGAGTGTATAACACTTTCTGAATAAATTCATTGTATTAAATGGTTTCGGTTTTTTTATGTTGATTTTTGAAATTAAAAGTATTGAAAAATAGTTAGAAGTCAAAATTTTTTAAAAAAAATGCCCCGAATTCCGGGGCATTTTTGCACTAACCAAAAAAATTAGAATTGCGCTGTTTCTGTAGAGTCTTTCATTGCAACTGTTGATGCTAATCCTGCAGTAACCGCATTCTGAACTTCGTCGAAGTAGGTTGTACCTACAAAATTTTGATGTTTTACCGCTCTGAATCCTTCAGCTTGTAACGCGAATTCTTTTTGTTGTAATTCCGAATAACCCGCCATTCCTTTTTTCTTGTACGCTAAAGCCAATTCGAACATTGAAGTGTTCAATGCATGGAATCCTGCCAAAGTGATGAATTGGAATTTGTATCCCAATGCGGCTAAATCTTCTCTGAATGTTTCCATTTCTCCTACTGATAATTTTGCAGCCCAATTGAAGGATGGAGAACAGTTGTATGCCAATAGTTTTCCTGGAAATTGTGCGTGAATGGCTTCGGCAAATTTTCTAGCTTCAGTAATATCCGGTGTTGATGTTTCTAACCAGATTAAATCGGCATAGGGAGCATAGGATAACCCGCGGCTAATTCCTTGTTCCAAACCGGCATTTACATAGAAGAAACCTTCCGGAGTTCTTTCACCTGTAATGAATTCTCTGTCTCTATAGTCAACATCGCTAGTAAGTAAGTTGGCTGCATCTGCATCGGTACGTGCCACAATTAATGTTGGAACATTCATAACGTCGGCAGCCAAACGAGCGGCAATCAGTTTGTTGATAGCTTCTTGAGTGGGTACCAATACTTTTCCACCTAAATGCCCACATTTTTTTGCAGAAGATAATTGGTCTTCAAAATGCACCCCTGCTGCACCCGCCTCAATCATCCCTTTCATTAATTCGAAAGCATTTAGGTTTCCACCGAAACCAGCTTCTGCATCAGCTACAATTGGAACTAAATACTCTTTTTTATTTTCTACCTTATTTACCGATTGAATTTGATCGGCACGTAATAAAGCATTGTTGATTCTTTTTACTACCTGCGGTACGCTGTTGGCTGGATATAATGATTGATCTGGGTACATTTCGCCTGCTAAATTAGCGTCTGCTGCAACTTGCCAACCACTTAGATAAATAGCTTCCAATCCGGCTTCTACTTCTTGAATGGCTTGATTTCCTGTCATTGCACCTAATCCGGCTACCCAGTCCTGAGAATGTAATTTTTTCCATAGTACTTCAGCGCCATGACGCGCAATGGAATGTTCAATTTGATAAGAACCTTGTAATTCCACTACTTTTTCGGCAGTGTAAGGTCTTTCAATACCTTTCCATCTTGGGTTTGTTGTCCAATCCGTTACTAATTGTTGAATTCTTTCTTCAGTTTTCATAATTTTGTTGTGCTTTAAATAGTTATTGTTAATTATTTGAATGTAAGCTGTCAGATGTTGCCGCATCTGACGGCTTTTTTTATAAGTATTTGTAGGCTATAATGGTTAAGAAATCATCTAACTCTTTTCTTAACGACATTTCAGTGAATAAATCAGCAGCCAATTCATATCTTCCTTTTGTAAATCGTTCTACGCCAACTTCTTCTTTTATTTTTAGTAATTCTAATTCAGTCAATTGTTCTAAGGCATAAGGAGTGAATGTTTTTCCATCCTCTAGTTGGATGCCTTTTTGTAGCCAAAGCCAGATTTGTGTTCTTGATATTTCTGCGGTTGCGGCATCTTCCATTAAATGATACAATGCCGCAGCTCCAACACCACTTAACCAAGATTCAATATATAAAATGGCGATATTGATGTTTTTTTGAATACCCTTCAAAGTGATTGTTCCTTCAGGAATTTCTAATAATTGCTTTTCGGAAATACTCAATTCATTTCGTTTAATGTGCATTTGGTTTTTAGTGTGCATGTTGTCGTTGAAAACTTTCATAGCTACAGGCACTAATGCTGGATGTGCAACCCAGGTTCCGTCATGTCCATTTTTCACTTCACGTTCTTTGTCTGTAATGACTTTGTTGAATGCTACTTGATTGGCTTCTTCGTCATTCTTTATCGGAATTTGTGCTGCCATTCCTCCGATTGCCAAAATATTGCGTTTGTGACAAATTTGGATAACACGTAAAGAGTATGCACTCATGAACGGACTTGTCATTGTAATCTGGTCTCTTTCGGGAACTATGAAGTCTTTATGATTTTTTAGTTTTTTGATGTACGAGAATATGTAATCCCAACGACCACAGTTCAATCCAGCAATATGTTCTTTTAGTTCATAAATGATTTCATCGAGTTGGAAACTGGCGGTGATGGTTTCTATTAAAACAGTTGCTTTTATCGTACCTTGTTTGATACCTAAATAATCTTGACTAAAAACGAAAACATCATTCCACCAACGTGCTTCTTCATAATGTTCTAGCTTGGGTAAGTAAAAATAAGGGCCAACACCTTTCTCAATTAGGTTTTGTGCATTATGAAAGAAAAACAAACCGAAATCTACCAAAGATCCGGAAGCCAATTCTTCTTCAAAAGCGATGTTTTTTTCTTCCAAATGCAATCCGCGTGGACGAACCAGTAATACTGCTGTTTTTTCGTTCAAACTGTATTTTTTACCATTTTGCTCAAAATCTATCGTTCTGTTGATGGCATCGCTTAAGTTTTGTTGTCCTTCCATTAAGTTGCTCCATGTTGGTGAGCAGCTATCTTCGAAATCGGCCATGAACGTTTTGGCGCCTGAATTCAATGCATTGATGACCATTTTTCGATCAACCGGTCCTGTGATTTCCACTCTTCGATCTAATAATGCTTCTGGAATTTTAGCAGCTGTCCATGCTGTGTTTCTGATGTTTTTGGTTTCCAAAGGGAAAATTGGTGTTTCTCCCGAATTGAAAATCTCTTGCTGGATTTCTCTTTTCTCCAAAAGTGCAATTCTGTCCTTATTGAATTTTTTATGCAATGCTTCCAAGAATGCAATTGCTTCATCGGTTAGGATATTGGCATAAGTTTCTTGGTTGTTTACTTGTGCAATTTTAGTTAATGCTATTTCCATGTTTAGTGGTTTAGTTGTTTTCTGCGAACAAACTTATAAAATTAATTTTTACAAAACAAGCGAACGTTCGCAAAATATTTTAAAATTGCAAAATTCATTAAAAGTCATATCTTTGTTTGAAAGTAATAATTCCAGTATTTATAATGATTGAAGAAGAATATATTCGTTTGATTTTCGGATTGAAGATGAAGCAGATGCGGACAGAAAAAAATCTGTCTTTATTTGGTTTGGCCAAAATGACCGGTTTGTCGAAATCCTATCTAAATGAAATCGAGAAAGGAAAGAAATACCCCAAAAGGGATAAAATTCTGTTATTGGCCGAAGCATTAGAATCGAATTATGATCATTTGGTTTCCTTAAAACTGGATAAAAACCTTGCTCCAATCGGTGAAATTCTACAATCCAATATACTAAAGGAAATTCCGCTGGAACTTTTCGGAATTAAAGAAAGTGATCTGATTGATATTATCGCCGAAGCTCCTGTAAAAGTCAATGCTTTCATTAGTACACTTTTTGAAATTGCAAAACATTACAATTTAACGCGTGAAAGTTTCTTTTTGGCAGCGTTGCGATCGTACCAGGAAGCCAATAATAACTATTTTGATGAGATTGAAAGTCAGGTGGAAAAATTCGCGAAAGCCTATTCCATAGATTTGAATCAAAAGCTCTCCGTTACTGAATTGGAAGAAATTCTTACTGAAGAATACGGTTATACCATCAACAATGAAGAATTATCGCAACACAAAGAATTAATTAATTTGCGTTCGGTTTTTGTGCCTACTTCCAAAACGTTGTTGGTCTCTTCTGAAACCGATGAATCACAGCGTTTATTCATTTATGCTAAAGAAATCGCTTATAATTATTTGAATATTACCGATCGTTTGTATACGTTTTCTTGGATTAAATTTGAACGTTTTGATCAAGTATTGAATAATTTCTTGGCTTCTTATTTTGCTGGAGCGTTATTAATTCCGAGAAAACCATTGGTGAAAAAATTGAAAGCTTTTTTTGAAAAGAAATCCTTCGATGCCATTGAATTTCAAAATTTAATTGCTGAATATACCGATTCGCCTGAAACGTTTTATCAGCGTTTAACAAATATATTGCCAAAGGATTTCAATCTTAAAAACCTGTTTTTCCTTCGCTTCAGTTATAAACCGGAACGAAATGATATCAAACTGACCAAAGAATTGCATATTACCAATCTATTGGAGCCACATGCTAATGAAAGTTATGAGCATTACTGTAGAAGATGGATTTCATTACAAACCATAAAAGAAATTCCGAATCTTGAAGTAGATCATTTGTTTGATAGTCAGATTTCCTCCTACACCCATAGTGGTGTGGAATATTTTACCATGTCATCGGCTACAAAAGATCCGTTTAGAACGGGTTATTACAGAAGTATTGGTTTTGGTATCATGATTACACCGAATTCTTCTTCCAAAATCGCTTTTCTAAATGATGAAAAAGTGAAAAAAAGGGAAGTAGGAGTTACTTGTGAATCGTGTAGAATTGCCGATTGCGCCGAAAGAGTTGCGCCACCAAAAACCGTGGAGAAAAAAGTTCGATTCGCCCAAACCGATGAAGTGGTTCAAGGGATTTTTGAAAAATATAAGTAATAAAAAAAGCCGCTCAATTGAACGGCTTTTTTTATGATATATGTTGGATTAGAACATTTCTCTTCCTGCAAAGTGGAAAGCACCTTCGATAGCTGCATTCTCATCAGAGTCAGAACCGTGAACTGCATTCTCACCAATTGAAGTAGCGTATTTTTTACGGATTGTTCCTTCAGCAGCATCAGCTGGGTTAGTAGCACCGATTAAAGTACGGAAATCTTCAACAGCGTTATCTTTCTCTAAGATAGCAGCTACGATTGGACCTCTTGTCATGAATTCTACTAATTCACCAAAGAAAGGTCTTTCTGAGTGAACAGCATAAAATTTTTGAGCATCTGCCACAGTTAATTGTGTTAATTTTAAAGAAACGATTCTGAAACCACCTTCAGTAATCATGTTTAAAATTCCACCGATGTTCCCTTTTTCAACCGCATCCGGTTTGATCATAGTAAAAGTTCTATTACTTGCCATTTTTTCCTTTTTTAATTTGGGTGCAAAAGTATAACTTTTTAATCAATCTGAAAGAAAAGTTGTAAGGATATTTTAGTTGATGCTTCTAGCCAATCTAAATCCATAAAACTCGTTTGTTTTATTTGGATCAGTACTAATTCTGTTTGCTGTTCTCAAGTAATTTTCCTGACTGTCCCATGAACCACCTCGTACCGATTTTTTCTCACCACGAATAGGGCCTTTTGGATTGTTGCTGTCTTCAATTTTGTAATAATCTTTATTGTACCAATCCCAACACCATTCCCAAACGTTGCCACTCATGTCATAAATACCTAATTCATTAGGTAGTTTTGTGCCAACTGCATGTGGCTTTTTTTCACTATTTTTAATCCACCATGCAATATCATTGGAGTTATTTGATCCAGCAAAAGCATTTCCTTTTGATTTGTTTCCTCCTTTGGCAGCAAATTCCCACTCAGCTTCTGTTGGTAAACGATAGCCGTCAACTGTGAAATCGCATTTTACATTAGGACCTACCATAGTGTATGCTGGTTTTAACCCTTCAATTTTACTTAACCAGTTGCAATATTCAATAGCTTCATACCAAGTAATGTTAGTAACCGGATTGTTGTCATTCCAACCCCAAGTTGGAACTACAGGCATTTTTTTCTTTGTTTTCTTGCAATAGTCCTTCCATTCCCATACAGTAACTTCCAATTTGTTGATTTGGAATGCGTTTAGTTTTACTTCATGTTGTTTTTGTTCGTCATTTTCAGCAATACGATTATCATCTTTGGAACCCATCATAAAACTTCCTCCGTTAACTTTTACCATTTCTAGTACAGGATTCCTCAATCTGTAAAAGGATAGTAAAGTCATTGATGCAGCGCCGATGAATAGTAGTTTTCTTGACATTTTTTTGTTTGTTAGTTTGTTTGTTAGTTTGTTTTTGTTGTGAATTGTTATTTCAAATCGGGCGCAAAAGTAGACTTAAAATTAAATTATGATAATTTTTGATTGCCATAATCGATTAAATGTGAAGAATAGTCGTTAAATTGATGATTTTATTAAATAATCATCAAATTGTCGAAGTGTTGGATATATTCAAAGTAAATCTAGGTCAAAATAGTTTTTTTGACTCTAAAAAGTAAAGTGTACTGCAATTATGAAAGTCTTGTACGCTGGTTCTACTATTGTTTCTCAATTACATAATTTTCCAAAACTAATACATCAAGTGCGGTTTCTTCAAAAAGCGCAATCGCCTGTTCTGGCGTTTCTACCATTGGCATGCCGCGTCTGTTCAAACTGGTGTTTAAGAGTACTGCTATTCCGGATTCTTTTTCAAAATTTTCGATAAGTTTATAGAAACGCTCATTCCACTGTTTATTCACAGTTTGAACTCTCGCAGAACCGTCTGCATGGGTGGTGTTTTGAAGTAATTCGATATGGTTTTTACGAGTTGTATCTACCAAAATCATATAAGGACTGTTTCTGCCTTTTTCAAAATAAACGGCTACTTTTTCTTCAGGAACAGCGGGTGCAAAAGGGCGAAAGTCTTCTCTAAATTTAATGTTGCTATTAATATGTTGTTTCATTCCTTTTATGCCGGGATGCGCCAAAATACTGCGTCTGCCCAAAGCTCTTGGGCCAAATTCAGATTCTCCATGAAACCATGCGATTGTTTTCCCAGTAGCAATGTTCGTTGCACAATGTTGTAATAAGTTATCTTCATCTTGAAAATAATTCACCTTGTATTTTGTATGGTCTACATTTTGTAGTGCCTGTTTGATTTCATCGTCACTGTATTTTTTTCCAAAACAGGTGGAACCTTGATGTGTGATTTTGGGCATTTTCAAATGCTGAAGCCAACCATAAAATGCACATCCTAATGCCAACCCGTTATCAGCGGCAGCGGGCTCCCAATAGATGTTTTGGGCTAAGTTCGTATCTTGCAATTTGGCATTGGCCACAGCATTCAAAGCAACTCCTCCGGAATAACAAAGGTTGGGATGGGAAAATAGTGTGTAGCGTTGGGTAATGCATTTCAAAACTGCTTTTTCTACTTGTTCTTGTGCCCATTTTGCAACATCGGCATAATAGGAAAAATGGGCTTTGAAATAATCATATCCTTCAGAGGGATTGTTCAGCACTGCTTTCCAATCGTCAGAAACATAAACATTCTGATTTTCAAAATAAAAGGCTTCCATTTCAAATGCTCCGGATTTTCCATAAGGTGCCAATCCCATTAATTTACCAACATCGTCCATATTACCAAATACATAATGACTTACCGCTGCATAAAAACCCCCTATGGAATGTCGAGTGGTGGGTAGTTTTAATTGATTTTCTGTTGCTTCAGCCATCGGACTGAAATCTTTATATAGGGTTTTTAATTCGGTTCCATTGTAATAGTAAAAACTATCTTTTTCACAAAGCATTACATTAGCCGTCAAATAATGTGCTGGAACAGTGTCTTTTTCTTCAGGGTTTAATTGTAAAAACTGTTCGAGTGGACTCCCGCATCCATCAATAACCATAACCGCACATTCGGTAAAAGGAGATGTGCCAATAGCACTATAAGCATGAGCAAGATGGTGCGATATTGTGATGATTTCCGGAGTGGATTTTTCTGCAAAAAGACGTTTTCCCTTAAAACGCTCGCGTGATGGAATAGTGAAGTTTTCACTTTGTACAACTAAACTAATGTCGTCAATTGTAATGTTTTCAGCATCCAAACAGTACTGAATCGCATCGGTATCGTTACCACCATCGTGTTTAACTCTCGTAATGCGTTCTTTTTCAATTGCTACGCAAACTTTTCCGTCTTTCAGTAATACCGCAGAACCATCATGAGATAATCCGGTTCCCAGTATATAAATTGGTGTATTCATTTTTCGATTTTGTGCAATCGAAAGTTATAAATAATCTTTGGATTTGGAGATTGAATTTTTACGTTAGGGTTTTACACAATCAATAGGGTGAAATCTTGATCCAACGGATGGAGTGCACTAAATAATTTAGAAAGCAACTGATCGCCATTTTCAAGATAAAATTCTGAAAAATTCTGTTTGCGCTCCTGAAGTCCTCCATTGGGGAAAAGTTCATTTTGAATCATCGAAATGCGTTCCAATTGATTGCTTAAAATTCTCTTCTCGGCTTTTAATAATCGCTTCTCTAAATTCTCCAAACCTTTGATTTGCTTCGCTTCCTGGGCTTTTACGGCTCCAGTAAAAGAAGGGTCAGTACGCTTGGCAATGTCGTTTAACGTAATGAATTGTTGCTTTAAAAATTCTTTTTGCTCCGAGAAATCAATCGTCAGACTGGAAAGTTCTTTGGTTTTTTTATGGATCAAATCGTGCTGTTTCGTAAATAAATCGGCCCAACTTAAATCCAGTTTGTCAATCTTCTGCACTTGTTTTGCTGAAGCAATCACTACTGAATTTCGAACTAGTAAAACAGGAAATGTAACGCCATTACTCTCAAAATTGGATTTCAATTGTAGCCAATAAGCGATTTCTCCGCCACCACCAATATAACATAAATTCGGTAAGATAACTTCTTGATACAACGGTCGTAAAATTACATTCGGACTGAATTTCTCCGGATGGTTTTCCAACTCCGTCAGAATTTCGCTTTCGGAAAATTCAATTTTTGTGTTATTGATTATGTATTTTCCTTTTTCAAGTACTATACGTTCACGGAGTTTATCTTCTATATAAAATAAATTGATTTCTCTCGGATTTACCTGAATGTCATAGTGTGCTAATGCTTTATTCGTTTCGGTAACGTTTTGAAAGGAAGCTTGCTCTAATAGCTCTCTTTTAACATAGGGAGCAAACAGTTGTTTCAAATTCACATCGTCACCATCCACAATCACCAAACCTTCCTCCTTGAATAATTCGTTGGCCAAAAACCGAGTGGCATCGGCTAATGTGGTATGTTCTAAATAGGCTTTTTTAAATAGTTCTTTTAAATGCTTGGCATGATCACCAATACTCAATTCTTTTTCAAATTGTGCAAATACTTCCTCCAATCCTTGGGTGGATAATCGACCTACGGGTCCTTGACTGGATTTGTTCCATTTTACCTTGGTTGTTTTGAATGTAAAGTGATTGATCTCTTCAAAATCATGATCCTCCGTCGCCATCCAATACACGGGAACAAAATGATAATTGGGATATTGTGCTTTTAACTGCTTGGATAAATTGATCGTCGAAACAATTTTATAAAGGAAATACAACGGACCAGTGAATAAATTCAATTGATGACCGGTAGTAATTGTAAAGGTATTGGGCTGTTTTAACAATTCGATGTTGTGCAAAGAAGTGTCGGATAAGGTGAAGTTGGTATATTGTTGTAACAAACTTTCAACTAATACTTTTCGGTTTTCAATTGGAAAATTAGTGCCTTTTTCTTCAATTTGTGAAAGAAAATTCTCATTAGTGGGAAAACGATGGTATAACGACTGTAATTCGGGTTTCTGATTTAAATAATCGATGATGAGTTTTGAAAAATATCCTGAATTTTGGTAGCTGATACAGTCGGTTGGCATTTTTTTTATTTTTTGTAAATGTACTAAATTGAGGTATTCGACGATTTTATTTTAACGTCTTATTATCATTTCAAAAAAAATAATTTGTAAGAAATTTGGAAATTAGAAAAAGTTTTCTAAAAATTTGTGCCGTAATAATTAACTCTTAAAAACGAAGAAAAATGTTTGTATTCAACGTAACATCTCAAAGCAACTCATCAGTACCTGGTGTAGCTTTTCTTCGTGGCTTATTTCAATCGTAGCGATTTAAATCAAAATATATGAAAAAGCCCGAAGACATTTAGTTTCGGGCTTTTTTGTATATTCTAGACACTTCACAATTACTTCCCGAACACCGATTGTTATTTATTCGTAACGAATAAAATGTTTTGCCTATGCATTGTCATTAGGCAACAATAGAAATTTTTAGTAACAAAATCATGGGAAATAAATTATCAGGGAGAGATCTAATTCAATTGGGTTTCCCTAAAAATAACGCAATAAACATTGCCTTAGGGCAAATTAACAGATATAGAAAAAAAGAAAAGAAAGCCAGCATTTTAACCGAAGCAAAAGAAGTACTCTTGGCACCTGAAAAATTCAAAGGACACGGTACTTGGGGCAAAGTGGCTGAAGGTTTAATCAATCCGGTGCAGGTTAGAATGCATCAGTTGAATACCACACGAGCTCCGTTCTCGATCTTTGGTGAAAATGAAATTGACGAACAGGCGAAATTCCAATTGTACGATGCATTGAAATTACCTATCGCCGTTTCGGGTGCTTTGATGCCCGACGCACATTCGGGGTACGGTTTGCCAATTGGCGGAGTTTTAGCCACAGATAATGCCGTTATTCCCTATGGAGTAGGTGTCGATATCGGATGCCGTATGAGTTTGTCTGTATTTGATTTACCTGCTTCTTTTCTGAAAGGTAAAGACGATCAGCTGAAAGCGATTTTGAGCGAGCATACGAAATTCGGAATGACAGAAACGCACAAAATCAAAGCGGATCATGAAGTGTTCAGCAGAAGTGAATTCAAAGATATTCCGCTTTTGAAAAACCTATTGGGTAAAGCGTACAAGCAGTTGGGAACTTCGGGAGGCGGTAATCATTTCGTTGAATTTGGTATCGCAAAACTGGAGACGGTTTTGCCGGAATGGAAATTACTCCCGGGCGAATACCTGGCAGTTTTGTCTCACAGTGGCTCCCGCGGAATGGGCGCTAACATCGCGAAGCATTACACGTATCTGGCCACTAAGCAATGTCCGCTACCGAAACAGGTGCAGCATTTGGCTTGGCTTGATTTGAATACACACGACGGTCAGGAATATTGGATGGCTATGAATTTAGCCGGTGAATATGCTAAAGCCTGTCACGATGATATTCACAGACGTATCGCCAAAGCGCTGGGAAAACGTATCGTAACTACCATCGAAAACCACCACAATTTCGCGTGGAAGGAAATGGTCAACGGTAAAGAGTGTATCGTGCACCGAAAGGGGGCAACACCAGCCAGCGAAGGCCAATTGGGAATCATTCCGGGTTCTATGACGGCTCCGGGGTTTATCGTAATGGGTAAGGGAAATCCGGAAAGTCTGAACTCGGCTTCTCACGGCGCCGGACGTTTGTTCTCTCGCGCCAAATGTAAAGCAACGTTCACCCAAAGTGATATTAAAAAGGAATTGAAAAAACACGAAGTGCAATTAATCGGCGGAAATATAGACGAAGCACCAATGGCCTATAAGAATATCAACACGGTAATGGAATTGCAAAAAGAATTAGTCAACGTAATGGGAACTTTCACACCCAAAATTGTGAGAATGGATAAATAAAAATGGACACTATCATACAAATAACCGCAGGACGTGGTCCTGCAGAATGCACTTGGGTGGTCGCCCAAGTGCTTAAAAAAGTACTGGAGGAAGCTCAAGATTGTAGCTTAAGTGCTACTGTAATTGATCGGGAACCGGGTAACGAAAACGGCACGGTCGAATCGGCATTGGTGGCATTGGAGGGTAAGAATGCTGCCGAATTCGCCGCTTCGTGGAAAGGAACCATCCAATGGATCGGTCAAAGCCAATTCCGTAAAATGCACAAACGTAAAAACTGGTTCATCGGAATCTTTGAAGTGGAAAAACCGAAACAAGCGGCTTTTCAAGAAAAAGAGATTCAATACCAAGCCATGCGTAGTAGCGGGGCAGGAGGCCAAAATGTGAACAAAGTGAGTTCGGCTATCCGAGCAACACACGTACCAACGGGTACTTCGGTGGTAGCCATGGATTCGCGTTCGCAACACCAGAATAAAAAACTGGCGAAGGAACGTTTGTTCGAAAAATTGGAAGTGGTCAATTTGGAACTGATAAAAAATGAGTTTCAAAAACAATGGAGGAACCAGATGCAAATCGAAAGGGGAAATCCGGTGCGTACCTTCCAAGGGACCGACTTCAAAAAAACAAAGGAAGAAAAGAAGAACAAAACCGACCGACAGCGGTTGAAAAAAGAATTGAAAGATGAAATCTATAGATAAATACTTGTTTCAGGCATTGGACAATTATCCGTATTCGTTGGAGGAAACCATCGAATCATTGGATTATGCCTTGTCTTATGATGATAAAAATACCATGGCGTTGTGCTTGTACGGTCGTGTATACACCGAACAATTGTTGCAATTCGAAGAGGCGAAAAGCTATTTCCAAAAAGCGTTGGCAATCAATGTCAATGCGCTAGAAGTATACGCTTATTACATCGAAACTTTATTGTTGAACGAAGATTATGACGAAGCGGAAAAATTAATCGAATTCGCCTTGACCGTCAAAGGAAGCAATAAAGCCGAATTGCAATTGAAAAAAATCCAATTGTTCGAAAGAAAACAGGAGTATAAAAAAGCAAAAACCTTGTTGAAAGCCGTGAAATTGGCAATCGTCAACAATGATTTTAATTATTGTATCGAGGAAACGGAAAAACGATTGACCGAAAAACTGAAGTTAATCGCATCCAAAAAGAAAAAGAAAAAGTCCAAAAAGAAAAAGAGCAGTAAATAACTGCTCTTTTTTGTATATTATTCAATTGATGGCTGAGGAACTCGAAGCCACAATCTCAATTCTCCAGTCTAATATAATTATTTATCAAAACGAATAAAAAAAATAAAACATTGCTCTCTCTTTTATCTATAACCGACTTTATTTGCTTCTCGCAAGGCTTTCTTTTTTTTTCACACGGTTTTTTTTATTCCTGGAACGGTATTTTCTTTTTCTGAAATGGTATTTTTCTTTTCCCGCATGGTTTTTCCTTTTATCCGCATGGGTTTTTATTTTCTTTACACGGTTTTTTTTGTTCCCGGCAGGGTATTTTTTTTTCCTCACACGGGTTTTTTATTACCTCACATGGGTTTTGTGAGTGACCTTCAAAATTCAGGCATACATTTTGTAAGTGTATTCTTAAAAATGTAAGTATGTTGTATTTCAATTTTATCCGCATCTTTAAACTAAAAGGGATTCATCGTCCTTATAAATACATGACGGCTCTGGGCTACTCGGGTACTTTTGCCACAAAGATGGCGCATAATGAAGTTTCACAAATGACGCTGCCCATGTTGGAACGCATCTGCCGCGATCTTAACTGCACACCTAACGATATCCTCGATTTCCGAGTGTATGAAAATGACACAATTCCCGAGGACCACGCTTTGCACTCAATAAAGAAAATGGTTGTCACTAACGAGCTCTTTGAGAAAATTAATACGCTTTCCGTCGATAAAATTCAGCAAATCCATGATATCATTAAAAATATGGAGTAATTTTGCCGAATAATCGTTTTCAATGTACAGTACCCTTCTTATCACTCCGCCTTTTACACAGCTGAATACACCGTATCCCGCAACGGCTTACTTGAAAGGTTTTCTCAATACGAAATCCATAAGTTCGTTTCAAATGGATTTGGGTATTGAAGTGATCCTGGAATTGTTTTCCAAAGAGGGACTAACTACTGTTTTTGAACTTGTAGCCGATGAGGAAATCGAACTGTCACCCAACGCAGAACGTATCCTGGCACTACAAAACGAGTATATCAAAACCATCGATTCGGTCATCGAATTCTTGCAAGGAAAAAACCCAACATTGGCTCGCCAAATCTGTTCCGGAAATTTCCTTCCCGAAGCTTCTCGCTTCGCACAATTGGACGATATGGACTGGGCTTTTGGCTCGATGGGTATGCAAGATAAAGCAAAACACTTGGCAACGTTATACCTCGAGGATCTTTCTGATTTTATCGTAGAAGGGGTCGATGATAACTTCGGTTTTAGTCGCTACGCCGAACGTCTCGGCCGAAGTGCCAACTCGTTCGATGAATTGTACGACTACCTGCAAACCGATCCTACTTTTATCGATGCCATTACACTGCATCTTCTGGATTCGCAACTGCAACAAACAGAATTGCCTCAATTGGTGTGCTTTTCTGTTCCGTTCCCGGGTAATCTCTACAGTGCCTTCCGTTGTGCGCAGTTCATCAAACAAAACTATCCAACAATCAAAGTGTCTATGGGTGGCGGTTTTCCAAACACGGAATTGCGCGACCTCAAAGATGCACGCGTTTTTGAGTTCTTCGACTTTATCACGCTCGATGATGGCGAATTGCCTGTCGAATTACTGATCGAAAGTTGTACCAATGCGGAGGCAACCGAATTCAAAAGGACGTTTCTTCTGGAAAACGGAGAAGTGGTCTATAAAAACAATACCACCCGCCACGATTACAAACAAAGTGAAGTGGGTACACCGGATTATTCTGATTTACAGCTGGAGAACTACATTTCTGTTATCGAAATCGCCAATCCTATGCACAGCCTCTGGAGTGATGGCCGATGGAACAAACTAACCATGGCGCACGGTTGCTATTGGGGAAAATGTACGTTCTGCGATATCTCTCTTGATTATATTAAAGTCTACGAACCTATTCACGCCAAAACTTTAGTGGATCGAATGGAGGAACTCATCGCGCAAACCGGCGAAAACGGCTTCCATTTTGTAGACGAAGCGGCACCGCCTGCGTTAATGCGCGAAGTGGCTTTGGAAATCCTAAGAAGAAATCTTACTGTCACATGGTGGACAAACATTCGCTTTGAAAAGAGTTTTACCTCCGATTTGTGTGTGTTACTCAAAGCGTCCGGTTGTATCGCTGTCTCGGGCGGACTCGAAGTGGCTTCCGATCGTTTGTTGGAACTGATTAAGAAAGGGGTGACTGTCGAACAAGTAGCGAAAGTAACACGCAACTTCACCGAAGCCGGCATCATGGTGCATGCGTATCTAATGTATGGTTATCCAACGCAAACTGTTCAGGAAACGATCGATAGCTTGGAAATGGTGCGCCAAATGTTCGAACTGGGGATCTTGCAATCGGGTTTCTGGCACCAGTTCGCCATGACGGCTCACAGCCCCGTGGGTATGAACCCGGAAGAATTCGGTGTGACACCGCAAATAAATGAAATCACTTTCGCTAATAACGATATTCAATTCAAAGACAAAACCGGAATCAATCATGATAAGTTTAGCTTCGGTCTGAAAAAATCGTTATTTAACTATATGCACGGTATTTGTTTCGACTATCCGCTTCAGGATTGGTTCGATTTCAAAATTCCTGCCACTACAATCAATCCCGATTTTATCTACGATTGCTTACAGGAGGAAAATCAGCTGCAAACCAAACCCAATGCTAAAATCGTTTGGCTCGGTGGATATCCCGCTTCCGAAGTGTTTACAAAATCGAAGAAAGGAAATTCCTGGGAAATGATGCAACTTACCTTTCACGACAAAAGGGAAACGTTCGATATCACAGTCGAAAAGGAAAAAGGGGAGTGGTTATCTTCGCTTCTGGAAAAAATTGCAGTAACCAACGAGAAGAAAAATACCTTCCAAGAAATCAAAGCAGATTATGAAAATAAGGGTTTCGATGATTTCGAATTGTTTTGGTTCTCAAAACCTATGCAAACTTTGAAAGAAAGCAATCTCTTAGTATTGTAAGACTTTCGTTTTGTTTTTATTAATCGGAAGTGTTTATTCTGGTATTTTTTGTTAAATAGTTTTAATTTCACTAAGTTTATAGGTACCAATCACTATATATATGAAAAAAATCGACAAAATTTCAATTTATTCGAAGTTACTTCTGTTGATTTTTGTTTCAAGTATCGCATTTATACTGTTGTTTCTCTACCTTTTTTATTATACTCTCAAACAGGAAGATGAAGTCTATTCAATGACTCAAAATCAGTTGAATGATGAGGTGAACTCTTTAATGAAACTGAATTCGGAATCGCACGTTTCTACAATCATTGATATTACCTACTGGGACGAATTGGTCAAATACATCAAACACCAAGATCCAAAATGGTTTGACAATACCATCGCCAGCGCCATCGATATGTATTTTGTCGAATACCTGGCTGTCTACGATTTGAAAGGCAATAAATTGGGCTATAAGTATACCAATGAAATCAAACAACCCATAAACTTTGTTACCAAAGAACTTCTAAATGAA
Source organism: Flavobacterium sp. MAHUQ-57 (assembly GCF_051908335.1). Lineage (NCBI taxonomy): Bacteria > Pseudomonadati > Bacteroidota > Flavobacteriia > Flavobacteriales > Flavobacteriaceae > Flavobacterium > Flavobacterium sp. MAHUQ-57. Next base: position 1,232,662 of record NZ_JBPZTE010000006.1, on the reverse strand, counting down.
GTGTATAAAAAGAAGATTATTACTTTTTATACCAAAATCCCAGAAGGATATGCCGAAGTTTTTATGGCTACCATTCACCCATCCAACGACCCGAATAAGAACAAAACGAAACCCGAAGGCTATTTCGTAATGGTGCGCCTCTTGGACCAAGAATACATCAAACGTCTGGAACAAATTAGTACCGCTGATGTCTTTTTTACCGACGCTAAAAATGAAAAGTTATTCTATGATGATTACATTCAAGGGTTTCACGCTTTGTATTCTTGGGATGGTGAAAAAGTGACCAATATCGTCTTTAAACGAAAGTTCTACGTGAATTTTAATGATACCGAAAAGATTTTGACTGTCATTATGCTTTCTTTTATCCTGTTTTTAATTGTTTGTACGATGTTTCTGCAACGATGGGTGTCCAGACCTTTGTCGCTTACCACTCAAATTCTGGAAACCGGAAGTAAGAAGGCCATGAAAAAATTAAAATCGTCTCCCGGTGAGTTCAGTAAAATTGGTGCTTTGTTTGAAGAGGCTTTTTCACAAAGAAAACAACTGGAAAAGGCCAAAGCCAAAGCCGAAGAAAGTGATCAGCTGAAAACGGCCTTCTTGACTAACTTGTCACACGAAATTAGAACGCCGATGAATGCTATCATTGGTTTTTCCGAATTGCTTAAAGAAAAAGAGATTGAAGAAGCCGAGAAGCAAAATTATATCAAGATCATCAATAAGAGTGGTACCAATCTAGTCTCCATTATCGACGATTTAATTGAAATGTCTAAAATTGATGCCAAACAGGTGAAACCGAATATTTCGAGCCTTAATCTGGAGTCGTGTATGAATGAATTGTACAAATCCATCGCAATCACTATCTCGAAAGATAAGGATATCGACTTTCGCTTGGTGCCATCGAATAACCCGGTTTCAGGAAGAATTTTAATCGATGAAATCAAACTGAAACAGGTTTTAATCAACTTGATTACCAATGCAATTAAGTTTACCGATTCCGGTTTCGTAGAATTTGGCTACAATAAAAGCACCGATGATTCGCAAATTCATTTCTTTGTAAAAGATTCGGGATTAGGTATCGATGAGGAAAATCAACCTTTCATTTTTGATCGCTTCCGTAGAGTGGATAGCGATTATTCCATCAAAGTAGGTGGTTTAGGTTTGGGATTGGCTATTTCCAAAGCCTATGTGCATTTATTGGGCGGCGATATCAAATTGGTTTCAGAATTAGGAGAAGGCTCTACTTTTAAATTCAATGTTCCGCTGGTTGTTGATACGGATACTACCAGAAAATTTAAAACCAAAGAGACTGAAAAAGATTCCGTTTCAGATAAAATGGCTACGATTCTTGTCGCCGAAGACGATAATATCAATTTCTTGTTGATTGAGAAACTACTCAAAATGAAGCATTATACTGTGATTCGAGCGAAAGACGGAGTGGAAGCTATCGAAATGTGTAAGCTGCATGATAGTGAAATCAACTTGGTTTTGATGGATATTAAGATGCCTGGATTGAGTGGATATGATGCCTTTGAAAAGGTGAAAGAAATAAATCCGAAATTGCCAGTAATTGCACAAACCGCTTTTTCTTCTTCTGAAGAAATTGAAAAGATAAAAAACTTTGGATTTGACGCTTACATCACCAAACCGTTAGATAAAGAAAAATTATACGATTTGTTGATTTTAATTCTGAACTAAAAACAATTTGATTATTGGCTTGTCGTAAATCGAAATCCAATACCGTGAAGATTTTCAATGGCAATACCGTCTTCAGACGCCACAATTTTTCGCAGTCGGGATATGAATACATCCAAACTTCTACCCATGAAATAATCGTCATCACCCCAAAGTGATTTGAGTATTTCTTCTCTTTTTAAAACCACATTCTTGTTGTCAAGAAATAATTTGAGAAGTTCGGCTTCCCGTTGGGTCAAAGTTATTTTTTCACTTTCTGAAACCACAAAATAGTTTTTACTGTCAAACTGGTATTTTCCCAGCGTATAGGTAGATTTTTCAACCGAAGTGTTTTTAGAGGAACGTTTTAGAAAAATTTCAATTTTCAATAATAGTTCTTCAATACTAAAGGGTTTCACCAAATAATCATCAGCGCCCAAACGCAAACCCTTGATGCGATCTTCTTTTAATGTTTTCGCAGAAAGAAAAATAATAGGTATATCGGTATTGGATTTTCGAATGGTTTCAGCTAGTTCAAATCCATCTAATTTAGGCATCATAATGTCAAAAATACAAATGTCGAATACATCCGTTTGGAAAGCGTGTAATGCTTCTAAACCATCAGTTGCATGAGTTACATCATACTGGTTTTGTTCCAAATTGTCTTTGGTTAAAAAACCTAATGTTTCATCGTCCTCTGCATATAATATTTTAATTTTTGTCATTATTTATTCGGAATTAAAATAGTGATAGTGATGCCTTTTTCAGTATTGTTCTTAGCAGTAATTTTCCACTGATGTTGGGTGCATATTTTCTTTACATAATACAATCCTAACCCGAAGCCACTCACTTCATTACTTTTCGTACTCGGAATTCGGTAAAATTTATCAAAGATAAACGAAATGTTTTTGTTGGCAACGCCAATACCGTTGTCCACAAATTCCATTTTTAATTGTTTGTTGTCTTCCGATAGGAAAATAGCAATCTCGGGTTCACACTCACAATATTTTATAGAATTATCGATAAGGTTGTATACAAGGTTGGTGAAATGAAACGGATCAGCTTCAATCATATAGTTGTCGCTGTTGGTGTTAATCGTAATAGAAGTTTCAGGATATTTTAATTGGATATTGTCAATAACGGATTTGAGTATCGGAACAATTGCAGTTTGTTGTTTGTCTAATACCAATGCTGAATTGTCGGACTTCGCCACATTGAGTACTTTTTCAATGTGGTGGTTCAGTTTGTGTGTTTGATCGATAATGATTTTGCTGTATTTCTCTAACTTCGGATCCTTTTTAATACTTTCCTGTTGATGCAAATAATTAGAAGCAATCAGAATAGAGGAGAGTGGTGTTTTGAATTCGTGTGTCATGTTATTGATGAAATCACGTTGCAATTCGGAATATTTTTTCTGTTGGATTATCGTGTAAATAGAGTAGACGTATACGACCAAAATAATGACTAAGGCAAATGATAGTACAAACCAAAAACGCAATGAATTAAATAAATAGGAAGTCTCATTGGGAAATCGTACCGCGAAATAATAAATTAGGTTTTTATGCTTTGGAAAGTGAATGGAAGTTTTTTTGGGTGTTTTATTAGAGAAAGAGATATAGTTTCCATATACCATTTCGTCACTTTGGCAATTGTACATGGCATATTCGAAATCAGTAGTAATACCAATTTTTCCAAATTCTACTTTAAGATAATGTTCTAGTATTTCGGGTTCAAAATCGTTGTCAACATTCACAATGTAGTAATCGTTGGCTACTTTTTTTACAGGGTTATTGGCTGGAACTTCATGGTTGGTTCCTTCATAAAGATGTTCAACTACATTCAATAGTGCAATGTGGGCTTTTTGGGAGAATTTTTTTTCTTCAATAGTAAACGCTTCTTTGGTCCAAAGCAATTGTGCAATCAGAATACCGGTAGTTGCCACCAGCCCCAAGACGATAATCGTATTTAGTTTTTTTGTTTTCACAGCAAGGAATTCGTGATGTAATATTACTGAAAAAAAAGACTTGATTTCTCTGTTAACAAGTCATTAACAAACATTTGAAACTGCTTAACAAGAGGGTGTAATTTATTGGACTACTTTTGAGTAAACAAAACAAGTAAAACAACTACCTAACTTAAATATAGACAGTATGAAAGTAATTAAAATCTCTCTTTTGGCATTAACTTTTGGTTTGATGTCTTTTACAGCAGAAACACTGCAACACGAAACCATCGTTAAAGTCGTTGATGGAACTTCGGTTAAATGGAAAAGCGAAGTAATTGATTTGGGACAAATTCCACAAGGGAAGCCCGTAACGATTGAATTCGAATTTACCAACACTGGCAAAACACCAGTAGTTATTACAAATGTAAAAGCATCTTGCGGATGTACAGCTACAGATTATACTAAAGAACCTGTTGCATCGGGAAAAAAGGCAACAATAAAAGCTACTTATAATGCTGCTGCAAAAGGAGTATTTACAAAAACAGTGACCGTGACAACCAATGCGGAGGAGGCTCCGAAGGTTTTGTCTTTCAAAGGAACTGTGATATAATAAATTTATAGGGTTAATTAAGCGGAAAACTCCAAAGCATCATTGTTTTGGAGTTTTTTATTGGTACAAATTGGTTGTTATCGTTCTATTTGAATCGAACACTTTTAATGACTAGTGCTTCGTATGCAAAGAGTTTGTGAAAATCAAAACTAACTCTTTCATAGCCAGACCATCTCCAATTGGTTCCCCAAGAATTTTTAATTATAAAGCCTTGGTCATCATATCCAATAATGGTCACCACATGTCCTGCGTATTGATTGGGTAATCGATCATTTCGTATAATCTTTACTTCACCATTAATTATTTGATCTGCCAAATCTGTTGAAGATAATTTTTGAAGGGCAGAAAACGGCATTTCTTGACCTGTAAGACTAATTACACTGTAGCCAGGATCAGGTGTTATGGTGTTGAAATTTCTAGAAGGATAGGCATTCCATGCAGGTACATATAGTTCATAACTTACAGGAATCGCTTTGATTCCGTTTTTAAGAAGAAATTTTAGGTAAGCAGTATTTTTGGAGGCTTTAAAATCCAAGTATTCATAGTCTTTAAGAAATACTTTGGCCTTTTTTTTGTATTTTAAAGAAAGTGTCATATAACCAATTCCGCCTTCAAATAAGGATTTAGTTAGTTCACTGTCTGTTTCCTGCCATTTTTGAGCGGCATTTGGATCATAGGGCAATTGGGATTCCTTAATCGCTCCATCATTTAGTAAAGCATTAGGATAATAAGCAAGAAACTGACCTTGAGTGGTTTGTTTACCATTCACGAAATCATTCGCTTTTTGGATGCCATATAGGTATTTTTCGCTTAAATCTTTGGGTACTCCATCAAAAGTTTCCAATGCAGCAGCAACACCAAAAGCACTACAAGTATTTCTTTGTCCTTGGTTTTTTACTGCAGATTGCGAATTCCAATGAATGGTTTCGCCAAATAATTTGTCAGGCGATTGAAGGGTGTTTTGCTGTGAATTAGCCCAAATGGGAACTAATAGTAAAGTTAGTAAAGTTTTCATTTGTAGTTATTTAAGTTTGTCTTAAATAAAATTAATGAAAAAAATACAGTTTTTTACTACAAAAATAAAATTCTTAAAAAGGTTTATTTAGTTTGCAGGCTCGCCGTATAAGTCGAATTCAGTAGCATCAAAAATTTTGATCATGGCAAAATCACCAGTTTTCAAGTAATGCTTTGAAGCGTCTATCAATACTTCGTTATCTACATCTGGGCTGTCAAATTCGGTTCTACCTACAAAATATTGTCCTTCTTTTCTGTCAATAATACAACGGAAAGTCTGTCCGATTTTTTCCTGATTCAAATCCCATGAAATTTGGGCTTGAATTTCCATGATTTCAGTAGCACGAGCTTGTTTTACATCTTCAGGAACATCGTCTTCTAAAGAGTAAGCATGCGTATTTTCTTCGTGAGAATAAGCAAAACAGCCCAAACGCTCGAAACGCATTTCTTCTACCCAGTTTTTTAGAATTTGGAAATCCTCTTCGGTTTCACCAGGGTAACCCACGATTAAAGTCGTACGAATTGCCATTCCAGGAACGGCAGCGCGGAAATCTTTTAATAATTGCGTCGTTTTTGCATAAGTAGTTCCGCGACGCATTGATTTTAAAATGTTGTCAGAAATATGTTGTAAAGGGATATCAATGTAATTACAGATTTTTGGCTCGTTTTTCATTAACTCCAAAACATCCATCGGGAAACCGGTAGGGAAGGCATAGTGTAAACGAATCCATTCAATGCCTTCAACTTTTACTAAGTTTTCCAATAACTCGGCCAAATTACGTTTTTTGTACAAATCCAAACCGTAATAGGTTAAATCTTGAGCAATTAAGATCAATTCTTTCACGCCATCAGCTGCTAAACCTTCTGCCTCTTTAACTAATTTTTCAATAGGTTGAGAAACGTGTTTTCCACGCATGATTGGAATTGCACAGAAGCTGCATGGACGGTCGCATCCTTCGGCAATCTTTAAATATGCATAGTTTTTCGGAGTAGTAGTTAAACGTTCGCCTAATAATTCATGCTTATAATCGGCGCCTAATGCTTTTAATAATAAAGGCAAGTCTGTAGTTCCAAAATATTGGTCTACATTAGGGATCTCTGCTTCTAAGTCAGGTCTGTATCTTTCAGATAAACAGCCGGTAACGAAAACCTTATCTACAATGCCTTGTTGTTTTTTGTCAACATATTCTAGAATCGTATTTACCGATTCTTCTTTGGCATTATTAATAAAACCACAAGTGTTAATTACTACGATATTACCTTCTTGTTCGTGCGCTACATCTTTACCGTTGGCTTTTAATTGCCCCATTAGGACTTCGCTGTCATAAACATTTTTAGAACAACCCAGTGTAATAACATTAATCTTGTTTTTCTTTAACGATTTGGTTCTCATTGCTTTAATTTAGGAGCGCAAAATTACAATATTTATTTCAAGTGGCGAAACATTTGGACGCTGAACACGTAATTTAATAGTATTTTGTACTAAAAAAGCCCAAAATTTTGTGGGCTTTTATCTTTTTAACGTGTTGAATTACAATTCGAATGAAAGGGTAACTGTTACGTTGTTGTTTTTTACCGTTGTTTTGGCTCTGTCAACTAAACCAGTTGTAAATATTTGGTGACCATAGTCTCTTTCGGATGTTGAATAAGCAAAGTCAAGCTTAGTGCCTCCAAAGTTATAGCCTAAACCACCAGAATACCCTTTTAAGTCGCCCATAATATTTTCATCTTTGTATGGACTTGTTTCGGAACGAAATCCGGCACGAAGACTCCATTTTTCAATTTTATATTCGCCGCCAATTCGCAATTCATTTGAAGTGGTGAATGTCTCATCAATTTGGTTGTTGTCATTGGTGTAGTCACTCTCGGGTTTTAAACGCATGGTACTGTAGTCTTTGCTGCTATAATCAACACTGATGAAACCTTGTTTTCCAAATATGAATGCGGCACTTCCTGTTAATTTACCAGGAGTTTGGATTTTGTAAGGAGCAAAAACCATAGTGATATTTGGATCTACAATATCTGCAGCTAATTCACTGGTGTTATTACCGCTTACTGCAACTACACTTTGAGATAATTCATCGGTGAGTTTGTGCCAAGTTGGTGATTCATAAGTAGCACCAACTCTGAATTGGTCGCCCAACTTTAGAATTGCTCCTATTTGAAATGAAAAGCCATTACCGTAAGTGTGTAGGTAATTGTCGAAATATATTCTTTTTACATAATTATCAGTTGATGTATTGTTATCATTGCTTTCAAAAAATTGAGAAGATCTAACATAATCAGAAAAATGAGAGTTTAGATTAATGCCAATCATTAATCGGTCTTGATAATTTGCAGATGCATTGAATGCTAATTTTCCATTGTAACCTGTAGTTTCTACTGAATTTTCATGGTAGAAATCACCGGGAATCACTGCTGAGCTGTATTGAGTGATGTTCGGATTGTTGTAGTTGGTAGGGTCGGTAACTAAAGGTATTGGGTCAATTATATAAGCGTTATAGCCTAAATAAGCTTGTTGCTCGCGAAAGGATAATTCTTCGAAGTTGAAATTTTGTAAAACTCCTAATTGAATTCCGTTGGCATAATTTAAAAAGTAATCATCAATCGAATTATTGGGGTTTGTACCACTGATGAATAATGAATTATCGAAATTGTTTTGGTTTTCATAATTCAATGAAAATGCAAATTTTTTCCATTCGCTTTCATTGTTGTTTTCGAATACAAAAACACCGCCAGCTTGATTTAAATCAATGGAACTATTGCTGTCACTGCTTTTTGTTCCGAAATAATTCGAATTATTTTTAGTGTTGTAATTGCCAAGAGTAAATGCAACTTGGTTGTTGTTGAAGATTACAGAACTGGCTGGATTTATGTTAATTGCAGATAAATCTCCTCCGAGTGCACCAAAGGCACCGCTTAGTGCTCTGAATCTAGCAGTACCTAGAGATTCTGTTTGAGAGTATCGTAATGCGTCATTTATATCTTGAGACTGCATTGCAGTAGTTGCCAAGATTAGGCTTAAAAGTGATATATAGTTTTTCATATTCTATTTCATTAAAAAACCCACACAAAAAAGTTGTCACAGAATCTTTGTATAGGTTTGTTGAGTAAAATGTTGTTATCTGCGACCTCCGCTTCTGCCTCCGCCGCCACCGGAACTACCGCCTCCGCTATAACTACCTCCGCCTGATGAACGAGGAGAATCGTAGCTTCTTGGAGAATCATATGTTCTTGGTGAAGAGCTTCTTGGTGAATCTTCATTTCTTGGAGAAGATGGTCTAGGAGTTGATCGAGGTCTTGGAATTGAAGTATTTCCATTTCCTATAGTCCCGTTCGATGACGGACTATCAAAGTTTCTTCTTCTCGGTAAAGTAGTAGCTGATCTCGGATTAGAAGAGTATCCTTGGCTGTTGTAAGAAGATCTTCTGTCTCCTGTGTAACGATTACTGTATCTGTCGTTTGTTCTGTCTCCATAGGCAACTGTTCTTCTTCCTCCATTGTAGGCATAGTTTCTGCCGTAGTAGCCATTTCCGTAGTAGCCATAGCCGTATCCTCCGTAGTAATATGGGCTATACCATCCGTTCCAGTAAGAAGGACCGTAGAAAGCGTATCCGCCCCAATATGGATCGCACCAATAAGAGTTCCAGCCCCAGTAATTTCTCCATGGTCTGTAGCCCCAATAGTAGTTATTCCATCCCCAATTGTTGCCCCATCCCCAATTGCTTTCATAAACATTAACAGTGATGTGGTCGGTATTGTCTCCCCAGCTGGCGTAGCTAACTTGTTTTTTTACTTCGGTAGTGTCGTTTTCTGTGGAGTAGCTTTCTACATCTGTGAATACATCTGATGATTCAATACTATAATTGTTGGCGTTGGAGCCAAAATATTCTTTGTATTTTTTATTGGAGTCATCCTGAGAGGTTCGAGGAGTTTCAGAGGTGCTTGTTACGGTCTCTCTTTTTTCGCTTCCGTAAATGCCATCGTTTTCGTAGTACGATACATTTTTGTATGAACCACAAGAGACTGTTGTTAAAACCAACAATCCAACAATGGATTTAACAATTAGACCATTAATCGAAAAGTATTTTGCTTTCATAATCTTGAAAATTTATTGTTGGACAACTCAAAAATAGTTAGTTTTGTCGAATAATTATAATATTTAACATTTCACAATTTTTGTGCCAAACTATTCAATATGAGCAAGAACTTAACGAAGCGTGCAGAAGATTACTCCAAATGGTATAACGAACTAGTTGTCAAGGCTGATTTAGCCGAGAATTCTGGTGTAAGAGGTTGTATGGTAATTAAACCCTATGGGTATGCAATCTGGGAAAAAATGCAGGCAGAATTGGATAGGATGTTTAAAGAAACAGGACACAGTAATGCTTATTTTCCATTATTTGTTCCAAAAAGTATGTTTGAGGCGGAAGAAAAAAATGCGGAAGGTTTTGCAAAAGAGTGTGCCATTGTGACGCATTATCGTTTGAAAAATGATGAATCGAAGCCTGGGAAATTAATGGTTGACCCCAATGCGAAACTAGAAGAAGAATTAATTGTTCGTCCAACCAGTGAAGCTATTATTTGGAGTACTTATAAAAACTGGGTGCAATCGTATAGAGATTTACCATTGTTAATCAATCAATGGGCGAATGTTGTGCGTTGGGAAATGCGTACTCGTTTGTTTTTGCGTACAGCTGAGTTTTTATGGCAAGAAGGTCATACAGCGCATGCTACTAGACAGGAAGCGTTGGATGAAACAGTGCAAATGATGAATGTGTATGCTGATTTCGTTGAAAACTTTATGGCTATTCCGGTAGTAAAAGGAGTGAAGACAGAAACAGAGCGTTTTGCAGGAGCAGATGAAACGTACTGTATAGAAGCATTAATGCAGGATGGAAAAGCTTTACAAGCCGGCACATCGCATTTCTTAGGTCAGAATTTTGCAAAAGCTTTTGAAGTTAAATTTGCGAACCAGGAAGGAAAACAAGAATATGTTTGGGGAACCTCATGGGGAGTTTCAACTCGTTTAATGGGTGCTTTGGTAATGACGCATTCTGATGATAACGGATTAGTGTTGCCTCCAAATTTAGCGCCAATTCAGGTGGTTATTGTTCCGATCTTTAAATCGGATGAGGAATTGGATAAGATTTCGGCGGTTGCGAACGATTTGCAGACAAAATTCAGAAAAATGGGTATTTCTGTTAAGTTTGATAATAGAACGACGCAGAAGCCAGGGTTTAAATTTGCTGAATGGGAGTTGAAAGGTGTTCCAGTGCGAATAGCAATTGGTCCGAAGGATTTAGAAAACGGAACTTTTGAAGTTGCTCGTCGTGATACATTATCGAAAGAAGTAATTGCTGCTAATGATGCAACTACCTATATAAGTGATTTATTAGAGGAAATCCAGAAGAGTTTATATACAAAAGCGTTTGAGTATAGAAATTCGCATGTTACAGAAGTAAACACCTTTGAAGAGTTTAAAGAGGTTTTAGAAGGTAAGGGTGGATTTGTATCTGCGCACTGGGATGGAACAGCAGAAACAGAAGAAAAAATTAAAGATTTGACCAAAGCAACCATTCGTTGCATTCCTTTGGATCGAAAAGAAGAGGTTGGTGCTTGTGTTTTGACAGGAAAATCTTCAAACGGAAGAGTCTTATTTGCAAAGGCTTACTAAAATTAAGAAAAAAAATATTAAAAAAAATTGCGAGAGCTATTGCAGAAATAAAAAATGTGTATATCTTTGCACTCGCATTACAGAAATGAGCGCTCAACATGAGAATCAGAGTAAGTAAATGGCCCGTTCGTCTATCGGTTAGGACGCCAGGTTTTCATCCTGGTAAGAAGGGTTCGATTCCCTTACGGGCTACTTTTTTGAAATATTGAAATTAATAATGCGATGGCCCGTTCGTCTATCGGTTAGGACGCCAGGTTTTCATCCTGGTAAGAAGGGTTCGATTCCCTTACGGGCTACAAAATTAGTTGTAAATAAGTTTTATAAAATAAAGAGCAGTGTCTCGGTCTTTATTTTATTAGTTAAAACCAAAGTGATTGTAAATGCAGTTGTGGGAGGTTTTTCTTTTTTAACTGATAGTTTATAAATAATTATTACAATTAAAATTAAAAGAAAATGGCAAATCATAAGTCAGCTTTAAAAAGAATCAGAAGTAACGAAAAAAGAAGAGTGTTAAACAGATATCAGCACAAAACTACTCGTAATGCTATTAAAGCAATCCGTGTAGCTACTGACAAAGCTGAAGCTGCTGCAAAATTATCTAGCGTTATTTCAATGATTGATAAATTAGCAAAGAAAAATATCATACACGATAATAAAGCTTCTAACTTGAAGTCTAAATTAACTAGACACGTAGCTGCTTTATAATTTAAATTAGTGTTCAAAATTTACTCAAAAGCCTTGCATTTGCAAGGCTTTTTTGTTTTTAAGTCAGTGCTGGTTCAGTGGCTAGTTTTCCTTCAAGTGCTTCGATTTTAGAAGCAATAGTACCCCATTCACACCACAATATTATATTTAGAACCCATTGCAATGTCCTTACAGGATTAAGTAATTTGAAGCCTAAGTTTTCGATTTTTAAATCTCTTATTTGTATTAAATCATTTCTTTGTTCCGGGGCTGCTTTTAATTCTTTGGCAAATAACCACGCGCCGTCTCTGGCAGTCTGAATGCTGAATTGAATTAGTTTATCGTCCCATTGTTTGGCTAAAGGCATTACCAATCCGAAAATAGGAGAGACTACACTCATATTTCGTTTTACTTCATCGGTCATTTCTGAAAGTAACGAGTTGATATGGTTGAAGTCGTTTTGTATGCTGTCCAAAGTGTTGTTTTCGATAGTGTCGATGGTGGCGATGCTTAAATCCAAGTTGATATGAGCATTGATTCCAGTAAGAAGATGTTGTAATACCAAATTTTTTTTGGAAGCGGCTTTGAACGAAATCTCCCAACACTTTGAGATAGGTTTCTGTTCTTTATAGTCAAAATAAGCTTTAAAATAACGATTGGCAAATAATACGTCTAGTTTTTCCATTCTTTGATTGTCTTCAAAACGCTGGTTCGCAATTCCATCTCTAACATTGATGGTTACTTTTCGATATAAAACAGCAAAATAACCCAAAGGGTTGTTGTTGGTTTTGCATTCTTCAACTATAGTGTCTAATATACTAATGACTTCGTTAATGGTATTCGCTTGCATGTAGGTGAATTCTTCTAAATTTTCATAAATGTAAAAATAAAATCTGAGATGCCTATCCTTTTTTGCATTGCTTCGGTGCGGTGTTCTTATTATTTTATTATGTTCTAATTGTTAAGTATTTAGCGCTTGAATTAAAAATGTTTTTTATGTAAAAAATAATCGTACTTTTGCACCACAAAAAAAATCACATGGAATCAATTAGAAATATTGCGATTATTGCGCACGTTGACCACGGTAAGACTACGTTGGTTGATAAAATCATGTATCACTGTCAGTTGTTTCGTGAAAACGAGAACACAGGTGATTTAATTCTTGACAATAACGACCTGGAACGCGAGCGCGGAATTACAATTACTTCTAAGAATGTTTCGGTTACGTATAAAGGAACAAAGATCAACATTATCGATACTCCGGGCCACGCCGATTTCGGTGGGGAAGTAGAGCGTGTATTGAACATGGCTGATGGTGTTTGTTTATTAGTAGATGCTTTTGAAGGACCAATGCCTCAAACTCGTTTCGTATTGCAAAAAGCTATCGATTTAGGTTTGAAGCCATGTGTGGTTATCAATAAAGTGGATAAAGAAAACTGTACTCCGGAAGAAGTGCATGAAAAAGTTTTCGACTTGATGTTCGAATTGGGTGCTACAGAAGAGCAGTTGGATTTCCCTACTGTTTACGGTTCGGCTAAGAACAACTGGATGAGTGACGATTGGAAAAATCAAACTGAAAACATCGAGCCTTTATTGGATATGGTATTGAACAATGTACCAGCTCCTAAAGTTTCTGAAGGAACGCCACAAATGTTGATTACTTCATTGGATTTCTCTTCGTTTACAGGACGTATTGCCATCGGACGTTTACAAAGAGGTGTTTTGAAAGAAGGAATGAATATTTCTTTGGTAAAACGTGATGGATCTATTGTAAAATCTAAAATTAAAGAACTACACACTTTTGAAGGTTTAGGCCGTAAGAAAGTTGCTGAAGTAGTTGCTGGAGATATTTGTGCTATTGTTGGTTTGGAAGGATTCGAAATTGGTGATACTGTTGCTGATTTTGAAAACCCTGAAGCATTGGCAACTATTGCTATTGATGAACCTACAATGAGTATGTTGTTTACGATTAATGATTCACCTTTCTTTGGTAAAGAAGGTAAATTCGTAACATCAAGACACGTAAAAGACAGATTGACGAAAGAATTAGAGAAAAACTTAGCTTTAAGAGTTAATGAAACTGATTCTGCTGATAAATTCATGGTATTCGGACGTGGTGTATTGCACTTATCTGTATTGATTGAGACAATGCGTCGTGAAGGATATGAGTTGCAAATTGGTCAACCACAAGTAATCATCAAAGAAATTGATGGTGCTAAATGTGAGCCAATTGAAGAATTAACTATTGATTTACCAGAGAATGTATCTGGAAAAGCGGTTGAATTCGTAACGATGCGTAAAGGTGAAATGTTGAGCATGGAGCCAAGAGGAGAGCGTATGATCATTAAGTTCATCATTCCTTCACGTGGTATCATCGGTTTACGTAACCAATTGTTGACTGCTACTGCTGGTGAGGCTATCATGGCACACCGTTTCTTAGAGTATCAACCGTACAAAGGAGAAATTGCTGGACGTATCAACGGTTCATTGATTTCAATGGAGAATGGTAAAGCAATTCCTTATTCTATCAATAAATTACAAGATCGTGGTAAATTCTTCGTAGATCCTAACGAAGATGTTTACGAAGGTCAGGTTATCGGTGAGAACTCAAGAGGTGACGATATGGTGGTGAATATCACTAAAACGAAACAGTTGACTAACTTCCGTTCTGCGGGTGCTGATGATAAGACAAGAATTGTTCCTGCGATCAAATTCACTTTGGAAGAAGCATTGGAATACATCCAAAAAGATGAGTACGTTGAAGTAACGCCTAAGTCACTTCGTTTACGTAAAATCTACTTGAATGAAAATGACAGAAAACGTAATAAGATTGCTTAATACGAATGTATTTATATTGAAAATCCGGCTTTTATGCCGGATTTTTTGTTTGTGGTTGATAAAGAAAGTCCAAAGTTTTTAAAGCAGTAAGAAGTGTTAACCAAGCAGTAAAGAGTGTCAACCAAGCAGTAAGGAGTGTTAATCGAGCAGTAAGAAGTGTTAACCGAGCAGTAACGATTGTACACGGAGCAGTAAGAAGTGTTAACCGAGCAGTAACGATTGTACACGAAGCAGTAAAGAGTGTTAACCGAGCAGTAAGAAGTGTTAACCAAGCAGTAAAGAGTGTTAACCAAGCAGTAAGGAGTGTTAACCGAGCAGTAACGATTGTACACGAAGCAGTAAAGAGTGTTAACCAAGCAGTAAGGAGTTTTCTCTGTTCAGTAGTCCAAAAACTTTGGATTTCTCTCAGAGATGTATTGGTGTTATTTGTCTTCTGAAAAGCGGTTCAGGATTTCCATTGCTTTTGTTGCGTCTTTTTTATCTACAAAAATATGATCGTGATAAAAGGCAGCCACCACATTGCAGCTGATGTTTTCTTTCGCGAGCGCATTAGAGAACGCCGCAGTTAATCCAACGGCTTCTAACGATGAATGCACAGTCAGGGTAATCCAGGAAGCTATATAAGAATAGTTAAGGCTTAATTGGTCAGCTATGTGCTTTTTCAGCACGATTGTAATGCCTTCTTCTTCCTTGAAATGAAAAAGGATTTCACTGAAATTTACCAGAGTGTCATTTTTGACTGTACAAAAAACATATTCCCCATTGTTCAATTGGGGTTTCATAGTTTTGAGTAAAGTAGCTAAGTTTTTTTCGCCGGACATGATTTTAGTTTAATGTTGTAAAGTTGAAAAGTTATAAAGTTTGGGTTTATTGTTTTGTAGAAATTAAATCTATTGCAAGGATCTATTTCTTTTTCTTTACGCTCAACAGTGTCAGTTCTTCTAATTCTTTGTCCTGAAATGTTTTTAGCGTCACATAATACCATTTGTTCTCAGGGATATCAACAGTGAAAATGTCGTTTACTTTATGCTTTTTGACTGCTTTTTCAAATAGGGGTACCATCGTTCCGTCTTTAAACCAATTCAAATCACCAGTTTTGTTGTGATCCATGCTATATTCATTCGCCAACTCGGTAAACGGAGTTCCGGCTTTGTATTTCTCCAGGATGGTTTTTCGCAGGGCATTGATAGCTTCCATGGAAAGTTTACTTCCGTCAAGGTAGATATAACTTACTCTATGTGCATTCGTTTTTTGAGTGTTTAGCACTTTGAAAACACGGTTTTCATCACTGAAAATAGCTCCTTTTTTCTTACCGGTAAATACATTCGAAGTGTCAGTTGAGTGAGTTTCCGGGATAGTGGTCCAGATTTGACCGTCTAATTCAGGATGCACTTGGATGAGTATTTTGGCCTGTTCAATGGTATTGATGGGGGCAATTTGTTCTTCCTGTGCAAAGCAGCTCAGTGAAAACAGAAAGGCGTTCAATAGTAAGGTAAATTTCATTGTTTGTATCTTAAGTGTCAAATGTAGGAATTAATTGTTTGACGTCAGTTTATCCAGTTTTACGATCTTTTTTCCTTCGTCAGCTTCGTCGGTTCTGTAAATGACTTCGATGCGGTTCTTTTTGACTTTACGGACCAATCCTTTGAAATCCTTAATTTTTTTTTCAAGTGCTTTATTCAAGGAATCATTTTCGGTAGTTATGATTTTGTTTTGGACTCCGAAAAGACCGTATTGATTCGGTGCGTCTGGCAAATCAGGAAGTTGCCAATCCCAAATGGGGAAAGTGTAAATGTCTTTCCATTGGTTGTTTTTATAGGTTGCAATATGCCAGCTGTTTAGACTGGAATAATCGGCATAATCAAGTACATAGGATATTTCATCAGTGCCGTCACCATTCAAATCTCCTTCATTTTTTAAGAAAGCTAAGCCAAAATTATCAAGATAGTTGAAGTTTAAGGTGTCTATTTTTTTAGCATCAGAAAGCAGGTACGAGCGCGTTTGTTTTCGGATTGTTACTGCGATCAATTGATCTAATTCCTCTATATTTTCATAGTATTTACACGTTTCTTTTTTTTCTTTTTCACTGTAATAGTGTTCGATGAGTTTTTCTTTTTTGCCATCGCCATTAAAATCACCTTCAATTATAAATCGATAACCCAATACCGGTTTGAGGTTTTTAGGGACGGTTTTCATAACCTCTGCAATCCAATCCATTTCTTTTTTTTCTTCTTTCAATTCCTTTTTAGCAATGGTGTCGGTTTTTGCATTTGAAGTAGCTTTGGATGGTACTACTTTTTGCTTGGTATTTGTAGTGACTTCCTTTTTGCAGGCATATAGCAAAAGGCACGTCAAAAGGAAATAGAAAGAAACTTGGGTTTTCATGGTTTATTTGAATGTCAGTAGAAGATTATTGTAGAGAATTTAAAAAGGAACGAATGTCCATTTTTGGATCATTTCGATGGTTTTCAAATTTTGATTCGTTCAGTAGAATTAAATCGACTGTAGTTATACCCGGTGGACCATAATTGATTTCTGAGAGATAGTAACCATTGGATAATTTTATATAGCCTGAGGTTCCTATATCGAATTCATCATCACTATAGAAGAAGAAATCGACAATTTTCTGTCCAATACAGTATTTTTTGGCAAGTTCATTAATTGATTCGCCGCTGTCATATTTCTTTTGTAAATAGTCAATGTTTTCTGTTGTCAATTCGAGATAATCATCTTCATCGGATTGAGGAATATCAATAATTGTATTGTCGTTCAGTTTCAGATAAGCATGAAATGATTGTAAGCCATATTGATTTTCTTCGGTATAGTGAAACCTTATATCTGTAATTTCTTTACCGATTAATTCGGATAGTTTGAGCGTTTGCATGGGTTTGGATTATTTAATGGTAACCGGTATAGGTCCGCCATGCGAAATGAAGCCGCCTCCAATTTCGTCTATATTCACATCCAATTCATCGTTTGTATTGATTCTTCTGAGATTGACGTCCAATTCAGCGCTAGAAGAAGTGATATTGACATCGATAGTTCCGTTTTCGTTCAAAGGTACTAAACCATAGTTACGGTTGGGTACTATGGATAGGTTTTTATGTCCTTCCGAAGCGTATGATTTCGGAATGATATCAATGCTTTGTAAAGTTAGAATCGTTAAACAAACGGCAATAATAGAGAGAACAGTTTTAGTGTATAGATCAGTTTTCATAGTTTGTTTTTTAAAGTTTATCATTTAGAAATTTATGAATTATTGTAGCGGTGGTTTTGATTAAAGTCGAATCTTGTGGTGTCGTAATTTCACCAATATAATCTCCGTGGCCACCAGGAAATATCGCTAATCGTGCACCCGATAGGATGATTTGCATTTCGGCTGCATGAGAAATGGTGACCACATCTTTATCTCCCAAGAGAATCAGTGCGGGTGCTTTGATTGATTGGAGTTGTTCGTCTGTTATATCTTTGAACGATTGCATTCTGGCGACATCTCTTTCGTACATTTTGTATAATGCTTTCGGATCTGGATTGACCTTAAGAAAAGCCTCTTTGAGCGCTTGTGGCATCCCTTCAAATGTCGGATTTTGCATCATGGGCCAAAACCAATCCGGAGCACCAGATTTCTTATAAAAAGCCGAAGCCACGATAATTTTATTTGTCATTTCCGGATGACGGATAGCAAATTGCAAAGTTGTCGTTCCGCCGTTGCTGAAACCAAGAATATGGGCTTTTTTGACTTTCAATTCCTTAAGAAGTGCAGCGATATCATCTGCATCTTGTTCGAAAGATAGCGGCGAGTTCCTGTCGGTTGTATGTCCATGTGCTTGCATTTCCAGTGCATAGACAGTATTGTTTTTGGCTAGTTCGGGTAATATACGACCAAATGAAGTTTCAATAGTTGAACCGCCACCGTGAATCACTACTAATGGTTCTCCAGTGCCGTGAATTTCATAATACATTTTGATTCCGTTCACATTGGCATAACCATTTGAACTTTCCAAAGATTTAGAAGTTTTCATTGCTTTGTGGTTTGAATTCTTACAGCCAGTCATTGTTAAGAGGGAAAAAATTGCTATTACAATTAGTTTCATTGCTGTCTGTTTTTTAAAAGTGAACTATAAATATAAGAAAAAGCACATAAAAAAACTCCCGACATTTGCGGGAGTTTATCTTTATCGTTTTAGTGTGAAGTGACCTCTTACTTCTCTACCATCTTCTAAAGTAGCTTTGTACCAGTAGTCGTCAGCAGGTAATGGAGTTCCTAAATAGGTACCATCCCAACCTTGTGAAAGGGGAGTGATTTCTTTTAGGAATTTTCCAAAACGGTCATAAATATAAATTTTAGCATTCGCATTGAAGCGACTGTTGGCTCCAATAATGTTCCAATTTTCATGGTATCCGTCTCCGTTAGGTGTGAAAAATTGTGGGAATCCAGTTATAGAAATAGGGATTTCCAATACCGGACATCCGTTCAAATCAATCACATAAACAGTATGTAAACCAGGACGAACATTTTCGAAGAAACCAGTAGTTTGTCTTTCAGCATATAAATCATCCAAAGCAAAAACATAGTTGCCCAAACCAGTTACGGTAACAGTGATGGTATTGTTTTCAGTTAAATCTTTAACTATTGGGTCGCCTACCAAGGTAGCTGAATTGGATTGTTTTATAGTTACTATTCTTTCCTTGAAACAACCAGTTGCATTCGCTACTTCAACTTTATAAACACCATCCTGATTGGTAATTAATGTGGCATTGTTTTCACCAGTTAATAGATTACCATCTTTGTACCATGTGTAAGTGTAATCCGCTGGGTTGGCGCCATTCGGTAATCCGGCTGTAATGGTTTGATAAATATTCGGTTCATTGGTACAGATGTATGCGTCGTCTTCCATGTCAACATTCGTGTCAATATTTGGTTTCGGATCAACAATCAGTTGAAAATTCGTACTTCCAACACAGTCATTTGTGCTTGCGTCTTCCAAACGTACCCAAATTGTTTGTGTATTAGGGTAGCCGATATTTCTGTAATTGGTAATATTGGTTATTGCTAATGAATTCCCAGCAGCATCTACTTCCTGAAGGAAATCATTGTAGTTTTTATAAAACTTGTAGGTGTAACCAGTTGCGGTAATTAAGCCATCGATGTACGATTGAACAGTTGTCAGATCAAATTCTGAAATACCGTCGTAGTCATCATTGGTAGCATCTACAAAATCATCACAAACGTGTAATGGATTAATTACTGCAGCACTCAAAATGGCATTGGTAGTTGATGAAACCAACTGCATATCTACTACTTCATAACAGTTGTTTGCATTGGTTACTCTAACCCAAATAATTTGAGAGTACGGTGTCGTATTGGCAAATGCTAATGGATTAGTGATTTGTAGCGAGGTGTCGTTGTTTTGCGCTCCAGTTTGTGTAGTGAAATAGGTGAAAGTTTCAGTTGTGGCTGTAGCAGAGATATCAGATTCTTTTTGACGAAGATTGAAAACAGTGATGCCGTCTGTATTATCATCACATTGAACGATTCGTACGCCAGTGTTTAAAACCGGTTTTGGATATACTGTCAATTGTGCGGAATTGGAAAAGAAATCACAGCTATTTCCGGTACGGTTTAACTGCGTACGGTATAAATAACCATTCATATTATTCTGAATGTTTGTCAAAGTCAATTGATTTGAGGTCACATTCGAATAAGTTGCATCATTGACAAGGTTGGTCCAGTTAACTCCTCCATCGACAGATACTTGCCATTGGAAAAATTCGGCATTACTTGCCAATTCGAAAGTAGTACTTTCAAATAAACATTGTGCTTTATTTGCAGGCTGTGTTGTAATTGTAATTGATGCAGAAGTGATGTAGTTCGGGTTAGGAGTTGTGTATCCAGTAGCACTTGTGACTTCACCATTGGCTGCAACTGTTGCTGGAGATGTTCCGAGTATTCCATCATTATCAGTATCGGCAAAGCCAGCTTCTTTGGCGTCAAAACATTGGTCGCTATCGCTATCTAAATCTCTATAATTCCCAATGGTGTCGGTATCGGTATCAATTCCGGTTTCAACACTGTCGTAAATACCATCATTATCACTATCCCAATCAATATAGTCTGGAATTAAATCCAAATCGGTATCCACAGGAACAAATCCAGGTTCGAAAGCATTATCTAATCCGTCCAAGTTAGTGTCGGCATTTGCAATCGTTACCGGTGAATTTCCTTGTGCTTCAATAACGTCTGGTATAGCATCATTATCACTATCTGTATCGAACATATCAGGAGTGCCATCCAAATCGGTGTCTTTGTATACACAAGTAGCCACAACTTTGAAAGTCGATTTGTTTGGTGCTGAGTCCAATAAGTTTTTGTGTGTTATTTTGAACGAGCTAGATTGGAAAGTCTGGAATTTGAAAGTTCCAGTTCCAGCAGCTAAAGGTGCATTTCCATTAAGTCGGAATCGAATTTCGAAGGAAGAGAATTGCGTTACGCCACTTTCGTAAATACCGTCATAATTGGTGTCGATTAATAACTGATTATCAGGATTTAAAACCGTTACGTTTTTATCGGTATCAGAGTTGACAATGTATTCGGCATTGGCATTCATTAAATCGGTTGCAGCTGCAATTTGCGGGTATTCCAAAGTAATATTACTAGGTTGACTGAACGTTAACGTATAATCAACATAATATCCTTTTCCAGGTAATATATCGGTGATAAAACTTCCATCTGCATTTCCAGTAAAGGGTATTGTGGCAGCCGGTAGCGAATTTGAAGCTACTCCCGTGTATGTTGTTGTTGTGTTTGGAATGGTTCCAGCAGCAACAGAAGTATTTATAATTTGATTTCCGAATGATTCTGTGCAATTGGTGATACCATCGTTATCATAATCGATATCGATATTATCGTTTGCTAAGTCTCCATCTGCGTTTGTAGGACAAGCACTTACGGGGATTCTGTCAGATTCTAAATTCGTTCCACAAGTAGAAATAGTGGCCCTAACATGATAAAATCCCGGTTGAGTAGGGTTGTATGAGTTTGTTGTAGCACTTGGAATAATTGTATTATTGAAATACCATTGAAAAACGTCAAAGGATGTAGCATCGTTTACACTAAGATTAACGTTGGGTAAGCAGTTTTCGCTAGTAACCGCAATCTTATTGAATGCAATTTCAGGTTCGAATGTAAATCCAGAGTAAAAGCCACCATAAGTTGCAGCCCCAGATGATCCGTAGTAAGAAAGGTAAACCGATTCGCTGGAAAAAACGGATATGTTACCGTTAAGTCCTGAGAAAATATAAGTTTCATAATCACTATTTCCGTTAACAACTGAAGGCCCAATAAAAGAAACACCTATGGATGTTAAAGAACTTAGCGTATGATTAGTACCGTTGATTATGAAATTAAGCGCTGCACCTGTTTTGGTAACCACACATACCGTTCCACCAAAATTGGTATCATTACCTACTTCATTGATACGAGGAATGTTGTTGATTACCTTGGGGGTTTCACAGCTTAAAGGCGGTACAAAGTGCATGTTTTGATTGGCTAAATTAGGTCCGCCATCTGTGCCTATTCCACCAATAGCTTGGTAGGCAAATACTTTTTTTGAAGTTCGTACATACAAGTTTCTATTTCCTGAAAAAAAACTTCCGTCAAAAGTATAGTACTCTCCTTCGTTAATGGTAGCGATTGGTGTTGCATTTCCATTGATGAAAATTTCGGTATTGTCTTCATTAGCGATAAGTAGTGGTCTTTCGATTTCGTCATAACCATCACCTTTAACAAAGATATATTCCATACCTGTTCTTTCGGCAGATACGATTTGGTCGAAACCTAAATCTAAATTGGTTGTATTACTATTACTTCCTGCAAAAGTTCCGCAGTTTACAGCAATCGGTTTAGTGGCTGAGATTGATGCTCCAATCAAGCCATCGCGATTGGCTTCGGTCAAGCCACCTTGGGTAGCTATAATATAACTTTCACCTGCATTCAGTGTGATACTGAAGGGAAGATTTCCAGTGAAACTATTCACCAAAGTTACTCCGGGTTTGATGTCGTCAAATGTAACAACTGTATTATTTTCAGTAGCTAGAATGGAAGCAAATGTGTAGTAATTTTCAGAGAAAACAGGAGTTCCAAGATTTAAGAATCCACCAATTCTGAATTGTGTTCCGAGTGCTGCTAATCCTTTGGATACTAGTCCACCAGCGTGAAATCGGCCTGGTGTTGCCACAGTTCGAACTGTTACATATACAAGGTCTTCGGCTTCAATAATGCAACCTTTATTATTGAATACTGAATTTGCGCCAGTTTCATCTACCATTAACTGGTTGTTGGAACCGTTTGTGGCAATAGATAGGATATAAGGATTGTCTCTAGAAACAGTTCCATTAATCGTAGTTCCTCCCAATTGAATAATTCTGAAGTTTATAGGCGTAACGCTTGGACAAGAAATGTATAAGCTTTGATCTTGCGGTACAATACTCGCAGCATTCGAGATAGGAGGTATGTAATGTGTTTTACTAAATTGTGCAAAACAAGTTACACTAACTAAAAAAGTTAGTAAAAGTAATTTTATCTTCATGGGTTTTTTAATTGCAGCCCAAAGGTAGATAATTATCTTTTAAGCGAGAAGTGACTTTTTAATGTTTTTCCATTATAAAGTGTTAAAACAAACCAATAATCATCAGCGGGAAGAGATTTTCCATTATAAGTTCCATTCCAACCGGATGAATTGGAATCCATTTGTTTGATTAATTTACCATAACGGTCAAAAATAGAAATGTAGGAAAGTCCATTTAATTCCAAATTAGCTATTTTCCAAGTATCATTATAACCATCATTATTTGGTGTAAAATATTTAGGAAAGTCGAGTATGTAGATTGTTGTTGATGGTGTTGGTTGGCAACCATTTTTATCTCTTACATAGATAGTATATTCACCTGCTTCGAGGTTGTTGAATGTGGGACTATCTTGAAAAGTTACTCCATCAATCGAAAACTCATAATCACCACCATTATCAGTATAGGTAATCGTTATTGAATTGTTTTCTGAAAAGTCACGAATAATTGCAGCGATATTACTTGCCGGAGCAGATGGTAGTATATTGAATGTTTTTGTTGCTTTGCATCCGTTGGTATCTGTAACCTCTACGGTGTAGGTGCCGGAAGTAGTAATTTGAGTTTCAAAATCAGTATCTCCATTGGACCAATTGTAACTGTTAAAAGTTGAAGAAACACTCAACGTTACTGTTTCGTTTGGACATAAATACGAATTTTCATCACCAAAATTATTTGGTGTATTGTAATTTACATTTAGTTGTATTTGCACAATATCATAACAATCGGGACCATTAACCAATCTTGCATAGAGCGTTTGATTGTTCGCATTTGTATTCGTATAGTTGTTTGCTAATGGATTGGTTTGATTTTCGGCATTGCTAGCAGAACTATAATATTCAACTACAATTCCTGATGGAAGTCCATTCGTTACCAAAGGAGTTATTTCTGTATTCAAGTCAAAAGTTGTGATTCCGTTTTTAGTACCATCTTCATCACATTTGGAATAGGTAACTGAAGAAACAGTATTGTTTTCAATACTTAAAGTTACTTGGGCTACTGCAGTGCATCCGTATGTATTAGTGACATTTGCGTAAATTGTTTTGGGAGTGCTGGTGTAACTAGTAGGATTTTGAATTGGGTTACCTCCGATACTTTCAGTATATGTTACTGCACCAAGATTCGGGTCATTGTTTCGGATTAAATTATCCAGTTTAGTCAAGTTAAAGATTGCCGATCCATTATTGTCGCTATCACACTGAACCAAAGTTTGATTTGAAAGTGATGGTAGTGGTGCAAATTGAAGTCGTACATCACCGGTGGAAAGACAAGTACCATTAATTAATACTTCCACTTTGTATTCCACAATATTTTGATTGGAATTGTCAATGACATTGTAAGTAGGTGTTGTAATTCCTGTAAAAACATTGTCCTTATACCATCTGTAAGTATTATTTGTTCCAGATTGGGTACCGTCAAGAACAACACTGTCACCTGCACAATACGAATTGTTTGTGGCTACAAGGCGATCCGGACCTAGGTCGGTTTCGCTTTGGAAAGTACCTCCACCGAGAAAAATGGCTGAATCATATAAGCCGTTGCCTTGATCTGCAATGACTAATTTGATATGATACGAATTACCAGCAATCACATTGGCTTGTGCTTTGAGTACTTTGGTTTGACCGTTGAATGTGGTGGGATGATTTGGTCCATTGAACGCATCGAAATAGATTTCGTTACTTGGTGGACAAACCGTACCTGTGCCTCGGATTGTATTCACCGAAACCGGAATGTTTGTGCCGGGTACTAATGCGATGTTTTGATAGGTACCGCCAATTGGTTTAATTAAAAATGCAAATCCGTCAGTGAAACCGCATTGGTTTTGGGAAGGATTACTTAAATACTGTTCCGAAGAAAATATATAATCAAAACTGATTGAATTGGTGTTTGGTATAAAGTCAAATTCTAAAACAGTGGCATTGAAAGTGCTTCCTAGTGATAAAGCTTGTTCTAGATCAGCATCTCCGAGCCATGTGGAAATGGTTTCACTACTGTTTCCTGTATTTGGACCAACCGTTGAGGAAGCTCTTCCGGTGCTTAACACAATACCATTTGCAAAGGGGAATGTACTTGTTCCTTGACTGAAACTTCCGAAACTTTGTGCTCCTGAGAAATTACCTCCGCTAACAGAGACATTGATTGCTTGTCCGCAATTGGTGTTGTTGGCAAAGAAATTGGTTACCAATTGTTGCGCTGTGTAAGTATCGTCAACTTGGATATATTGTGAATATAATGAACTGGTACAACTGAATAAAAAAAGTAGGGCAAAGTTTCTCATTCTAAAATAAATAGCCCGCAAATATAATTACAATTGTAATTTTTTAGGAGTTTTTAACAAAATGATAGCTTTTGTTGAATGGAAAAAATCCCTAAGCTGTTCACAAAGGGATTTTTGGGATTATTTTTTTTTGTTTTTTCCGTTATTGAATTTAACATTTTCAACTACGGATGTCTTTGTTTCCGGTTTTTTTGGTGCCGATTTTGGTTTAAAAGTAGTTTTCTTTTTGAAATCGGTTTTGGGTTTTTCTGAAAAGTTTTTTTTCTTTTTTTCTTCAGTGGATTTGGGTGCTGAGGCTACTTTTTTTGCGTTTTCATTAATTACATCCATTGCGTTTTTAGGTTGTTCTTTAGTACCTCGCAAATGAATCACCAACCCGTTTAGGAAATTACGTAAAACCTGATCGCCACATTCCATAAATTTTGGATGTTCTTCCTGACGAAAAAAATTGCCAATTTCTCCCTTTGAAATTCTAAAATTAACCAGTTCTAAAATTTCTACTATCTGATCATCGCGAAGCTGTAGAGCAACTCGAAGTTTTTTGAATATTTCGTTATTATTCATGTCAATTATTTATAAAGCCAAAGATACGCTTTTGCAAAAGCTTCCCGCCATAATTTTTCGTTATGTTGTCCATCTTTTATGATTTTGGATGCAATTGTACAATTTTTAGGTAGTACGTTAATCATTTTTTGCATGTCGGTCACCATATCTTCACTTTCTTTGTCACCACATAAAAAATACATTCTTGCTTTCAGGTTTGACTTTTGAACTAGTGGGTACATTTCGGGATTTATCCAAAATGCAGGCGAGAAAATAATACCTTTTTGAAAAATATCTGGATGTTTTAGAAGCGCATACAATGAAAATAATCCGCCAAGAGAACTGCCTCCGATTGTAGTATGTTTGGAAGAAGTTTTTGTACGATACGTTTTGTCTATATGTGGTTTGAGTTGTTTTACGATGAAATCCAAGTATTCATCTGCTTTACCGCCTCCGTATTTTTCGTTAGCATAAGGAGTTAATTCATCTATTCGTTTTTCGTTACCATGTTCAATACCAATTACTATCACTTCGGCTTTTAAACTGTCTAGGGTTTCATCAATTTTCCATTCTCCAGAAAAGGAGGTTTTAGTATCAAAAAGGTTTTGAGCATCATTCAAATAAATCACAGGATATTTTTTGGTAGTAGAATGATAATTTTCTGGAAGATATACCCATATTTTTTTGGTTTTTTTCAATTGAAGTGCTTCAATGATAAATGTGGAAACTTGTTTACTTGCTGTATTTTCCTGGCTCATTCCTTTAGGGAAAATTAATAGAACAATTGCAAAGAGGAATATTTTTTGAAACATGTTTTGGATTTACAGTAAAAAGTATAGTTTTGCTAAAAATAATCAATTTATGGATTCATACGAAGAGAAAATCAGCTTGTTGTCTGAAATGATTGCATTCGCTGTTGTTGATGGGGAATTGCACGATCGTGAATATGATTTTTTACTAATGGTTTCTCAGGAATTACAAATAGATAAAGCGACTTTTTTAGATTTATTCAAAAGACGTAACGAGATAACTGTGATCAAAGATGAGTTTCATCGTATTTTACATTTTTATCGTTTGGCGTTGCTTATGCATTGTGATGGCGTAATGCACGAACACGAGCGAATTGCAATCAATGAAATTGGTATTAACATGGGATTGAATCCTAATGCCATGAAACGAATTTTGCATCTAATGGAAGCATCTCCAGACCAAATGGTTGAAGCTGAAGTTTTGTTAGGTGCTTTTCATGAACAATTGAATTAATAAAAAAACAAACAAAAATCCCTTGAATATTCAAGGGATTTCTGTTTGTTTTTATTTGTGTGTAATGTTGAAACTTCCGTTGGTAAGTGTTACCGTTTGTGAACCATTACTTACTGTAAAATTAAAGGTTCCGACAACGTTATTTCCATTGTGTGAACTGATGGTTAAACTACCAGAGGTTAAATTGAACTCAGCTTGATTTTCGGCATTTCCAATTCCGGCACCGAAACCATCTGTAGAAGCCAAATTGTAGGTTCCAGGCGTTACGTTTTTTGGAAAAGAGATGTTATAAACACCGAAATCTGAACCAATATTTGTATTGTTTCCGAATAAATTAATCCCAGTAGAAGCCGAAGTTTGAGAAATCATTAAAAACTTACTGTCACTAGGATTGTTGTCCATAGTGAATGCTGTACCTCCGTTTTTGGTCAACGTCATAGTGCCGTTAGTATAGAAGTCATTATTGATTACAATTACATTGTTTATTTCTCCATCTGTTATGGTTATACTATTACCATCCAAATCGTGTAAAGTTGCTGAAAATGTACCCGAAAGTCTTCCTGTATTGATGTTTATATCCGAAATAGTTAACGTAAAAGATGATCCGGTTTCATGGCTAGCGTAATATTGTTCATCAGCCGATACATATGTCAACAATGCTCCACTATCGATATCATAGTTGTGGGTACCAACAGTTAAATCAGCAATTGGAATTTGGAAGGTCATGGATGAACCATTGGACTTAACACCAAAAATTTCCAAGACATGAACGTTCTCTTCAGCGGTAGAGTAATCTTCAATTGTGGCACCAGCACCAGTAGAAGACCATCTTTGTCCATCGATAGTCGCCGTAATTGATTCGTTATTTGAAGCGTCATCAGAACCGCTACATGAAAATAATAACATTCCTGTCAGAGCAAGACAAAAGAATTTTAAGAAATTTTTCATAATTTTTTAGTTGATAGATTTAATTGAGCGACAAAAATATCAAAAAAACTAAAAAAGTAAGAGGTTTCCTATTTTAAATTTTCTCCTGTAGTGCCTTTATTTCGTCTCGAAGTTTGGCTGCCTGCATGAAGTCTAAATCTTTAGCCGCTTTTTCCATGGCTTTACGTTTGTCGCGGATTTTCTTTTCGATTTCCGGTTTTGATAAGTATTCACTTTCCGGTTCGGCAGCTTTCAGTATTTTTTCTTCGTAATATTTCGTAGAAACAGAATTACCGCTCAATGCACTACCTAAACTTTTGTTCAATGCTTTTGGAACCAAATTGTTAGCCGTATTGAAATTCGTTTGTCTTTCACGGCGGTAATTGGTTTCATCGATGGTTTTCTGCATGGATGCAGTGATTTTATCGGCATACATTATAGCTTTACCATTTACGTTACGTGCAGCGCGACCAACGGTTTGTGTAAGTGATCGATGACTTCTTAGGAAGCCTTCTTTGTCCGCGTCTAAAATGGCAACTAACGAAACTTCCGGTAAATCCAAACCTTCTCTAAGCAAGTTAACACCAATCAGTACATCGAAAATTCCTTTACGTAAATCCTGCATAATTTCAACACGTTCCAAAGTATCTACATCAGAGTGGATGTATCGGCAACGTATGGAAACCTTAGTAAGGTATTTGGCTAATTCTTCCGCCATTCTTTTGGTTAGTGTTGTTACCAAAGTGCGTTCGTCCAGTTCACAGCGCTGTTGGATTTCTTCAATCAAATCGTCAATCTGATTGGCACTTGGTCGTACTTCAATAATAGGATCTAACAATCCGGTAGGTCGAATAACCTGTTCTACATAGATTCCTTCCGATTTTTGCAATTCATAATCGGCTGGTGTTGCAGATACATACAAAACTTGATTCTGTAACGCTTCGAATTCTTCGAATTTTAAAGGGCGGTTATCCATTGCTGCAGGCAGTCGGAAGCCATATTCCACTAAATTCTCTTTGCGGCTTCGGTCACCTCCATACATGGCATGTACCTGCGAAATAGTTACGTGACTTTCATCGACAACCATCAGATAATCTTCTGGGAAATAATCCAAAAGGCAGAAGGGACGAGTGCCTGCTTCGCGACCGTCAAGATACCTGGAGTAGTTTTCAATTCCGGAACAATAACCTAACTCACGTATCATTTCCAAATCGAAATTGGTTCGTTCTTCAAGACGTTTGGCTTCAAGATGTTTGCCAATTTCTTTGAAATAATCAACTTGCTTGACTAAGTCTTGTTGTATTTGCCAAATAGCATTCTGTAAAACATCAGGTGAAGTCACAAACATATTGGCAGGATAGATGTTTAGTTTTGAATATTTTTCAATCACTTTGGCCGTTTTGGCATCAAAAGCTTCGATTTCCTCAATATCATCACCAAAAAAATGAATTCGGAACGGTTCGTCTGCATAACTAGGGAAAACTTCTACCGTATCACCTTTAATGCGGAATGTACCGGGTGTGAAATCAGCTTCGGTTCTAGCATATAAGCTCTGTACCAATCGGTGTAAGAATTTAGTTCGTGAAATGGTTTGATCCCTTTCGATGGAAATCACATTTTTCTGAAACTCTACTGGATTTCCGATACCATACAAGCAAGAGACTGATGCAACCACCAATACATCGCGACGGCCTGAAAGCAGGGCAGAAGTAGTGCTCAAACGCAATTTTTCCAATTCATCGTTGATGGATAAATCTTTTTCAATGTAAGTTCCTGTAACCGGTATAAATGCCTCGGGCTGATAATAGTCGTAGTAAGAAACAAAATATTGCACCGAGTTATTCGGGAAAAACTGTTTGAATTCCGAGTAGAGCTGAGCGGCTAACGTTTTAT
Organism: Flavobacterium sp. MAHUQ-57; assembly: GCF_051908335.1. NCBI lineage: Bacteria > Pseudomonadati > Bacteroidota > Flavobacteriia > Flavobacteriales > Flavobacteriaceae > Flavobacterium > Flavobacterium sp. MAHUQ-57. The sequence goes on along the minus strand of NZ_JBPZTE010000006.1, from coordinate 1,202,697 downwards.
TGTGCGCTAACACTAATGTAGGACGTTGCACTTCCTGAATCACATTGGCAACGGTAAATGTTTTTCCTGACCCCGTTACACCTAATAAAGTTTGGTATTTTTCTTCGTTGATAATGCCTTTTGCTAATTTTTCAATAGCTTGAGGCTGATCACCCATTGGTTTGTAATCGGATATGACTTGGAATTTCATTGGTTATAATTGCAAAAAGTTCAGATGTGCTAAGTTACAAAGTAAAAAGATAACTATTAAAAATCATTAGTTGCATACTTTGCAATTTTCTTTGTCTTTATGTTCACCAACTAAAAAACCTTTGTTGTTCAGTGTATAATCGCAACAGTCTATTAATCCTTGTTGCAATAATTTTCGCCCTCTTTGAATTCGTGACTTCGCTCCTGGAAGCGTTATATTTAAAATTTCTGCGACTTCTTGTTGTTTTTTACCTTTTATTTCACTTAGGAGTAAGGCTTCTTTATATTTTTCTGGGAGATGATTGATCAGAGGTATAATACAATTTTCGGCCGAATGATGGTTGGTTTCTTCATTGTCGGGTAATTCGAGCAAAGGAATCGGTTTGGATTGACTTTTAAAATAGTCAATGATGGTATTGTGTGTAATACTGAAAACCCAGGATTTCAGACTATCCGTATTTTTAAGTTTATGGTTGTTGAGATGGATTTTTATAAAAACCTCCTGAAGTAAATCTTTGGTGATTTCAGTGTCTTTTATTTTGCTTACGATATATCCTTTTAAGTTTTCTGAAAACTGTTTCCAAATATCTATTGTTTCCATTGTTCTTTGGTATAAAATTAAAAAAAGCCCATTGCTAAATTAGCTTTGGGCTTTGCATTATTTAGCAGTTGCAATTTTTACAAGTACAGTTTTCACAAGTACAATCGCTGCAATTTGAGCATTGACAAACGCAATTTTCAGTATTTTCCATTTTATTATAATTTAAAAGTTATACCTATAAGACTTTGAAATAATAAAAAAGATGCAAAATGGATTAATAATTTTTTAAAACTTCCAGGTTTGATGCTGTTTTTCGGTTAAGAAAGTCCAAGCTACGATTCGGCTTGTTTTTTGGCCTTGCGCCATATCAATGGTTTTGACAGTTACGGCACCGACTTTTTTTAATAGTTTGTAAATACGGTTGAGGTTTTCTTTTTTGGAAACCAAAGTTGTGAACCAAAGCACTTGATTTGTGTATTTCACACTTTCGTAAATCATTTGGGTTAGAAAGCCTATTTCACCACCTTCACACCATAATTCTGCATTTTTACCGCCAAAATTTAATATTGGTTTTGTTGTTTTCGTGTTTTGAAGATTGTTGCTTTTTCGGGTAGTCGCTTTGTTGGCTTCTTCCGCAGATCCATGAAATGGTGGATTGCAAATGGTAAAAGAAAAGCGGTCTTCCGGAGCAATAATATTCTTGAAAATAAATCTGGATTCCGATTGTTTTTGAAGACGTATAGCATCGATTAATGCCGGATTGTTATGGATGATTTTTTTACAGTTTTGTAACGCATTTTCATTAATGTCAGTCCCAACAAAACGCCAACCATAGGCTTTGTTACCAAGTATTGGATAAATACAATTGGCTCCAATACCAATATCCAATCCTTCTACCGTTGTTCCTTCGGGAATAGCTCCCTTGTTGGATTCTGCCAACAAATCACTAATATAATGGATGTAATCTGCTCTTCCGGGTATGGGTGGACAAAGATTTTGCTCAGGGATGTCCCAATACTGAATTCCGTAATCAGTCATTAATAAAGCTTTGTTTAATGCTTTTACTGCATTCGGATTACTGAAATCAATCGTTTTTTCGTCAGTTTCAGTCTTGTACTTATTCGTTTGAATAAATTTTTCCAATTCAGGATAACGTACCGTTAATTCCTTAAAATCATACCCAAACCGATGCGGATTTCTCGGATGCAAATTCTTTTTTTCTGTGATAATTTTGGGTTTCATTTCTGGGTAAAGATTTTAAGGAACAAAGGTAAGTATAAACGGTTATTTGAATTTCATCAAAAGAGTAATAATATGTGAGTTCAAACCGGTATCTCTAGTGTAATACCCATAGCGAAGTTCGAAAGTATTGATTCTTTTGACACCAAAAATTCCTTTGTCGGAGTCGGTAATTTTATACCCCATTCCAATCATGTGACTTTTGAAGTCCGATAAATCATAGTCGCTTGTATAGAATTCTTCACCCAGCTGATGTGTCAATATAGGTTTGAAATAGTCGGCAGCACTTTGTGTATAGAATCGATAAGGGATTGATAGTGATGAAAAAGCAGTCAGTTTGACTGTCGGTTCAAAACCAAAAGTATGCGACTTGATGTCCCAATTGTCTTGGTAATAACGATAATAACTACGTAATACAATATGATCACCAAGGAAATAATTCAACCTAGCGCCGAAAGGAATTTTAAAACGGGTACTTGGCAGTTTTTCTGAGGCGACATCACCACCATTAAAATACACCCTGTTGAATTTGGTTGCTAACAAACCTTCTTGATAGCCTATATCCGTCATCAAAGCTAATTGAAGGTTTTTATTGATTACTTGTGAAAAAGTCAATCCTAAGTTGTAAGATGTTCTCGGTTTGCTATCTCCGTGTTTTGCTTCATTGTCGGATGGATTGTTCCTTAATTCGACGGGAAGTATTACTTTCCAAGTGTCAAAAAAGGCCATTCCTTTGATGGAAAACTCCCTGTTTTTATCTTTTGACAGTTTTGTGAATCCGGCATTGGCTCCAATTGAAAAATAATCAAACTCGGCTGATCCTGAAATCCCACCGTTAAGAATGTAGTTCTTTTCATCATTTTGGAAAGCATAATTTAAAGACGGATAAACTCTTACGTCTTGGTATGATGCTGAAGTTACCGTATTAGGGTCAATTTTGTCTGAGGAAGCGGAGGTATAGGAATCGACACCCAATTCAAAATTAAAATTGTGTTTGTTTTGATTTTTATCCAATTTGGATAATTTCACTTCAATTGTAGTGGCTATATCAGTCAGTTTTTCAGTTCCTTCACCTCCTGTTACTGCTGAATTATCGCCGTTTTGAGTGTAGTAGCTGCTGATGAAATTTACTTCTTCAATTTTTAATTTATTTTTTTTATAAGCTGAGGTTGAATCACTACTAGTGTTTTCTTGTGCTTTAGTTTGACTATTGAGCAAGAGCGCCAATACCGATGCGGTAATTATTCTTCTTTTCATCTTTTTCCTTACTTGAATTAATTACAGCCGCAGCCTCCACCTGTTTTTCCACCATTGGCACCTGAGCTTGCTTCTCTATAAAGTTGGAATGTGTTTTCGAATTTTTCCGATTTTCTTGCTGCCAATTCCATATCTGAATCATTGATTTTTGATTTTTGATATTCTTTAACAGACGTACAGCTACTTAAAATAAGCATGAATAGAAGTGAGGATGTCAGTTTCATGTATTTGGGTGTTAGGTTAGTTTAATGTTTTCTGAAAAATATTTTCTGTCGTTGTCATCGATAATGATGCATCCGATGTGTTTTAATTGATTGATAAAATCCATTCCGACTTCAATTCCCATGACAGTAACCGGAGTTGCCAAAGCATCAGCAATTTCAGCATTTTCTGCAATGATGGTGACACTTTTTATACCTGATACGGGATAACCTGTTTTTGGATCAATGGTATGCGAGTATTTTTTATTGTCAATAATCACATATTTCTCGTAATTTCCTGAGGTTGCCACAGCTTTATTCGTTAGTTTAAATGTCGAAAAGATAGCATTTTGATGATTCGGATTAGCAATACCTATCGTCCAGGGTTCTCCATTTTCTTGGGTTCCCCAGGCTGATAAATCGCCTGAAGCATTTACAATTCCGTCGTTCACGCCTTCTTTGAGAAGTACTTTTTTTGCCATTTCTGCGGCGTATCCTTTCCCAATGCCACCAAAACCAATTCGCATTCCTTTATTCTTAAGAAAAACCGTTTGTTCTTCCTTGTCTAGGAAGATATTTTTGTAATTGATGAGTGCAACCGCTTTTTTTGCAGTTTCTTCATCAGGAAGCACTTTCATTTTGGTGTCAAAATTCCATAGTTTTTTGTCGATACTCCCATAGCTTAAATCAAATGCTCCTTGTGTTATTTTAGAAATCATTTGACTTCGTTCGATAAGCTCAAAAACTTCTACTGGAACTTTTACTGCTTGGATACCAGCGTTATTGTTGATGTGTGAAGTGACGCTTTCTTCCGAAAAAGTAGTCAGTAGTTTTTCAATGCGTTGAATTTCCTGAATAGCCAATTCAATTTTCGAGTTGCCCCAATTTTCATCTGGACCTATCACCGAAATTTCGAATCGATTTCCCATTAATTTGGCTACTCTTTTTGTCAGCATGATTTATTTGATTTCGGCAATGAATGTTTCTAATGATTCTGAAGGCAAATGTTCCCATTTTTTAAGAATACTTCCATCGCTATTTAAAAGCAAAATGAGTGGGAATAAACCCTTGTTGTTGTACTTCTCAGCCAATGTTTCGTTTTCTTTTGTTGTGTCTGGAGGTAATTGATTTTTTTTCAATCTTGGAAAGTCAGCATTGTAAACGACTAAGTTGTTTGCTGCGTAAGATTGGAATTGATCTGTGAAAACAAATTGTTTTTTGAACTTTACACAAGGAGCACACCAATCGGAGCCCGAAAAGTACAATAGGATTTTTTTGTTTTCGGTTTTTGCTTTATCCAGTGATTGAGAGAAAGTGATTTTTTCTGTTTGTTGCGAAAATCCTGCCAATGCAATCAGTAAGAATGTTAATGAGATTAATTTTTTCATGTGGTTTAATCTAGGGATTCAATTAATAATAAATGACCTGTTTCATAAGTAATGGCGACTAATCCGTCTTCAGTTACATGATTGCTGCTTCCTGTTCGAAATCCTATAGTTAAGGTGTCTTTTTTTAATGAGTAAAACAAATTTTCGGAATAAATTCCTGTAACTTCCCCAACTGGTATTAACGATATAATACTATTTTTTGTGTACCATTTTTCAAATTTTTTTGGTAATAGAAATACCCTAGAATGATCATCTAGAATAACAATTTTTAATTCCTCTCTATAGCGTACAATATTGGTCAGGTTACTGATAGTATGATCGGCTCTTTTGCCTGTAGCCCAAACTACATTTACCGCTTTATGGCCTTTCTCAATAAGATAATCAAATGCTTTTTCTAAATCGGTTTTGTTTTGATCTGGTGTATGAACGATTTCCAAAGGGTATTGTTTTTCCTTATAGATTTGAGGGTCAAAACCGTGATCAAAATCTCCAAGGAGAACGTCAATTTTTATGCCTAAATTCAATACACGTTCAATTGCAGAGTCTAAAACAATCACAAACGGTGACCATTCCAGCAGTTGATCTAATAAATCGCGGGAACATTCAGCACCATTAGCAATAATTAAAGCAGGTTCTTGGTCGTCTCTGACAATGTGATGTGAAGACATTTAATTGAGTATTTGAGGGTTGTGAGTAAAAGTAGGTATCAAAAATAAGAAATTATTGGACAACATAATCTCTTGAGTCAGTTTCCCCTAAAGCAAAATAACCTAATGGATATTCGTTGCTATTGGTTTGATTGATGATATTTCCTCTAAGTGTCGCAGGTGGAGTAGCAAAAGGATTTCCTGTATTGGTACTTGAAATCGGTATTAATTTGTTCATATAATTATAATACGAATTGGTGATGCCTTGAAGCGATAATTTTAATGTATTTCCTTCTTCTACTTCACTGGCATAAAAACCGAACATTACATTTCCTTGGAAAAACTCATCGCTAACCACTCCGTATTCCTGTACTTTTTTCTTCGAGTTTCGTACCCCAAGTAAGTAAAAATTATTTTCTGTACCGTTGTCTTGAAAAAAGTATTTCACTTGAATTTCGTCTGCTCCGGTTGGTCCAGGAACAGTTTGCTGTTGTACATTAATAATTGGAGGTGTTGCAATTAACTTTTCTGTAGAAGTATAAGTTTGGCCTTGATAGAGTACGGTTAGAGTGTAATTTTCATTGATTACAGGTTGGAAATTGGTACAAATATAATTTCCGGTTCCTGGATCTTCAACGAAATTAAATACCGTGTTTGAACTGTTGGTTACAGTTACAGTTGCTCCATTGGCGAAAACTACAGTGTTACTATAGAAATCATTAGTAAGACTTAGTTTTATGGTTTGGTTTTCACCTGTAGTTCCTTTTGCCCATTTGATTACGGCGTTGATTACCAATTTAGGTTTTCCAGTCTCCAAAGGGATGTCAACTGTGTCTTGACAAGAATTCAAAAGGGCTGCAATGGTGATTATAAATAAAAATCGTTTCATGGTTTAAAATTTAAAATTATAAGAAACTGCCGGAACAATCCCGAAGATTGATAAGCGTGTGGCTTCATTTTTTCCGGTTTCACTATTTTGACTAAAACTGATGGATGCAGCATTTTTTCTGCTATACAAATTGTAGATACTAAACACCCATTCGCTTCGTAATCGTTTGTCTTTTTTTTGTCTTGTTTTCATAGTTGCCGAAACATCCAAGTGATGATAAGCTGGTAAACGGTTTTCATTTCGGGAATTATAGTACGGAACTACAACATCTTCAAAGACATATTTTCCAGATGGATATGTTACAGGTTGACCGGTTTGGAAAGTAAAATTACCACCAAATGTCCATCGATCATTAAGTTTATAGCTTGCTGTTGCTACAAAGTTGTGTGTTTTGTCATAAGCAGAGCGATACCATTGACCATTGGCTATTCCAATTTCTGTTGCAGTTCTTCCCGGTGTTTGTTGTTCCGAACGCGATAATGTGTAAGCTATCCATCCGTTGAAATCGCCTGTGTTTTTTCGAAAAAGCATTTCTAATCCATACGATCGCATTCGTCCGTTGAGAATTACCTGTTCAATGGCTTCGTTTGCAATTAAATCGGCACCGTCAATATAATCCATTCTGTTTTGTACTCCTTTATAATACGTTTCTAGTTCCAAAGTATAGTTGTCATCGTTGAAATTTCTGAAATAGCCCAAGGAGATTTGATCGGCAATTTGCGGTTTAATATAATTGTCACTTGGAGTCCAAACATCAAGTGGAGTAGGAGAAGCAGTGTTGGAAACTAATTGAAGGTATTGAACCATGCGGTTGTAACCGAATTTTACGGATTGATCCTTGTTGATTTCATACGACATGGCAAAGCGTGGTTCCAAATAGCCGAAGTTCGCTATGGTTTTGTTTTTCCCAAAGTATTCGGTTCGTATTGGAGTTGCTTTTTCGTAGATTTTCAATTCTTCATCATAAACTACTGGTTGATTGTTTTCATAATAATTTATGGTAGATTGTCCTAATCGGTAAAATAAACTCCATCGCATACCGTATGAAATGGATACTTTCTCTTTGAAGGTATGTTCAGCATCAATATAAAAAGAGGGTTCTAGAGCATACTTGCGATCCAGTTGTCTATAGTTTATTGATGATTCATCATCTATGGGTTCGATGGTTCCCGGATTGAAATTGTAATAAATAGCATTGGCACCATAATTTACTTTAGAGCGATCGGAAAGATAATGTTTGAAATCGTATTTTAGGTTGTAGGCTTTTATGCCGGAATCCCAATTAAATCCAATGAAATCGAGTTTTAAACCGTAATAATAGTCACTGTAAATCAATGACAGATTTGAAAAGAGTTTGTCTGAATAGAGATGGTTCCATCTGAGGTTTAAGGTGCTGTTACCGTAAGTATTGGTGAAACTTTCACTTAACGAAAAAATATCTCTTCCAAAATAACCGGAAAGGTATAAATTGTTGTTGTTGTTTAGTTTGTAATTCAGTTTCGTGTTTAAATCATAAAAATAGGCTTTGTTGTCATTGTCTGTAAATTTTAGAAATAAGTGTGCGTACGATCCTCGAGCACCAAAAAGGAATGAGCCTTTTTCTTTTACAATTGGACCTTCTGCAAGAATACGACTCGTTATGAGTCCAATACCACCATTCATAGCAAATTTATTACTGTTTCCATCTTTCTGATAAATATCAAGTACAGAAGAAGCTCTGCCGCCATAGCGTGAAGGAATACCACCTTTAAACAACTTCAAATCTTTGATGGCATCGGGGTTGAATACGGAAAAAAAGCCAAAAACATGAGAAGAATTATAAACAGTAGCTTCGTCTAAAAGGACTAAGTTTTGATCTGCACCGCCTCCACGAACATTGAAACCGGATTGTCCTTCACCCGCATTTGTAACACCTGGAAGAAAAAGTAGTGATTTGATGATGTCAACTTCACCCAAAACTACAGGCATTTGTTTGATGGTTTGAATGCTTAATTTGTTTACGCTGATTTCAGGTTTTCGAATATTGGCTCGGTTTTTTCCGGTAACTGCAACTTCATCAAGTTGTTTGATTTGCTTGTTCTGTTCTATTAAATGAAAGTCTTTGCGTGTGTTTTGATTTAAAACGGTTGTTTCGGTTAATGAGCTGTAACCAGAAGCGCTGAGTTCAATAGCGTAGTTTCCCGAAGGAAGAGTAATAGAATAAAAACCATATTCATTGGTGTACAAAGTTGTGTTTGTTTCTTTAATGAAAATAGAAACTCCAATGAGTGTTTCATTGGTTTTGGTATCTGTAACAACTCCACTCAGTGTATATTTCTCCTGAGAAAAAAGTGAGTAATTAACTATTAACAGTAATATGGCGAAAAGAAACTTTTTTTTCATTAGGATTGGAATCTGTTAAAATATAGAGTAAAGTTGCCCCTTTTAATTTTGAAAATATGTTAATGTATCGTTAAATCAAGATGAAAATGTAGCGATTAAAAATCACAAAAAAGAGTAGGTTCGTTATTTTTTGATAGTAATGGTTTTTGTAATCAATTATTTATAAAATTTAATTGTTTTTGATTGAATTCGTGTTTTTTTAGTTAAATTTAAACGAAAATCAAAATCGTTTTTTTAGCAACTATTCAAGGGAAATTCAAAGGGTTTTGTGTAACTCTTTAAATAGATACATTTGTATGACATTTTATGAAATGAGTTTAGATTTATCAGCAACCTATTCCAATGAGAGATAAAGAGTTTTCACTTTTCTTTTTGATATTAATCAATCTGATGTTTTTGTTCAGTTATGATGAAATCATTGCACAGGATTATATAAAAAGAGAGGCATTGTATAAAGAATCGAATGATTTGATTTATTCTAAGCCAGATGAGGCTTTGAAGATTGCCTTGCATCTTTTAAAAGGAAATATATCTGAAGCGGAAAGGACAAGAATTCATTTCTTAATTGCGGAAACGTATAAAGTCAAAGGCGATCATAATAACATGCTTAATTATTTGTATTTAGCAGATGAAAATGCCTCGGGAATTCTTCCACTTGACAGAATTCAGATATTGATAGGAAAATCGATTGTTTTACGAACATTGTACCTTGATAAACAAGCGAAAAAGTATCTTTTACTTGCCAAAGAGGAAATTGCATTGGTTGAAGATCGAAAGATTAAAAGTTTTCTTCATACTTCGATTACTTTGGAGCAATGTGCGTTATTGCTTGAACGTCAAAAATACAAAGAGGCGTTTGAAAAATTGAGTGAGGAAGAGAATGATTTCGGTTCCACTTTGGCAGAACATCCATCCCTTAATTTAAAATATCTTATTGTAAATGGAAGAATCAATTTTGGTTTTGGAAATTATGAGAAGGCAAAGGCGTTTTATAATAAAGTGATGCAATTACTCGATAAGGAAAAAGAACGTAACATTTTTGCGGAATTTCATGCCTTAACCGGACTTGCCACTATAAAGTTTCATGAGAAAGTTCCACAAGAAGGAACGAATTTTCTTCTGAAATCATTGGAAATTGGAAATAAGCTACAAAATCTATATTATATTGATACAGCAAATAGGTTGTTGGTGGCTAATTTTATTGCTTTGAATGACAGTACAAATTATAAACTCTACCACCAAGCTTTTTTAAAAACACAGGCTCAGTTAGAAAATGCCGATCAGGAATCCGTGAATACAGCCTTTAATTTTATTGTAAAGGAACAGGAAAAATATTATCAGCGTCAACGGGATGAATATTTTACCAAATTGTACGTTGCACTTTTTGTTTTAGTATTGATTCTAGTCGGAGGTGGATTTGTTTACTCCAAATTGTACTGGAAAAAGAAAAGGTTGAGTGAAATTATCAGTTATCTGGAGGTCACTAGAAACAATTTTATTATTCGTTTTACTGAAAAGAAAGAGGTTGGTAAGAAATTTTTTGTACCTCAAGACACAGAACAATTGCTTTTGGCTAAATTGAAAAAGTTTGAAAACTCTACTCGATTTACCAGTAAAGATATGTCTTTGGCTGTTTTAGCTGGTCAGTTTGAAACTAATACGAAGTATTTATCGGAAGTTATTAATAAGCATTACAACGTTAATTTCAATACCTACATAAATAAACTTCGAATTAATTTTATTGTTAAAAAATTAAAATCAGATTCCAATTTCATCAATTATAAAATTAGTTATTTGGCTGAAACTTGTGGGTTTTCATCTCATAGTAGTTTTGCTACCGTTTTTAAATCAATCACTGGGATCGCTCCCATAACGTTTATTGAACTCTTGAAAGATGAGAAAGAAGCCGTTAATTCATAAAACGAACAAAATACTAAATAGGTATCTGTCTGTATTGGCTATTATTTTGATGCTAATGACAACTGTGTCAACCCAAGCACAGCATTCTAAGCGTTTGGATAGTATTATTAAAGTCAATACTATTAAAATGTATGAAAATCCTGATGCTGTGATTCTTGCCGGAAATCAAGTGGTTAAAGAAGCCGGGGATGATATTGATATTAAAATTAGAGGTTATAAATTGATTTCTGACGGATATTCTTCCAAAAGGGAGTATAAGAAATCATTGCAATATGTTATTAAGGCGAACGAATTATTACCTCAAAGTGAGGATAAACTGCTCAAAATTCTTATCATTAATAAAACCGGGATTCAATACCATCAACTGAAAGTCTATGACAAATCGATACAGTATCTTGATGAAGCAGAAAAGTTAAGTTTGGAATATCCCGTTCGTGATTCGGTGCATGTATTTCTTGGTGTGAATTACATTGTGAGAGGTTTTATCTATAAAGAAAAATTAAACTGTGATATCGCTAATAATTATTTTGATCGAGGTATTGACGAATTATTGTTAAATAAAGGAGCCAAAGACAATGCTAATAAAATAAGTATAGCAAAATACAATAAGGGGAATTGCTATCTGTTAATGTCGGATACAAAATTAGCTACTAAAAGTTTTTTGGAGTCGATTGCTTATGCGAAAAAAATGAATGCCAGCAGTCTTTTAGCTTTTGCACAAAAGGGATTGGCTCAGGTGTATACAATGGAAGGTAAATATAAAGATGCGGTAAAAACTCTTGAAGAAGCTCTTGTTGTATCTAAAAATGTTGATGATTTAGTACTTAAGCAGGAAATATTTAAAGGATTATCGGAGAATTACCTTGCTATTAATGAATGGAAAAAGTATACAAAATACCGTTCTGAATACCTTAAGACTCAGCTTAAACTTAAAGAACAAGAACGAAGTTCGGTTAGTGATTCCCTACTTCAAAAGGAGCAAGAGGAGCAAAAAAAATATGAAGATTCGATACCTCAATTTTGGTATGCAATTGTGATTGTTCTAATTGTTTCTTTGGTGTTTGTTGTTGCTTTGATAGTCTACAAGAAAAAATCGGAATCTCAAATCGTAAAATTAGAAGAGATTATTAAAACTCTTCAAACAGATAAAACGGTCAGTGAAGAGGTAGAATAAATTATCCTTAAATATTTGATTTTTGTTTTAAAAAATTGTTTTATTCGTTAAATGCAACTTTTTGTTTTTAGTGTAAAACTTTGTTTTATTACTTTGGAATTGTAACAAAAAGTATAATTTTTTTATTTTTTTTGAAGCCAAATACTTACAGAAAACTAAAAATAACTTTCTTCTGATTTTCATGCTTTTTTTTTGTTAATACCTTGTTTAATAGTCTCTTTAGAGTTCTTTTTTGTTTTTGAAATTCAGTAATTGTAAAAGGCATCGTCTATTTAAATATTCTAACAATAACTACTTTTATCTTAACAAAGTTTAAAGTTAAAACGAATCGATTCGGATTTATTGTTAGTAACATATTTTCGATATAGTTCATTGAGAGAACATCAAAAGTGCCTGTTGTTTTCTAAAAATAGAGTGAATTGAACAAGAGTTTCGCCTCATAAAGTTCATAATAATATATTGCAGTTACGCTGCACGAATAATGATCATCCATTTGCATTAAGATTGTTATTCCGAAAAATAGGTTTTTTTAATTTGTTTTTTAGTTGTGCCCTTCAAGTCTTTACGATTTGAGGGGCTTTCTTTTTTTTGTTCCACTGTAGAACTATTCATTGAAAAACACGATTATTTATAATCCTTAGTTTTTAATTTATTTCTGTTAAATTAAGTTAAAAAGTAATTAATTATAACTTTTTGTTTTAATTGATTGATGATTTTATTTTTTATAAATGAAAGTTATTTTAACACTTTTAGTGATGATTTTTCGATTTGAAGTTGGCTTAAATCAGCCCAAAATGTAGCCAAAATACCATAAAACCACATGTTTTGTAGGTACTCTTATTTTTCTTCTAATTTTTTATTAATTCCTTGTTTTATAGGTGTTTTGAGCCTTTTTTCTTCTTTTAAAATTCAGTAATTGACAAAGCCATAACCCATTAATGTATGCTTTGTAGAATTATTTTTATGCAATCAACTACTAACCGAAAAAGTATGATTATGCAAAAAAAATTACATCTCTACAAAGTGATCGATTACTTTGTTTCTAAAGAGCGAAATAAACTACTTCATTGTATGTTTCTATTTACTTCGCTTTTTTGTTTTACTGATAGTTTGTTTGCACAGACTACATTAATTAATCCGAATACAGATGGCGGATTTAATTCAGGTAGCACATTCGGGGCAAACGGATGGACAGTGGCTAATGAAGGATCAGGTCCAATTAAATGGGCAATAGGGACAGCGGCTTCAGGAACATCTTCTACTGGTGCTACAACAACTGCATCAACGATTGTTACGCTTACGGCTCCAAATGGCAACATTTCGCAAGGGCAACTTGTTTATGGAACAAATATCCCAGTAAATACTTTCGTTCAAAGTATTTCAGGAACAACATTAACATTGTCTCAAAATGCGACTGCTACCGCTTCGGGAATCACTTTAGGTTTTGGGAAATTTTCTGGAGGTATCAGCGTTGGCGCGATTCAACTTACAACAGCTTCTATAGCAGCTAATACTTATTCCGTTACTTTGGCTGCAGCCAATCCTACAATATCTGTCGGTATGGCAATTGCTCCAATACCGGGATTTATTGATGCTAATACTTATGTTGCCAGTATTAATGGTACAACTTTAGGTTTGTCCAAAGCTTCGATCAATGGTACCGCACTTGCTGTGGCTCAAACACTTAATTTTACGGCTACTTCGGCTGCAATTTCGGGTAATGCAGCTTATATAACAAATGATAATGGAATTACCAATTCTTATGGAGGTTATTCCAGCAATCGAACTTTATATTTTTACCGGGATGTAACGGTTCCAACTGCAGAAAAGGCAATTACTCTGACTTTTGATGTGAAATCTGCTCCAGCTTCAGGAGGAGGTTGGCAAGTTTGGGCTGCACCAATTACACAATCGGTTGTAGGAACCAATTCGCAGGTAACTGCACCATTTGCCTATGGAGTTTCATGGCCAGGAGCAACATTGATTTCTTTCAATTCTAATCCGCAAGTAGCTACAACAAAAACAACAGCCTTTGTTCCTAAATCTTTTGCAGGAACAACTTTCAGGTTGATTTTCGTGTGGACAAACAATACTTCCGTAGGAACACTTCCTCCGGCTGCCATCGATAATATATCTCTTGTTTCTAGAATACCAGAAGAAATCACTTGTGCTCAATCTGGATTGTGGTCACAAACAAGTACATGGGATGGAGGAAAAGTTCCAACACCAGCAGATACTGTAATTCTAGATAATGACAATGAAGTAGTGATGATTGATTCACGATATTCAGGATGCTCCGATTTAATTCTTGCTGGAATTAATACATTAACACAGTTCGCTATCAGTACAGTAATGGATGAATTTACGATTAGTAATGATTTGAACTTAGCTGCTGGTGGTGCGCGATTTAATAACCACGATGGTACTAATGGTAAATATTTAAAATTAGGACATAATTTGGATGTTGCTGCCGGTGCCCGATTTGATAGTAGTTTTGGTTCTACCACAGCTTTTCAAGGTAGAGTAGCACTTAATGGTTCATTAATTCAAACTATAACTGTTGATCCATCTGGTTTTATGGGAGGATCAGCTCCAGGAACGAATGCTTTTGGCAACAGAGCTGGAGTTTTAAATCAATTGGAAGTGAATAACACTGCTACAGCTGCTTCTAATGTAATATGGAATGTCAACGGTGTTAGAATTAACGGAGGGATATTTTTAACCAACGGGAGAATAAATGTTACTTCCGGTAATCGTTTGGTTCTTGGGAATTTTGGGTCAATACTAGGGAGTAATGTCGTTATACCTCCTGGAAATGGATTTACAAATGGTATGATATCTAGATGGATAGCAGCGGCCAATACAAAAGATGTTCAAGTCGGGACAGAATATCCAGGAACTGATAATAATGCGAAACCTTTTTGGTTTCCTTTTATCAGTAATTCAGGTTTAGAGAGATCTTTGTATTTATTACCGGATGCTACACCAGCAACTTCAGGTGAAGTAGCAGTAACTTATACAGATGCCTCAACAGTAAGCGGAAGTCTTTCAATTGCCGATGGCGGTTATACCATTAACAAAAGATACAATGGTAATTGGACTTTTTCAACTCCAGATAGCAATGCTGTTCCTGCAGGACCAGTTCTAGTATATGCGCCAAACGCAACAACGCCTACCAACAGAGTAGGGGTGTATGCAAACGGAGCCTTTGAAGCCATTGATGGCTCTTCAAGAATAATGAATGCATCAGCCGCTTTAACGGGTACTCATCAAGACGGAACGGCCCAACCTTTTGCTTTCAGAAAAGGATTGCCTTTTACAAGTTTAACAGCCGCTCCAATTTATGTAGGAGTGAATGATTCTTCGCTTTTAACTACATCTACGGGAATTGTATCAGCTACTTCAGGTGACTGGAATACTCCTTCAACTTGGGTTGGTGGTGTAGTTCCTTCATGTACTACTGTTGCAACAATTGCTAATGGACACAATGTAACTGTGACTTCAACAGCTAATGTTGCGGGTGTAATTATTGCAAAAGGAGGTACTTTAACCAACAATGCAGGTTCAACAACAATGACGATTGGTTGCACAAATAATAATTCGGCATTTTACAATTACGGTACGTATACTATGACTGCCGGGAATTTAAAAGTAAATGGTTTTGTTGCACATAAAACAGGAAGTTTCTTTAACCAAACTGGTGGAGACATTATAATCGACAGTAATAATAATGGTGATGCGGCAACTTCTGTTGCATTTGGAGGCACTTCATGTAAAATTGAAACTTCAAATCTAAACCTAACAGGAGGAAAAATTACAGTGGTAGACCCTTTAGTAAATACAGGAATACCAATTTCGGGTTCTTCTATCGGAGACTATACATTGAATACGGCAGGTACCACTGGAACATTTACAGTAAACGGAGGAGTAACTGCCAGTACAGTTAATATAACCGGCACTTATAACCTTTTTGAAGTTGGGCAAGTAGTTTCTGGACATGCCAATATTGCACCAGGTACAACGATTACAAACGTTAGCGTAGGATTTGTAGGTTTTCCTCCTCCAATTACTTTAACCTTATCAACTCCAGTATCAGCATCAATACCAGCAGGCACTCCTTTACAGTTTTCATCAATGAAGAATGGAGGTTCTACTATAGTACTTACGGCGAATACAGCTAATGCAAATCTTGCAATTGGACAGGGAGTAACTGGTGTTGGAATTCAACCGGGTTCAACAATTACAGGTTTGGTATTCAATAGTAATGTTGATCAAAATACATTAACTAAAGTTACTTTATCTGCTCCAATTTCTGGTTTAGCGACATCTCCAATTGATGCTCAACAAACATTGACTTTTAATGCGGTGACTGAAGGAAGTTATTCTACAATTTTATCGGCTTCTAATTCAAATATTATTCCAGGAATGCCAGTGAGTGGAGCAGGAATTTTACCAGGGACTTTTGTAGCTGAAATTTCGGGTACAAAACTCACACTTTCTGAACCCATTCAAGTTGGTGCTCCTTCTCCTTTAGCTATGAATTTTTATCCATTTAATACACTATCAAGTGGATCATTTGTTTACGCTTCGACAAATCATTATGCTTCTGGTTTGAATCATACATTGCAAATAGGTGATGGAGTTTCAACTGAAAATTCAGCGCTTGTTTCTACTGGATTTAATTGCCAATTCCAAGCAATGGGAGGATTATTTTCTTTAGGAAACTTAACGGTAGACGCCCCTAACGGAAGCACAAGATTCATGAATGTTAGTAGTAACAACGTTAACAATAACTATCACATGAATGTTCAGAATACATTAACGGTTACACCTGGAAGTGTGTTCAAAAAGACATTTGCTAACGCAACAGTATACTTAGGTGGTGATATCATAAATAACGGGTCTATTAATTTTCCTTCTGCTGGAACAGGTCTATATCTTGGTAATTTCATTAATGGAAGTGCAGTACCAACTACATTAGCGCAGACTATTTCAGGTTCAGGAGTATGGTCTACCAATCAGTGGTCATTAACAAACGGTCCAACGAATGGATATGCTTTATCATCATTAACAATCAATAATACGAATCCTTCGGGGATTACTTTGCAAGTGCCTAATTTCAAAGTTTGGGGATCTGTTACCTTAACCAATGGAATTTTACATACTTCAGCTGCTTATCCTATTTATTGTGGAATCCAGGATGTTATGGGATCTACTTTTAACGGAGGTACATTTAGTGCTGCAAACGGTGGTAGTAATACGACTCATATCGATGGCCCTTGTGTTCATGCTAACCGATTCGACAGTACAATTACAAATTACCGATTATTTCCTGTAGGTAAAAATGGAAAATATCTTCCGGTATTAGTTGCTTCTACAGGTGGTGTTGAATTAATGGCCGAGGCTTTTGATACCAATACGGGGTCAATCAATCCAGCAAATGGTTCGAATTTAAGTTCTGACAGATGGAAAGTCTCAAGAGTAGGAGTTGCTGGTAATTTTACTAGTTATAATGTAAGAATTGGATCAACTGCCGTTACTTCTTTAAATAATATTGTGCACTCAGCTTCTGATAATGGAGTTTATGATTTGCTTTCAGCACCAATTTCATCGACAACATTCGAGCAAGCTTATTTTGCAACGCCAAACATGCCAACTCTGTATTTAGCTACTCCCCAAACAGCTGGGTTTTTAGGGAATTATGCCTTTGCAGAAGGTGTTGCTTGTTCAGGAACACCAGCTCCGGGTGCTACGATTGCTTCTTCATCTTCGGTTTGTTCAGGTCAATCAACCGTATTGAGCTTAGCAACAGCTACAACAGGTGCAAACGTCACTTATCAATGGCAAAGTTCAGTAAATGGTGGAGGATTGTGGAATAGTATTTCTGGAGCAATAGCCGCAACTTATACCGTTATGCCAACTGTCAATACAATGTACAGATGTAACGTGACTTGTTCTTCAAATACAGGGACTTCAACTCCAGTAACGGTTACAGTTTCAACATCAACAGCTGTTGTGAATGGTGCTTCAATATGTAGTAGTGGAGTTGCGAACTTAACAGCATCAGGAAGTACAATTTTAAATTGGTATGATGCACAGGATGGAGGTTCAATTGTTGCTACAGGTACAACCTATAGTCCGAACATTTCTTCAACGACTACTTATTATGTTTCTTCAGGTTCTGAATCGGCTGGTTCGGTAAATACAAATGCATACACAGGTATAGCAGCTTCAACGGCTTTATTCAAAGGTATCGCATTCGATGTAACTAATACTTTAAAATTAAAAACTGTTACTGTCTATCCTAAAAATACTGCTGCATTAACACCAATCACTATTACATTGTTTGATGCTGCTGGAAATGTAGTTTCTGGAACTACTCCAGTAACTTTTACTCCAAATTTAGTGACTGGAACTGTAGGTACGACTTCACAAGTAGTTACGCTTAATTATACTATTCCAGTGGGTAAAGATTATCGTTTACTAGCGACTTATGGATTAGCGACTACAACCAATACATTGGGGAACAGTACAGCTGTAATATCTTATCCAACTAGTGGCCCACTTAGATTAACGGGTAATGTGTCAGGAATAAATGATGCTATTGTTACAACAGCGAATACAACAAACTGCTTTCATAACTTGAACTTTGATGAAATCTGTGAATCTGCAAGGATATCCGTAACTGCTACAGTAGTTAATGTTCAAGCTCCTTCTGGTTCAGGAACACAAGACTCATGTTTGACAGGTACAATTGCTGATTTCTCAGTTAACGGAGAGACTGGTGCTACTTTTACATGGTACGATGCAGCAACTTTAGGTAATGTTTTACCAACTTCAACAAACGCAGTAACCAATACGACTTATTATGTATCGCAAACAGTGAATGGTTGCGAGGGACCAAGAATGGCAGTACTTGCTCAAGGACCGTGTTTGGATACAGATCATTTTACAATCAAGGGTCTATTGTATTATCCTAATCCGGTTACAGATCTTCTGACCATTTCTGCTAAAGAGCCTATTACCAAAGTTGAGTTTTATAATTTATTAGGTCAGCAATTGAAAGTATTGCATGTTACTAGAGATACAGTACAAGTCGATTTTAACGAGTTCGCTTCATCTACTTATCTGATCAAAGTATATTCAGAAAGAAATGTTCAACTGTTTAAAGTAATCAAAAAATAATTTCATGGGATGTGAGACAGTCTTAAAGATTGTCTTACTCCCATTTTTATAACAGTTTTTATTTTTTAACCCCCAAAAAATTAAAAAAATGCGAAAAGAAGTACACCTTTCAAATTGGCTTTTTCTTTTCCGGATTTTTCTTCAGTGTAGGAAAAATTATGGAGTAGCCATGCTGATGATTTTGACATTTGCGTTGGTATCGAATGAGATGTCAGCTCAGAGAAGCACACAATCTGCTGCCCCCGCATCTGGAGGATTAACAATGGAAGATTTTGGAGGAGGAATTCCTGCCACTTGGGCAATTAACAGTAACCAAACAGTTTCGAGTAACTGGGTAGCATCTACACCAGCCGAAGGTTATCTGGGTACACCTGGAGCAAAAGTAAATCCGGCTTTGAACAATACTGTTGGAACAACTGCGGAATATTTTCTGATTTCTCCTCAATTTACAACTCCCAATGATTCTGAAATTCGATTTTGGACGAAACAAGGAAGTTTTGTGAATAGAGGAGCGGTTTATCAATTAAGAATTTCGACTGCGACACAACCAGATATCAATAGTTTCAACGTTGTGGTGGCTTCATGGACAGAAGCACAATTAAATTCACCAGCTACAACATATGTCGAAAAAATAGTTCCTCTTACGGGTATTCCACAAGGGATACCGGTTTATCTGGCATTTGTTGCTGTTACGAATCAAGATGCCGCTAACATTTCAGGAACTAGTGGTGACATTTGGTTTGTAGATAATGTCAGAGTAATTGAAAGTTGCGGAAAAGTGACCAGTATTTCTTCTAATATGTCAGCGAACAGCGGTACTCTAAACTGGGCACATGCAGTTGCAAATAATTTCGAAATCCAGGTTGGGCCTGAAAATTTTGCACCTACTGCATCAGGTACTGCTGTAACTGGAACAACTTTCAATGTCACTAATTTAACCACTAACGGTGCGCCTTTGGACAATGGTACGACCTATGATGTATATATTAAGACGGTTTGTGATGCCACTACTACCAGTGGTTGGGCAGGACCATTTAAAATAACGACTACTCGATTGGGACTGTCGTGTGCAACACCTGTTGTAATACCACCTAATATTTCGACAACGCCATATGTATTAAGCACGAATCTGAATGTTTTTAATGATTTTCAAAACTATACAGCTTTAAACTCTCAAAATTTGAGTTGTCAACCATCTGGATCAACTCAAAACTGGTTAAGTGGTGATCATGCCTTTTTATCGTATACTCCAGCGACTTCGGGATTGGTTAATGTGAATATGACAGTAAATACCAATTCGTCAGCTGGATGTTTTAACACACTTTCAAGTGTTTTTATTTTCGATAGCTGTGCCATTGGAACTACTGCTAATTGTTTGGCATCTCTTACAACTGGTCAACCTTCAACTGCAACATCAGCACAAATTCAAAATATGTACATGACGGCTGGTCAGACATATTATTTTGTGATTTCGTCACCTTATCAACATACCAGTCCTGGTGCAAGTATCTGTTTCACGCTAACGCTATCGCAACCTTCATGTCCTATCCCTTCTGGATTGGCCTATAATAATTTAACGCAAACAGGAGCGACTTTTAATTGGGATAATCCTCAGAATTTAGTGGGTAACTGGGAATATGTTGTAAAAACAGCAGCAGTAACTCCAACTGGAGCTGATGTTATTAATCCAACAAGTTCAAACAGTAATAACCCAAGTCCGGTACTTAGTGCAGCTACGAACTATTATTTGTATGTACGTTCTGTTTGTGGAAGTACACCAGGACCATGGTCAGCACCTTTGGCTTTCAAAACACCTTGTAATATGCAAACCTTGCCCTATTGTAATGGTTTTGAAGATTCAGGAAAGAACGATTGTTGGTCACAATTGAACTTGAATAATGATAGTGATTTTTTCCATTTCGGTAATAATGGATTCAATGAACCAGTGGCAAAGTTACGTACATCAAATGCAGGTACAAATACCAGCGATATGTTGATCTCTCCACAATTTCATTTGGACGGAGTGACTCAAAAACGATTACGATTCAAATATAATATTTACGGAAATTGGGGCCTTATTGCAGATAATCCTACTGGAGGGCCGGGTTCTTTTGAAGTGAAAATTTCATCGACAGGAATCGGTACTCAAAACTTTACTACAACAGTTGTTCCATTGGCGTCTTATACTACGGCTTATAATTTTGTCGAAATGGTGGTGCCAATACCAAATATCACAGGAGATGTAAACATTGCTTGGATAATACCGGCTGGCGCAACCCAAACTGGAACGTGGATTTATATCGATGATGTTTGTATTGAAGATCTTCCAGCTTGTTCTGAGCCTAGTTATCCTGCTGTGAATTTCAATTCAATTACAACAAACTCAGCCCAAGTTTCATGGACTAATGGTTTCAATAATAGTCAATGGGAAGTGGTGGCACAACCTTTAGGAACAGGGACTCCAACTACGCCTCCTGCTGTCGGCGCTGTGGTAAATATTGCCAGTACAAACCCCTATACAATCACTGGATTAGATCCATCAACACGATACGAGTTTTACGTGAGAACTTATTGCTCGTCAACTTTGCAAAGTACTTGGGTTGGTCCAGTTAATTTCAATACGTTGTGTATTGCCCAACCAACACCATATGTAGAGAGTTTTAACGATACTGATGTAAATACCAAAAAATTCTGTTGGTCTACAAATAACGTGGATAAT
Source organism: Flavobacterium sp. MAHUQ-57 (assembly GCF_051908335.1). Classification (NCBI taxonomy): domain Bacteria; kingdom Pseudomonadati; phylum Bacteroidota; class Flavobacteriia; order Flavobacteriales; family Flavobacteriaceae; genus Flavobacterium; species Flavobacterium sp. MAHUQ-57. Next base: position 1,180,967 of record NZ_JBPZTE010000006.1, on the reverse strand, counting down.
GATCCAGCACAATGGTCAATCAGCGGTACCGAAGCATCAATACGCCCTCAACCAATCTCCTTTTTTAACCCGTTTGTTGCTTACAACGATTGGTTAATTAGTGCGCCGGTTAATGCCGTTGGTCCAAAAAGATTGCGTTTTAAATATAGAGTAACTACGTCTCCATTTTTTCCTTCTCCAAGAGGGAACTTTGAAGTAGTAATGTCTTCTACACCTGATTTCAGTAATTATACGACGCTGATTGCAATGCATGACTTCTCTAATCCGAGTTTTATGGAAGACTCTGTTTTGTTTACAGGAACTGGAGTGACTTATTTTGCTTTCAGACTTCCTTCTAATATGCCAAATCCAAGTGATACAGGGATTATTGTTGTAGATGATTTCGTGGTAGAAAATGCACCCGCGTGTCCAAATCCGTCTCATCTAACCGTTAACAATGTTACTGCTACCTCTGCAAATTTGGGATGGACTGCAGGTTATACAGAACCAAGATGGGAGATAGTTGTTCAAGCAATAGGTAGTGGAATTCCAACTGCTTCCGGAGTAATAGTTAATACTACACCGACTTACAATGCAACAGGTTTAACACCTGATACTGCTTATGAATATTATATTAGAGCAATTTGTAATACAACTGAACAAAGCGAATGGATTGGACCATTGACTTTCAGAACAGATTGTAATCCGTTGGCGACACCTTTTTTCGAAACTTTTGATACCAATTCATCAACAGAAACTTGTTGGAAAGTCGTAAATGCAAACGCAGACGGTAACAGTTGGAATCTTGATCAGACAGTTCAGCCTATTGCTGGAGATCAAATGGCAGCTTTATTTACGGGTATGAATGGCGCTAATAATGATTGGTTGATAACACCAACGTTAAAAGCGCGTGCTGGACAAAGACTACGATTCTCTTATAAAGTATATAATAGTGATTTTCAAGAGGATTTAAAAGTGATGCTTTCTACAAATGGTTCGGTAACCAATCAGTTTGCAACTATTTTATATGAAAATAATTATTCGACTACAACAGATGCAAATGGAACCACAGCAGGAAGTAATACTATAACTGTTTCTGCAAGTCAAAGAGTAAGAGTAGGAGATAGGGTATATATTCCTGGTTTTCCAATTCCTTATGGAACAACGGTTACTGCAAAAAATGGACTAGTTATAACCTTATCGTCGAGCGCAACAATAACTCAAACTGGGAATTTACATGTTGAATTCATTCATGAAGTAATCAATAATGTGGAAACTCGTGAAATGGTTATTAATCTTACCGATATTACATCTCCAACAGATATCAATATTGGATTTCATACGCCATATTATCCAGAAAATCCTTGGAATTATAGAGGTCAATATACATTTATTGACAATGTAGTCGTAGAAGATATACCGGTTTGTCCTTCTGTTATTAACTTAACTAGTGGAACTATAACTGATACCACTGCCATTATGAATTGGGGAGTAGCAGGTGCTGAAACTTCATGGGAATTGTCAGTGCAGCCTTTTGGAACTCCTGCTCCGGTAGGAAATACTCTTCCTCAATATTTGCATACAGCAACGGCTCATCCTTATACAATCACAGGTCTTACTCCTTCAACAAGATATCAAGTTTATGTAAGAGCAATTTGTACCGGAACTGATCAAAGTTCATGGGTTGGACCTATTGATATTCTTACCAAATGTGACACTTCAAATTTATGCCAATATACCATTTCACTTAGTAATGGAAATACTGGACAAGTTAGTCGTAGTTTGAATGTAGTTCAAAATGGAATAGTTGTTCAAAGACTTACTTTCCCTATTGTAGCTCCAAACCAACCTACGGTGCTGGATCATCAAGTTTTCTTGTGTACTGGTGTTGAGTTTAGTTTGTACTGGGAAGGATTAGGTAGTGGTGTTCAATATTCACAAGCTCAGGCAGTAATCAAAGATTATTCCGATACGGTGATTTGGACGAGTCCACTGGGTTTAGGCACTGTTAACACAAATATTTATACTGGTGTTGCAAGTTGTGGACCTGTAACTTGTCCTCAACCGACGAACCTTATAGTGAATGCAAATGGTGTACTTTCATGGACTCCAGGAGGTTCAGAAACTCAATGGGAAGTAGCAATTCAACCTTTTGAACATGGTACAATACCACAATCGGGAGTTGTAGTTGTAAATACTCCTTCTTACACACCTCAAGCTGCTGATTTTTTCTATCCTTTGGCTGGAACCAATGAATATTTTGTTAGAGCTGTTTGTGGAACTACTGATAAAAGTTATTGGTCAGGTCCTAAGGTGTTTATTAGAAATGATGAGCCTTCAACGGCAATTCGACTTCAAGTGAATACGAATGGTTCTTGCGAATCTCAAGGAACAAAAGCTTCTTTTATTGGAGCGACACCTTCTGCTGTGCCAACTTCTTGCGGAGGTATAAACGGTGGTGATATTTGGTATGAATTTGTTGCCAATTCTAAAGTACATACCGTTGAATTGAGCAATTTCAGCCCAGGAAGCTATTATACAAGCAGCTTTCAGGGAACTTGGCCCAAAATTATACTATCACTTTACGAAGTCCAAACCGATGGTTCGTTAACCGAAAGAGCATGTAGTGAAAATAATTCCTTAGTAACGGTTTACTCTTCTGAATTAACTGTTGGTAAGACCTATAAAATCAGAGTAAAACTAGATTCAAATGAATCGAATGTTAAGCTATTTGACATTTGTGTGAGTACGCCAACGGATATGTGTACCATGAATGCTTTCAATTATGATTTTGAAAAACTTCAAATGCAATATGTTACGGGTGTGTCTACAATTATTGATGCCAAAGTTATACCGGGTTGGAGAGTGAATACAGACTGGAAAGCTATGTTTTTACAGGAAGGAACTCTAGGTGATGCAACGGCATATTCGGGAGGACAGTATCTGCAATTGGTTCAAGATGGTGCAGACGAATGGGATCCAAATGATCCTAATATTAAAGGATTATACAAAGATTTTGATACTTCTGAAATCACTGTAATGGATTACAGTTTTGCCAGTGCTACAAGACAAGCAAACGGTACCGGGACGACAGTCCAATTGTTTGCCGGACCTCCTTCCGGGCCGTTTACAGTAATTGCGCAAGATCATGCAGATAGTTTAATCTGGGAGTTAATTCAAGGAAGTTATACCGTTCCGACGGGTCAAACTACTACTCGTTTTATTTTCCGTGTTGTGGGTAATGCTATTGGCCATATTTTGGATGCAGCTAATTTCAAGGCGAATACCAAAGTAAAAAATGCATCGCTTACTTTAGGTTGTGCTGAAACCGCTACAATTGTCGAAGCGGAAGGTATAGGAACATGGTCTGAAGATCCATTAAACCCTGCTACAACAACTATCGATTCGCCAAATGCTAAACAAACGACAATTTCTGGATTTACGATTCCTGGAGTTTATGTATACCACTGGAAAACGCGTTACTGTGATAATACAGTTACAATTACCTATCAAGGAGTAACTGCTTTACCAACGGTTGCTTCTCAAGTTACGTATTGTACAAACGAAACGGCTTCGGCTTTGACTGCAGTAGCACCAGCAAATCATACATTACTTTGGTATACACAGGCTGTTGGCGGGAATGGTTCTACAACAGCACCTACACCAAATGTTGCTGTTCTCGGTACTACAATGTATTATGTAAGTGCTGTAGATGCTAATGGTTGCATTGGTCCAAGAGCGGCTATTGAGGTAGTTGTTAACGAAACGGTTACTCCTGTTGTTGGCTTTGCTTATGATAACACTATATTCTGTAAAAATGACCCTAATCCGGTAATTACAACCGTTCCGAATTTTACATCTGGTGGTACTTTCAGTGCGCAACCTAACGGATTGAATATTGATGCTGCTACTGGGGAAATTACTTTGTCAAATAGTGCGGGAGGGGTATATACAGTTACTTATGAAATCGCACAAAATGGATGTTCAAATGCTGGGGCAACTTCAGTTTCTTTAACTGTTGATGCGTCTTGTGTGGAAATTCCACGAGGTTTCTCACCAAACAATGACGGAGCAAATGAAAGCTTTGATTTGACGGGATTGGATATCAGAAATGTAACTATTTATAACCGTTATGGTACCGAAGTGTACGCATTTAGTGGAAATTATACCAATCAGTGGAAAGGGGTATCCAATAAAGGAGACAAGCTGCCTGATGGAACTTATTTCTATACCATTATTAAGGCGGATGGTACTACTGCAACAGGTTGGGTATATATCAACAGATAAAAGTGAAAAACAGTCTGTTTGTTTTAGTCATTCAAACAGACTGTTATTAATAATATAAAGCAAGAGCATACAATGAAAAGAATATATTTAGCCTCAATACTGATGATGATGTTGTGCTTTGATATGCAGGCACAGCAGGATCCACATTATACACAATATATGTATAATATGAACGTCATGAATCCTGCTTATGCGGGTTCAAAAGAGAATTTGTCTGTTGGACTTTTATACAGACAGCAATGGGTGAATATTGAAGGTGCGCCAAAAACGGCAACTCTTTCAGTTCATGGTCCCGTAGGAAAAAATGTTGGATTGGGACTTTCGGTGATATCGGATAAAATTGGTCCGGTTGAAGAGAATAATATCTATGCCGATTTCTCTTATACATTGAACTTAGGAGGTGATCATAGATTAGCAATGGGAATCAAAGCCGGAGCTACATTACACAATGTGGGGTTGTTTTCTGAAATAGGAAACGGACACGTTATTGATTCGGGAGATGCAGCCTTCAGCGAAAACTCTAATTCTACATTTTTGAATATAGGTTCAGGATTGTTTTATTATTCCAATTCGTATTATTTGGCTTTTTCTGTGCCTAATATGTTGCAAAGTAAACATTTAGAATTGACGCAAAACGGACAGGAGTACCATTTTGGTAGTGAAACACAACATTATTTTTTAACGGGAGGTTATGTTTTTAACCTTTCTGATCAAACTAAATTTAAGCCTTCATTTATGATGAAATCGGCTTTTAGCTCTCCAGTGTCATTGGATTTATCGGCCAACTTTTTGTTTTTTGAAAAGTTTGAAGCCGGAGCAACTTTTAGATTGGACGATTCATTCGGAGCTATGGTCAATTATGCTATTACGCCTAGTTTAAGAATCGGATATGCCTATGATCATATTGTGTCAGATTTGAAAATTGCTGCTGCTTCTTCGCATGAAGTAATGTTACTTTTTGATTTGAATTTCCCGAAAAAAGTTTCGATTTCACCTAGATTTTTCTAACCAAAACAACAACCATGAAAAAAAGATATATAACCATCAGTTTATTCTTGCTTTTAACGACAGGTTACGGGCAGAATAAATCTACGGAAAGAGCCGACAAGCTTTTTGAAAGTTATCAATATGTCAATGCTATAGCTGAATATTCTAAACTGGCAGAAGGGAAGCATGCTAATACTTATGTTTTTACCAGATTGGCGGATAGCTATTATACAATTTTTAATACCGAAGCTGCTGCTCAATGGTATGCTAAAGCTATTCAGGGAAAAGTTGATGCTGAAACCTATTATCGCTATGCACAATCTCTAAAGACTTTAGGGAAGTATGAGGAAGCCAACAAACAAATGGATGTTTTTGCCGCTCAAGCTTCAGATGATCCAAGAGCCAAAGCACACAGGGCTAATCCGAATTATATTCCAAGTTTATCCAATAACTCTAAATTGTTTGATGTAGCTCAAACGAACATCCAAAGTAAAAACCAAAGTGATTTCGCTCCGGTTTTAGCTAATGATAATACATTCTATTTTGTAAGTACTAGAAATGCTTCCAATAAAAAGGATAAATGGGCAAATCAACCGTATGTAGATATTTTTCAATCGGTTAGGGGAGCAGACGGTACATTGTCTGAACCCAAATCGGTGGATGAACTTAATACCCCTTTTCACGACGGACCAATAGCAATCAGTGCCGACGGGAACACCATGTTTTTTGCTAGAGACAGTCACAGTAAAGGACAATTTGAAAAGGATAAGAAAAGCAATGTTAAAGTAGGGCAACAAGGTTTGTATAAAGCTACTAAGGTGGATGGCAAATGGTCAAATATCGAAGCGCTTCCTTTCAATAGTAACAGTTATTCCGTATCACATCCAAGTTTGAGTCAAGATGGAACTACATTATTTTTTGCATCAAACATGCCGGGTGGATACGGAGAATCAGATATCTGGAAAGTGTTGGTCGTCGGAAAACAATACGGAAGTCCTCAAAACCTAGGAGATCAGATCAACACTCCGGGAAAAGAAAGTTTTCCATTCATAACCGAGGATAACGTATTGTATTTTGCTTCTTCCGGACAACAAGGTTTTGGTGGTTTGGATATTTTTAAAGTGAATTTGAGCAACATGAATAATGTTCAAAACCTTGGCAAACCTGTCAATGGTGAGAAAGATGATTTTTCATTCAGTTTGAATTCAAGGTTAAATGTGGGCTATTTTGCTTCCAATCGCAACGGTTTCGATGCAATTTATACTGCAATTCCTGTTTGTAAAGCCGAAGCCATAGCAATAGTAACGAACCAAAATACTGGCGAAAGCATTGCTAATGCTACTGTAGCTATTTTAGATGATAAAGGGAATACAATTGCAACTCAACAGTCGGATACTTCTGGAAGAGTTAGTTACGCAGTTGATTGTGATATGGCTTATGAGTTGAGAGTTTCTGCTTTGAACTATAATACTCAGACATTTTCATTGGCTAAAACCAAAGCGGGAGAAAATTTAATTGAAGCAAAATTGAAACCGGAGGATGTGATTATTACAGATACCGAAGTGCTGTTAGCTCCAATTTATTTTGAATTCAATAAAAGTAACATCACAACTCAAGGGGCGAGTGAATTGGATAAGCTTGTTAAAATAATGAATGATCATCCTACTATGGCGATTTTAGTTAAATCTCACACTGATACAAAAGGGAAAGCGATTTACAATTTGAATTTATCAGAACAAAGAGCACAATCAACGGTTCAATATATTATTTCTAAAGGTATTTCAGGTAATAGAATTTCTGGAAAAGGTTTCGGTAGTTCTACACCAAAAATAACATGCGGTGTTAAATGCACAGAGGAGGATCATGCTCAAAACAGACGTTCTGAATTCATGATTGTTACCAAGTAAGACTGGTTTTTTAATTTGTTTTTTAGTGGTTCACTTCGCGTTAGAAATGGCGCGAAGGAACTTCTTCTAAACACTGTGACTGCTTTGTTTTGTAGTCGGTAAATTATCATTAATTGTAAAAGAGGATATAATGAAAAAGAGTTTTATATTATTTCTGGGGTTGTTTTTTACCAGCATAGTGTTAGGGCAAAATCAACCAAATGATTGTGTTAATGCAATCACGGTTTGTGGAAATGGTAATTTCAGCTCAAATGCAACTGGTGTTGGAAATACACAAGAAGTTGCATCGTGCGGAGGTTCAGAACATAATTCGTTATGGATTAAAATTAATATTGTGCAATCTGGAAACTTAGGTTTCGATTTGATTCCGAATGACCCGGCAATTTCAGTCGATTATGATTTTTGGGTTTACGGACCCAACAAATCTTGTGGTAGTTTGGGAAGCCCTATTCGTTGTGCAACATTAAATCCACAAGCAGTGAATGCTTCCAATAATCATACGGGTATGAATATGACGAATACGTTCACACAAATTGGTCCAGGTGCTACAAATCCGGGGAATAACGACGGATATGTAAGATCGATTCCCGTTCTTGCTGGACAGTCGTATTATATTGCAATCGACAGACCGCATGGTGATGGCGGGTTTGAAATTCGCTGGACAGGCACTGCAACCAATGGAACAGGTGCATTTCCAACACCTCCAACGGCAAATGAAATTGTTGAACTAAAATCCTGTAGTGTTACCCCAAATGTTGGAATCTTTGATTTGAATTCGGTTAGAAGTCAAATTAATTCGGATTTAACGAATAATACCATTAATTTTTATTCGACCTATGCTAACGCAATTGATGGAATTTCTCCGCTTCCAAACATTATAGCCAATACTTCAAGCCCACAAACTATCTATGCGAAAGTGGTAAATAATGTTTCAGGTTGTTTTACAATAACCGATTTCAATTTGAAAGTGTATCCGATACCTACGGCAGATATGTCAGTTTCAACTACAAACGCTTGTTCGGGTAGTGATGTAGTGGTCACTTTCACAGGAACGCCTGGAGCTACTGTCGAGTATACGATTGATGGCAGTACAATTCAAAGAGGACTTTTAGATACTTCTGGGATTTTTACAATAACAAAGAACGTAGTGGCTAATACAACATTTGCCTTGGTGAGCACTAGAATTTTGGATTCTAACAATAATACTTTGTGTTCACGTACCGAAAATGAATCGATTACGGTTAGTGTGTTTCAAAATACTCCTGTTTTTACTCAAATTTCTCCTATTTGTTCTGGTGATGCATTACTACCTTTGCAAACTACATCAAATAATGGAATTACTGGCGTCTGGTCACCTTCTATAAACAACACTACAACAACAACATATACATTCACGCCAGACTCAGGACAATGTGCAGTTCCTGTAACAATGACAATAGATGTAACTCCAGTGGTAGTTCCCGTTTTTAGGCAAGTAGCCCCAATTTGTTCAGGTGATGCCTTAGCTCCATTGCCAACTACCTCAGACAATGGAATAGTGGGATCTTGGTCGCCAACTATAGATAATACGGTGACAAAGACTTATGTGTTCACCCCAACAGGCGGAACTTGTGTAAGAACTGCCTCAATGACAATTGTGGTTAATCAGAAAGTAACGCCAACGTTTAGCCAAGTCTCTCCAATTTGTTCAGGGCAAACACTTGCTCCTTTACCTACAACTTCAAATGAAGGAATTACGGGATCATGGACACCGTCATTAAACAATACATCAACGACATCCTACACATTTACTCCCGCAACTAGTGAATGTGCAGTTGCCACTTCAATGACGATTACAGTTAATCCAACACCTATAATAGCAGTAACTAATAATAGTCTTTCAATTTGTTCGGGTAATTCAATTAATGTAGCGCTGAGTTGTTCAAACGTTCCGGGAGCAACATTGTATTGGCAATTTTTGTCAGGAACCAATGCTTCAGGTGGAACAAGTGGAAATGGAGTTGGATCAATTAACTTAACGGATGTGATTACATTATCCAATACAATTTTAGTGCCTACTGTTGTGAGTTATAAAGTGTATGCAGAATCTGGTTGTAGAAGTAGTGAACAACAAGTGGATATAATGGTTTACCCAAAACCAACTATGACTTTTACCGTTGCTGATAATTCTGTATGTTCGGGCAGCGCTGTAGCAATTAATTTAGAATCGCCAAATACGGGAGTTACTTACGATTGGAGTGTAACGCAAACGGGGGTTAGCGGAGCTTCTGGTCAAAACAACGTGACTAATTCTTCTTCACCAGAAATAGTTGATGTTTTATCGGTAACTGGAGCGAGTTCTGGAACAGTTGTGTATACAGTAACGCCTAAACTTGGTTCGTGTTATGGAGATCCACAAAGAATTACAGTGACGGTTAATCCTATACCCACTGCAGTTTTTGGAGCTAATCCGCCAGCGATTTGTAGCGGGCAAAGTACATCAATATCGATGTCAAGCCCGAATCCAAATGCTGTTTTTCAATGGAGTTTGGTATTAAACGGAGTGAGTGTTCAAGGAGGAGTTCTTAGTGGTATTTCTTCCAGTAATGTATTTATTATTAATGATACTTTTATAAATGCCGGGAATTTACAAGGAACTGCTGTGTATACAATTACAACCTTACTCGGAGATTGTGCCGGACCAACAAAAACGTATACGGTCGTGGTTAATCCATTGCCAAAAATTACTTTAACCAGCGGAGGAATTTGTATCGATAAGAATAATATTGTTTTGACGAATTATTTATTAGATACGGGGTTGAGTAGTACAGGATATTCATTTGTATGGATGTTGAATGGTACGCTTATTCCCGGAGCAACAGGTAGTACCTATTTAGTAGATCAATTAAATGAAGTAGGAAATTATTCTGTGCAAGTAACCAATGTTTGTACTTCCGAAGCAGCTACTGCCACTGTAGAAGCATTTCAAGCAGCCGAAACAGCGACATATACAGTAAGTAATTATTTTGAGGACAATCAGATGATTACTATCAATGTTGTGGGTCAAGGTAGTTACTTGTATAGTATTGATGGGGGTTCTTTTCAAACCAGCAATGTGTTTAGTAATGTGCTAACCGGTGAACATTATGTAACGATTCAGGATACGAATGGTTGTACGAATATTGTTTTGGAACATATTTTTACTATAGGATATCCTCAGTATTTTACACCAAATGCAGATGGTTATCATGATACTTGGAATATTTGGGCATTGAAAAGCCAACCTAATTCCGAGATTCATATTTTCGATCGTTACGGTAAAGTTTTAAAAACGATCCGACCAAGTAGCGATGGTTGGGATGGTACTTTTAACGGAAATGATTTGCCTTCGAACGATTATTGGTTTGCTGTGAAATTTACCGAAAACAATGTAGAGAAAACATTCCGTTCTCATTTTTCATTAAAGCGTTAAAAAGCAGTATAGTATAGAAATAAAAAAGCCCACGGTATACGTGGGCTTTTTGTATGAAAACTTTATTCGGATTGACTATGCTAATTTAGCTAAAATCGTATTGAAAGTTTCGCTTGGACGCATGGCTTTGTCTGTCAACTCATTGGATGGCTGATAATAACCACCAATATTTTGTGTTGTGCCTTGCGCTCCAATTAACTCCGCATCAATTTTAGTTTCATTAGCGGTTAATTCGCTAGCAATTGAAGAGAATTTTGCTTGTAGTTCAGCATCTTTTGTTTGGTTAGCCAAAGCTTGTGCCCAGTATAATGCCAAATAGAAGTGAGAACCTCTGTTGTCAATTTGGCCAACTTTTCTTGCAGGAGATTTATCAGTTGCAAGGAACTTTGCATTGGCTTCATCCAAAGTATCAGCTAAAACTTGTGCTTTCGGATTGTTTTGAGTTTGAGCTAAATGTTCCAATGAGGCTTGTAATGCTAAAAATTCACCTAGTGAATCCCAACGTAAATATCCTTCTTCTGTAAATTGTTCAACGTGTTTCGGTGCAGAACCTCCAGCGCCAGTTTCGAATAAACCACCACCATTCATCAAAGGAACGATAGACAACATTTTTGCGGATGTTCCTAATTCTAAAATTGGAAATAAATCGGTTAAATAATCACGTAATACGTTTCCTGAAACTGAAATGGTATCTTTCCCTTCGCGAATTCTACGTAAGGTTTCAGTCATCGCATCTTTCACGTCCATGATGCGAATGTCAAGTCCAGTAGTATCGTAGTCGTTTAAGTATTTCTCAACTTTTTTAATGATTTCTCTGTCGTGTGCTCTACCTTTATCCAACCAGAAAATAGCAGGTGTGTCCGATAAACGGGCTCTGTTAACAGCTAATTTAACCCAGTCTTGGATTGGAGCGTCTTTGGTTTGACACATTCTGAAAATATCACCATTTTCTACATTTTGAGATAATAAAACAGTTCCGTTTTCATCTTCAACTTTTACTGTTCCAGCAGCATCTGCTTGGAAAGTTTTATCGTGAGAACCGTATTCTTCCGCTTTTTGAGCCATTAAGCCCACATTTGGAACAGATCCCATTGTTTTTGGATCTAATGCTCCATTCTTAATCATATCATCAACTACTGCTTGGTAGAAACCTGCATAAGTACGGTCTGGAATGATACAAATCGTGTCTTCTTCTTTTCCTTCTGCATTCCACATTTTACCACCACTACGAGCTAATGCTGCCATAGAAGCATCTACAATTACATCCGATGAAACGTGGAAGTTGGTTATTCCTTTGTCAGAATTTACCATGGCAACGCGTGGTCCATTAGCCAAAGCATTTTCAATGGCTAATTTTACTTCAGCTTCTTGTGCATTACCAGTTATTTTTTCGAATAAATCTTGTAAACCGTTGTTCGGATTGATATCTAATGATTTGAATAAATCGGCATAGGTAACGAAAACCTCTTTGAAGAAAGTTTCAACAATAGCTCCGAAAATAATCGGATCTGAAATTTTCATCATAGTCGCTTTTAAGTGAGCAGAAAGCAATACATTTTTTTCTTTGGCTTCAGCAATTGCCTCTGAAACAAAGGATTTTAATGCTGCAAGATTCATTACCGAACTATCGATTACTTCTCCAGCTTTTAAGTTTGAAAAATCCTTTAAAACTTTAGTTGAGCCGTCATTTCCTGTAAAAACTATTCTGAATTTACAGTCGTTGGCCACTGTTGTTGAATTTTCAGTACCATAAAAGTCACCTGAATTCATATGCGCTACAGCTGTTTTGCTGTCTGAAGCCCAAACACCCATTTTATGAGGGTTTTCTTTGGCATAGTTTTTAACTGCTTTTGGTGCACGACGATCGGAGTTCCCTTCACGTAATACTGGATTTACTGCAGAACCCAATACTTTAGAGTATTTGGCTTTGATTGTTTTTTCTTCATCATTGGAAGGTTCTTCTGGGAAATTAGGTACAGCAAAACCGTGAGCTTGCAATTCTGCAATAGCTTCTTTTAATTGAGTAATCGAAGCTGAAATATTGGGTAATTTGATGATGTTTGCATCTGGAGTTGTAGCTAACTGACCTAATTCAGCTAAATTATCGGCTACTTTCTGATTGTCTTTTAAGTATTCTGGAAACTGTGATAAAATTCTCGATGCTACGGATATGTCTCTCAATTCTATGTCAATATCAGCTGGAGCTGTGAATGCCTGTACAATTGGTAAAAACGAATGTGTGGCTAACATTGGAGCTTCATCCGTCAAAGTGTAGTGGATTGTCGATTTTTTTGTCATTGTATTTCTATTTCAAAAATGTATGTACGTGTTATAAAATAAGTTAGCAAATATAGTTATTTCAACCCGAAACAATGATGAGAAAACGATAATAATTAATGGTTTTTATTGTCGAAATCTAATTTTCAGCTATGTCTTTTTCAATATTTAAATTTCTGAACTTCGGGGATTTAATACCCATGGTGACTGCTACTAGTAATGTCATAATCCCACCAAAAACTACGGCTGGAACAACTCCCATGAGTCGTGAAGTTAATCCACTTTCAAAGGCGCCTAATTCATTGGATGATCCAACAAATATCGAATTTACGGAAGATACCCTGCCTCTCATGTTGTCGGGTGTATAGAGTTGCAAAATGGTTTGTCGAATAACAACCGAAATACCATCTGTTACACCACTGAAAAATAAAGCAATGACCGAAATCCAGAAATTTTTTGATATGCCAAAAATGATGATACATATTCCGAATAAAAATACGGCTGTGAGTAATTTTTTACCAGCATCGCGATTCAAAGGAATATAGGTTGCAATTAGCATCGTAATTAATCCGCCAATAGAAGGTGCAGCTCTCAAAATACCAAACCCTTCCGAACCCACTTTTAAAATATCGGTGGCAAAGACAGGAATTAATGCAACTGCTCCTCCAAATAATACGGCAAACATATCCAATGAAATTGCATTTAAAATGGTTTTGTTTTCAAACACAAAAGTGATTCCTTCTTTGAGACTATTGAGAAATGGTTCTCCTCGTTTGGGGTTTAAAATAGGTTTTGAATCGATTTGTAAAAGCGCTACTATACCTATAATAATACATGCTACAACAAATAGCATAGAATAATACACACCAATAAATCCAATTGCAAATCCAGCGAATGTTGGGCCGAATACTGCTGCAATCTGCCAAGTTGAACTACTCCAGGCAGCAGCATTGGCTTTTTCTTTATTAGGGACGATTAGTCCTAACAAACTGAAAATAGACGGTATGATAAAAGCTCGAACGATTCCACCTAAAAAGACCAATCCATAAATTGACCAAAGTATACTATTTTTGGAAAGGGTATTGATTATTTCAGGTTTTGTGACCAAACACAGTAAGATACTTATACAGGCCAAAGCGGAAAAGCATTTGATGAGCATTCCTTTTTTTTCGTTTTGATCTACAATATGACCTGCGAATAAAGCAAAAGTAATCGCAGGGATGACTTCCATTAAACCGATAAGTCCTAATGACCAAGGGTCTTTGGTTAATCGGTAAACTTCCCATTCGATTAGTACAAATTGCATGGACCACGCTAGAACAATTCCCAATCGCATGAATAAAAACCAGCGAAACTCCTTAATTTTTAATGAAGAAAACGGATCTTTTCTGTTGTCTTTTATCACTTTATTCAATTATTTTAGATCTCTTAATCGCAATTGTGTGGATGTGGTTCCGTTCCATTCATTTTCATCAATGGAATAAACGATGTCAAATTTTTTATGATTTTCGGTAAGTGTTTTCTTTTTGGCTAATCCAAATCCAATGGCACCAAAACCTTCACTTTCGTCTTGTTTTAGATACAAACGCAAATGTTCTTCATCTTTTCCTATAGATTTTCCGTATCCGGTATCATTTACGCCCTTTGAAATAAATATTGGGCTCATGTTTTCTGGACCATGAGGTTCAAATTGTTTTAGTATACGAAGTAATTTGTCGTTAATGTCTTCGAGATTGATTTCTAAATCCACAGTAATTTCTGGAGTTAATAAATCGGGATGGATGGTTTGTTGAACTATTTCCTCAAATTTATTTTTGAAGGCTTCATAATTTTCTTCCTTGATTGTCATTCCTGCAGCATACATGTGTCCGCCAAATTGTTCCAAAAACTCTGAACTTGCCTCCAATGCGTTATAGATGTCAAAGTCCTTAACAGATCGTGCAGATGCAGCCAATTTATCGCCACTCTTTGTAAACACGATGGTAGGTCGGTAATGGGTTTCAATTAAGCGAGAAGCGACAATACCAATAACGCCTTTGTGCCAGTCTTCTTGATACACCACGGTAGTAAATTTGTCATGCTCATCATTGGTTTGAATTTGCAATAACGCTTCCTGAGTAATTTGTTTATCCAAGTCTTTTCTGTCGGCATTAAAGACTTCAATTTGAGAGGCAAACTCTTCGGCTTGCTCCAAATTGAATTCGGACAACAATTCGACAGCATAATTACCATGTTTTACCCTTCCTGCAGCATTAATACGTGGGGCAATGATAAAAACGACATCGGTAATGGTGAGTTTTTGTTTTTTTACATTTTGAATCAAGGCTTTAATACCCGGTCTTGGGTTGCTATTGATGACATCCAATCCGAATTTTGCCAATATTCTGTTTTCACCTATTATTGGGACAATGTCGGCAGCAATTGCTGTTGCTACTAAATCAAGATAAGGAACTAAATCTTCAATGGTTTCATTTCGGTTTTGCGCTAAAGCCTGAATCAGTTTGAATCCAACACCGCATCCGCATAATTCTTTGAAAGGATAATTGCAATCACTTTGTTTTGGATCTAAAACAGCTACTGCATCCGGAATGGTATCTCCTGGGCGGTGATGATCGCAAATGATGAAATCAATGTTTTTTTCTTTTGCATAATGAATATGATCGATTGATTTGATGCCACAATCCAGAGCAATAATCAGACTGATGCCATTGTCGTCGGCAAAATCAATTCCCTTGTAGGATATGCCGTAACCTTCATCATAACGATCAGGAATGTAAGTGGCAATGTTAGGTGAAATTGTTTTTAGATACGAAGACATTAGTGAAACCGAAGTCGTACCATCAACATCATAATCGCCAAAAACTAATATGTTCTCTTGATTTTGAAAGGCTGCTTCTATTCGTCTTACGGCCTTTTCCATATCTTTCATAAGATAGGGGTCATGCAAATCTTCTAAGTTAGGACGAAAAAATTGTCGTGCTTGATCAAAGGTTTCAATTCCTCTCTGTAGTAAAAGAGTGGCAATGATTTCGTCAATTTGTAAAGCGTTTTGTAAGGCTTGTATTTTTTCTTTTTCGGGCTTTGATTTGATTGTCCAACGCATTTAGTAATTGATTTCTGAATTTATATAGTTGATTTCTGAATGAGCGGATTACCTTCAAATTGAATTCCATCCCAACCAAATTGCATAAAGTTTCGGATGTTTTGATGGTCCGTTCCTTCAGGAGTCTGAAGTACATCTTTGTAAAAACCACCAAAAAGAGATAACGTTTCTTCTGTTGTTAAGTTATGCATTTGTGCGAATCCGAATATTTTACATGATCCATTATTTTCACCAGCATTATTAAGTTGATGACCGTTTTTAAAGGTGGTGGGAGTAAAGTCGTAATTAGCATCTATGATGCTGATAACATTCTGAAAATCGAATGCTTCAGTTTTTTTCTTAATAGTTTCTATGAATGTGTTGATATTATTCATCCTCTTTTCTTTTTTCTTTTGATGAAGATTTGCCTGCAATGCAAACTACGATTTCACCTTTCGGAGGTTTTGCTTCAAAATGTTTTAAAACTTCTTCAGCATTACCACGAACCGTTTCTTCGTGCAATTTTGATAATTCTCTTGAAACCGAAACCTGGCGCTCTGCACCGAAATACTGAATAAATTCGCCTAGAGTTTTGATTAATTTATGAGGAGAGACGTATAAAATCATGGTTCTGGTTTCTTCTGCCAAAGCCAAATAACGAGTTTGTCTTCCTTTTTTATCAGGAAGGAACCCTTCGAAAATAAATCGGTCATTGGGAAGTCCGCTATTTACCAATGCGGGAACAAAGGCGGTAGCTCCTGGCAAGCATTCCACATCAATGCCATTTTCTACACATGCTCTAGTAAGTAAGAAACCGGGATCAGATATGGCAGGAGTGCCAGCGTCACTAATTAATGCAATATTTTCACCTGCCTGAATGCGTTTGATTATATTTTCAACCGTTTTATGTTCATTATGCATATGGTGACTTTGCATATGCGTGGCAATTTCAAAATGTTTTAATAGTTTACCACTGTTGCGTGTGTCTTCGGCAAGGATTAAATCGACTTCTTTCAGTACTTTAATAGCTCTGAAAGTCATATCATCAAGGTTGCCAATAGGAGTGGGTACAAGATATAATTTTGACATTTAGGCAAATTTACTTTCAACAAATTCCATGAAGCGCTCTGCAAATTCTTCTTTTCCTTTCCAATCGTTGTAGTCAGGGCGTACCATTTCGTCAATGAAGTTTTTAGCATCTTCAAAAGTGTCAAATGTTGAAATTTGAGAAATAACGCGGTTCAAATCAGCTGTACTACCGTCGAAAAGATTTTTTTCGAAAGCAATACGGTCATTTAAAGTGATATTGATGCCCTTGTTTAATTTGTCATTAAGATTGCTGCCCGGTTTTGACTTTTCAGCTTTTTCAAAAATAGGTTCTTCGGCAGCAACAAAGATTTCAGTTTCCGTTTTTTTTGTTTCTTCTACCTTAGTTTCGATAATTTTCGCAATCTCGTTAGGTAGCTTGTTGTTATCAACACGTTCGAAAACGGGTTCCGGTTGCAAATCACTTAAAATGTCATCAAAAAGAAAATGCTTTTTATCTTCCTTAGTAGTTTCTTCAACATTTGCTTCTTTTATTTCTTTTACTTCAGGATTGATTACTTCTTCCTTAGTACTTTCTATTTTAGTGTCAGCTGCTGTAATTTCTTCAATTTTAACTTCAGTAACTTCCTCAACTTCTTTAGTCGCTTCAATTTTTTCTTCAACGGCTTTTTCTTCTGTTTTAATTTCAATAGTGTCGTCTTCTTTCAATTCGGCAACTACAATTTTTTCATCAAAATCAAATGCACGTTCTAATCTATCTTCAATGTCATGAATACCAATTGTTGGTTTTACTTCGTCAAAGTTTTCCTCCACAAATAACAATACCGATAATTTCTCATAAAGCTTTTGTGTTTCATGATGTAATTCACGTACATCGTCTTTATGTTTCATTTTTAAAATTCGGTGCGCAATACTAATTAATTCGGCTTCAAGTTTCTTTCTCATCGTTTTGTTACTTAATTTTTATTGAAGAATGTTAAATGATACTTTTTTTGATAACTTTCTCAGATGTGCTATTAATAGCGTTAGTTTTTTGATATTTTTGTTCTGTTACAAAGTAATAAAAACTATTCATTTTTATCGTTATAAAAATAAAAAATGTTTCTTGAAAATACAGTAAATCATAAAGAACAATTTGGATGGATTGAAGTCATCTGTGGGTCAATGTTTTCGGGAAAAACCGAAGAATTAATCCGTAGATTGAAACGAGCCCAGTTCGCAAAACAGAAAGTAGAAATATTTAAGCCTACGATTGATACCCGATACGACGATGAAATGGTGGTTTCTCACAATAAAAATGAGATTCGTTCCACACCGGTTCCGGCAGCAGCGAATATTCGAATTTTAGCTCAAGGTTGTGATGTAGTAGGTATTGATGAAGCGCAGTTTTTTGATGACGAAATCGTTGCTGTTTGTAACGATTTGGCAAATTCCGGAATTCGTGTCATTGTGGCTGGGTTGGATATGGATTTTAAAGGAAATCCTTTCGGGCCGATGCCTGCTTTGATGGCTACTGCAGAATATGTGACCAAAGTGCATGCTGTATGTACCCGAACGGGTAATTTGGCCCATTTTAGTTTTAGAAAAGCAGCCAGTGATAATTTGGTTTTGTTAGGTGAAACAGATGAATACGAACCATTGAGTAGAGCGGCTTATTTCAATGCGATTCGAAACAATATGGAGGTCGTTGATGAGGAAATTGTCAATAAAAACCAGAACGAAAACGATACAAAATGAGTGTAATTCTAAAAGACATTATCCAAAGTATACATGCTGAAACGAATTTCGAAAATGTTTTAGATAGTATTGAAAATGTTTCTATTGACAGTCGCTCTCTTCAAAATAATAATAAAACTTTATTCTTTGCGCTGGTTGGCCCCAATCACGATGCTCATGTATACATAGATGAGTTAATCACTAAAGGAGTTCATTACTTTGTAGTCAATTATATTCCGGAAGGATTAAATTCCCGAGCTAATTTCTTAGTTGTTGACAATACGTTAAAGGCTTTGCAAGATTTTGCGGCTTATTACCGTGGTTTGTTTGGTTTTCCAGTTATTGGAATTACAGGTAGCAATGGTAAGACGATAGTTAAAGAATGGTTGAATTTTTTATTGGGTCCTGATTACAACATTATTCGAAGTCCGAAGAGTTATAATTCGCAAGTGGGCGTTCCTTTATCGGTAATTGGTATTAATGAAAATCATAATTTTGGAATTTTTGAAGCTGGAATTTCTACTGTTGGTGAAATGGCCCATCTACAAAAGATCATTCGACCTACTATTGGAATATTAACCAATATAGGATCGGCACATGATGAAGGCTTTGTCGATATTTCTCAAAAAATTAAGGAAAAGCTAAAGTTGTTTTCAGATGTTGAGGTGCTGATTCTGAATAAGAATAAAACGATAGAAGCGTTTCTAAAATCGAATACGAAAACATTTACTTGGAGTACACAAGATAGAAGTGCCGATGTTTTTATTCAGAAAAAAGTGGTAGAAGAGCATTCGGAATTGAATATAACCCGGAAAGAGCATTGTTTTAAAATAGCTATTCCATTTACCGATGAAGCTTCCATCGAAAACAGTATGCATTGTATTCTGGCAATGTTGTATTTGAATTATTCTATCGAAACGATTGAGGAAAGGGTTAAGGAGTTGTTTCCTGTGGAAATGCGACTGAAAGTAAAAAACGGGATTAATAATTGTACGCTTATCGACGATAGCTATAGTTCCGATTTTCAATCCCTTAAAATTGCTTTGGATTTTCTGGAACATCAAAAACAGCATAAAAAAAGAACGTTGATTTTATCGGATATTTTCCAATCGGGTTTGTCAGATGAAGAATTGTATTCGAGAGTTTCTCATCTTATCGTTTCGCATAAAATAAATCGTGTTTTCTGTATTGGTGAAACGGTATCAAAATTTAAGAATAAGTTTCTTAACGCTACATCTTTTGCAACGACAGAAGATTTTATTAAAGCATTCGAAAATCTACATTTTATTAGTGAAACCGTTTTAATTAAAGGCTCACGTCAATTCGAGTTTGAAAATATCGTGTCACTACTTGAGGAAAAGACACACGAAACTATTCTGGAAATTAACCTGAACGCCATCAGTCATAATTTGAATTACTTTAAGTCCAAATTAAACCCAAAAACCAAGCTAATGATCATGGTAAAAGCTTTTGGTTATGGAAGTGGAAGTTATGAAATTGCGAAATTATTGGCACACCACAAAGTGGATTATTTAGGTGTGGCTTTCGCCGATGAAGGAATCGAATTGCGCAAAGCGGGAATCGAATTGCCTATTTTGGTGATGAATCCCGAAATGACTAGTTTTCAGACAATAATCCAATACCATTTGGAACCTGAAATTTATAATATCAGAGGTTTGAAAGCGTTTCTAAAGATTGCCGATGAAAAACAGTTGCAAGATTATCCGATACACATAAAAATTAATACAGGGATGAATCGCTTGGGTTTTGATCCTGAAGTTTTGCCCGAACTGATTACGATTCTTCAACAGAATAAAAGGGTTGTAATTAAAAGTATCATGTCGCATTTGGCATCAAGTGATGTGCCGGAACATAGAGATTTTACATTGCAGCAAATAGCCGATTTTGAAAGGGATTCGTCTTTGCTGATAAGTGAATTGAATATCGATCCTATTCGTCATATTTGTAATACTTCCGGAATCAGTAATTATCCGCAAGCTCAGTTCGATATGGTCCGACTTGGAATAGGATTGTATGGTGTTTCTAATGAAGCGTACGAACAAGTGAAATTGGAAAATGTAGGAACATTGAAATCTGTCATTTCCCAAATTCGTACCATTGAGGCAGGTGAAAGTGTGGGATATGTGCGCCGATTTATGGCAACTACGACTACAAAAGTCGCAACGATTCCTATTGGATATGCTGACGGAATTTCAAGACTTTGGGGTAATGGAGTTGGTTATGTTTCAATTAACGGAAAGCAAGCGCCAATCATAGGTAGTATTTGTATGGATATGTTGATGATAGATGTAACTGGCATTAATTGTATTGAAGGTAGTGAAGTAATAATTTTCGGAAAAAACCCTTCTGTTATTGATATTGCTAAAGCGACCAATACTATTCCATATGAAATATTAACAAGTATTTCTGCTAGAGTAAAACGAGTTTTTTACAGGGAATAATAATTTGTCAATTGATAAAAAATGTTAAATTAGCGAATCAATTACAATTAACTAACCAAAAAAAACAATTATTTATGGGATTTATTTCAGAATTTAAAGAGTTTGCCATGAAAGGCAATCTGGTGGATATGGCAATTGCTTTCGTAATGGGAGGCGCTTTTGGAAAAGTGGTTACCGCTTTTGTTGAGAAAATGTTCGCACCGGTTGTTGGTCTGCTAATGGGAGGTATAGATCTTAATGACAAAAAATTTGTTATTGTCGATGGGGTAGCTGAAGTTAAAGATACTGCAGGAGCTGTAACTACACCCGCCGTTGCTGAAGTTGCAATCCAATGGGGCGCTTTTTTAACTGCTCTTATTGATTTTATCATTGTCGCATTCGTAATGTTTTTGATTATTAAAGCAATCAATAAAATGAAGAAGCCTGAACCGCCAGCTGCTCCAGCAGGTCCAACTCAGGAAGAATTGCTTACTCAAATTAGAGATTTGCTTAAAAAATAAAGTTTTGTTTATAAAAAAGGAGGATTCAAAAATCCTCCTTTTTTTATGATCTTACCTTGAGCCAGTTTTTTGCGTTTTCAGGTATTCCTAAAATGAGAAGTAAAACTAATGGTAAACACCAATTGGCTGACCTCTCAACAAATTCTATAAATTCTTGACCGGAAATTGGTCTGCTTAAGGCAGTTGCTAATGCCCAAAGGATAGCCCATAAGACAATAATTCGGATGGGGAATAATAAAACTAGTATTGCTACAATAATATCCAAAATTCCTATAAGTGGCAGTAGTTGTATTGCTTGTGCATCGGTAAAACCGAAACAGGTAAGTAATGGTATCCATTTTGGGTTGACGCCCAAAGCTACAATACCATGACCCAAATAGGTGCCGAAAACACCTAATCGGGCACATTTTTCAATGCTATTTAAGATATTCTTATTCACGGACTAATATGGATGTGTCTTTTTGGTTTTCCATTTGAATTTCAAAAACATATACACCTGCTTTTAATGCTTTGCCATTATAGGTGTATGAGAAATCTGTTGTCGATTTGTTGGTTTTTTCCGTTGTAATTAGTTTTCCTTTTACATCGTAAATATTGATAATAGCATTTCCTGTGTATGGTGATGAATAATCAACTTTGAATGATTCTTGAATCGGATTCGGATACACTTTAATTGGATAGAAAGTTTGCTTTTGTGGTTGTGTTGCTAAATACGGTTTGTTAATGCAGAAATTATCAATTGCTACATTAGTATCGTCGTAAACAGTACCGCATAACATTGTATTGGTTACATCAAACATTACATAATGATAATCGGATTTAAAGGCTTGTAAGAAAGAAGAGCTTCCCGCTGTATATAAAGGCGCGCCAGCACCACCACAAACAACCTGACATCTTCCTTCAGTTGGTTGGCTACCATAATTTGCTACCGGAGATGTAGTACTTACATTTCGGTTTATAGGTTTAAAACGCTCGTACAAATGATCATGGCCTGTTAAAATCAAATCTACTCCATAATCGTCAAAAGCTTTGAACCATGTATTCCAATAGGCATCCATTTCACCAGCATGAGGACCAACAGTATAGAATGGTCTGTGAAAAGATATTATTTTCCATTTTTTTGTTGCGTTGGCAGCTAAAGTTGCTTTAAGCCAATTGTATTGAGTTACATCCGAAGGTGTTTCAGAGTTCAAACAAATAAATACTGTTTCTCCATATTCTACCGAATAATACAATTCGGTTTGTGGAGTGTTGTTTTTTGGTAAATCGAAAATGTTCTGGTAATAGGAAGCGGAAGCTACGTCGTGATTACCTTGAGCATGTAAAATTAATTTGTTTTCAATTAGATTTTTTCCATTATCAAACCAAGCATTCCATTGTGATGCTGAACTACCCGTGTCAACAATATCTCCGTTGAATACCACAAAAGCGGGATTTCTGTTGTTGGTTAATGTAGAAATGGTATTCCAAACACCAACATTAGTTCTACTGTCTCCAACCGCTGCAAATTTAAATGTATTGGTAGTTAAATCTGGAGCGGTTGAGTATGTTTTTTGTGCACTCCATACTCCTGAAACCGAATCAAATAAAGAATAGTAAATAATTGAGTTAGCGGTCACAGCTCCTGGAAAAGTATAACTGAAAAATTTATTAGTAGATGACGAATATCCGGAACGAGAAGCTACATTACTTGTGCCTTGTTCATACGATGTAGTGTATCCCCATTTAATTTGGTCTGTGGTTGCTGCGGTTGAATTGGTCCATGATACGGTCAAACCTTCCAATGGATTTTTTGTAGTTCCCCAACGAATATGCTTCTGTGTTACAGATGCTGGTGCACTGATGTTACCGATAAGTTCCAAATCGAAACTGATGTCAGAACTGTTGGCTGCATTTTGATGAATTTCAACTGCGATTGTGTTATTACCGGTTACAAAAGTATTGACAGGAAGAGTTGTAGTTTGAAATGTTCCACCGTCATCACTCGCCAATGTTGCTAAAGTAGTATAACTCGCTCCGGAGGCTAAATTATTTCTGTAAACTTCCGTTCCATTAACGTAAACTGCAACACCATCATCTCTTTTTACTTTTAATGTATAGTTCAAGAACGCACTTGCATTAGCTACATTGAATGTTTTTCTAAAATAGGTAGTAATATATTTGTTTGAAGAACTTGACCCATAGGATACCACAGTGGCTTCGTCTCCATCACCGTAGCCCAGTTGCGCATTTCCTTGCGACCATCCTGTTTCGTTAATGGTAGTGGCTCTCCAAGCCGTTCCCTGATTGGAGCCATTGGCTAAGTATTTCCATGAAGAACCGGTACTGACAAGCGTGGTTTGCGCTGTAAGTAAGTTATGCGCCCCAAAGCATAACAGAAGTAATAAGATTTTTTTCATTTTTTTTCATTTTTTAGTTGGCGCAAAAATAATAAAAATAAGAATTTTCTTAGTTTATATTTGGGTTATTCTTTTGTAAATCAATTGAATTCGGGTTGTAAAAACTTGTTAAGTTAATGTTATACTCGTATTCAAAAAGAAGTAATTTGTATGTTTATAACATTTTGTTAAATTTTGTTAATACGTTTTTGGAAACCAAATATTATTTACTTTTGTGTTGTCAAAATTTAAACACACACATTTAAGATGAAAGTAGCCGTTGTAGGTGCTACCGGTATGGTAGGAGAAGTAATGCTTCAGGTATTGGCGGAAAGAAATTTTCCAATTACAGAATTAATCCCAGTTGCTTCAGAAAGATCTGTTGGAAACGAGATTGAATTTAAAGGCAATAAGTATAAGGTGGTTGGAATGCAAACAGCTATTGACATGAAGCCTGCTATTGCAATTTTTTCTGCTGGTGGAGATACTTCTAAAGAATGGGCACCCAAATTTGCTGAGGTTGGTACCACAGTAATTGACAATTCTTCTGCTTGGAGAATGGATCCAACCAAAAAATTAATTGTTCCTGAAATCAATGCTTCTGTTTTGACGAAAGAAGATAAAATTATTGCTAACCCCAATTGTTCGACTATTCAAATGGTAATGGTTTTGGCACCATTACATAAAGAATACGACATCAAGCGTGTAGTTGTTTCTACCTATCAGTCCATCACAGGAACAGGTGTGAAAGCGGTTCGACAATTGGAAAATGAATACGAAGGTGTAAAAGGTGAAATGGCTTATAAATATCAAATTCACCGCAACGCAATACCTCAATGTGATGTTTTTGAAGAAAATGATTACACTAAAGAGGAAATGAAATTAGTTCGTGAAACACAAAAAATTTTAGACGATAAAACAATTGCTGTTACAGCCACTGCAGTTAGAATACCAGTTGTTGGAGGGCATAGTGAAGCGGTAAACGTTGAGTTTGAAAAAGACTTTGAAGTAAGTAATGTTCGTCAGATTTTGCATCATACCCAAGGTGTCAATGTTCAGGACAATGTAGATACTTTTACGTTCCCAATGCCTTTATACGCCCAAGGCAAAGACGATGTTTTCGTAGGTAGAATTCGTCGAGATGGAAGTCAGCCGAATACATTAAATATGTGGATTGTTGCGGATAATTTACGTAAAGGTGCCGCTACAAATGCCATTCAAATCGCTGAATATCTTGTAGCTAATAATTTAGTGTAACCGCTTAAAAAATAAATTAATTTGAATCCGTTTGACTTTTTGTTGAACGGATTTATTTTTTGTTTTATATATTTGTTCAGAATGAAAAAGAAATTAGTCATATTAAACTACTCTTTGGTGATGGTAGTACTCTTTGGAGTACTGTTTCAATCACTGCATTCATTCGAGCATTTAGTCGAGCAATTAACTTCTGAACATTGCGACCACAAATACCATAAAGATAAAACTGAATTCACACACAGTCATCATGATTTTGACGACTGTTTTGTTTGTGAATATGCTTTTAGCAACTACATACCAACCGATTTTTTTACTTTTGAAAGTAAAATTCCGGTTTACGATACTATCAGTTTGTTTGGTTACGGTGAAAAATTTGTTTTTTTCTCTGGTAGTACATCAAAATCCCGAGGCCCACCTTCTTTTATTGTTTACGATATTTTTTAGGATTTCCAATTCATTTTGGATTTCCATTTTCTATTTAAACAATAATCATTAAATCCAATGAAATCATTTTTTTTATCCCTATTTATAGGGTTAACGTCTTTTGTAAATGCGCAAAGCAGCTTTTCCGGAACTGTATCGGACGAAAATAAGCATCCCATTAAAAATACTACTGTGGCTATCCCAGAGTTGCATAAAGAAATAATTACCAACGAAGAAGGTAAATACCGATTTGTGAATTTACCATCGGGAAGTTTTACGATTATTTTTTCACACCCTGAATTTGATAGTACCATTGTCACTATCCAATTGAAAGATGGTGAAACAGAGTATGATGTTGTATTGACGGAGGAACATACTCACCATATTGATGAAGTGATCGTTTCGACAGTTTTCAATAAAATGCAATCGCAAAATGTAATGAAAGTTGAAAATCAGAAGATCAAAGATTTGAAACAAAAAGGAGCGGCTTCATTAGTTGAGGGTTTGGCAACGATTCCCGGAGTGTCCAATATTTCTACAGGTACTTCCATAGGTAAGCCGGTTATACGTGGTTTAAGCGGAAACAGAGTTTTGATTTATACACAAGGTGTTCGATTGGAAAATCAGCAATTCGGCGAAGAACACGGCTTAGGATTGAATGATAATGGTGTTGAAAGTGTAGAGGTTATCAAAGGACCGGCTTCTTTATTATATGGTTCAGATGCTTTGGGAGGTGTGTTGTATTTTAATCCAGAAAAATTTGCAAATCCGAATTCATATGCAGCAGATTTTAGCCAAAAGTATTTTACCAATTCACAAGGTAGTACGACCAGTTTTGGTTTGAAATCATCCAATGAAAATTGGAAATTTTTAACTAGGGGTAGCTATAATACTCATATCGATTACCAAATGCCAAATGGAAACAGGGTTACCAATACTCGTTTTGAAGAAACCGATTTTAAAACCGGTATTAGTTACAGTAATGCTAAATTTTCTTCAACCTTTCGCTATAATTTAAATCTTTTGACTTTAGGATTACCCGAGGAAATTGGTAAAAACACCACGGTTAGAAACCCAGATTTCCCGCGTCAGGGTGTGTTTAGTCAAATTGCAAGCTTGCACAATAAAATCTTCTTTAAAAACTCTAAATTGAATTTGGATTTTGGATATATAGCTAACGATAGAAAAGAATTTGAAGATAGTTTGAAACCTATTCTAGATATGGATTTGCAAACTTTTAATTTTGATGCAAAATATGAATTTCCAAAATTCGGAAAATTTGAAACTATTTTTGGTGTACAAGGAATGACACAAACAAATACCAATTTTGGTGAGGAGATGTTAATTCCTAATGCTAAAACTAATGATGTCGGAGCTTTGATAACGACAAATTATACGTTGAAAAAGCATGTAATTCAAGCGGGTATTCGTTTTGATAATAGAAATATTACTACCGAAAATCATGGAGTAGTGGGAGAAGAAGGTTACTTTCAAGCCATTGATAAAAAATTCAACAGTTGGAACGCTTCATTGGGTTATAAAACATCAATCACCGCTAATTTAACCATGCGTTTGAATATTGCTTCTGGATTTAGAGCACCCAACTTAGCCGAACTAACATCAAACGGGGTTCATGAAGGGAGTAATCGCTACGAAATTGGTAATGCGAACCTTAAAAATGAACAAAACATTCAAACCGATTTGAATTTTGAATACGGAAATAAACATTTTGAATTTTTTGTGAACGGATTTTACAACCGTATCAGGAATTATATTTTTATTGCTCCGAATGGAAATGTTATCGATGGTAATGATGTTTACGATTATGTACAAAACGATGCCAATTTATATGGTGGGGAAGCCGGAATTCACTTGCATCCGCATCCAGTAGATTGGCTGCATATTACCAGTAGCTTCGAATCTGTAACCGGGAAGAAACATGATGGAGAATTTTTGCCACTAATTCCTTCTAATAAATGGAGTAATACCATTAAAACTGATTTTAAATTCAAATGGCTTAAAGCAGGTTATGCCTCTTTAAACTTTGACACTTTTTTTGCTCAAAACAATGTTGGAATGTTTGAAACGAAAACTTCGGAATATAGTTTGTTGAATTTCGGATTGGGAGGTCAAATTAATTGTAAAGCATTTAAATGTGAATTAAGTTTAAATGGTAATAATGTGCTCAACCGTGAGTATGTTTCCCATTTATCGCGATTAAAAGCAGACGGTATTCCAAATATTGGTAGAAACTTTAGTATTGGAATTAATTTTAATTTGTAACAAATTTCAGGTATTTTGTTATTAACTAGATATTATGGTTTGAAAACGTATTTTTGCGTTAAACCAAATTCAAACAATGAAAAAACTAGTTACATCATTGGCCATAGTAATTACAATTTCGGCTAATGCTCAAACAAAAAAGATTGCAAAAGGAATGAAATATCCTACAACAAAGAAAGTAGAACATGTTGATAGCTACTTTGGTATCAAAGTGAATGATCCTTACCGATGGTTGGAAGACGATCGCTCCTCAGAAACAGAAGCTTGGGTAAAAGAGCAAAATTCGGTTACCTATAACTATTTAGATCAGATTTCGTATCGAGATGCTTTGAAAAAGCGTTTGGAAAAAATGTGGAATTTCGAGAAAATAGGCTCACCTTTTACAGAGGGTGATTTTACCTACTTTTTTAAGAACAACGGTTTACAAAATCAATCGGTTTTGTATCGTAAAGACCAATCAGGAAAAGAAGAGGTTTTTTTGGATCCAAATACTTTTTCTACAGACGGTACGACTTCTTTGGCAGGAATTAATTTTTCAAAAGATGGAAGTAAAGCAGCGTATCAAATTTCAATTGGCGGTTCAGATTGGCGCGAAGTAATTATTATTGATACGAAAACAAAACAAGTACTCGAGAATAAATTGGTTGATGTGAAGTTTAGTGGAATTTCTTGGTATAAAAACGATGGATTCTATTATTCAAGTTATGACAAACCAAATGGAAGTGAACTTTCGGCAAAAACCGATCAACATAAATTGTATTATCATCAATTAGGGACATCTCAAAAAGAAGATAAAGTAATCTTTGGTTTAGATCAAAAACGACGTTATGTTGGTGGTGGTGTAACGGAAGACGATCACTATTTAGTAATTTCGGCTTCGAATTCGACTTCCGGTAACGAATTGTATATTAAAGATCTTTCTGCAGTAAATAGTCCAATTGTTACAATTGTGGATAATTTCAATTCCGATAATGATGTTGTTGAAAACGTAGGTGGTAAATTGTTCATCTATACCAACTACAAAGCACCAAATAAGAAGGTTGTAACCGTAGATGTGGCGAATCCAACACCGGAAAACTGGAAAGATTTAATCGGTGAAACGGATAATGTTTTATCTGTTACAACCGGTAGTGGTTTTATTTTTGCAGATTATATGAAGGATGCTGTTTCTTTGGTGAAACAATTTGATTATAATGGTAATTTAGTTCGTACTATTGAGTTGCCTGGAGTAGGTACAGCAGGTGGTTTTTCGGGTAAACCTAAAGATGATGTTTTGTATTATTTCTTTTCTAATTATTATACTCCTGGAAGTATTTATTCTTTAGATCCTAAAACCGGAATTTCTAAGGTATATCAAAAACCGAAAGTTGATTTCAATTCGGACGAATACGAATCCAAACAAGTATTTTATACCTCCAAAGACGGAACTAAAATTCCCATGATTATTACTTATAAAAAGGGAATCAAACTTAATGGAAAGAATCCAACCATTCTTTATGGTTATGGAGGTTTTAATGTGAGTTTAACGCCAAGTTTCAGTATTTCTACAGCGCTTTGGTTGGAAAATGGAGGCGTATTTGCAGTACCCAATTTGAGAGGTGGTGGTGAATACGGAAAGAAATGGCATGATGCGGGAACTAAAATGCAGAAGCAAAATGTTTTTGATGATTTTATTGCAGCAGCCGAATATTTGATTGCTGAGAAGTTTACTTCAAATGACTTTTTAGCAGTTAGAGGAGGTTCAAACGGTGGATTATTGGTTGGTGCAGTAATGACGCAACGTCCGGATTTGATGAAAGTTGCTTTACCTGCTGTTGGAGTTTTAGATATGCTGCGTTATCATACATTTACTGCTGGAGCAGGTTGGGCCTACGATTATGGAACTTCGGAAGATTCGGTGGAAATGTTTGAGTATATTAAAAAATATTCGCCGGTGCATAATGTGAAACCCGATAGACAATATCCTGCCACTATGGTAACTACAGGTGATCATGATGATCGTGTAGTGCCTGCACACAGTTTTAAATTTGCTGCCGAATTGCAAGAGAAATATTCGGGTTCAAATCCGATGCTAATTCGTATCGATATCAATGCTGGACATGGTGCCGGAAAATCTGTGGCAGCAACTATCCAGGAAAATGTAGATATTCAGGCTTTTACGTTGTTTAGTATGGGAATTAAAAAATTGTCCGTTAAAATATAAACTACAAAGAATACATAAAAAAAAGACTAAGCATTGCTTAGTCTTTTTTTTATGTATTGAAGTCTCAGATTAAATTCCGTCGACTAATTTTCCTAATCCACCTAAAACTCCACCTTCTTCTTTGGTACTGTTGAATCCACCAGCGGCAATAATTTTGCCGGCTAATCTACTAAAAGGTAACGATTGGATATAGACTATTCCTGGTCCTCGAAGTGTAGCATAGAACAAACCTTCTCCTCCGAAGATTGAATTTTTGATTCCTCCAATGAATTCGATATCGTAATCAATATCTTGGGTAAAACCAACAATACATCCTGTATCTACTTTTAAAACTTCGCCGGGTTGTAATTCTTTGCGGGCCAATGTTCCACCAGAATGTACAAAAGCCATTCCATCTCCTTCAATTTTTTGCATGATGAAACCTTCACCACCAAAAAGCCCACGGCCTAATTTTTTAGAAAACTCAATACCTACCGAAACGCCTTTGGCAGCACATAAGAAAGAGTCTTTTTGGCAAATGAATTTTCCTTGATACTGAGTTAAATCGATAGCGACAATTTTTCCAGGATACGGAGATGCAAACGATACTTTTCTTTTGCCCGAATCTTGGTTCATATAAGCGGTCATAAATAAACTTTCGCCAGTAAGCATTCGTTTACCAGCACTTAAAAGTTTACCCATGATACCTGTTTGTTGTCCGGATCCATCACCGAAAATTGTTTCCATTTTGATGCCGTTGTCCATCATCATAAAGCTTCCTGCTTCGGCAACAACAACCTCTTGTGGGTCTAATTCTATTTCAACATATTGCATTTCTTCACCATAAATATGGTAATCAATTTCGTGAGCTTGCATAATTTCTTTAGTTTTTCAATTATAGTAATTAGACAATTATTACGAAGAAATGTTACATGAAAACAAATAAAAAGTGCTTCCTAAATTGAGAAGCACTTTAAATTGAATTGGTAGTCTGAATTATTTTTTGATCATTTTTTTAGTTCCAATTTTACCTTCGGTAGTTTGGATGGTTAGGAGATAAATACCTGATGGAAGTTCAGAGATATCGGCCCATACAGAAGAGAATGAACTTACCTTTTGCCCCAACAATGAATAGATTTCTATTTTTTCAATACTTTCTAAACTATTGATGGTAATATGGTTATTTGCTGGATTTGGAAAAATAGTGAAAGCATCATATGCATCAAAGTTGTCATTACTCAATGTGGCATCATATTCAAAGGCTCCCAAGTCAACAGTTGTATTTACAATACGTGGATTTCCATTTAAATCAAGATTTAATCCATATGGAATATGATTGTTATTACCCGCATCGATGGCTGGTGAACCTGAATTTAATGTGTAATCCGATTTTAAATCAGGATTGCTGTTTATACCGCTAATTTGTCCACCTTGCGAAATGGTATTCTGTAAAGACGGTCCACCCAATGTACCGTTGATTGAGAATGGCGTTGTCGATCCGTTACCGTATATAATACTATTTTTAAAACGGGTATTGGATCCGTTGTCCGTGCGTATTGTATTTCCGGTTACTCCAGTATTATTCGAAAATGTTGAATTGATTACATCGACATTGATACCGTTTTGATTTCCACCATTAGTAGTACTAGCACTCAGATACAAGCAAGATGCACCAGATGCTGATGTATTGTTGTAAAAAAGACAGTTTTTAATTTCGCTGTTACCATACCAAGAATAACCATTGGCACCGGCAATAAGGATTTGTGCATTGGTTGCCGAATGATTATCACGAATGATGCATGAGTCAAGATTAGCATTGAAAATTTGATTGTTTACACCTCCGGCAAAATAACCCGACATTACTGCAGTATCTGAGCCCGTATTTTTTTCTAGAATACAATTTTGAAGCGTAATAAATGCATTGTCATTGGCTGCAAAGGTATTGATGTAAACTGCTCCACCACGTGTATGATAGTATTGTGCCGATGCTGTGCCACCAGTTAATGTTGGTCCGTTGGCATTTCCACCAGTGATTGTAAATCCATCTACAGTTATATCCCGAATGTTTCCTCTCACTGTAATGACATGATACGCATTGTCTTGTCGGGAAGACTCAGTCGCAATGATGTTGTTCGTATCGTTCCCGTTCAAATCACCGGATAAAATAGTGGTGTTTGTTTTAGGATTTCTTTGGTTTATTTGCGTTTCAGTACCGATGAATCCGCCATATAATTTTGTAGAATTTTTCATCATGAATGTTGAGGTTCTTGCAGTTCCCGATGGTTTGTAAGTTCCTGCAGCTACC
This sequence comes from Flavobacterium sp. MAHUQ-57, assembly GCF_051908335.1. Classification (NCBI taxonomy): domain Bacteria; kingdom Pseudomonadati; phylum Bacteroidota; class Flavobacteriia; order Flavobacteriales; family Flavobacteriaceae; genus Flavobacterium; species Flavobacterium sp. MAHUQ-57. Next base: position 1,148,444 of record NZ_JBPZTE010000006.1, on the reverse strand, counting down.
CAAATTTCATTGGCAGAAGTAGAAGCTGTGATAGCGGCATCGAGACTAGTATAGGCATCGGTCCAACTTGTACCGTTGTTGGCACCGGTTGCATTCGCATTTACATAGATTTTAATTCTAGGTTTGTCTTCATTAAAAAGTATGTCAATTTCCGGTGTGGTTAAAACACGTTCGTAGTATCGGATTTGATCGATTTCATCTTGATAATTTGAAAAATTGATATCATGACTTTTTCCAATTAATAATGGTTTGTTGGCTGTAATTGCTCTAACCGAATAGGTGTCTGATGCTAATCCTGAGGCGTAATTGGTTTCAGCATCGGCTCCAACAAAAACATTATCTATATACATTGAATAGGTATACGTTAAGGTGTATTGCACCAAGCTTCCAGCGTATTGACCAGAACTTGTTGAACTCATCTGGCATACAACATGATGCCACTGGCCGTCATTAATGGTCTGACTAATTACTTCTTGTACACCGCTGGCTCCGCTTGTGGATTGAAAATTCCAACTGTATTGTCCATTAAAATAAATTTTTCCGTCCTTTAAAGCGATACTGAAACCAGCTGGATTGGCAGCGGTATTGTGTTGGTCTAAAATATAGCGTTTAGAGGTTTCATTGTTTGTGGTTTTCAACCAAAAACTTACTGCAAAATTATTTACACTCGCCGCATTGGTTCCGCCAGCACTAAAAGAATCCCCATTTAGATTGATGGCTTTGTTTGCTTCACCATTTCGGTCAGTAGTGTTTGTTCTTGAATTTCCTGTGGGAACTAGCAATGCGCTCCCTGAGTAAAGTGCCGGATTGACTTCGCTGGTTATGGCTCCGTTAGTAAATTTATAATCTTTGATTAACGCATTTGTTGGAATTTGTGCAATCGCTTCCACAGTGCAACAAAGGAAAGTAAAAAAGAGTAATTGTAATCTCATAGCCGTTTGATTTAATGTTCGTTACAAAGATCAAACGGAACGAAGATGGAGTAGTCAAATTTTTTCTGAACAGTCTCTTTTTTTTGCTGAAATGTATTTTAAAACAATTCCTGAATCATTTGCATGAACTCTTCTTTTTTCTCTTTTGCAATTGGAATGGTTTTGTTGTTTTCCATGATTATATGAAATCCGTCTTTTTTTGAAAGTTCTTTCATGTATCGCAAATTAACCAAATAAGATCGGTGAGGTTTATAGAAAATGAACTTTTCAGAAAGTTGATCTGCAAAATGTTTAAGCGGTTTGCAAATCAATTGAGATTCGTTGTTTTTCATGTATACTTTAGTATACATTCCGTCTGCTTCAAACAAAATGATATCGTCATGTGCAACAAAAAGAATGCCTTTGGGAACTTCCAAAATAATCTTATTCAGTGATAATTGATGGAATACTTTTCTAAGATTTTCGAGTTTGTCGTTGATGTTTGCTTTTTCAATATTTTGTTTTGCTTTCTCAACTGCATTTTTTAATTCGGAAATATCTACGGGTTTTAAAATATAGTCTACGGCAGATAGTTTAAAAGCCTGAATGGCATAGTCGTTATAGGCGGTAATAAAGATTACTTGAAAATTAACTTCATTGGGTTCAAAAAAGTCCATGATCTCCAAACCGGAATGATTTGGCATTTCAATGTCCAAAAAAACAATTTCAGGTTGATGTTCTTTAATCAGAGAAACACCTTCTTTTAAATCAGATGCTTCAAGTAAAGAAGTTATTTCGGGAAAATTTTCTGAAATAATAGTGCTGATAAGACGTCTTGCTTTGTTTTCATCGTCTATAATGATAACCTTCATGATTCTGTTTTTACTGCAAATTTTAGTATTCTTTCTTTACTTAGGTATAATTTCTTTCTGAAACAATCATAGTTTTTGCTGAAATTTTTCAGATGGGAATTAATATAGTCACTTTTGTTCCAGTAGCGACAAAATCACTATCATGTAAATCTTCAATTGTAACACTGGTTTTTTTGGTTCTTGTTTTGTTGATTAGTTCCACTCGTTTTTGATTGGCACTGGTTGCAAAGGATTTGTGCAGGTACGCTTTTTTACCATGCATTTCAGCGGATGCTTTCCTACCAATTCCATTATCAGTAACTGTACAGATTAATGTGTCGTTTTCTGGATTCATGCGAAAATGGACTTCGAGTTTTCTATCTTCTTTTTTATGGAGCAAACCATGTTTTAAAGCATTTTCTACATAAGGCTGAATAAAAAGAGACGGAACGCTTAGTGATTGCGTGTCTAGTGCTTTGTCTACAATGATAGTATAATCTAATGTGTCTTCAAAGCGGTCTTTTTCTAGTTCCAAATACAATCGCATGGCTTTTAATTCTTCTTCTAGTGGTACTTCACTTTCTTTGCTGTGCTCAAGGTAAATGCGCATCAGACGTGAAAATTTAACCAAAAAAGTACTGGCAGTTTCTTTTTCATTGGTTAAAATATATTCCTGAATAGAATTTAGTGCATTGAAGATGAAATGGGGATTCATTTGAGAACGCAAATTTTCAAGTCGAGAAAGAATAAGTTCTTTATCGGTTTCAGCTTTTTCAATCATTACCTTTTTTTCTGTTTCTACTCTTTGAAGGCGATTTCTGAAATAAAACCAAATCATAAAAACGGTAATCAACGAAAGAAATGTGTAAAACCACCATTTTTGCCAGAATGGAGCTTCTATTGCAAAATGGATTGAAATGGGTTTGGATTGAATCTTATTTTGATTTTCTGCTTTTACTTCAAAACTATAATTTCCAGGAGGTAAGCTGGAATACCGAACAAAATCAATTCCTTTTTCCAATGGTCGCCATTCATTTGCGAATCCAGTCAGGCGGTAGTGGTATGTGATGCTCTCTGAAGATTGGAAACCATTACTGTTAAAGCTTATTTTAATAGCGTTTTTATTGTAGCTAAGCGAATAATTCTTTTGTATAGCTGAGTTTTTGTCTTGAATGGTTACTCCTGTGAAATATATTTCGGGCTTTTGCAGGTTCTTGAAACTTTTAGTTTTATCCAAAGTAAATATTCCTTTGTTGGAGGAGAGATACACTTGGTTTTGAATGATTTCTATATCCGAAATACTGTAACTTTCGAGTCCGTCATTTTTGGTAATATTTAGAAACGAACCTGTTTTTACATCAAAAACCTGAAGTCCGCCCTGGGTCGAAATCCAAAGTTGATCACCATCACTTTTAAGTTTCCCTGTTTCGTTGGAAAGTAATCCTTTTTTTGCATTTAGATTGTAGACTACTTTTTTGTCTTTTATTCCTAATATGCCATCCTTGAATGTGGAAACCCAAATGGTGCCGTCATTGGTTTCTGCTATGCCAATTGCAAAAATAGGTTGGTTTTTATGACGTATAACAGTGGGTTTGAAATCGGAATCAAATTGAATTAAATCATCAACAAAACCTACATAATTAGTATTGTTGTTTAAGCTATAAAAACAAGTGTACGCTCTTTTTTTTCTAATGTTTTTAATGGTTGGGGTAATTGTACTATTTGAAATTTTTGGGGTTAAATTGGTATTGAAAAGGGTTCGATTTCGGTTACCAGTGAATGGGTTTTCCATAACATTGGCTCTGTCAAAACTGGCATTCAATAAAGAGTTGTTTTGTGCCACCACCATCGTTTTTGAAGCAGTGAAATGTGCGAGTTTATAGATTGTACTTTCGTTAAGGTTCCAGAGATACGATTGATTTTCCTGACTTATAAACAATGAGTTGAAATTTTCATTGTATACCAGTTGCCATATTTTCGATTTGTTTTCGAGTTGAAAAGTTGTGCTTTTGTACGTTTTTGTATTTACTATTCCCAGTAACCCTTCGGGTGTTCCAAATGCGATATTATCATTGCCAATAACTGTCATTGTGCTCACGTTTTTGGCAATTTCCGGTAGTTGTATTTTTTGTATATATATATTGGGCATAATAAAAACGCCATTTCTTAATGTGCTAAACCAGAAATTATTGTTTTTATCTTTTATTACTTTGGTAATATACTCGTTGGGTAAATAGGTGCTTTTATAGATGATTTTATGTCCTTCCTGACGACATACCACCACACCTTGATTGGTGCAAAACCAGAGTAAATTGTCTTCTTTCAAGATACGAACAAAAGTTTTGTCAATTAATTGACTGGGTACTTCTATACTGGTAAATGATTTGTCTTGATTTTCTTTTATAAAGAAATGTTGTTTTCCATCATAAAACGTTGTAAACAAAAGTGCACCTTTTAAATCACAGAAGGCATTGTTTTTGGGTTCTATCCCTTTATTAGTGAATGTAAATTGAGTTTCAATTTGATTGTGATTAAAAGTTTTGATTTCATTGGTCAAAGAGAAATACAATTGATTATTGTATTGAAAAGGATTTCTGTAATAAGGAGAATTTGAAAATTTGTCCTTGATTAATTCCTTTTTTTTGCTTTGAGTATTGATTTTGAATATTCCTTTTTCTGAGAATGCAATAAGTTCATTCTTTTTGACAATAAATTCTGGGAGTTGTCCTTTTAACTCATTTTTTAAGTCGGTAAACAAAATCAATTTTCCATCTTTCACATAAAAGAATTGACCGGAAATATTATTACACCAGATTGTACCATTTTCATCTTGAAATAAACCAAAAACAGACAAACCTCTTTTTTCGGGATGCGTAAAATTAACAAATGATTTTCCGTTATATCGATAGAGACCTTTGTCGGCAGCTAGCCAAATAAAACCGCTCTTGTCTTCTAAAATGTCGTAGAATTCAATGTCAGGTAGGCCGTCTTTTTCGGTTAATTGAATGGTAACGGGTTGTTGTGCAAATAGCTGATTTGCAAAAAGAAAAAGAAGAATATGAAAAAATTTCGCCTTCAAAAAGTTATTTTAAATATAAAAATAACCTTTTGTGGCGAAAATTCTATAGTTTTCTTTTTAAAAATGTTGTTTTTCTTTGTGAATAAAAGATACGATATCCTTGTGACTAACCGTGAATAGTTCCTGTTTTTCCGTAGTTGGTAATTAACTCGCCTTCAAATTCGATCCATTGTTTCCAACGTTTATTGACTTCATCCACATTGCCATATTTTCGGGCAAAATTTAAGAAAGTGGTATAATGTCCAGCTTCACTAATCATTAAGTCGCGGTAAAATTTTGCTAATTCCTCGTCTTTTATGTTTTCTGAAAGTACTTTAAAACGTTCGCAACTACGGGCTTCAATCATTGCCGAAAATAGCAATCGATCAATTAAGGATTGTTCACGACTACCGTCTTTTTTCATGAATTTGGCCAATTGATTGACATAATCATCTTTTCGTTCTCTGGTAAATTCCAAATTTCTTTTTTTGATGATATCGTGAACCATTTGAAAGTGTTCCATTTCTTCGCGAGCAATAGTAATCAGTTCGGTAACCAATTCTTCTTTTTCGGAATTATTGATGATCATGGTTATTGCATTGGTTGCTGCTTTTTGTTCACACCAAGCATGGTCTGATAAAATCTCACCAATGTTACTTTCTACGATATTGGCCCATCTTGGGTCAGTTTTTAATTTTAATCCCAGCATTTTCTTAAAATAAGTATGCAAAATTACATTTTTTGACATTGATTATTACAGATAAAAGTGGGTATTTTGTATAAAATATTCATTTTGGAAAAGAAGCGCCTTTTAGTTATCGGTTTGGTTTGGCCAGAACCCACTTCTTCCGCTGCGGGAATCAGAATTCTTCAGCTGATTGATCTATTCATTGGTCAAGGGTTTGAGGTTACATTTGCTTCGGCTGCTCAGGAAAGTGAGTTTTCGTTCGACTTGAATTCAAAGGGAATTCAGAAAGAAAGTATTGAACTGAACGCTTCCGGTTTTGATGCCTTTGTACAAAAACTGAACCCGGATATGGTGCTTTTTGATCGATACATTTCTGAGGAGCAATTTGGTTGGCGTGTAGTAGAGAATTGTCCGAATGCCATTCGAGTTTTGGATACGGAGGATTTGCATTGTCTTCGATTGGAAAGGCAAAATTCAATCAAAAAAGAAATCAATTTTGACCTTCAAAACTTGTTGGATTCCGACATTGCAAAGCGCGAAATTGCTAGTATTTATAGATGTGATTTGACTTTGATGATTTCAGAATATGAAATGAGTATTCTGAAAAATTGTTTCAAAATTGATTCTGCTTTACTACATTATTTACCCATGTTTTATGAATCAAAGCATGTAGATGATTGTTTGGAATTTGAGGAAAGAAATGATTTTGTTTTTATAGGCAACTTTATTCATGAACCGAATTGGGATGCAGTGAAACAATTAAAGTCGAAAGTTTGGCCTTTGATAAAAAAGGAATTACCTCACACTAAACTTTTTGTTTATGGTGCCTATCCAAGCCAAAAAGTACTGCAATTGCATAATGAAAAGGAAGGCTTTTTAATTATGGGACGAGCCGAAGATGCTCAGGATGTGGTTGAACGTGCAAAAATAATGCTGGCACCTCTGCGTTTTGGTGCAGGTCAAAAAGGGAAACTATTGGAAGCTATGCAGGTGGGAACTCCGTCAGTTACCACTACTATAGGCATTGAAGGCATTGCGGATAATTCCAATTGGAATGGCTTTGTAGCAGACGATTTTGAAACCTTTAGTGCAAGTGCTGTGGCTTTGTATACTAACCAAAATCTTTGGAGTGAAAAGCAGAAAAACGGGTTTGGAATATTGCAACAGTTTAACAGCAATCAGTTTGTAAATCAATTTCAAAAACGGATTAACGAACTTTATGAAAATATAAGAGAACACCGTCAAACAAATTTTATTGGGAACTTGCTATACCAACATTCTTTTCAGAGTACAAAATTTATGTCCAAGTGGATTGAAGAGAAAAATAAAAAAGCGTCTAAATAAGTAAGGATATCATTTTTTTTACTAAATTAGGTTTAGTTTGCTTCATAAATTTAAGAAACACAGCCTATTAATGATTTTAGAATCGATGGTTAAGTTTATTATACTGTTCAATTCCTTAAGTGTTGCTAGTTTGGATGATTTATCACTCCAATTGACTAATAATATCTATCATTCTTGGTGGTTTATTACTTTCTTTATTTTTATTTTGGCCTTCGTCATTTTTTACGGTTTTAAAGGTTATTCAGCGGTTAATCGCGATTTAATAGAAGGCTATTCTGAAATTGAAAATTCCAACGAACAATACAGTCTGTACTTTCTCTTTTTGGGAGTTACCATTCCAACTATAGAGTTTTTGGTAGAATATTTTACAGTTCGAGGGAGAGATTCCTTTGAGATTAATGCTACAATTGGTGTGGTATTGGTTATGATTTATTTTTTGAGCCAAAGAGTTCAAAGTGTTTTTCAGAATATAAGTAAAATATTCACGATTGTTTTTTTTGGGTATTATTTTCTGATTCTCTATTGGATCATCAATGTTCCCGAACATGTAGCTAGTTATTTTGATTTGCTAATTCTCTTTGTACTCTCGTATAATATTTTCAGAACTCCTGGAATGTATTGGATTTTTGCGGTTACAAATTTCTTCATTTTATTGTTTTTCAATTATAAAGGTTGGATACCTAAAGTGTATATGGTAACAACCTTGTATAGTGCATTTTTAATTTCTATTATTAATCATGTCAGGTACATTGTTAACTTAAAAGTAAAAGATAATTTCTTATTTGCAGATAATATTGTAAACAAAGGTACCTCATTGGTCATTGCTGTGAATAAAGCCGGTGAAGTTGTGTATTGCAGCCAAACTATTACGGCTATTTTGGGTTATTCTTCGGAGGAAGTTAAAGGGTTTAATTTTTGGAAACTTACGCAGGATGAAGAGTTTACCACCGAGAATTATGAGATAAGTAAAACGCTTTATGTACGTAAGTTAAGATGCAAAGACGGAAGCTATAAATACATACAATGGAAGGATTCCAAGTATTCGGAGGATACCTATTTGGGTATCGGTCATGATGTAACCGAACAACAGGAAACGCAGAATCACTACAAAACTCTTATTGAAAATGCTTCGGATATCATCTATGAAATTGATAAGTACGGTTATTTTATTTATTTGAATCCATTCTCCAGAAAATTGCTGAATTATTCGGATAACGACATCATAGGCAAACATTTTAGCGATTTTATCAGAGAAGACTATGTGACGGAAGTTTTAGAGTTTTATAAAAAATATTATGGTAAGAATGAGGAAATTCCAACCATCGAATTCCCAACGAGAAAAAAAGACGGTTCGGAATTGTGGATTTCTCAAAAAGTGTCTTTAACCCGTGATAACGAAGGAAGAGTTACTGGTTTTGGAGCTATTGCCCGAGATGTGACATTGCTCAAAAAAATTCAGCTGGAGCAGTTTGAACGACAGGCCAAAAATGAAATTTACAGCAAAACCATCAATAATCTAGTAACGCAGCAGTATACCGCAAATGATTCTTTTGAGGATATGGCGAAGAATATTTTGAGAGCTGCTTCTCAAGGATCAAAAATTGACCGTATTAGTTTTTGGAATTACACCACAGAGAATTTGTTTTGCCCCTATACTTATTCTTTGCATTCGGATAGTTTTGGTGAAAATTTGGTGAGTTACAAATCGGAAAACCCAATCTATTTTGAGATTTTCGAAAAAGATAATATCGTTGTTGCTTCAGATGTGTATAACAATGATGCGACAAAAGAATTTACAGCGACTTATTTTCCTAAAAACGGCATTAAATCTCTTTTAGATGTGCCTGTTATGGTCAATGGACAATTGCATTCTATTTTGTCTTTTGAAACAACCAAGGAATTTCGAAATTGGGACAATGATGATATCAATTTTGCGCGTTCCGTATCGGAAGTGGTGTCACTTGCTATAGAATCCAGTAAGCGTCTTGAAACAGAGAAACGATTGGAAGAAAAAACCAAAATTCTTGCGGCCATTGCTTCTTCAACTGAAATCCTTATTAAAAAAACGGATATTGATGAAGCGTTCAATGAAATTTTCAGTACTACATTGTCCAAATTGGGCGAAGCAGCAAACGTGGATCGAATTTATTACTTTGAGAACAATCCGATTACTTTAACATTAAGCCAAAAACAAGAGTGGGTAAGACAAGGTATTTTTTCTCAATTGCCGAATAATGAATTACAGAATATTCCGCATGAAGAGATTGACACTATGATTATTGCATTGCTGCGGGACAAGATTTTTAATGAAGTGGTTAGCGAAATTGGCGATAGCCATCTCAGAGAAATGTTGGAAAAACAGAATATTATCACCATTGTTATACTACCTATTTTTGTAAAAAATCAATTCTATGGATTTATAGGTTTCGATGATTGTACCAATGGTAGAAAATGGACTGAAGATGAAATCGGCGTTTTACAAATTTTATCCAATAATATTTCTGCTACAATAGAACGTATCCATTCGGAGCGATTAATTCAAGAAAGTGAAGATAAATTCAAACTCTTAGCCGATAATATTCCAGGTACGGTTTATCTTTCTGAATTCGATGATAATTGGACAAAAGTATATCTGAATGATGAAATCGAGAAACTAACCGGATACAACAAGTCGGAATTCATAAAAGGGGAAGTGTCGTTAATTGATTTGGTGCACCCGGACGATCAAGAAAATCTGAAAGAATATACCAATGAGTGTATTGAAAGAAGTGAACCTTTTCATGTTATGTATCGTCTTAAAAAGAAATCGGGGGAATACATTTGGATAGAAGAGTTTGGAGATACGATTTTAAAAGAAGGTAAAGTAGCCTATATCGAAGGGATTTTAATTGATATCACCGAGAAAAAAGCCATCGAAACGGAAATCAAAGCCCGTGAGTATGCTGAAGCATCCAATAAGGCCAAATCAGAGTTTTTGGCGAATATGAGCCATGAAATACGTACACCTTTGAATGCAATTATCGGTTTTACTGATATTCTGGGCGAAACCCAACTGGATAAAACCCAACACGAATATTTAAGTACCGTTAACAAATCGGCTGGAATTTTATTGGATGTTGTTAATGATATCTTAGATTTTTCTAAAATTGAAACCGGCAAGTTGGATCTGGAAATCCAACAAGTCAATTTATTCGAAACCGCCAATCAGGTGTTAGATATCATTAAATTCGATTCGGTGCAAAAGAATATCGAACTGAAATTCAATATTGGTGTGGGTGTGCCTAAATACGTTTCAACAGATGCACTTCGTATCAAACAGATTTTACTCAATTTATTGTCAAACGCAGTTAAGTTTACCAGCAAAGGAACGGTTGAGCTGAGAATGGATCTAATCGATCAGGACGAAAACAAATCCAAAATCAGAATCTCAGTGATTGATAGCGGAATAGGAATCAAAAAAATAAACCAAGATAAAATTTTTGAACCTTTTTCACAGGAAGATAATTCTACCACAAGAAAGTATGGTGGAACAGGTTTAGGATTGGCTATTTCCAATAAGATATTGAATTTAATGAACAGTAGTTTGGAATTGCATAGCGATTTCAGAAAAGGGAGTACGTTTTATTTTGATTTGACGTTGGATTATTTTTCAGAAGACGAAGGAATCAATACCATAGATGTCAATAACTTGGATGTGCGTTATGAGGATTTAAGTCATCAATACCTGCGGAATGTTTTTGAACTGGAAAAGAAGATTCTAATTGTGGAAGACAATAAAATTAATATGCTTTTGGCTCGGACATTGATTAAAAAGCTTTTACCAAAGGCAAACATTATTGAAGCACAAAATGGTAAAATTGGAGTACAACGGAGTAGCGAATTCAATCCGGATTTAATTTTACTAGACATTCAAATGCCAATTATGAATGGGTACGAAGCGGCACTTGATATTAGGAAATCCAATAGCAAAGTTCCAATTATTGCTTTAACTGCCGGAACCATTAAAGGGGAAAAAGAAAAATGTCTCGAATCCGGGATGAATGATTATATTTCTAAACCTATTGATAAAGACATTTTTGAAAATATGCTACTAAAATGGCTACAATAAATCTAAATTTATTTTTATATTCACATCAACTAAAAAACAAACAATATGAAATGGCAAGGTAGACGTCAAAGTGATAACGTAGAAGACCGCAGAGGTATGTCATCTGGAGGGAAAGTAGTTGCAGGTGGTGGGATCATTGGAATTATTATACTATTAGTAAATCTTTTCGGTGGAGAAAATGCACAAATGATTACACCTGTGCTGGAGCAAATGAATCAACAACAAACCACTTCGGCTCCAACAGAACAAAGAGAACTTACCGAAGAGGAAAAAGTACTTGGCGATTTTGTCTCAACGATGTTTGCGGATAATGAGGATACTTGGGAGAAAATTTTTGCCGAAAATAATTTGCAATACCGATTGCCAAAAATGGTCTTGTTTACAGATGCAGTGGAAACAGCTTGTGGATCAGCAACGGCAGCTTCTGGTCCGTTTTATTGCCCTGGAGACGAAAAAGTCTATATGGACTTGGCATTTTTTAATGAATTGAAAACCCGATTTGGTGCCAAAGGTGGCGACTTCGCCATTTCGTATGTAATTGCTCACGAAGTGGGTCATCATGTACAAACGGTATTGGGAACTTCGAATAAAGTCCGAAAGTTGCAAGCCAATATGACCCAGGCAGAAGCGAACAAATTGTCTGTTGCTTTGGAACTTCAAGCCGATTTTTATGCAGGATTATGGGCGAAATACAATCAGCAAAATTTGGATCCTGATGATATTGATGAAGCAATCAGCGCTGCAGAAGCTGTAGGTGATGATGCGATTCAAAGTCGTATGCAAGGACACGTGGTTCCAGAATCTTTTACCCATGGAACCTCAGAACAGCGAAAATATTGGTTTATGAGAGGGTTTAAAACAGGAGATATCCGTCAAGGTGATACTTTTGCAGAACTTAATTAATAATCTATCTTTTTATTTCAATAGCCAACTTTATGTTGGCTATTTTTTTTGCAAAAATTTAAGGCTTGTTTGCGTAGTACTTAGTATATTTTTGTTTAACTTTATTGTAAATAAATTAAACAAAACAATGAAAAGAACAGTTTTATTTGCCGGCGCATCAAGTGCAATAGCTATGGCTACCAAAAACCTTATGCAAAAAGATTCTTACCATGTTATTGGACTTAGTACGAAAGGAGAATTTACGGAGTATGACTCTTCTTATTCTGTTGTTGACTATTCGAGTGCAAGTTTACCACAGCTGGAAGAACCAATTGATGGTATCGTTTTCTTTCCGGGTACCATAAATCTAAAACCATTTCACAGATACAAAGAGGAAGATTTTTTAACAGATTATAAAGTGAATGCGCTGGGAGCTGTGAATGTAATTCAACACTATTTGCCCAATTTGAAGCAATCTACAAATGCATCCATTGTATTAATCAGTACTGTCGCTGTTGGTGTTGGAATGCCTTTTCATTCTTCAATAGCAATGGCGAAAGGAGCACTTGAAGGCTTAACTAGATCACTAGCTTCTGAATTTGCACCAGCAATAAGAGTAAATGCAATCGCTCCATCTTTAGTGGATACCCCATTGAGTGCAAAATTTTTAGCAACTGATGAGAAAATTGAAGCTATGCAGAAACGTAATCCGATGCAAAAAATAGGTCAGCCCGAAGATATTGCTCATATGATTTCATTTTTGTTAAGTGAAAAATCAGGTTGGGTTACAGGACAAATATTGGCGGTAGATGGAGGAATGGGTAACTTAAAAATTTGAGTAATGCAGCGAGTTATAGTTTGGTTTAAAACAGATTTACGAGTAAATGATAACGAAGTGCTTTTTAAAGCCATTCAAAATAATAAAGAGATCATTCCTGTTTATTGTTTTGATGAAAATGACTTTGGAAAAGGTGCTTTTGGATTTCAGAAAACTGGGAAATACCGAGCTAAATTTTTATTGGAATCCTTACAAGACTTAAATGATCAATTAAAAAAAAGAGGCTCAGGTTTACTAGTAGTGAAAGGGAAACCTGAAATTGAAATCCCTAAAATTATTTTGAAATATGGAGCCACTAAAATCTATACGAAAAAAGAAGTTGCCTATAGTGAAAAAAATACCTTAGAAAAAGTTCGAACTGCTGCATCCAAAATACATTGCGATGTGTCTATTTTTAGCACGAGCACATTGTATCATCCGGAAGATTTACCCTTTTCCATCAAAGATATTCCAGATATTTTTACAGATTTTAGAAAGAAAGTAGAAAAAGAATCGACTGTCAGAGCTGTTTATAATGCTCCAAGTGTAATACAATCGCCTTTTTTGCCCGAATTCAATTTGCCTCCCCTCTCTGATTTAATAGGTTCCAATACGGTGGAATTTGATGAAAGAAGTGTTTTACACTTTGTAGGAGGGGAGACAAATGCTTGTCGAAGACTTGATTATTATTTGTTTGATAAAAAATTGATAGTAAACTACAAGCAGACACGAAATGGTTTATTGGGAAGCGATTATTCTACCAAACTCTCGCCATGGCTAGCGATGGGCTCTATTTCTCCTCGGTATATTTACGCTAAAATTAAAGAATTTGAAGCAGAATATGGTGAAAATGAATCCACATATTGGTTAGTATTTGAGCTATTATGGCGTGATTTTTTCCGATTTATGTTTAAGAAACACAACGAAAAATTGTTTTTGTTAAATGGCATTGCTAAATCGATCAAGTATCAAAAAAACACCAATCTGGATCAATTACATTCTTGGATAGAAGGAGAGACCGGTAATGATTTTGTAGATGCGAATATGAACGAATTGAAGTGTACTGGCTTTATGAGTAATAGAGGCCGTCAAATAGTTGCAAGTTATTTGATTAATGATTTGAAGGTGGATTGGCGCTATGGTGCTTCCTATTTTGAACAAGAGTTGATCGATTACGATGTTTCTAATAATTGGGGCAATTGGGCTTATCTCGCCGGTGTAGGAAATGATCCTAGATCTTCAAGATATTTTGATACTAAAAAACAAGCATCGGAATACGATAAAAACGGTGAATATCAAAAAAAATGGCAAACCATAAATAGTGTAAAATGAGAATTCTTCTAACAGGTGCAAATGGATATGTAGGCAGACGACTTTTGCCTGAATTACTAGCCAGTGGTCATGAAGTGGTTTGCTGTGTTCGTGATAGTTCACGACTAGGATTGGAAGAAGAAACATTAAAAAAAGTGACTATATGGGAAGTGGATTTTATTAATGAACCTAGCTTTGATACGCTTCCTGATACAATAGACGTAGCCTATTATTTGATTCACTCCATGGCCAATTCAACACAGAATTTTGTGGAAATGGAAGCCAATTCAGCCTCACATTTTAATCTTTATATGGATAAGATGAATGTCAAACAAGTCATTTATTTAAGCGGCATTGTGAACGACCCCAATCTCTCCAAACATATGCATTCCCGAAGTAACGTGGAAAATATTTTATACAAAGGAAATTTTAATCTGACCGTTTTACGTGCCGGAATAATTGTAGGGTCGGGTAGTTCCTCTTTTGAAATTATCAGGGATTTATGTGAAAAATTGCCCGTGATGATTACCCCAAAATGGGTGCTGACAAAATCTCAGCCTATAGCGATTCGTGATGTGATTCAGTATTTGATTGGTGTAATCAATAAAGAAGAATGCTTCAATAAATCATTTGATATTGGCGGTCCCAATGTATTGACCTACAAACAAATGATGCAATTGTATGCGAAAGTGAGGGGGTTTACAATCGTAATGATAACGGTACCTTTTATGACACCTAAACTTTCTTCATATTGGTTGTATTTTGTCACTTCTACCTCTTTTAAATTGGCTCGGAACTTAGTGGATAGTATGAAGGTTGAGGTGATTTGCAAAGACAATCAATTGCAAAGAATCCTAAATATCAAACCAATATCCTATACAGATGCCATTAAATTGGCTTTTAAGAAGATTGAACAAAACTTAGTCTTATCCAGTTGGAAAGACAGTTTGTCCAGCAGCAATTTTAAACCACACTTGAAAAACTATATCGAAGTACCCAAATACGGATGTTTGAAAGATTATCAAAAAATACAACTCAATGCTACTTCAAATGCTTTGGAAAATATATGGTCAATAGGAGGAGAAAAAGGTTGGTATTATGGCACATGGATGTGGGAAATCAGAGGGTTTATAGATAAGCTTTTTGGTGGTGTTGGTTTACGAAGAGGTCGAACAAGTCCAACCCATTTAGATGGTGGTGATTCGCTTGATTTTTGGCGTGTTTTATTAGCGGATAAAGAGAAAAGAAGATTACTCCTTTTTGCCGAAATGAAAGTACCCGGTGAAGCCTGGTTGGAATTTAAAATTGATGACGACAACACCTTACATCAAATAGCCACTTTTCGCCCCAAAGGTATTTTGGGTAGACTCTACTGGTACAGTATGCTGCCTTTTCATTTTTTTATTTTTAAAGGGATGATAAACAATATTGCAAAATCTTAAAATTAGGAGCTTTTCCTTCTATACGTTGCAAGAAAACGTTCAAAAAACACCATTTTATCACTACAAAAGGAGCTTCCGTTGGTCGCTCTTTGGTAGTGTAAAATAGAAAGTGCTTTTTGAGCGTTTTGCTTTCCACTACTATCAGGGCTAGAAATAAGCTTTACAATTCTATTCGGAACTTATAATTACAACCTAAAAGGTTCAACGAAGAAGCAAAAAGGTTCAACTAAGAAGCAAAAAGGCTCAACGAAGAAGCAAAAAGGTTCAACGAAGAACCAAAAAGGCTCAACGAAGAGGCAAAAAGGCTCAACGAAGAGGCAAAAAGGTTCAACGAAGAGGCAAAAAGGCTCAACGAACAAGCAAAAAGGTTCAATCGTAAACAGACGCAATTTCGCGATACCTGGATAGCATCAAATTAAGACAGGCTTCGTTTCTTTCGTCTGCGGCTCAGGTCATAACTCATAACTCATAACTCATAACTCATAACTCATAATCACCCCAACCAGCCTTCTCTATCTAAGCTTCTGTACTGAATCGCTTCCGCTAAGTGGTGGGACGTAACGTTTTCCGAAGCTTCTAAATCGGCAATAGTTCGGGATACTTTCAAAATGCGATCATAAGCCCTTGCAGAAAGATTCAAACGTTCCATTGCGGTTTTTAAAAGTTGTAATGCTACTTCATCCAGTTCGCAATATTCCCTAATTTGCTTTGTAGTCATTTGGGCGTTGTAGTGCACATGATCGTAATTGGTAAATCGTTGGGATTGGATTTCTCGGGCTTTGGTAACACGCTCTCTAATTTTGACACTACTTTCTCCATTTCTTTTTTCGGACAGTTGGTCGAATGGAACCGGAGTTACTTCAATATGAATGTCAATCCGGTCTAACAATGGTCCGGAAATTTTTCCTAAATAGCGTTGCATTTCGGAAGGGGAAGAGGTTACAGGTGCATTGGGATCATTAAAATAACCTCCCGGACTAGGATTCATACTGGCAACCAACATAAAAGAGGAGGGATAAGTTATTGTGAATTTGGCCCTTGAAATGGTAACTTCTCGGTCTTCTAAAGGTTGGCGCATTACTTCCAAAACTTCCCGTTTAAACTCGGGCAATTCATCTAGGAATAATACCCCATTATGCGCTAAAGAAATTTCACCCGGTTGCGGATAACTCCCTCCACCCACTAACGAAACGCTCGATGCAGAATGGTGTGGACTACGAAACGGTCTTTGATTCATTAATCCGGTATCTTTTACTTTGCCTGCAACACTATGTATTTTAGTGGTTTCCAAAGCTTCTTTTAATGTCATTGGAGGTAAAATGCTAGGTAAACGTTTGGCTAACATGGTTTTTCCTGCTCCGGGCGGACCAATTAATATGATATTGTGACCACCGGCTGCTGCAATTTCCATACAGCGTTTAATCGATTCTTGTCCACGAACTTCCGCAAAATCAAATTCAGGATAATCCAATGTTTTGTAAAATTCCTCCCGAGTATTAATGGTTGTGGGTTCCAATGACCCTTTTCCTTCAAAAAAATCAATCACTTCAGTAACATTCTCGATACCATACACATCCAATCCAGTAACAATAGCCGCTTCTTTTACATTTTGTTTGGGTAAGAAAAATCCTTTGAATCCTTCTTCTTTGGCTTTAATGGCAATAGATAATGCGCCTCTAATAGGTTGAAGATTGCCATCGAGTGATAATTCTCCCATAATGACATATTTATCGATTTCCTCCGATTTGATTTGCCCCGAAGCAGCAAGAATACCTATGGCGATACTTAGATCGTATGCAGAACCCTCCTTCCGTAAATCGGCAGGCGCCATATTGATGGTAATTTTTTTTCCGGGAAAATGGTAGTTGTTGTTTTTTAAAGCGGCAGCAATGCGATAGCTGCTTTCTTTTATGGCATTATCGGGTAAACCTACTAGATGGTAACCGATACCTTTATCGATGTTTACTTCAATGGTAATGGTGGTGGCATCAACACCGAAAACGGCGCTTCCAAATACTTTTACTAACATGGCGTATATTTTTTTAAATGGCTTATAATAACACAAATATAGAAAAGTTATGGTAATAAAAAATCCCGGTTTCCCGGGATTGATTTATTTTTTATAATTTTTGATACCACTTTCCAACCATGCTTTGTACTCCTCGGAATTGGGCATGTATGCCACAGGAGTGTTCAAAATTTCATTGGTTTTCGGGTTGAAAAGCACATAGAAAGGTTGTGAATTTGATTGGAAAAACTTGGTTTGAAAATGAGCCCATTTGTGGCCATAATTTTCCAGAACTCTCGTTCCTCCGTCAATTCTGCTCACTTCAATTTGTTCTTCTTGCGGCAATGTTTTTTTGTCGTCCACATATAATGAAATCAACACAACGTCATTTCTTAATAATCGATCTACTTCAGGAACTGACCAAACATGTTCTTCCATCTTACGGCAATTCACACAGGCGTAACCTGAAAAATCTATCAGTACCGGTTTGTTTTGCTGTTTTGCATAATCCAGTCCGGATTTTAGGTCTTTAAAACAATTTAAATTGTTCGGACATTCATTAGGATATAAAATGCTGTATCCTACAGGTGGGGCCAATCCACTCAGTAAATTCAAAGAACTGAAAGTTTTGGTTTCTTCGTTGACTCTAAATCCTGATGCCAAATACACTACAAATACACTCGTGATTATAGCTAGTGCAGTTCTGAAAATAGATAATTTTTGTAGTGGTGAATCATGTGGAAATTTGATTTTTCCAAATAGGTACAATGCTAAACCTGCAAAAATGACGATCCAAAGGATTAAAAAAGGTTCGATCTTTAAAATTCCCCAGTGTTTCACTAAATCGGCATTCGATAAAAATTTGAAGGCGAGAGCCAATTCTAAAAATCCTAAAACGACTTTGGTTGTGTTCAACCATCCGCCGGATTTCGGTAATGAATTCAACATATTAGGAAACATAGCGAATAATGCAAATGGTAAGCCTAATGCAAATCCGAATCCAGCCATACCAGCGGTTAATTGCCATGCACCTCCATCAGCTGTCAATGAACCTGCTAATAATGAACCTAAAATTGGTCCGGTACATGAAAACGAAACGATCGCTAATGTCAATGCCATGAAGAAGATACCTAAAATTCCTCCGATATTTTCACCTTGTGTGGTTTTATTGGTCCAACTCGCCGGTAAGGTTAGTTCATAAAAACCGAAGAAAGAAAAGGCGAAAAAGATAAATATGACGAAGAAAATGATGTTCAGCCATACATTGGTTGAAATTTCATTTAAGATATCGGGATTCAAACTGTCTAATAAGTGAAATGGAATACTTAAGATTAAATATACTCCTAAAATGAAAGCACCATATAAAATCGCTTTTCCTACACCACCAGATGCTTTTTTTCCTCCGCTTTTAGTGAAAAAACTCACAGTTAATGGAATCATTGGAAACACACAAGGAGTTAGCAATGCCAATAAACCACCAATAAAACCCAATCCGAATATGCTCCACAACGATTTTTGAATCTTTGGATTTGATGATGCATCTGAAGTAGATTCAGCTTTTAGTTGTTTGATTTCGGATAGTGTGAGACCGTACAATTTAGCATCAGTATCTTCTTGTTGAGAAGAAGAAGCTGTTGTATCGCTAGGTTTGTTTTCCTCTGTAATCAAAGGTACTGCGATAACTTTACTCGAGGTGTCTTTTGCAGTTTCAGTTGTTTCAGTCGCTGCAGTTGTTACCGGTAACTTAATGTCAAACGTTTTATCTTGTTGAATGCAGGCTTCTTTACAAACTTGGTATTCTACATACACTTTTGCAGAAGTTGCATTCGGGTTGGTCAATTTTATAGTTTGTCTGAATTGCGCTTTGTTTTCAAACAAATATTCGTCTACTTCAAAAATATCGCTGTACACTTTTTTATAAGGACTTTCTTTGGTTTTACCTACTAAAGTATAGTTTCCTTTGGCGTTTTTGAATTGAATTACCGTTGGTAACGAAGCACCTTCCGGTGTGAATTGCGAAAACATATGCCATTCGTTTTCTATGGTAGCATCCAAAACCAACACAAATTCAGTATCTGATTTTTTTTCTACTGATGTTTTCCAAGTTACAGGATCTAAAATTTGTGATTGGGCACCTAAAAAGGTAAGAAATAGTACAATTGAGGTTAAGATTTTTTTCATTATTGTAATTCTATTTTAATAATATGTTGTGTGTTGTTAGTAACGGTAAAACGTTGGTCAGCTCGATGATTTACAATCCAAACAATTTGATTATCAGAGCAAAGAAGCCATGTGTTTTCTTTATCAAGCAATGAAAATTTTTCATCTTTAAAGTATTTACTGACTTTTTTCTTTCCTGACATTCCCGCGGGGTAAAAATAATCACCATCTTGCCATTTTCGTAAAGTTAACGGAAACTTTAACGAAAGTTTATCAACAAAAATAGTGTTTGTACCTGCATTTGAAATGTGATTTTGGTCACTGAAATGCATTTTAATTGGGTAAACAATTCCTGAAGAATCTTCATCAATCAAAAAAATTGAATCGTTGTTTTTTTTGATTTCAGACAAGATTAAGGTTGTTCTGTCTTTTAGTAAAAAGTAATTTTCAGAAAATATTTGCTTGCCGGATTGCGCTTTGGTCAAATCGTAAATGTCATTCCAGGCTGTAAATCCGAATGGTTGTAGCCATTGGTACAAATACGCTTTGTAATTGTCGAGTTCCAGAAGTTTTTCGAGGTCTATTTTTTTTTCATTTCCTTCTTCAGAAACGATTTTAGCATACATTAGTTCAGTTGCATCGAAGGCTAATGATTGTGTTTGTTGTAAATTTTCAATGGTGTTTTGAAAAGAAGCTAGAAACGACGGATTCAATTCTTTCAGTATGGGAATAACAGCATGTCGAATTTTATTTCGTACATATTTATCTGATGCATTGCTGGAATCCTCACGCCATTGAATATTATTTTCTTTGGCATACTTTTCAATTTTTTCTCTTGAGAAATGTAGCAAAGGGCGAATGATTTTATCATTTTGCTGCGGGATACCGGTGAGACCATCCAAACCGGTACCTCGAGTAAAATTGATTAAAAAGGTTTCAATAGAATCATCGGCATGATGCGCTGTCAAAAGATAGTCAAAACCTTTAGTATTGAGTAATTCATCAAACCATTCGTAGCGAAGTTTTCGTGCTGCCAATTGGATTGAAAGCTTGTTGATTTCGGCATAGTGCGCTGTGTCAAAATGGGTTCCGAAAAAGGAGATGTTCTTTATTTTGCAGTACTCTGCTACAAAAGAAAAGTCCTGATCGCTTTCTTCCGCTCTTAATTGAAAATTGCAATGGGCAACTCCAATTTTAAAATCGAGTTGGAGAAACAAATCAATCAAAACCATGCTGTCAATGCCTCCGCTAACCGCTAAAAGCAATTTTTTACCGGATAGATGCGGTAGGTTTTTTTGAATATGATTTTGTAAGTTTTGAAGCATCACTATTTAGTTAACAGGTGTAAACTTTAATAAAAAAAAGCGAAATGAAATACTCGTAATACAACCCCATACTATTCCTGCAATAATTGCTGAAATATGAAATTTGTTTGTGACACAAAAACAAAATACACTGATTAGTGTAATGGCAATCATCGTTAAATGACGTGTCTTTTTATTGTTTTTAAAATTAAAAATAAAATTACTTCGTATAATATGTAACGAATTTAAAACAAACAAGATAATTCTGGTTAGAAGAGCCGAAATAAGTCCAAAAAATAGAGCAGAAGTAATGCTTAAAGTGAATAAGAAAACGAACATTGTAATACCCAGATAAGGGTCTTTTGCTTCACGGGCCCAACCTGCAAAACTGGCTAGTGGTGTAAAGAATAGTGCTAAACATAAAAACGTTGTTTTTTTCTTCATGTTATACATGTCTTTTTATCTTCTAATGTATTAGCTTAAAACTTCCAGCATCGCTTTGGCTTTTAATAAGCATTCTTCGTATTCTTTTTCAGGATCAGAAAGCGCCGTGATTGCACTTCCTACAGAATATGAAACATAATTCGCTTTACGATTGTATAGAATACTTCGTATAACAACATTGAAATCGAAATCACCGGTAGGAGTGAAGTAACCTACTGCACCACTATACAAACCTCGCTTGGTTTCTTCCAATTCTTCTATAATTTGCATAGCCGAAATTTTAGGAGCTCCGGTCATGCTTCCCATAGGAAATGTGGTTTTGATAATTTCTATTGGTGATGTTGCATGATCTACTTCTGAAACTACAGTGGAAATCATCTGATGGACTTGCTTGAAAATATAAATACCACACAATTCTTCAACTTGAACTGATCCTTTTGTGGCGGTATGAGACAAGTCATTACGAACTAAATCAACAATCATGATGTTTTCGGAACGCTCCTTCGGGTTTTGCTCTAATTCTTTTTTTGACAGTTCGTCCAAAGTCATGTCTTCAAAACGTTTGGAAGTTCCTTTAATAGGTTGCGTGATGACTTTTGAACCTTCTTTTCTTAAATAACGTTCAGGAGAGGCACAGAGTAAATAATTCGTGTCGTTTTTGAAAAAAGTGGCAAAAGGAGGTTCTGAAATCGTATTCAATTTCTGATAGCAATCCAACGGGTCAATTTCGGCAGCTTCTGCATAAAATTCCATGCAGAAATTAGCTTCATAAATATCACCTCGATGGATATGGGTTAACATTTTGGATACTTTCTCAATATACTGTTCTTTTGAAATTCGCTGTTTGATGTTTACAGCATTGTAATTTTCAACGTTCTGTTTTTGACAATGGAGTATTTCCGCGAAATCTTCTTCCAATTCATCATCACACATATTCAGATAGCAAATTTCAACTTGATTTCCCCTTAACAGAAATAATTTTTTAGGTTGAAAAAAGAACAAATCAGGAAAATTCAAACCGTCAAAATTAGCCGATTTGAGTTTTTCGGTATCGTTTTTTAGATCATACGATAGATACCCAAAAATCCAATCTTTACTTTGTTGCTGGTATTGCTTAAGATCTTCAAATGCATTGTGATAATCGGTTTGAATGGAAGTAAACGCATCTACCGCTAAAATAGCATCGTAACTGGAATAGTGTTGAGGGTAATCGTTACTTTCCAAAAAGACAATTTCACGGAATTGCTGCGACCAAGCCAGTAGTTGGTTCTTAAATTCCAGTTGGTTTGAAATAGTCTTTATGATGGATGTTCTCAAGTGATTTATTTAAATGTAAAATTACTATTTAACCCTGAAGTAAACAAGGAAAATGCATTTTGCTACTATATCCGATTGGTATTTGAAAATAAAATGAATTAAATCGTTGATTTTGAGTAATTTTAATAGAAAAAGTACCATGAAAAAAGTTTTGTTTTTGGTGATGGTTTCTCTTTTTTTCTACAGTTGCAGAAAAGAGAATGCTACAGTTAAGGAAGTAGCTAAAATTGGAATGAATAGCTATGGTTGTCCACCACCCGTTAGTGATGTCGATTGGTATTCTTCGGATAAAAAAGCGCCTATTTTTGAAGGTTTGGATGTGATTAATTATACTATTTCGACAAAAAAATCAGAAGCGCAAAAATATTTCAATCAGGGATTGGCATTGGCATATGGATTCAATCATGCCGAAGCGGCACGTTCTTTTTATTATGCTACAAAGCTTGATCCTGAATGTGCCATGTGTTTTTGGGGATTAGCTTATGTTTTGGGACCAAATTATAACGCTGGTATGGAACCGGACAATTATGAAAGAGCTTATAAAGCAATTCAGAAGGCGGTACAATTATCTCGAAATGCTACAGAAAAGGAAAAAGCACTTATTAATGCACTCTCAAAAAGATATGTTAGAAAACCGATTGACAACAGGAATCATCTTGATATCGCTTACTCCAAAGATATGAAAGCGGTGAATGATAAATACAGTGACGACATTGAGATCAATGCATTATATGCTGAATCGATTTTGGATTTGCATCCTTGGGATTTGTATGAGAAGAATGGTTCTCCAAAAGAATGGACTCCCGAGATAGTTGCTCTATTGGAACAGATTTTAAAGAAAGACCCGAAACACATTGGTGCCAATCATTTTTACATACATGCCGTTGAAGCTTCTAAAAATCCAGAAAGAGGGAATGCATCGGCAGCGTTGTTTGATAAAGGTTTGGTTCCGGGATCGGGGCATTTAACACACATGCCTTCACATATTTACATCCGTACTGGTGAGTATCATAAAGGAACAATGTCTAATGTAAATGCTGTGAAAATCGACAGTCTTTATACTACTATTTGTCATGCGCAAGGTGCCTATCCATTGGCTTACTATCCACATAATTATCATTTTATGGCTGCTACTGCAACTTTGGAAGGTAACTCAAAATGGGCCATCATCGGAGCAAATAAAACCTCGGAAATGGTTCATCCTTCAACAATGGTAATTCCCGGATTGGGCACTTTGCAACATTATTATGTGATACCTTATTTTGTTGCAGTGAAATTTGGAAGATGGGATGATATAATGAAGATGAAATTAATCAATGATACTATTAAATATCCAAAAGCGATTTCACATTATGCCAGAGGAATGGCTTTTTTAGGAAAAAAGGATAGTAAGAATGCTAAAGTAGAACTGGCAAAACTTGAGGCTTTTACGAAAGATGATTATTTGAAAAAAATGACCATTTGGGAAATAAATTCCATGCATGATGTTGTTACTATTGCCTATAAAGTATTGAAGGCTGAAATTTATGCAACGGAAAAAAAATACTTTCAAAGTATTGGTCTCTTGAATGAAGCTATTGCTATCGAAGACGGTCTGAATTATAATGAGCCTCCAGATTGGTTTTTTTCGGTGCGTCATCATCTAGGAGCCATTCAGATGGATGGAGAGTTTTATAAAGAGGCGGTTATTACCTATCAGGAGGATTTGAAAAAATTACCCAAAAACGGATGGTCGCAACACGGACTTCAATTGGCTTACGAAAAATTGAAAGATAAAGCCAAAGCATCTGAAATGGAAGATCAAATTGCTGAAAGCTGGAAATATGCGGATGTAAAACTTACGGGTTCGAGAATCAAAAGTTAAATAAAAACTAAAATAGAAGAATCGCCTTTTTTTGGCATGTTTTTTCGTGCAGTGAAGTTTAGTTTAACACTAAATTTCATAAGAATATTGATTAAAAAACTACACGCTTAATTTTAACCTTTTAATCAATTATTTGTATGAAAAAAGTACACTACACTGGTTTGGCGCTACTGATGGTTGCCATGATTGTTTATTCTTGTAAACAAAGAGACTATTCTGAGGAAGTTGCTGCGGAGGAAGTTGCGGCAGCATCGGCAGATACTACTCAAGTGATTTCCTCTTCTGCAGCCAAAGAACCTAAAAATTCAGACCGAAAATTCGTCCGTACTGCGGATATTAAATTCAAAGTAGATAATGTTGCTAAATCAACTTACGCTATTGAAGATGCTACCACAAAATTTGGTGGTTTTGTTACTTACACCAACCTTCAGAGTGTTGTTTCTGAAAAAGAAGAAACTAAAGTGAGCCAGGACAGTAGTTTAATAACAACGAAATATGCCGTAACGAATGATATTACAATACGTGTTCCTAATACCAAGCTGGACACAGTAATTAAAACCATTGCAAGAGAAATCGATTTTCTGGATTACAGAGTAATTAAAGCAGATGATGTTTCATTGAAAATGTTGGCAAACGAATTGGCACAAAAGAGAAGTTCTGCTTCGGAAAAGAGAATTGAAAATGCGATTGATGGCAAAGGAAAGAAATTGGACAACGTGTTGAATGCGGAGGAGCAATTGGATGCAAAAAAAGAACAAAATGATAATGTTAAAATTGAAAATCTCTCGTTGAAAGATCAAGTGAATTTCAGTACGCTTACTTTAGCGATTTATCAGAATGATTCTGTGAAACAGGAGATGATTGCCAATGAGAAGAGTATAAATGCCTATCGTCCTAATATTGGTTTACAAATTTGGGATAGTTTAAAAACAGGTTGGTTTATGCTTGAAGCGATTATTGCTTTCGTTGTACAATTATGGGGGATTGCTTTGTTAGGATTTGGTGCTTATTTCCTAATTAAGCGCATTAGTAAAAAGCAATCTTAACAAAAAGCCGCTCATTGAGCGGCTTTTTGTTTTTATTAATTTACAGATTCAACCAATAGGCTGGTACCAATGCCTAAAATAGTGGTGTTTACATCACTAATATTGGAATGAATACTTACTTGTTGTGAAGCCGTTAAGTTGAATAATCTGCTTTTTGTTATTGTAATGGATTCTCCGTTTGAAACTGTTCCCGTAGCTCTTGTTCCCGCTATTTCTGATGAATTTACAGCTATGAAAAATTCAGGTATGGTTGTTCCTCCACTATTTCTTCGGAAAGTAACAGAATAGGTTATTCTATATGTTCCGGTTTTACTTACTTGAATGTTATTTGCATTTAATGTCGTGCTTTGGTTTAATCCGTTAGTGCCAAAAGTAATTACCCCTGATGTTAATGTTGAATTGGATGTTTTGTAAATTTCACCGTAGGAATTCAAAAGAGTTGGAACTTTCCAAGACGCTTTTCCATTGACATCCGAAGTTAAAACATAACCATTGGCTTGTGTGCCATCGACTATCTTTACAGATCCTGCAACATGTAATCTTTCATCTGGTGTGTTTGTACCAATTCCGACTTTGTTACTTGTATTACTGGAATTACCCAATACGATAGCATTGGCTTGCGATGTGTTTGCTTGGTAACCGATGGCTGTTGCATTTTGCCCCGAAGACGCTGCTTCAAATCCCAAAGCTAATGCTTGTTCGCCAGAAGCATTGGAAGCATTTCCTAATCCAATGGCATTATTGTTTGATGCAGTCGCGGAGTAACCTATTGCTGATGATCTGTAACCCGATGAGTTGGATAAATGACCTAATGCCAATGCACTATTGTTTGAAGCGACAGAGGAACGGCCTAATGCTGCTGATTGATAGCCACTTGCATTGGCAGAAGTGCCTAAAGCAAGAGCTTCATTGTTGTTTGAAGCTTGTGCAGAAGTTCCTATGGCTACTGAATTATTATTATTGGCTACCGAATTGAATCCAATGTTGATGCCACCGTTTGGATGGAATTTTGCAAAGTCAGAGTTATTTACCTTAACGTTAAAAGGGAAAAAATTGTTTGTTCCTATATAATCAGCAGCAGTTGCTGTATTGCCACTTAAATTCCAAGTCAATCCCGGACTTACTGAAGGTGTTCCTGAAGTGGTTAATGCTTTCCAAGAACCATCCCAATAATAAAATCCTGGGGTGATATCAGCTATAGTGCTTGTGTTGTAAATTAAAAGGCTTGTTGCAGGACTTGGTATTGTAGTAACATCTGTTGAGGAGGTTAAACTGATACGAGGGATTAATAAACCTGAGTTTGTACTTTTTAGTTCAAGTAGGGAAGAAGCACTTGGAGTTGTGGTTCCGATTCCAACCTGTGAAAAACTGGTTATGTACGAAAAAAGGCAAGTAATAATGGTAAGAAGAGTAATTTTTTTCATGCTTTTTTTAATTGGAGACGTGCAAATTTATTAAATGTCAGCCGATTAAAATACTTGATTACATGGGGGTTGCGGTGGTTTGTGTTTTTGATTGATTGGTTAATTGTAGCAGTTTTAAGGACTGTTCTGAGATTATGTTTTTTTTTAGGTTGTAATAATGAGGATACCGTAATAAGAAATGTTTTTTTATGGAAAGTTGTTAATTTCCCTTTTCAATTGATTTAACAGAAATATAACAAAAAACCCGCAAAAAGCGGGTTTTTTAAAAATATAGTGTTTTTTCTTACACGTGTAATGCTCTGTTGCCTGTAGCGGCTAAAGCTGCTTCTTTGATTGCTTCAGCAAAAGTCGGATGTGCATGTGACATTCTTGAAATATCTTCGGCAGATGCTCTGAATTCCATTGCAGTTACTGCTTCTGCTATTAAATCGGCAGCACGGGCACCAATCATATGAATACCTAGTACTTCATCTGTAGTTGCATCGGCAAGAATTTTTACGAATCCGTCTGTATCTGCACTGGCACGAGCACGTCCTAATGCTTTGAAAGGAAAACTTCCAGCTTTGTAGGCAATACCAGCTTCTTTTAATTGTTCTTCCGTTTTACCAACAGCAGCAACTTCTGGCCAAGTATAAACAACACCGGGGATTAGGTTGTAATCAATATGTGGTTTTTGACCTGCTAAATATTCGGCAACCATAACACCTTCTTCTTCTGCTTTGTGAGCTAACATGGCACCACGTACCACATCTCCAATAGCATAAATATTAGAAGCAGTTGTTTGTAAATGATCGTTTACTTCCACTTGACCTCGTTCTGTGATTTTCACTCCCGCTTTATCGGCATTTAATCCGTCAGTATATGGGCGGCGACCAACAGAAACCAAAGCATAATCACCTTCCAAAGTGATGATTTCACCTTTTGCATTTTCCGCTTTAACGGTCACTGTATTTCCTGCTCTTTCGACAGATTGTACTTTATGTGAAGTATAGAATTTCATTCCTTGTTTCTTCAGTACTTTGGTCAATTCTTTGGATAAAGCACCATCCATTCCAGGAATAATTCTATCCATGAATTCAACTACAGAAACCTGAGCTCCTAAGCGTAAATAAACCTGACCTAATTCCAATCCAATTACTCCACCACCAATAATAACTAGATGTTTAGGAACTTCTGCTAATTTTAAGGCTTCGGTAGAAGTGATTACTCTTTCTTTGTCAATAGTGATAAATGGTAGAGACGAAGGTTTAGAACCCGTAGCGATAATAGTGTTTTTAGCTTCGATTTTTTCAACTGAACCATCATTTTTAGTTACAATGATAGTCGTTGCATTTTCGAATGAACCAACACCTTCAAAAACAGTGATGTTGTTTTTGTCCATTAGAAATTTCACACCACCTGAAGTTTGATCAACAACTGCTTGTTTGCGAGCAATCATTTTTTCAAGGTTTACCTTTACTTCTCCCGAAACTTCAATCCCGTGATCTGCAAAATGCTGTAATTCTTCAAAGTGATGAGAAGAAGCTAATAAAGCCTTTGATGGGATACAGCCTACATTAAGACAAGTACCACCAAGAGTTGAATATTTTTCAATAATGGCTGTTTTCATTCCTAGTTGTGCACAACGTATTGCTGATACGTATCCACCAGGACCTGAACCTATTATAACTACGTCAAATGAACTCATAGTATATATTTTATGTTGTTTTTAAATTCGAATGGCAAAATTAGCAATTTATAAACTATTAAAAGTAGTAAATAGGCAATAAATTGTTATAAAAATTAATCCCAATCTTGTGCGATGAATTTTAAGGTTTTTCCCTTTTCTGTTGCTAAAGTTAATTGATGGCCTTCCACTTTGTAAATGGTCGATTTTTCTAACATCTGCAAATATTTAATCTCTAAATCGGCTGTTTTATTACAAAACATTTTGGTAGAAATAAAACCTTCAAAGTTGATGGTTTCGTCGTCTACGATATCAAAGTTTGCCTTGATGCGATTGCATCCACCATAAATAGCAGCCTCTTCTCCTGTTAAATCCAAACTTACAGAATTGGCAATCAAAAACGATTTTGTATATCCTTTGAGTTCGACCAACATCCAGGTTCTCTTTAATCTGTTCTTTGCTTCTTTTTCAGCATCTATGGCCGATTTTTTGGAATCACAATGTGTTAAAAGAAATAACGATATAATGAATAGGTATTTTTTCATGGTTTAGATATCAAATACAGTTGTGTTTTTTACTTCACCAATCATAAACGAGGAATGTGTACTTCCAATGTGCTTAATGGATGTTAATTTAGTAACCATAAATTCTCGATATTCTTCCATGTCTTTTACACAGATCTTGAGAATGTAATCGTAATCGCCACTCACGTGAAAACATTCTAAGACTTCATCAAGTTTTAAAATTGCATTTTCAAATTCGGCAATAAAGTCTTTTGCATGTTGTACTAACTTAATATGACAAAAAACCACATGGCTTTTATTGACTTTGTTGCGGTCTACTAAAGCAACGTATTTCTTGATGGTTCCGTCTTTTTCTAATTTTTTAATACGTTCGTAAACAGCAGTTACCGATAAATTTAATTTCATCGATAATTCTTTTGTTGTACTTTTGCTGTCTGTTTGAAGCAATTTCAGTAGCTTTTTATCTATAGCGTCCATATACTTTAAGGAGTTTAGATTGGTTAAGAATTCGGATTTAATAAATATTAAAAGAATTAAAATCTAAACTAATGCAAAATTATAGATTTATTTTCTAAAACTAAGTAAAAATACTCCAAAATATTTAAAATTATTCTGTTTTAATTCTTTTTGATCATTTGTATTTCTGTTGTGATGACTATTCTCCCTTTTATAATCTTTACTTTAATTCGGTGATTTTATGGAATAGTTGAATGTATTTTGTACATATTCTTTTGTATCATAGCAAATGACGAGCCAATGTTGGAGTTTGCAGACTTTTTTTTGTTTAATTTCTGTGGAATCTTGTTTCATTAGGTGTCGAGTTTTATTTTGACTGTTTACTTTATCTTTGTCAAATGTTAAAAAACCTTTTTCAACCCTTTCAAACGGATATATCAGGTATTGCTTTGCCTGAAAAATTCACCTTTCCATTTTATTATGAACCACATGAGTTGAGTGTAATTGCTTCTCGTGAATTGCAACATTATTTAACAACACAAACAGATTGGGAACATAACTTCGGATTAATTGAAGATCAGGATGGTTTGGTTATTGGTAAAATGTTTGGCGTATTGGTCTGTCAGAATAGCAATGGAGAATTAGGTTATTTATGGGCTTTTTCAGGGAAATTGGCGGAAGTGAATCATTTGGATTATTTTGTACCAACGGTTTTTGACATGCTTGATCCTGATGGTTTTTTCAAAAAGGAAGAAGGAATCATCAATGTGATCAATGCAAAAATTGAAAAACTGGAAAACGAATCGGATTATTTGAATACTATAAAAAAGTTGGAAAATACCAAAGAGGAAGCTGAACGTGATATTCAACGTCATAAAAATCATGTCAAAGCGCAGAAAATAATCAGAAACCGGCAGCGGATAGAAGCTGAACAACAACTTTCTTCAGAAGAATATGAAAAATTACTTCAAGAGTTGAAGGATCAAAGTCAGCAAGAAGGTATTTTGTTGAAAAAAATGTCGGCGTATTGGAATTATAAAATTAACGATGCACAAAAAGAGTTTCAGATTTTTGATGATGTAATCAATCAGTTGAAGGAAGAGCGTAAAACTAAATCGGCGGCATTACAACAAAAATTATTTGCGGAGTATTCTTTTTTAAATCAATCACGAAAGCGCAAAAGTTTAGGGGATATATTTGACAATAATCCACCGGCTGGAGCTGGTGAGTGTGCTGCACCAAAGTTATTGCATTATGCTTTCGAGTACAATTTGAAGCCCATTTGTATGGCTGAGTTTTGGTGGGGACAATCGCCAAAATCTGAAGTTCGCAAACACGGTCAATTTTATCCGGCTTGTAAGAGCAAATGCGAGCCTATTTTATTAGGACATATGTTGGATGGAATTATAATGGACGAGAACCCTTTTTTAAACAATCCAGCAGAAGGTAAAGAGTTGGAAATTGTATATGAGGACAACGTTATTGTAGTGGTGAATAAGCCTTCCGAGTTTTTGTCCGTACCTGGAAAAGAAATCTCCGATTCGGTATACCAACGTATGAAAACTAAGTTTCCAGATGCCACAGGTCCATTGATTGTTCATCGTTTGGATATGTCTACTTCGGGTATTATGTTAATTGCCAAATCGCAAGAGATTTATGTAGAGTTGCAAAGTCAGTTTATCAAACGAACAGTAAAGAAGTGCTACGAAGCGTTATTGGACGGAGTTTTGGTAAATAAAAGTGGCATGATTGAATTGCCGCTTCGTGTAGATTTGGAGGATCGACCACGACAATTGGTTTGTTATGAATATGGAAAACCGGCACAAACAGAATGGGAAACAATTTCTGTAGACAATGGTAAAACCCGAGTGCATTTTTATCCAATAACCGGAAGGACTCACCAATTAAGAGTGCATGCCTCTCATCCTTTAGGATTAAATACATCTATTGTAGGAGATGATTTATACGGAACAAAAGCGAATCGCTTACACCTTCATGCTAAAGCAATTACTTTTAAGCATCCGGTTAGTGGTGAGGTAATGACAATTGAAGTTAAAGCTGAATTTTAAGTATAAAAAAACCCGATAATTTCATCGGGTTTTTATTTTTTTAATCTTCTAAAGTTGCTTGTATTTTATTTTTGTTAAGCTTACTGTTTTTAAATCCGTAAGCGAAGTAAATCACTAAACCGATTACTAACCAAATTCCAAACCATTTCCAGTTTGATACGGCCATTCCTGTTAATAAATAGCAACAAGAAATCAGTCCTAACAAAGGGATTAATGATAAGTTCTTAAGAAATGCCGTCACAGCCATTGCGATTGTTAAAATAAAGAAGGCAAGCATAGGTAAGTTGGCTGCTAATTTTCCTTCAGAAAAATCAAAAGTATCACCAAAAAATGTCGGAACATAATAGTTCACTAAAACCGAAGCGATTACTACAATTGCAGGAAAAATGAACTTAGAATTCACATAAGGGATTCTGAATTTTCCTTTGGTAGCACGTTCAGCTAGTTCAGCTTCGCTTTGCGCAGAGAGCATCAAGACTCCACCACAAACTAATACGAATGCGAATAAAGTTCCAATACTTGTAAAGTCAAGAACGAAATTTTCATCGGTAAAGAAAATAGGTAATCCTACAACAAAACCAGTCACAATTGTTGCAAATCCTGGAGTTTTGTGTTTTGGATGTATTTCGGCAAATTTTTTCGGCATTAATCCGTCACGACTCATAGTCATCCAAATACGAGGTTGTCCCATTTGGAAAACTAACATTACACTGGTCATGGCTACAACAGCAGCAATAGAAACAATGAATAACATCCATTTAATTCCTTTGATGGCAAAAATTTCAGCCAAAGGATCGCTAACTCCTAATAAGTCATATTTAACCATTCCTGTTAAAACCAAGGCTAAAATAATGTATACCACAGTACAGATTATCAATGAATAAATCATTCCTTTTGGTAAGTCGCGTTGCGGATTTTTACTTTCTTCTGCTAAAGTTGAAACAGCATCAAAACCAATATAAGCGAAGAATACAGCAGAAACTCCAGCCATAACACCACCAAAACCATTTGGCATAAAAGGAGTCCAGTTATCAATATCAATATGGAAAGCACCTACTATGATTACTAATAAGATGATGGCTAATTTAATGTAAACCATTGCGTTGCTTAGGTTTTTGGATTCTTTGGTGCCTTTGTAAATTAAATAGGTAATCAATATGTTGATTAATACAGCCGGCATGTCAAAAATGATTCGTAATCCGCCAATTGACGGTGCGTTTTGCCAAGCTGTTAATCCTTCGCCAACTTTATTATCTATAAATGCCGCATGTGCCGATTTATAATTTATGGTAAGCCATTCTGGTAAATGTATACCAAAAGTCTCAAGCAAATTGGTAAAATATCCACTCCATGAAAAGGCAATGTAAATGTTACCAATTGAATATTCCATTAATAATGCCCAACCGATAATCCATGCGAACAATTCCCCAAATGACACATAGGCATAAGTATAAGCACTTCCTGAAACCGGAACTCTTGAAGCAAATTCTGCATAGCACATTGCTGTAAAACCACAAGCAATGGCACACATTACATATAATAAGATTACTCCGGGACCACCTGAAAAACAAGCGTTACCAATTGCAGAAAAGGTTCCGCCACCAATGATAGCTGCAATTCCGAAGAAAGTTAAATCTTTTACATTCAGTACTTTATTTAATCCCGAATGCTCTCCGTCACCGCCTTGTTGTAATATTGTAGTTAGAGGTTTTTTTCTAAATAAATTAAAAAATGACATATAATTTGTTTGGTTTGTTTGTTAAAAGCCAACAAATATATAAAACCAATTGGTAATTAGGGATGATGTTGATAAATTAAAGCACAAAAGGTGACCCGAAGATCACCTTTTGTTATAGTTTTCTGATTTTGATTATGCCAAGTCAAATCGGTCTAAATTCATGACCTTAGTCCAAGCCGCTACAAAGTCATTTACGAATTTTTGTTGTGCATCTTCGCAAGCGTATACTTCTGCAATTGCACGTAGTTCTGAATTTGAACCAAAAATTAAATCCACTCTGGTTCCCATCCATTTTATGGAACCGGTTTTGCGATCTGTTCCAACAAATGCGTCTTCAGTATCTGAAACCGACTTCCATTTGGTGTCTAAATCCAATAAATTGACAAAGAAATCATTAGTCAATGTTTCGGGACGTTTGGTAAAGACGCCGTTTTGAGAATGATCAAAGTTGGTGTTTAAGACGCGTAAACCACCTAAAAGAACTGTCATTTCTGGTGCTGTCAATGTTAATAATTGGGCTTTGTCAATTAACATTTCTTCGTCTGAAACGGTAAATTTTGTTTTCGTGTAATTTCGAAAACCATCCGCTAAAGGCTCTAAAAAAGTAAAAGAATCTATATCTGTTTGTTCTTGAGACGCATCTACTCTTCCCGGTGTAAAAGGAACTGTGATGTTTTGACCCGCATTTTTTGCAGCTTGCTCAATTCCTACGCAACCGCCTAAAACGATTAAATCGGCTATGGAAACATTTTTGGGAAACTCTTTTTGAATTTTTTCTAGTGTTTCCAATACTTTTGCTAATTGCACGGGATTGTTGACTTTCCACTCTTTTTGTGGAGAAAGTCGAATACGACCACCATTGGCTCCACCTCGTTTATCAGAACCACGGAATGTTGAAGCTGACGCCCAGGCTGTTGTGACTAATTGAGAGACTGTTAGTCCTGAACCTGAAAGGGTTGCTTTTAAGGAAGCGATGTCTTGTTCGTTGATAAGTGGTTGAGTTGACGCCGGAATCGGGTCTTGCCATAATAATTCTTCTGTTGGTACTTCAGGACCTAGATAACGAGCTTTTGGTCCCATGTCACGATGTGTTAATTTAAACCAAGCTTTGGCAAATGCATCGTTGAATTCTTCTGGGTTTTCTAAAAAACGTCTTGAGATTTTCTCATATATTGGATCAAAACGCAAGGATAAATCAGTTGTTAGCATGAAAGGTTGATGACTTTTAGAAGGGTCATGTGCATCTGGAACTAATCCTGCACCAGCTCCATTTTTAGGTCGCCATTGATGTGCACCCGCCGGACTTTTTGTTAGTTCCCATTCGTAGCCAAATAAGTTTTCGAAATAGTTGTTACTCCATTTAGTTGGAGTTACTGTCCAAGCGCCTTCTAAACCACTAGTAATAGTGTCTCCTGCATTTCCTGTTCCATAGGTGTTTCGCCAACCTAAGCTTTGTTCTTCAATTCCTGCGGCAGCCGGTTCTCTACCTACATATTGATCAGGATTAGCTGCACCATGAGTTTTTCCTAAGGTATGGCCTCCGGCAATCAAGGCAACGGTTTCTTCGTCGTTCATAGCCATTCGGGCAAATGTTTCTCTTATATCTTTTGCAGCTAGTATCGGATCAGGATTGCCGTTAGGGCCTTGTGGGTTTACATAAATCAATCCCATTTGAACGGCTGCTAATGGATTTTCTAAATCACGTTCTCCTGAGTAACGATTGTCTCCCAACCATTCTCGTTCTATTCCCCAATAAATGTCTTCTTCAGGTTCCCAAACATCTTCGCGTCCCCCAGCAAATCCAAAAGGTGTAAAGCCAGCTGATTCTAAAGCGCAATTTCCAGCCAAGATCATTAAATCGGCCCAAGATATTTTATTGCCATATTTCTTCTTTATAGGCCATAATAGTAATCTGGCTTTATCGAGATTGGCATTATCCGGCCAACTGTTTAATGGAGCAAAACGTTGTGTTCCTGATCCGGCACCGCCACGTCCGTCACCAGTTCTGTATGTACCTGCGCTATGCCACGCCATACGGATAAAAAATGGTCCATAATTTCCATAATCAGCAGGCCACCAATCCTGAGAGGTAGTCATCACTTCGTGAATGTCTTTTTTTAATGCGGCAAAATCAATCGAATTGAATGCTTCGGCATAATTGAATTTTTCTCCCATAGGATTGGAAAGGGAGGAATGTTGTCTAAGAATGTTCAATTTTAACTGGTTAGGCCACCAGTCTGTGTTTCTGGTTCCTGCACCGGCACTTTGTTTGGCTGAATTTCCTCCTGAAAAAGGACATTTTCCACCACCATTACCTGCATGTGCGTGTGAATTTGTGTTGTTTTCCATTGTATGTGTTTTTGTATTTGATTATTAATAACCTGATTGTAAAATTAAAGAATGATAATCTATGATATTCTTGGTTTTAATAGATAAAAATTATAGTTTTATTGGTCTTTTTAAATTGATTGTAATTAAAAGCAGGTATAATATACTGCAATCTTATTAGTATTTAAATTTAATGAATTTTGTTAATTCTTTAAGTATTTTATTGTATAATGAATTTAAATTTATGAAAAAATCAATAAAAAAACTGTGAATTGCTTTCTATAAGATAATTCTATCGGTATATAATATTTTTGTTTTAAAAGAGTGGAGAAATTACAAAATGCAATAGCTACATTTGCCAAAATTTAAAATTAAAAACTATGGCATTAGTAGGAAAACAATTCCCTAACATTACCGTTGATGCAATCTCTGAGATGGGAGATAACTTAAGAATCAACGTTTTAGAAGAAGCAACAAAAAACAACAAAAAAGTATTATTGTTCTGGTATCCAAAGGATTTTACTTTTGTGTGTCCTACAGAATTACACGCTTTTCAAGCTGCATTACCTGAGTTTGAGCAAAGAAACACAATTGTTATCGGAGCTTCTTGTGATACCAACGAAGTACACTTTGCTTGGTTGAACACTGCTAAAAACAATGGTGGTATCGAAGGTGTTACTTATCCTTTGTTAGCTGATACAACGCGCAATTTGTCTAAAGCTTTAGATATTTTAGATGCTCAAGAAGTATATGATGAAGAATCAAATGATATTTTAGTTGAAGGATCAAACGTTACCTTCCGTGCTACGTATTTAGTTGATGAAACTGGTAAAATTTTCCACGAAAGTGTTAATGATATGCCGTTAGGTAGAAATGTTGGTGAGTACTTGCGTTTAATCGATGCTTATACTCACGTACAAACTAAAGGTGAGGTGTGTCCTGCTAACTGGGAACAAGGTAAAGAAGCGATGAATGCTGACAGATTAAGTACTGCAGCTTACTTGGCTCAA
Organism: Flavobacterium sp. MAHUQ-57; assembly: GCF_051908335.1. NCBI lineage: Bacteria > Pseudomonadati > Bacteroidota > Flavobacteriia > Flavobacteriales > Flavobacteriaceae > Flavobacterium > Flavobacterium sp. MAHUQ-57. The sequence goes on along the minus strand of NZ_JBPZTE010000006.1, from coordinate 1,111,674 downwards.
AACTAAATCAATTATCAATAACTTAATTCCAAATTCCAATGTGTAAATTATGTTGTTTATGGTTGGGATTTGGAATTCTTTTTTAAAATCAGAAATATGTTACTGGAATTAAACGAAGATACATTACAAAACGTTGTTAATGACAATGAAAAAGTAGTGGTACAGTTTTCGGCTTCTTGGTGTGGGAATTGCCGAATCATGAAGCCTAAATTCAAAAAATTGGCAACAGAAAACGAAAATATAACTTTTGTAATTGTTGATGCTGAAAATTCGCCAGAATCAAGAAAGATGGCTAATGTTTCAAACTTACCAACCTTTGCAACTTTTGTTGGTGGGAAATTGGTGAATGAAACTCAAACGAACAAAGCGGAGGTTTTAACGGAACTAGTTACAGAAATCCTTTAATTATGAAGTTACCGGTAATTAAACATTTGACACAGTTTATTGAGGAAAATGATCAGGATTATATCGTTGAGACTATTGAAGTTCTTGAAGCTCTTACCGAAATTCCTTCTTTAAAAGATGAAGAATTGGATGTGATTGGTGAATTGATATCCAATATGTATGGTGCTTTGGAAGTGAATAAAATGGTGAAGACTGGAACAGATAAAAAAGAAGCGTTAAACGCTTTTATGCAAAGGGTTCTAGGTTCTATAGATAAATAAAAAAGCTCTCAATTGTGAGAGCTTTTTTTATGGAGAAACGATTCCTTCGTATCTATCCCAGTAACTGTAGATTAAGAATACATTGGCAAAAGCGACAAATAATCCCATTATCAAACCCATAGTGTCTGTACTCATCATTAAGTTGATCAAAAGGATGTTAACAGTAACTGGCAGAATTACTAAATTGGCTAGAGGTACAAACTTTCCAACTACAAAGGCGATTCCGCATAATAACTCAATTGCTTTAGCTAAAGGCATAATATAGTGTGAGGCTACAATTCCAGCTTTGAAGGCTTTTAGTTCTCCTACGGCTTCGGTTTCTGGTGCTAGTTTTAAGAAGAAAGCTAGTGATGCCCAAATCAATAAAGCACCTAACAATACTCTTACAATAATCGTTGCTACTTTCATAATTCTTTAATTTTAAGTTCTATATAAAGTTACCAAAAATTATCTTACAAAAATCATAAAACAGTATAAATAAGTGCGTTAGGTTGTTAGGTGTTTGCTTGTGAAATCCTGGCAAAAATTTTCGATTAATTTTCGTACTCTTCTGAATTCTGCCTTGGTTTCTTCTTCATTTCCAATGAATTTTGCTGGATCTGGGAAGTTGTGATGAAGTTTGATCGCATTTGAAGGGAAATAAGGGCAAACTTCTTTTGCATGATCACAAACGGTGATGATGAAGTCGAAATCAATTCCGGTATATTCGTCAATATGATTGGAAGTGTGTTCCGATATATTTATTCCTTCTTCTTGCATGGTTTCGATAGCTCTAGGGTTTACACCGTGTGTTTCTACTCCGGCGGAGTATATTTTTACCTTCTCATTATCGGTAAAATGGGATAAATAGCCATGCGCTATTTGACTACGGCAACTATTGCCTGTACAAAGTACTAGAATGTTAATCATACCAAAAGCCATAAAAGGTTAATAATTGTAAATCTAGGGTCAAAACCATAATAGAGATTCAATAGAGTTATTCCAAGAGTAATAATAATTGGTTTCTTGTATTTTGTAAAGAACTTTTCCATTTTATTAGCAACAGTTTGAGTTGGGTTGGCAGCAATTCGTAAGTTCTTGTAATTCTTTTTTGGCTTTTTCTGGGATAATTCCACATTGACTATTGGCAAGACAAGTTGTTTTAGTGGAAGTCAATACAAAAGTTGTTCCGTTGTGGGCTAAACCAAATTTACCAATAGTAGCTTCAGTCTGGTATTCTACAACAATTTCATAGTCAGATTCAACTGTGTTTTTTTCGATACCACTAATGATTTTTATTACTTTCTCGGAAGTCAATCTGTGCCAAACATCGTCTGTATGCCATAATTGAAAAGTAAAATAATTTTCTTCACGAAACGTATTACCACAATCGGTATACTTCTTATTGACAATGCCCATTTCTGTAATGTGAAAATGACTTGGGATTTGTTTGCCATCAGGTAATTGGATCTCGAAATTATCATTTTCGGATAAATGCTTTTTAAATTCGGATAGTCTCATAATGTAATTGTTTAGTAATTAGCAACATTTATTCTGTAATTGTTTTTTAATGATACTGAAATAATTTTCAAATTTCTCTAGTGTTTCGTTATTGAGACAATAGCAAATTGCAGTGCCTTCTATAGTGCCTTTAATGATTCCAGCATTTTTTAATTCTCTCAAATGTTGAGAAACTGTAGGTTGTGCCAATGGCAATTCGTTTACAATATCACCACATATACAGCTGTCCACTTTTAATAAATAGTCTATTATGGCAATTCTTGCTGGATGTGACATAGCCTTAAATAAAGTGGCTATTTCGTTCTGTTCTACTGTAAAAAAATCGGATTTGGATGCGCCCATTGTATGTTTGTATTTTAATATTGCAATATTACGATAAATCAATTTAAACTTCCAAATAAATAATCGATTTTTTTCTGTACTTTTGGAAGCATTAAAAAAAAACAATAAGATGGCTCAAATAACATTAAAAGGAAATACAATTACTACTGTGGGTAATTTGCCTGAAGTAGGATCTAAAGCAAAAGATTTTGAATTAGTAGCGACAGATTTGTCAGTGAAAACACTGGCAGATTACAGAGGAACTAAAGTGGTTTTGAATATTTTTCCAAGTGTAGATACAGGAACTTGTGCTACTTCAGTTCGTAAGTTTAATGAAAAAGCGAGTAATTTACCGAATACAACAGTATTGTGTATTTCACGTGATTTGCCTTTTGCACAAAATCGTTTTTGTGGAGCTGAAGGGTTGAATAATGTTATGAATTTGTCGGATTTTAGAAGTAATTCTTTTGGGAATGACTACGGCGTGACAATTACTGACGGTCCGTTGGCAGGTTTGCATTCGCGTGCTGTAATTGTGATTGATGAAGATGGAGTTGTGAAATATACAGAACAAGTTGCCGAAATTGTTGACGAACCTAACTACGAGGCAGCGTTAACAGCGCTATAATATGGAATTTAAAAAAGACGAAACTCTTTTTACAGGAAGACTGAAAAGTATAGTGTTTGCTTTTAAAGGCGCAGTGAAATTAATTACCACTGAGCATAGTGTGATGGTTCAATCTTCATTGGTTGTACTAATGACAATTGCAGGTTTTTATTTTGGAATTTCTACAACAGAGTGGATGTTTCAAATCTTAGTGTTTGGATTGGTTCTAAGTATTGAAGGTTTGAATACCGCCGTTGAAAAAATTGCAGATTTTGTACACCCAGATTATCACGAACGTATCGGTTTTATTAAAGATATTGCTGCTGGAGCTGTATTCTTCGCAGCAATGACTGCAATTACAATCGGTGCAATAATTTATGTTCCTAAACTATTTTAATAAGTAGAACAGTTATTTTGTTTTAAACGTTTACATTATTAATGGCCAAATCAAAAAAAACTACCGAAGCTGCTATTGAACCTGAAGAAATTAATTTTTTCAGTCGTTTTGCACCCAATAGAAAACAAAGTGTCACTTTCGGAATATTGTTAATCCTACTTGCAGTAGCATTGACGGTATCGTTTGTGTCTTATTTTGTAAATGGGAAATTCGATCAAAGCGAATTGAATGATTTTACCGACCGAAATTCTGAAGTACAGAATTGGCTCGGTAAATTTGGTGCCTTTTTGGCGGATTTTTTCATCTATAGAGGATTTGGAGTTGCTTCCTTCCTTTTTGCGCGACTTTTGTTTTTGACTGGAGCCTATCTTGTATTGGATATGGCGGTTTCGAAATTGAAAAAAACATGGTTTTGGGATATTTTTGTCATCATCATTTTATCCATTCTTTTTGGTTTTTTTGGAAAGCAATTGCCAGAACTAGGGGGTGTGATTGGGTTCGAAATGAATTTATTTTCTCAGGATTATATCGGAAAAACGGGAACTTTATTGGCCTTGCTTTTCGGAATCGTAATCTATCTTATTTTTAAGGTTAAGGTTTCTCCGGACAAAATTAAAGGAGCCTTCGAGAAAACGAAAAATGAAATTCGTGACGATTTGTCTACGCCGGTTTCGGCATCGTCCTCAGCAGCTTATAATCTCGAGGAATTCGCTGTTGCCGAAGAAACTTCAACGGCTCAAGACACTTTGATTACAACGCCAAATAAAAATGATTTTGAAGAGAATGAGGAAGAATTGGGAGAAATTACTTTAAAAACAGTTCCTTCTCAATTTGAAATCAATAAAGAGGCCTTAAAGCCAACTATTGGTTCAGCTTCTGAATTGTCTTTGGAAGTTTCAAAAAAACCAGAAGTTATTCAGGAAGATATAAAACCACATCCTGATGAACTGGTTATTGAGAAGGTGGAAGAAGAGGATATAATCGAAGAAAATCTGGCAGCTAAATTGGTGTCGCATTTTGGTGAGTTTGATCCAACTTTAGAATTGTCCAACTTCAGATTCCCAACGATTGATTTACTTAAAGATTACGGAACTGGTGGAATCACAATTAATCAGGAAGAATTAGAAGAAAATAAAAACCGAATTGTTGAAACTCTTCGCAATTATAAAATTGACATCGCTCAAATTAAAGCGACGGTTGGTCCTTCGGTGACGTTGTATGAAATTGTTCCCGAAGCCGGAATTCGTATTTCTAAGATCAAAAGCCTGGAAGATGATATCGCTTTGTCATTATCTGCATTAGGTATCCGTATTATCGCGCCTATGCCAGGGAAAGGTACAATCGGAATTGAAGTACCGAATAAAAATCCAACAATGGTTCCGATGAAAGGAGTTATCGCTTCGGCTAAATTTCAAGAAGCGGAAATGGAACTGCCAATTGCATTAGGGAAAACGATTTCTAATGAAACTTTTGTTGTCGATTTGGCTAAAATGCCTCACTTATTGATGGCGGGAGCGACCGGACAAGGTAAATCGGTTGGTTTGAATGCCGTTTTAACGTCTTTGTTGTACAAAAAACATCCTGCTGAAGTGAAATTTGTGTTGGTCGATCCTAAGAAAGTAGAGTTGACACTTTTTAATAAAATTGAAAGACACTATTTGGCGAAACTTCCAGATGCCGAAGATGCTATTATTACCGATAACTCGAAAGTAATAACCACACTAAATTCATTGTGTGTGGAAATGGATAATCGCTATTCTTTATTGAAAGATGCCATGGTGCGTAACATCAAAGAATACAATGAAAAATTCAAACAACGTAAATTAAATCCTGAAAACGGGCATCGTTTTCTACCGTATATCGTTTTGGTAGTGGATGAGTTTGCAGATTTGATTATGACTGCCGGTAAAGAAGTGGAAACTCCAATAGCTCGTTTGGCTCAATTGGCGCGTGCTATCGGTATCCATTTGATTATTGCTACTCAACGACCTTCAGTGAATGTAATCACAGGTATGATTAAAGCGAATTTCCCGGCTAGAATTGCTTTTAGAGTAACTTCAAAAATCGATTCAAGAACAATTTTGGATTCAGGTGGTGCCGATCAGTTAATTGGACGAGGTGATTTGCTATTCTCTAACGGTAACGATTTGGTACGTGTACAGTGTGCTTTTGTGGATACTCCGGAGGTGGAAAAAATCACTGAATTTATCGGATCGCAAAAAGCCTATGCAACAGCATATATGTTGCCAGAATTTATTGGTGAAGATAGTGGCATAAGTCTTGATATAGATATTTCAGAAAGAGATTCTTTGTTTAGAGAAGCAGCGGAAGTAATCGTTACTGCGCAACAGGGTTCTGCATCGTTAATCCAACGTAAATTAAAATTGGGTTACAATAGAGCCGGAAGATTGATTGATCAATTGGAAGCTGCAGGAATCGTTGGTCCTTTTGAAGGAAGTAAAGCGCGTTCGGTTAATATTCCTGACTTGGCTTCTCTGGAACAGTTTTTTATGAATGAACAAAATAATAGTTAATTATGAAAAAGATAGTAAGTGTACTTGTCATCGTTTTGTTGAGTTTTTCAATGCAAGCTCAAAATGCAGAGAAGGCAAAAGCATTATTGGATAAAGTATCCGCTAAAGTGAAAACGTATAAAAATATCCAACTGGATTTTAAATACAACTTGCAAAATACAAAAGAAAATATCAACCAAGATAGCAAAGGAAATGTTACGCTAAGTGGAAATCAGTATATTCTGAATTTTATGGGTGTGACAAAAATGTGTGATGGAAAAAAAGTATACACAATTTCTAAGGAAGATGAAGAAGTGAGTGTAGTTTCTGTTGGTAAAGGGGAGGATGATAATGATACTCCAGCAAAAATGCTGACTTTTTTCAGTAAAGGTTTTAAATATGCTTGGGACATAACACAAACTGTGAAAGGAAAGAAAATTCAGTATGTAAAACTGACCCCAATCAGTTCAAAAGATGACCGAAAACAAATATTGGTTGGTGTAGATGTTGCTACCAATACAATTTATAACACTATCACTGTAGGTAAAAATGGAACTAAAGTAACCCTGACTGTTAATTCTTTTAAAACAAATGTTGCGTTAGCTAAAAATCATTTTACCTTTGTTAAAGCTAAATATCCTAATTACTACATCAATAATTTGGACTAATTTTGATGAATGAAAATTCTTGATCGTTACCTTTTAAAAACCTACTTGATTACATTTACTTCGGTATTTGTAATCTTGTTTTTTATATTCATACTCCAAACCGTTTGGTTGTTTATCTCCGAATTAGCAGGTAGAGACTTAGATATTATTATGATCTTTAAGTTTTTGCTATTTGCATCGCCCAAATTGGTTCCCATGGTATTGCCGCTAACGGTATTGCTTTCTTCTATCATGACATTCGGTGATTTGGCCGAAAATTATGAGTTTGCTGCCATGAAATCTGCGGGTGTATCTTTTCAGCGCACGCTTCGTTCGTTAGGGATTTTTATTCTGTTGTTGAGTTTGTGCTCTTTTTTCTTCGCGAATAATGTTATTCCGTATGCCGAGTATAAGTTTGTCAATTTCAGAAAAAACATTGCGCAAGTAAAACCTGCATTGGCAATTGCAGAAGGGCAATTTAGTGATATCGGGAGTATCAATATCAAAGTGGATAAAAAATCAGGTGAAAACGGAGAAATACTTACCGGTGTAACCATTCACAAGAAATCGAATCTGGGTGAAGGTGCTAAAACAGTAATTAAGTCTAAAAAGGGACATTTAATCAGTAGTGAGGAGTCTAATCTTTTGCAGTTGGTGTTGATAGATGGATATTATTATGAAGATGTAACACCGAAAGATTTCAAGCAAAGACAAAAAATGCCTTTTGCTAAAGCGTTTTTCAAAAAATATAATATTAACATCGATTTGTCAAAGCTAAATAGGGTAGAAGGAGCTGATGATGAAATAACAAATACCAATTCGATGTTGAAAATTAGTGAATTGCAATATACGGTCGATTCGTTAACGGGAGATTATAATAAAGAAGTGATTTCTGTTGCTGATAATGTATACCAACGATTAGGAGTTACCAATTACTACCAAGTGGATTCAGTAAAACCCAAGAATCCAAAAACTCCAGATTTGACAAGCTTTTTGAAGAGTCAGGACAAATTAAGAGTTTTGGAAGTTGCCTCGAGTGATGCAATAAGTTCAAAACAAAATCTTGAAATGAATGAAATGACATTCAAATCCAAAAGAAAAGACATCAACAGCCACTGGCATTCCATCTACGAGAAATTTGTAATTGCTTACGCGTGTATTTTTATGTTTTTCATTGGTGCGCCTTTAGGAGCAATTATTAGAAAAGGAGGATTGGGATTACCTATCGTTTTTGCTATGCTAATCTTCATTACTTTTCACTTTCTGAATACATTCGGTAAAAAGTTTGCACAAGAATCAGGTATATCTCCATTCATGGGAGCGTGGTTGTCTTCTATGGTGCTAACGCCATTGGCAATCTATTTTACCAAAATTGCTATAAATGATAACGGTGGAGTGAATTTTGACTTCATTACGGAGCCGTTTAGAATCGCATTTGAATTTATTACCAAAAAATTAAACAATAACAACAATACACAATAAAAAAATGGCTACTGATACCATTCAACTCAACACAATAGAAGAAGCTATAGAAGATATCCGTCAAGGAAAAGTGATTATAGTAGTAGATGACGAAGATCGTGAAAACGAAGGTGATTTTTTGGCTGCTGCTGAAAAAGTAACACCAGAAATGATCAACTTTATGGCAACACATGGTCGAGGATTAATCTGTACGCCATTAACCGAAAGTCGCTGTAAGGAATTAGGACTTAGAGCGATGGTAACGAACAATACAGATCATATGGAGACAGCTTTTACCGTTTCTGTAGATTTGAAAGGTCATGGAGTAACTACGGGTATTTCGGCTTCAGATAGAGCGAAAACTGTACAGGCATTAATTAATCCAGAGACACGACCATTTGATTTGGCACGCCCGGGTCATATTTTTCCCTTAATTGCAAAACAAGGCGGTGTATTACGTCGTACAGGACATACAGAAGCAGCAATTGACTTTGCTCGTTTAGCTGGATTTAAACCGGCTGGAGTGATTGTGGAAATCATGAATGAAGATGGTACCATGGCTCGTTTGCCGCAATTGGTTGAAGTGGCTAAGAAATTCGATTTGAAATTGGTTTCAATCGAAGCATTGGTGGCCTACAGAATGCAACATGACAGTCTGATCGTGAAAAAAGAAGATTTCGATATTCAAACGCGTTTCGGTACATTCAGAATGCGTGCTTACGAACAAACTACGAATAAGCAAATCCATATTGCGCTTACAAAAGGAACTTGGAATTCAGGTGAACCGGTATTAACAAGAATCAATTCTTCCCAAGTAAATAATGATTTATTGGGAACGCTTACCAATAATGCCGACAAACAATTGGATGATATGTTCAGAGTGATTAATGAACAAGGACAAGGTGCAGTAATTTTTGTCAATCAGGATATGCAATCGGTGAGTTTGTTGAATCGTATTGCCGAATTGAAAGAATTACAGCAACAAGGCGAAATGAAAGCGCCTAAAATTGTTATTGACAGCAAAGATTACGGAATTGGAGCTCAGATTTTGCATGATTTGGATATTTCTAAAATCCGATTGGTATCCAATACCGAAGTGGGTAAGCGTGTAGGTATGATTGGTTACGGATTAGAAATCGTAGAATACGTAACTTATTAAAAAAAAGTTTCGGATGTAAATGAAACGAAATGAAACAGTTAAAAAATAAGTTGTAAATATTTCGTTTTTTTCTTCATCAAACGCTTGCAGAAATAAAAAACAGTGTTATATTTGCACTCGCAATACGGAAGTAGTGCGAGTCTTACTGGAGAAATGGCAGAGTGGTCGAATGCGGCAGTCTTGAAAACTGTTGACTGTAACAGGTCCGGGGGTTCGAATCCCTCTTTCTCCGCGAAAATGGTTAAAAAGCCCCGATATTCGGGGCTTTTGTTTTTTAGTTGACAATATAGTTGACAATTCCCCTTCTTTTAGTTTATAAATTTTTCCTAAAAATTAGAATATAAATATTATCTTCTTAAATTTACACTGTGAGATTTATAACTGTCATACTATCCTTTTACATTTTTGTTCTCTCTACTGTTCCTTGTGCAGATATAGAGATTAACAGTATTGCACATGCGACGGTTAATTATTCATCAGATAAAGACAATCATTCACACAATAAGAGTAATGACATGTGCTCACCATTTTGCATTTGCAATTGTTGTGGACAGGTTACTTTAACCTATACACCTGAAATCATTTACGATTTTCCAGTTCAGTTTGAAGAAATAAAATCTTCAACCTCAACTTATACTTCAACTTTACATTCCAATTTTTTCGGAAGTATCTGGCAACCCCCACAAATAGTATAATGATGCCCGAGTAATTTCGGGTTAGAAAGTTGTGCGATAGCACTAATAATAGCAAATATCCATTTGCATATTTTCTAATTCATTATATACATTTTCAATGTTAGATAAGATTATACAATTCAGTATAAAGAATAAGTTCGTTATACTACTTTTTACCCTTGTGTTGTTAGCTTGGGGTAGCTATTCTATTAAGCAGTTACCGCTTGATGCATTACCCGATGTTACGAACAATCAGGTGCAAATTATTACAACTGCACCTACATTAGCCAGTCAGGAAGTAGAACAGTTGATTACCTATCCATTAGAGCAATCTGTAAAAACCATTCCTAAAGTTGTTGAATTGCGTAGTATTTCACGCTTTGGGCTTTCGGTTGTAACTGTAGTTTTCAAAGACGATGTGGATATTTATTGGGCAAGGGAACAAATTTTCCAAAGAATCAAAGATGCTGAAGAAAATATCCCAAAGTATGCTGGTTCACCTGAATTAGCTCCTATTTCTACTGGACTTGGTGAAATATTCCAATATGACGTTTATGCTAAAAAAGGCTACGAAGATAAATTTGATGCCGTAAAATTGAGAACCATTCAGGATTGGATAATTATTCCGCAGTTGCAAGGTGTAGAAGGCGTTGCAGAGGTTAGTAGTTGGGGTGGAAAATTAAAGCAATATGAAATTGCAGTAAATCCAAACACGCTTAATAGTCAGGGGGTAACCATCACCGAGATTTTTGAAGCGTTAGAAAAGAATAACCAAAATACCGGAGGCGCTTACATAGAGAAAGACCAATATGCTTATTTCATTCGCGGTGTCGGAATGGCTTCAGGAATAAGTGATTTGCAAAATGTAGTTATCAAAAATAGAAACGGCTCACCTGTTTTGGTTCGCGATGTAGCAACAGTTCGTGAAGGTATAGCTTTGCGTTATGGAGCATCTACCAAAGATGGAAAAGGAGAAATCGTTTGTGGATTGGTTCTAATGCTCAAAGGAGAAAACTCAAGTGCAGTAGTTGACAGGGTAAAAGAGCGAATGGAACAAATCAATAAAAGCTTACCTGAAGGCGTTGTTGCCGAACCATTTATTGACAGAGGTAAATTGGTTGATAATGCTATTGGAACGGTTACCAAAAACCTCATCGAAGGAGCATTAATCGTCATATTTGTATTGATTCTGTTTCTTGGAAACCTTCGTGCAGGGCTTATTGTTGCTTCAGTAATTCCACTATCGATGCTTTTCGCAGTAATCCTAATGAATTATTTTGGTGTCAGCGGAAACCTTATGAGTTTAGGGGCAATTGATTTCGGAATTATTGTCGATGGTGCAGTAATTATTGTGGAAGCCACAATGCACCATTTAGCCAAACTGAAAAGGAAAAATGAGCTAACACAAGCCGAAATGGATAGCGAAGTTTACAACTCAGCTTCCAAAATCAGAAACAGTGCAGCCTTTGGAGAAATCATCATTCTAATTGTGTACCTGCCAATCTTGGCTTTGGTAGGAACTGAAGGTAAAATGTTTAAACCAATGGCTATGACTGTAGGATTTGCAGTAATTGGAGCATTTATACTGTCATTAACTTATGTACCAATGATGAGTGCAATGTTCCTGTCAAAGAATACAGAGCATAAAGTTAATTTCAGTGATAGAATGATGGCTTGGTTTGAGAGCAAATACACTCCGCTATTGAATAAAGCATTGGAAATGAAAAAGACTGTTATTCTAATTTCAATTGGTTTGTTTGTATTAGCCCTATTTACTTTTCAAAATATGGGTGGCGAATTTATTCCAACGATTGAGGAAGGTGATTTAGCTTTAAATGCTACAATAATGACAGGAAGTTCTTTAAGTCAAACAGTGGAAACTACAACCAAGTATGAAAAGATACTAAAGGCAAAATTCCCTGAAATCAAAACCATAGTGGCAAAGATTGGTAGCGGTGAGATTCCTACCGACCCAATGCCAATCGAAAGTGCTGATTTGATTATTGTCTTGAAAGAGAAAAGCGAATGGACTTCAGCGGATAATTGGGAAGATTTAGCCAATATGATGAAAGAGGAAATGGAAGTGATTCCTGGAGCTAACATCGAAATTTCCCAACCTATTCAAATGCGTTTTAATGAACTTATGACTGGAAGTAGGAGTGATGTAGCCATTAAGATTTTTGGTGATGATTTGGAAGTTTTAGACAATAAAGCCAAAGAGCTTACAAGCAAAATTAAATCTATTGAAGGCATTGGCGATTTGAAAGCCGATAAGGTGGCAGGATTGCCACAAATTACCGTTAAATATGATTATAACAAAATTGCCCTTTATGGATTGAATATTAGCGACATCAATCAAATTATCCGCTCCTCATTTGCGGGAGATAGTGCAGGTAAAATTTATGAAGAAGGCAAACGTTTTGATGTTGTTGTACGATTGAATAGAGATAATAGAACCGATATTTCAGATGTAAGTAATTTATTCATTCCGTTACCGAATGGGCAGCAAATCCCACTTTCTCAAGTGGCAACCATCAGCTATGAACAGGGAGCTGTTCAGGTTGTGCGTGAAGATGGGAAACGAAGAATTACTGTTGGCTTAAATGTTCGTGGTAGAGATGTTAAAAGCGTAGTTGAAGAAATCCAATCTAAGTTGGATAAAAACTTTAAACTTCCTGCCGGTTACTATATTACTTATGGTGGTCAGTTTGAAAACCTCATCGAAGCTAATAAAAGGCTATCGGTTGCTCTTCCTATTGCTTTAGGTTTGATTATGGTATTACTATATTTCACATTTGGAAGTATCAAACAATCTCTTTTAATATTTACAGCAATTCCACTTTCTGCAATAGGTGGTGTTTTTGCGTTATGGATGAGAGGAATGCCTTTCAGTATTTCTGCTGGAATTGGTTTTATTGCTTTATTCGGTATTGCTGTATTAAATGGAATTGTGCTTATATCTTATTTCAATCAGCTTAAAACAGAAGGTATCACAGACCCTTTACAAAGGATTTTATTAGGAACAAAAACAAGGTTACGACCAGTTTTAATGACCGCAGCTGTGGCTTCTTTAGGATTTATGCCAATGGCATTATCTACAAGCGGTGGTGCTGAGGTTCAAAAACCTTTGGCAACTGTTGTAATAGGCGGTTTGATTTCAGCAACTCTATTAACGCTGATTGTTTTGCCAATACTCTATCTATTATTTGAAACAAAAATCAAAAGAAGAAAAAACATGAAAACTCCAATCATTACGGCTGTACTACTATTATTTAGCGCATTTTCGTTTGCACAAAATCCTCAAACAGTAACATTAGAACAAGCTGTTGAATTAGCCAAAAAGAACAACAGTACTTTGAAAATAGCTGATAAGGAAATTGAGAAGCAAAAAGTACTTAAAAAAGGAGCTTTTCAGGCTGACCCATTACAAATTCAGTATCAGGGTGGACAATTCAACAGTGATGCTTATGACCATAATGTTTCGGTTCAGCAGTATTTCCCAATTGGGAAAATAACAAAGGCTAATAGACAGTTACAGGAAGAATTGGCAAACTTGGCTGAAAAGCGAAAAGCCCTATCTGAATATGAAATTGAAAAGGCTGTAACATTATCTTATTATCAGTATTTGTATGGGGTTGAGTTGCAAAAGCTGAACAATGAATTGAATGCGATATATACTAAGTTTCTCAAAAATGCAGAATTACGATTTGAAACAGGAGAAAGCGGTAAAATTGAAGTTATCAGTGCTAAAGCTAAAGTAAAGGAAATAGAAACAATCAAAGTACAAATTGAATATGATTTGACTATCTATCAAAAACAGCTGCAATACTTTGTGCAAAGCGATAATGCCATAGTTCCTGATACAACTTCTGCATTGCAATACAAAGTTGCTTTGGATGCTGATAACTCAAAAGTAGATGGTTTGATGAATGATTTCTACTCTCAACAGATTTTGGTAAACCAAAAGGAAACGAATGTTTTCAAAGCCCAAAGAACACCAAAGTTAGGATTGGGCTATTTTGCCCAAACCATTGACACTAAATCAATGTTTCAGGGATTTACAGCCGGTTTACAGATTCCCCTTTTCGGTGGAGCTAATACAGCTAAAGCCAAAGCATCTGAAATTAATGTTTCCCAAACTCAAATGATGTTAGACAGGAATAAGGTAACAATGAAGCTAAGAAAAGAGGAATTGCAAAACGAATATGACAAACAGAAAAAAGCCCTTGACTATTATCAAAATGAAGGTTTGGAATACTCCAATCAAATAATCAATACAGCGCAAAAAAGCTATGCTAATGGTGATATGAGCTATTGGTCATATATTAGTTTCTTAAATCAGGCTATTGACATTAAGAAACAAAATGCCGAAGCGATTAATCTTTACAATCAAAGTGCAATTCAGTTGCAATTCCCATCACTCGAGCGAAGCGAACTGACGAAGTAATCACTAATAATTAATATCAAGTAAAATGAAAAATATAATAATTAATAAATCATCGCTATTCATACTTTCCATTTCGCTATTTCTACTCGTTTCCTGTGGTAAAAAAGAAGCTACTGAAGAACACGAAGAAGAAAAGTCGGAAACAGAAGTAGCATTAACAGAAGTACAAGCCAAAACAATTGGAATTGAAACCGGAAGCATTGAAATGAAAAACCTCAACACCATTATCAAAGCCAATGGTTATACAGCAGTACCACCTCAAAACAGAGCTGATGTTTCTACGCTTATTGGTGGCGTTGTAAAGGATATTTTTGTTTTGGAAGGGACATTTGTAACCAAAGGAAAAACATTAGCTACAATCCAAAATCTTGAGGTTTCAGAAATGCAGGAAGAATATCAGTCAGCCATTGCCAGTATTGAATATTTGGAGCAGGAATTTAAACGCCAAAAAACCCTTACTGATGAAAATGTAAATCCACGAAAAGCATTTCAAGAAGTGAAATCAAAATTAGCATCAGAAAGAGCCAAAGCTCAAGCTGCTAAAAATAAATTATTGGCATTGAATGTAAGTCCTAAAGGAAGTACTTCTTTAGTTCCGATAGTTTCTCCTATAAGCGGTTATGTTGGTAAAATCAGTATTACCAAAGGAGCATTTGCAGAAACAGGAGTAACACTTTTTGAGGTTGTTGACAATACTCAAATGCACCTCGATTTGAATGTGTTTGAAAAAGACTTAGGGAAAATTTCAATTGGTCAGGAAGTTGATTTTGTATTGACTAACCAATCCAATAAATCCATCAAAGGAAAAATCTTCGGAATCAATAAATCTTTCTCTAATGAGAGTAAAACGGTGGCAGTTCATGCTAAAATTACGAGTAGCACTAAAGATTTGATTTCGGGAATGTATGTAGCAGCAAATATCAATATCTCAAATCAAACTGTTCCGGCATTGCCTAAAGATGCGGTTGTGAGAAATGGCGATAAGTACTTTATCTACATTCAGGAAGAAGGACACGAAGAAGCACCAAAAAAAGAAGCTGAAGAACATGAACACAAAGAAGGAGAATCACATAAGGAAGAAGAAGAATCACACAAAGAAATCCATTTCAAAGCCGTTGAGGTAGCAGTAGGAACAACTGATTTAGGCTATACAGAAGTAAAGGTGATTGAAGAAATTCCTTCGGATGCCAAAATTGTGATTAAAGGAGCATATTATCTATTGGCACAGTCCAAAGGTGGTGGAGAACACGAACATTAATGACAAATCTTTATAAATTAAAATATGAAACTGAAATCAAACATCGATAAATTAGGAACTTTAGGGCTTTTTGTTACTGCCTTGTTTTCGCCTTGTTGTTTTCCATTATTTGCGTTTGGTGCATCGGCACTTGGCTTGGGTAGCTTTGAATTATTTGGAGGTTGGACAATGTGGGTGTTTTTAATGATGGTGTTAATTTCTATTATTGGTTTTTCTATTTCCTATAAAAAGCATAAATGTTTATACCCTTTATTAATAGCTATTCCAAGTGCATTATTAATTTTATATGGCTTTTATGTTGGGGGTGATACCACATTCATTTACATGGGTATGTTCGGAATTTTGATTGCGACAGGAGTCAATTACTATCGAAATAAATTGCATGGAAGTTGCCAAACGTGTACAATCTATGAAGGCAAAACAGTTGAATTAAAATCAACAATCACATGCCCTAAATGTGGCTATAAGAAAAACGAAATAATGCCAACAAACGCATGTCAATTTTTTTATGAATGTGAAAAATGTAAAACAGTACTCAAACCACAGGAAGGCGATTGTTGTGTCTATTGTAGCTATGGTTCAGTAAAATGTCCCCCAATTCAAGCAGAAAAAAGCTGTTGTTAAATAAGTAATAAAAATAATTTTAAATTAATAAAAATGAAAAACTCAATTCTAAAATCAATGATGCTCTTTACAGCAATTTTCTTCATTTCAAATGTAGCAGTTGCTCAACAAAAATCAAATCAGAAAGCTATTATCAAAACTAAAATCAACTGTGACCATTGCAAAGAATGTGAAACTTGTGGGATGAAGTTCAAAGAGAACATGCTTAAAATTACGGGAGTTAAAATGTATGAACTGGATGAGAAAAAAATGACTATCACAGTATATTTTAACTCCAAAAAAACCGATTTGATAACCATTAAGAAAGCCATCAGTAAATTGGGTTATGATGCGGATGATGTTAAAGCCGATCCAAAAGGTTACGAAAGTTTAGATGGCTGTTGTAAAGTTTAACTATGAGATTCTATACTTCAATTCCTAAAACATTATTGCCTTTTTACCAAAGCGAATTAATTGCTGCTCAAAATGATTTGAAAAGTAATAATTTACAAAGTAGTTGGCATCATTTGGAACGAGCACATATTATTGGGCAAAGGTATCCGTTAGAGCATACTTATGTCCATTGGAAAATGTTACAGTTTGGATTTAAAATTAAAAGCACTAAAGAAGTTATCGGTCAAATACCAAGACTGCTTGTTGGTGGTGTGAAATCGTTTGTTGGTCATGTTCCGGTTGGCAATACAGGTGGTGCAAATGTACCTCCTTTAAGACCTATGGAAATACCAAAAGATATTCAGGAAATTCTAAATGCTAATTCATAAAAGTAAGTAAAATGGAACATCAGCATAAATATGATGCTCAGGGAAAGCAACTTTGTTGTACTCAGGAAGAAAAAATCTATACTAAAGCCAGTGCAAAGGATTTGATTGAGGATGAAGGTTGTTGTTCTACCAAAAGTAAAAAGCATCATGACCATTCAGAGGATGATGGACACGAGCACAATGATTCAGCCTATGAAAGTACATTCAAAATGTTTTTGCCTTCAATCATTTCATTAGCATTGCTTTTAGCCGCCATAGTCTTTGATAATATTTTTGCTAATGATTGGTTTTCCGGATGGATAAGGATTGTTTGGTATGTGGTTGCCTATATTCCTGTTGGTTTTCCTGTAATAAAAGAAGCAATTGAAAGTATTAAAGAAGGTGAAATCTTTTCCGAATTTCTTTTGATGGTTATAGCTACTGTCGGGGCATTTGCTATTGGCGAATATCCCGAAGCAGTTGCTGTGATGCTGTTTTATTCTGTTGGTGAGGTTTTCCAAACGTTAGCCGTAACAAGAGCCAAAGCCAATATCAAATCCTTATTAGACCAAAGACCCGATGAGGTAACAATTTTGATCGATTCTGCTCCGCAAACCATTAAAGCTGCTGATGCCAAAATTGGTGATATAATCCAATTAAAAGCAGGCGAAAAATTAGGCTTGGATGGTGAATTGCTTTCTGAATCAGCTTCATTCAATACAGCTGCCCTAACAGGTGAAAGCAAACCTGACACAAAGGCAAAAGGTGATACGGTTTTAGCCGGAATGATTAACCTCAATAAAGTATCTCAGGTAAAAGTTACCACGGCTTACACCGATAGTAAACTCTCCAAAATTTTAGAGTTGGTGCAAAATGCCACAGCACAAAAAGCACCTACTGAATTATTCATCAGGAAGTTTGCCAAAATCTATACTCCTATTGTGGTTGTATTGGCTGTTTTGATTGCGTTTCTGCCTTATTTCTTTGTTGAGAATTACATATTTTCAAATTGGCTTTACAGGGCTTTGATATTTTTGGTTATTTCCTGCCCTTGTGCCTTAGTAATATCAATACCATTAGGCTATTTCGGTGGAATTGGTGCAGCGAGTAGAAACGGGATATTATTCAAAGGAAGTAATTTCCTTGATGTAATTGCAACCGTTCAAAACGTTGTTATGGATAAAACCGGAACAATGACCGAAGGCGTTTTCAAAGTACAGGAAGTTGTTTTTGATAAGCAGTTTAAGGAAAAGGAAATACTGCAAATGGTCAATGCCTTAGAAAGCCAAAGCACTCATCCGGTAGCGACTGCCATTCACGAATTTGTTGGCAAAGTTGATACTTCTATCAAACTTGGAAAAGTAGAAGAAATAGCAGGGCAAGGACTGAAATCAACCGTTGACGGTAAAAGCTTGTTAGTGGGTAACTTTAAGTTAATGAATAAACATTCAATCCCATACGATATTGACCCAAATTCAATCGTTTACACGCTTATAGCTGTTGCGTATGATAAAAAGTTTGTTGGCTATATAACTATTGCAGATGTTATAAAAAAAGATGCTCAGGAAGCCATTAATAAGTTTAAGGCTTTGAATGTAAAAACCACTATGTTAAGCGGTGATAAAAGCACCGTTGTAAAGTTTGTAGCTGACAAATTAGGCATCACTAATGCTTTTGGGGATTTATTGCCTGAAGACAAAGTAAACAAGGTTAAAGAAATCAAAGCTAAAAATGAAACTGTTGCTTTCGTTGGTGATGGTGTGAATGATGCTCCAGTAGTTGCTTTAAGCAATGTAGGTATTGCAATGGGTGGTTTAGGCAGCGATGCAACCATTGAAACTGCCGATATAGTCATTCAGGATGATAAGCCGAGTAAAATTCCAATGGCTATCAATATCGGTAAACAAACCAAAAGGATAGTTTGGCAAAACATCACTTTGGCTTTCGTAGTAAAAGGAATTGTTTTGATTCTTGGTGCAGGTGGCTTGGCTACTATGTGGGAAGCTGTTTTTGCTGATGTTGGTGTGGCATTATTAGCAATCCTAAATGCAGTAAGAATACAAAGAATGAAATTCTAACTCTATTGAGAAGTAATATCAATACAGTTTGACAATATAGCTGTAAGTTGAGGTTTTGGCTTATATCCGGTTAAAACCTCAGTTGTGGCTGTATTTTGCCAATCAAAAAGATGTGGATTAAATTCCCATTCTTCATACTTCATAACCGGTTGAGGTTCTTTTGTGATTATTTCCTCTTTCTTTTCAGCATTGAAACCAAAACGCTCAAAAATGCGGATGCCTTTCATTGCAGTTAGTATATTATCTAAAGCAGAAACATAAATTTGATAGGAAGCATTATCTCCTTTTTTCTTTATATCCGGTTCGGTGAATATTTTGCTTCCATATTTTATAATCTCTATCAACCCTGTTTCAGCGTTGAATATTTCCCTCATATCCTGCGCCTGTCTTTGGGCAAATTTTGGTGTCCACAGTTTTAGCCAATCTGCAATCAGTATTTCTGCCATTTTTTTATTAGCAACTATCAAATGCAAATGAGGATTATAAGTCTTTTTTGCCGGATTGAAATTGCACTCCAACGATTTAACACCAATTAATTTGATTCCCTTCCCTCTCAAATAGTTCTTTTTGTGACGGTCTTTTATCCTTTGAAATCCCTGCATAACTTTTTTAACCATCACTCTTAACCTTGCAGCGGAACAGGCTTTAACAGTTAAGGTTACAAAATATGGCTCATCCCATTGCTCAATAATCGGATAATATTTGTTTATGATTTCGGCTTTCCTGATGCTACAACAAAGAGTACAAAATCTGTTTTTGCAGTAGTTGCCATACAAACGACCATCAACACTTGTAACTCGGTTTTGACAATAGTAACTGTTCCAATAACTTTTCTGCTTTTCTTTATCTCCTTTTTCTTTTGCTACATCCATTAGGCTTAGCATCATAGATTGTGTGATAAATTTACGTTTTGCCCTTCCTTTCAAAACCTCATCATTGCTAAGGTCAGAGCCATTTCCTGAAATAAAAACAGGTTTTTGTCCCGTTTTATTTGTCCCGTTTTGTCCTAATGTATAGATGTTTCCCATTTCCAGCAGATTATTACCTCAACTTTGAGGATTAGGCTCTTTTGTACTTTAGGGATTTTACCTCTTGGAGTGATTGCTCAACATCAATACGTTTGATAAGCAGGATTCTACCAACTTTTTGAGCCGGTAAAAAACCTCTTTTGATATAATTGTGTATTGATTGTTCAGAAACCTTTAGGAGTTCAGCGGCTTCTTTTACCGTTAGATTTTCTGTTTTTTCTTCTTCTATCGGTTTATGCTTAATATCCAACAGAAGGTTTTCGATGTTTGATAATCTTTGTTCGATTATCTCAAAGGGATTATTCATAACATTTGCTTTTGAGTTATGTGCAAATGTTTTGTCTAATTTGATTTGGGTAACCGGTTATAACTGGTTACAATTTTTACCCAAATAAATTATCTCGATTCATTTTGAGTATATTTAATTCATCCAAAGCCCTTTGTTTATGAGGTTCAGATAGTAATTGAATCACACTTTCAAATAATTCAATCTTATTGTCAAATTTTTTCAGTGTTTGAGGTGATGGATTACCTTTTCTATTTGCTTGACTGGAAAAATAAGTGTATTCCTGAAAAAGCTTTTCACCGGAAGTGTGACCATATTCTTTTACAATAGCCTGAGAATTATTCCTATTAACGACTGCACCTTCGTAAACCAACTTTAATGCTATTTGTTTGATACTAAGTTGAGGTTTTTGCCTTTCTTCAGTAGATGATTTATTGGTTTTTAATAACGGAGTTATTTCCGTGATAAATTTTTTCTCTGATTTGAACCAGTTTTTTAGTGTTTTTATATACGTTTTGGAATCAATTTCTTTATTAGAATTTATCTCTGAAAGCTCTAATTCTCTGTTGCTTAAAACTAACTCTAATTGCACTTTTTGAATATCATTCAATAATCCTTTCTCGTACAGCTTTAATCCATTTATATTTGTTATAATAGCTTTCGTTAATTCCACCAAAAATTGAGTCAGACTTTCTTTTGAGTGAAGTGATGCAGTTGTTAAACCAGTGTACTTATTATATTTTATTTCACCATTAATAAGAGGTAATGTTTTGCTATATTTCTTTTGTAAAGGTTGAAAATAAGATAATTCAAATGGAAATGTTTTATACCATTTGTTATAAGTAGCTAATAAGAGATTAAAATCTTTGTTGTTTTTAGAAGGTGATTGATTTGTAGGAACGAAAGCATTGTGAATGTGTTCCAAAATTTTATCTAACCTTACATTGATTTCATCATTTGTAATCTTTGATGAACTCAATAACTTTTTTTTATTTTCAATAGAATCTACAACAAAGGAGTAATAATTACTTATTTGATAAGGCGAACCGTATCCATTAGGAAAGCAACCGAAACTCTCAATAACATATTCAAAATAATTTTGGAAATCCTCAAACCAATCATCATTGTCAAGATTGTTAATTATAAATTGAGCAGTATATATAATTTTATCTGCTATACTTCCTTCTAATCCGAGAAAATCAGATTGCTTAAACTGTTCTAATAAATGAAGCTTCTTATGCCCATCACAACACAATGGAAATTTATTTGCTCTCTTGATTTCTTTAATTAACTTTTGCCTTTTTTTTCTACAACCTTCGCAAGTTGAATAATTATGCTCACCTTCGGCAGGTTTTACGTCATAAGGAAGTTGATATGCTCCACCTTCTAAAGTGATGAATTTTGAACCACAAATATCTATTTCTTCTGCTGTATCTATATAAAAAGTTTTGTTGATGGCTGTCATTAATCGACTTTTTTAAGTTGTGCATTTTCCATTTTCCAAACAGTTTGCATGAAATCTTTTTTATCATCATTGTTTGGCTTGTAATATTTATTGAATACTTCCAAGCTTCTGTGACCAGTATAACTCATAATAACTTTGTCAGGTATCTTGTTATTTTTCATAATAGTAATGAAGCTTCTTCGAGCTGTGTGAGAAGAAATTCGCTCATAAAGCGGATTTATTTGCTCTATTATCTCCTTTCCGATTTTCACTGTCTTTTTAATGCTTTGGTCGTATCCAATTATTTTGAAAACCTCTTTAATATAATCATTGAATTTTTGGTTGGATATTTTGGGCAATTTGTAATCATATTTTTTAAGTAGATAAATAGAAAAATCATTCAAAGGGATTTCTAAAGCCTTATCAGTATTCTTTTTATCTCTAACTTTAATAAATCCGTCATGAATGTCTTTTTTTTCTATATCTGAATAATTACTGATTCTCATTCCAGTAGCACAACCAAAAACAAATAAATCTCTAACTCGTTCTAATTTTTCATTTGTACTGAAATCATATTCAAAGACTTCCTGAACTTGTTCTAAAGTAAGAGCAACCTCATCCGTTAATTGAGATTTAGGAGATTTAAATTTCTGATAGTCCGTTTTATAAGTATGATTATTTTCAGTAGCCCAATAGAGAAATGTTTTGAATAGACCTACATTCCTTCTAACAGTATTTGCTGAGTGTTTTTTTTCAGAAATACAAAACTCAATGAATGAGTTGTAAAAAGCTTTATCAATTTGATTGAAATTTATTTTCTTATTTCTATTTGTTTGATAATCAAAAAGCAATTTTTTATTGTATTCATATCGCTTAATAGTCGTTTCAGAATTGGCTTCGTCAGTAAAATCATTTTTCTTTTCGCTTAAAAACAAATCATAAACCTCAAAAAATTTACTTGAAATCGAAGTAGTACGTTTAAATTCTATATCAAAATCATCTTTGATGTCACTGATAATAATTTCACGATTTGAAAGCTTATATCTTTGAATTAAATCAGAAAAATAGTTCGAATAACGCTCTAATTGTCTATTGATACCTCTTAATTTATTTGCAATTTCAGTCCTCCCATTAAGGTTTTTTGGCTGTTTGTTTTCAAAATCCCAATCATTTGGATGAATCATTTCTCCAGTTGAATAGACAAATTTTCGACCTTCATTTTTGAAATAGGCTGAAAACAAAATCAAACTTTCCTTATCTCTGTTTGGCTCTTTTAAATTGAATGTACTTCTCATATATATGTCAGTTGACAATTTAGTTGACAGTAAAGATATGATTTAATACCATATTTGAGCAGTATCAAATATTAACATTACACTAAAGTTATTGACAATAAAGGAGTTTGCTAAATTTAGATATATCTGAATGTATAAGGTTCAAATACCTCTTTCTCCGCGGAAATAAACCCGAAACGAAAGTTTCGGGTTTTTTATTTACACAACTTTCCAAACGGACTTAGGCAACTATCCTATAAACCCTTCAAGCCTTCGGTGTTTTATTATTCCGCCGAAACTCTCATCGTTGTGATTTATTTTCCAAAACGAAAAAATAATCACAGGAATTGTGATTTCTTTTTTAAAATAAAAAAATAATCACAGAAAGTGTGATTAAATTTTTAAAACGAAAAAATAATCACATAGAAATTTAGGAAGACATTATATAGAAATAACAAAGACTTGATCGAGTGAGTAATTTGTTTGTGTCTTAACAAAAAGTGATTTCATTTTCGGTTAGTATAAGTAACTATAAATCAATTTAATAATCGTTTAATTGAAAATAAGTTGTAAATTACTGCCTATTACCTTAAACAGCTGCGATTTATTATGATGCGAGTTTTAAAATGCCCCCTTTTTTTACTCTTCATTTTTGCTTACAATTTATGCAATGCACAGTATATACTGACCAATTCAAGACAAAACGAAATTTCTCTGCATAAACATACTTCAATTGTAAATGTTGGTTCTCAAAAGCTAACGTTTAATCAAATTCGTGGAAGCTTTGCTAAATATAATCCCCAAATAATAAAAAATGAAATTGAAGATTTAGGATTTACGCAGAATCATTATTGGACAAAAACCACAATCGAAAATCAATCGAATGCATTTTATACGTATTACCTTGAAACGGCTAGACCAATAACCGATTTGGTAGAATTGTATGTAGTAGATGAAAACTCCAATGCCATTCAAATACTTCGTAACGGTGATGCTATTCCTTATAAAGAGCGTAGCTTCAATAGCCGAAAAAATATTTTTGAATTACAATTTCCACCCAATGCAAAGGTTAGTTTGTTTTTGCATATTAAAAGCGATGGTGAAGTGCTCAAGTTGCCATTGAAACTACATTCCGCAAGTAACTTTATAAGTGAAACGGCGAGTGAGGAATTGTTTTTTGGGTTTTTCTATGGGATTTTAGCCATCGTTGGCATCATTTATTTCTTCTTTTATTTTGCCTTACAAGAGAAGATATTTTTATACTATACCCTCTACGTTTTTTTTGTAGGATTACTGCAATTTTCAATTGATGGTCTTTTGCATGAATATATTTCTCACGATCTGGGATGGATTGATACACACGCAGTACTTTTAATTGCCATCATTGCGGTTTATTTCTCTGGAAAATACAGCGAAGCGTTTCTAAAAATAAAAGTGTACAGTAAACAACTCTATCTGCTATATAAAGTAGCATATATGTCTTTATGGGTGCTCTTTGTAACGATTGTGTTTGTGCCGCAAGCACTACAATTGGCTTATATCGTTGTGAATTTGTTGTCTTTACTTTTTTTATTGCTCATCATTGGCTCTATTGTTTATTTGTATACTACCAAAGTTCCGGTAGATTATTTCTTTACCGTTGGTATTTTATGCTTAATCAGTGGTTTCGGAATTTTTATTTTGTACAATATCGGCTTGTTGGATAATAACTTCTTGACCCAAAACAGCCCGAAATTTGGCACCGGTTTCGAAATTGTTTTTCTTTCACTTTCGATGTCTAATCTGATTCGAAATCTTAAGAATGAAAAGGAAAGACTCAACATTATTGCATTGACCAAATCAGAAGAAATGAGCGATTTGAAATCGTACTTCTTATCCAATATTAGTCATGAACTGCGAACGCCGCTCAATGCAATTTTAAATTTAACGGATCTGATTTTGAAGGAAAACACTACAAAACAGATTGAAGATGATTGTAAGATTATAAAGGAATCCTCGAAGAGTTTATTGGGTTCGATCAATGATATAATCGATTTTTCTAAAATAGATAAAGGTGAAATAGTACTCGAAAAGAAACCGTTCGATCTCCGAAGATTGATTGGAAGTATTCGACGAAATGCCGAAACTTTGGCTAAAAACAAAGGCCTCGATTTTGTGTATAATGAAAAAAGTGAAATCCCACAAGAAATAGTTGGTGATCAGGAAAGAGTAAGTCAAATTTTGAATAACCTTTTGAACAATGCTCTAAAATTCACTTCGGAGGGAACGATACAATTAGAGGTTGAGTTTATTCTGAAAAAGGAGGCTTTTGGAACATTAATCGTTGAGATTATAGACACGGGTATAGGGATTTCCGACGATAAGATGGGTAGTATATTTGATTCTTTTTCACAAAATAGCAGTAACAACAAAAGACAATTCGGCGGACACGGTTTAGGCTTGTTTATCGTGAAATCATTAATAGATCTTCATCAAGGTTCCATACACGTTTCCAGTGTCATCGACAAAGGAACCAGTTGTACTTTTGCACTCGATTTTGAAGTGGTTGAAAACAAAGAATCGGACCAAGTAGCTGCAATTGATTTACAATATGATTTTAAGAACAAAAGAGTTCTAGTTGTTGAAGACAATCGCGTTAATCAGTACGTAATTGAAAAAATAGTGAGCAAATGGAATAATATCGAATTAGTATTTGCCAATAATGGGGAAGAGGCGATTGCAATTCTAAAAAATCAAATTGTCAATATTGTTTTAATGGATTTACAAATGCCCGTAATGGACGGTTATGAAGCTACGATTGAGATTAGGAAAGGAAATGCCGGAAGTCATAATGCTCAAATTCCAATTATTGCGGTTACGGCAGATGTGACTGAAGAAACCAGAAAAAAAGTCTTTGAATTGGGATGTGACAGCTATCTTACAAAACCATTAAAAAATGAAGTACTGTTTGCCGAAGTCCATTCTCTACTGAGTGCACTATAAAACCTAAAAAAAATCCCCAACTACTGTTGAGGATTTTTGTTGTATTATGATTTTTGTTCTTTGTTGAAGTACACCAAGTAGTAATACATTTGTTTTTCTTCATCCCAGCCTTTTTCCACATACTTTTCAGCACTTTCAGGGTTGATGAAGTCTAACTTGATTTGGATGTTGGTATCCAGTTCAATCACGTTTTTCATTTTACGACGTGCATCGCTCACTGCTGCATTGGCAATCGGGAAGGTAGTCAAGTCTTCAATGCTGTATTTTTCTCCTTTATCTACTTTGAAATTTTTGAATTCTGAGATTAAATCCGGGTTGTCAATTACTTCACTTAAGAAATTGGCTTCTTCGAAATTGTCATTCTTTGCAAAGTGATTTACAGCACGGTTCATGAACATTACTTCCTCTTTTTTGTCTTCCGCAGGAAGTACTACTTCTTTTGCGAAGTCCTGACAAAATTTAAGGTACTTTTTCGTCATGAAGTTTTCGTCTTGGAACGCATCTACACTCAAGAAGTGTTCTAACCAGTAACGCGCATCGTAACGATTGCTATCTACGGTAAGGATTTTGTAACCTTCTTCTTTTTTATAGTTGAAGATCAAACAACCTTTATCCAGTTTTTGCAAGTTGATACCTTGTTGTAAAATCATGTCCAATTGCGATCCGTTTTCTTCAAACTGAAGGAAGTCGGATTTGATTTCACTTTTGAAAACACCAATAGCATCAACCGGTTTGTTATCAATAGAAACATTAGTCAAATAAGCAACATACACTTCACCGTTTTTAATGTGCGGATGGTTGGATTGCTCGAATAAATGTTTGGTTATTTTTTTGGAAACTTCATGTACACTTCCCGGATTAGCAAATATCTCTGTAGCCAGGTTGTACATTTCGTTGTAATCCAAATCCACATCATGAGCAAACTGATAATAGTTTTCTTCACTACTTCTGAAAGGCTTGAAGAAGAACTCTTTTAAAAGCGGCATGATTTCATCATTTAAGCCATACGGCTGATCGGATAAGAAAATAGCTTCGTTACGACTTTTGTTTCCTACTCTGTGTATGGAAAGATTGTCAATGTGTGTATTAAATAAGTTGATCATTTTTTTTTAAGGTGCTAAGTTGCAAAGTCACAAAGTTTCAAAGTTTTTATATGCGTTCCTTTATTTTTCGGATAAAAGAACTTGTCATACGCTCCAATTCTTTAGTTTCGTTGTATATTGTATTAAATTGTTGTTGAGTAATATAATTCAAGTTAAAAGCAATTTCTATTTGTGTTTGCATTTCAAAAAGAGAAGCAATAGAAAAACTCAAAAATTTCAGGTAATCCTGATTGCCATTTCTTCCAAATCCTTCAGCTATATTACTCGGTATTGATATCGAACATCTTCTGATTTGTGAAGTGAGTCCGTAGATTTCTTCTTTAGGAAATGAATTGGTTAAAAGGTAAATTTCTGTGACTAAAGTCATTGATTTCTGCCAAATCAATAAATCTCTGAATGTACTCATAAATCTTAGAACCTTAGAACCTTTGTTACTTTAAAAATTAATTCCAGTTTTCCTCGAAGCCGTAGTCTTCAAAAGAGTCGTCTCCTTCGAACATATCTAAATCATCTTCATCATAGTCATCTTCGAACTCGTCATGAAAGCCGCCGTCTTTTTCTGCTTCAAATTCTTTATCTGGTGCGAAAGCCGGCATTATTCCGTGAGAGAATAATAAATCAGGATAACTTACGCCTGCTTCAGGTTCTTCAATAGCTGCCAATTCAACGAAGAAAGTCCACATGTTCAAAAAGTCGTACACATAGATCATTTTGGTATTCTCTTCATCAAAGGTAGATGATAAAAGATAGTCACCCATGGTTAATCCTTCACCCGGAGTATCCCCGGTATCAAATAAAGGAATTTCCTCATCTTGATTCCATTTGTCGTCACAAGTATAAAATGCTGCCATTTCCATTCCATCAAAACCGAAAGCATTCACTAATGCATTGTGTAAGTCTTCCAGGGTGTCTTTTTCTTCGATGGCAATATCTCTGAAAATATCTTCTTCTGCGTCAAGAATGACTCTGAATTTGTAAACCATAATCGTTTGTATTATTGAAACGTCAAAGGTAAAATATAATTTCGATTTTGGATTTAGGAAATCCGATTTGTTGATAAGATTTTAATTAGCTCTCATAGAATTCGATAGGCAAACCATCGGGATCGGCAATAAAGAAAAAGCGTTTTCCCGAGTACTCATCGGTTCTGATTGCTTCGCAAATGATGTTGTGCTGTAGTAAAAAATCTCGGGTAGCGTTAATGGCATTCACTTCAAACGCTAAGTGACGCAATCCGGCCGCTTCTGGTCTTGATACTCTTTGTGGTGGATCCGGAAACGAAAACAATTCGATAGTATAGATGCCGTTGAGTGCCAAATCCAATTTGTAGGATTGTCTTTCTTCTCGGTAGACTTCCTGAAGAATTTTCAATCCAAGGAGTTCGGTATAGAAATACTTTGATTTTGAATAATCGGAACAGATAATAGCAATATGATGGACTTTATTCAGCTGTAGCATTGTGTTTGTTTTTGAAGAGATAGATAGCGCAGAAAATAATCCAAAGTAAAATACTTCCTTCAATAATACGTTGAATTACTCCTTTGTAAGGGGATTGTAGATTGACGTTCAATAGTAGAAAAAAGACAAAACTAACAGCCGCAAACAAAAAACTCCATAGTGAAAAAGAAGTAGCATTTCTCCATTTTTGGGAGGCTATAGCTACGAATAAAATGCTGAATGGTACAATCAGATAGGTCAGAAATCCCATGAAGTTATGTAAGATTTGACTAAAACTCGGATTGACTAAATCAGGATTGCAACCGGCATCACAATTGAAAAATCCGCAAAAAACAGTTCCTAATCCATAACCCAAACCTACTCCTAAAAAGCCTAACGTGGCTAAAGCAGATTTCGGGGCTTCTTGAATGGCAAATAAACCAAACAAAAAGAGAAGTACTCCACTTGGAATATACCAATAGAAACGGATAAAATCTGCATTGGGCGCATCTACTGCATACAATTCACTGATGAACTGTGCCATCGGATTGTAATTGGGGTGTACTATTCCTGCAATAATTGTGGTTAAGGCAAAAAGTAAAACACCGGATATTCCGGTTAAGAAGGTTTTTGATGGTGTCATTGTATCCGTTAGTTTAGTTTGCACTTTCTGATTTGATCCTGTCGAAAATTTTGCTTTTAAACTTAGTGAATTTTTTGTTAGTAGGGTAGTGTCTGTTGGTAGTCATATTGTTAAAAAGCAATGCCACCAGTAAAAGAATCAATGCACCAGTCAGTACCGGTGAAATAACATACCAATAACCTAATTTTAAAATTGCCGGAGAACCGGTAACTGCAATCAAGGCAGTGGCGCCACCTGGAGGATGCAATGTTTTGGTCATTTGCATGGCAACAATTGCCAGTCCTACTGCCAGGGCTGAAGCCAACCAAAGGGTATCAGGGAAAAGTTTAGCTGCTGTTACACCAACCAAAGCTGAAATTACGTGACCACCGACTAAGTTTCGGGGTTGCGCCAGCGGACTTTGGATTACGCCATAGACCAAGACACATGAGGCACCGAAAGAGCCTATCAGAAAAACATAATCTTCTTTTGGAAAGGCATTGTACTGGAGGTAAGCAATGCTACCCATGCCGACAAAAGCACCTAAGAAAGCCCAGAAGTGCTCTCTGAAATCAACCAGTGTTTCTTTGTAGAGTACGTATTTCGCTTTGCGGTAATTGCGTTTTATTTTGTGTGTAGGCATAAATTAACTGACTTTTTTAGGCTGGTAACTGTAAACGGTATGCGGATAAATGTATTGTGCGGTGTATTTTGCCACTAAACAGACAATGACTGCGGGGAAAAGCAAGACATAATTGTTTATGAGACCGCAGGTTAGAAAGATAGCTGTAAAAGGAGCATTGATACTGGCACTTAGCATGGCACCCATTCCGAGAATCATGAAATTCAACGGGATGACCTGTGCATCAAAAAAGGTATTCAGGAGAATGGCCAATAAGAGGCCGATAAAACCACCTGTGAAGATGCTTGGTGCGAATACACCACCATCGCCACCTGCGGCCAGCGTAGCTGAAGTCACAATAGGTTTTAGAATGATGATGCCGGAGAATGTCAGGAATAAAGACAATGAAAGCGTTAATTGGTTGGAATTAATCAGATTTTCTTTAATAGCATGATACCCTTCACCATACAATTGAGGTAAAGCCAGTAAAGCGATGCTTAGGATGCCGGAGCCTAACAGAATTCGTGTTGAATGTTTGCTGATGGCTGCGAACTTCTTTTTAAAGAAGATCACGCATTTGGTCAGGTAAACCGAATTCATTCCGGCAATGACACCCAACAGCATAAAATACGGTGTGGCTTTCCAGTTCCAGTGTGTGACATCGGCATGGAAAAGAGATTTCTCGTCCAGTAAGTAAATAACGATCAGTGCGGTTATTACGGCAATTGAGGTTGTAATCAGAAATGTTTTGGTGAGTTTCTTGGAAATGACTTCCCAAGCGAAGAGTATACCGGCAAACGGACTACAGAAAAGCGCCGTTACACCTGCAGCAACACCCGCACAAATCAATTCTGTTTTATGACGGTTGAACAGATTCTCCTTTTCCTGCGCTACAGAACCCACCGTAGCTGAGGCCACCACTGTTGACACTTCAATACCGGTGGAACCACCGAAAGCTACAGTAAGCAATCCGTTGATGAAATGGGATGGTATTTTGTAAACCGGAAGACTATTCTTTCTTTCGGAAGTTGTATCAAATATTTCCTTGATGCCTTTGTTTTCTTTCTTTTTGAACAGATAGTATCGTAAGAAATAAATAACAGACAGACCGAAAGCCGGGAATACCAACAACAAGAAGCTATTGGCAGAAGCTTTATGAAACAAAATGTCTTCGTAATGTTCAGTGATATGCTTTAGCGAAACAGCCAGAAAAGCACAAAGGAATCCAATCAGAACAGCAACGACAGCCAGTTTTTGGTATTTGATGCGGGAATAGTGCTTCTTGATGTGGCTTAGTGTTTTCATGAGTGCTATGTAATTGGGATGGTCACCGCAAAAATACAGTACAGTGAGCCAAAAAATCTTGTAAAAATGTTAAAGTTAACCTCTAGAAGCAGGCTGACTAGAGTAGGTTGAGTTCCTTTTTAATCTTTGGTGTCAGTTTCTCTTTGACCAGATTGTACGATTGTTTGGTATAGTGTTCCCATTCTTTGGCAGAAAGCGTATTAATATCTTCCACCAAAACCCATTTGTATTTAGCCACATACGGAGCAGGTTTTATGCCTGGTAACTGACTCATGGTTTCAAACTCTTCTTCGGTTACTTTAAACGATGCGGAAGTAGGTATCTGGTTTAGGCCTGCAACACAGAACATCTTTCCGCCTATGCAAAAGCACAGGTCGTTGCCCCATTTAATATCTTCGGTGACGTGAGGTAAGGCCTTGCATATAGCCTGTAATTTCTCAATATTCATATTAAAACTTGGTTTTGGCTACTTTGTCGTGGTTTTTGGCTACTTCCATCAAAGCGGCGCTGCTGTACCAAGGCGTTAGTTCTACCTCAAAGATTTTGGCTTGTACTGCAGGGTCGGTTTCCACCATTTTTTGTGCTTCTTCCACAGTAGCACAGTTGAAAATGAAAATACCACGGTAATTACGGTCGTTTTTCATAAAGGGACCTGCAACAACCAGTTTGCCTTCATCTGCTAATTTATTGATGTTGGCCATATGACCTTCGAAATATTTCTTTTTCTCGTCAGGCGTGGCGGTAGTATTGGATCCGGTTTTTAGAATACAAAATATGTAATGTTTCATTCCGTAGTCATCGGCACCCAATTCCTTTGCTAACTTTTCATTATAGAGTTGCTGTTTGTCAGTTTGTGCAGTGACAGCCAATCCGCAACAAAGCAGAAGTGTGTAAAATAGGTTTTTCATGATAATGCTGTTATTGAAGTAAAGTTACAAAAGATTTTGGATGAGAAAAGTCGAAGGACCAATTGGTTTGGATTGTTTACAATTGAAAATGTCACAAAAAAACCTAACTTTTGGAGTTAGGTTTTTATATCGTTCTGTTGAATTATTATTTCAATTCTTTTAGTTTCTCTTTCGCAAATTCACTAATGTCAGTATTCTTAGCTTTCGTTAATTGCTCGTAGTATTTCTTTGCATTGGCCTTGTCATTCAAATGGAAATAACAAAAGGCAATGTTGTTTATAATGATTTCGTCATTAGGATCTAAACTATTTCCTTCTTTAAATATCGTTAATGCTTTTTCATGTTTTTCTTCCAATAAGTAGCTCGTTCCTAAAGTCGATAAAATAATCGGATCTTTTGGGAACAGGGTATTCATCTTCTCGGCAATTTTTCGCATATTCACATACGAATTGTTTTGGTATAGTGTATTTTGGTAATCCTGAACGGCCGATTTGATAAAAATAATTTCGCCTTCAAGTGGCTTATCTTCCTTCCACAACCATTTATGATTGATGCTAGCAGAATAATCCAACGTAGTCAAAATGTCTTTCGTGAAATCATCCAATCGCTTGAAATCACCCAAGGCAAAAATCTTTCCAAAACGCAAGTCCAAACGAGTAGGGAATTTTTGAATTCCGGTTGTCAAATAGTTTTGACTCAAGTCGAACAGTCCGTCATTGCGAAGGTTAGTCGACTTAATATATCCGGCAGTTTTATTCAAAGAATCTTTAAGCTCAAAGTTTTCTCCTTCTCCAGGATGGGTATCCAATGCCAAGATTTCTTTTCTGGATTCGGTGAAATAGAAATTAAAAGCCGCGATGTATAAATTCGGATCGTTGGTTGTTTTAGACTCCCATTCTTTGATGATTTTCTCTGTTTTCGTAAAATCATGGTCGTTTTTCCAAGAGGTTTTGAATTGTTCAAAATAGTCCTGACCATAATTGGAAAATGAAACAGCAAGCAGCAGGCTTAGGAATACGTTTTTCATGTAAATTTTAATTTGGCCAAAGATAATGATTCGTGTGTAACGAAAGTTAGCAGTCAATCGGATATTTAAGTGGTACCGATGATTATTTAGGTGGTACCAAAGACTTTTTAAGTGGTACTGATAATTATTTAAGTGGTACCAAAGATTTTTTAAGTGGCACCGAAGATTATTTAAGTGGTACCAAAGACTTTTTAAGTGGTACTGATGAGTATTTAGGTGGTACCAAAGACTTTTTAAGTGGTACAGATGAGTATTTAGGTGGTACTGAAGACTTTTTAAGTGGTACAGATGAGTATTTAGGTGGTACTGAAGACTTTTTAAGTGGTACAGATGATTATTTAAGTGGTACTGAAGACTTTTTAAGTGGTACAGATGATTATTTAAGTGGTACTGAAGACTCTTTAACTGGTACTAAGGACTATGAGCTAAGTACTAAATACTCTTTAAGTGGTACCAAAGACTTTTTAACTGGTACTAAGGACTATGAGCTAAAAACTAAGTGCTAAAAAACACTTCATCCTAAAAATTCTACAGTTCGGTTAGTATAAGTTGGAGAGGAGGGCTATTCATTGCAATTTTGGACTATCAAAATAAACAAACCATGAATACTGCTTTTAAACTTTTACTTTTTTTCTTTTCAGTTAGTGCATTGGCACAAAACCAAACGGTTTCTGGAAAGATTATCGACAACAAAGAACGTCCTTTAGTAGGTGCCAATGTATACATCGATGGAACTTATGATGGCGCTACTACCAATGAGAAAGGGGAGTTTACTTTCGAAACCACCGAAAGAGGAAACCAAACAATTGTAGCTACGGCTTTAAATTATGACGATTTGAAATCGCCCATTGTCATCGAAAAAGCACAAGCAATTACGTTGAAAATGCGTGCGAGTATCAATGTATTGGATGCTGTTGTAATTACTGCTGGTTCGTTTAAAGCTGGTGATAATAGTAAGGCTTCGGCATTAAAACCGTTGGATATTGTTACTACTGCTGGATCGGCTGGAGATATCGTTGGTGCGTTGCAAACTTTACCCGGTGCACAAATTAATGGGGAGAGCGGACGATTATTTGTTCGTGGTGGAGAAAGTGATGAAACCCAAACCTATATTGATGGTATTCGTGTGGCACAACCTTATGGGGTAACTGCTAATAATATGCCTACTCGTGGTCGCTTTTCTCCTTTTCTTTTCAACGGAATGACGTTTTCAACAGGAGGTTACTCTGCCGAATTTGGCGATGCTTTGTCTAGTGTTTTATTGATGAATTCGATTTCTGAACCCGATCAGGACAAAACCGAATATTCGTTCATGACCGTCGGTCTAGGTATCGGAAGAACAAAAAAATGGGACAAGAGTTCGTTCAGTATCAATACGTCTTACATTGATTTGGCGCCGTATCAATGGGCAATTCCTCAAAACGCCGATTGGAACAAACCCTACCGAGGTGTTTCAGGAGAAGCCGTTTACCGTTTGAAACTTAAAAATGGTTTACTCAAAATGTACTCGGCTTTCGATTATTCTGAATTTGACTTGAATCAGAAGGATATCAATGCAACTTCACCCGTAAGAGTGAGCAATAAAAACAATAACCTGTATTTCAATTCATCGTACAAAGGTAGTTTCGGATCGGGATGGGGAATTCAAACCGGGGTAAGCTTTGGCTTGAATAACGTGTACTTCAACTTGAATCAGGATAATTTGAACAATAGGGAAGTAGCTTCGCATCTTAAAGTGAAATTGGATAAGAAGTTCTCGGATCGAGTGAAATTGGCTTTTGGTGGCGACTATTTCATTACGAACTTTGACGAAACTTTTAAACCTTTTGGTGATACCAATTACAACAGTGGTTATTCAAGTGGTGTGAGTGCCGTATTCACCGAAGCCGATATCTTTTTATCGAAAAACGTTGCCATGAAATTGGGAGCACGAGGAATGTACAATGACCTACTGGATAAAGGAATTGTAGAACCTAGAGTTTCTTTGGCTTTTAAATCTTCACAAAACGGACAGTTTTCATTGGCGTATGGAGATTTCCATCAAACTCCAAAGCAAGAGTACCTGAAATACACTACCGATTTCAATTATGAGAAAACAGCTCATTATATTTTGAATTATATGTACTCTGCCAATAAAAGAACATTACGTGCTGAGGTTTTCTATAAAGAGTATAAAGATTTAGTGAAGTACGATACCCAAACAGCAATGTACAACAGTAACTATACCAACAATGGTTTTGGTTATGCCAAAGGTTTGGATGTGTTTTGGAGAGACAGTAAGACCATCAAAAATTTAGATTACTGGGTTTCGTATTCTTTTATTGATAGTAAGAGAGATTTTAGAAATTATAGTGCCGAAGTACAGCCTAGTTTTGTAGCCGATCATACGGTTTCTGTAGTTGGGAAGTATTGGGTAAACGATTGGAAATCACAAATCAGTATAACCAATAGTTTTGCAACGGGTCGACCGTATAACGATCCCAATCAGACACAATTCATGAACGGAAAAACGAAAGCCTACAATAGTTTGAGTTTGAGTTGGGCGTATCTGCTAACGCAACAAAAGATATTGTTCTTCTCGGTTTCAAATGTATTAGGAAGAGACAATGTATTTGGATATCAGTATGCCAATTCTCCCGATTTGGCGGGTACTTTTCAGCGCCAGGCCATTGGGCAACCTGCAGATCGTTTCTTTTTCGTGGGGTTCTTTTGGACAATAAGCAGCGATAAGAAAGCAAATAATTTGGATAATCTGTAAGAATAGTAATAGTAATTAACTTTTTATGTAAAAATTGTGAGATTTAAATAAAGTTTATTTGTGTGATTAAAATTGGTTAACTTAGTGATATCTAAAAAATTAACTTATGAAAAAAATTACGCTGATTTTCACATTTTTAATTCTAACAACAGCAGTAACCTTTGGGCAAGTAACCGCTATTGTTAATGCACCAGTAAGTGATGCTTCGACAACTCAGAATCGCGCTCCAAATGGAACCAATAACCATTCATTTATGAGAGGTTCTGCGCTTGTATTAACCTCTGAACTAACAGGAATTCCAGCAAGTTCATCATTGAGTTTGTTTGGCTTTGTTACTACTGCTGGGGCAAATGTACCTGTAACCGGGACTTTAACTGTTTATATGAAAAACAGTACTGATACCTCTTTTACATTGGGAACAAATTGGAATACTATCATTACAGGGATGACACAAGTCTATTCGGGTGCGTATACTGTTCCAGCAAATGCAACAAATATTGATTTAACATTGAGCACACCATTGGTGTATAACGGTGGTTCAGTTTATGTTGCTTATGATTTTGTGAGAAGTGGTACTGCTGCAACTACACCAGCTACGTATGATTCTAATTCCTCTGGATTAACTGGAGGATGTGTTTCCGCAGCAAGTGCAACGGTAGCACCAACTACTTTGGCTACAACAAATTTCAGACCTGTTATGCGATTCGGTTATCCTAATCCTTATACAAATGAAATGTCTGTTGAAACCATTACTACGTTAGGTAATGTAGCGAATGTATTGAATACGCCCGTTCCTATTTCTGCTGTAGTAAGAAATAAGAGCAATACTACTTTAACTAATATTTCAGTAAGTGCTAATATGACGGGTGCAAATAGTTATACCGATACTAAAATTGTGGCCACAATTGCACCAGGAGCAACCCAGATAGTAAATTTTAATAACTGGACACCCGCTGCTTTAGGTGCCAATACTTTAAATGTGAGTGTTCCGAATGATCAAGTAAATACAAACAATTCATTCAACTTTAATACTACGGTAAGTTGTGGAGTCTATGGTGCAGCCCAAAATCCGGTAACTTATAATACAGCAGTTGGTTTTGGTTCAGGTTCAGGTATATTGTCCACACCATTCCAAACAACTGTCGCGTCTACAATAACCGGTTTAAATATTGCAATTGCAAATAATCCGGCTTCAGTTGGAGGAAATATTTATGGTGTTATTTTAAATAGTTCCGGGGCAATTTTAGCTACGAGCACAAATACTTTAACTATAGCGAATGGAGATTTAAATACTTTTAGAACATTTAATTTTAGTCCTTCCGTTGCTCTTACGGCTAATCAATTAGTGTATTTCGGAATGGCTCAAACGACGGGTGCATCGGCTTATTATCCTTTAAATGCTTATACTAATCCTAATTTGACAACTACTTATTATACAACCTCTCTTGCGGGAGGAACACCAACTCTTGTAGCCGCAAACTTAGGTCAGATGGGTCTTGAACTGAATCTTTCAGGTACTTGTACTTTAGGAGTTGATTCAGCTGATGAAATTGCAGATAATTTAACAGTCTATCCTAATCCGGCGAGTACTAATTTGAATGTAAAATTACTATCGCTCGGTGAAAATGCCAATCTTGAGGTTTACAATGTTATGGGACAAGTTGTAATTCCATCCCAAAAGATTCAAGCAAATGTATTCGAGCTTAATATCAATCATTTAACAAAAGGAGTATATTTCTTAAAAGTGAAAAATGATAACAAGATAAGTAGTCTCAAATTTACGGTTGACAAATAATTCTTTTTTATAAATAATTAAGAACCTGGGACTTTATGTTTCAGGTTTTTTTTGTTCATATACTATTGATAATTCCCCTGTTGAATAAAGAAATTACACTTTAGAACAATTCATCCTGTAAAAACGACAGTTCGGTCAGAATAAATTTTAAAGGAGTTATAACCACAGTACTTTTGATTCAGAAATTCAAACAAAGGGTTTCAATCATCAAAAACAATACAATAAATTTTAAACAAATTAAATTAAAAAATTATGGTACGATTATTTACAACAGCGGTTTTATTATTTTGTTCAGTTGTATTTGGACAAGCAAAATTTGAGCAAAACATGGGAGAGTCTTTGGCTCTTTGGGGACAAGGTAATCCAACGGAAGCTTCTGCAAAAATTGAACGAATTGCATCAGTGGAAAAAAACAATTGGTTGCCTAATTATTATATCGGAATGATTAATACTACCGAAGCTTTCAAACCAGAGAACAGAGAAAAAGCACCTGCGTTACTGGAAAAAGCACAAAAAGCAGTAGACGAAGCAGCAATCATTAGTCCGAATAATGCAGAAATTATGGTATTACAAGCATTAGTGTATACCGCATGGATTGTTCAAGATCCAATGACTAACGGAATGAAATATTCTAATAAAGCAATGGAACAATATTTTAAAGCTCAAGCTATTGCT
Organism: Flavobacterium sp. MAHUQ-57; assembly: GCF_051908335.1. Lineage (NCBI taxonomy): Bacteria > Pseudomonadati > Bacteroidota > Flavobacteriia > Flavobacteriales > Flavobacteriaceae > Flavobacterium > Flavobacterium sp. MAHUQ-57. The sequence goes on along the minus strand of NZ_JBPZTE010000006.1, from coordinate 1,073,317 downwards.
CCAAATAACCCTAGAGTTGTATTTTGTAAAGCTGAATTTGAAATTGGTGGAGCCAAATGGTCAGGTGCAGATACTAAACCTTTATGTGCTCAAGTTGAGAAATCGATTGAACTTTTTGCTACTTTTAAGCCAGAAACAGCATTGCACCCAAACTGGGGATTGGATAGAGCCAAAAAAACATTGGAAAACTGTACAAAGTAATCAGATAACAAACTAAAAAAAACAATAGAAATCATGGAAAATCAAAACAATAATCTTTGGAGCAACATTGGTAGTAAAGTTTTTATCGGATGTATGTTCGTTGGAATGGGAATCGGAATGTGTGTCGATAAAATTGCAGTAGGAACCTTAATTGGAATGGGTGTCGGATTTATCGCATCTGCACTTCTTAAAGCAAAACAATAATCCACAAAAAAATAAAGAAGTAGAAAAGAATGAAAGTCTCTTTCAAAGAAATAGTAAAAGTCTTCCTTTTTGGATGCGGGGTATTTATGATCATTCAACTGATTAACCTTGCTTTCGGGAATGCATTGCCATCGGCAAATAAATTACTTATCGGATTTGTATATACGCAATTGTATTCATTTACTTTAGGTTACTCGAATAAAGCACTTTTTTTATATCTGGACAGAGTCTTTGTTGAAAACCGATTTTCAGCCAAAAGAGTAATAATCGGTTTTCTGTCTTCTTTTTTGCTTTCAATGGGTGTTATTTTTCTACTGCGGATTTTTGAAGATGTAATCATTGAAAAAAAGGGGTTTAGTGATTTTATTGCAAATGAACAACTCGGGAACTATGTAGTTGCAGTTATTATTACGTTGTTTGTTTCGGTCTCGTTTTATGCTTTTTACTTTTACAAAACGTATCAGGAAAATAAAATCAAAGAGCAGCGAATTATCGCAGGAACAGCTTCTGCCAAATTTGAGAGCTTAAAAAATCAGATCGATCCTCACTTCTTATTCAATAGTTTGAACGTATTGAGTTCTTTGATTGAAGAAAACCCTGAAAGTGCACAGAAGTTTACTACTTCGTTATCTAAAATCTATCGCTATGTACTGGAACAGCGGGATAAGGAATTGGTCTCAGTGGAAGAAGAACTGTCGTTTGCCAAAACGTATATGAATTTGCTAAAAATGCGATTCGAAAATAGTATTACGTATGAGCTACCATCTGATTTTGATAATCCCGAAGCACGCGTAGTGCCTCTTTCGCTACAACTTTTATTGGAAAATACCATTAAACACAACGTAGTAAGTGAAAAAAAACCACTTCATATCAGGATTTATGTGGAGAACAACTATCTGATCATTGAGAATAATTTACAAAAGAAAGAAGTGTTACAAGATCGAAAAGGGGTTGGCTTGCAAAATATTGTCAACCGTTATGCCTTGATCTCTGAAAGGAAAGTGCTAATTGAAGAAAACGATGTTTTCTTTAAAGTGAAAATTCCAATACTGACAAAACAAATTGCATTTATGGAAACTGAAAATATATACAACGAAAATAGGGCGTATGCCAGAGCAAAAGAACGAGTTGAAAAACTTAAAGGGTTTTATGGCAACCTAATCTCTTACTGCTGCGTGATTCCAATTTTAATTTTTATTAACCTACAAACATCAAGCGGATTTCAATGGTTTTGGTTTCCAATGTTGGGATGGGGATTCGGACTAACAATGCACGCTTTTGAAACTTTCGGTTATGGTAAAAACTGGGAAGAAAGAAAAATAAGGGAAATCTTAAATAAACAAAATGCTTCAAACAATAAATGGAAATAGTTATGGAGAAGTATCAATCACCAGAAAATACCCTTGAAGCATTGGCAAGAAAAAGGGTGCGTAAAATCAAACATTTTTATGGGCATCTTTTGGTGTACCTGATTGGATTGGCAGTTTATATAACCAAGACGTATTTTGGAGCACCACTGAATTTCATACCGCTAAACTATATGAATGAATTTTTTATGTGGATTTGGACTTTTGTATTTGCCGTTGAAGGTTTTCAACTTTTCTTTTCTGAAAAAGTATTTGGAGACAATTGGGAACAAAAGCAAATCGGAAAGATAATGAATGAGGATAAAATGGACTTTAAAAAATAGGATACCAATGGAAAACTATAACAAAGAAGAATACGAAAAATACCAAAGAGCCAGAAAGCAAGTTGAAGATATTAAAGGGTTTTACGGCAATCTGATATCGTACGTTTTGGTCAATTTGTTTTTGATGTTTGTCAATTTGAAGTACTCACCGGATCATATTTGGTTTTTTTGGCCAATGCTTGGATGGGGTGTGGGTGTTCTGTTTCACGGAGCTAAAGTGTTCAATTGGTTTCCATTTATGAACAAAGAATGGGAAGAACGAAAGATTAGAGAGTTTATGGAAGAAGAAAAACGCAATCAGAATAAACAATTGTAAAATGAGTATCGAAAGCAGAAGAGAACGAAGAATGGAACGTAGAGCATTTAAAGATTTTGTTCCGAGCACTCCTGAAGAAGCGCAATACTATGAAGTTGCCAAAAGGGTAAAAAAGATAAAAGGATTTTATACGCACGCGGGTGTTTACCTCATGGTGAACTTAATGATTGTTGTTATTAATATTCAGGAATTGGATCCGGGAGAATCGTATTTTCAGTTGCATAACTTTTTTACCGCCTTTTTCTGGGGATTGGGCTTGCTAACACATGGTCTTTCTTTATTTTTGCCAGGATGGATTTTTGGTGCCGATTGGGAAGAAAGAAAGATTAAAGAATTAATGGACAAAGACAAACCCGGAAAATGGGAATAAGCTATTTTTTATCAAAACCATCTACTACAAACTAAGGAATGCCACAAATGAATATTATTATTATCGAAGACGAAAAGCCAGCCGCACGATTGTTACAAAGAAAAGTGGAAAAGTTGGGGTTAACTGTTAACACTATGCTTCACTCTGTCGAAGAAGCGTTAGAATGGTTCCAAGAGAACCAACATCCGGATTTGATCTTTTTGGATATTCAGCTGTCTGACGGATTGTCTTTTGAAATATTTGAAGCCATAGATATCAAAAGTGCGGTAATATTTACAACGGCTTATGATGAATATGCATTGAGAGCTTTCAAACTCAATAGTATTGATTATCTACTAAAACCCATCGATGAAGACGATTTAGAAGCAGCCGTTCAGAAATTCAAAATACGAACTCAGAACGCAACCAATTTATCGCTCGATTTTGAAATGATTAAGCGTATGTTGGTCAATCCTGTGGATAAAAGCTATAAAAAACGATTTACAGTTAAGGTTGGTCAACAGTTAAAGCTCATTCCAATTGAAGAGGTTGAATGTTTTTATAGTGAAAACAAAGGAACATACTTGCATACGATAGACAATAGAGATTATCTGTTGGATGGGACTTTGGAGCAATTGGAAACCGATTTAGATCCGAAGGATTTCTTCCGTGTTAGCCGAAAATTCATCATTCCGATGAAAGGAATCAAGGAAATACAAGTGCATACCAATTCACGCCTGAAAATTATTTTGCCAACCTATTCCGAAGACGAAGTGATTGTTGCACGTGAGCGTGTTACTGACTTCAAAGAATGGATTGGGTAATTTTCAATGGCCACTTTTCCCATTAAATACGGTTCTTATCTTGGTGTAAATTGATTGTGTTTTAATTTTTATACACTCACCTTCGATTTTTTACATTCTAAAATCAAATAAAATTGAACTCCAAATAGGATGGATGCTAATACCAAATGTAAGGCTTGACTACCAAAAGGAAAATCAACGTAGTACATCATCATGCCTGATAAAGTTTCAATCAAAAGAAGTACAAGTACCCAATTGATTTTTTCAAAACCTAAATTCAGACGTTTGTTTCTTAAGTACAGAAAGAAATTGGCAAACAACACAACTAGAGAAAAGGTTCTGTGAAAATAAAAGCTAATTTCCGGTTGATTTAGCCATAAAGAAGCATCAGTTACCCCTGATTTTACTTGTTCGTCCACAAACTGACGTACTTGTGTGCCTAATACAACCTGAAGCAGTGTCATGAATAGAGTTAACCAAAGGATATTGCGGAACATAGCGTTGAAAACGGTTTTATTTTCCTTAGGATTGGCCAAATGGATGATATAGAGTATAAAAGCAACAATAATCAACGCCATGACCATGTGGATGGTAATTTTGAGGGGATTCAATACCGAATAAACAACGGTAGCACCCAGCCATCCTTGGAATCCCATAAGAAAAACCACAAGCCAAGACAACAATGTGATTTTTTTGTTCTTTTTCCATTCTAGAATAGAAACTACAGCCATAAAAAGGCAAACGAAACCAGCCAGAGCACCAATTAACCGATTGATGTATTCTACCCATGTGTGCATTGGATTGAATACGGCATAATCGTGTTTTGTATAGGGCTCCCATTGAGAGGCATCAAATGTTTTACCAGTTAAACAATCGGCTTTAGCTACCCATAATTTTTCCTCTTTGATAATCACCATTCCTTTTTTGAAAACGCGGTTTTCAGCCCAAGTGAGTTCTTTTACATCGGTTGGTGGAATATAGTAACCGAAACATTTTGGCCAGTCAGGACAACCCATTCCTGAACCTGTCATTCGGACTAGTGCTCCAGCAATTATAACAGCATAAACAAAGATTAAAGCGGTTTTAGCAATTTTGGTAAAATTCATAACTCAATAATTTCAGCGTTGCAAATATCAAATAGTTTTTAGTAGGGAATTATGATTATTGTCAGTTCACTTTCTTCAATCCCATCTTTTCAGCTTTGGCCAAAACAAAATCATAGGCCGCCTGATATTCGTTCGGGATTTCCCCTTCCAGAATAGCTTCTTTAACCGCTTCTTTTAATACGCCAATTTCGCGTGATGGTTTTAAATTAAATAATCCCATAATTTCTTCTCCAGTGATAGGCGGTTGAAATACACGAACCTTATCTCGTTCTTCTACTTCAACAATCTTTTCACGAACGATTTTGAAATTATTATGGTATTTCTGGAATTTTTTAGGATTCTTGGTTGTGATATCCGCTTCACACAAAATCATTAAATTTTCTACATCTTCTCCAGCATCAAAAACCAATCGACGAACTGCAGAATCGGTAACGATATCTTGTGCCAAAACAATCGGACGTGAACTCATCATGACCATTTTCTGAACGAACTTCAATTTGTGATTGAGTGGCATGTGTAATCTTTCGAAGATTTTCTTGGCCATTTTACCACCTAAAAATTCATGTCCATGAAATGTCCATCCTTGTTTTTTGTTGTAGCGCTTGGTTGGTGCTTTTCCAATATCATGTAATAATGCACTCCATCGTAACCAAACATCATCTGTGTTAGGGCAAATATTATCTACAACCTCCAAAGTGTGATAAAAATTGTTTTTATGGGTATGTCCTTCCACTTCTTCCACATTATTTAATGCAGTTAGTTCAGGGAGTATGATGTCTAATAAACCGGTTTTGTACAATAATAAAAAACCAACTGAAGGCTGAGGACACATCAGTATTTTGTTGAGTTCATCTACAATTCTTTCGCCCGAAATGATATTGATCCGATCTTTATTTCTTGAAATCGCTTCCAATGATTCTGCTTCGATTTCAAAATGAAGTTGTGATGCAAATCGGATGGCACGCATCATACGTAACGGATCATCAGAATAGGTAATGTCTGGGTTTAACGGTGTTCGGATAATCTTGCTTTGCAAATCATTCACACCGCCAAATGGATCTACCAATTCTCCAAAGTTGTTTTCGTTTAGCGACAAAGCAAGTGCATTGATCGTGAAATCCCTGCGGTTTTGGTCGTCTTCGAGAGTACCATTTTCTACCATTGGTTTTCGGCTGTCAAAATGGTAACTTTCTTTACGAGCTCCTACAAATTCAATGTCCATATCTTCATAACGAAGCATGGCTGTTCCATAATTTTTAAAAACCTGTACTTTAGGATTGTGCGGAATCAGTTCTGATACTTTTAAAGCCAAATCGATGCCGCTGCCTACAGCAACGATGTCGATGTCTTTTTTGTGATTTCGATCCAAAAGAATATCACGCACAAATCCGCCAATCACATAACATTCTACATTAAGTTCATGCGCCGCTTGTGTGATGATACTGAATATTTTATTTTCTAAATGTTGTTTGTAGTTCATTTTTGAAGTTTAAAGTTTAAATGTTTACAGTGTAAAGTGGTTGACTTTAAACTGAAAACTGTAAACTATGACTGCTACAGAACCTATTTTCTTATGATTTTAACTTGACTGTCAGCGGTTAATTTGATAATGGTTGAAGGTTTGTCACAAATCTTGTCGTGGTGCAAATTTACTACATAGTCGACACCTTTTATAATTTCAGGTGAAATTTCTTTGAAAGACTTCGGGGTTGGTTCGCCGGAGATGTTAGCGGAAGTGGAAACCAAAGGTTTTTTCATGCGTTCCATCAATTTGAAGCAAAAAGGTTCTTTGACTAATCGTACTCCAAGTGTTTTGTCTTCTGCTACGACATTATCCGCAACATTTCGCGGATTGTCCAGAATTAAGGTGGTTGGCTTTTCTGATAAGTCTAAAATTTGCCAAGCCACTTCGGGAATGTCTTTGAATACAGTATACATCATACGTTCCCCATTCATCAAAACAATCATGCTTTTGCTTTCTTCACGTTGTTTTAAAGCATAGATTTTTTTTATCGCTTCTGGGTTGGTTGCATCACATCCAATACCCCAAACCGTATCTGTAGGATAAAGTATAATACCTCCGTTTTTAATGATTTCGTATGCGTTGTGTACTTCAGTGTTGATGTCCATGTCTAAATTTTATTGGGTAGAACGAAATAATTGCCTATTATTTTATTGTACTCCAAAGGTAAGTAAGGATTTGTTCCATTGGAAGGATAAAATGTCATTTCACCAAAAATTGTTTTGTTATCAATGGAGTACAAATCGACCCTAACAAATGGGATGTCTTTTGATAATGTTTGTGCCACATAAATCATGTCTTCAAGGTTTGAAGGTTGCTCCGCTTCACCGGTATAAAACGGATTTTTCTCATGATAAAAAGGAAGTTTTTGCCAGTTGGTGTCATAGTGACATCTAAAGTTGTTCACTTTGCGTTCCAAATCGACTTGAATGAATTTTATTTCGCCGTTGAAGCAAAAAAACTTGTAATCATTAATGATTTTATTTTTGGAATCTTCCAGGAATTTTTCGGCTATAATTAAAGGTTCGATATTTTTATAGGACCATTCTTTTCCTTTGTTGTAATAGTTCTTTTTCTGCCATTTTTTCAAAAGCTTTATTGTTTGCTTAAAGCAAATGTCCTTTTTGTTTTTTACTATTAAATTAAAACCGCTGCCATGCACACACTTTAATACAAACTTTTCAGGAAGCTGTTCAAAATCAATTTCTTTTGGAGTTTTATAAACACCCAGCAAGTCGTTTAAGTATTGTTCGCCAACTTTTTGTTTGATATAATCTCTTACATTGTATTTGTCTGCAAGCTGATGAAATGAAGGGTTTTTATAGTAGACTTTATACCATTGGAGTTTTTCATTAAAAGTTTCCGGTTTTTCCAAATTGAGCCTTTTTTGAGTAACTGATTCATACTGAATAGGTACGTATAGCTTCAAAGGAAGGAACTTCATCTTTTTAAGTAATGAAATAAAAATTTTTCTAGGGGTATTGTAATTTTTTAATTTCACCGAATAGAATATATATTATGCAATAATAAGAAAATGTTGTTAAAATGATGAAAGAAACTTTTTTTTTAAAGGTAAAGAATAACAATTTGTGATAAAAAGGATCTTGATAAAAGTGATATATTTGTTAAAAAATTCTTAATACCTACTTATGAGATTACTTCAAATAACTGCTTCAAAGGGATGGAGAGGCCATGAACAGAAGATCATTTATTTATATGAAGCATTTAGAGATTTCGGTTATGTTGAAGAACAATGGATTATATGTCCCAAAGATTCAGAAGTATTCAAAATAGCTACTGCTAAAAACATGAAGGTTTTCGGTTATGATATTCGATCAGAATACGATTTGAAATTTGCGAAAGACTTAAAGAAATTTGCTGTTGAACACCAAGCAGATGTTGTTTTTATTCATAACAGTGAGTCGCATACTTTAGCCGTACTATCCTCTTTGTTTTATGGATTGAAAACACCGCTTGTTCTTTGTAGAACCTTAATAAAAAGGGTGGATACCAATTTTTTCAGAAAATGGAAATACAACTATAAAGGCATCAAAAAAATCATTTGTGTGTCCTATCCGGTGGTGGATGTGCTTAAATTTGCAGTGAAGGATCATAGTAAACTTTCTGTGGTAGGGAGTGTTACAGATATTAATAAGTTTCCAAAGCAGCATAAAACTGGATTGTTGCACAAGGAGTTTGATATCCCACTGGATTATAAAATTGTGGGTAATATAGCGGCATTTACTGGTTTTAAAGATCATAAAACATGGGTAAATACTGTAGCGGAATTACATAAAAGAGGAGAAAAAATTAAATATATACTTGTTGGAGATGGTCCACTAGAAGCTGAAATAAAAAGCCAAGTGCGCGAATTAGGCTTGGAAAACGAAATTATTTTTGCCGGATTTAGAAAGGACATCCCCGAAATTTTACCCGAATTTGATTTATTTTTATTTACCTCTAATAATGAGCCTACTGGTGGCGTTTTATTAGAATCCTATGCTTGTCATGTTCCAATTGTGGCAGCAAACGCAGGAGGGATTCCTGAAGTTGTGGTAGATGGAGAAACAGGATTGCTGGCTGAAGTGGGTAATCCCGTAAGTTTTGCGGATAAGGTATCGTATTTAATTCATGATAATGACTTACAACAAAAATTCATTACCAATGGATACCAATTTTTAATTGACAATTTTACGAAAGAAGTGATTGCCAAAAAAATGTTTGATGAATTGAACGAGGTTATGATTAATAATGCAAAATAATACAATGAATTTTTTCAGAAAAAAGTTTTGTCAACTCTATCTGAATCTTTTAAAAACGTTTTCTTCCAATGATATTGCAATATCAAAATTGCAGTTCTATCTAAAAACCGGAGAAAAACTGAATTTAGAAAATCCGGTTACGTTTGCCGATAAACTGCAATGGCTGAAACTTTTTTATTATGACGAAAGTTTTGGAAAATTTGCAGATAAGTACCAGTGTAGGGAAGTGGTTAAAGAAAGAGTAGGTGAGGATATTTTGGTAAAATTGATTGCCACACATGACTCTGTTGATGCCATTAATTTTGATCAATTGCCCAATAAATTTGCTTTAAAATGCTCTCACGGTTCGGGGTATAATTTAATTGTTCATGATAAATCGAAACTGAATTTGGAAAAAGAAAGAGCCAGATTGAGAAAATTCATGGCCTCCAATTATTATTATAAGTTCAGAGAGAAAATCTATAAAAACCTAAAACCGATAATTATTGTTGAAGAATTGTTAGAGCAAGGGAATGGCAATACATTGATTGATTATAAGTTTCAATGTTTTGATGGTGTACCTGCCAATGTTTTAATTAAATCAACTGAAAACGGTATTGGTAAAATGGCGGTATACGATCTGAATTGGACTAAATACCAACCCGATGTAAATTGTAAGATATATCTTGAAGGAGAACTGCCCAAACCTGCAAATTTAGACCAAATGAGGGATGTAGCCGCTCGATTATCGGAAGGGTTTCCTTTTTTGCGTGTTGATCTATATTCTGTTGATGATACAATTTATTTTGGAGAATTAACTTTCATACCCAATGGTGGTGCCAAAAAAATACTATTACAATGCTTGAATGAGCAGTACGGAAAATTGCTTCAACTTCCTAAATTTTTAGGAATTGTTGCTTTTTCATTTTTGATAATGAATCCCTTGATTGTTTTTTATTTATGCCCTGTGCTACTTCTATTTCAATCTATGTTACCAATGTTTGGTGAAATTCCAGAAGTTATAATAGATGGAGAAACTAGCTTAGGGTTTATGGATGCAAATTGGAAGTCTAGTAAATTGAGTTGATATACTTTGATTTTTGTTCATAATGATGAATGTAGAGTCAATTGGCATCATTTTAGGTGATAATTTTATAAATGAAGAAATTACTGAAAAGATGAAGAATGGAATAATCGAAATACCTAAAAAACAATGAATTTTATTAAAAGAAAGGTTTTTGCTGTTTACATAGTAATTTTGAAAATGTTTGGAGCTAGTGATGTTGCTATCTCTAAAGCAAAATACTATAGTAAAAATCTAAAATTTTTAGATTTAGACAAACCTGAGGAGTTTATGGAAAAACTTCAATGGTTAAAGCTTTTTTATTACAAAGAAAGTTACAAGAACTATGTGGATAAGTACGAGGTTAGGCAATTTGTGAAGGAAAGAATTGGTGAGCAATATCTGAATAGCATAATAGGAGTTTTTGATGAAGTTGACGCTATCAATTTTGATGAATTACCCGATCAATTTGTTTTAAAAGCAACCCATGGTTCTGGTTTTAATGTTATTGTGCCCGACAAGACTAAATTAGATAGTAAAAAAGCCAAGAAAGAGTTGTGTGGTTTTATGAAAAGGGATTACAGTAAAGTAAATCAAGAAGCGATTTATAAAGAAATCAAACCAAGAATCTTAGCCGAAAATTACTTGTCACAATTGGAGGAAAAATGTATTGTTGATTATAAGTTTTTCTGTTTTAATGGTAAAGCAAAATACGTTTGGGTAAAAACATTTCACGATTCAAAATACAGAAACTGTTATTACGATTTGAATTGGAACAAAATCAAGGAAGAAAATTATCGCTCTAATTTTTTAGAATTGGATATGAAACGACCGGATAATTTTGAAGAAATGATTTGGGTTGCCGAAAAACTTTCTCAAGATTTCATCTTTATGCGTGTTGATTTGTATTCAATTCAAAATAAAACCTATTTCGGTGAATTGACTTTTTTCCCTTGGGGAGGAAAACAAAGAATAACCGTAGAACATTTTAATAAAGAATTTGCGGATTTAATCCAATTGCCTATTTGATTTTATAAACACCTAGTTTTCGTTTGATAACCTTACTGAATAAAACCATCTTAACATAAAGGAAGTTTTTCAAACTTAAAAACCACCACGAACTAAACGGCGCTAAATCGGTACTTATTTTTTTATTGATAGCTTCGGATAGAATGAACTCACCATTTATATCTTCCCATTTGATATTGCCATAACCATCAAACTCATTTACTTTGTTCTTCTCGTGAATAATGGATAGCCAAAGTCGTTTGTTCGTGATTTGTGTGATACGCGTTTCTTTTTTCCACATATTATGATCACTAAACCAAACCGTTTTTGGATGGTTGTTTTTTTCAATCAAACTAATAAACGGATTGAAAATATGTTCTTTTTTACCCAATATAAAATTAGGTTTTACCTGCAATGAATATCCATTTATGATATCAATGGCTTGGTAATCCTGTGCTTTGAATTGTTTTTGTACCTCGTCAATGAAATATTTGCTAATGCTGTCATCGTTGTCAATTCGAGAGGTAATCAGATGTGATTTTCCTTCGCTATTGGTTGTAATGTATTGTTGGATTTCATCATAAAAAGCTGGCATCCCATCAATAAAGAAAATAGTAATGTTCTTTTTATCTCGAGTAAGTTCCGTTATCCTGTTTTTGAATTTATCACTAGTGGTAGTATCAAAAAATAATAACCATTCAAAATTCTGATTTACCTGTGCAGTAACCGAAGGAAAACAAAAGTTTTCAAACAGCCACATCCTGTCTTCCATCCAATCGTCGGTTAATAACGATTCATTGTTTTTGGTAACATCCCATTTCGGGTTTCTTAGATTAAATCGGGTGATAAGATAATGGTCGAACATTGTGTAAGCTAATATTTGGTGTAAAAATAAAGTAAATATATTAAAAAGGTTAATTTTGCAGTACTAATTAAAGACCATATGAAGATCCAATTCAATGCAAATTTTCAAAATAAAAGCAATGAAATACTCAAATGTATAACTGATTTTGAAAAGGAAGGCGAGGTTTTATATGGCGGAACACGAAATTTGATTAAAACGTTTCTACTGTCCGATGGTTTGGAAATCAATGTGAAAGCGTTTAAGATTCCCAAGTTTTTTAATCAGTTCGTGTACCGATATATCCGAAAATCGAAAGCGAGAAGATCGTTTGAAAATGCCAATTACCTTATTGAAAATGGATTTTGTACGCCGCTACCGATTGGATTTATAGAAGAATCCGGTTTGTTAGGTTTGGGAAAAAGTTATTACATTAGTGAACAGTTGGCTATGGATTTGATGTTTCGGGAATTGACAACGAATACAGATTATCCCGACTTTGAAAATATACTGAAGCAGTTTGCACAGTTTTCTTTCCGATTGCATCAAAAAGGAATTGAATTCATCGACAATACCTCCGGAAATACTCTATTAAAAAAAGAGGCCAATGATCGGTATGATTTCTATTTGGTGGATTTGAATCGGATGAATTTTCACCAAAACATGTCTTTTGAGTTGAGAATGACTAATTTGGCAAAACTGACTTCCAACGAGAAGGTATTGAGGGTTATTAGTGCTGAATATGCTCAACTGTCAGGGATTGAAAGTGATAAAGTGTATGAGGTTTTAAAAAATAAAGCAGACAATTTTCAATATAGTTTTCACCGAAGAAGGGAAATTAAAAGGAAAATCTTCTTTTGGAAACGAAACAAATAAAGCAGAAATTTGTAAAACAGGTATAAAATCTAAAAATCAATTACCTTTGTACCTAAATTGATCATTAATTTATGAAAATATCGGTTGTAGTCAGTACGTATAATGCTGAGGAATGGTTGGAAAAAGTCTTAATTGGATATAGTGTTCAAACGTATAAAGATTTTGAAGTAATCATCGCTGATGACGGATCTCGCCAGTCCACCAAAGACTTAATTGATAAATACGCTGCAGAATATCCAGTGCCTTTGCGTCATTTATGGCATGAAGATATGGGATACAGACGTCAGGAAATTTTAAATGTTGCCATTGTTGATGCGGCTTACGAATATATTATAATGACTGATGGGGATTGTATTCCTCGTAAGGATTTTGTAGAAATTCATGCGAAACAAGCTCAAAAAGGGAAGTTTCTTTCCGGTGGCTACTGCAAATTACCAATGACTACTAGTAAATATATTACCAAAGAAGATATTGTTTCAGGGAAATGTTTCAATGTGAAATGGTTGAAGAGTATTGATAAGTTAGGGTTTTCTAATGTATTGAAATTAGGCTCTACTACAATTGCGGCCAAAGCATTGGACTTCTTTTCACCAACTACTCCTTCGTTTAATAATTGTAATTCTTCGGGTTTTAAAGAGGATATGATTGCTGTAAACGGATACGACGAGCGTATGAAATACGGTGGTCCTGACCGAGAATTTGGGGAGCGTTTGGAAAATTACGGAGTCAAAGGAAAGCAAATTCGTCATAAAGCAATCGTACTGCATTTGGATCATGCCAGAGGGTACAAAACACCTGAATCTTTGGCAGCCAATTTAGCCATCAGAAAAGAAGTAAAAGATAAAAAAATCAAATGGACTCCATTTGGTATTAAAAAACAAGAACTACCAGCATAATGAGAATATTAGTTACTGGAGCAGCCGGATTTATTGCATCACATTTATGTGAAAAGTTATATTCATTAGGTCATGAAGTTGTCGGGATTGATAACATCAATGATTATTATGATGTGAATTTAAAAGAGTTAAATGCTAAAGATTTGGCAGATAAAGGAATTCAGATTCATCGCGTTGATTTGAATTCGGATTTGAGTGCTGTATTCGAGAAGCCTTTCGATTATGTCTACCACTTAGCGGCTCAACCGGGTATTTCTTCTACGACTTCTTTACAGGAGTATGTGGATAATAATATATATGCGACTCAAAACTTATTGGAAGCGGTTTTGGAATTCAATCCGGGACTGAAATCATTCGTGAACATTGCAACTTCATCGGTGTATGGTATCGAAGCAACTGTAGATGAAGAAGTGCCTGCAAAACCGGTTTCGTTTTATGGTTCGACTAAACTAGCTGCTGAGCAATTGGTACTGGGGTTACAACGTACCGGTAAGTTGAAAGCTTGCTCTATTCGATTGTATTCAGTATTTGGTCCAAGAGAGCGTCCGGAGAAATTGTACACTAAACTAATTGAGAATTTGTACTACGACAAACCATTTCCTTTGTTTGAAGGAAGTATAAAGCATGAAAGAAGTTTTACTTATGTTGGGGATATTGTTGACGGACTAGCGGCGATTATCGGAAAAGAAGACAAGGTAGACGGAGAAATCATCAATTTAGGAACCGATGAAGTGAATACTACTGCCGATGGCATCAAAGCGGTGGAAGAAATCATGAATAAAACCTTAATTATAGACCATCAGCCACCTCGTAAAGGAGATCAGCAAAGAACTGCTGCTGTTATCGATAAAGCTAGAAACTTATTGGGCTATGCGCCTAAAGTAAGCTTGAAGCAAGGTTTAGAAGCACAAGTAAACTGGTATTTGGAAAAATTTACGAAGTAATTCGCTTTATAAAATCAATTAATGACGCTCGATACAAATCGGGCGTTAGTTTTTTATACAGCTCCAGTGCCTGTTGTTTGAATTGTTTGGAATGCTGTCCGTTATAGATTTCCGGATGGTAATCGTTTAAATGTACGGCAATATGGTTTTTATCATCCGTAAGCATATTCCAAGATGATTTGTTGATCCACGGAGAGAAAATGGTAAACGTTGGAATATTCAATGCTTTCGCCATATTTACGGCACCTCCTTCGTTACCAATCATGGCATCACATTGTGAAAGTACCGACAAGAAAGTGCGTAATCCTTTGGTATAAAAATCCAGTACAATTTGTTGTTGCGTTTCAGGCAAGCAAGCGTCATAAATGGCTTTGGCTTCAGCTTCCTGGTTGGGCATGAAATTGAATAATAATTGAGCGTTGCTTTGTGCTGCAATGTCATCCAGAGTGGTGGCCATTTGTGCGGTAGGTAAGCTCTTGTTGGTATCACTTCCCAAGACACTGATCATAACGATTGGTTTTGAGGTATCCAGCCTTTCCTGAATGCTTTTTTGAGCCGAAGCTATTTCGGTATCCGTCAGGTAAATTTTAGGGAATAGGATAGAAGTTGGCTTTTTGAGTAAAGCTTCGGCCAATTGCAATCGGTGTGCTATGGCCGAACCTTCAATATACTTTTTAGGGATAACCGTTTCGGTGAACAGTAATTTAGTATACCATTTTTGGTTTCCTATTCTGGTTTTGGCGCTGGAGAAATAGGCAGGAATAATACTTTCCCATTTTCCGTAGGCATCAATAACCGCATTGTATTCTTCTTTTTTGAGTTGTAGTCCGAACTGGATTAACTTGAGAAATCCGTCTTTTTTCTTTTTCTCGAAAAAGACCACTTTATCGATGAAAGGATTATTGTCTACAACAGGCATCGTATTGGGTTGTACCATGTAATGTACTTTCCAGTCGGGATGTTGTGTTTTGATTGCTTCGCAGATGACTGTACTAGCCAGTACGTCGCCAATCATTTTCTGTTGTATTACTAATACTTTCATTAGGGAATTATACTGCTACGTTATATTCTCTTAATGCATCGTTAAGAGATGTTTTCAAATCGGTTGATGGTTTGCGTTTTCCGATGATTAAAGCACAAGGTACTTGGTATTCACCCGCTTCGAATTTTTTAGCGTAACTTCCTGGGATTACTACAGAACGAGCTGGAACGATACCTTTGTATTCTACTGGTTCCGGACCAGTAACATCGATGATTTTGGTAGAAGCCGTCAAACATACATTGGCACCTAGAACTGCTTCTTTTTCAACACGAACACCTTCCACTACGATACAACGTGAACCGATAAAAGCGCCGTCTTCGATAATAACCGGAGCTGCTTGTAATGGTTCCAATACGCCACCGATACCTACACCACCGCTTAGGTGAACGTCTTTACCGATTTGAGCGCAACTACCTACAGTTGCCCAAGTATCTACCATGGTGCCTTCGTCAACATATGCACCAATGTTTACGTAACTTGGCATTAAGATCACCCCTTTTGAGATGTATGCACCGTGACGGGCAACAGCGTGAGGTACTACACGAATTCCTTTTTCAGCATAGCCTCTTTTCAATGGAATTTTATCGTGGTATTCGAAGATACCCACTTCAAACGTTTCCATTTTCTGGATAGGGAAGTACATTACTACCGCTTTCTTTACCCATTCGTTAACCTGCCAACCGTTGTCTGTTGGTTCTGCAACGCGAAGAGTTCCAGCGTCTAGTAAATTAACCACTTCACGGATTGTGTTTTGTGTCGTTTCTTCCTGTAACAACGCTCTGTTTTCCCAAGCTTGTTCTATTATTGATTGTAAGTGTTGCATAAAAAATCTATTTACAGCAAAGATAAAGTTTTGAAAGCGCCAAAACTATAGCTACACTAAAAAACTTGATTTTGTTAAAAAAAAGGGATTTGTTGTTTATTGTTTAGGGTTAATGTTTTAAAGTTGGTAGTGTGAATCTGAATAGTTAACAAGTCGGAGGGTTTAATCATCTACTCATCCAACTGTATTTTGATATGACATAAACACGACATATATACGACATATATACGCTATATATACGCCATATATGTTACTTTGGAAAGAAGTATATGCAAGAAGAGTAAGAAGGGCAGTCATTTTATACGACAAGCTTGTAGGTTCTTTTTACGTTTATGAAGTTAAAATTAAGGATGTTGAGTAGAGTTCTATTGAATAAGAAGCTGAAAAATAGCATAATAAAATCATAAAGTTTTGGTTTGTCTTATTTAGAAATATTGTTTTTCGTTATTTTTGAATTGATGAAGTATTTGGCTTTTATATTGAGCTTTCATATTCTAATGCTGACAGAAATGCCGGTAGTGGCTTCTTTGTATGCTAAAATGACTTCGGAGCAATGCGGTACGACTTGTTCAGAAGTGCCGGATTCGGATGATGAAACCGATGGTTGCAGTAAAAAAGCTGTTTGACTTCACCTTGTTGTAAAATACAGTTGTTTTTGACTTCTTTTGAAAAGCCAATCCCTCAGTTTTTGTTAGAACCTCTTCAGCAAAACAACTTCAATCTCAAGCGACTTTTAATTACTTTATCATCTTTTGATATTTGGCATCCGCCACAAATTATTTAAATTATTTTCGATACAATCAGTGCTATGGATTTTACATTGCTATTTCTTTGTTCGAAGGATAGTAGATGTTTTTCCGTGCGCCACACTTTATAATTCATTTAAATATCAAAATCATGAAAAATTCAATCATAATAGTAGTATTCCTTTTTGCATTTACTTTAACAGCGAATGCACAGGAACCCAAAGCAAAAGCTAAAAAAGAAGCTTGTTGTTCGACAGATAAGAAAGCGGCTAGTACGTCGGATAATTCCAAATGTTGTGTAGTGGCAGCAGCCGATAAAAAGAACTGTTGCGCTAAGGACAAAGCGAAAGCTGTTTCCTCAGTTGCGGAAAAGCATTCTTGTGCGACTGATGGAAGATGTTGCGGCAACTGTAAAGAAGCTAAAGCGAAATCTTAATTTTAATTCTGAAGGGCGTTTCATTGAGGCGCCCTTTTTGATTCTCGCTTCGTTGCTCCAATCATAACTTTCAAGTTGCCTATTAAATATCACTTAGAAGTAGGCAGTAGTAGTGGTAGTATACCAAGTAAAAGAGGAACCCTTCTGCGTTCCTCTTTTGTTTATTGCAACATAGTGATTGTCAAAATGCGATAATGATAAAGCTAATAGGTTTGTTGTTATTTCTCATCGACAAATTCCAGGATATCGCCGGGTTGGCAATCGAGAACTCTACAGATGGCTTCCAAAGTACTGAAACGAATTGCTTTTGCTTTTCCTGTTTTTAGAATGGAAAGATTGGACAAAGTTAAGTCGACTTTTTCTGAGAGTTCGTTAAGAGACATTTTACGTTTTGCCATCATCACGTCAAGGTTTACAATTATAGCCATAGCTTATATGGTTAATTCGTTTTCGGATTGGATTTCGATACCTCTTTTGAAGATATGTGCGATAACAAATAAGATGACACTCATAAACAACCATACATCGGCTCCGCTTAAGTGTAATTGTTGGATGCTCGGCATTTTTATTCCTTTCGTTATAAACCATTCCACATGTTTAGCTCCCCAATGCGAAAACATAGCAATTCCGAGAGCTATATAGGAAATTAAAAAAAGGAATCGACCAGTTTCTTTGTTGAAAGGCTGAGTCATATTGAGTTTTTTATCGTAAAGGATTTTGATTATCTGATAAAATAATAGCGCTTTCAAGACAGCTACAATAGTCATAATTAAGCATTCTACTAAAAAATACCCAGGATCATGAGCATAAAGGTCTGATAAATCGACTTCCTTCCAAAAAAAGTGTGCATCAATTGGATTGATGTAATAGGTAAAGAATGTGTTGAAAATAAATCCACCGGCTTGTAGGCATAATCCAATGAAAATTATCCAAGAAAGGACATGTAAAAGCAGTAGTATTTGCTTCGAATTGATTCTAATTTCCATACTCTTTAGTTTTAAAGTTATGGTTAAAAATACTAAAAAATTTATTGATAAACAATAAATATATATTTATAAGCAAAAAAAATGAATTGATTTTAAGTAAGAAGACGCTACGGTATAAATTACTCTAGTATACCGTATACTTCTTCCGGGTCAATTAATTCGTTGTAACCTTCAGATTGTGGAATAAATTTCTTTTGCTTGGCATTATAGAGGTAATGGTTTGTAAGTAAGTTTTCAGAGACTTCAACAATATCGTCTCTAAATAAATGAAGCGTATCCTTTTGTAAAGTATAATCGCCAAAATAATGACTTGATGTATGTGGATTCTGTTCACTAATCTCGAACTTGTTGTTTTCATAAAGCGTAAGCGTTACCTCTTCGTGGCCGCTAACCAATTTTGACGAAATTATTTGTCCATTGTCATTATACCATACAGATAAAGGATAGGTAACAATAAAAAACAAGATAATAGAGCCAACGGTATAATTTGTTGTTTTGTAATGGATTGTGCCTTGTTTTTTGCCTCTGAAATACTCTTTACTATAGAGCACTATTAAATTGATAGTAAGCAATATAATTAAAAATGGAATGAAGATAATGTTGTAAACGGTATCATTGTAATCTGAAAATCGGATTACTGACTTAAAAAGTAAAAAACTAAGAAAATAAAGTGTAAGATATCGGAAAGTATAAAACAGAACTTTTTT
The DNA here is from genome assembly GCF_051908335.1 of Flavobacterium sp. MAHUQ-57. Classification (NCBI taxonomy): domain Bacteria; kingdom Pseudomonadati; phylum Bacteroidota; class Flavobacteriia; order Flavobacteriales; family Flavobacteriaceae; genus Flavobacterium; species Flavobacterium sp. MAHUQ-57. The sequence goes on along the minus strand of NZ_JBPZTE010000006.1, from coordinate 1,054,017 downwards.
CATTGTTTTTTGTAATAGTTTTGTGATGGAAAAAGATAGCGATTGGTAATCGGTTGATGAACTAGTTAAGCAAATATAGAAAGTACATGCAACAAATTACCAATCCCTTGAATTAATTCGTTTCCAGTATTCCATACTGTTTGGTTGTTTTGGTCTGTTGTAAACCGAAAAACGGTCGTATCAACAGCCATCTTCTGATGAAGCCTTCATAGACCAACCATGAAATCAGGAAAGTGCCAACCGATAGGAACAGGAACTTTGCTGCAAAATTCCATTGGAGATGCATTATGAAGTAGCCCAGAATCACCGTAACGGTTTGATGGAGAATATAAAATGGATAGACAGCCTGGTTGCAATAGGCCAGAACATTGCTGGGTTTGTTGAGGTATTTTGAGGCATAACCAAATAAAGTCAGTATCCATGACCAGAACGAAACAACATACACCAGTGCTTCAATGAAGTGTCTTACATATCCATCTTCAAAAGCGGTAATAAGCATCAGGAAAAGAGCAAAAGCAATACTTCCGCACAACAGATAACTTTTTCTGTTTTTCTCCACAGTGCTCCAGAATACTTCTTTTACGGAGATCAGTAAGAATCCGAAAAAGAATAGAGTAATGCTGTTCATGATCACAAACCAGTCGCCTACCAAAGCATGGGTTTCTTCAAAAAAGGGTTCTATAAAAGATTCAATCAGATACAAAGGAAGGACAAACCAGTACAAACCCCATCTGGTGGTACTTATTTTTGCTGTCAGCCTCAAAATGCCACAATCGGGATTTTTTCTTAAATAAAGGAAAACGGGAATAAGTACTAATGAAAATAGAAGCAGGTAAGGAATAAACCAGAGGTGGTGCCAGCTTAGATTGCCTTCGGGGTATTCACCGATAAAGGCCTGCGATGGCCAAAAGTCGAAGTAACTGCCTTTGATTAGACCTTTGGAAAGCTTTTCAATATATACCTGTGGAGGCACAATAACCAGCATTCCGAAGATAAGCGGTAATAGTAATTTCTTGGTTCTTTCCCAGGCAAATTGGCTCGCATTTCTTTTCGAAAGTGCATAAGATGTACCCATGCCTGAAATTACAAAAAGGATAGGTAACCGCCATTGGTTTAAAAATAACATGGGATATTTGATCCACTCGTAGGTCTGGTTGTTCTTAATGTGCCAGCCCCAATCCGGAGCCACAAAAAACATTGCTACATGATAAAAAATAAGTAATCCGAATACAATTACTCTAAGCCAGTCTAAGTCATATCTACGCATAATCCTGATTTTTTTTGACAAAGTTGCGGGCAAAAAAGGAATGCTACAATTACTTGTTACAAAGAACAAGATTATGGGATGAAGGGCAAGGTTTTGGGACTGACAGCAACTTCTGGGACGAATGACAAGGCAGTTTTAGATTGTATTTACAGCGAAATCGAACGCTTGGATATAATTTCGTGAAACAGGAACGGGATCCGGACAGTCTTTCAGAGTGACTTTATAACCTTGTGCATTTCCGGCCACCTGTTCGATATGATTCAGATTCAATACAATTGAGCGGTGTGTTTTTAGGATATACGGAAAAGAACTTAGTTGCGCTTCCAGGTTTTTAATCGTAATGCGTTTCACTACTTTTTGCACTTTTGTTGCTTCCTTCAGATAGATTTCGGCATAATTTCCTTCGGCTTTGGCATAAAGAAATGTATTGCTACAGAAGGTAAATTTTTCGGATTTGACCTCGGTGGTGATGGTAATTATCGTATCGGTTATTGTTGGTTCAGTATGCGATAAGGTAGAAGAGAGGCGTTCGGCATTTTGTTTGTTGATTAGTTTGCGGTGGTTCAGATTGATGAAGATGATAATTGGAGCAAGGAAAAACCCAGCCACTAGTGAATTGGTAATTTCTTCTCTGAAATAATGCCATGACCCGTTTAGCGGATTGTTATAAATGATATCGCGGATTAGGAATTGTGTTATTCCGGTAAAAAGTACGAGAAGAAAAACAGTAATGCATTCTTTCTTCATGGTCCAGGAGTTCGTTATAGTTGGAAACAGCCTGAACAGTAAAGAGAAACACAATACCACGGCTATGGGTGAAAGCGAATGGATAACTGAAATCCAGAAATAATCCATTTTATGTTCATTGCTATTGACATCAAATGGCTGGAGTAAGTAATTGAAAAAGAAAGAAATCAGAAAGATGACACTTACAATCCAGAACAGTTTATTGCCTTTATAATAAAAAGGGTAAGGCTGTTTCAAGAAAAAAGAAAAAGTGCTTTCAGAATTCATTTTTTATGTGCTTTGATAGTGCTGCCTTTTTTACAAAAGGTGATTGAATGAGAGACAATGATTTACACAAAAATATCCAAAACTTTGCAGCAAACAGTACATAAAAGTAAATTGAATCATTTTTGCATGTAAAGTAATCCAAGATTCAGTTATTTGGACTTTGATGTTGTGAATTTATAAAATGGCTTTATCAGCGTTTTCATTTTCAATGGAATCTATTTATTCACCTATTGCCTTCAAAAATATTCCGCAGTATAGAGGAAGAATGTATTTATTTATTGGAGATCCGTTTGCCTTCAACATAGTAACCGTTTTTGTCTTCGGCGTCAACGGTTTCGGTGTTTACTAATTGGAATGTGTTTGGATCGGCCACATTTATTTTTGTTACTCCAAAATATACTGATTTACGGTCAATGAAATAGCAATTGTTACAATTCCAGCAACCTTTTTTTGGGTTTACGACCTTAATCGTTTTGGGGTCGGCACCTTTGATGATTTCAAAGTCATCAGGACCACCACCATAGAAGACATGTTTTTTGTCGTAACCGCCGCAAATGCTGTCAAAAGGGACAAATGTTTTCGCATGAGCTCCTTTAACTTCAATAGGGTAATTACCGTCTGAGTTTTCCCACCAGATATACACCTTATTTTTATTTTGAAAGAAACCGTTTTTGATGGATTTGTAGGTTTTCAATTCGAGGAAATCCGATATGTCTTTGTAGTATTCAAAGTATACTGCGGTATCTTTAGCAATGGGTCGGAAGCTTCCTGTTAGAAGATATACTTTGCCCTTTTTGTCTTTGTAAATGTTGTCTATTACTTTATTGAAGTTAAGGGTATCATCAACGGGATCAGTGAAAAAGCCTTTATCTTCTTCATCTTGAACTAATTTAGCTATAGTATTGCCGTTCAAACCAGAACGCAACATTTCCATTCGGGTTTGTCCTAAAGCCGAGAGAGCAGTTAGAAGTAGTAGCGTTGGGATATATTTTTTATGCATTATAAAACGTTTGAAGAATTATGTTTTAGTTTTTTTTGATGACATTCTTAGGTTTTTGCTTCTCTACGATTATAAAATCATTAAAATTATATGCTGTTACATCAGGTAATACGATGTATTTGTTTTTTAATGACACCTTACGAGTCTGATTGTTGCCATTTTGATTTTCATTCATGAAGATGGTATCCTTTTCAATTCTTCCTTCTTCTATTTTGGATTGAATATCTTTCGTAATGTATTCAATTTTTAGGTTTTTCTTTTCTGCAACAAAATAATTGGTTTTGAATAGCTTTGCGGAGCGGAGACTATCCAGTAAATACAGTGGGAGTAACTGAGTGGTATAGATGTAATGGTCATTGCTAAAAACGACAATTTGAAAAGCATCGTTGTTTCGATGCGTTAGGTATACTTAGTTTTCTTTGAGTTCTGAGAAGTCTACCTTTTGAGTCGTATAAAGTTTGTTGTACTTTTTAGCCATTTCAGTTTTGTTCAAAAGGATAAAATCTTTCGCATACAATTTGTTGGCTCTTGGGGTACAGGAGGTGAGAAGTGCTAAAAGGAAAAGTATCCAGTAATTGCTATTACTTTGTTCCATTGTTGTTGAATTGAAATTATGAAATTACTTCAGCTTTTTAATTTTTTGTAAATGGATGAATTTTTGATCGCAATCGTATAATTTGACATAATAATTCATTGCGTTTCCTGTATTTTGAATGGTGATTTCTTCTTCAGAGAGAAGTCCTTCGATTTCCTCGGGTAACTTTATTTCCTTTCTCTTCGAATCCACTACATCTTCTTCATTGCTTACATCGCCTAGGTTTTCGGCCCATTTGATCCCTTTGAAGACAATATAGACTGCATTTTCATCCAAGCTTCGGTAGAAAGTAACTGCTCCACTTTTGTTTCGGGAATCAGATTGGAATTGATATCGATATTCTCCTTTGACTTTAGTCAGTTGCAACGAAATATTGCATTGGTTTCCTTTGATTTCGGGGTTGTACCTACCTTCTAGGTTTTTGGGTAATACAGGAATTGGCTTTGAGGTAAGGGATAGATGTAATGCGAAGGTTTGGTTTGTTTTGAGATTCGTCCATTGACCACTAATGGATTTTGAATTGATTTCCGCTTTGATTTCTGCGACTTTATTGTTTTGATAATCCAATTCATAAAGAGCTATTGTGTTGCCGGTCTGTTTTCCAATGAATTTGATGTCGACACCAATTTTTTCATAATAATAAAAACCCTCCAAAAGACCGTTTGCATTTTTGATATGAAAAACGACATTCAATTTTTTATTAATGGTTCCGATATAGTTCTGTTCGGAATTACCACTACTTCGATTGCGATTTATTTTATTGAAGAATGAGTCCTTTGCTTTCAACGTAGCCGAATTGCAAAGTGTGAATAGTAAAATTATGAAACAAAAGGCTTTTATCTTCATATTGATTTTTTTAAAAAACAATGTTAGTGGAACTTTACTTTTTAGGATTAACCTGCACTTTTGCAAGAATCCGTTTTGTTATTGCAATTAATTTATCTTGTTTTTGAGCCATTGTAATTTCGTTTATCAGTCTTGATTTTCCAGAGTTTGCTCCAGTATGTAATAGTATAGGAGTTATTTGTTGAAGTACGTTCATTGAAATAGAAATGGTAATGGATGGTTAGTATTGTTGGTATTTCTATCGAAATCTCATTTTGAGTGGATTGAAACAAATATAAAGAAAGATAACAATACTAATTATATTTGGATTTTGAAAAAATTGTAAAACTAATGAATCGTTAATTGTAGATTTTAATTTTAAGTGGTGTAAATATAGGATCGATGAGATTGTTTTATAATCTAATTTTAATGCTTAAAAGAAGGAGTAGTAAAATAACCAATTTTACATTTTTTATAAACCTTTACTCGTTTTGAGTGGAGGTTTTATTTATTTCTGTCTCTAACAACAAATGCATTATCTTTGTAAAAACATTATGATATGCCAAGAATTTTAGCCATAGATTACGGAATGAAACGTACCGGAATAGCAGTTACCGACGAACTGCAGATTATTGCTTCGGGATTGACTACCATTCCATCGGATACGATTTTGGTTTTTTTGAAAAATTATTTTGATCAAGAAGATGTTTTTAAAGTACTTATTGGCGAACCCAAACAGATGAATGGAGAGCCTTCCGAAAGTACTCCCGTGATTGAAGCATTTGTTGCCAAATTCAAAGAAACTTTTCCGGATATGCCTGTGGTAAGGGTTGATGAACGTTTCACTTCTAAAATGGCATTTCAAACCATGATTGATAGTGGGTTGAAAAAGAAACAACGACAAAATAAAGCGCTGATTGATGAAATTTCTGCAACAATTATGCTTAGAGATTATTTAACCCGAAAAATGATCTAGTGTTTTTTGATAATTTTCAAAAAATGGGTAATCACTTGAAAATTAAGATGAATTTTGCTTTTTAGAGGTTATCTTTGCATCATAATTTGAGCAAATGACAACAACTCCCACAACGCAACCTGATGTAGTATTAATTGGCGCCGGAATTATGAGCGCTACTCTAGGATTATTACTCAAAGAATTACAACCCAATCTTACGATTGAAATTTACGAACGATTAGACGTCGCAGCCGCTGAAAGTTCCGATGCATGGAATAATGCCGGTACCGGACATGCCGCTTTTTGTGAATTGAATTATACTCCCGAATTGGAAGATGGCTCTATTGATACTAAAAAAGCAGTGAAAATTTCAGAAGCTTTTGAAGTGTCGAGACAGTTTTGGTCGTATTTGGTAGAGAAAGGATTGTTGAAAAACCCAGAGACATTTATCAAGAGTGTGCCTCACTTAAGTTTTGTTTGGGGAGAAGAAAATGTAAGTTATTTAAAAAGACGTTTTGAAGCTTTACAAAACTTTGAATTGTTCAAAGAAATGGTCTATACCGAGGAAGTGAATGTTATAAAGCAGTGGGCACCATTGGTTATGGAAAACCGTAAAGGCAAAGATAAAATTGCGGCTACTTCAATGAAATATGGTACCGATGTAAATTTTGGAGCTTTAACGCGTAGTATTTTTAAATACCTTGAAAGCCTTGATGGAGTGTCGATGCATTTCAATCATGATGTCTACAAATTGAAAAAGAAATCGGATGGGAAATGGCGTATCAAAACTAAAAACCTAACGACTGGAGAAAAAAAACGTACCTATACACCATTTGTTTTTATTGGTGCAGGAGGAGGTTCATTGTTGCTACTTGAAAAAGCCAATATCCCTGAAGGACATGGTTATGGAGGATTTCCGGTAAGTGGCCAATGGTTAAAATGTACCAATCCAGATGTTATTGAAAAGCATGCTGTAAAAGTTTATGGTAAAGCATCGGTTGGGGCACCACCAATGTCGGTACCTCATATTGATACTCGTTTGATTAATGGCAAAAAGGAGTTGTTATTTGGACCTTATGCTGGTTTTTCTACAAAATTCTTGAAAAGTGGTTCTTACTTTGATTTGATTAAATCCATTGAATTGGATAATATTAAACCAATGTTGGGAGCGGGAATGAAAAATATTCCATTGACAAAATACCTTATTGAGCAAGTATTTCAATCGTCAAAAGATCGTATGAAAGCTTTGAAAGAATATGTTCCTTCTGCGAAAAAAGAGGATTGGGTATTGGAAACTGCGGGACAGCGTGTACAAGTTATCAAAAAAGACAAAGAAGGAAACGGTGTGTTGGAGTTTGGTACCGAAGTGGTTTCTGCAGCAGATGGTTCTTTAGCAGTTTTATTAGGTGCTTCTCCAGGAGCGTCAACTGCAACTTCGATTATGCTTGAATTGTTGGTAAAATGCTTCCCTGAGCAATACAAATCGCCTGAATGGCAGGCCAAATTGAAAGATATGATTCCTTCTTTTGGTCAAAACCTCAATGATAATGCGGAATTATGTGATGCTGTAAGAAAAAAGACGAATCAAGTATTAAAATTGAACGTTTAATTCGAAATTTACTTATTTTTGCATTCTAAATTTTAAAAAAAATGCGTTAAGGAATGCTTTGCAGGTCACTTTCGTTTTTGAAAGATTTACCTGAAGTGGCATGTCGTACTTCCCTTTTAGGGTAACGCTTAAAATAAATGTAAAAATGATTTACCCAATTGTAGGTTATGGTGACCCGGTTCTAAGAAAAGTCGGAGAAGACATAACACCGGAATATCCTAATTTGAAAGATGTAATTGCAAACATGTACGAAACCATGTATAATGCACATGGGGTTGGATTGGCTGCACCTCAAGTAGGACTTGCGATACGTATGTTTATTGTTGATACTGAACCTTTCAGTGAAAGTGATGATTTGTCCAAAGAAGAGGCAAATCAATTGAAAGGTTTCAAAAAAACATTCATCAATGCGAAAATCCTAAAGGAAGAAGGAGAAGAGTGGGGATTCAATGAAGGTTGTTTGAGTATTCCTGATGTTCGTGAGGATGTGTATCGTAATGAAAAAATCACCATTGAGTATTTTGATGAAAATTTCGAGAAAAAAACTGAAGTTTATGATGGTCTGATTGCTAGGGTTATTCAGCATGAATACGATCATATTGAAGGAATTTTATTTACGGATAAAATTTCTACACTGAAAAAAACGTTAATAAAAAAGAAATTGCAAAATATAATGGAAGGAAAGGCTCGTCCTGATTACCGTATGCGTTTTGCAGCACCAAAAAAAGGAAGATAATTAGTTGAACAATATAGAATTACAAAAATGAAATTAGAAAAAATTTTAGCTGTTTCTGGTAAACCGGGATTGTATGAATTAAAAATGCAAACACGTACTGGCTTTGTTGCCGAATCATTAGTTGACGGTAAAAAAGTAACAGTGGGCATGCGCAGTAATGTAAGTTTGCTATCCGAAATCTCAATGTATACGTATTCTGAAGAAAAACCATTGGTTGAAGTAATGAATGCTATTGCTACAAAAGAAAATGGTGGTCAGGCTCCTGTTTTAAAAGATGATAAAGCAGCTTTGATGGCGTATTTCTTAGAGGTTTTACCTGATTATGATCAAGATAGAGTATATCCTTCGGATATCAAAAAAGTATTAAACTGGTATAATATTTTACAAGCTAAAGGTTTAGCAACTGTTGAAGTAGCTGAAGTTGTAGAAGCTGAAGCTCCTAAAAAGGTAGCTAAAAAAGCAGCTAAAGCTGATAAAGTAGAGACAACTACAGAAGAAAAACCTAAAAAAGCAAAAGCGACTAAATCGAAAGAATAGTCCAATTTTAACATAATTATAAGTCCTGCTGTGGGTAACCTACAGCAGGATTTGTTATTTTTACACAACTCCGACCTTGAGGTCGAACTGTATGAAGTAAAACTATTTTATGAACACACGCCAAGAACAACTAGATGCTTTTAACCGATTACTTGATATCATGGACGATCTCCGTGAAAAATGTCCATGGGACAAAAAGCAAACATTACAGTCGTTACGTCATTTAACCATTGAGGAGACATACGAGCTCGGCGATGCTATTTTGGAAAATGACATGGATGAAGTAAAGAAAGAGTTGGGCGACTTGTTGCTCCATATAGTTTTTTACGCCAAAATAGGAAGTGAAACGCAACATTTTGACATGGGCGATGTAGCCAATGATATTTGTGATAAACTAATCCACCGCCATCCTCATATCTATGGAGATGTGGTTGTCGCCGACGAAGAAGAAGTGAAACAAAATTGGGAGAAGCTTAAACTTAAAGAAGGAAAAAAATCGGTTTTGGAAGGCGTTCCCCAGAGTTTACCCGCTTTAGTCAAAGCGAGTCGTATTCAGGATAAAGTGAAAGGTGTTGGTTTTGATTGGGAAGAGCCGGAACAAGTTTGGGAGAAAGTGCAAGAAGAGTTAGGTGAGTTACAACATGAAGTTATAAATGGTAATCAGGATGCAATAGAGGCTGAATTTGGAGATGTATTGTTCTCTATGATTAACTATGCTCGCTTCTTAAAAATAAATCCTGAGGATGCCTTGGAACGCACGAATAAGAAATTCATTAAACGTTTCACTTATCTGGAAGGTAAAGCTAGCGAACTGGGTAAGAATCTTTCTGATATGACATTGGCGGAAATGGACGTATTCTGGGAAGAAGCTAAAAAACTTTAAAATATAAAATCCTATAATGAAAAAAGCGTTATCCGCCGTATTATTAATTTGTTCATTACTGTCTAATGCCCAAAGCAAAGATTTTGTTTTAGGGAAAATTGAAACTATTAAGTCAGTTATACTCAACGAAGAACGAACGCTTAATGTTTATTTTCCAGCCGGATATGACGCGAATCAGAGCTATCCGGTGATCTACTTACTTGATGGATCTGCCGATGAAGATTTTATCCATATCGCAGGTTTGGTACAATATGGAAATTTTGATTGGGTTAATGTAGTATCAAAATCAATAGTGGTTGGTATTGCTAACGTGGACAGAAAACGGGATTTTACTTTTCCAACAACAATCGAGCAAGATAAAAAAGATTACCCAACTACAGGTTCTTCTGCAAAATTCATTGCTTTCATCGAAAATGAATTACAGCCTTTCGTGCAAAATAAATACAAAACAACCGATTCAAAAACAATCATCGGTCAATCATTGGGTGGGTTGCTGGCAGCCGAAATTTTGTTTAAAAAACCAACGCTTTTTTCGAATTATATCATCATTAGTCCAAGTCTTTGGTGGGACAATCAATCGTTACTTAAATTAACTCCTGAATTTGCTAAAGCAGGTTTTAAACAAAGACTTAAAATATTCATCGGAATTGGCATTGAAGGGGAGGTAATGGAGAATGATGCTAAAATGTTGAATGAAGTACTATCAGCCTCGGATACAGCCAAGGAGGTTCATTTCTGTCAGTTTGCTGGGAAAAACCATGGTGATGTCTTACACGATGCAGTTTTTACAGCGTTTAAAAAATTACGATTATAAAATGGAACTACCTTACTATGCAGTGATATTTACCTCGGTTCGCACGGATATCGAAGAAGGTTATGATGAAATGGCTGATTTAATGGTAAAGCTGGCTAAAGAACAAGATGGTTTTTTAGGAGTGGAATCGGCACGCAACCAAATAGGTATTACTGTATCCTATTGGGAGAATTTGGAATCAATTCGCAATTGGAAACAAAACATTGACCACTTGATGGCGCAGCAAAAAGGCAGAGAAAAGTGGTACCAATCCTATAGAACCCGAATTTGTCTTGTAGAAAGGGAATATAGTTTTGAAAAAGAATAATTGAGCTTTGGAATAATTTTTGTTAGATTTACGCTGTGAAGAAAATAATAGTCATACTTTCTTTTTTGCCCTTAATAGGGTATGCTCAGGACGGTAAAGTGCTGAAGGCTGTTGCATTGCCAAGAGTCGATTTGCCTAAACCGGATGATAAAGCCAAATCAGCTCCTGCCAATCCTCAATATTCGATTTCTCAACCCTTTGAGCCTGAAAGATTCAAGTTTCCAACCAAGGTTTATGAAGAACCGAAAATTGAACCTAGAGGAATGTCCAATCAGCCTAAAAGCGATTTGAATGTAGGGAAACTTTATGCTGAAAAAATGAATAAATCCAATGTGGTTGTTAAAGAAGGAAACGATAACAGTAAAGATTTCAGAAGACATATGTATTTTGGTGAATTTAAGACTGAATCGGCAACTATTTCTCTTAACTATAGGGATTTTGGTGAGATTGATGCAGACAGAATTAGAGTATGGGTCGATGGAAAGTTAGTTGTTACAATGGTAGAGTTAAGAGCCAATTCGAATAAATTATATATTGGTTTATTGGAAGGAATTAATCATATTGAAATTGAAGCATTAAACGAAGGAGCTTTATCGCCTAATACAGGTGAATTTGGATTCTTTGACGAACAAGGGATGTTGATTACTGAAGACAAATGGGGATTGTCTACAGGTTTTAAAGCTAAATTTAATATCAACAGAGTGCCAAAAGGAACGCTTTTAAAGTCGAAAACGCAAGAAGTGACTAAGGAAGGAAGTGGTGAAACAGTCCCTACGAATGAAGTCAAAAAAGAAACAAAAAAAGAAGAAGAGAAGAAATAAAAAAAAGCCATCATAATGATGGCTTTTTTATTACATATTTCTTAACTGTTTCAGTTTCTCTTTCCAAGTGGCTAATTCTTCCTTATGGCGGTCAATGTTTTTCTTCACTTCTGCAACCATAGGATTGTCTTTCTTGGCATTGGCAAAAAACTGAATATTATTTTCCAATTGGAAAATCTCATTCTGTACTTCTTCAATTTTACGCTGTATGAAAATCTTTTCACCGTCAATTTTTCGGTTGTCATTGCCTAATTGTTCCAAACGACTATTGAAACGCATCATTTCCGCTTCTTTTTTGCTTGAACTCAACTTTTCAAACAATACATCCAACACTTTATTGAATTTACCTTCAATATGACGTCTTGCAAAAGGCACTTTACCGAAACTTTTCCAAGTCTCAATATGCGCTTTAATGGCATCTAAATCAGTTTTATGATTACCGCTAAATTCAAATTCTTTGATTTTTTCAAGATATTCTTTCTTCTTATCGAAAGCTATGATTTCTACTTCTTCGTTTTGATTTCTAGCCGCATGCAAACGATCGAAATAGTGATTGCAGGCTTCTTTGAATTCTGCCCACACAGCATCGGAAAACTTCTTCGGAACATGACCAATTTTTTTCCATTCTTCCTGAATTTGTTTCATTACAGGTGTTGCAGCAGCAAAATCTTCACTTTCCTGTAATTCTCTGGCGCGGGCTACCAAAGCATTTTTCTTGTCTAAATTGGATTGCTGTTCTTTTTTAATGTCTTTATAGAACGAATTTTTATGTGCATTGAAATTGCGGACAGCCGTTTTGAAATCGCTCCAAGTTTGCTCGTTAACTTCAACGGGAACCTTACCTGTTGAGAAGAATTCTTGTCGTAACGCTTCAATTTTATTGATTTGTGCCTGCCAACCGGTGTGTACTTCTACTTTTTCGGTAGCGATTGCTTCAATAGCAGCAATAATTTCACGTTTTTTATTCAAATTCTCTTGTTCGATTTCGCGCATTTGGCCAAACATAGATTCACGCTTATCGTGCATTTGTTTGGTAATTTCGCTAAACTGATTCCAAATTTCTTCTCGATGTTCTCTAGAAACCGGACCGATTTCTTCTTTCCAGATTTTGTGTAACGATTGTAATTCTCTAAAAGCTTTGAAAACATCGTGTTCGTTTAATAGATCTTTGGCGCGAGCTATAATTTTTAATTTTTGATCCAAATTATGTTTGAAATCCAAATCGCGTGCCTCGCGGTCTAAATGTAAAATATCGTAGAAATTTTCCACATGGAAATGGTAATTGTTCCAAACGTGGTTGTATTTGTCTTTAGGTATAGGACCGGCATTTTTCCATCTTTCACGTAAATCATTGAAATGTTTTAACGCGTCTTTGATGTTTTCATTGGGATTAATTATTGTTTTTAACTCCTCAATAATTGCCAGTCTCTTTTGAAGATTGTCTTTTAAAGCCGATTCTAGACTTTTAAAATGAGAGCTTTTTTTAGTTTTGTAGTTGTTGTATATCGAGTCGAATTTGGTTTTTAATGGAAAATGATATTCAAATTCTTCGTTTGAATTCGGGTTTTCATGTAAAAATTCTTCTTTCTTTTCATCAATAAAATGATTGTATTTTGATAAAAAGGCTTGTTTGATTTCTTCAACATGGTTTCGAATTGCCATAACCTTTTCTTGGCTCACCAAATGTTCTAATTCTAAAACAAGTTGATCCATGTCCAAAGTTTCATAGTCTTTCATTGGAATGTCATGACTTTCTTCTATAGAAGCATCTTCGCTCACTTCAGCATTAAGGTTTTCAATTACTTCAACCGCTTCGTTTACAATTTCAGCTTCATTTTGAGTAATATTTCCGTCTGTCGTTGTACTCTCCACTGACAGGTTATCGTGTTTTTCTTCTTGCATCTTGCAGGATATTTACAGTTATTTACCGCCGAAGTTACTAAAATCGAACTAAAATCAAAAGTAAAAACCGTTATAAAACAATTTTTAATTGGTGAATTACCGTTTTAAAGGGAACATAATCCATTATAACCACAATTTTGGTTTAAATTGTTCGTTCTATGGTAGGTTATAAATTGGATTAATTGTGTAATTCAATTTATTTCATAAATTTACATTCAGTTAAACCTACTATTATGAAAAAGTTATTCATTGTATCGGTATTGTTATTGTCGATAGCCGGTTATTCCCAAACTGCTAACAAAGATTTGAGAACCAGTAAAGAGTACAAAAAAGAAGTATCGGTATTAAAATTATCATCGGAACAGGAAGCGCAGTATTTTCAATTGACAAATAAGTATGTTGGTTTGAATGACGAGCTAATGGAAATGAATATTCCTTCTTCAGAAGTAGTTAAAAAGCAAGATGCTTTGGAAGAAAAGAAATACGCCGAAATGCAACAGTTGTTGTCGGAAGAACAATTCACGACGTATAAAAAGTTGGCCGCTGATAAAATTGCTGCTGCCAGAAACTTGAAAAAATACTAATCTGTCCAGATTTTCCAAGCTTTCTCAGCTTGTAAAACTAACATCTCATAGCCGTTCTTAGTAACGGCTTTTTTTTGTTTGGCTCTTTTTAAAAATTCGGTTGTTTCCGGATTGTATATCAAATCGTACGCAATGTGTTTTTCAGTAAAACAATCGTAGGGCAGGTCAGGGCAAATTTCTATGTTAGGGTGTGTTCCTAAAGGAGTACAGTTGATAATCAATGTGTATTCAGCGAAAACTGCCGCGTCGAGTTGTTCGTATGCAATGGTTTTGTCTGAAGCTTTTCTGGAAACGTATTGGTAAGTGATGCCCAATGTTTGTAAGCCGAAAGCCACCGCTTTTGCAGCGCCACCTGTGCCTAAAATCAGTGCTTTTTTGTGGTGACTTTCAAGTAATGGTTTTAACGATTCGGTGAAACCAAAATAATCGGTATTGTGACCTTCCAGTTTACCGTCAGCTAACACTTTAATGGTATTTACGGCACCAATGGCTTTGGCATTTTCGGATAATTGATCTAAAAACGGAATGACTTCTTCTTTGTAAGGAATAGTAACATTCATCCCAATGGTAGTCGGATTGTTTTTTAGAATGGATGAAAATTGAGCAATGGATGGAATATCAAAGTTTTCATAACTGTAGTCTTGCGATAATCCTTCATTGATGAATTTTTGGGCAAAATAGTTACGAGAAAACGAGTAGTTGATATTTCTACCTAACAAACCTAGTTTTTTCATTTTGTGGTATCAAAGGTTTGGGGTTGCTTTTCAGGAACATAGGAATTATAATCAGTATTCGCTTTTATATCTATTTCAATGGGTAGTAAGTAAGAAGTTCGAACACGTTTGCCATTCTGAATACCTGCTTGCCATTTCCCCATGGTTTTGAATACTCGAATTGCCTCTATGCTTATTCCTGGATAAGGTAAATCACGAACTAATCTAATATTACTTGGTTCTCCGTTCTTTTCGATTATGAACTCTACTATAATTTTTCCTTTGACATCGTTTTCAAGACTAGAAGACAATTTGAAACTTTTATTGAATACATTGTAGAAATTCTTACTACCTCCTTTGAATTCGGGTTTTATTTCGATTGCTGTTATAGAAAATACAGTAGAGTCTTCTAATTCTAATGAATTCTTTTTCGAAGAGTCTCCATTAATATCTGGATTGTAGTTTTTTTCTTCTTTGTTAATAATTAATTCAGTTGCTGTTGGAGGATTGGTCTTTTTTTGTCCAAAACTTAGACAAAAAAATAGTAATCCCATTAAAACCAAATAGTTTTTCATTATTTTTTATAGCGTTCTACAATATCCTGTACCGATTTTCTTTCCCAAATGATTGGGAACAATTCTTCCAGAGTATTTCTGTTTTTAAAACTGATGCGTAAACCATTGTTAAGGTGAAAAGAGCCTTTTTCAGTATCGTGTAACATAAAGTACAAACCGGCCAAACGGTATTCGATTTCGTGCTCTTCCGGGAAATACTCGCAAGCCTGAAGTAAGGTTTGCACGGCAACATCAAACTCACCCAAGAATTGTAAAATATCTACCCAGTACAACCAGGTGTCCAATTCATAATCGCCATATTCCACGGCTTTACGATAGCCCATTTCAGCTTCTTCATAAAAATTTAAAGCACGATTTATGGTAGCATATCGTTTCCAGTACATTTTATTTTCACTGTCAATAGCTAATGCTTTGTTGACAAAAAATAAAGCCTTTTGAAAATTTTTCTTTTTAAAATATAAATCGGTGATGGCAATCCAACCTTTATCCAAAAGTGGATCTTCATGTACGGTTTCGTTGTAGAATTTTAAAGCTTCTATTTCGTTACCTAGTTTTTCAAAACATTTTCCAATACGTAACAAAGCATACGAAGTTGGATCGTCCAAAATAATAGTTTCTTGATAGTTTTCTATAGCTTCTTCGTATCTTTTTAAACGCTCCAATGATTTTGCCTTTTCCATGAAGGCACCCATAAACTGATCGTCAATTACAGTGGCATAATCAAAAGCAAAATACGCTTCTTCATAGCGTTTGATCGAATAATTCAAACGACCCAATTGGTGCCACGCAATTTCACTGTACGGATTTTCATCGATGTATTTCGTTAAAAAAGCAATCGCATCTTCGTATTGTTCTAAAAATTCAAAACAGTAAATAACATTGTACAAACTGGATTGTTCTTCGGGTTCTTCGTTCAAACATTTGATGAAGTTTTCTTTGGCCAATTCCAATTCGTCCATGAAAAGGTATTCCATACCAATCAAATTATACACATCTGCATAATCATCGGTATAGCGTAGCGCCATTTTCAAAAGTTCAACCGCTTTTTCGTGATTGTCTCTTTTGGAATAAATATTGGCTTTCTGGATGTAAATTTCTTCGTTGGTAGGCTCTATAGCATACAATTCGTTAAGCAGTTTTTCAGCGGGTTCCAATTTGTCTTCAAAAACCAGCATTTCCACTTGGACCAATCGTAAACCTGTTGATTTCGGATGTTGCTCTAAAGCTAATTTGAGCGCTTTTTTAGCCAATGACGGCTTTCCGATATCCATATAATGTAGTATGATATCCTCAAATTCTTCTGAATCAAAAAACAACACTTTGTTTGTTTTCAACATTGATTCAAAACGTGATAAGGATAAATTGCGATCTTCTTCTTCGTGACTCAAATGCATACTCATTGCTTTTAGAATTATCCTTAATAAAATTAGGAAACCTTTAATTTGTTATTGGTATTGAAAATCAATTGTTGTGAACAATTTAATTAACAATTTTTATTTTTTTTTGGAGCTGATCCCGCTTTCGCCTTTATCTTTTTTGTTGTTGTATCTTTCCGAAATTCCGTGAAAATGAAATTCAACAAAAAAGGATACCGGCTCTATCGGGGCTATTTTTCAGTCCTATAATTGTATTGTAGTAAACTTATCGAATTCTGTAATCAGTAAAACGTTACAATTCACTCAATACTTCATTCATAGCTTCAATAATAATGCCACATCCTTCTTCTATTTCTTCTTTTGAAAGGGTTAGAGGCGGAGTGATGCGTATAGCACAGCCTTCAAACAGTAACCAGAACAAAATCAATCCTTTATCCTGACATTTGAAGATTACTTTATTGGTGATTTCCGGACTTTCTGTCATAGCAGCAAGCATCAATCCTTCACCGCGTACTTCTTTAATCAAAGGATGTACTAACAATTTACGAAATAATTGCTCTTTCTCCAAGCATTCCGGCATTAAATCGGTTTCCACCAATTCTTGTAAAGTGGCTAAACAGGCGGCAGCAATTACCGGATGACCACCAAAAGTGGTGATATGACCCAGTTTTGGATCGTGGCTTAATAAATCCATATGCTTCTCATTGGCAGTAAACGCACCCACAGGCATTCCGCCACCCATTCCTTTGCCCATTACGACAATATCCGGAACCACATCATAATTCTGAAATCCGAATAGTTTCCCTGTTCTTCCGAAACCAGGTTGTATTTCATCCAAAATCATCATAGCACCCACTTCGTCACAACGTTGACGGACTTTCTTTAAAAAGTCATTATGCGGCTGTATAAAACCAGCTCCACCCTGAATGGTTTCTAAGATAATTCCTGCTGTTTTCTCGGTGATTTTAAGTAAATCTTCTTCGTTGTTGAACGTAATAAAATCTACATCCGGAATCAAAGGACGAAATATTTGCTTGCGTTCTTCAAATCCCATCACGCTCATCGAACCCATAGTGTTGCCGTGGTACGCATTAAAACAGGAAATCAGTTGGCTTCTTCCTGTTACACGTCGGGCCAATTTTAAAGCACCTTCTGTAGCTTCAGTACCAGAATTCACTAAATAGGTTTTATTCAATTGCGGAGGCATGTGTTCTGCCATTAACTTGCACAAGGCTACCGATGGATCTTGCGCATATTCGCCATATACCATTACGTGGGCATATTTGTCCAACTGATCAATAATGGCTTGTTTAACTCTCGGATGCTGATGTCCTAATGTACATGCTGATACACCGGCAACAAAATCCAGGTATTTCTTTCCTTTGGTATCGTAGATATATGAGCCCAATGCGTGAGAAACTTCCATTCCTAATGGATAGGGGGAAGTTTGGGCTTGGTATTTGTAGAAATCGTTGAGCATTACTTGTTTATTTTTTCTTCTTTGCAACCGGTTTTTTAGCAGTTGGTTTCGGTTTGTCGTATTCCAATGTTTCCTTTGAAGCTTCCATTGGCGCATCCGGTTCCAGTGATTTTTTCTTAACTTCCGCTTTGGCCTTGGCGTCGAGTTCGAGTTCTTCTTTCGGGAATATATCGTCAACGGATAAAAGTTGTTCGTCACCGCGCCATACAAATCCTCGTAGCGTCCTTGCATTTTCAGGCAATTCGTTTTCCGGGAAAATATCACCGTCTACGTTGGTGAAAAAAGTAATGGTATCGATGGTATTCCCGTTAAGGATCATATTGATTTTACTGCTGACATTTTTATTGATACCAATGAGTTCTTGTTTGTCGTTTCTCATGTAGTATAGTACTTCGGTATTCTTGACAATATCTACTTCGTGCAGTTTGTTGTCTTTGAACTTACCAAATAAGTTTTGTCCTTTCACCTGATTAAATCCGTTTCCAATAGTGTCTTTGGAAATGATAAAAGCATTGTTTAGTACTTTTAAGGAATCTATTTTTTCCGTTTTGGCATCCGATATCAAATGCATTACATCACCCGTCATTTGATTTTTACCATTCCACAAAATAGGTTGGCCAATCATTTGTGTCAATCCTTTTTTCTGATCAAAATGAATGGAATCACATTTGCCACTCATGTCTTTTTTAAAGAATCGGGCGTTATTGTAACCTCTTAAAATACGTTCTTGTGGCTTTCCGGTTACGACCAATCGCTTGGCGTGAAACCAAACCGAATCTTTTTCAAAAAGTCCTGATACCAATGCTTTTTTGGTAATATAGATCGAGTCTTTTTGTTTGAAAACTTCGGCATAATGACCTCTTACCACCATTTTGTTGACCGTATCGGTGATTTTTACGTTGTTGATGGCACGTGCATAATCCTTTTTTCGGTCATAGTACAAATCTTCACCTTCTATGAGTCGGTCCCGGTATTTGATCTTGGAACCTTTCTGGAGTTTTCCTTCGTCTTTTTTAGTATCGTAAAATCCTTTGGTAGTATAAATTGTATTGGTAGCCGATGCAATTGTCGATGGTCCGTATACATAGGCATGACCCGAATTGGTGTAATAATCCAAATGATTGGTACGAATGGTATGTGTCGGATTTTTAACCGTTACAGCGGTGTTGAACTGGAATTTCTTTTGGTTCAAATGGTAGGTTCCTGACTTACTGGTTAATGTGTTTTCTGCATCACGAATGGTTCCTCCCGTGTTGTAATACGCAATCTGACTGTTTCTGTCAAAGTTGATGGTATCTGTGGTAACCGTCATTTTTGGATCGGTCATGATGACATTTCCAGAGGCAAAAGCAAATTTTTTATTGCCATCGTATTCGGCATATTTGCTGCTCATGCTTAGTGTATCGCCTTGAACCATGTTCACATTTCCAAAGGCTTTTACATAATTGGTTTTGGTAAAATGATAGGCTTTGTTGCAAGTCATACGTACTCCTTGATGAATAACTACAACATTTCCTGTAAGTACAACAGCGCCTGGTACTTCTTTTTCAGAAATATCCAAATAGTCTGAATGTTCAATAAAAATCTGCTTGCTGTCTACAGGAGGAGTCGCTTGTGCTGGCTTAACCTGTGACCAGCCTTGGTGCTGACAAGTAATCAGTAGGAAAAGGAAAATTCGAAAATATATCTTACTCAAAGTATGTTTATTTTTTTTGCCAAAATTAACTAAAATCAGCCAAATCAGGATTGCATTAAGAATTATTTATCACTTATTCAATCACCATTTCTTTGAATTTGATACGATACGCCTCCAAAATATCTAGTTTGGATAAGAAGCCAAAAAATTTACCATTTTTAAGTACGGGTAATGTTTCGTGATCTGAAAAATCGAATTTTTCCATAATAGAGTCGATGTCTTCGTCATATTCTAACGTTACTTCTGGATAGTACATGAATTCTTTAACCGTCGAATATTTTACCTGAAAAGAATTGAATATCACATCGCGGATTTTGTTGAACTCTATAATGCCAATCAGTTGATTGCTGTTTTTTAAAACCGGAAAAATCTCTTGTTTGCGAGACGATAAAAGCGCTGTCAATTTTTCCAATGAAGTGTCTTCGGTAACTGATTCGTTGTGCGTTTTGATTAAATTTAACGCATCGATACTTTGCAAAATATTACGGTCTTTATCGCTGGTAAATACTTCTCCTTTGTCTGCCAATGTTTTTACATCCATCGAATGGATTTCAAAACGCTTTGAAATGGCAAAACTAATGGAAGAAACTATCATTAGTGGAATCATTAAATCATAGCCTCCTGTAATTTCTCCAATCAAAAATATGGCAGTTAGCGGTGCATGAAATAAACCGCTCAAAATTCCTGCCATGCCTACAATGGTAAAATTGGTAATGGGTAATTTTGAAAGTCCTAGCATTTCCACAGTTTTAGCCACAAAGAAACCAAGATACGATCCAACAAATAGGGAAGGTGCAAAGTTACCTCCATTGCCTCCGCTTCCTAATGTAATTCCTGTTGCCACTGATTTAATTAATGCAATGGCTCCAACAAAAAGTAATAGTACCCACTCTTTACTTTTTTGACTTTCCAATAAAGTGTTGTCTAATAATTCTTCGGGATGCGCAGTAGACAGCGTTTTGATGCTTTCGTATCCTTCACCGAAAAGTGTAGGGAAAAGAAAAATTAATACGGCTAAAACCAATGAACCAAAAATAGCTTTGGCATATTTTCTTTCCGAAAAATGAGCAAAATAATGTTCTACTTTTCGAAATGTTCTTGCGTGGTATACAGAAACCAAACCGGCTAAAATACCCAGTAAAACATAGTAAGGCGTATTTCTAAAGTTAAAATCTTGTTCTTGTTGGAAACTAAGAAGGATGTCGCTACTCAATACTATTTTAGAAATCAAGGCACCTGTTGCTGCTGAAATCATAATGGGTATAAAGGCAGAAATGGTAATATCAGTCAGTATGACTTCAATTGCAAATAATACGCCAGCAATAGGAGCATTGAAAGCAGCACCAATTCCGGCCGAAACACCACAGGCTAATAGTAATATGCGGTCTTTTTGCGACAGCTTGTAATTTTGAGCATAATTGGAGCCAAAAGCAGCGCCGGTAATCACAATCGGGCTTTCTAATCCAGCAGATCCACCCAAACCAACTGTAAGTGAGCTTGTTATGATTTGTGCATACATTTGCTTTCGGGGTATAATTCCTCCCTTTTTGGCTACCGAATGTAATATACGGGAACTTCCTTTTTCGATGTTACCACCCAAAAAACGTTGGATGACAACAACAGTCAAAATAATACCCACAATAGGAAGTATACTGTTCGAATAAGGTAATTTTAAATAATTATTGATGTAGTTGGCCCACAAAAAAACATTGTGAGCAAAACTTTTTAGAAGTATTACCGCAAATGCACAAGAAATAGCAACAGCTACACAGGAGAAATAAATGAAATTGCGTTCTGATAAAACTTCTTTGGCAAGAAAAAAGAAAATTTCAAAACGACGTAAAATTTTTCTCAAGAATAATTGAAATGATGCTGAAATTCGTGTTGGCATTGTATTATAGTAATGTAGAATTACAAATATAGGCTTTATTTTTGTGTAAAAGCTAACAATAGGACTTTACAAATCATTATCTATGTATTTGTATTCTAATTAAAAAAACTATTTTTGGTTTTTAAATAAAAATCTAATAAACGGATGAAAAAAATTTTTATTATTTCTTTTTTCACTTTTGCATGCCAGTTAACCTTCGCTCAATCTTCTGGATGTGGTGTTAAAGATATTCAAGACGCTGTAGAAAAAGCATCGGCAAGAAGTAAAATTCAAGAAGAAGCAAATCAGACGAAGTATGTGAAAGCGTTAGCGCAACTTACTAAAGTAAAAAAATGGAATGCTACTCAAGAGGGTGATTTTGGATTGAGAATTATCGAAAGTAATGAAATTAAGGCTTGTGAAGAAAATAAGAGAAAAGCTTTTATGGAGTTCATGGAGGTTTTGAAAACGGCTGACGAGAAAAATGTTACTGAAGCGAATTGTAAAGTAAAAATTCAAGCTGAAGAAAAATTCAACAATATCATTCAGCAAAATGCTGCCGAATGGAAAGTGATGCTCGATAAAATTGGAGCAGAATACAAAGCGGTAACGAAGAAAGATCTAGTAATCGAATAATAAATAGAAAGATATAAAAAAAACGCTCTTACTGAGCGTTTTTTTTATTTGTATTATTTTGTGATGGTCTGTTTTCTATCTGGGCCAACTGATACAATTGTAATTGGCACTTCCACTTCTTTTTCAATGAAATCAATGTAGTCTTTCAATTCTTTTGGCAATTGGTCGTATGCACTCATACCCGTTAAATCTGCTTGCCAACCTTTGAATTCTGTATAAACCGGTGTTACATTTTCCGGTTCAATGTTGTACGGTAAATGATCAATTGTTTGCCCTTTGTATTGGTAAGATGTGCATACTTTCAAAGTATCGAATCCGGAAAGAACGTCACCTTTCATCATCATCAATTGCGTAACACCATTCACTCGAATAGCGTATTTTAGAGCAACTAAATCCAACCATCCACAACGACGCTGACGGCCGGTTACCGATCCAAATTCGTTGCCCACTTTAGCCATAGTATCTCCAGCTTCTTCAAAATCTTCAGTAGGGAAAGGCCCACTACCTACACGGGTGGTATAGGCTTTGAAAATTCCATATACTTCTTTGATTTTATTCGGTGCAATTCCTAATCCGGTACAAGCACCTGCCGCTGTTGTATTCGAAGAAGTAACAAATGGATAGGTTCCAAAGTCTACGTCTAATAACGAACCTTGAGCACCTTCACATAGAATAGATTTTCCTGCTTTTTGTGCTTGGTGTAAGTATTCTTCAGAATCGATGAAAGTTAATTTTTTTAAGTCGGCTACTGCATCGAAAAATTCCTTTTCCAATTCGGCCAAATTGTATTGTATGGAAACATCATAAAACTTGATCATTTCCTCATGTTTGTTGGCTAAATTACGGTATCTCTCTTCGAAATCGGCTAATTCAATATCGCCAACACGGATTCCGTTACGTCCGGTTTTGTCCATATACGTTGGACCGATTCCTTTTAATGTAGATCCAATTTTCGCTTTCCCTTTTGCGGCTTCAGATGCGGCATCCAATAAGCGGTGAGTAGGAAGTATTAGGTGTGCTTTTCTTGAAATTAAAAGCTTTGAATAGATATCGATATTGAATTTTTCCAAGCCTTCAATCTCTTTGATGAAAACCACAGGATCAATTACGACACCGTTACCTATAATGTTGATTGAGTTTTTGTGGAAAATTCCAGAAGGAATCGTTCTTAAAACGTGCTTGATTCCGTCAAATTCCAAAGTGTGTCCCGCATTGGGCCCACCTTGAAAACGGGCAATAATGTCGTACTTTGAGGTTAGTACGTCGACAATTTTTCCTTTGCCTTCATCACCCCATTGTAATCCTAACAGTAAGTCTACAGTCATTGTGTTGTGTTGTTGTATTTGTAATTATTGTTTTTTTGTAGCGTAAAAATAAAGCGAATGGTTTTGGATATCTATGCCAAAGATTTCTTCCATGGTTTGCTTTATTGTTTGAATTCTCGGATCACAAAATTCGATTACTTCTCCGGTATCGGTCATGATGATATGATCGTGTTGCTTGTCGAAGTACGATTTTTCATAATGTGCCTGGTTTTGACCAAACTGATGTTTACGCACCAATCCACAATCCAAAAGTAATTCAATGGTATTGTAAAGAGTAGCACGGGAAACGCGATAGTTTTTGTTTTTCATTTTGATATACAGATTTTCAATATCAAAATGCTCTTCACTATCATAAATTTCCTGAAGGATGGCATAACGTTCAGGAGTTTTGCGATGGCCTTTTTGTTCCAGGTACAGTGTAAAAACATTTTTTACAATTTCCTGATTTGAAGTATTATCCGAAGCTATTTGTGTCATATCCTGCAAAGATAATTCTTTTGTTTAAAAGAAAAAATTATGAAAGGAGTAAAGTTGTAAACGAATGGACATCAGATTGTTTATAAGAATTCCTTTTGAAAAGTAGTTTTGTTTTGATTGTGTAGCAGAGAAAATTTACTATTTAAAAATTGCTACAAATCATGAGTAGCATTTTTTTTTTTGATATTTAAAAAATGCTACTGATTGAAAGTAGTAAGTTTTTTTTCTGGCTTAAAAATTGCTACTAAGAATTTTCTGATAAAAAAAATAAAATAGATGAATAGAAATAGTAGTTTTAGATCCATGTTGGGTCTTACACAGGAAGACGCCGCTATAATTTTAAAAGTTTCGCGTAGCCAATTGTCATTATATGAGTTGGACCAGAAGAATATACCCGTGCGGGCAATGAAAATGTTGAGAGAAGGATGTCAATATGCTGAAACTGCTGAAAAAAAAGTAAAGGAAAAGATGCCGTTTTTTAAAGAACAGGAAGAAAGTATGAAAG
This sequence comes from Flavobacterium sp. MAHUQ-57, assembly GCF_051908335.1. Classification (NCBI taxonomy): domain Bacteria; kingdom Pseudomonadati; phylum Bacteroidota; class Flavobacteriia; order Flavobacteriales; family Flavobacteriaceae; genus Flavobacterium; species Flavobacterium sp. MAHUQ-57. Next base: position 1,029,515 of record NZ_JBPZTE010000006.1, on the reverse strand, counting down.
TATTTTTGAAGAATGAAATCAGGGAAAATGAATTCGAGCAAATAAAAATACGTCGTCAGATTGAGAGGATTACTGAGAAGTATACATCGGTAGTAATGGCTTTGCAGGCATTGGAGTTTTGGAAACAGCAAGAGGAAGATATATCTTCATACGAAATGCAGGCTTTAATTGTAATTGAAGAACGGATAAGAGTAAAATTATACAAATGCGGTTGGCATATTCAAGAGCAATACCGTATGAAATTGGAGACTTTGGAGTACTACCGAAAAATGCTGGAAGCAAGATGGCAAGAATGTAAGGAGATGCTATGAGCGTAACTGTGAATTCTAGGAAATATGTAGTACATTAGTTCATTGATTCGCCAAATTCAATTTTGCTTCAAATTTGAGTCACTTATTTGCATCATGAAAATTTTAATTATCGAAGACGAGAAAGAAATCGCCAATAGTATACGTGACTATTTGAAGTCAAATGAAATACTTTGCGAAATGAATGATAGCTGCCAATCCGCTATCGATAAAATCAGTTTGTACGATTATGATTGTATCGTTCTGGACTTAATGCTCCCGGACGGTGACGGATTTGAGATTCTCAAGAAGCTGAAAACATTGGATAAAACAGACGGAGTGATTATTATTTCGGCGAAGGAAACTCTGGAAACTAAAATCGAAGGCTTCAATCTTGGTGCCGATGATTATCTCACCAAACCCTTCCATCTTTCTGAATTGCTGGTTCGGATTCAAGCATTGGTACGAAGAAAGAATTTCGGTGGAAATAATTTGGTGGTTTTTAATGAAATTGAAGTAGATGTTTTGGGTAAAACTGTAAAAATTGAAGGGAAGAAAATTGATTTCACCAAAAAAGAAATGGATTTGCTTTTGTTTCTCATCGGGAATAAAAATAAAGTATTGTCAAAAGGTGCCATTGCGGAGCATCTTTCCGGAGATATGGCCGATATGCTCGATAATTATGATTTTGTATACGCGCATATCAAAAACCTAAAAAAGAAATTAAAAGAATCCGGAAGCAGCGATTATATCAAATCTGTATATGGAACGGGTTATAAATGGGAAGATGACTAAAAAATTACTTCATAAAACACTGAACTATTATTTTGTGTATGCTTTAGTTGTATTACTAAGTATCGGACCTTCATTTTATCTCATTTCCAGTTTTCTTTTTGAAAATGATGCCGATGAAGATCTATTGGTTCTAAAGGATAATTTTACGAATCACACTCTTCGTAAACTGAAAGAAAAAGATATCGTTTCTTGGAATAATTTCAGTCACGATATGAAAATTGAAAAAGCAAATGGTAAGGTAAAGGATACCTTGTTTGATTTTAATTTTTATGATTCGGTGAATAAAGAAGTCGAACCGTTCCGAATTTTAGAATCTCCAATACAAATTGAAGGTAAAGCGTATACTTTTTCGGCCCGAATGAATATGGTGGGAAAAGAAAACTTGGTATTTAGTACGGTTACGCTTTTTATTTCATTGCTACTTCTGTTATTTTTAGGTTTTTTTATAATTACCAAAATCATTTCGAAGACGATTTGGAATCCGTTTTATGTGGCTTTGGATCGAATTGAACGATTTGAAATTGATAAGGAAACAGACATCGAATTAATCGCCAGTTCAACGGAAGAATTTGAAAGACTGAATCATGCCCTTCAAAATCTTATCCAAAAGAATCGAATCATCTTCCAAAGTCAACGAGAGTTCATCGAAAATGCCGCTCATGAATTGCAAACACCCATTGCGATTTTTAAAGGTAAAATCGAAACATTATTACAACGCACCGATTTGAATGACGAACAGTTTGAACTTTTGGATAAGCTCAACGAAAGAACAGCCCGATTTGGTAAGTTGAACCGTAATTTGTTATTATTGTCAAAATTAGACAGCAAACAGTATGTAGTGGATGAAGAGGTAGTATTAAATGACACAATTCTCCATCAGTCCGACTTTTTTAAAGAACAGGCGCTTTCCAAAAATATTACCATTACTCTCCATTTGGAAAACGATGTGCTAAAGAAAACCAATCAATCACTATTTGAAATTTTAGTGAGTAATTTATTTTTAAATGCAATCAATCATAATATTGAAAACGGAACGATACAGGTTGCATTAAACAATCATTCGCTTTCCTTTTCGAATACCGGCAGTTCGAAACCACTTAGTAGTACCACACTATTTGAACGCTTTGCAAAGATTGATCCTTCTTCGAAAGGGAACGGTTTGGGGTTGTCTATCGTAAAAAAAATTGTCGATTTGAACCATTGGCGAATTGAATATGGTTTTGAAAACGGACAGCATAATTTCACCCTGCATTTTTAAAATTCTAAATTTCTTCTAATTTCAATTGGACCTTTGCTGTAAACTTAATCTTCAGCAATGATAAAATTGGTATTGAATAGTATGCGAAATCGTTTCTCGGTTTTGCTTCATTTTATGGTATGGTTTATAATTACCTCTCAAATTTTACGTATCGTTTTTTATGTTTGGGAGAAGAAAGACGTGTCTTGGAATCTTTTTACGGTTTTGCGAACATTCTTCACCGGTTTTATTTTTGATATCGGAACCATAGCCTTTATTGTTTTTCCTGCAACACTTTATTTTGCCGTTTTTCCGAACAAATGGATTGGTTCGTGGTTGGATAAATTGTTGGTTTGGTGCTTTACATCACTTACCGTGTTTGTTTTGGTGCTTACTTTTTTTGCCGAAATAACGTTTTGGGAAGAATTTAAAACACGATTCAATTTTATTGCTGTCGATTATCTGATTTATACCCATGAAGTAGTGTCTAATATTCAGGAATCCTATCCTTTGCCTTTGTTGGTTTTAGGTGTGACTGTAGTAACTTTTTTAGTGCTGTTTTTATTCAATAAAAGAAAATCATTCACAATTACTTTTACAACAAAAGCGACTTGGAAAGAACGTGTGCTTCTACTTTTAGTAGTAGCTGGGATTGTATTGACTTTTGCAATGGGTATTACCAATAATCAGGCTGAATGGTCTTCGAACCGTTACAATTCGGAAATTTCCAAATCAGGAATCTATTCTTTTTTTGCCGCTTTTCGAAACAATCAAATGAAGTATGATGAGTTTTATACTTCGATAGATAAGAATAAGGCGTTTGCCATTGTGAAAAATAGTTTGAAGGAAAATAATGCGACGTTTCGTTTCAATGATTTCTCGATTCACAGAACGATTAAAAGTGGAAACAATCAACCTGAAGTCAAAAAGAATGTAGTTTTCATTTTGGTAGAAAGCTTGAGCGGTAGTTTTATGAAGGAGTTTGGTAATAAGAAGAATATTACTCCTTTTTTGGATAGTATTGCGCAAAAGAGTGTCTTTTTCAATAATTTGTATGCAACCGGAACCAGAACGGTTCGAGGAATGGAAGCCATGACACTCTGTATTCCGCCTACGCCGGGTCAAAGTATTGTAAAACGACCGGAGAATCAAAATTTGTTTACCGTATCTAACGTTTTTAAATCAAAAGGATATTCTTCCAATTTCTTTTATGGAGGTGATGGTTACTTTGATAATATGAATGCTTACTTCGGTGGTAATGGATTTACTATTTACGATAGGGGTAGAGGGAGTGTTTTAAGCGATCAAATAAAAACCACTCGAAATAATATTAACGATAGCGAAGTGACTTTTGAAAATACGTGGGCCATTTGTGATGAAGATATTTACCGTAAAATGATTCAAGTAGCCGATGCGCATTATAAAAATCAAACTCCTTTTTTCAATTTCGTAATGACTACCTCCAATCATCGTCCATATACTTATCCGGAAGGTAAAATAGATATTCCATCCGGAACTAGTCGTGATGGAGCGGTAAAATACACCGATTTTGCTTTGAAAGAAATGTTCGAAAAAGCGAAACAAAAACCTTGGTTTAAAAATACAGTTTTTGTGATTATAGCTGATCATTGTGCGAGCAGTGCAGGGAAAGAAGAAATTGACGTTGCCAATTACCATATTCCCGCTTTCATTATCAATATGCCCAATAAGATGAACCAAAAAATTGAGAAGCAATGTTCTCAAATTGATTTGTTTCCAACGTTCTTTTCGATGCTGAATTGGAAGTATGAATCCAATTTCTTTGGGAAAAATGTGCTGGTAGATAATTTTAAAGAAAGAGCCTTGATGGGAACTTATCGAAAATTAGTACTGATGAAGCAGGATAAAGTGATGGTTTTGTCGGATCAGAAAAAACAAAATTTTTATACTTGGAATAAATCCGACAATAGTCTAACGCCCATTCCAATAAACAAGACGTTTTTCGATGAAGCCATTTCATGGTACCAGACAGCCGATTATCTTTTTACGAATAAAATGCTGAGATAAAAATGGTGTTGTTTTCAGAAATGGATCAGGAATAGACTACTAAGTTAATTATTGTAAACTCTAGTCACTTTGTCTACCCCGTCAATTTTTTTGATGTTGTCAATCAATTTCTTAAGTACTGTATTATTGGGAACGACAACGGTTAGTTTTCCATTAAAAATACCAGCTTCTCCAGAAAGTGAAATATTTTGAATGTTAACATGCATATTGTTCGAAATCACTCTCGTTAGTTCGTTTGTGAGTCCGATACTGTCCATACCGGTAATCTGAAGTGTCGCTTTGAATTCCTGTTGTGAAGAGTCAATCCACCTAGCTTGAATAATACGATACGCATAGTTTGATTGCATACTGATGGCATTAGGGCAATCTCTTTTATGTACTTTAATCCCTTCATTGATGGTCACAAAACCGAATACGGGATCACCAGGAATCGGGTTACAGCAAGAAGATAGTTTATAATCCAATCGATCTTGTTCGACACCAAACACCAACAAGTCGTAATTGCTAGTGAGTTCGTCTTTTTGCAACATCTCCGGATTTGTCGGAGTTCGTTTGATTTTATTTTTGAAGAAATTGAAAAAGGTATTGCTTTTTTGAGCCGCATAATCTTTCAATTGCTGATTGTCTACAGATCCTATACCAACACGATAAAACAAGTCTAAACTGGTTTTTAATTTCAAAAAAGCAACCAATTCGTTGACCGTAGTTTCGTTCAGGGTAATTTTTAAATGGCGCAGTTTTCGTTCCAGAATTTCTTTTCCTTCTTCACCAATTTTCTTTGTATTCTCGTTGAGTACGTTGCGAATTTTATTTTTAGCTCTGGCGGTAGTTACATAATCCAACCAGTTGGCGGTTGGCTTTTGATTGGCTGAAGTAATAATTTCTACTTGATCGCCACTTTTCAACTCATGGTTCAGCGGAACTAATTTTCCATTAACTCTCGTTCCTCTTGTTTTTACACCAATTTCAGAATGTATGGAAAAGGCAAAATCCAAAGAAGTTGCCCCTTTTGGCAAGGATTTGATTTCTCCTTTCGGAGTAAAGACATAGATTTCTTTGGCATACAAATTCATTTTGAAATCTTCCACGAAATCTACGGCATTGGTTTCCGAATTTTCCAAAGCCTCTTTTAATAAATTCAACCAAGTATCCAAGCCGCTTTCTTCGTTAGCACCTTGTTTGTATTTGTAATGTGCTGCGTATCCTTTTTCGGCAATTTCATCCATTCGTTCACTTCGCACCTGAATCTCAACCCATCTTCCCAATGGTCCCATAACGGTAATGTGTAACGCTTCGTATCCTGTTGATTTTGGAGAAGAAATCCAATCGCGCAAACGACTCGGAGACGGGCGGTAATGATCGGTTACTACCGAATAGATTTTCCAAGCTAGAAATTTTTCATCGTGAGGATTCGATTTGTAAACAATGCGTAAGGCAAACTTATCATACACTTCATCAAAACTTACGTTTTGTGCTGCCATCTTGCGTCGAATCGAGTAGATGGATTTTGGTCGGCCTTTGATAATATATTCTATTCCTTCTTCATCCAACGATTTTTTCAGCACATCGGAAATGTTTTTAATATAAGCGTCCTGTTCTTCTTTGGTTTCTTTTATTTTACTAACGATATCATTGTAAACGGCCGGTTCGGTATATTTTAGCCCTAAATCTTCCAGTTGTGTTTTGATGTTGTACAAGCCTAAACGATGGGCAAGAGGAGCATAAATGTATAAGGTTTCTGAAGCAATTTTGACTTGTTTGTAATCGGCCATGGATTCCATGGTTTGCATATTATGAAGTCGGTCGGCCAACTTAATAATGATTACGCGAACGTCATCATTCAAGGTAAGTAGCATCTTACGGAAGTTCTCCGCCTGCATAGAGATATTCATGTCCTTTTTAACCTGAGATATTTTGGTTAAACCGGCAACCAATTGAGCAACTTTAGGGTTGAACAACTTTTCGATATCTTCTACGGTAACATCAGTGTCTTCTACAACATCGTGCATTAAGGCAGCAGCAATGGCAGTGGCACCCAAACCGATTTCACCAGCCACAATTTTAGCGACAGCAATGGGGTGAAATATATAAGCTTCACCTGATTTACGACGTTGATCCTGATGTGCTTCCACAGCAACATCGAAAGCTTTTCTGATCAGTTTTTTGTCTTCAGTTGTAAGGGTCTGGTAACTAATGCGAAGTAATTCTTTGTATTCCTGAGCAATTGCTTTGTTTTCCTTCTCGATATCTATCTCAACCATGTCATTCTTCTTCTATTCCTTAAAATTACTCACTTTTGAAAACATTTCAAAGAGTTGTATGAAAATTAGGTTATTTTTTAACACCTTTTGAAGTTCCTTTCGTAAATTCCAAATCATGGAAATCATAACTGAAATCTGTTAAATCGGAAATGGCTTTCATCGTCATTTTTTTTCCTTTGTTTTCGAAAGTCATGAAAGCATCGGCTGTTAGGGTTCGATTGTCCCATTTCACGATGTATGTATCGCCTTTGTAGCTCAAAATTTGGCCTTTTAGGTTTTTAGAGCGAGTGGATTTAAAATAATATTTTCCATTGGATTGGTACAATTCAATTTCACCAAACCAATTGTCTCTGTACTTGCCTACATAAGGGAATGAAAACGTTTCTTTGGCAATTCCGAAAGCTTCTGACATGGTTTTTTCATGGTTTTTAAAGGCTTCCGCTTCTCTTTCGCTATATAATTTCACATAATCTTTAGTCTCTACATTTAGATAACTGTCTTTGATTGTGTTTGTGATTGCTGAAAATGCTCCTCCAGATTGTTGATTAGTAAATACTATGATTCCCAAATTGATTTCAGGAATTAAAGTGAATTGTGTTACGTTTCCTTCCAAACCACCAGTATGCGACAATTGTTTGTAGCCTTTAATATCGCTTAAAAACCAACCCAAGCCATATCCACTGAAATGTGTATTGTATGGTGCTCTAGTGAAACTTGGTGTAATCGTTTGTAATTGCCCCATTTCTCTATATTGCGCTTCGGACAGCAATGGTTTGTTGTTGTCGAGTTTTCCACCATTCAACTGAACCAAAGCCCATTTGCTCATATCAGCTACACTCGAGTAAATTCCCGCTGCACCGTCAAATATATGACTACTGTATCTTGGGATGATTACCAATTTACCATCCGTGGGAACATGAGGGTCAATAACATTGGAAGTGTCTTTTAAATTTCCAACATTGCTTACGCTGTTAGTCATTCCAACAGGATTTAGGATACGCTCTTGTACAAAATCGGCCCATGATTTACCGCTTACTTTTGCAACAACTTCACTCGCAGTTACATACAAAACATTATTGTATTCGAAGTTGTTTCTGAAGCTGGTAACCGGTTTAAGGTAACGAATATTGGACACCAATTCCGTGGCTGTAAAATCGGTACCGTCAGGCCAAACCATCAAATCTCCGGCGCCTAAACCTAAACCACTACGATGGGTTACCAAATCACGAATTGTAAATTGTTGTGTTACATACGGATCATACATTTTGAAGTGAGGTAAATATGTAGTGACTTTATCGTCCCATTTTAATTTACCTTCATCAGCTAATATAGCTAAGGCCGTACATGTAAATGCTTTACTATTGGATGCAATTCCGAATAGGGTATTTTCGTTAACGGGTTCGTTAGTTTGCAATGACTTTACTCCATACCCTTTGGCATGAACTATTTTGCCGTCTTTCACCACAGCAACAGCAATACCGGGTACATTAAAAGCCGTTAATGTTTTAGCAGCAACTTCATCTATTTGTTGCGAAGTGATTTGTGCAAATGCATTGTAACTTATTAGTAGTAATGCGAAAAAGTAAATTTTCTTCATAGGGTGTTGTATTTTTCTAGTGCGAATTGAATAGTGGAATATAGTTCATTTTCCCAATTAATGGATTCAATAACAGGGAATTTTTTGTTTTTGCGGAAATCGGTTGGAGCAATGATGATTGGAAACCGCTGATTGGTCGATTTGGCAGCCAAAGTAAAGACTTCTTCTATGTTTTTATCTCCAATGGGTATGCATCCAATGGTTACTTTTTTTCCGTGAATCATAATGTCTCCACCTAAATCAGTTCGACCATCCGTTTTGGCTTTTTCCAAATCAAAAGCATTAGGGTAACTGACTTTCATGGAAAGATGATAACGGCTATTTGGATTGAGGTATTCCATGCTGTAAATACCTTCTGGTATTTGTTTGTCTCCGTTGACTAATTTTGGGCCAATCTTACCACTGAAAGCGGTGAAGTCGTAAGTTTTGAGGTGTTTGTAATCGGAATTTGGATTTTTAACGTATAGTTCCAGTTTTCGAGTATCTTTAAAGGCTAATAAAGCAATTTCAAAGTTAGTGGAATCAATTTTCGCCTCTTTAAAGTTTAGAGTGTACTTCTCCAATACTTTTTTTTCGTGTTTAGAAATAACCTGTTCTACAGTATGCTTGGTTTTATTTTTGAAATACCAATCGGCAATTTTTTTGCGGAAAACCATCAGGATAGCCATACAACCAAGAATTAGAAAAAAGAGTTTTTTTATCATTTGAAATTGCGTTGTCTTTTGGCTTCAAAAATCAATATTGCGGCGGCAACAGATACATTCATACTGTCTATTTCACCTTGCATCGGAATGATAATATTCTGTGTAGCATGATTGCGCCATTCTTGACTTAAACCGGTTGCTTCGGTACCTACAACTAATGCAGTTGCTTTGGTATAATCCTGCACATGATAGCTTGTCGAATTTTGCAATGTAGCAGCATAAAAATCAATATTGTTATCTTTTAAAAAGCGAATAATTTCTTCGGTCGTTCCAACTGCTATTTGATTGGTGAAAATACAACCTACGCTCGAACGGACAATATTCGGGTTGAACATATCACTTTTCGGATTGGCAATAATTACTGCATCCAAATTAGCAGCGTCTGCAGTGCGCAGCATGGCACCAATATTTCCCGGTTTTTCAGGAGCTTCGGCTACTAAAATCAAAGGATTGTCAGGTAGTTGTAAATCAGATAAATGGAATGATTTGGCTTTTGCTACGGCCAAAATACCTTCCGTAGTGTCGCGATAAGCTAATTTTTGATAGACATCACGGGAGATTTCTATTCGTTCAATTTCAGTATTTGCGAATTTTGCTATTTGCGAATGATCCAATACGTCATTACAATATAAAATCGTTAGCAATTCATATCCGCCTTTTTGGGCCAATTCAATTTCACGAACACCTTCTATTAAAAATGTTCCCGTTTTTTTGCGTTCTTTCGATTTTTCCTGAAGTAAAACCAAAGATTTGATATATGGATTTTGTACCGAAGTGATTTGTTTCAATGGGAGTATAGCTTAGTTACTAAATGGCTAAGTTACTAAGTTTTTTTTCATCTCCAAATGAGAAAAACACAATGAATTACAGAATTCCTCTGGCTTTTATTTCCAAATATTTATTGATGGTGTCTAATGTCAGATTCTCAGGTTGGGTAAGTACGGTGTAAATCCCATATTTTTTCAACTCATTGACAATTAAACGTTTTTCAAAAGTGAATTTTTCGGCAATGACTTTATCGTATACTTCCTGAATGGTTTCCGTTTTTTTATCGATGAACTGATTCAATTCGGTATTGTTAAAGAAGACAACTACTAATAAATGATTTTTAGCAATTCCTTTCAAATAGGGTAATTGACGGTGTAGATTATCTAATGTCTCAAAATTGGTGTACAAAATAATCAGACTTCGATGCGTGATGTTTTTCTTAATATCAACATACAATCGGCTGTAATCACTCTCGAAGAAATCGGTTTTGATATTGTATAACGATTCCAGTATTTTCTGCATTTGCGACGAACGCTTTTCTGCAATTACACGGTTCTCCACTTTTTTAGAGAAACTTAGCATTCCGGCTTTGTCTTGTTTCTTCAGAATGATATTGGATAAAACCAACGTAGAATTGATGGCGTAATCCAATAAACTCAATCCGTTAAAAGGCATTTTCATGACACGCCCTTTATCGATTAGCATATATACTGATTGTGATTTTTCATCCTGGAATTGGTTGACCATTAACGCATTTTTCTTCGCCGTAGCTTTCCAATTCAATGTTCTTATATCGTCGCCTTGTACATATTCTTTGATTTGTTCAAACTCCATCGTATGACCAATTCTTCTTATTTTTTTTAGTCCGTATTGGTGTAGATTGTTTGAAAAAGCCATTAAGTCATACTTTCGTAATTGAATGTAGGAAGGGTAAGTTGGCACCATTTTTCCACCATCGAATATAAAACGCTTTGAAATGAGTCGAAGGGGTGAAGAAACATAGATGTTCAAGTTGCCAAAATGGTATTCCCCGCGTTGTGTTGGACGTAAATTGTAATTTAGAATCTCTTCAGCGGATGCCTTTATTTTTTTATTGATTTCAAAATTACGGACTTGGAATTGGAACGGAATTTCATCAATAATTTTTATCCAAATCGGGAACGTGAAATAGTTTTTGATTTCCAATCGGATAGGGTTTTCATCGCCATTCGAAAGTTTTTCTGGAGTTATCCTAGTGGCTTCAATTCCGGTTTTTGCAAAAAAGACTATCACTATATCCAATACAAGGAATGTGATTAGTGTCAATAATGCATTCCACACCATATTGTAAAGCACTGGAAACATGAATGCCAAACAAAATAGTGCTACAATGCCGATAAGGCAGTAGAAAAAGAAGTTATTGATGTATAGTTTTTTAAAAAAATTCAAATCGGACTTATTAAGATTAAAAATTATCTTGGAATTTCTACTGAATCAATGATTTGTTTGATTACTTCAGTACTCGTAATCCCTTCCATTTCGCGTTCCGGAGTTACAATGATACGGTGTTGTAAAACTGGGATCGCAGCTTCTTTGATGTCTTCCGGAGTTACGAAATCACGACCTTTGATGGCAGCAAATCCTTTGGCAGCGTTCAAAATAGCAATAGAAGCACGTGGAGAGGCACCCAAATAAATGAAACCGTTTTCTCTAGTATTGGTTACTATTTTGGCAATGTATTGAATTAGATTTGGTTCAACAATCACTTGTTTTACCAATGCCTGATAGCTAACAATATCCGATGCGGTTAAAATCGCTTTGATGTTTTCCAACTTGTTGTTGCTTTGTAACGAGTGTTCACGTTGGATAATGGCAATTTCTTCCTCCAATTTAGGGTAATCGATACTTACTTTGAACAAGAAACGGTCCAGCTGTGCTTCTGGTAAACGGTACGTTCCTTCTTGCTCTACTGGGTTTTGTGTTGCGATTACTAAAAACGGTGCAGTTAATGCATATTGGTTCCCATCAATTGTGATTTGGCGTTCTTCCATTACTTCAAACAAAGCCGCTTGTGTTTTAGCTGGGGCACGATTGATCTCATCAATTAAAATCAAATTGGAAAAAATGGGTCCTTTTTTGAATTCGAATTCTGATTTTTTCAAATCAAACACAGAAGTTCCTAAAATATCAGAAGGCATTAAATCGGGCGTAAACTGGATACGGCTAAAATCAATGTTCAAAGTTTTGGCTACTAATTTGGCCGTAATGGTTTTAGCTACACCAGGAACGCCTTCCAAAAGTACATGGCCATTGGATAAAATGGCTACCAATAATTGGTCAATCATTTTTTCCTGACCTACAATAACGCTCGCGATTTCTTTTTTTATAGCATTTATATTTTCTAAAAGTGGATTTAAATTGATGCGTGATTCAAAATTTACTTCCTGTGCTGTATTCTCTTCCATATTGTTAGTCTTTATGTAAAACGTTTTCTATTGCTGTTGAAATTTCTATTAAATCGGATTCAATGGCAGAGTGCGGACTTTTTTTGTGCGCATTGATTAATCGAACCGCTTTCTCTATTACTGAAATGTCTTTTCCTGATTTTTGGTGTAATTTTCGGATGAAATGATCATCAAGAACTGTTGTGTCCATTAAATATTCATTTCGTACTCTTTCCAGAAAATAAATGATTTTTTTCTCGATGATATTGTCATGATCTCCTTCCTGATGGTATAAATTTCCAATGGTTTTTACGAAATCAATTGTGGTATTGTGCAATGGTTTAATGATAGGAACAATACGTTGTTTTCTCTTGACATTAAAAATCATGAACAATAATGTACCAATCAAGAAAATATACCATGCCCATTTTAGCGCCGGTTGACTCAAAATATAGCGTAATGGCGATTCAGCATCCTTATTACCCATTTGTTCTTTGGTATACCAAAAGATATTTCCTTTAGGAACATAGGAAAGTACTTTTTCGGCATATTCGTGATGATTGTCTTTTAGCAAATGAAAATTGGTAAAGGCAGCCGGTTGATTGTGAAGGTAAATCTCTCCTTGATAATAATTTATTTTCACAAAATTGATTCTGGATGTATCCTGTCTGATATAACCCAAAGCAGTAGTGGTTTCGTAATCTATTTTGTTGAAATAACTATTGGAAACTCCTTCGTTGAGTTTGTATTCTTTTTTCCCAAGTTTATCATTGTACACCGAATTATAAATATCCATACCAAATGAATATTCGGAAGTAAGATTTAGTTGTAAGCTGTCTTGTAAACTTCTTGGAAAATCCTTTGCACTGATGAAAGCTTTGTTACCGTAAGAAACGAAGGTAAGTATTTCGTTGATGGATTCATCATCCAATCGTGCTGATTCATCAATATACAGAAATGTACCTTCTTTTGTATATACGGGAGCAATGGAGTCATTTTCATAATCCTCCGAATTCGCATAGTTCTGCGTGAAAAATTCATAAGGTGTTACGTCTAACTTTTCAATTTTGGAATCTTTGAGCAATCCTCCGATTTCTTTATCAAACACATAAAGTCCTAACGGAATTTTGTCGCTGACTTTATAACTAGGATTCCAATTTATGGGTTTTGGTCGCGCAGCGTCAATGTAGCCCACACCAATAATCACTAGTAATAGTATAACGATATATAAAATTATTTTGTTGTTCATTTTACTAATGATTGGAAAGTGGTTTCAAATGATCTTCTTGTCTTATCAAAGGTGTCTTCTGTAATTTCAAATTCACCATACCAGATGTAGTTATAGAGGTACGAAAGATAATTGAAATCTGTTTTGAGCTTTTCATTTTGAATTTCGTAACTATAATCCGAATTGGTTTTTTCAATATCCCATTCAATGATGCTTTTATCAGACATTTTTTTTAGCAACCATAGATAATAATATCGAATAACGATTCTTTTTTCTCCGCGTTCTAAAGCTTCTTTGATTAATTTCTCAAAATTAACACTGTGAATGTTTTGTTCGACTTCAGAGTAATCAATGATTTTTTTGTCTGAATTTCTTCCAAAAATCCATTTTCCTTCTTTATTCATTATCGCTTTCACTATGAGATAAATCACAAATAAAATGATAAGTCCGGCTATTGATTTTAAGATTATTTCGATTGTTTTAGCCGAAATATTGTTATCCGCGAATCCAAACAAGTCATTAAAAAAATCGGCAATTGCTTCTTTGAACCGGTCCCAAGCATTTTTCTCAGGTGTCTTGAATTCATAGACGAAACTTGGATCTTTATATTTGGTTTTAAAGTCAGATCCGAAATGACGGACTTCAACTGCTGATGTCTTATCAATATTTACTTTTGCCATATCCAAAGAATCTCTTTGAGCATAACTATTCGAAATAAAAAATAAAAAAATATATAAAAGTCTATTCACTGTCAGTACCAATTAAATCAATTTCAGAATGAGAACCATGCTCTTCGTTTTCTTCACGTAGGCTGTAATAAATGAGCCCTTGGTTAATGAATTGTATATTATTACAAAATAGTCCTAATAGAACTGATAATACCATTACAACAGAAAATAATAAAGAAAACCCACTTAAAAAAGTGCCATCTTGAATTGCTTCAGGATTTTGTAATGTGGTCATCATGGAAAACATTCCAATCATATAAGGAATCATGGTAATAATTCCCTGTGCCACCTGAATCATAAATATAACAATTGCTACGGTACCAATATTAGTCCAGAATTTTTGCTTTAATAAAGAAAATCCATTGCCAAGCGCTTCAAAATAGCCTGATTTTGCGGTAAGGTAATCGTAGAAACTAAGTCCAACCCAACATAATATAGCAGGGAATACGATGAAAAGTAAAGGGAAACCAATGATTATGAATACCAATGCAAAAACAATCATTACAATGATGCATAGAATAGGCATCATAATAAAAATGGAAGCGATAGCAAAAATGAACAATCGGCCGACATTATTTTTCAACTCAGTAATAATTTCTTTGGATCCAAATTCATTGCCTCTGGTTTTTTCCATTAAGTCAAGATAAATTACCGGAAAAGCAAAATTTAACATCGATACAATCATTGCCAATAGCATTGTCACGATTATACTTCCTATGAATAATGGAAAATTTTCATTGAAATATTGGTTGAAAATACTTTCAGGATTATTATTCTGACCAGCCATTGTTGACATGGAAAATATAAAATCCATATATAGTCGCATCAAGAAATAAATAATAACAACAAAAAGAACAATGAAGATTCCGTTGATTGAAATATAGTTTTTAAAATAATGTTTTCCGTTGCTTCTGAAAAAAGCAATTGTATCGGAAATTAAATCTCCAAAAGTTCTTTTTTTATAGAGTTGGAACATAATTATTGTTGATTTTTTTATGAACTAGAAATGGGTATATTAAATAGTAATAGGATATAGCTGCCAATGTTGATAAAATGATAAAGCTACTAAGCCAAATGGGCATGTCAATTGAATATCTTGTGATAAACCCTTCCAGAAAACCCGCGGATATGGTAAAGGGAAAAGTACTCAAGAAAATTTTAAAACTGTCTTTAAAACCAATTTTCAAAGAATTTATTCTTGAAAAAGTCCTTGGAAATAGGATTGAAGCGCCTAAAATGAATCCGGCTGCAGTTTCTATTACGATCGCAAAAATTTCCATCGAACCGTGAATCCAAATGCCACGAACGCTTTCCCAAAATACACCTTGTTCATAAAAGAAATATTGGAAAGAACCCAACATGATACAGTTTTGAAGGAAAATGTAAAAGGTACCAATTCCTGCAAAAAATCCGTAGATGTAGCACATAATTCCAACGCGTAAATTGTTGAATGTTATACCCACAAAGCTGCCCCAATTACTTCCCGATTTATAAATTGCTACAGGATTTCCATCCTTGATGTTGTCTAATGTTTCATTCACATAAGCGTCTCCCAAAATCAATCGCACAAAATCTTGATCGTATTTTGCCGATACCACTCCTATGGCAACAGTAGCAAAAAACAACGCAAAGGCGTACAGTAAATACCTTCTGTAATGATAAACCAATAGCGGTACCTCTGTTGTAAAGAAATACACAAGTCGATTTGTTTCGGTTCTTTTGGTTTTGTAAATTTTCTGAAAAATCTGTGAGGCCAAATGGTTTAGATACACAACAGTCTTACTTTTAGGGTAATACGTTTGGGCATAGGATAAGTCATTGACGATTTGAATATACAAATTGGCTATTTCATCAGGATTTTTTATAGATTTACCCAAAATTGCTTGCTCAAGTTCAAGCCATTTTTCTTTATTTTGTTTTATAAAAGCTACTTCTCTCATTAGAGTGCTAAAATAATTATTATGTCAGAATTAACAATAAATACAACACAAAATGTCAATATAAATTTTAAAGCAGCTTCGGTAGGCGAACGAATACTGGCAAGTTTTATAGATATTGTGATAAAATTGGCTTACGTTTTGGTAATTTCCTATGTGTTTTTGAATATGTTGGGATTGTCAAGATACATTGATAATGCAGATCCTTGGTCTGGTATAACTGTAATCATTGTTTTGTTTTTTCCTGTTTTTGTTTATTCGTTGGTATTGGAATCTATTTTTGAAGGACAGACCATCGGAAAAAAACTAATCAAAATAAAAGTGGTTAAACTGGATGGGTACCAAGCCGGTTTTGGCGATTATTTGATACGTTGGATTTTTAGAATTATCGAAAATAATTTAATGGGAGGTATAATTGGACTAATTGCGATGGTTTCTAGTAAAAAAGTACAACGTTTTGGAGATATGGCTGCAGGTACAGCAGTAATTACTCTTAAGAACAGTATCACTATTAGCAATACGATATTGGAAGAAATTGGAAACGAATACGTGCCAACGTATGCTATGGTAATTAAACTTTCCGATAATGATATGCGAATTATTAAGGAAACATTCAATAACGCGGTTGCACAGGATGATTATGAACTTATTAATAAGTTGAAGGAAAAAATCGAAAAAGTTACAGGTATCAAAAAAATGGAGACTACCAATAACAGAGAATTTATCCGCACTATTTTGAAAGATTATAACTACTATACTCAAAACATGTAAAGTAGTGAAAGACTATTCCGTAAGAAAATACCAATCCTCAGATTATATTATTTGGAACCAATTTGTTTCAGAGGCTAAAAATGGCACATTCCTATTTCATAGAGATTTCATGGAATACCATAAAGATCGGTTTGAAGATTTTTCAATGCTGGTTTTTGACTCGAAAAAGAATCTTATTGCCATTACTCCTGCTACTATTTCTAAAAGCGAAGTGATTTCGCATCAAGGATTAACCTACGGCGGATTTGTTATGACAAAAAATATTGGGGGATCCAATTTTACGTTGGTTTTTCAAAGTGTTTTAACCTTTTTGCTAAGCAATGGTATAACTAATTTTACAATTAAAATGCAACCTCCGCTGTATAGTGAAATTGGAAATCTTGGTCTTGATTTTTGTTTGTTTCAGAAAGGTGTCACTGCCTATCGAAAGGATATGGCGTTGCTAATTGATTATTCACAACAGCATCGTTTTCATAAATCGAAAGAAAAACACTGGAAGAAGTTTGATGATTTGCATTTGGAGATTAAAGAGGAATCGAGTGTAAAGGTGTTTTGGGAAAAAGTGTTGGTCCCGAGACTGTCAGAAAAACACCAATCAAGTCCTGTACACACTTTAGATGAAATGGAAAAGTTAAAGGTTTTATTTCCCCATTCTATTCGTCAATTTTCGATCTATAAAGAGGAAACTATTTTAGCCGGAATAACCATTTTTGAATTTGAAAACGGCGTTAAATCACAGTACGGAGCAACAACAAAAGAAGGTGAAGAAGATAGAGCCTTGGATTTTCTTTTTATGTATTTGATTGAAAAATTCAAAAGGGAAGGAAAGCGATTTTTTGACATGGGTATTGTCAATGATGGAACTTCGTATAATGAAGGATTGTTGAAACAGAAAGAAGAATTAGGCTGTGCTATTTATTCACAGGAGCATTATAAAATTAAACTATGATTTCATTTTTAGACATTAAAAAAATAAACCTTCGCTATGAAGCCGTTTTTCAGGAAAGTCTGAAGCGGGTTATGGATAGTGGCTGGTATATTTTGGGTAATGAAGTCAAGGATTTTGAACAAAATTTCGCCCAATACTGTAAATCCAAGTACTGTGTTGGAGTAGGTAACGGATTGGATGCCATTACATTGACTTTTTTGGCTTATATCGAAAGAGGCGTGTTGAAAAAAGGTGACGAAATTATTGTTCCAGCCAATACTTATATTGCCAGTATTTTAGGAATTCTGCATGCTGGATTAGTACCTGTTTTGGTTGAACCGGAGTTAACTACTTATAATATCAATCCTGAATTAATTGAGGAAAAAATTACGGATAAAACCAAAGGGATTTTAATCGTTCATTTGTATGGGCAGTTAGCAAAAATGGATCGGATAATCGAATTGGGTTATCAATATGATCTTTTAATTGTTGAAGATGCCGCGCAAGGTCACGGATTGCCATTTCAAGGAAGTCACACCAGAACATTCAGCTTCTATCCAGGTAAAAATCTTGGTGCATTGGGTGATGGTGGAGCCGTGTTAACCAATGATGAAATGTTAGCAAAAACAATTCTTAAATTGCGAAATTACGGTTCTGAAATAAAATATTACAACGAAAGTATCGGTTTTAACTCCAGATTGGATGAATTACAAGCGGCTTTTTTAAATATAAAACTTCCCGATTTGGATTCGGATAACGAAAGAAGGAGAAGTATCGCAAAACGTTATATCAATGAAATTAAAAACGATGCAATTGTTTTGCCTCATTGGGATTTATCAGATAACCATGTGTTTCATTTGTTTGTTATTCGATGTAAAGACAGACTACAACTTCAAGATTATTTACATCAAAATAGAATCCAAACCATGATTCATTATCCAATTCCTCCACACAAACAAAAGGCAATTCCGGAATGGAATCAATTGTCTTTTCCAATTACTGAAAAAATTCATGATGAAGTAGTGAGTTTGCCAATGAGTGCTGTTTTGACAGATGATGAAGTAAGTCATATTATTTCAGTTTTAAATCGGTACACTAAGTGAGGATTGTAAAAAAAATACAAACCTCAGAACTGTTTCGAATAACTTCTTTGAACAGTATCAGTGTGTTGCTTAAAATTGGTGTTGGTTTAATTACATCAAAAGTGTTGGCTATTTTTGTTGGCCCAACAGGGATGGCTTTGTTAGGAAACCTTCGTAATTTTTTGGTTTCAATTGAAAATGTGGCTAGTCTTGGTTTTCAGTCGGGAATAGTAAAGTATGTGGCTGAAAATGAAAAAGACAAAGAGGGTTTGAAGAAAATTATTTCTACCTTATTTTGTTGCTTATTTGTAGTAACCATTGTTTTTGGAATTTCACTTTTTGTATTGGCTGAACAGTTGAACACGTTTATTTTTGGGGAGCAGTATCATTTTGAATACATTTTTAAATTATTAGGTTTTGTATTGCCACTTCATATTGGAGGATTATATTTAAATGCAGTAATTAATGGTTTAGGGAAGTTTAAAAAGATTATTTATATTACGATTATAGGTACACTTTTGAGTTTATTAGTCACTGTGATTTTGGTTTTTAACTTTCAGATTTACGGTGCGCTTATCTCGATTATCATTACGCCTGGATTGTTGTTTTTCGTGAGTCTCTTTTTTCTATTGGAAGATTTTTCAATAGCAACTTTTTTTAAACCCGGTTTATTTGACTGGAGTTTGCTGCAAAATTTGTCACATTATTTTCTTATGGCATTTGTGTCGGGGATTTTTGGTCCTTTGGTTCTACTCTTGATACGTAATCATTTGATTACAACAGTGGATATTAATGCCGCTGGTTATTGGGAGGCAATGTGTCGAATCTCATCGTATTATTTGTTGTTTTTGAACACATTAATCACCGTTTATTATTATCCGAAAATGGTTTTGGCAGAAAATGAGGACGAAACGAAAGAGGTGATTCGAGGATTTTATAAACACATTGTCCCAGTGTTCGGAATTGGTTTGGTTGTGGTTTTTGTCTTGAAAAATAGTTTGATACAGCTTTTGTTTACTGATGATTTTAAACCTGTAGAAACCTTGTTTTTCTGGCAATTGATTGGCGATTTTTTTAAAGGAGCCTCTTTGATTCTTGGAATGCAGTTTTTTGCTAAAAAAATGACCAAAACATTCATAATAACCGAATTAATTTCATTAATGATATTGTTGTTTTCAAGTACGCTATTGATTAATTGCTTAAAAACGGAAGGAGTTGTTATTGCGCACGCCATAACCTACGTTTTGTATACTTGTGTTTTGGTGGTGATTTTCAGGAAAAGTTTGGTTTAATAAGCATTAACCAATGTGTTTTCATTTTTACAATAAGTAACTTAATTAGTAAACCATAGTTTTTTGATTTTATGGAAAGATTGATCTCATAATTAATCTTCCTTAACAGTGCTTTACATTGATTTTTGGTGGTAACCAATCGAATGATTTTCTTTAAAATCAGATAAGTGGAATGATTGATTTTTTGGGAATATTTTTTTTCTCGGTGGAATTGCGAACCTAAAGAATTTGAAATGATTCTTTTTTTGACCAATACCGAATCAATGTAATCGATTTCATATTCATACGATAATCTAACCCATAAATCCAAATCTTCGTAAGCTAATTGTTCATCATAACCATTTAATTCATCGAATGCCTTCTTGGAAACCATGCCAGAAACTGAGCATATCGCTTTTCCCGTATCGATAACATGGTCAAATATTCTTCCTGTTGGTCTTTTTACAATTGTTTTCTCATTGTGGTCTACATCAAAAAAATAGGAATGAAATTCACCTTTCTCATTAACAAGAAGGGTATTGCCATATACTAATCCGAGATTTTTATATATGGAATTTTGAAATCGATCGACTTGTTTCTTAATGCAATTCTCAATCAGAAGGTCATCAGTCGCAAAATCTATCAGATATTCTCCACTGGCTTGCTTTGCAGCAATATTGAAGGATTTGGTGTTGCCAAGGTTTGCTTTGTTTTGGATGAAAACAATTTCGGGGTGGTTTTGTAACCAAAGTTCAATCTTTTCAACCGACTTGTCTGTACTGCAATCGTCGATAATGATAATTTCTATTTCGTCATACGTTTGCTTAATGATTGAGTCCAATGCATCCGTCACATACTCTTCATGATTATAGCAGAGGCAGATTACACTAACAATGGGTTTTTTAATCATTTTTGTAGACAAAAGAGTTATATTTGAGGCAAAAATATGACAAACAGTCAACCTAGCGACAAAACTACCATGATTTTTTTCAATAAATTTAAGAGAATAACAGATATTATTGTTAGCCCTAAACTTATGTATTATCTGATGTTAATCAGTTTGTTTCCGTTGTTGTTGCTTTCTTTTTTTAATAATCCAGGTTCTGATGATTTTTGGTATGCTTATGAATCTCAGTTGGAGCCTTTCTGGAGTGTACAAATTCGAAGATATCATGATTGGTCGGGAAGGTATTTTTCTAATGGTTTACTTAGTTTAGATCCTCTATATTTCAATGATTTTTTCGGTTTTAAAATTTTGCCGATTCTCCTTTTTGGGTTATTTGTTTTTTCAGTTTTTGCTTTTGTCGCAAGTTTACAATTGGATTTGAACAAATGTGAAAAATTAGGGTTGTCATCAGCAATCGTAATTTCCTATCTTTTTTTGATGCCGGATCTATGTGAAGGTTTTTACTGGATGCCAGGAGCTATAACGAATCAATTGCCAGTTTCCTTGGCATTATTCTACTTTACGTCACTTATTCATTATTATAGAGCTAAAAAAATAAAATACGTGTTGGCTGCATTAGTTCTTTTGCCAATGATCATGGGTTGCAATGAAATTATTGTAATTATAATGCTGCTGATTCATTGTCTTTTAAATGTATTATTTTATGTTCAGGAAAAGAAAATCAGTTGGTTATTATTGTTGCTATTGCTGTTAACCTGTGGATTGGCAGCTTTTGAAGTTCTCGCTCCAGGAAATTCCGTGAGAGGAAGTCATTTTACGGTTAAGAATTTATTAGTGCATTCAATATTGAAATCAATTCAACTTTCATTTTATTACATTACACTTTGGATTCCATTGCTGACATTAATTTGTTTTTTTCTTTTCAATACGATTAAAGAAAAAATTGCAGCAATACCGTCAAGATTTTTTTTACACCCTTTATTGGTTCTTGGATTGCTTCTTTTGATTGTGTTCATGGGAATATTTCCTGGGTTATGGAGTACTAATGGTCCACCACCCGGAAGAACCATCAATACTTCGGTATTCTTTTTTATCGTTACATTTTTCTACTTTTTTGTATCATTGGTTCATTATTTTTCAGCCAGAGTTCATTTTGAAATCAATCCATCCACAAAAGTTGTTTTAGGAATTTTGATTATTTTTAATTTCATTTCACATAATAATGTAACAATTGCATATAAAGATTTACTTTCTTTGAAAGCTTATAAGTATGATAAAGAATTGAAAGCAAGATTTCATTTTCTTGAAAATACTAAAAATGAGGATTGTGTAGTTGAACCTTTGGAAAACAAACCAACAACAATTTATAATGCGGTGGATATGGGACTTACAAATGATAAAGACAATTGGAAAAACCAGGAATTAATGGATTTTTACCAGAAGAAATCAATTGTAATACGGGTTAAAGATTCTACCATAACAGAATAACGATTGTATGAATTCCTTTAAAAATGATATAGTTATTGTAGTTCCTCTTTATAATGAAGAGAAAACATTGTATCCATTAGTGGAACGATTGAAAGCAATAATCAAAACGGCCAGTTTTTCTATTCAGGTTGTATTGGTGAATGACGGAAGCACTGATTTGACTCGGGAAATGATTGAAGATATTTGTGGCAATGATACCAATTTCAAAGGAATTTTTCTTTCTAGAAATTATGGGCACCAAATTGCAGTTAGTGCTGGTTTGAAATATAGTAATCCCGGAAAAGGTGTTTTAATAATTGATGGTGATTTACAAGATCCGCCTGAATTGATTCATGATTTTTATGATTTGCTTTGTAAAGGAAACGATGTGGTTTATGCGGTTAGAAAAAACAGAAAAGAATCCCTTTTGAAACGGATTTGCTACAAGTTATACTACCGCCTGCAACGAAGAATTTCTAATTTCGAAATACCTATCGATAGTGGGGATTTTTCTATGTTGAGTACAAGAGTTGTCAATTTGATGAATGAAATGCCCGAACAGGATCGGTATTTGAGAGGAATTAGAGCCTGGGTTGGCTTTAAACAAATTGGATTTGAATATGAAAGACAAGAACGTTTCGCCGGAAACTCAAAATATACTTGGGGAAAACTGATACAGTTGGCGTTTAAAGGTATTTTTAATTTCAGTGATTTTCCAATTCGTTTTATCACCCGATTAGGATTGATGACAATATGTATTTCATTGCTTTATTTTGGGTATAATTTATACCGCAAGTTAATGTACAACGACATTCCTCAGGGTTTTACGGCAACAATTTTGGCTATAATTTTATTCAGTGGTGTGCAACTCATTTCACTAGGAATAATTGGAGAGTATGTGTTACGGATTTACAATCAAGTGAAACAAAGGCCACTTTTTATTGTGGACAAAACGATTAATTTAGAAGATTTTGGAAAAGATACAGCTGATAGAAATACCAACAATTAAAGATACTAGAGGAAATCTGGCTTTTATTCAAAACGGAACTATTCCGTTTGAATGTAAAAGAGTTTATTATCTCTTCGATGTTCCTTCGAGTGCTTTCAGAGGTGGACATTCTCACATTGCACAACTGGAATTATTGATTGCTCTCAGTGGAAGCTTTGAGGTTATCATTGATGACGGTTTTGAAAAGCAGGTTTTCTTTCTCAATAAACCCAATGTTGGTCTTTTGATACCGCCTGGATTCTGGCGCGAGCTTCAAAATTTTTCTTCAGGATCAGTTTGTTTGGTTTTGAATTCAGGAGAGTTTGACGAAGAGGATTATATAAGGAATTATGATGAATTTTTGAGTTCAAAAAAATGAAAATTCTATATCTGACACCTACTGTATATGATGAAGGAGGAGTGGCCAGAGTTCTTTCAATTAAAACCAATCATTTCATTGAAGCTTGTGGTCACGAAGTTTATATTCTGACTTCCAATAATGAAACAACTTCTTTTTTTTACGATTTTAATCCGAAAGTTAATGTAATAGATTGTAAAACCAATGGATTTAAGCCATTTCGTATATTGGATTATTATAAAAAAGTAAAGTCCTATCTCGATCAAATTCAGCCGGATCTTATTGTTATTTGTGATTTTGGTTGGAAAGGATTTTGTTTTAATCTCTTCGTAAAAAGTAAGGCAAAGATTGTATTTGAAATTCATGGATCAAAATATAATGAAACTAGAAAACAATCATTTGATTTTTTAAATTCGCTACGGGCATATCTCCGGGTAACGCTTTTGAAAACATTTGAAAAAAGAGTTTTTTTATCAGAACATAGCCGCGAAGAATGGCAATTAGAAGGAAAGATTATACCGAACCCTGTTAGTTTTCGTTCGGAGGTGACGAGTAATCTGACCCAAAAGAGAGTGATTTCGATAGCGCGTCACTCTTATGAAAAAGGAATTGATAGACTTCTTCAAATTTGGAGTAAAGTTGTTCAAGAGAAAAAAGATTGGGTTTTGGATATTTATGGTAATGGACATTTGTTGGATGAACATCTTGCGATGGCCGATTCTTTGGACATTACAACTTCTGTTAATTTCTATGCACCGGTTAAAAATATTCAAGATAAATACCTAGAATCTTCGATTTATGTGATGACTTCACGTTCCGAAGGGTTTCCAATGGTACTTCTTGAAGCGCAAATTATGGGATTACCTATTGTTGCTTATGATTGCCCCGTTGGGCCAAGAACAATAATAGAAAACGGTAATAATGGTTATTTAAGTCAAACTGAAGACGAATTTGTGCAAAAAATGAAAGCATTAATGGAAGATTTTGAATTGCGTAAGCGAATCGGTAGTGAGGGGAATAGTTCTGTAAAGCAATTCAGTATTGAGAGAATTATGTCAAAGTGGGAAGCTCTATTTAACGATTTGACTTCAGCCTAGTATAGTAACCTAATTTGTAAAAGTCGAAAAACAATAAAGACGGATTTGATGAAACCAGTTGATGTTCGATTTTTTTAAAAACCAAGTTGAAGAAATAGCAAAAAATACCTGATAATTTAAACTTTTGAAGGAATTTGTATGCTTTTTGAACTTTGGTTTTTTCAGTTGAAATAAGTTTGGACTCTTCAATAAATACTAATGTTTCTAACGCTTTTTTCGTTTTTTCTAAAAAGATTTTAGAGGTTTCGTAATTCAAATGATACGTCGGATTGTCGATATGATTGATAGTAACTCCTTCGGATTGTAAATCGGTAACAAATACCCAATCTTCATAGCCATATTCTGTAATCTTCAAATTGAAAGTTACGTTTTGAAAAATGGTTTTATGAATTAAAATATTGGATGTTAGTGTGTTTTTGTAAGGATGTTTTTGCCGATCAGAAGCTTTGATTTCTTCCCGTTTTCTACCGTATTTCCATCTCAAAATCTGATTAGTGTTTGGAGGGTTTTCTTTGTAACAAATACCTCCGAAATGTACAAGTTGATCGCTTTTTTGTATTTCACCAAGATAATTACTGATGAAGTTTTTTTCTTTCGGAAAGGTATCGCAATCCATGAAAAGTAACCATTCGTATTGTGCTTTTTTTGACAAAAGGTTCATGTTTCCAGCTCTGCCTAGATTGATCGGATTTTGTTCAAATCTAGAGTATGATAAATTATTGATTATAAGGTTCTCAGATAAAGTTGTTTTGTCGTTGGAACCATCATCAGAAACTACAATCTCAAAGATAATTTGCGCCTCTTCGCATTGACGAAGGATTTCATTTACGAGTTGCAATGCCGAATAATTATATGTTGGAATCAGTACGGATAACACTTATTGATGATGGTAAGGTTCGTTGCGCAAGATAGTAAATCCACGGTACAATTGCTCAATAAAGAACAAACGAACCATTTGATGAGAAAAGGTCATTGCAGAAAGTGAAATTTTTCCTTGAGCTTTTTTGTATACTTCTTCACTAAATCCATACGGACCGCCAATTACGAATACCAAGGTTTTTACACCTGAGTTCATTTTTTTTTGTAATTCTTCACTAAAACCAACACTGGAAAAGTTTTTCCCGTTTTCATCCAATAAAATAAGCTGATCAGTAGCAGAGAGTTTCGACAAAATAAGTTCTCCCTCTTTTTCTTTCTGTTGGGATTCGCTGAGATTTTTTACATTTTTAATATCCGGAATGATTTCCAGTTCAAATTTGATGTAAAACGATAATCTTTTAGTATAATCATCAATTAAAGCTTGAAGATTTTTATTGTCGGTTTTGCCTATGGCCAATAGTTTGATGTTCATTTTAAGTGAATTGCGGAAAAAGCAAAGTTACAAACTTGAAAAGCTTTGTCAAATAACAATTCAACAAATAACAAAATCCAGTTTTTTCCTTATTTTAGCAACCTTATAAAAAATTCAATCGTATGATTTCAGAAGCACAGTTTCAGGAAGAATTATTGTCAATTATAAAAAATGGAATTCGTGAGGATATTGGTCTGGGCGATTATAGTTCGTTAGCGTGTATTCCTCCTTCAGCTGAGGGAAAGGCAAAACTTTTAGTAAAAGACGAAGGAATTATTGCAGGCGTAGAGTTTGCCAAAATGATTTTTAATCACGTTGATGCGAATTTACAAGTCGAGGTTTTTATTGAAGACGGAAGTCGGGTTAAATATGGTGATGTTGTTTTTCATGTTTCAGGAAGTTCTCAGTCAATTTTAAAAGCCGAACGTTTAGTATTAAACTCGATGCAGCGAATGAGTGCTATTGCAACGAAAACACGTCATTACGTTGATTTGCTTGCAGGAACAGCTACGAAAGTTTTAGATACCAGAAAAACAACTCCTGGATTTCGCGCAGCCGAAAAATGGGCTGTAAAAATTGGTGGTGGAGAAAATCATCGCTTTGCATTGTACGATATGGTGATGTTGAAAGACAATCATAATGATTTTGCAGGAGGAATTACTCAGGCTATTCAAAAAACGAAGCACTATTTAAAAGTAAATAATCTGGATTTGAAAATTATTGTTGAAGCTAGAAACTTGGCTGAAATTGAAGAAATTTTGCAATCCGATGGTGTTTACAGAATTTTAATTGACAATTTTAATTTTGAGGATACCAAAAAAGCGGTGGCACTTATTGGGAATCAATGTTTAACAGAATCTTCGGGAAATATTAACGAAAATACCATCCGTCAATATGCTGAATGTGGCGTAAATTACATATCTTCGGGAGCATTGACCCATTCGGTTCATAATATGGATTTAAGTCTGAAAGCAATCTAAATGAGTGAAACCAGAGAAATACTAAATAAGATTCCGCTGATTAAACAATTGGTGGTGATTTTAGATAATATTAAGCTGCCTTGGCTTGAAGGTGTCTCTTTCTACGATCTTATTGAATTTTACATTTCAGGTATTTTGCAAGGAGGAATCAGTTATAGAGCGGCTGCTATTGCATTTAGCTTTTTTATGGCTTTGTTTCCATTTGCGTTATTTATTCTGAACTTGATTCCTTACATTCCCATCGAAGGATTTCAGGAAGATTTTCTCTATTTCGTTCAGGAAAGTGTACCACCGACTACTTTTGCGGCTATTGAACAGATTATTAATGATATCCTTCATAATAGTCATTCCGGATTATTGTCTTGGGGGGTTTTTCTTTCTGTTTTTTTAATGACAAACGGCGTAAATGCGGTTATGAGTGGTTTTGAAACTTCGTTGCATGTAACAGTGAAACGCCCTTATTTCAGACAGTATTTTGTGGCGTTGCTTATTTCATTGTTGTTAACGAGTATTCTTATTATTACCGTTGCCGCCATCATTGTTTTAGAGGTTATCATTCAAAAAACGATTATTCAGGATGTGTTAACCAGTAGAGTTTCCGATAAGATATCCTTGTTGGAAATGGGAAGATACGTTTTTGTAATACTTATGATTCTTTTGGCAACCGCCATACTTTTTAAATATGGTATTAAACAATCTAAAAGGAAAAAATTAATCACTATAGGTACAGTTTTTACTACGATATTAATTGTACTATCTTCCTATTTTTTTGGAATATGGGTAGTGAAATTCTCGAAATATAATGAACTCTACGGATCCATTGGCACACTTTTGGTTGTCATGTTTTATCTGTGGATTAACTGTATGGTTTTGTTGTTAGGTTTTGAATTAGATGCTTCCATTGCTAAATTAAAATCAAATCCAACGAAAAATCCTCATCTCTAAATTTATAACTTATAACTATGAAAAGAATACTACTGACCTTATTGCTTTTAGCTTGTACGCAAATTAATGCACAAACTGTTACCGGAAAATGGAAAACCATCGATGATAAAACGGGAAAATCGAAATCTGTTGTAGAAATCTATGAAAACAACGGAAAGATTTACGGAAAAATCGTCGAAATTTTTGACGAAACTAAAAGAGATCGCAAATGTGATAAATGTGAAGGATCAGATAAAAACAAGCCAGTTTTAGGGATGGTTATTATTCGTGGATTACAAAAAGATGACAACGAGTATAGCGGAGGAAAAATTTTAGATCCGGAATCAGGTAGTTTGTACAAATGCAACTTAAAACTGGAAGGTAAAGAAAAATTAGTGGTTCGCGGTTATATGGGGATCTCTTTAATTGGCCGCTCTCAAACTTGGGTTAGAGTTCGATAAATGTTTTTTATAGAAGTTATTTTACCAATTGCGCTGCCACAGACTTTTACTTATAAAGTTTCTGAGGCCGAGTTTGATTATATCAAAAAAGGATGTCGTGTAGCCGTGCCATTTGGTAAAAGTAAATTCTATACCGGTTTAGTTGCTGATAAACACAATGATCCACCCACTTTATATGAAGCTAAAGAGATTCATCAGATTATTGATGAGTTTCCTATTGTAACAGCAATTCAGCTAAAACATTGGCAATGGATTGCATCTTATTATATGTGTAGCATCGGTGAAGTATATCGTACTGCTTTACCTACGGCACTGATGCTGGAAAGTGAAACAATAATTGCGGCTCAGAAAAATATCGAACTAGATCCAACGCAATTATCGGATGAGGAATACCTATTGGTTGAGGCATTGCAACAACAAACTTCAATTAAAATCACCGAAGCGGCTTCAATTCTGAATAAGAAAAAAGTTTTTCCAGTTATCCAGCAATTGATGGCAAAAGGAGTGTTGTCACTTCAAGAGGAAATGGTGGACGAATACAAACCTAAGTTGGTTCGTTATATTCGACTGTTTCCTGAATTCAACTCAGCAGATAGACTTGAAGAGTTGTTGAATCTCTTGAAAAATGCCCAGAAGCAAAAAGAAGTAGTGTTGAGTTATTTTCAATTACAAGTTTCACAACGCAAACCGGTTTCGGTAAAAGAATTGACAGATTACTCCGGAGCTACGGCTGCCATTGTGAAAGCACTTATTGATAAAGGGATTTTCGAAGAATATTTCATGCAACATGATAGGGTTTCTTTTGAGGATGTGGAGGAGAGTGAAATCACGTTGAGTCACCATCAAAATGAGGCTTTTTGTCAAATTCAAGAAGGTTTAAAAACCAAAGATGTTTGTTTGTTCCATGGGGTTACGGCTTCAGGTAAAACGGAAGTATATATTAAATTAATTGAAAGCTATTTGGAGCAAAACAAGCAGGTATTGTATTTGTTGCCGGAAATTGCTTTGACCACACAATTAGTGTACCGTTTAACGAAGCATTTCGGAAATAAAGTAGCGGTATTTCACTCTAAATACAGTAATAATGAAAGGGTAGAGGTTTGGAATCAAGTTTTGAATCAATCGGATAAGGCGCAGATTGTTATCGGAGCCCGATCCGCTTTGTTTTTACCTTTTCAAAATCTCGGTTTGATCGTAGTGGATGAAGAACATGAACCAACATTCAAACAAGTTGATCCTGCACCTCGTTATCACGCTCGCGATGCAGCCATTGTATTGGCGAATTTTCATGAATCGAAAGTGGTGCTGGGTTCAGCTACGCCAAGTATTGAAAGCTATTTTAATGCGCAAAGTGGAAAATATGGTTTCGTTGAATTGCAGGAACGTTTTGGAAATGCAGTTTTGCCTGAAATTCATCTGGTAGATTTGAAGGATAATTACTTTAGAAAAAAGATGACGGGTCATTTTAGTCAGTTTTTAATTGAAAGTATGACCGAAGCTTTATCGAATGGTGAACAAATTATTTTGTTTCAAAATCGGAGAGGTTATTCGCCGGTTATTGAATGCATGACTTGTGGACATATTCCGCAATGTCCTCAATGCGATGTAAGTTTGACTTATCATAAATTTAAAGGACAGTTGCGTTGTCATTATTGTGGTTACAGTATGGCAAAACCAACCAATTGTCATGCATGCTCAAGTGTGGATTTGACTTCAAAAGGGTTTGGTACCGAACAAATTGAGTTGGAATTGGCTTCCCTTTTTCCATCGAAGAATGTTAAACGAATGGATCAGGATACCACACGAGGTAAGTATGCCTTCGAAAAATTAATCGATAGTTTTAAGAACAGAGAGATTGATATTTTGGTAGGAACTCAAATGTTGGCCAAAGGTTTGGATTTTGATAATGTGTCATTGGTTGGAATTCTTAATGCAGATTCGATGCTGTATTTTCCTGATTTTAGGGCGTTTGAGCGTAGTTATCAAATGATGACACAGGTTTCAGGTAGGGCAGGTCGTTCTGACAAAAAAGGAAATGTGGTAATTCAGACCTATAATCCCGTTC
Source organism: Flavobacterium sp. MAHUQ-57 (assembly GCF_051908335.1). Taxonomy (NCBI): domain Bacteria; kingdom Pseudomonadati; phylum Bacteroidota; class Flavobacteriia; order Flavobacteriales; family Flavobacteriaceae; genus Flavobacterium; species Flavobacterium sp. MAHUQ-57. Next base: position 998,854 of record NZ_JBPZTE010000006.1, on the reverse strand, counting down.
ATAATACGATACAGCAGGTAACTCATAATGATTACATAGGGATGTATAAGGAGCAATTGTATGAAAGACATATTTATAAATATCCGCCCTATTTTAAATTAATAAAGCTTACATTAAAGCATAAAGATTTCGAGAAATTGAAAGAAGGTTCGATGTGGTTGTATCAAGTATTGAAGCAACAATTTGATATACCTGTTCTTGGTCCGGAAGAACCGCCGGTAAGTAAAATCCGTAACGAATATATACGGACAATACTAATTAAAATACCGCAAGAGAATCACTTGGGAAATACAAAAAAAGCCATTCAGAGAATACTGAACAGCTTTGATATGATTGCACAATACAGAACAATTAAAGTTGCTGTAAATGTTGATTTTTATTAAAGATTAAGATTCAAGAGCCTTTACTAGGTCTTCTTTCTTATTTCTACTTAAAGGTATTTTTGTTACTCCTATTTCTGCGAATTTACTGTTAAACTTCTCGATTTTATCAATATTGATAATAAATGATTTATGTACTCTGATGAATTTCTCTTTCGATAAATCCTTTTCAAAAGATTTCATTGTTGAAAGTACTAAATGACTGTCATCTTCCGTTACTATCTTTACATAATCACCATAAGCCTCAATCCATTTGATTTTTGAGGTGTAAATTTTCAACTTTTTCAGATTGCTCTTAATGAAAATGTGTTCTCCTTCTTCCTCAAGACTTTCTCGGCGAAGCTGGTACAAATCCATTGCTCTTTTGATTGCCGCATTGAAACGTTCTTTGGTGATGGGTTTTTGAAGATAATCGGTTGCGTCATAATCAAATGCTTTGACTGCATATTCAGCTTTAGCTGTAATGAAAATGATTTGAGGTTTTTCTTTTAATCCGTCAAGTAAATTAAATCCGTTAATAACTGGCATTTCAATGTCAAGAAATAACAAATCAACCTGCTTGGTGGCTAAACAGTTTTTAGTTTCGACGGCGTTTGAGAACTCGCCAACTAAATTAAGGTTCGGATGTGCATCTACTAATTTTGTGACCAAAATTCTTTGGATAGAGCTATCATCTACAACAATACAGTTCAACTTCATAAGCGTCAATTTTAATAGATTGGTTTGTTAAAAATAGGATAAAAAAATTATCCTCCAAACTTTTTTGTGCAAAAAATGCAATTTCATCGATTATTTGTCTGAAATGTTTGCGGGTTAAAATAAAAGCACTACTTTTGCACCCAATTTTATAACAAATAAATTTTTATAACTATGAATCATTATGAAACTGTTTTCATCTTGAATCCCGTTTTATCTGAACAACAGGTAAAGGAAACAGTTAGCAAATTTGAAGATTTTTTAACTTCAAAAGGTGCTAAGATGGTATCGAAAGAGGATTGGGGCTTGAAAAAATTAGCTTACGAAATTCAAAACAAAAAATCTGGTTTTTACCATTTATTTGAATTCCAAGCTGAAGGAGAAGTGTTGAAAGCTTTTGAAACTGAATTTAGACGTGATGAGCGTGTAATGCGTTTCTTAACTGTAAGTTTAGATAAACACGCAATCTCTTGGGCTGAGAGAAGAAGAGAAAAGTTAAAAACTAAAAAAGCTTAATTATCATGTCAACAATCGAGCAATCTGCAAAAGGAAAAAAAGACGGAGATATTAGATATTTAACGCCTTTAAACATTGATACGAACAAACAAAAGAAATATTGTCGTTTCAAAAAATCAGGAATCAAGTATGTTGATTATAAAGATGCTGATTTCTTATTAAAATTTGTAAATGAGCAAGGTAAGATCCTTCCTCGTCGTTTAACAGGAACATCTTTGAAATACCAAAGAAAAGTATCTGTAGCGGTAAAAAGAGCTCGTCATTTAGCTTTAATGCCATACGTAGCTGATTTATTAAAATAATTTATAAACTCTAGTTGTTGGTTTCCCTAAAGGAACCTAACTTCTAAAATATAAGGACAACAACATGGAACTTATTTTAAAACAAGACGTTCAAAACTTAGGATTTAAAGATGATGTAGTAACTGTTAAGCCAGGATACGGTCGTAACTTTTTAATTCCTCAAGGATTTGCTGTATTAGCAACTCCATCAGCTAAAAAAGTATTAGCTGAAAACTTAAAACAAAAAGCACACAAAGAAGCTAAAATTGTTGCTGATGCAAAAGCTTTAGCTGAATCTTTGAAAGCTATGGATATCAAAATTACTGCTAAAGCAGGTGGTGAAAAACTTTTTGGTTCGGTAACTAACGCTGATATCGCTGAAGTTTTAGGTAAAAACGGTCAAGCAATTGACAAAAAATTCATCACTTCAGGTATCGTGAAAAGAACTGGTAAATATACTGCTTCTGTTCGTTTACACCGTGAAGTAATCGTTGAATTAGCTTACGAAATCGTTGCTGAACAAGCATAATTTTGTACAAAACATACATTGTAAAAGTCCCGAATTCGGGACTTTTTTTATACTAAAGATTTGACCTTACTGTATTAAGTTTTATATTTAAACATCTTTGGCTGTAATTTTTCATATTATAGTGATTGGAGAGGTAGAGTCTTATTAATAAATTATGCATTGATGAAATACGCAAAACTGTCAAAGGAGCAATTGGAAGAATTGCACGAAGAATTTATCAACTTTCTTTCGGCACAACAGATAGATAAAAACGAATGGGATTTGATCAAAGAGCACAAACCCGATGTCGCAGATCAAGAAATTGAGGTGTTCTCAGATTTGATTTGGGAAGGAGTTTTAACAAATGCACGTTATTTAGAACATTATTCTAAAAATTATATCTTTTTATTCTACTGTGATGAAGTATATATGAGAACGATTATCATCAAAACTGCTGAAGACGTAGATTTTATGACCAAAACAGGGTTAGAGTGGTTGAGTGATAATTTGTTTACTGATACTGTGGAAGTACAGAAAGGACAAAAGGTTTTTGCAGGTGACAGAAACCCAGAAATTTTCGAATTAGTGAAACAAGGTGCTATTTTTAGTAAAGGTGAATTGTACGAACAAATGTCTTCCATTTTAGAACAATAGAAATAAAGAAAAAAAGCCTTGCTTTACTGGAAATTGGTTAAATTAGTTGCATTAAACTAATTCAGCCAATTTTTTTTATTTTATATGGATGTGTTGCCTAAAATTCAAGCCTTAAGAGAAGAATTAAACTTACATAATTACAATTACTACGTATTGGATAATCCTACAATTTCAGATTTTGAGTTTGATTCTAAGCTTAAAGAATTACAAGATCTTGAGGAAAAGTATCCACAATATTTTGATGAAAACTCGCCTACACAACGAGTAGGTGGTGCTGTTACCAAAAATTTTGAGACAATTAAGCATGAATTTCGAATGTATTCTTTAGATAATTCCTATTCCAAAGAAGATTTACTCGATTGGCAAACACGTGCTCAAAAATTGTTGGGTAATGTGAATCTTGAGTTTACCTGTGAATTGAAATATGATGGTGCATCTATTAGTATTTTGTATGAAAAAGGTAAGTTGAAGCGTGCTGTAACGCGTGGAGACGGCTTTCAAGGTGATGATGTAACCAATAATATCAAAACGATTAAAGCGGTTCCAATTCAATTGAAAGGTGATTATCCTGATAAGTTTGAAATCAGAGGAGAAATTATATTGCCTTTTGCCGGATTTGAAAAAATGAACCAAGATTTGATAGAGATTGGTGAAACGCCTTATGCTAATCCAAGAAATACGGCTTCCGGTAGCTTAAAATTACAAGATAGTGCCGAGGTTGCGAAAAGACCGCTCGATTGCTTGCTGTATTCTTTAATTGGAAATAATCTGCCAATAGCTTCACATTTCGATGGTTTGGAAAAAGCGCGTCAATGGGGGTTTAAAGTGCCAGTACATTCCAAATTGGCTAAAAATATGGACGAAGTATTGGAGTTTATTAACTATTGGGATGAACACCGACACGAATTACCTTATGAAACCGATGGTGTTGTAATTAAGATCAATAGTATTCATCAACAGGAAGAATTAGGATATACCGCTAAATCTCCTCGTTGGGCAATTGCGTATAAGTTTAAAGCGGAACAAGTTTCTACGCGCCTGAATTCAATTTCATACCAAGTGGGTAGGACAGGAGCGATTACTCCTGTGGCGAATTTGGAACCAGTTCAATTGGCAGGAACAATAGTAAAAAGAGCTTCATTACACAATGCGGATCAGATAGAAAAACTGGATATACGAATTGGTGATGAAGTGTTTGTAGAAAAAGGAGGGGAAATCATACCTAAAATTATTGGTGTGGATATGTCACAAAGAGCTTCCGATTCTGTAGCGACAACTTATATAACCAATTGTCCAGAATGTAATACTTTATTGGAGAGAAAAGAAGGTGAAGCCAATCATTATTGCCCTAATTTTTATGGATGTCCTCCTCAAATTATAGGTAGGATTCAACATTATATCAGCAGAAAAGCAATGGATATTGAAGGTTTGGGTGGTGAAACGGTGGCTTTATTGTTCAATAACGGATTGGTTACTAATTATGCTGATTTGTATGAACTGAAGAAAGAGCAAGTGGTAGTGTTGGAAAGAATGGCCGATAAATCTGCTGAAAATTTAATAACTGGAATTGAAAAGTCAAAGAAGATTCCTTTTGATCGTGTCTTGTATGCTTTAGGTATTCGTTATGTTGGTGAGACAGTGGCAAAAAAACTAGCGAAACATTATAAAAATATAGAAACATTATCAGTAGCTACTACAGAAGAATTGATTGCCGTTGACGAAATTGGTGAGAAAATAGCGCAAAGTTTAATTGAATATTTTGAGAATCAAGAAAATAAAATAATCATTCAAAGATTGAAGGAATTCGGTGTACAATTGGAAATTTCAGAAGAAGCAAATACATCAGTTTCCTCTATTTTAGATGGGAAAGTCTTTGTGGTTTCTGGGGTTTTTGAAAAATTCTCACGTGATGATTTAAAGAAAGCCATTGAAGATAATGGCGGAAAAGTAGGTAGTTCTATTTCAGCCAAAACGAGTTACGTGGTTGCTGGAGATAATATGGGGCCGGCTAAATTGGAAAAAGCCAATCAGTTGAATATTCCAATAATCAGTGAAAATGACTTTGAAAATATGATTCATGGAAAGTAGGATTGTCTCGATTTATTTGTTCGTAATCGCAGGTTTTTTGGCTCTGTTAGCTTCGATTATTAATAACGAATGGCTGCTGATTTTATCAAAACCAATGATTATTCCAGCTTTATTGGCATACTATTTTTTTTCAGAAAAGAAAGTGTTAAGCTTGGAATTGGTCTTCGTTTTGCTTGTTTATTTTGTTTCTGACGCTATTGCATTAGTGAAATTGGAAGGAATTACCAGTTATCTTGTTGTGCTGGATTACATTCCCTATATAATGTTGATAAAAGTGGTTACAGAGGATGCTTTTAAAATTGGCTTTTGTAAAGTAAATTTTAGTTTGAGTATTTTTTATTTTATCATTTTAATGGTTGCTATGTATTTTCTGCTGGATGCTTTTTCAATGAAATCAATTGATTTGACTTTTGCTTGTGTGTCTTACGGAATTGTTTTGGGGCTTTTTGTAAGTATTAGCTCGTATAATTTCTTAATGACGAATTTTTCTGAAATTGCATCATTGGTTTTTTTGGCTGCTTCTTTCAGTCTCGTGGCAGATGTTATTTTTGTATTTACCAATATGGTTTTAAATGTAAAAGCTTTAACTTACATAGAATTTGCTTTGCAAATCATTTCTTATTTTTACATTGTTGCCTACTTTATCGATAGGGAAAATATGTATTTAGATACTAATATGGTATAAATGAGATCAGTTAATCCAGCATTAGCGTTATATGTCATTGCAGGAATTATATTCTTTATTTCGTCTATGGCTGGTAATGAATACCTGGTTTTTATTAGTAAGCCAGTTGTGCCAACTGCCATTATGTTTTATTATTGGCAAGAATCGGATGGAAAGGTAAATCCTTGGCATATCTTGGTTTTGTTGTTCTTTTTTGTTAGCGGTATACTGAATCTTTTTGAAGACGTCCAAGCGTTACTTTATATTTTGATTTTGAATGCTTTTGGTTATGGAATTTTAATAAGCCATATCATAAAAAGTCTATTTGAAGTGAAAATACGTTTCACAGATAAAGTCAATTTAGCCTACATATTTTTAATGGTGCTGTTTTTATCTTGTTTGATGTATGTATTGTTGTTCATGATCTTTGATACATCTTATGAACTCTATGTGCCAATGGTAGTGTATGGTTGTATTCTTTCCTCTTTGGTGGTGTTGAATTCCATTTTATACAATTTGAAACATACCAAAGCGGATGTGTATTTGATGTTAACCAGTTTTTGCTATTTAATGGCAGATTTATTTTATGTCGTTTATTATTACTATTTTGATTTTATATTGTTCCGATGTTTAACTTTAATGGCGAATATAGTATCTTATTATTTTCTTGTGCGATTTTTTCTAATAACTAATAAAACCAAAATGTAACAACAATTCAATGCAATCAAAATATCCTTCATTGGTTTTATATGTTATCACTTCTGTAATTGCGGTAATCAGTACAGCAATAGAATGGGAGTGGCTTACTTTTTTGATTAAACCGATTATTGTTCCAGCGATATTCTATTATTATCTCCAACGAAATGAATTTAAGATTGAGGTATTTTTTTTTCTTGGACTTCTGAGTAGTTATGCATCTGATATGATTGTATTGCTTGATGTTGAAAATCATCAGGTTGTTATTACTTTACTGAATATGTTTACCTATGTAGTGATGCTTTACTATGTAATTCATGATTTTTCTTTTAAAAATTTAGAGACTCAAAAAATTGTGTATTTCTTCGGTAATTTGGTTTCTTTTTTGGCTGTTGTGTATATTATGCTGACGCTGATGAGTGATATCTCTACTACTACACTGGTGATGTATCTAATCTATGGACTCGTTATTTCAACACTGGCGTCTTTGGCGATAATCAATCATGTCGCAGCGCATAATCTTAAAACATTTTATGCTTTGATTATGTGTATTTGCTTTATAACAACGGATGTTTTTTATATAGTTTATAATTTTTATGTAAACATGTATGTGTTTTTGTTGCTAAACTTAGCAGCTCAATTCGTGTCTTATTTTTATATGATAAGTTATAAGGTGACTTATTCAACAAAAAGGAATTTAAATGATAGCAAGAGAAATTAAAAATTCAAATAAATCGGAAGAGAAATTGCTTTTAGTGCTTTTTTTCTTTGTTTCTTTTGCTGAAATTTTTGCAGAGTTTTTTAATAAAATAGCATTTGTTTATATTCTCAAACCTCTTATAATTCCAATACTAACACTTATATATTGGAAAACATCAACTAGGCGAAATCCTTATTTTTTAGTGTCTATGTTTTTTGCGTTGTTGGCCAATTTGTTATTTATTTCTAGGGATTTTACCTCTATAGTTCTGGCTTCTACTTTTTTTTTATTGCACAGGACGTTGGTAATTTATTTAGTACTTAAAAATGTAAAAATTAAGCGTTTTTTGCCTGTATTTCTGGGAAGTATTCCTTTTTTAACAGTGTTTGCTTATTTGACTTTTATGACTATGGATGAATTAGGAGAGGGTTTCGGATTATACATCATCCAGGTTTTATTTATGAGCTTTCTAGGAGGTTTTGCTCTGTCAAATTATATTATTGAAGAAAATAAAATGAATTATTGGCTACTAATTAATAGTATTTTGTTTGCAGTCATTCAATTTATTATAGTGTTGAAACTATTTTATGTATCAATGGTAATATTTCAGCCAATATCTATGATTCTATATGTATTTGCGCAGTATGCACTTTATAAATTCATGATATTGGCTGAAAGTAATAAGGAGCGTTAGATTAATATTTTCTTTCCAGCAGCTGATAAATTCATTTTGTTATCAAAGAAGAAGTCAATTCTACCAAGGTTAACACCATAAGCACCAACCTGATTAACGATTACTTCTTTTCCATCCAAATTCTTTTCAACAACTGGTTTATCTAAGAAAGTATGCGTGTGACCTCCGATGATCAAATCGATATCTTTGGTTTTGCGAGCCAACATGATATCAGAAGGTTTTTCTGGATCATTTTTATATTCAAAACCAAGGTGTGATAAACAGATAATTAAATCACATTTTTCAACTTCTTTTAATGTTTTTACAGTATCAGTAGCTACCTCAATAGGGTTGTTGTAAATAGTTTCTTTGTATAGATTTTTGTCTACTAAACCTTTTAATTCGATTCCTAATCCAAAAACACCAATTTTAAGACCTGCTTTTTTGAATACTTTGTACGGTTTTACGTGAGTATTCATAATTGTGTTTTTAAAATCGTAATTAGAATTTACAAATTCGAATTTAGCATGTGGTAATTGTGCATATAAACCGTCGATACCGTTGTCAAAATCATGATTACCAATTGTCGCCAAATCGTATTTCATCATGCTCATCAGTTTGAATTCCAATTCACCACCATAATAATTAAAGTACGGTGTTCCTTGAAAAATATCTCCAGCATCTAATAATAATACATTTTCTTCGCTTTTTCTGATTTGCTCCACAACGGCAGCTCTTCTTGCAACACCACCCATATTTGGGTTTTTGGGATGATTCGCAGGAAACGGATCAATCTGACTATGAGTGTCGTTAGTATGTAAGATGGTAATCTTTTTTATTTCTACAGCAGAGTTAAAGCTGCTCAATGATAAACCTCCAAGCCCCAGTAAAGTAGTTCCTGCAGCCGTACTTTTAATAAATTCTCTTCTTTTCATTGCTTTAATTCTCTTGTGTTACTTTAACTTCATTCGGTATTTGTAATGTGTCAACATCTTTCATGTAGTCAATTAACATATTTCGTAATTTATAATCTAAAGACGTTAAGTTAGTGGCTTTTTTGAAAAACTCCATTTTATCCCCACCATTGGCTAAGTAATCGTTAGTAACAACATAGTAAGTTTTAGCCAAATCAACAGGTTCTCCTTTGATTTTGATGTCTTTTGGTTTTTTATCTGCAGTGATGGTAAAAGTAAGACCTGCAATAGGATGCGGTTTTCTTTCGTTAATGAAGTAATTAACAAATTCTACAATTTGTTCTCCTTTTAATTCTACTACTACTGCAAAATTTTCAAAAGGTAATACTTCGAATGCGTTTCGAGCAGTAACTGCACCTTGTGGAATCATAGCTCTGATTCCTCCGTGGTTCAGAATGCTGATGTCGATGCTTTTGTTACCTCTTTGTGTAAAAACAAAATTTGCTTTATCCAACACCAATTGAGCCAAGAAATCTCCAATATTACTTTGGAATTGTCCTTTGGTTTTATCCAATGTCTCTGGACAAACGGCAAGAGTCTGATTTAAATCTTTGTTGATTTTTTCTCTAAAAGGATTGATCAAGGCTTCAAAATCTTCTTTAGCCGCAGATTTATCATTGATATTAATCTGCTTACCTTCAATAATTGTAACAACGTCCTGTGCTGTTGTATTTAAACTTACAGCGAATAACGTTAAAATTAAACCAAAATGTTTCATTTGTAATATTCTCTTTTTATTTTTACCAATGCATTTATCGTGCCAATTAAATACAAAAACTTAACTTTGCTCCGAAGATTGCAAGACGCAAATATAATATGTTTACAAAGTATATAAAAGAATTATCTGTTAAAAAAATACTCAAAAGTAGTCTGCACAATGTAAAACCCAGCTCTTTGGCTTCGCCAGTCAGTACTGTAGGCATATTAGTTGATGAAAGTTATTTTGCCGAAAAGGAGCAATTAGTAAGAGAATTAGTAGAACAAGGTATTCCTTCTGATAATATTGCCGTCTTGGTTTTTAAGGATAAGGTAAAAAAAAATGAAGTTACTGATCTGCCCGCATTCAGTGCTAAGCATATGGGCTGGAAAGGAGATTTTTCAGTAGCTTTTGTAAACGATTTTATCAATACACCTTTTGATATGCTGATCAGTTACTACGATATGGAAAAAACGCCCTTGTTGTTGGTTACGCATCATTCTAAAGCTTTATTTAAAGCTGGATTTTCAGCTGTGGACAAAAGATTGCATCATTTGATGATTAATACCAATGCGGAGAATTATAAAGTTTTTGTTCATGAATTATTCCGATATTTAAAAATTTTAAACAAAATATAGATTATTATGCAGTCATTAATGGGAACTGGCGTTGCTTTGGTAACACCATTCAGAAAAGATTTTTCAGTCGATACCGAAGCACTTACAAAAATTGTAAACTACGTAATTGATGGTGGAGTGGAGTATTTGGTGGTTTTGGGAACTACTGCCGAATCAGCAACTTTATCGCAAGATGAAAAAGAATTGGTTATCAACACAATCGTTGAGGCTAACAATGGTAGATTACCATTGGTGTTAGGAGTGGGTGGAAATAATACATTAAAGGTTGTTGAAGAATTAAAAACAAGAGACTTTTCAAAATTTACAGCAATACTTTCGGTTTCTCCTTATTATAATAAGCCAACTCAGGAAGGAATTTATCAACATTTTAAAATGGTGTCGGAAGCTTCTCCAATTCCTGTAATTGTTTATAATGTGCCTGGAAGAACGGCTAGTAATATGTTGCCGGAAACTGTAATGCGTTTGGCAAATGACTTTAAAAATATTGTCGGAATTAAAGAAGCAGCTGGTGATATTGTACAGGCAATGAAATTAATTCAGCACAAACCGGAAGGGTTTTTGGTAATTTCTGGTGATGATATGATTACTTTACCGATGGTTCTTGCAGGTGGTGCAGGTGTGATTTCAGTAATCGGAGAAGGGTATCCAAAGGAGTTTTCCGAAATGGTTCGATTGGGATTACAACGTAAGGTTGATGAGGCCTACGCGTTGCATTATAAATTGATGGATAGTATCGATATGATTTTCGAACAAGGAAATCCTGGAGGAATTAAAGAGATTTTTAAATCATTGGGATTGTCTGAAAATACGGTTCGTTTACCTTTGGTAAATGTGAATCAGAATCTAGCTGATCGATTGGATGTTTTTACAAAACAGCTGTCCAAATAAGCAGAAAAAATAAGTTTTGTAAAAATAAATTAATGACTAACTTTGCAGTTCGTTTTAAGGCGAAGGGAATGCCCTAAAATTGACTGTTTTAAATCAAAATATGAATAAACTTATATATGTGTTGTTGCTTGCAGGGGTCATTTCATCTTGTGGGGAATACCAAAAAGCTTTAAAATCTGAAGATGTTGCTGTTAAATATGAAGCAGCAACTAAACTATACGAAGCAGAAAAGTACAACAAAGCGATTCGTCTTTTTGAACAAATTGCTTCTGCTTACAGAGGAAAGAAAGAAGCTGAAAATCTGTTTTATATGTTTTCACAATCGTATTATAAAACAAAACAGTATTATTTGGCAGGTTATCAGTTTGAAAGCTATGCTTCGTTGTATCCAACTAACGCTAGAGCGGAAGAGGCTGCTTTTTTAGGTGCGAAGTCATATTCTGAATTGTCTCCTGTATACTCGTTAGATCAAACGGATACAGAAAAAGCTATTACAAAAATGCAGGCATTTATCGATAAGTATCCAAATTCACGTTTTAGTGGTGAAGCAAATACTACGGTAAAGAACTTAAGAGAAAAATTAGAGAAGAAAGCATTTGAAATTGCAAAACAATACAATACAATTTCAGATTATAAATCGGCAATAAAGGCTTTGGATAATTTTATTTCAGAGTATCCGGGAACTCCATTTAAGGAAAAAGCTTTGTATTACAAATTGGATTCTAGTTATCAATTGGCAATTAATAGTGTACCTTCAAAAATGGAGGAACGTTTGAATGCAGCAAAAAATGCATATGATGCATTGCTAAAATTCAATTCAAATACAGAGTTTAAAAGTGTAGCTGACGACATGTTGGTTAGAATAAATAATGAATTACAACAATTTTCAAAATAAGTAAGGGTATGGATTTAAAGAAAACAACAGCTCCGGTGAATACGGTGACTTACAATAAAACTGTAATAGAAGAGCCGACCGGAAATGTGTATGAAGCAATTACTATTATGGCAAGAAGAGCTAACCAAATTAACGCTGAAATTAAAAAAGAGTTAATTGAAAAGTTAGAAGAATTTGCTACCTATAATGATAGCTTGGAAGAAATTTTTGAAAATAAAGAACAAATCGAAGTTTCTAAATTTTATGAGAAATTACCAAAACCTCATGCGTTAGCAGTTCAGGAGTGGTTGGAAGGTAAAATCTATCATAAGTCATCAAAATAAAACAACTAATGTCTGTTTTAAGTGGTAAAAAAATAATACTAGGAGTTTCTGGTGGGATTGCCGCTTACAAATCAGCGTCATTGGTTCGACTTTTTATAAAAGCAGGTGCTCAGGTCCAAGTGATCATGACACCTGCTTCTTTAGATTTTGTTACCCCGCTGACTTTGGCAACTTTATCTAAAAACCCTGTTTATCATTCTTTCTTTAATGAAGAAGAAGGAAACGGAGTTTGGAATAACCACGTGGATTTGGCACTTTGGGCTGATTTTATGGTTATTGCACCTGCAACAGCCAATACCATGTCTAAAATGGTAAATGGGAATTGTGATAATTTGCTAATTGCGACTTATCTTTCTGCAAAATGTCCTGTGTATTTTGCGCCAGCAATGGATTTGGACATGTACAAGCATCCTTCAACTTTGGATAGCTTTGAAAAACTTAAAAAGTTCGGTAATACAATCATTCCAGCTGAGTCAGGAGAACTTGCAAGCGGATTATCGGGGGAAGGTCGAATGGCTGAGCCTGAAAACATCATTGCATTTCTGGAGAAAGATTTAGAAAGTAAATTGCCTTTAAAAGGAAGGAAAATATTAGTTACCGCCGGACCTACTTATGAAGCGATCGATCCTGTTCGGTTTATTGGAAATCATTCTTCCGGTAAAATGGGATTCGATATTGCAATTGCTGCTGCAAATTTGGGCGCAGAAGTTATCTTGGTTTCAGGGCCAACACATCTTCAGGTGAAACATTCATTAATTAATTTGATTAGAGTGGTTTCGGCTGAAGAAATGTATTCGGCCTGTCATGATTATTTTGATGCTGTCGATGTAGCTATTGCTGCTGCTGCTGTAGCGGATTATCGACCTAAAAATGTAGCGGATCAGAAAATAAAAAAGAACGATGCTTCGTTTACAATAGAATTAGAAAAAACTAAGGACATTCTTTCTTCGTTAGGTCAAATCAAGAAAAATCAGTTTTTAATCGGTTTTGCATTGGAAACTGAAAATGAAATTGAACATGCTAAGCAAAAAATCCAGAAAAAAAACTTAGATTTGATTGTGTTAAATTCTTTGAATGATACTGGTGCTGGTTTTGGTAAGCCAACTAATAAAGTTACTTTTATTGATAAAGAGTATACAATCGTGCCTCAAGAATTGAAGACCAAAGAAGAAGTTGCTATCGATATTGTAAATAAAATTATAGCTTATTATGCGTAAATATATTGTTGTTGTATTCCTGTCGCTTGTTAGTTCTGCTTTTGCTCAAGAATTGAATTGTTCTGTGACATTCAATACAGATCAGGTGGCAGCAACAAATCAGCAGATTTTTAAAACGTTGCAAAAAACATTGACCGAATTTTTAAACAATACAAAATGGTCGGATAAGACCTATAGAGGAGTTGAAAAAATCGATTGTTCTTTCTTTTTTAATATTACTTCATTTGATAATGTAAACCAGTTTTCTGGATCATTACAAGTTCAGGCTTCACGACCGGTTTATAATTCAACGTATTCAACTTCTATCCTAAATGTAAATGATAAAGAAGTGGGTTTTGTATACAATGAATTTCAAAACATAAACTATGATCCTAATAATTTTGAAAACAACTTAATATCGATCGTTGCATTTTATGCAAATATGATTGTTGGTATAGATGCGGATACTTTTTCTTTAGAAGGTGGTACAAAATCACTCGAAACGGCCGCGAATATTGTTGTTCAGGCACAACAAACTCAAGATAAAGCTTGGTTGTCTACAGGCAATCAAAACAGATTTTATTTGGTTAATGATATGTTGTCTCCAACCTATTCCGCATTTAGAAAAACGATGTACGAATACCATTTTGGAGCTTTGGATAAAATGAGTGAAAATCAAAAAGAAGGCAAAGAAGGGATTAAAAAAGCATTGAAGACATTAACAGAAGTGGCTAATGTTCGCCCCAATGCCTATTTAACTCGTGTTTTTTTTGATGCTAAAGCTGATGAAATTCTCAGTGTATTCACAGAAGGTCCCAAAGTCGATATTACAGATGTTTTGGTAACATTAAATAAACTATCTCCAACAAATACGAGTAAGTGGAGCCAGATTACTTATTAAATTTCTTGAATGCTTACTTCCTTATCCATTAAAAATTTTGCATTGATAGAACAGTTGGAAATGAATTTCTCCAACCAGTTTTCTATTATTACTGGGGAAACCGGAGCGGGAAAATCAATCTTGCTTGGTGCCTTAGGGTTGGTGTTGGGAAAACGTGCCGACCTAACTTCACTTAAAGATAAAGAGCAAAAATGCGTAATCGAAGCACATTTTCAAATAGACAAATACAATCTTAAAGATTTTTTTACCGAAAATGACTTGGATTATGAGCCAATGACCATCATTCGACGTGAGATCTTACCGTCAGGTAAATCACGTGCATTTATTAATGATAGTCCGGTTATTTTGAATGAATTGCAGGATTTGGGAGAATTTCTAATTGATATTCATTCTCAGCATCAAACACAGGAGTTGTCTAATGAGACATATCAAATTGAAATTCTGGATGCTGTAGCTAACCATCATACTATTCTTTCGGAATACAAACAACATCTGGCTAAATACAAATCGGTTAAAAGTGAGCTAAAAAAGCGTATTGAAGAAAAAGATAGTTTGTCTAAAGAATCAGATTATACTGCTTTTCTATTGGAAGAATTGTTAGCTGCGAACTTGAAGGTTGGGGAACAGGCTGATTTGGAAATGGAATTGGAAAAACTTAGTAATGTTGAGTTTATCAAGGAAAGTTTGGATAAATCACTGGCTTTAGCCAATGAGGAACAAATTGGAATTATAATCTCATTGAAAGAAGTGAAAACTTCATTACATAAAATTGCTGCCATTTCGACTGATTTTAATGATCTGTTTGAAAGAGTTTCGAGTGTTTTAATCGAGTTTGATGATATAATGGCTGAATTGAATACTCAATCCGAAAAATTAGTTAATGATCCTGAACGTTTGGAATTGGTAAGCCAAAAATTACAAGTTATATATAGTTTACAGAAGAAACATAATGTGACATCAGTGGAGGATTTACTTACAATTCAAAATGATTTGGATAACAAGGTGGTTCTTGCCGATGATTTGGATAGTCATATTGAAAAATTGAATTTGCAATTGAATGAACTGATTTCTGTTTTGGATGATTTGGCATTGAAAATTTCAGAAAACCGCAAGAATGCAGTTCCGGTGCTAACAGATCAGATTACGACTATACTAGAACAATTAGGAATGCCGAATGCACGTTTTAACTTCGAAATTCGACCTTCCGAAAACTACCAGATTTCTGGTAAAGATGAAATTCAATTATTGTTCTCGGCAAATAAAGGAACTGATTTTGGTTTGTTGAAGAAAGTGGCTTCAGGTGGGGAAATGTCGAGAATTATGTTGGCGGTGAAGTCTATTTTGGCCAATTATTCGAAATTACCAACCATTATTTTCGATGAAATAGATACTGGAGTTTCAGGAGAAATTGCGCATAAGATGGGTGATATTATGAAAGCAATGAGTAATCAAATGCAAGTGTTTGCTATTACACATTTGCCGCAAATCGCCGCAAAAGGACATCAACATTATAAAGTGTTTAAGACAATTCAAGGCGAAAATACAATTTCAGAATTACAGTTGCTTTCTAATGAGGAAAGGGTAATTGAAATTGCGGAAATGCTTTCTGGTAAGAATATTTCAGAATCGGCACTGACACACGCTAAAGCATTACTAAACTAGATTTTTTAGAAGTTTTGATTTTCAGACTTCTCAGATATTTACTAGCTTTGTGTGACCAAAAATAATTGAACAGATAAATAAAATAACTAACAATTCTATATTGTTTCACAATTTAGAAATCTAACAATCAAAATTATGATTATAGAGCCAAGAATGCGTGGATTTATATGTTTAACAGCTCATCCAGAAGGATGTGCTCAGAGCATTAAAAATCAGATTGAATACGTAAAATCGAAAGGAAATATAAACGGACCTAAAAGAGTTTTAGTAGTGGGAGCTTCAACCGGATTTGGTTTGGCTTCTAGAATTACTGCCGCTTTTGGTTCTGAGGCTTCAACTATTGGAGTTTTCTTTGAAAAAGAACCGGCTCCTGGAAAAACAGCTACTCCGGGATGGTATAATTCAGCTGCTTTTGAAAAAGAAGCAAAAAAAGCTGGTTTATACGCCAAAAGTATCAATGGTGACGCGTTTTCTAATGAAGTAAAACAACAAACTATCGATATGATTAAATCGGACCTAGGTCAAGTAGATTTGGTTATTTACAGTTTGGCTTCGCCAGTGCGTTTGCATCCGGTTACTGGAGTTTTACATCGTTCGTCACTTAAACCAATCGGACAGACTTTTAGCGATAAAACAGTTGATTTTCATACCGGAATTGTTTCTCAAGTTTCTATTGAGCCTGCTGTTCAGGAAGATATTGATAACACTGTCGTGGTTATGGGGGGAGAAGATTGGACAATGTGGATTGATGCTATGAAAAAAGCTGGGGTTTTGGCCGAAGGTGCTACAACAGTGGCGTATTCGTATATTGGCCCTGAAGTAACTGAGGCGGTTTATAGAAAAGGAACTATTGGTCGTGCGAAAGACCATTTGGAAGCTACTGCTTTTGAAATTACAGAATCTTTGAAAGATTTAGGAGGTAAAGCCTATGTTTCGGTAAATAAAGCATTGGTTACCCAAGCAAGTTCAGCAATTCCGGTAATTCCATTGTATATTTCTTTGTTGTACAAAACAATGAAAGCAAAAGGTATTCACGAAGGATGTATTGAACAAATTCAACGTCTTTTTGCAGATAGATTGTACAATGGAAATGAAGTTCCTTTGGATGATAAAGGGCGAATCAGAATTGATGATTGGGAAATGCGTGATGACGTTCAGGAGGCTGTGAAAACATTATGGACGCAAGCTGATACTGAAAGTTTGAAGGGAATTGGAGATTTGGCTGGTTATAAACAAGATTTCTTGAATCTTTTTGGATTTGGTTTTGATGGGGTAGATTATCTTGCAGATACCAATGAAATGGTCAAAATAGAAAGTATACAATAATACCCGTTTTTAAAGTAGAGGCCCTGAAATTTCAGGGCTTTTCTGTTATTTGAATACACTAAACTAAAAATATAATGAAATTTAATACGCTACTATTTATCTTATTCTTAACTACACAAAGTAATGCTCAACAGGGTGCGCAGCCTATGGCAAATCCTAATGTCTCTTCAGGTTATACTTTTGAACAATCAGTGGGAGTTTATAATGAAATTAATGGAGGAATTGTTCTTGGGAATGCTTCTAGTGCAAATCATTGTTTTATTGATCCGAACAACCTTAATGGGGAAACTGAAAATCTTATACCAGGTCCTGGATTTTCAATTGGATTTGAATTTGTTTTTAATGGCAATGCTTTTGATAAAGTGGCAGTAAATACAAATGGATGGTTGTCTTTCGGTAAAAGTAGCTTAGGTAATAATGCTGTATTTTCTCAAATTGCTACATCACCGTTGTCTCAATTTGCTGATGCAGATGGGAATGGTACACATGACATGAGTCCAAATGATGAGCTTAGAAATAGAGTTTCTGCCTTAGGTTCGGATTTGGGAGGAGCTGTAGATTCGGAATTAAGCATTGAAACACTTGGTCTGGCTCCAAATAGAGTATTTGTTGCACAATGGAAGAATTTTAAAAGAGTGGGCGGATCGGGGCATAATTATAATTTTCAAATTCGTTTGTATGAAACTACTAACGAGGTTGAAGTGGTTTATGGTAGCATGTCTTTCGGTCCTAATGGTTATAGTGCACAGGTAGGGCTGGGTGGTTATGTACAAACGGATTACAACAATAGATGGGTATCTTCTTCTGTAAGTTCTACCAATTCTTGGGCGGCAACGGATTCTGGTTTTTCACCTTCAACAGGTTGTGCAATGGTGAACACGATTGCTCCTCCGGTATCGGGTGCTATTTTTAAATGGGTTCCGACTTTAATGGGTGTTACTAACACAAATTTTGCAGGGTTAAAAGTGTTTCCTGCAGTTGTAGATAATAGTGTCAATATCATTAATACAACTGAAATAGAAAAGGTAGCTATTTTTGATATCTCAGGGAAAATGATGTTTGAAAAATTGATGCGTAGCTCGAATTTTTCATTGGATATGTCCGGTTTTTCAAAAGGAGTTTACATGATTCGGTTGTCTTCGGGAAATCAACTGAAAACAGTCAAGATTACTAAAAAGTAGTTCGTAAAGGTTGTTTTTTTTGTTAACTTGATATTGTTGATTTTGTTTTAATTTTTTTAAAAAATTAACAAGTATTTAGTTTTTTTCATAAATTGCTGTGCTAATTAAAAATAAACAGACTAATATGAAAAAAATTACTTTTTTACTTGCCCTTTTGCTTGCCGGGATTACGGAGAGTAGTGGGCAAGTGAACAATTATTCGTTTTCGCAATCTAGCGGAACGTATACCAGTTTAACAGGTGATACTGTTTTGGCAAGTCAAACGACTGCTTCAGGAACAGCTGCTACAGCCTTAGATGATGTGAATTATACCATTGCATTGCCTTTTGCTTTCAATTTTAGTGGGGTAAACTATGCTTCAGGAACAAACATTTATGTAAATACAAATGGTTTTGTTTCTTTTGGTGCTTCTGCACCTGCCACTAATACATATGTGCCCATAAGTACTACTAATGTGTACGATGGTGCAATTTCAGCTTTTGGAACAGACTCCAATGGGGGGTACGCAGTAACGGGAAGTAATACGAATGGTTCTCCAGTATTAACAATTACTTCGGGTAATGCTTCTGAATTTGCTGTTGGTTCTGTTGTAGCTGGTACTGGTATTCCAGCGGGGTCAACTGTAGTTTCTACAACGGCTACAACTATTACAATTTCTGCCAACTGTACTTCAACAGGAACTTCAAGGACGTTTACTAATGTTGCTGGAAGAATCAGTTATAAAGTGAATGGAACTGCTCCAAATCAAAGTTTGGTTATTCAATTTACCAGAATGAGACCTTATAATGTGTCTTTGGCTACTATTGATTATCAGATTGTTTTGAACGAAACTACTAATGTTATTGATGTAATTTACGGTACTGCTATCGGAAGTGCAACTGCAACAACACTTCAAGTGGGGTTAAGAGCATCAACTAATGCAAATTACAACAATAGAACAAGTACAACATCTTGGGCTGCCACTACAGCTGGTTTAGCTAATAATGCAACAATTACTCTAAATAGTACAGTTTCACCGGCTTCAGGATTAACGTTTACTTGGACTCCACCTGTGCTTTGTACAGGGACACCTTCATCAGGAAGTGTTGCGCCAGTTGCTCAAAATGTTTGTAACGGTGCTATACCTGCAAATCTTGTATGTACTGGTTTTACACCAGGTGTTTCAGGTTTAACTTTCCAATGGCAAGAATCAGATGATAATGGTGTGGGTGATGCTTGGACAGATGTAGCTACTGGGACAGGAGCTACTACTTCAGTTTATACACCTCCTGCATTTGCAGGAACAACAATATATTATAGATTGAATGTAACTTGTACGCCTTCAGGACAATCAGCACAAACAGCTTCAGTTGTAGTCAATCCACCTAATGCACCTGCAACACAAGTTACCAATTTAGCCCAAGGTACAGCAACTTTGACTACTATACCTTTAAATTGGGTTAATGGAAATGGAACTAGACGTGTAGTTTATTTTAACTCTGTGAACTCTTTTACTGATCCCGTAAATGGAAATGCTCCGGCTAATACTGCAGCTGCTGCTTATGCGGGAGGTGAGCAAATTGTTTATGATGGAACTGGTACGGCGGTAACTGTTACTGGCTTGACTGCTGGTACAACATACTATGCTAAAGTGTATGAATATACAAGATGTGGTGCTGGCCCCTATGATTTTTACTATAATGTTAGTGTAGGAACAAACCTTTTAACTGTAAATACTTTATCTCCACCAGCTAATGATAATTTTGCTAATGCAATTGCTGTTACTTGTGGTAATACATATAATGGAACTACTGCCACTGCCTCTTTAGACGAAGATAATGCTCCAGATGGTTTTGGTGCTGATATGGATGCGCCAAATGTTTGGTTTTCTTATACAGGAAGTGGTACTCCACAAACTGTAACGCTTGATTTGTGTGGTTCTGCTTACGATACTTCGGTGTTGGTTTATACTGGAACTTCTGGAGCTTTGACGTTAATAGGAGCGAACGATGATGAAGCGTCATGTTCTGCTGGTGGTACTAGATCCAAATTGAATTTTACTTCTGATGGAACTACTACTTATTATATTGCAATTGAAGGATGGAATGCAGGTAATACTGGAGCATTCACAATGGTGACATCTTGTGTTTCAGCTTGTACTCCTGCTGTTGCTAATCAAACTTGTGCTACGGCATTGTCAGTTAGTACTAACGGTGTTGATGTGAATTCGGATAATACTTGTGGTGATATTAGCCCAACTCAACCTTCTTGTGATACTTTTGGAACAATTCAAGATGTTTGGTTTTCTTTTGTTGGACCTGCAAATGGAGTTGTTGATTGTGTAGTTACTCCGTTAACTATGACATCGGCTAATTTTGCAATATATTCAGGTGCCGATTGTAATTCATTGACATTATTAACAGGGACTTGTAATTCAGATCTAACTGCAGCAACTACAGAAGCGTTAACTGGATTAACGCCTGGACAAACTTACTATATACAAGTGTGGAGCAGTACTGCAGAACAAGGTACTTTTACTCTTAATTTATTATCTCCGGCATGTATAATTCCTTCTGGAATTGTTGGTAATAACTTAACACACAATTCTGTTGATTTAAGTTGGAATGCTACATCAGGAAACTATCAATATGTTTTAGATAATGTTGCTACTAACCCTGCTGGCTCTGGTACAGATTTAGCAGGTGAGTTTTATGCAGCATCAGGATTGAATGTTAGTACACAATACTATTTCCACTTAAGAACGGATTGTGGTTCTGGATCATATAGTAACTGGGTAACCTATTCATTTACAACATTACCAACTCCGCCGGCAAATAATGATTGTTCAGGTGCTGTAGTTTTAATTCCTGGTGGTAATTTTGCTGCTGGTGAAGTGACTGGTACTAATGCCGGAGCAACTGCGTCTCAAAATGCAGATCCAACTATTCCTGCTCCAGGTTGTGCAAGTTATTTAGGTGGTGATGTTTGGTATAGTGCTGTTGTTCCAGCTTCTGGATCATTGACTTTTGAAGTGAATGAATCTGTAGGTGGTCTTGATGATACCGGTGGTGCTGTTTACAGTGGAGCTTGTAATAGTTTAGTTTTAGAAGGTTGTAATGATTCATTAAGTGCTTCTGGAGACCATCCTCTAATTTCTCTTACAGGTAGAACCCCTGGTGAAACTTTGTATTTCAGAGTTTGGGAATATGGTAATACTGCAATTGGTAATTTCAGAGTTTCTGCTTATGATGCTTCTCTAAGCTCAGATTCTTTTGATTTGAAAGGATTTAAAGCATATCCTAATCCTGTTAAAGATATTTTTAGAATATCTTATGTAAAAGAAATTTCATCAGTTGCTGTGTATAATTTATTGGGTCAGGAAGTATTAACGCAAAAAGTGAATGCGTTATCTTCGGAAATCAATATGACTTCACTGTCAAAAGGAACGTATTTGTTTAAAGTTACGGTTGACGGTTTGGTAAACACGGTAAAAGTGATTAAAGAATAGATTTACAGAATTATAAATGTTAAAAAAAGCCACAATTTATTGTGGCTTTTTTTGTTAAAATGTACCTTTGCCAAAATTGTAGAGATGAACTTTTCTTTTATCATACCTGTTTATAATCGTCCTGATGAGATTGACGAGCTTTTGGATAGTTTGACTAAACAAACTTACACAAAGTCATTTGAGATAGTTATTATTGAGGATGGTTCAAGTATTCCGTGCGAAAGTATCGTTGATAAATACCGCGGAAAATTGAATTTGACTTATTATCTTAAATACAATTCAGGTCCAGGAGATTCCCGTAATTTTGGGATGCAGTATGCGAAAGGAGATTATTATATTATCCTCGATTCCGATTGTATTATTCCTTCCAATTATTTAACGGAAGTTGAATCGAGTCTTAATGAAAAGTATGTTGATTGCTTTGGCGGTCCAGATAATATGCTGCCTAGCTTTACTTCTATTCAGAAGGCAATTAATTTTACCATGACTTCTGTTTTGACAACTGGGGGTGTTCGTGGGGCATCTGAAAAATTGGAAAAATTTCAACCCCGTAGTTTTAATATGGGTATTTCCAAAAAAGCTTTTGAAGCTTCAAAAGGTTTTTCTAATATCCATCCAGGTGAAGATCCGGATTTGTCTATCCGATTATGGAAATTAGGGTTTGAAACAAAACTAATCTCCAAAGCCTTTGTTTACCACAAAAGAAGAATCGACTGGGAAAAGTTTTATATTCAGGTCAATAAGTTCGGAAAAGTACGTCCCATTTTGAATTTATGGTATCCGGAATATGCAAAACCCACGTTTTTCTTGCCTGCATTGTTTGTTATATTCTTCGGGATTGGCATTTTGGAACTGATTTTTACTTCCGGTGATTGGATTTTGAAGTTGTATTTCGCTTATACTGTCTTGATATTTTTGGTGTCTACCTATCAAAATAGAAACCTGATAGTCGGTTTTAATTCGATTATTGCTTTATGGAGACAATTCTTTGGATATGGTTTGGGATTTATCGAATCGTATTTTAAAATTTTTATACTTAAGAAAAAACCACAAGAAGCATTCCCTGAACTTTTTTTTAAACTTTGATGACAAAAGTAATTGGACTTACCGGAGGCATTGGTAGTGGAAAAACAACTATCGCAAGACTTTTTGAAGCCGAGGGAATTCCTGTTTACATTGCTGATGATGAAGCGAAAAAAATAATGCTCCATCCTGAAACCGTTAGTGAAGTTGCTTCAGTATTTGGGTCAGATGTGGTTCGTGATCATCTTATTGACCGAAAAAAATTGGCTGCAATAGTTTTTAATCATCCTGAGAAATTAAAAAAGCTCAATGCTATCATTCATCCATTAGTAAAAAAACATTTTGACGATTGGTTGAAAGTTCATGAAAAACATCCGTTCGTAATTAAAGAAGCTGCTATTTTATTTGAAAGTGGTAGTTATAAGTTTTGTGATAAAATAATTACTGTTTATGCTTCTGAGGCGACGCGTATCAAACGTGTTATGCAGCGAGATAATGCGTCAGAAAAGGATGTTTTGGAAAGAATTCACAATCAATGGTCGGATGAGGAACGAATGGCTAAAAGTGATTTTGTTATAAAAAATGAAAATTTTGCAGAAACAAAGTCAAATTTCTCCGAAATTCTTAAAATTTTGAAAAATCTTCAGTAAATTTATTAATTGTTAATATTTGGTTAATCCTTTTAAGATTCAAATGTTAAAATATTAAATTTGTATCAATGAATAAGGCTTTGTTTCGTTTAGTGATTGTTTTAATGACAGTGGCCCTCTTGGGTATCATTGCTGTTCAAGGCTATCTTATTCACGCTTCTTTTAAAAACAAAGACGAGCAGTTTACCTATCAAGTTAAGCAGGTAATTTCGAATGTTGCAAAGAAAGTTGAAGAACAGGAAGCGTTTTCATTTTTGAGTAGGTTCAACCAGTTAAAAGATAGTATTGGTAAAGCACCGCAACGTAGTGAATTGATGAAATTTTTCTATGTTGAGAAAAACGAATTAACGAATGAAACGATAATATATTCAAGTAGTATTATCCCAGAAGATTATTCGGTTTCAGCCTCGTTCTTTGATAAAGCTAATGATTCCACAAGAATTAAAAATTATGTTGCAAAAAGGGTGACCGAGGTTTACAACGAAAGTAATGTGGAAAGTAATCCTGCTAACAATGATGTTCTTCCATCTGAAAAAACAGAAAAATCAGGTGTAGTAGAAGTATTGGATAAGGCGCAATTTCAACTCAATTTCAAAGATATTGCTGCTACGCGTTCCATTACGCAACGTGTCTCCAATGAACAGTTGGAAGCGTTGTTTCGAAATGAATTGGAGGAATATGGAATAGATACGCCTTTCGAGTTCGGAATATATAGTAACGGATTGGCTACAAAAGTTAAATCGGAAAAATTTAAATTCGATAAAAAAACCACTTTTGACACCCCTATTTTTACCGATAATGATGGTGTGAGCAAATTTCAATTGTTGGTTAGTTTTCCTAAAAAGAAAGCATTTTTAGCATCTGATTTAGTTGGTATTGCTGTTCTATCGTTCTTGTTTACTGCTATCATTATCGTTGCTTATTACAGTGCATTGAAACAATTGAATACTCAACGTCATATTTCTGAAATCAAGACAGATTTCATCAATAATATGACACACGAATTCAAAACTCCAATTGCTACAATTAATTTGGCTTTGGATGCAATCAAAAATCCAAAAGTGATTGATGATAAAGAGAAGGTACATCGTTATCTTCAAATGATTAAGGATGAAAATAAGAGAATGCATGCGCAAGTGGAAAATGTATTGCGAATTTCGAAATTAGAAAAGAGAGAATTAGATATCAGAAAAGAAACATGCAATATGCATGATATTATTGAGGAAGCAGTTGAGCATGTTAGTCTAATAGTGGAAGATAGAGAAGGTGAGATTAATGTAAATCTGAAAGCTACTAAAACGTCTGTATTACTTAATGATGTTCATTTTACCAATGTCTTGGTCAATATATTGGAAAATGCGGTGAAATATTCTCCGGAAAAACCTGTCATTCATGTGACTTCTGAGAATATTAAAAACTTCATTGTAGTTAAGATCAAAGATCAGGGATTGGGAATCAGTAAAATAGCGCAAAAGAAAATATTCGATAAATTTTATCGTGAACATACCGGCGATATTCATAACGTAAAAGGACACGGATTGGGTCTTGCCTATGTAAAAAGAATAGTTGATGACCATCACGGAGAAGTGTTGGTCGAGAGTGAAAAAGGAAAAGGAAGTACATTTATAATCAAACTCCCATTAATTTATTAAATTATGGATACAAACAAGAAAATATTATTAGTTGAAGATGATCCAAACTTTGGTTCAATTCTTCGTGACTATTTGTCTATGAATGACTTTGAAGTCGTATTGGCTAAGAATGGAATGGAAGGCTTTGAAAAGTTTAAAAAAGACAATTTCGATTTGTGCATTCTGGATGTAATGATGCCGTATAAGGATGGTTTTACCTTAGCAAAAGAAATTCGTGAAAAGAATAAAGAAGTGCCTCTTATCTTTCTAACAGCTAAAACAATGAAGGAAGATGTTCTTAAAGGCTATAAAGTAGGTGCTGATGATTATTTGAATAAACCTTTCGACTCGGAAGTGTTATTGATGAAAATTAAAGCAATTATTCAACGTAAAGCCTCTGAAGTGAAAGCAGATGTGGTTAAGTTCGAATTCGAAATCGGAAAGTTTCATCTGAACTCTAAATTGCGTTTTTTAACGTTCCCTGGTGAAGAACCTATTAAATTGTCGCCAAAGGAAAATGAATTGCTTAAAATGCTTGCATTGCATGAAAATGATTTGATGCCAAGAGAATTAGCATTAACAAAAATCTGGAGAGACGATAATTATTTCACTTCAAGAAGTATGGATGTATATATCGCTAAATTGCGCAAATACCTGAAATCGGATACAAATGTGGAAATTCTAAACATTCACGGTGAAGGATTTAGGTTAGTGGTGAAAAAATAAATTCATAAAAAAAGCTCTGAGAAATCAGAGCTTTTTTATTTTGTTTACCTTCTAAATTTATTTCGGGTAATGATATTTTTTAGTTTGGCTTTTAAGTCTTCTCCTGAATCATAAACCATTTGTTCATTACTTGGGAATGGAGTAGCTCTACGGCCAAAATATTGTAAATAATCGCTATCGCAAGCATTTTTATCACCATTGTAATTCGCATAGATATATTCAAAAACATATTCGCTTGAGAGTGGGAATGCATCAATCAATTGGTTTGTTCTGAAATCGATATAATCAATTTTAGCAGTAATTTGACAGGCTTTGAATTGTTTGAATTCATAAATGGTAGCGCGTACTGTTTTCATATTGTCTACCATAACTACATTTCCTTTATCATCTTTTACCTGATTTCCATTGGCATCAAGCAAAGGTTTTTTGCCATCAACAATTTGTTTTTCTTTTACAAACTCACGCTCCTTAACTTGTTCGGGAGAAATGGTAATGTTTCTGAAATTCACGATCATTGCGAAATCGTATTTAATATCTTTTTGACGGTTATTATGGTACACAGTCCATTTGTCATTCAAGCCAAACGTACTAAAATCCAATAAATCATTCTGCAAACGAGCCGGAATAATCATGTTGGTTTCGTTTTTAGTATACACATGTACAAAATCAGTGCCTTTGAAATGTGCTTCATCCATTAATTTCTTAATGTCTTTGTATCCTGGATTGATTTCATTCAAATAACCAAAATCATCATACGCCTTGCGATAGCTCATTTTATCGTTTTGTTTCATTAAAGCTTTCGAATTGTCATACAAATACTTTGATAAGGCTTCGCGTGTTTTTATGATTTGTGAAGAATAATCATCGAACGGGAAAATAGCATTACGACCTTCCTGTAAAAGCGGTAAAGGTAATAAAGGTCTGATTTTTTCCTGACGATTGTTGAGTTGTAAATAGGTATTGTAAATTTTTTCAAGATTAGCTGGATTGCCATCTTTTTGAAGCATTTCTACTTCACGCAGATCACGATCTTTCGCTTTTGCGTAAGCTTCCTCTAATAAATAAACATAATCTTGTTTTCCTTTTGAAGCTTTGTTCGTTTTTAAAGATTCTACAGAACGGTTGATGGCAGCATCATAATTACCGTCACTCAATAGAGATTGGGTTTTTTTAACACCACTGCAACTCACTAATAATCCGATAAGTAATACGAAAGATGTAATTTTCTTCATAGTCTTGAATTTTGGCAAATATAGTTATGTATTTGGAAAGACAAATATCAAGCCAAAAAAACTTTTATAGGATTGATGTTATTTTTTACCAATAACTATCTTGAAGGATTTTCCAACGATTGTTTTCTTTTATAAATACTAGGGTAAAATTGACTTTGTGCACTTTGTTGTGCTTGTCTTTGATTGCAGAAATCCCTTTTTGCCAAATTGTTTCGTTGATGGGTTCAATGGATAAATTGGTTAATTTCCATGTACCACCCAGATTTTCAAATGATTTCCAGTATTTTTTGAGCTCTACTTCACCCGAAAATTCAGTGTTTCTCCCAATAACTTTTCCTTTTTTTGAATAATAATCGGCTATTCCTTCAAAATTCCCTTTATTATAATTCGATTCCATTTCTTTAAGAAGTGTAAGGATTTCCTCTTGTTCGGAAGTCTTTTTTTTACGGTATTCTAAATCGTATTCAGTACTGAAATTTTTGCCTTCATCATTTGAAATTTCTCCCAATTGTCTTACATAGCCATTTTCCAATTTAAAAAAAGTTAGACGTCGTATCGAACTGTTTTTTCCGTTGTTAAATGGTCGGCTAAGAAACTGCATGCGGTTGTTCTCAAATTTACCAGTTAAATATTCGGTAGTACCACCAGTATTATCTACCCAAGTTTGTTGCCATTGTCCGGATGCTGCATTGTAGGTATTGTAGCTTTTTCCCGAAAATACCAAACCTTGCTGTGAATTGGCTGATACCCATTCTTCAAGAATTATACAGTTGTCTAGAATTTTAGAGATTTTAGAATGACCCACAATTCCTTTTGGACCATAAACTTCCCATTCACCAATCCAGAAATCAAACTCATTATACTTTGAATTGGATTCACATGGTTTTTGTGCAAATAATGAAATCGAAAGTAAAGAAAGTAAGAATATAAAAGTCAATCTCATTTCGTTAGTTTTTGATTGTTTACTTTGATATGTGTAAAAAAATAAGAGCAATTTAATTCAATTGCTCTTATCTATCTGTTAATGAAAACGTAATATTTTATTTAGTAGGTGTTGGAGGAAGTAATTTACTTGAGACTTCACCAAAACCAATTCGTACCTCATTATTTTGACAATAACCTCTCATGATTACAGTGTCACCATCATTAATGAATTTGCGCTCTGAACCATCTTTCATTTGGATTGGATTTTTTCCACCCCAAGTCAATTCCAGCATCGATCCAAAAGAGTTCTCTGTTGGTCCAGAAATGGTTCCTGAACCCATCATATCACCCGAATTGATTCGACATCCATTGATAGTATGGTGTGCTAACTGTTGACTCATCGTCCAATACATGTATTTCATATTCGAATCACATACTACAGTTTCTTCACCATTTTCCGGAGTAATGGCCACTTGCAAATTAATATCAAAGGCGTGATCTCCATCTTGCTGTAAATACGGTAGGGGAGTTGGTTCTTGTTTTGGTTGTGCGCAACGGAATGGTTCCAATGCGTCCATGGTTACAATCCACGGTGAGATTGATGATGCAAAATTCTTAGCTAAGAATGGTCCAAGCGGCACATATTCCCATTTCTGGATATCGCGTGCACTCCAGTCATTCAACAATACCATTCCGAAGATATAATCTTCTGCTTCGTTCACAGGAATGTTTTCACCCATAATGTTGGCGTCTGTAGTAATGAAAGCAGTCTCCAATTCGAAATCCACTAAACGTGACGGGCCAAATACCGGTGAAGTTGCATCTGCAGGCATGGTTTGTCCCATTGGGCGGTGAACCGGAATCCCTGAAGGAACAATGGTAGAACTTCTTCCGTGGTAACCTACAGGTATATGCAACCAATTGGGTAATAAAGCATTTTCAGGATCACGGAACATTTTTCCTACATTGGTAGCATGTTCTTTACTTGAGTAAAAATCAGTGTAATCTCCAATAAAAACGGGAAGTTGCATTTCCACATCTTCCATTCTGAAAATAACTACATCGCGGTGTTTTTTGTTGTCTCGTAAATCAGGGTTTTCAGCATCAAAGATCTCTGCTATTCTGTTGCGAACCAATCGCCATGTTTTCTTTCCGTCAGAAATAAAATCGTTTAATGTATCTTGTAAGAAAACGTCATCTGTCAACTCAATTCCTTCAAAATATCCCAACTGTTGTAATGCGCCCAAATCAATGGCAAAATCGCCTAAACGCGTCCCTACAGTTACTATGTTTTCTTTGGTTAAAAACACACCAAAGGGAATGTTCTGAATGGGAAAATCACTATCGGAAGAAATTTCTAACCATGATTTTCTGTTTGGGTTGTTAGCAGTTATAGGCATAATATATTTTTTTGTGATAAAACGTTGTTTTGATAGTTCAAATATAGTTTCTATTGGGATTATACCAAACACTTTTTGTACTTTTGACGGGTATTTAACAAAAAATAATAAAAATGCAACGCGACGAACAAATTTTTGATTTAATTCTTGATGAACAAGACAGACAGATTCACGGAATCGAGCTTATTGCTTCTGAGAATTTTGTAAGCGACCAGGTAATGGAAGCTGCCGGATCATGTTTAACCAATAAATACGCAGAAGGCTATCCGGGTAAAAGATACTATGGTGGTTGTGAAGTAGTGGATGTTGTAGAACAAATCGCTATCGACAGAGCTAAAGCACTTTTTGGTGCCGAGTATGTGAATGTTCAACCACACTCTGGTTCTCAAGCGAATACTGCTGTTTTTGCTGCTTGTTTAAAGCCGGGAGATACCATCTTAGGTTTTGATTTGTCGCACGGTGGTCACTTAACTCACGGTTCTCCAGTAAACTTTTCAGGAAAATTATACAACCCGGTTTTTTACGGTGTTGATGCAGAAACCGGCGTGTTGAACTACGATAAAATTCAAGAAATTGCAACAAAAGAACAACCGAAATTAATCATAGCAGGTGCTTCGGCTTACTCTCGTGATATGGATTTCAAACGTTTCCGCGAAATTGCAGATTCAGTTGGGGCTATTTTAATGGCCGATATTTCTCACCCTGCAGGCTTAATTGCCAAAGGATTAATGAATGATCCAATTCCTCACTGTCATATAGTTACAACAACAACACATAAAACATTACGCGGACCTCGTGGTGGTATGATCATGATGGGTAAAGATTTTGAAAACCCATGGGGATTAACGACTCCAAAAGGAGAAATCAGAATGATGTCGCACGTTTTGGATATGTCAGTTTTTCCTGGAAATCAAGGCGGACCTTTAATGCATATCATTGCTGCAAAAGCGGTAGCTTTTGGAGAATGTTTATCGGATGAGTTCTTTACCTATGCAGTTCAGGTGCAGAAAAATGCTAAAGCGATGGCTGCAGCATTCGTGAAAAGAGGTTACAACATCATTTCTGGTGGTACAGACAACCATATGATGTTAATCGATTTACGTAACAAAAATATTTCTGGTAAAGAAGCTGAAAATGCTTTGGTAAAAGCAGAAATCACCGTAAACAAAAATATGGTGCCTTTCGATGATAAATCACCATTCGTAACTTCAGGTATCCGTGTGGGAACTCCGGCAATCACAACGCGTGGTTTAGTCGAAGCAGATATGGAAACGGTTGTGGATTTAATCGATCGTGTATTGATGAATCACACCAACGAAGAAGTATTAGAGCAAGTTGCTGATGAAGTAAACGACATGATGAGCGAAAGAGCGATGTTTGTTTTCTAAAACAGAATTACCTATAAATAAAAATCCCGCCTTTAAGCGGGATTTTTTATGTAGTAAATTTTTATTACTCATTCAAATGATGATAAGCGCCCAAATCTGGAGTGGTGATAGATCTTAGGATGTCATCTGCATCTCTGGCAACCAAAGCGGCAGGATTTCCCTTATCGATTACAGAAGAACCCAATAAAACTCTCAAATTGTTTCTTTGCGGGTTTTTGAACTTCGGATCATTCAACGTTTGGAAATTGCTTACGATATTGTTTTTAGATGCCGGATTTTTGACGAAATCATACATCGGATCGGTAAACTGATTGTTGATATCGCTGAAACGGATAAGAGAATAACTAATGTCGGTTGTAAAAGCAGCACTATTGTCCTTTTTTAATCCAATTTCTATGCTGTTAGTGCCGTAAATAATGGAATTCGTTATTGTTGCGCTTAATGGTGCTACAAAAAGAGTAGTATCGACTAATAAAGTATTATCCAATAAAACAGAAGGCGTCGAACGCGAACCAGCCGACCAATAATTGGTGAAAGTACAATGTGTAAAATTGTAAGTGCCACCTAAAGTACAAGCCAAAGCATATTGTCCGGCTTTATTGATGACAATGTTTCTTCCGTTGATTCTTCCGGTGCGCGCTAATATACCCGCAACCGTACAATTGTAAATTTGTGTATTTTCTATATCTACAGCAGTACCATCGTTATTTTGAATGAAAAGGCCAGCCGTTGCATTTTTAATTGTTAGATTCTTGAAACGGTTATCAGTACTTCCATCGGTTAAAATAACTGCAAACCATTGTCCGGGTATTTCTGCAAAACCAGGTTCCAAACGATCACCTTCAAAAATAACTTCGTTTTCTAAAGCTTCAGTCGTCGATGGAGCTCCATTCACATGAATACTGGCATTATCGGCTACAATCAACCCAGATTGGTCATGAAAATGAACTCTTGCACCGGGATCAATCTCCAATACTTTATTGTTCGGAACGGTTGGGAAACCATAAATAACATAGGGTTTCGTATTCGTGAAATGCAATTCGTTGCCATTTACAGGATCGTTTTCATCAAGGGGAAAAGCAGTGATTTTCGGATCGTTTTCAGTTAAAGGTTCTCCTTCGTAGGTATAACTTCCATCCGGATTTTGCGTTCGTTCAGGATAAATAAAATAGGCGTCTTGAATTAACGTTACTAAGTCCACATCTTGTTGAAGGCTACCGGAATCAAATAAAACCTTATCAGTGTATAAAAAGTCAACCGGATCGGCATCTTCAATACCTGCGGTCGCTTCGATAAATACATACAAGCTGTCTTTTGCCAGAATCTCTACATTTTCAAAATACTTTCCTTTACCGTCTCTTCCGGTCATTCCGTCCACCATCATACGGTATTTCGAATTGTCACCATTCGCAAATGCAATCGTTGGAATGTGAATATCATCATTACTTTTGTTGTACACTTTTAAAGTATAAGTACTCGAACTGATGTTGGTAAAAACCGTATCCAAATAAACCGTATCCTTAGAAAAGGCTAGTTTTCCGTTGCTTGGAACCGTTTCAAAATCTTGCCTACAAGAGGTTAAGGATAAGAGGAAAACAATAAAAAACAGAAAAGTATAACGCATTGTTCAAATTAAATTTGGATAAAAATAGGTAATATAAATTAACGAATGAAATTGTTTTTTATTCTGCCGAATAAAATTTAATCCTAAATTTCGTAAATTTGATATACTAAATGGAAAATATGTCTTTTAATAAAGAAGAAGTTCTTAAAAAATGTAATGATTGGTGTAAAAACACCTTAATGCAAACCCTTGAAATTGAATATGTTGATGCTGGGGAAGATTATTTAACAGCCACAATGCCTGTGAATTCCAAAGTACACCAGCCCATGGGGTTACTCCACGGTGGCGCAACGGTAGCTTTGGCGGAAAGTGTAGGAAGTGCCGCTTCAATTATGTTTATTAACCATGAAAAGCAGGAAGTAAGAGGAATCGAAATTTCCGCTAATCATTTAAAAAGCAAAAGAGAAGGAATCGTTACTGCTACTGCCAAAATCGTACATAAAGGAAGATCAATCCACTTGTGGGAAATAAAAATAGTTGATGAAGAAGGAAAAGTGATTTCGCTTTGTAAACTAACCAATATGATTTTGCCAAAAAGATAAGGATGAAAAGTCTATTCGAAAAAGTGCATTTGCATCAGAAGCTCAATTTACCCTTTGTGGTTTACCGAAAACCCAATTCGAAGACTTTAATTGGCGTTTTTCAAAATAATGACCATCTCTATTTCTCGGAAAATTTTCTTGAAAAAGGATTCGTTTTCGCGCCTTTCGATGGTGCTCCGATTGTTTTTCCTCTTGACAATGCCGAAGTCAAATACAATAGTATTTATTTCGAAAAGCAATTTGAATCGCATATAGCCGAAAGCCATGACGATCTTTACGAAAAAGAACAGTTTCTGGCCTTGGTAAAAAAAGGCGTTTTTGCCATCAAAAGAGGCGAATTCAACAAAGTGGTGCTTTCTCGCAAAGAAAAAGTGCAATTGGACAGCTTCGAAATGGAAGCCATCTTTGAACGCATGCTTCAATTGTATCCAGCAGCCTTTTGCTATTGCTGGTTCCATCCGAAAATCGGAATGTGGATGGGAGCGAGCCCAGAGAAATTAATCCAAGCTGAAGGCGATGTCTTCAATACGATGGCATTAGCCGGAACACAAACGTATCAAGGTACCGAAGTCGTTTTCTGGAAAGACAAAGAAAAAGAAGAGCAGGAGTTTGTAACCGAGTTCATTCTCGAAAACCTAAAATCGCATGCCTTCAATATCAATGCGTCCAATCCCTATACAACTAGAGCCGGAAACTTATTGCATTTGAGAACCGATGTGGAAGGAATCATCAACAACGACTCCAATCTAAAAAAAGTAATCGATATCCTGCATCCAACGCCAGCTGTATGTGGTTTGCCTAAGTTCGCAGCCAAAGACTTTATCCTAAAGCACGAAGGCTATGATCGCGAGTTCTATACAGGCTTTTTGGGTGAACTGAACCATAACTTCAGTAACGACGACAATGCGACCGACATATTTGTCAACCTGCGCTGTATGAAAATCAAAGACAATACCGCACAGCTTTTTATCGGTTGTGGTATTACCAAAGACAGTCATCCGGAATCCGAATGGGAGGAAACCGTAAACAAATCAAAAACCATGAAACGGGTATTATAATACCAACGGCTTCATGACAATACCGAATTAATTTATGAAATTAGATATACTAGCCTTCGGAGCACATCCCGACGACGTAGAATTAGGTTGCGCTGCCACCTTAGCCAAAGAAATTTCCCTAGGGAAGAAAGTTGGAATCATCGACTTAACCCGAGGCGAACTAGGAACCAGAGGAACAGCCGAAATCCGTGACCAAGAAGCAGCAAGAGCAGCCGAAATCCTGAATATCTCCGTTCGCGAAAACCTAAACTTCCGCGATGGCTTTTTCCGAAACAACGAAAAACACCAACTTGAAGTCATCCGAATGATTCGTAAATACCAACCCGATATCGTCATCTGTAACGCCATCAACGACCGTCACATCGATCACGGTAAAGGGAATAAATTGGTTTCCGATGCGTGCTTTTTATCCGGATTACCCAAAATAGAAACCAGTTACAACGGGAGCATACAACAAGCATGGCGCCCCAAATTGGTATACCATTACATACAGTGGTTGCCTATCGAACCCGATTTCGTTGTTGACGTCACCGGATTTATGGACATCAAAATGGAATCCATTATGGCGTACTCGTCACAGTTTTATAATCCGGATACCAACGAACCGGAGACGCCAATCACCTCCAAAAACTTTTTGGATAGCGTAAAATACCGCGCACAAGACCTCGGAAGACTCATTGGGACCGACTTTGCCGAAGGTTTTACCGTGGAAAGGTATTTGGCTGTCAATAGCTTAGGGGATTTAAAGTAAATTTTTATAAAAAACTTTTGCAAAACCCAACTTTTGCAATATATTTGCACTCGCAAAAGGGAAATGAGTTTCATTACGAAGCAAAGCCCTCTAGCAAAACCAAATGGTGATTGTAGCTCAGTTGGTTAGAGCGTTGGATTGTGGTTCCAAAGGTCGCGGGTTCGAGACCCGTCTTTCACCCAGAAGCCCTGAAGTAATTCAGGGCTTTTTTTGTAGCTATTATTTTCCTATACCATCACCCAAATCCAATTTTTCCTATATTTACAATTATCAGCAAAACACAGCTAAAGTCTGAAGTTCGAGGTAAGTTAATGCGGAGTATCTAAACAACGACCTTATCAATTAAAGCAATTTATACCTTACAATACATGCCCTCAACTCTTACAATACAATTACCCAATAACGTAAATTCTGAGGTTTATGTTTATAAAGACAATGAACTTATTGTAACAATGAAGAGAAGGTTTTTATTGGGTTCAAAAATCAAAGCCGAAATTTATCAAAACGATACTTTGCTAGTGAAGTGCTCTAGTTTTTTGTTTACTCTTAAAATTAAAGAACAAAATCTAACCAACGAAATCAAGATTAAAAGCCATAATTTATTTTTTTCGGAATTTGATATGGGAGATGATAGCATTGTAGTGAAATCAAATTTGCTTTACTTTTTAAACAAAAAATGGGCAACTATCTCACTAAATTCAAAAAATGTGGCCAAGGTAAAACTTAAAAAAATACTCGATAGTAAAGGTATAACTCTTGAATTGAATTGTTTTGAAGATCAGCAGGACAAAGAGTTTGAAATACTACTCTCTGTTTTGTTGACAATTTTGCATTTGAATATTTAAAACTTCATTCCACGAATTTGCACTCGAGCTTAGCGTCAGTCGAAGGAATTACAACCACAACTTGCACCAACAACAACCACTCTAACAGGTTAATCTAAAATGAAAAACCAACAAAAGTGATAGATGAAGTAATAAAAATAGATGGGTATGAGAGACACATATTTAAAATATGATTTTTTAGTACTATTCCCAGGTGGATATAGAGTAAGAGATTTATATAATGACAACACTGATGTTTATATTGTTTTTAAAAACGATTTTTCAACAGTTTTTGTTACTACACTATTTACTACTGAAAATATAAACCAAATAATGAGGAATAATAAAGAATCTTTTTTTTGGGCAAGTGATATGTTAATCCTTGATAATCTATCAAGAGAAACAATATATATGTCAATTGATAAAATAATCAAAACGGATCATTTGTCTTTAAATAATTTGTTTTGTATAGCAGGTTCATACTCTGAAGTATTTGATTGTGAAAATATTATCTATGATTTATTATAAAAAGGTAAAAGGGTAATGGTAATGATTCAAATAAAGATAACCCCGATCGCACTGATTTACTACTTCAGTTCGCTGCGCTCGGATGCAGTCCGTGCCCGCAAAGAGAGTAATGAATATAAACTACAACCTAAAAGTTGAATTTTTTTTCAACGTTACGGTTATCATTCAATAATCTTTTCCCCTTAACTTTAAAATCGATAGCGAAACCATTACAACACGCCATCACAAAGCCCAAACACAAATCATTACAATTTTACGCCTTCGTCAATTCCTTATAGTGTAGATTTAGAAGTTATCCGTAAATTAGAACAACTGAAACCAACAACACAATAATTAACGTATGATAACAATTGACAACTACTTAGATAGCCATTACATTCACAGAAGCAACTGGTTAAGAGCTGCAGTTCTTGGCGCCAATGACGGAATAATATCCATATCAAGCTTAGCTATTGGGGTTGCCGCAGCAAGCGCAACCAGAGAACCAATTGTTTTGGCAACTGTCGCCGGACTTGTAGCGGGCGCTTTGTCCATGGCTGCCGGCGAATATGTTTCGGTGAGTTCACAAACCGACACCGAAAAGGCCGACATCCAAAGAGAAATTCAAGAACTCAAAGAAATGCCTGAGGAAGAACTCGCTATTTTGGCTCAAATCTATGAAAGACGCGGACTCAAAAAGGAAACGGCTATGCAAGTCGCCATTGAACTTACTGAAAAAGACGCATTAGGAGCACATATTAGAGACGAACTAGGCATTAACGAAATCAGTCAGGCGAACCCAATACAAGCGGCTTTGGCTTCTGGGGCTTCTTTTACCGTTGGTGGCGTATTGCCTCTTTTAGTGGTTTTCTTTGCCCCGGTAAAAGGAATGGAGTATTGGCTGTACGGATTTACAATCGTATTTCTTATCATTCTTGGACTTACATCAGCCAAAACAGGCGGTTCAAGCAGCAAAAAAGCAATTTTGAGAATTACCATCTGGGGTACAATCGCAATGGTGCTTTCTGCATTAGTCGGTTATCTCTTTGGAGTGAATGTATAAAATCCCAATAACCCGGAATTAGTTTCCTACACACAAAAAATAGCAACTACTACCCTAAAAAAGTTGTAGTTTTGTTTTTTACAGACGATAGAAAATGAATTGAAGTGGGTGAAGTCGATAAGTCAACCCCAAATAGTTTCGCTCTATCTGTAAATTAAGAAGTATGCATTCTAAAGGACAATTCGAACACCAATGATAAAAACTAATATAGTAATAAAACTGCTTCTTGTCTTTTGGTTTGCTATACAAACAATGGCGGCACAGGAAAAGGTAAAGCAATTGAAATTTCCCGAAAATCCAATAAAAGCGAAAGTATTTCTTCAGGCAATGAATACGAAGAAAGAGGATTATGAAAGATTTCTAACCGATTCAGAAAGAGAAGAAATAAAGAGTCATTCCATAAATTACATACTCGACAAGATTGATTACGAAAAAAAGTTTGGATATTTATTTGATGCAGAATATTGGATTCTTTTCAATTATAAAGAAGCAATTCCCGAATTGATTTACAGAGTAACAGATAAAAAGGAAGTTGGATTAACAGACTCTGCGGATTTGATTATTTTTGAAAGAATCGATAACGGTGACATGGAATTCTACGGACACGGCGAAATTGTGGCTGATGATTTATTTATTGTCGCAGGTAGAGCCAACTGGTTACTCTGTATGATTACCGGAGAAAATTTTGGAAGTGTAACCATGTATTCTACCGATGAAGAATTGAAAAACCTACAACAGCATTGGATTAACTGGCTAAATACACTCGAATAGTAATTGCTTAAAAAAACACATAAATAATAAATGAAAACACTTAAATCCCTCCTGATACTTTTATTAATTGTATCCTTTAAATCTTTCGCCTGCCTAAACGGTGAAAGTAAAATATTGAAAAGTGGTCATTATTTGTATGAAGATTATTCGAATGTTTTGCCTTTCGGTCATGAATTTTATGAAAATGAATTTGACGAAATGGTTTTCAAATTGGATAGTCTGTATAAAAAGACAAATGATTTGGCCTATTTGTCTGACAAGGGTTTGGTACTTATTCTGCAAAAGAAATACAAAGAAGCACTTCAGCTGTACTTAAACATTGAAAAAAAACAGCCTAACAAGTATTCTACGGCTTCAAACATTGGAACCATTTACGAGTTGATTGGGGATAACCAAAAAGCATTGGAATGGATCAAAAAAGCGATTGAAATCGATCCAAATTCACACCGTGGGTCAGAATGGATTCATGTCAATATCCTAGAAGCTAAAATCAAAGGGGACAACTATATAACCGGTGAGTTTTTATTGGGTACTGATTTTGGAAATGAAAGTAGCCCAAAAAAGTTTCTAGATACCCCAAAACTTCAAAAATTATATAGAGCACTTTTTTACCAACTGAATGAGAGAATATCATTGGTAAAGCCCAAAGATAAAATCGTTGCAACTATGCTTTTCGAATTAGGTAACTTTAGATTGCTTCAGAAAGATTATGCAAATGCAGTCATAGTATTCGAAAAAGCAAAAGAGTACGGATTTGAAAGTGAACTATTCAAAAAAAGAATGATGTTTGCAAAAGAAGGCTTGAAAAAGGAAAAGGCGAAACTGCATAATCCTAAAATGAATTACCCTAAAACAATGGGTCTAATAGTAACTATCTTGCTGGGTATATTCCTTGTAGTTAAAATCGTTAGAAGAAATAAAAAGTAATTTGATCCATGAAAAAAGCACTCCAATACACCAAAAAAATGATTTTAGGAACACTGATTTGGGGAACTATACACACCATTTACATCATCTACGACGGCTACCGCGATAAAAATCAACCTGCCGATGTAGCCATCATCCTCGGAAGCAAAGTCAATCCCAACGGAACGCTCTCCGAACGACTC
This sequence comes from Flavobacterium sp. MAHUQ-57, assembly GCF_051908335.1. Lineage (NCBI taxonomy): Bacteria > Pseudomonadati > Bacteroidota > Flavobacteriia > Flavobacteriales > Flavobacteriaceae > Flavobacterium > Flavobacterium sp. MAHUQ-57. The sequence continues at coordinate 959,607 of NZ_JBPZTE010000006.1, read as the reverse complement.
CAAGCGCGCGTCGATAAGGGACTGGAACTGTACAACAACCATCGCGTGAAAACCATCATTGTAAGCGGCGGATTGGGTAGGGAAGGGCAATGGGAAGGCAATGCCATGAAAAAATACTTGGTGCAACACCAAGTGCCGGCCGATCAAATTTTTGTCGATAATTATGGTAACGATACCGAGAAAACGGTAGTCAATTCCATTCGCATCATGGACAGCCTGCACCTCAAAAGCGCTATCACGGTCTCGCAGTATTTCCACCAAACCCGAACCAAAAAACTCTTCCGAAACAAAGGTTTCGAAAACATCGAAAGCGCAAGCCCTCATTTTTTCGAATGGTGGGATCTGTATTCGTTACCCCGAGAGTTTGTAGCCTATTACGTTGAGGCGTTGTAATTCATCTCCGCTCAATAAAAAGATAGAAAGCCAAATAATTGCCGAATGAAAGAAAAAGAATATACGATTCGACGTAGTTTTAAAGATAATGCCTCTCGAAAACTTGTCCTGAATGAAAACTTCATCAAATTCGAAGACAAAGATCGTGGTTCCGATTTATTTACCATCTTCCATAAGGATAATATCGAAAGTTACACTTTCGGAATTCAATGGATTAAAGTGAAAGTGATAATCGGAAGAATTTATCAAATTCAAATTCGTAGTAAAGACAATAAGAAAATAAAAATTAGCTTTAGGTCGTATCTCGGAAGAAATACAAATCAACTTAATCAGCTATACACCGCTATCTTATCCGATATCTGGAATTTCTATTTCGAAGGAATTGTTATTAACTATTTGCAACAATTTCAAAAGAACGAAACGTTTTCCATTGGTGATGTGACTTTTACCAAAGAAAATCTTGTTATTAGAACTCCAGGATTACTAAAAGACACAATTAATACCATTCCTTGGAACAAGGTCAAAACCAAAAATTTCTACCATTATTTTTCAGTATATTCGGCTGATGACCCTTCCAGTGTGAATAGGGGATTTAGTTATAAGGACGATGAGAATACCAATGTTTTGTATAGTGTTGTACGAACAATCCTCAAAAATACGAATAAGGTAAACTCCGATTAGAATGCCTCAATACAGATTCCAAAATACCGGACTTGTAAACATCAATAAGCATTAACTATGACTAAGTCTTAGGTCAAGTACAAAATGCCTTAGGTCAAGTGTAAAATGGCTTAGGTCAAGTGTAAAACGGCTTAGGTCAAGCGCAAAATGCCTTAGGACAAGTGCAAAACGGCTTAGGTCAATCGCAAAATGCCTTAGGTCAAGTGAAAAATGGCTTAGGTCAAGTGCAAAATGGCTTGGGTCAAGCGCAAAACTCCTTGGAAGAAGCAAAGTAAGCCTTGGAAGAAGCAAAGTAGAGCTTGGAAGAAGAAAAGTAAGGCTTGGAACAAGTAAAGTAAGCCTTGGAAGAAGAAAAGTAGAGCTTGGAACAAGTAAAGTAAGCCTTGGAAGAAGAAAAGTAGAGCTTGGAACAAGTAAAGTAAGCCTTGAAAGAAGAAAAGTAAGCCTTGGAAGAAGAAAGGTACGCCTTGAAGAAGCGAAGTAAGGCTTGGAAAAAGCAAAACAACGCATCTATCGAAAAGAGCAACACAAGCGTTCTACTCCAAAAGAATTACAGCCGTTGTATAATTTATTCATTTTCTTTTAGTTATATATACTATAAAAAGAAATAAACAAGTGCAATGGAAACCCCAATTAGTAATCTTAGTATTGGCCTACTTTGTATACAGATACTGTTGCTTGTTTTGTCTGTAGTGGCGGTGTACTGCATTATGAGACTTGGTAAGAAATGGATCAAATACATGGAAAATAATTCGTTACACAACGAAAAATAAGGCAAAAAAAACTCCGACGAAAGTCGGAGTTTTGCGTTTATTTACCTGATTTGTCAACCACAGGTCGGTCATTACGATTGGCCAATTCCCATGCAACCGTAAAGGCGAGCTGTGTTCTTTTTGCCAAAGCATCGTACTCGATCTTGTTCGGTTCGTCACCCGGCTGGTGGTAATCTTCATGTGTTCCGTTAAAGAAGAACACCGAAGGGATATTGTGTTTCGCAAAGTTGTAATGGTCAGAACGGTAGTAAAAACGGTTCGGGTCATTACGATCATTGTATTTGTAATCCAATTGTAAATTTACAAAATGTTTGTTCGCTTCTTCTGTGATGTTGTAAAGGTCACTCGATAAATAATCCGAACCAATAACATACACATAATTGTTACTGTCTTTGTGTAGTGCATCACGACGACCAATCATATCTATGTTGATGTCGGTAATGGTTTTAGCCAAAGGGAATAACGGATTTTCAGTATAAAAACGTGAACCATGCAAACCATGCTCTTCACCAGTTACATGCAAAAATAAAATCGAACGTTTCGGCCCTTTTCCTTCTTTCTTCGCTTGTTGAAAGGCTTGCGCAATTTCTAACAAAGCAACTGTTCCAGATCCGTCATCATCGGCACCATTATAAATCTCACCATTCTTCATACCCACGTGATCATAATGCGCAGAAATCACCAAAATTTCATCCGGCTTTTCAGAACCTTCTATGAAAGCCCAAATGTTTTCAGAATCACCTAATTTAGGACTGAATGCTTTTTGAAAATAGGAAGAGGGTATCGGTTGGTAAAAATCCGAAGCTCCGGTAGGAAACGAAATCCCGTTCTTAGTATATTGGTCGATAAGGTATCTTCCGGCTTTCTTCTGACCTTCTTCTCCGGTGTTTCTTCCTTGCATTTCATCAGAAGCTACAATGTAAAGATGTGTCTTTAAATCCTCAGCCGTAATGGTATTCATGTACTTGGTAATGTCTTCTTTTGCTTCCGGCTTGAAAGAGGTGGAAGTAGACTTTTGACTGGTACAGCTGGTAAACGTAAACGTAGCCGCAGCCAAAACTAAAATGCTGTTTTTCATAAAATGAGTAATTGTTAAACGAATTTAACCAAATTGATAAAGATTATCAAAAAAATTAGGATTAATTAACATTTAATGCACTGTAGGCTAGCAACGACACGATAAGGGCTAGCAACAGCACTAAATTAATGGAAAAAATAAAGATTCCTTTCAATCGGGATACCCATCGGTTTTCCTGAAAAAACAAACGATGCGAACGGAAGAAATAAAACAACCACCAAACCATCAATCCAAAGGCCATGAATCCTGTCAAAGTAGCTACATTGGCTTCTCCAAACAACCAATACAGGAGCTCGGTGAGTACTTGATTAATGGTAAAGGACAATAAAATCATCGAAAAATAATGGATGGTAAAAATGCCACTGTCAAAATAGAACCATTTCTTTTTGTTATGAAACAACCACAACACAAATGCAAATAGTGGCATATACAAGAACAAGGCTTTCGGAATAGTATTGAATAGATTCTTATAAAATTGCTTCACAAAATCTTTGTCTTTGGCATGCAGAGCAACAAAACGGGCTCTTTCATTGAGCCATTCCCCAAAACTGCCTTTCAACTCACCTAAATTGGAGTCAATATTGGTCGTGTCAATCTGTATGGTATTTTTCTTCTCAGTCGAAAAGCGGATATTCTCCTTTTCTATACTTGCTTTTTCTTTATCCACCACCGCAATCGGCGTTCCAGAATGTTGATTGATCGTAGTGAAAATCGACAATAAAAAGAAGGTAATGAAACTGATGAAAATATACAGCTTTACCGGTTGTACAAACATTTTGCGTCGACCAGCAATGTATTCTCTGCTCAACCGACCTGGATAAAACAACAAGTATTTGATGGTTTTCCAAAAACCACTGTCGTAGTGTACTAAATCTTCAATGGTGTGCGTGAATAAATAGTGAAAGGATTCCTTCGTCTCTTTGTTTTCTTGTCCACAGTTGGGGCAGAATCTGTTTTCGACTACATGATGGCAGTTCAAGCAGGTTTTATCGGTACGAAGTGAATGTTTTCCCATAACTATTACTCTTCTTCTTGATTGAAAATATGTGATTTTGAATACACACGCCATTTCTCAATACACTCGGTCATGTCTTTCGGAATTTCGGTATCAAAACGCATATATTCCTTCGTAACCGGATGCTCAAACCCTAAGGTCTTGGCATGTAATGCTTGTCTTGGTAAAATTTTGAAACAATTCTCTACAAATTGTTTGTATTTGGTAAACGTTGTTCCTTTCAATATCAAATGACCACCATAACGCTCATCATTAAATAAGGGGTGACCAATATGTTTCATGTGGGCTCTAATCTGATGGGTGCGGCCTGTCTCCAAAATACAAGATACCACAGTGATATAACCAAATCGTTCCAATACTTTGTAATGGGTAATCGCAGGTTTGCCAATCTCCGGATCTTTATATACCGCCATCTGCATACGATCGGTCGCGTGACGGGCTAAGTTGCCTTCAATAGTACCTTCGTCTTCTTTCACATTACCCCAAACAATCGCAACGTATTCTCTTTCGGTGGTTTTTTCTTCAAATTGCTTCGCCAAATGCGTCATCGCAGTCTCGGTCTTGGCAATCACCAACAACCCGGAAGTGTTTTTGTCAATACGATGCACCAAGCCTGGTCGCTCACTGCTGTTCATCGGTAAATTGTCAAAATGAAAGGCCAAAGCATTCACCAATGTACCCGTGTAATTGCCATGTCCCGGATGAACCACCAAACCTACAGGCTTATTGATCACCAATAGGGCATCGTCTTCGTACACAATGTTCAACGGAATGTTTTCCGGTATAATATGATTCTCAAACGGTGGATGCGATAGCATTACCTTGATCTCATCAAACGGCTTGACTTTGTAATTGGATTTTACAGCAACGCCATTGGCAAAGATATTGCCTCTTTCCGCTGCCTGTTGTATTTTATTGCGCGTAGCATTCTCGATAAGTTGCATTAAAAACTTATCTACTCGTAATATCGACTGACCTTTAGGCGAAATGAACTTGTGATGTTCGTACAATTCGTCGTCCAGCTCTTCGTTTTCAAAAATTTCTTGATTCATTCTTATTCTTCAGCAACAATGGAATCCGTTTGCGGAGTGTCTTCCAATTCTTCTTCGTCAAAACCTACTTTACCATCTCCCAAAACCAAATCAACTTTGGTGGTTTTGGTTACCTGTTGACCGGCTCTCACTGGCGAACCGTTTATTTTCATCTCTAATACCATGTCTTTGGCTAAATTCGGAACATAGCTGGTGTCACCCACTTCCAAACCTAACGCTTTTAATGTCGGTACAGCCTGACGGTACGTCTTTTGTACCAAATCTGGTAAACGTACTTTGGCATAACCCGATGCATTAATCTTTACATAAATAACACGGTTTTCCTTCACTTTGGTACCCGGACGTGGATCTTGTTGTACAATCGTCAACTCAGGAAATGTAGCATTGTAATCTACCGTATCCAATAATTCATAATCCAAATCCAACTCATCCAATTTTTCTTCCGCTTGCTCTAAAGTCAATTTGCTTAAATTGGGAACAGTAATTTCCTGCCCATGATTCGTTGTAAATCCTATCCAATACATGAATAGAAATAAACAAGCTACAACAATAAGTAACGCAAGGGCTACTTGCTTGAAAAAAGTAAAACTAAGGAGAAATCGTTTCCAACTCATAGATTAAGTGATTTACTGCAAACTTACATAAATTTTTATGTAAAAAATATAAAATGCGAAAGCCAATTCATTCAAAAAAATGATAATTTTGTTTATTAGGAGCTAATCCTGCTGTACGCTATATCTTTTTTTGCCTTATAGGAAAGCAAAAAAAGGATGCCGCTTCCATCAGGGCTATCCTACAATCCAAAATAATATATATGAAGAATATCGCCATCATTATGGGAGGTTACTCTAGCGAGTACCAAATTTCACTTAAAAGCGGAAACGTTGTCTACCAAAATCTCGATCCAACTCAATACAAAGGCTACCGTATCCATATCTTCAAAGAAAAATGGGTATACGTAGACGATAATGAAACCGAATTTCCAATCGATAGAAATGACTTCTCAGTTGTGGTAAACGGTCAGAAAATTACCTTCGATGCTGTTTTTAATGCCATTCACGGTACGCCGGGTGAAGACGGATTAATGCAGGCGTATTTCGAATTGCTCAATATCAAACAAACGTCTTGCGATTACTATCAAGCGGCGCTAACATTCAATAAAAGGGATTTGTTATCGGTTCTAAAACCGTACGGAATTAAAACGGCAACGTCGTATTATTTGAATTTAGGCGATGCCATCGATGTAGAGGCGATTATCGAACGTGTCGGATTGCCTTGTTTCGTGAAACCGAACAAATCGGGATCCAGCTTCGGAATTTCCAAAGTACATCATAAAGAAGATTTCTTAACCGCAGTGGAAAATGCGTATAAAGAGGACAATGAAATTATTATCGAAAGTTTCCTAGACGGTACCGAAGTATCAGTAGGGGTAATCAATTATAAAGGGGAAGTTATCGTATTGCCAATTACCGAAATCGTTTCGGATAATGATTTCTTCGATTATGAAGCCAAATATTTAGGTAAATCACAGGAAATTACGCCGGCACGATTAACCCCGGAAGTGGAAGCGCGTGTTCGTGAAGTGGCCAAAAAAGCCTACGAAGTATTAAAAATGAGTGGTTTCTCCCGTAGCGAATACATTTTAGTCAACGGAGAACCGTACATGCTTGAAATGAATACCATTCCGGGATTAACCAACGAGAGTCTGATTCCGCAACAAGCCAAAGAAGCCGGTATCTCACTTCAGGATTTGTTTACTAACGCGATTGAATTAGCATTAAATAAATAGTTTATGCGCAGAGCCATATTCCCGGGATCGTTCGATCCTATTACTTTAGGACATGTCGATATCATCAATAGAAGTATTCCGCTATTCGATGAAATTATTATTGCAATTGGTGTCAATGCGGAAAAGAAATACATGTTCCCGTTAGAGGAACGCAAACGCTTCATCGAAGAAACTTTCAAAAGAGAAGATTCGGTTTCTGTGATTACCTATGAAGGTTTAACCATCGATTTGTGTAAAAAATTCGAAGCCGATTTTATTCTCCGCGGTTTGCGCAATCCCGCCGATTTCGAATTCGAAAAGGCTATCGCACATACCAACCGCCGTTTGTCAAAAATCGAAACCATATTTTTATTGACCGCTGCAGATACATCTTATATCAGTTCAAGTATTGTTCGTGATGTAATTCGCAACGGCGGAAACTACAAAGTATTGGTGCCACCCGCAGTGGAAGTGAAATAATAACTACAGACAATCATAAGGCAGGGAGTTTCCTTGCCTTTTCTTTTGAACCCATGAATAAAATCCTAGCCTTCTTTTTTCTTCTGTCGTCTCTTACTTACAGTCAATCCAAATACCTAACCTTCTTCGAAAAAGGAAACGGAAATCAGTCCGCCACTTATAAGGAGGTCATTTCATTCTATCAATTGCTGGATAAGGATTTTGGTACAATCAAAATGCAAAAGATGGCCATCGAAGACAGTGGTAACCCATTGCATATGGTTACTTACAGTGCCGATGGAAAATTGGATTACAACAACAAGGAGAAAACGGTGGTGCTAATTGTCAATTCGATTCATGCCGGCGAACCCGATGGTGTTGATGCTTCGATGATGTTGTTCCGAGATTTGGCCACTGCTAAAGTTAAAGTGCCTAAAAATACTATTGTTGTAACCATTCCGGTTTACAATATTGGAGGATATCTGAATAGAAATTCAACATGGAGAACCAATCAAAACGGCCCGGAAGAATACGGTTTTAGAGGAAATGCAAGAAACTATGACCTGAACCGTGACATGATGAAGTCGGATACGAAGAATACAAAAGGTTTGGTGGAAATAATTCATAAAGTCAATCCGGATATCTTTATCGACAATCATGTAAGCAATGGTGCCGATTACCAGTATACGTTAACGTTTATTCAAACAGAGCCGTCAAAAATAGGGAAGGAGCTGGACAATTTCATGACACAACAAATCACACCGGCATTGGAAGCCGATTTGAAAGCAAAAGGTATTGAAAGTACTCCGTATGTAAACGTATGGAGCGGTACTCCGGACAAAGGGTTTGTGCAGTTTAATGATTCACCAAGATATACCACAGGATGTACTTCGCTGTTCAATGTTATTGGTTATGTGGTGGAAACGCATATGTGGAAAGACTATGACAAAAGGGTAAAAGCAACTTATGAATTCCTATCGAGTGTAATTCATTATGCCGATTCGAACGGAAAGTCGATTAAAGAGGCTCGAAAAGCAAATGCGAATTTATTCCAACCGAAAAGTGTCTATCCTTATTCGTGGACTATCGATTCTTCCAAAATGGTCAAACGTCGTTTTTTAGGTTACGAAGGAATAATCAAAAAAAGTGAGGTAACTACGGGCAACCGATTGTTTTACGACAGAAGTCAACCTTTCGACAAGCCAATCGATTTCTATTCGCATTATAAGGCAACAAAGAGTGTCATAATTCCTGAAGCGTATATCGTTCCAAAATCATGGTGGAACGTGATTGCGTTGTTGAAAGAAAACGGTTGCGAGTATTCGCTCTTAAAAAAAGATACTATACTAGAAGTGGGAAGTTACCGCATTGCCAATTATACGACAGCTACGCAAGCCTACGAAGGACATTACCCACATCGCAATACATCAGTGGTGAAAGTATCGGAAAAAGTATGTTTCGAGAAAGGAGATTATATCATCCCGACGCACCAAAAAGCAATAAAATACCTTATAGAAGCACTTGAGCCAGAAATGACAGATTCGTTCTTCAATTGGAATTTCTTCGATACGATTCTACAACAAAAAGAAGGCTACTCCGATTATTTATTTGAAGATTTGGCAGTAAAAATCCTTCAGGAAACCCCGATTCTTAAACAACAGTTCGATGAAAAATTGAAAACGGATAGTACTTTTGCCAAAAGTCCAGAAATGCAACTGGATTGGGTGCATAAAAATTCAGTGTACTATGAAAAAGCACATCTGCAATATCCGGTATATAGGGTAGAAAAATAAGTGCGGTTTAGGAACGTTGTAGTTTTTTTTCTTCTTCGAAAAGTAATTTGATGTTTTCGTACGAATTCTTCAAAGCGTCTTCTATTTGTGTCGGATTTAGCCAAGCAACTTGTTCGATGCCTTCTTCAGCTTGACCAACCGTAGTTCCGTCAAAGTCGGTATGCATCTCAAACCATTGTGTGATTTTGAGTTTGTACTTACCGTTTCGTTTAAAAATATGGTACGTTTTCTGCAGTTTGTTGGTGATTTTAAGTTGGTTTACACCGGTTTCTTCTTCCACTTCACGAATGGCAGCGTCTTCAATTTCTTCCGATTTGTTCAATCCACCTTTTGGTAAATCCCATTTTCCGTTGCGCAAAATGAATAAAACTTCCCCTTTTTTGTTATAAACTAATCCTCCACCAGCTTTGTTAACAGGGATTTTCTCCTTTAATTTTTTAATAATTTCCTTTTCGTCAGGATGGTACAAATAGGCTTTATTGATTTTATTCTGGAAGTAGCTTACAATAAGCTGTTCAATATCAATGCTTTCAAGTAAAAAAAACTTAAAATCAGTCTCTTTGACAATCTGATTTGTCAAGAAAAGAGGTTTGTCGTTTACAAAAACTTTATACATTTGCAGTATGATTTTTAATAAAGATACAGCTAGTAAAACTGCCGAATTGCTTTTACAAATAAATGCAATTAAATTGAATTCTAAAAATCCTTTTACATGGGCTTCAGGTTGGAAATCCCCAATCTACTGTGATAACAGGGTAATTTTGTCGTTTCCTGCCATAAGAAATTATATCAGAGACGAGTTTGCAAAGAATATTGAAAAACAATTCGGGAAGCCGGATGTTATTGCCGGAGTGGCGACAGGCGCCATTGGAATTGGTGTTTTGGTTGCCGAAGATTTAGGTTTACCGTTCGTGTATGTACGTCCGGAACCCAAAAAACACGGCCGTATGAACCAAGTGGAAGGTTTTTTGCAAAGAGGGCAAAATGTCGTGGTAGTGGAAGATTTGATCAGTACCGGAAACAGTAGTCTTTTAGCTGTAGAAGCTTTACGCAATGAAGGGGCAAACGTAAAAGGTATGGCTGCCATTTTTTCCTATGGATTCCAGGTGGCAGTAGATAATTTTAAAAATGCCAATGTAGATTTATTCACGTTGAGTAATTACGATAATTTATTGGATTTAGCGGTTGCCAAAGAATACATCACCGAAGCAGAACAGGATACGTTAAAAGAATGGCGTAAAAATCCTTCGGAATGGAGTGTTGAGGTATAGTTTTTGTAAAACACTATAGGAATTAAAAACATTTTTATAAGATGTAAAGTCTTTCTTTATGTCTTTCAATTAAATAATCTTACAAAAGAATGAATTTAGAAAGCCCAAAAGTATCGGTTTCAAAATCAGCTGAATACTTGTTCAACGAATTATCGCAAGTAAAAAACTTCGAAAAGTTAATGCCAGATAACATCGCTAAATTTGAAGTAATCGACGAAAATTGTTTCGAATTTGGTTTGAAAGGTATGCCTGAAATAAAATTGGTAAAAAAAGAATCGACTCCAAACTCTAAAATTGTATTAGGGGCAGCTTCAAGTAAATTACCATTTACGTTAACTGCTAACTTAACTGAAGAAGGTGCAGATACAACAGGTGTACAATTGTTTTTTGATGGCGAATTCAATGCAATGATGGCGATGATGATCAAAAATCCAATTACTAAATTCATCGAAACGTTGGCACAAAACATGACAAAGCTGTAAGTCAGCTCATAAAGATTTAAAGAAAACCCAAGTATTTGCTTGGGTTTTCTTTTTTAAAATAATAATTGCACTTCCTTTATTCCAAACTCACGAAACGAATCATCTTCTACTTGTACGACGAGTTTTCCGGTTGGAGTAACACCTCGGATGATTCCCATAAATTTGCCGCCTGATGCTTCTTCAAACGCCATGGGGACTCCTTTCTTGAATAAATTTTCTTCATACTGTTCCCAAAGCTGTTTGGATTGATTTTGACCAATACAATTGATTTGAAGTTGAATTTCCATTACGATGGTTTCTAAAATTTCATCGAGGTCAAATTCAGTGTTTGTGATGTTTTTTAACGAGGAAGCTTTGGGTAAATTATCGAAATTAGTTTGATTGACATTCAATCCAATCCCAACAATTGATTCAATTGAACCGTTACTTTTAATCAAATTTTCAATCAATATGCCAGCAATTTTTTTATTGTCTGCCATTATGTCGTTAGGCCATTTGATTGAAATTGAAGGAATTTTAAACTTTTTTAATGCCTTGGTTATTCCTAAAGCTACCGAAATATTAAGGGCAAAAATACCTTCAATGTTACTTAAAGTATTTTTGATTAAGATACTGGTTGTTAGGTTTTTATTAGTCTCTGTGTGCCATGTAGCGCCATGTTGTCCTTTTCCTTTTGTCTGTGATTTGGCAGTGACAACAGTGAAGTTTTCTAGGGCTTGATCTTGTGACAGTCCTTTTAAAAAATCATTGGTTGAATCTATGGCATCGAGTTTGATTAATTTCATGTGTCAAATTTTGGAACTTTGTCAAGAAAGCACATTTGCATTTTGTCTTCAAAATAAAGACAAAAATCAATAACTTTGTGCAAAATATTTATAAGAATTAAATGGCGAAAAAAGATGTAAACAATGATATTTTATTAGCAAATATCATTAAGGGAATTGAAGACGTAAAAGGAAATGATATAGATATTCTTGATTTAAGAGAATTAGAGAATACGGTTTGCGATTATTTTGTAATTTGTAATGGTAACTCCAACACACAAGTGAATGCAATCGTTAATTCAATTCAGAAAGTAGTTTCAAAAGAACTTAAAGACAAACCATGGCATGTAGAAGGAACTGACAATGGCGAATGGGTATTAATGGACTACGTTCATATTGTGGTTCATGTTTTTCAAAAGCATATTAGGGAATACTATAACATAGAAAGTCTTTGGGGTGATGCGAAAATCACAACAATTGAAAACAAATATTAATCAAAAATAGCTATGTCAAAAGAAACAAAGCAAAATAATTTTAAACCTAATCCATGGTGGATTTATGGCATTATAGGAGTCATCTTTTTTGCTATATGGATTTCAGGACAATCTCGTTGGGTTGAACCTTCTAAAACAACCATTTCTAAATTCAACGAGTTTTTGGATGCCGGACAGGTAGATAAAGTCGTTGTTTATAATAAAAAATCGGCAGAAGTTTTTCTAAAACCTGGAGCTTTAGCTCTAAAAGGTCATGAAAAATTACCCAAAAATAATTGGTTAGGAAAAACGAATTCGGGACCACACTATACCTTGGAAATTGGTAATGATGAAATTTTTCAAAAAAGATTGGAAGATGCTCAAAAAGGAAGAAAATTAGCAAGTTACGATTACAAGACGTCAAGTGATTTTGCAGACGTACTGTTTAATTTTCTACCCATAATTATTTTAATTGGTTTCTGGTTTTTCATGATGCGTCGTATGTCTGGTGGTGGTGCCGGAGGTGGCGGTGGTCAGATTTTTAGCATTGGAAAGTCAAGAGCGAAGCTTTTCGATGAAAAGAACGATGTAAAAACTACATTTAAAGACGTAGCTGGTCTAGAAGGGGCTAAAGAAGAGATTCAAGAAATCGTTGAGTTTCTTAAAAATCCAAAAAAATATACTGATTTAGGAGGAAAAATACCTAAAGGTGCTTTATTAGTTGGTCCTCCGGGAACAGGTAAAACGTTACTAGCGAAAGCTGTTGCTGGAGAAGCACAAGTGCCTTTCTTTTCTTTGTCAGGTTCTGATTTCGTAGAAATGTTTGTTGGGGTAGGAGCATCTCGTGTTCGTGACTTATTCAAACAAGCGAAAGAAAAATCACCTGCCATTATCTTTATTGACGAGATTGATGCGGTGGGACGTGCCCGTGGAAAGAATAATTTCTCAGGTTCTAATGATGAGCGTGAAAATACATTGAATCAATTACTGACCGAAATGGATGGTTTCGGAACCGATACCAGTGTAATTGTCTTGGCAGCTACAAACAGAGCGGATGTATTGGATAAAGCATTGATGCGTGCCGGTCGTTTTGACAGACAGATCTATGTTGATTTGCCGGATATTCGCGAACGTAAAGAAATTTTCGAAGTGCATTTGGCACCGCTTAAAAAAGTAGAAAACTTAGATACTGACTTTTTGGCTAAACAAACACCTGGTTTTTCAGGAGCAGATATTGCCAATGTTTGTAACGAAGCAGCATTAATTGCAGCTAGAAATAATAAGGTTGCTGTAGATAAACAAGATTTCCTTGATGCTGTTGACCGTATTGTAGGAGGTTTAGAAAAGAAAAATAAAATAATCACTCCAGAGGAAAAAAGAGCAATCGCAATTCACGAAGCAGGACATGCGACGGTAAGTTGGATGTTGGAACATGCTGCACCACTTGTAAAAGTGACTATTGTGCCTCGTGGGCAAAGTTTGGGAGCTGCTTGGTATTTGCCAGAAGAGCGTCAAATAGTACGTCCTAATCAAATGTTGGATGAAATGTGTGCAACCATGGGTGGTCGTGCTGCTGAAAAGGTAATTTTTGACAATATATCTACAGGTGCTTTGAGTGATTTGGAGAAAGTAACCAAACAAGCAAGAGCCATGGTTACCGTGTATGGTTTGAATGAAAAATTAGGAAATATTACCTATTACGATTCATCAGGGCAAACAGATTACAATTTCTCAAAACCGTATTCTGAAGAAACTGCACGTACTATTGATCAAGAAATATCACTAATTATTGAAGCACAATACCAAAGAGCTATCAAGCTTCTGCAGGAAAATAGAGGTAAGTTAGAGCAACTTGCGGATATTTTAATCGAGAAAGAAGTGATTTTCAAAGACGATTTAGAAAACATATTTGGCAAAAGACCTTTCGAAAAAGAAATTTTCGGAGAATAATTGTTAAAAACTTCGTTAATAAAAACAGTAAAAATCTTAATCTAATCGGAAAATTAGGTTAAGATTTTTTTATCTTTGATTGATGAATCAAAGAGTTCGCACATTTTAAAGCAATAGATGAGTATTTTCAGAAAAATATTTGGCACTAGCAGTGACGCTTCCAGTGAAGCAAATGATAACGATTATAATCCTTTTCAAGATGTAAACGCGCAACTTCCAGTGGATGAGCAGTTCACTCATAATTTTAAGAAGAACGGTGGAAAGTTTTTGTACTGTGAAAATATTGCCGAGCTCAATGAACAATTTGAAAATATCATGGAAGAGAATGATTGGTTTGAGTCTGAAGCATTATGCATCGAACCACGTTTGTTCAAGATGCTGGAGGATAATAATATCTCGTATCAAAATGCAACCAATCCAAAATTTCTTCTTACTTGTTGTGAAAGCTTAGTGGCGGAAGAAGGTTCGATTATGTTTTCTTCTTCTCAAATCAAACAAAAAAAGGTAGCAGAATTACCATTAAACATCATTGTAGTTGCTTCAACCAGTCAAATCGTATTGGGCAAAAGTGATGGATTGAGAGAAATTAAAAAACGCTATACTACAGATTATCCAACCAACATTACTAGCATAAAATATTTCGAGGAAACCAAAGAAGAAGACTTTTTGCATTACGGAAGTTCTCCAAAGAATTTATACCTTTTACTACTTGAGGATCTGTAAAATGAATGAAACTGTAATACGTTCATTATCCGGTTTAGTTTATATTGTACTATTAATATCAGCTACCCTTTTTTCAAGAGAATCTTTTTTAATCCTCTTCGGTTTATTCATGTTACAAACCGTGAATGAATTTACTGGTCTTGTCAAATTACCCAAAGTATTAGCTATACTTGCTTCTGCAATTATTTTTATTAATTTTTCAGTTTTTTCTTCCCCGCAATGGATTGATTTAGCATTGGTTCTTATCGCTGTGATGACGATGGTTTTATTGACTTTTTGGCTTTTTTCTAAAAACCAAAAACCATTTGGCCAGTCTAAGTGGGCAACATTGATGGGATATATTGTATTTTCATTTATTTGTATAACAAAATTACCTGTTGTAGGAGGTTATTTCATACCTTCAATAATTATTGGTATCTTTATATTGATTTGGACAAACGATACATTTGCCTATGTTGTAGGGAAATCTTTAGGAAAGCATAAGCTATTCGAGAGAATATCGCCCAAAAAAACAATTGAAGGTTTTGCAGGCGGAATGTTTTTTGCCATTGTGGCAGGAATAATTATCAGTCAGTATTATGTAACCTCTTTTTCCTTTTTTATTTGGATTGGAATTGCAATCATTGTTAGTGTTTTTGGGACCATAGGAGATTTAGTGGAATCGAAGTTCAAACGTTTGGCCAATGTTAAAGATAGTGGAAATATTATGCCGGGTCACGGAGGTATATACGATAGATTGGATAGTATTATATTTGTAGCTCCATTTGTTTTTTTATTATTTAAAATTTTAGAATATGTTTCATAAAGAAGGTTATAAAATCATCTTGATTGCCACAATCAGTTTTGTTGTGGGATTGTTATTGGTAGATAAATTAGTAGAAGTATCATGGTTGCGTTTGGCTTTACATCTGGTGCTACTTTTTTTCTTTATTATGATCTTGCAGTTCTTCAGAAATCCAAACCGTACCATAGCGGCAAATGATAATCAAATCGTTGCGCCAGTGGATGGTAAAGTGGTTGTAATTGAGGAAGTTTTTGAGCCGGAATATTTCAAGGATAAAAGACTACAGGTTTCCATCTTTATGTCGCCAATAAATGTACACGTAACTCGTTATGCAGTTTCGGGATTGGTGAAATACAGTAAATATCATCCTGGGAAATACCTTGTGGCCTGGCATCCGAAAGCGAGTACCGAAAATGAAAGAACAACAGTAGTGATTGAAAATAAAGTCTTTGGTGAAATCATGTATCGTCAAATTGCGGGTGCATTAGCAAAACGCATTGTCAATTATGCTGAAGAAGGCACGAATGTAGTTCAAGGAACTGATGCAGGATTTATCAAGTTCGGTTCAAGAGTAGATATTTATTTGCCAATCGGTACTAAAGTAAATGTGAAATTACAAGAGAAGGCAGTTGGTAATCAAACGATCATTGCACTTGCATAATTTATGTCTGAAAAAGATTTAGATAGTCAATTTAAAGAAGCTTTTGAAATAGCTTCTAATATGGAGCAAGATTCGCTTCCACAAGATATTATGCTTCGTTTGTACGCTTTTTATAAGCAAGCGGCTTTCGGAAATATCGGAAGTATCAATTACTCTACACATGATGTTGTCGATGCTTTTAAGTTGAATGCATGGATGCAAGTTAGTCATTTGTCTGAAGACGAAGCAAAACAAGCTTATATAGATTTAATTGAGGAAATCACTCGAAAAAAATGAATAAGAAACAATTAGTTATTTTTCCTTTATTAGCTTCTACGATTTTTTCATGTAAGAAAGATACTCTAGTAGAAGTTGTAGATGTACCGGCAACTCCAATAGTTGCAGTAGAGCAAAAAGGAGGTAAGCCAAGCGATTTAAAAGCAAATGAAGGAGCTTTTCAATTGTTTGAATTACCATTTGATTACAAAGCCTTAGAGCCTTATTTTGATGCAACAACTACAGAATTGCATTATTCAAAGCATTTGCTTCCTTATGTGAACGCTTTAAATAAAGTAGTTGTAGGTACGAAGTATGAGGTATTGGAATTGGAACCGATTTTAAAGAATCTCAATTTTTCAGATGCTGAAGTCCGTAACAATGCTGGTGCGGTTTACAATCATAATTTTTTCTTTGAAGGTATTGCGCCAAAAGCAGGTGGAGAACCGGAAGGGGATTTGCTAGAAGCTATCAATCGTGATTTTGGTTCTTTTGAAGAATTTGTACGTCAGTTTTCAGAGACTTCTGTTAAGTTGAATGGTTCCGGATGGACTTGGTTGTTATCGGACAAGTACGGCCGTTTACGCATCATCACTACACCCAATAATGATGCGCCGCAAATGAAAGGGTTAGGAATAGTAGGAGTGCCTTTATTGAATTTAGATGTTTGGGAACATGCCTACTATTTGAAATTTCAAAACAAAAAAAGAGAGTATGCCAATACTTTTTTTAGTGTTGTAAATTGGGATAAAGTAGAACAGCGTTACGGCGCATTTGCAAAATCATCTGCACCGGTATATCAAGAACCAGTAGCAACGGAAACAGTGACTCCTACAACTACCGAAACGGTTCCGGTTGAAAAACCAAAACCAGTTGAAGAATAAAACAAAAGATATAAATAAAAAAAGAGCTCCAATTGGAGCTCTTTTTTTGTCTTATGATGTTTTATGTTATACGGTTTCTTTTTTGGCTTTGAAGATTAAATAGATGCCTACAATTACAAATGGGATACTTAACCATTGTCCGGTGGTAAGTAAATTGAACATTTTCATTTCTTCAAATCCGCCTTGGCTTTCTTTTACTGATTCTACTAAAATGCGGATAGAGAACAAAGTAACTAAGAAAGTTCCAAATAGTAAGCCAGTTTTCTTGCGTGCATCGGTTTTCCAATACATGAACATTAAAAGAGCAAATACAAAAACATAACCCACAGCCTCATACATTTGAGCTGGATGTCTGAAAGGAATCGCATTTAAGGTATCTATGAAGCGGGGATCATTCTGAATCAGATCATACGCTTTATCTATATCGTTGGTTTTTGTGATAAAATTTGGACTTTGATCTTCCCAAAATTCAGTTTCACGAACAAATTTTACTGCATAGAAGTGATCTCCTGAAGTTACCGGCCCGTAAATTTCGGAATTGAAAAAGTTACCTAAACGAACAAATATGGCGCCTGAAGCAACCGGAATAACAATTCGGTCTAAAATCCATAAATAAGAACGTTTTAAAATACGTGTTTTGTATAAATACATGGCAATGATTACTGCTATTGCCGCACCATGACTGGCTAATCCCTGGAAGCCTGAAAATTTAAATTCCGGAACAAAATGAAAAGGTAAAAAGACACTTAACGGATCGGTTGTAAACAATTCAGGTTGGTAAAAAATTACATGTCCTAAACGAGCTCCCAATAATATGGAAACCACCATGTATACAAATAGAGAATCTAGTTTTTCTTGAGGTTCTTCTTCACGTTTGAAGATGGGTGCCATTAAATACCAGCCTAATGCAAAAGCAATAACAAACATTAAACTGTAAAAACGAAGGGTAAAAGAGCCTATTTGTATTCCTTCCGAAGGATTCCAAACAAAGGATAAAAAGTGAGTCATAGTTTTTTATATCGATTGATTCAAAAATAGTATTTAAAAAAGGACTAAGCAAGATTTTTTTTGTACGGTTTTATGGCTGTTTTTTTATGGGACTGGGTCGTAACCGCTTCCTCCCCAAGGGTGACATCTTCCAATTCTTTTCAACCCTAAAAATAAACCGTAAAAAGGGCCGTGTTTTTTCAAAGCCTCAATCATATAGCTAGAGCAGGTGGGTTGGTACCGGCAGGCAGCTGGCATAAGCGGAGATAGTATGTATTGATAAAACCGGACTAAGAATATAAGAGGGAATACTAAAATTTTTTTCAGCATTGGATATGAAATTGATTTGATGCTAAGTTGAGAAAAATATAGATTCCGACATAACTTACCGTGCACTTTTTTAGGATTAAAATAAATGGTTCTGTTTTCCCTCTTTTTTATTCAGTGCTAAAAGCGCATAAGTCTATAAGGCGTATTTGAATCCCATTGTAATTTCGTCTTCCACTATACTCAGAGTATACTTACACTACACTTATATACTAGTTATAGTACACTTATATACTACTTATATAGCACTTTACTATGGATAAACTATGGATGAACTATTGGGGATGCCTTATATATGGGGCTTTTTGATTCGTCTTTTCCAAGAATTGAGCACTATTTCATGTCTATTTTCGGCAAAAAGTGACAAAAAACGGCAAAAAGCGACCAAAACGGCATTGGTAATAAAGATTGGCTTGAAATTTGGAGTAAAATCTTACATTTCATTTCGAAACAAGAAAACAATGGCTAAAGCAAAAGGGATACTACAGGTAGAAGGGCAGTTAGGTGATTTGGTTTTTTACAAGATGGGAGGAGAGCGTTTTGTGCGGCGTAAAGACCTTCACAGGAAGCAACGCATTGCTCATTCCCCGAAATTTGAGCGTACACGAGAGAACAATACTGAATTTGGGCAGTGCAGCAGTGCAGGAAAGTTGGTACGCAATGCATTGGCTCCTTTATTGATTAAAGCCAAAGACACCCAATTGGCCGGAAGAATGTTAGGTGTTATGAGTCGGATCAAAGATATGGATACCAATTCCCCGCGTGGTTTACGAAAAGTATCGGAAGGTTTGAAAACAGATCAAGGGAAAGCGCTTATCAGCGGTTTTGATTTTAATAGCCATGCGCGTTTGGGTGAGGTGTTGCAAAGTAACTGGCAATTGGACCGTCAAGCAGGGATATTACGCATTCCTGATTTTACTCCGGACAAGCAATTGCGTTTCCCGAAAGGAGCGACCCATGCTGTTTTTTTGTTAGCTGTTCTAGATGTAGATTTTGCGAGCCGTGAATATACAGTCACTTATAGTTTACCGGTTACCGTTCCAAAACGGTCTACACCCATCAATTTATTTCTAACCCCCGAAAGCCTGCCTGATGGGAGCGGTATGTTGTTTAGTGTGTTGGCTATTTCGTTTTTCCAGGAGATGAATGAAACCACCTATAGGCTGCATAGTGAAAAAAGCAATGTTTTATCTGTGTTGGAAGTGTTGTGATGATTTGCTAAGGAATAATCAGTTCTATACAATAACCGGATATGTAATAAAAAACCCGCCATTAAGCGGGTTTCTATATTAAAACGTAAATGTAGTTCCTTCTTTTCCGTCTTTCAGGACAATGTCCAGTGCGGCTAACTGATCTCTGATTTCATCAGATAACGCCCAGTTTTTATTGGCACGAGCTTCATTACGCATGCCAATTAGCATTTCGATAACGCCACTCAATTTATCAGAGTTGTTGGCTATTTCCGCTTCATTTCTGATACCTAATATGTCAAAGACAAAAAGCTGTAGTGTGGCTTTTAGTGTTGCTAAATCTGCTTCCGTAATGGTTTCCTTCTTGTCGTTAATTAAATTAATGTAACGAATACCTTCAAACAACTGTGCAATTAAAATTGGCGTATTGAAATCATCGTTCATAGCATTATAGCACGATTGTTTCCATGTAGTAATGTCTACACTAGATGTAGTGCTGGTTGCTAATGAATCAATTAATTTAATTCCTTCCATTAAGCGGATGAATCCTTTTTCGCTCGCTACCATTGCTTCGTTGGAAATGTCCAATACGCTTCGGTAATGTGCTTGCATAAAGCAGAAACGAACAATGCTAGGGCTGAATGCTTTTTCGAAGAAATCATTGTCGCCATTCAGCAATTCCATTGGTAGAATGAAATTTCCGGTAGATTTGCTCATACGCAATCCGTTCATGGTAAGCATGTTGGTATGCATCCAGTATTTTACGGGAGTTACACCGTTGCGTGCTTTCCCTTGTGCGATTTCACATTCATGATGCGGGAATTTCAAATCCATTCCGCCGCCATGAATATCAAAAGTTTCACCTAAATATTTAGTACTCATTGCGGTACACTCTAGGTGCCAACCTGGAAATCCTTCACCCCAAGGTGAGTTCCAGCGCATGATATGAGCCGGAGAAGCACTTTTCCATAACGCGAAATCCTGAGGGTTTTTCTTCTCATTCTGACCGTCTAAGTCTCTTGTGTTGGCAAACAACTCATCAATATTGCGATTGCTTAGTTCGCCATAATTCATGCCTCTTTTGTTGTATTCTTGTACATCAAAATAGACGGAGCCATTGCTTACATAGGCAAATCCATCTTCAATTAACTTTTGTGTCAATTCAATTTGTTCAATGATATGGCCTGTTGCAGTGGGTTCGATATTGGGAGGTAGGAAATTGAATACATCCAAAACCTTATGAAAGTAAACAGTGTATTTCTGTACCACTTCCATTGGTTCTAATTTTTCTAAACGGGTTTGTTTAACGAAACGATCATTTTCCACGTTCCCATCATCCGTTAAATGTCCTGCGTCAGTGATATTTCTTACATAGCGTACATTATAGCCTAGATGTAAAAAATAACGGTAGATCATATCAAAACTCATAAATGTACGAACGTTACCCAAGTGAACATGACTGTAAACGGTTGGACCACATACATACATACCAATATTACCTTCGTGTAATGGAGTGAAAGTTTCTTTTTCACCCGAAATCGTATTGTAAACTTGCAATGAATGAGTTTGATATAAGGCCATTTTTTAATTTGTTTTTTAGGAGCACAACACTCAGTTTTTGGAAGATGCTCGGTCCTGCTATCCGCTATATCTTCAAAATGGCCATTTTTCAATGACCATTTTAAAGGATGCCGCTGCTATCAGGGCTATGTTTTAAAATTTAGTGTCTAATTTGATATAATCTAAGAATTCTTTTCTTGTTGCTTCGTTTTTGAATTTACCTCCAAATTCAGAAGTAACGGTGCTACTTTCGATATCTTTGATACCTCTTGAATTCACGCACAAGTGTTTTGCGTCAATTACACAAGCAACATCTTCTGTTCCTAATACACGTTGCATCTCTTGTACAATTTGCATGGTTAAACGTTCTTGTACTTGCGGACGTTTTGCGTAATAATCAACGATGCGGTTCATTTTAGATAAACCGATTACGTTACCATTAGAGATATAGGCAACATGAGCTCTACCTATAATAGGTAATAAATGATGCTCGCAAGTAGAATACACTACAATGTTTTTTTCTACAAGCATTTCATTGTATTTGTAATGATTTTGAAAAGTAGAAGAGCCAGGTTTCTTATTAGGATGTAACCCGCCAAATATTTCTTTTACAAACATTTTTGCCACACGGTTAGGAGTTCCGCTTAAGCTATCATCAGTTAAATCCATTCCAAGAGTAATCAAAATGCTTTCCACATCTTTTTTAATCAATGCAATTTTTTCGTCATCGGTTTTGTCAAATGCGTCCTTACGTAAAGGATTGGTTGCACTTGTTGCTATATGGTTATTTCCAATTTCTTCTTGAAAATCTTCGTTATGAGCCATTCTATTATTTCTCGTATTTACAATTATGAGGCAAATATACGTATTATATTGAATTTATGGAATGAGATTATTTCTTAAAAAAAATCTAAAAAAAAACCGTGTATGGTTAAAAAATTGCTAAATTTCGACGTTTTTTACAAAATAAATAGAACTAAATTATGAAAATAAAACTACTTGTGCTGTTTTTATCAATTGTATGGGGGAATTCCTTTGGTCAAAATGCACCTACTGTTTATGTTAATACGGTACCACCATTACCTGTCTGTGCACCTGGTGATGCAACAACTCTTCAAGCAGATTTTCTTCAAACCTACGCTACTAATACCAATAATTATACGGTAACGTCCATTCCGTTTGCCCCGGCGTATTCATTTACAAGTGGTGAAGAGATTACTACTACTAATAATGATGATGTTTGGTCTAGATTGTATGAGTTGCCTTTTCCATTTTGTTTTTATGGTGTAAATTATACACATATTCTGATTGGATCGAATGGTATTATAAGTTTTAATATACATCCATCTGTTGTTCCAGGGGGTATACCTGGTGGAACGGAGTTGCCAAATTCTACAGATGTTAGCTCTACACATAGTGGTTGCGACTGGTCATTTTCTTCAACTTTGCCAACAACCAATCCAACAACATTTCGAGAAAAAAATGCTATTTATGGGGTGTATCAAGATACTGATATCAGAACCCCTCCAGTAACTAATCCTGCAGTACAAAGAGTACGATTTTATACAACAGGTACCTATCCCAACAGAGCTTTTGTTGCGAACTTTAACGAATTACCTCAATTTAGTTGTGGCTCAGGGGTTGGTTTGCAAACATCACAAATCATTTTATATGAAACAACCAATACCATTGATGTTTTAGTGAAAAATAGAACTCCTTGTACAGGATGGCAGAGTGGAGTTGGTGTTATAGGTGTTATGAATCAGTCAGGTACTTTGGCAGCAATTCCTCCGGGAAGAAACACTGGAGCTTGGAGTGCTACGAATGAGGCATGGCGTTTTACACCATCAGCAGCAGGGGGATCAAATGTGTCTATTGAATGGTTCAATGGCGCTACTTCTTTAGGCCCTGGAGTTAGCGGTGGAACAGGTATTAATAATCTTACGGTGAACGTTAGTGGACCTACAACCTACACTGCAGTGGCTACCTATACCCGATGCGATGGTACACAAGTTGTAATTCAGGATGATGTTTCGGTAGATGTTGAAGGACCACTACCTACAAGAGACCCACAGAATATCGTTCAGTGTGGTACACCTCCATTCAACATCAATCAAAATGTTTACATGTTGAATGGCTATCCAGCAGCTGATTTTGTTTTTAAATATTATGTGGACAATGCGGGTGCTCCTGGAACACAGATTCCAAATGCTTCTTTAAGTGCTTATGTTCCTGTTTCTCCTACATACCCTCAAACGATTTGGGTTGAAGTGATCGATCAGAATACAACAGGTTGTTCTAATTTTAGATCGTTTACCATTGATTTGGTAGCATCACCTAGTGGGACTTTTTCTTACGCTGATCCTTTTTGTGATAGTGTAAGTACACCACAAAACCCAACATTGAATGCCTTAACATCTAATGGTACTTTTTCGGCAACTCCTGCTGGTTTAATAATTGATCCGACATCTGGAGCAATAACTCCGGAAGGTAGCACACCCGGTACCTATACAGTAAGTTATTTTATAGCAGCTTCTGGAACATGTCCTTCTTATTCAGCGCCTTCAGTTAGTGTTACTATCAATCCTGGACCGGTTTTAGTCATTACAGATCCTGCAGCAGTATGTGAACCAGCAACTGTTGATATTACAGCTCCGGCAGTAACGGCAGGTAGTACTGTAGGCGGTACTTTGAGTTATTGGACCGATGTAGCGGCAACAAACGCATTAACGAATCCGAATGCTGTGGCAACAAGTGGTACTTACTATATTATGAGTACTGTAGGTGCATGTTCGGATATCGAACCTGTAACCGTTACAATAAATCCATCACCATCGTTAGTGATTACCAATCCGGCAGCAGTTTGTGCGCCAACTACAGTTGATTTAACCGATACAGCGGTAACAACTGGAAGCACCGGTGGAGGTACATTGAGTTATTGGACAGATGCTGCGGCAACTTCACCATTAGCTAACCCTAATGCCGTGGCAACAAGTGGAACGTATTATATTATGAGTACATTGGGATCTTGTACAGATATTGAACCGGTAACTGTAACAATAAATCCTACTCCTTCTTTAGTAATTACCAATCCGGCAGCAGTTTGTGCGCCAACTACAGTTGATTTAACGGCAGCGGCAGTGACGGTGGGTAGTACAGGTAGTGGTACATTAAGTTACTGGACCGATGCAGCGGCAACTGCACCATTAGCAAGTCCAAATGCAGTAGCAACAAGTGGTACTTACTATATTATGAGTACTGTAGGAACCTGTTCGGATATCGAAGCGGTAACCGTTACAATAAATCCAACACCTTCTTTAGTGATTACCAATCCAGCAGCAGTTTGTGTACCAGCAACTGTTGATTTGACAGCGGCAGCGGTTACAACTGGAAGCACGGGTAGTGGTACATTAAGTTATTGGACTGACGCTGCGGCAACTACACCATTGACTAACCCTAATGCAGTAGCTACAAGTGGTACATATTATATTATGAGTACAGTGGGTTCGTGTACGGATATTGAACCGGTAACGGTTACAGTAAGTCCAAGTCCGGTATTGGTAATTACCAATCCAGCAGCCGTTTGTGCACCATCAACGATTGATTTGACGGCAGCAGCAGTGACGGCGGGCAGTACAGGTAGCGGTACATTAAGTTATTGGACCGATGCAGCGGCAACTGCACCATTAGCAAGTCCAAATGCAGTAGCAACAAGTGGTACTTACTATATTATGAGTACTGTAGGAACCTGTTCGGATATCGAAGCGGTAACCGTTACAATAAATCCAACACCATCGTTAGTGATTACCAATCCGGCAGCAGTTTGTGTTCCTGCAACCGTTGATTTGACAGCTGCAGCGGTTACAACTGGAAGCACGGGTAGTGGTACATTAAGTTATTGGACCGATGCTACGGCAACTACACCATTGGCTAACCCTAATGCAGTGGCAATAAGTGGTACGTATTATATTATGAGTACTTTGGGTACGTGTACGGATATTGAACCGGTAACGGTTACAGTAAGTCCAAGTCCGGTATTGGTAATTACCAATCCGGCAGCAGTTTGTGAACCATCAACAGTGGATTTGACCGCAGCAGCAGTAACAGCTGGCAGTACAGGAAGCGGTACTTTGACGTATTGGACCAATGCTGCAGCTACAACTGCATTGGCAACTCCTAGTGCAGTGGCAATAGGTGGAACGTATTATATTAAGAGTACAGTGGGAACCTGTTCGGATATCGAATCGGTAACCGTAACTGTAAATCCAACACCATCGTTAGTGATTACTAATCCGGCAGCTGTTTGTGTACCAGCGACCGTTGATTTGACAGCGGCAGCAGTTACAACAGGCAGTACGGGTAGTGGTACATTAAGTTATTGGACCGATGCTACGGCAACTACACCATTGGTTAACCCTAATGCAGTAGCAACAAGTGGAACGTATTATATTAGAAGTACAGTAGGATCTTGTACAGATATTGAACCGGTAACGGTTACAGTAAGTCCAAGTCCGGTATTGGTGATTACAAATCCGGCAGCCGTTTGTGCTCCATCAACGATTGATTTGACGGCAGCAGCAGTAACGGCAGGTAGTACAGGTAGCGGTACATTAAGTTACTGGACCAATGCTGCAGCTACAACTGCATTGGCAAGTCCTAATGCGGTGGCAACAAGTGGAACATATTATATTAAGAGTACAGTGGGAACCTGTTCGGATATCGAAGCGGTAACAGTAACAGTTAATCCAACACCATCTTTAGTGATCACTAATCCGGCAGCTGTTTGTGTACCAGCGACCGTTGATTTGACAGCCTTGGCAGTTACAGCAGGTAGCACGGGTAATGGTACTTTAAGTTATTGGACAGATGCTGCGGCAACTACACCATTGGCTAACCCTAATGCAGTAGCAACAAGTGGAACGTATTATATTAGAAGTGCAGTAGGATCTTGTACAGATATTGAACCGGTAACGGTTACAGTAAGTCCAAGTCCGGTATTGGTCATTACGAATCCAGCAGCGGTTTGTGAACCATCAACAGTGGATTTGACCGCAGCAGCAGTAACAGCTGGCAGTACAGGAAGCGGTACTTTGACGTATTGGACCAATGCTGCAGCTACAACTGCATTGGCAACTCCTAGTGCAGTGGCAATAGGTGGAACGTATTATATTAAGAGTACAGTGGGAACCTGTTCGGATATTAAACCAGTAACTGTAACTATAAATGCAATTCCTGTAGTATCGTTAGACGGCGGTTATGTGTGTGTTGATAGTGCAACTGGAACAGTTCTAAGTACATTGTTATTGGATTCACAATTAAGTGCTACTGATTATACATTTGTTTGGAAAGACGATCAAAATAATACTGTTGGAACTCAAAGTACATATTTAGCAACTGCACCGGGTACCTACAGTTTGGTAGCAACGACAATAGCAGCACCATTTTGTTCAACGGCAAGTGCATCGGCAACAGTTCAGACTTCATCGTCGCCTGAAAGTTTAGCATTTGTGACTTCTAATTATTTTGCAGAAACATTATCAATAGAAGTGATTGCCAGTCCAACCGGGAATTATGAGTATCAGTTAGACAACGGACAATACCAATCTAGTAACGTATTTACAGGAGTAACACCTGGTGCGCATATTGTTAGTGTAAGAGATATTCACAATGTATGTAGTCCAATTACCGGTCAAGTTGATTTAGTGGATTTTCCAAGATATTTTACACCAAACGGAGATGGTATTCACGATGTGTGGAATATAGGATTTCTAAATTCTCAATCTAATTCCAAAATTGAGATTTTTGATAGAATGGGTAAATTATTGAAAGTAATATATCCATCAGGACAAGGTTGGGATGGAACTTATTTGGATCAGCCATTGCCTTCGACAGATTATTGGTTTGTTGTTCATTATGAAGAAAATGCACAACAAAAAGTATTCAGAGGACATTTCGCAATGAAGAGATAATGAAGTAACAAAAAAAGGCTTTCGATTTCGAAAGCCTTTTTTTATTTAGTAATGTGAAAATTATCCTTTATAAGCTTTTAAGGCTTCACCTAAAATTTGAACCGATTTAATTAAATCTTCTTTTTTCAAAACGTAGGCAATACGCACTTCATTTTTACCCATTCCAGGAGTTGAATAGAATCCTGCGGCAGGAGCTACCATAACCGTTTCTTTGTTGAAGTCGAATGACTCTAATAACCATTGCGCAAAATCATCAGCATCAGCTACAGGTAGTTGTGCAATACAATAAAATGCGCCTTTTGGTGTAGCAATTTTCACACCTGGGATTTTATTCATTTCACGAATTAAAGTGTCGCGACGGTCTCTGTATTCGTCGATTACTTCGTCAAAGTAACTTTGCGGTGTATCTAAAGCAGCTTCGCTAGCAATTTGTTCGTAGGTTGGAGGAGATAAACGTGCCTGCGCAAATTTCATTGCTGTAGCCATTACTTCTTTGTTTTTGGAAACAATGCAACCAATACGAGCACCACACATACTGTAACGTTTCGAAACCGAATCAATCATAATAGCATTTTCTTCGATTCCAGGAACATCCATAACAGAATAGTGTTTGGCACCTTCGTCATACACAAATTCACGGTAAACTTCATCAGCAATTAGGAATAAATCGTGTTTTTTTACCAATTCAGCCAATTGTTGTATTTCAGTTTCAGAGTATAAATAACCGGTTGGATTTCCGGGATTACAAATAAGGATCGCTTTGGTTTTAGGAGTGATTAACTTTTCAAAATCTGCAATTGGGGGTAATGCAAAACCGGTTTCAATTCCAGAAATTACTGGAATTACACTAACTCCCGATGCTGTTGCAAATCCGTTGTAATTAGCATAAAAGGGTTCAGGAATAATGATTTCATCACCAGCATCCATTGTACTACCCATAGCGAATAATAGCGCTTCACTTCCTCCGGTTGTAACGATAATATCTTCTTTATGGATTGGCAATCCTATTTTTTGATAGCTCAATGCTAGTTTTGTTCTGTAACTTTCAAATCCTGCCGAATGGCTGTATTCTAAAACTTTGATATCATTGTTTTTAATCGCTTCTAAAGCTACTTCAGGAGTTTTGATATCAGGTTGACCAATGTTTAGGTGGTATACTTTGTGACCTTTTTTCTTTGCTGTTTCAGCATATGGAACCAATTTTCTGATTGGTGATTCAGGCATGTGTTGGCCCTTGTTTGATATTTTAGGCATAATTAAAAAGTTTGGTGATGCAAATTTGCAACATTTTATCCAAATAAAAAGGCTTATAACGGGTTGATTTGTTAAAAAATAGATGCCAAATTGCTGTTGGTAGCTAAGATGGTTACAATCCTGAAATCATTTCTTACACTTGAATAAAAAAATATGAAAGATACGTTTTTGCTAAGATTTGGAATGGCAGTAGTGATGTTTATGCACAGCGTTCCATCTATCGTTTCTGGGGATGTGATTGCTTTTGGGATTGAATATTTGTCTCCCAAAGGGTTTGGGTTTTTGGGATTACCTGTAGCCATAGCCGTTAAATTAATCCATTTGTTTTCAATTTATACTTTATTGGTAAATAAACATTTAAAACCTACGGCGATTTTGAATATCCTAGTGTTGATTTCTGGTATTGTTATGGTACATGCTTGGGAAGGTTGGTATGTTGTTGGAGGAGGTAGAAATGGGATTGAATTTAATTTTATTTTGATTTTTGTGTTCCTGTCTTTTTGGTTCCCGAAAGGTATTTTTAGAAAAGAAATGTGATTATTTGGAGTAATTCGTAGACCACAAACGTTTGTTTGTAGATATTTTTCTACTTTTAAAAGATATAATCATGATTTTCGTATTAATGAAAAACAAAGTCTCATCTCATCTTATTTTTTGGATATTATATTTTATCTATCAAGTTAATTCGGAGTATGCTTACTTGAGTACCTATCTTCCTCAACATTTACGGACTGATTGGTTGGATGTGCTCAATTTTTCGGTTATTTCGATACTGGTGTTTGACTTGTCGATCGTACCTTGTTTTTATTGTTTATTAGCAATCATAGATTCTGAAAAAGCTTTTTTTAGATCTGTTGTAGTTAAGGTAGTAGCGGTTATTTTATGTATTGCTTTTTTTGTAATCACTTTCCGCGTTTCCTGTCACTATTTTGTTTATGAGGTAATATATAGAGTCAAAGAAGATGTGGATAGTTTTTCATTGTTTGGTATTTTCAATGCTTTGATGAATATTGGTTTTGGTGCTTCATTGGCTTTGGGTTTTGAAAAGTTCCGTCAACATTTGGTCATGAAAAATGAATTGAGTGAATTAAAATCGGAAAAATTGCAAACCGAATTGAAGTTTCTGAAAGCACAGATTAATCCTCATTTTTTATTCAATACCTTAAATAATATTTATGGTTTGGCAATTAAAAAATCGGATGAAACACCGGATATTATTTTGAAGTTATCCAAAATTATGCGGTATAATATTTTTGAATCGGCAAAAGATACTGTTCCAATTGAGAAAGATATAGAAAACATACAAGATTTTATTTCCATTCAGAAAATAAGACATAAAGAGCTGAATTTGCAATTTATTCATGAAGTTGATCAGCCTTTTAAAGAAATTTCGCCGTTGATTTTATTACAGTTTGTTGAAAACGCATTCAAATATGGAGCTTCGGAGAGCATTTCAGATGCGTTCATCACTATTAAATTGCAATTAAAAGACAATCTATTGCATTATGAGGTTTCCAATTCGACTGACGAACGAAATAGGACAGACTCTACAAAAATCGGATTACAGAATATCAATAGGCAGTTGGAATTACTTTACCCTAAAAAGTACAATCTTGAAACCAAGAAAGAGAATAATATCTATTCGGTTTCTCTAAAAATTGATTTTAACAAATGAAACAGCATTCAAGAAAATACAGATGTTTGATTGTGGAAGATGAACCTATTGCCGCAGAAATTGTTGCATCATTTATAGCTAGGGATGAAGAGCTGAAATTGGTTGAAATTTGTTCCGATGCAATACACGCTCATTCGGTTTTAAAAAATGAAACCGTTGATTTATTGTTTCTGGATCTTCATTTACCCATTTTGAAAGGATTCGATTTTTTAAGAAAATTAACAGATCCACCTGCAGTAATTGTGACTACGGCATATCATGACTATGCTTTGGAAGGTTATGATTTAGATGTTGTTGATTACTTATTGAAACCTATTCCTTATGATCGCTTTGTTAAATCGGTTCAAAAATTTAAGCATTTTTTGAAAGCTGAAGAGGCCTTGATCGAGCATAGTGAGCGTAATTACATTTTGATGCATGTGGGTAAACGTCAGTTTAAAATTTTTTCTGATGATATCTTTTTCATAGAAAGTTTCAGAGAGTATATTGTTATTCATACCAAAACAGAAGATGTTAAAATCAAAATGCCAATAAGTAAAATTGAAGACATTTTGGATAAAAATAAATTCAAAAGGGTGCATAAATCTTTTATTGTCTCAATAGATAAAATTGAAGTTTATGCTGCGAATGAGTTAGTTGTGAATGGTGTGAAAATTCCTGTTGGGCGAACTTACAAAGAATCTGAAAATAAAAACATTAACTTTTCATAAAGAAAATCCTACCTAGGGAATTTGTAACTTTATAGAGAAGGTTCAATCATCAATCCAACATTTTAATGAAAAAAATTTACCTCATAATCGTGTTTTTGAACGCGTTTAACTTTTCTTTTTCTCAGGAAGGGTTTCGATTTAATTCTGAGAAAAAGAAAATCATAATCCCGTTCAAAATCAGTAATAATCTAATCATTATTCCTGTAAATATTAATGGGGCTGAATTAAGTTTTTTGTTAGATACCGGAGTTGATAATACGATTTTATTTAGCCTTGAAGAGACAGATTCAATTACTTTCAATAATGTAAGGAAAATAAAAATGCGCGGATTAGGTAATGGAGAACCTATTGATGCTTTGTATTCTAAAACGAATACGTTGAAAATTAAGGAGTTTGAAGATTCAAATCATGATGTATTTATAATTTTGGATCAAGGAATCAATTTTTCTTCACAGATAGGTATTCCTGTCCATGGTATCATTGGATATGAGTTTTTTAAGAATCATCTTGTAGAAGTGAATTACAAAGCCAAAAAAATTACTATTTATAAAGAAAGTTCAGGTTTTTCTGAA
Organism: Flavobacterium sp. MAHUQ-57; assembly: GCF_051908335.1. NCBI lineage: Bacteria > Pseudomonadati > Bacteroidota > Flavobacteriia > Flavobacteriales > Flavobacteriaceae > Flavobacterium > Flavobacterium sp. MAHUQ-57. Next base: position 928,104 of record NZ_JBPZTE010000006.1, on the reverse strand, counting down.
AAAAGAAAGAAAGCTTATGATGTTTTACCTTTGGATATCGAAATGAAAAAACCGTATCTCAACGCTCAGGTAACATTAAATGGAAAAGAAATTAATACTCGATTGTTAGTAGATTCTGGAGGTAGCGATGCTATTTGGCTTTTTGAAAATAAGGAAAATAACATTGTTTCTCCAGAAAATTATTTTGATGATTTTTTAGGAAACGGTTTTAGTGGAGAAATTTTCGGTAAAAGATCTCGGGTAGAAAAAATCAAATTGGGAACCAGTGTTATCGATAATGCAACAATATCCTTTCCGAATCAAGAATCGATTCGACATGTAAACATGGGATCAGGAAGAAATGGCTCTATTGGTTCAGAAATACTTAAGCGATACCATGTATTGTTTGATTATGCTAATGGTACGATTTATCTTAAAAAGAATCTTGATTTCAAGGAACCTTTCAACTATAATATGAGTGGATTGGAGATTGGACACATTGGTCTTCATTGGGTTAAAGAGCAGACGGTGTTTAGAGCAAATTTGGTTCCTGCGAATGTTATAAATGTTGACTTAAGAGATGCTTCTCCAATAAGTTTTAAGTATCAGTTTTCATTAAAACCAAAATATGAAATTACTAAGATAAGACCTAATTCTCCCGCAGAACAAGCAGGTTTTCAAAAAGGAGATATTATTGTTAATATCAACGGACATTATGCTTATCAATATAAATTGGAAGAAATTGTAGAGATTTTGCGTTCCGAAGAAGGTAAAATGATTCGTCTCGAAGTCGATAGGAAAGGAGTTATAGTAAAAGGTAAATTTCAGCTTCAAAAAATATTATAATTGTTTGGTAATCATTTGGTTATTTTGATTGTCATAGCTTTTTTTTAAAACAATTTTCAAAGCTTGCTTTGTTTGAAGTATTTTTCTTACATTTATAAAAAAATGTAATGCCACTTCCACAACTAGGACTTTCAATGTCTATAACAGATAATCCCGGTTCACCTTTATATGCCGGGGTAGGAGAGAGAGAGAAAATGAGTGAATTCGATTCTGCTCTTACAAAACACACCATAACTATTGTCATAACCGATGAAGAATCAGGGTTGGTTACAGTAAAATTGCATAAAAACAATAAAGTATCCGAACTCGAATTGATGACTTATAAAATGAGTGTTACTGATGATAAAACGAATGAAACCACATTTTATCAGGTCACCAGAGATACTTTATTATTGAAGGAATTGACAACTAAAAGTATTGGACGTTTTTCACTTTTTGGTCTGGAATGGTTTAAAAAACAAATTACACGTCTACCTTCTATTTCCTATGAACCGTTAAAGGTAAATATCGAACATTTTGAGGTATCTAGATACCGTACCCTTAAAGAGAATTATCTAGCCTATACCTTAAAAAAAGGGGATGCGGTAGCCAATCTTGTAGCAGGTGAAATTCCGGAAACTCTTTTTACTACTTCGAAAAGGGACAATTTCTTTTGTGTGATTGATAACAGTAATGGACAACGATTTATTGGAGATATTCGCTACCGAGAAAAGTTCATTAAAACAATTCCAAATGTTGAAATTCAAGTTATGAAACGAAATAAAAGCATTAAGGAGTTTGAATTGGATAAAAGTGGAAAAATTAATAAGATAATTTACCTGTAAGATGTACGGAATATATTATAAAACACCAATTAGTTTTAAGGATTTGATTGGGAAGAAAGAGATTGAAAAAACGAATATCGAACATTCAATAGCACAATTTATAAATCTTGTGGCCACTTCGTCATTTGGTGAATGCAAATTTGATGAAACATTCGGATGTAAAATTTGGGAGATGGATTTTGACTTGCTTTCAGATCAAAATACATTAAAAGATAAAATCAGAGATGCCCTCAAAAATGCAGTGAAACAACATGAGTATAGATTAGAATTGACCGAAATTGAAGTGTCTATCACAGAAGCCAAAGCTGCTTCTTATAATCATAATCTCAGAATGAAAAAAAAGATCAATATTGTGATAAAAGGGCATGTGAAAAAAACCAATAGACCGTTTAATTTTTATGGCTACTTTTTCGTAGGACCGCTTTCTTATATTTAAAATTATGGAGATTCAAGAACGTATTAAAGATAGAATATTAAAAAGAGCCGCAAGAGTTTGGGGATATAATGACAGTGAACTGGAAACTTCCTTCGATCCAATTGTTGGATTACTTTTAGAAGCATGTGCTTCCGAATTGGAAAAATTGTCCGTAGAACTGAATAATTCCCATACCCGAATTGTTGAACGTCTCATCGAAATTATGTCGCCCGCTTCAAATGCTGGGGCATTGCCATCGAGAACAATTGTTCACGCTAAGCCATCTGAGAATAATTATAAAGTTTCTTTGGAACATCAGTTTTTCTGCAAGAGGAATATTCCCAACATATATGATCCGGTGAAACCGACTATCAAAGAAGTCTTTTTTGGGCCAACTGCACCATTTCAATTGACTACAGCCGAAGTGGAATTCATGGCTTTTGGTTCTTCATTATACCAATTCAATAACACAATTCATAAGGAATTTTATTTGAGATCGCCAAAATCGTTGAAGTCTTCAACTTTTTGGCTAGGTATTCAATGTTTGGATACTGACGAAATTTTGAAGAATTTGATGTTTTATGTTGAAATTAAAAATTCGCACCAACGGGAAGTATTTTATCATTATCTCAAACAAGCCAAATTTTTTATTGGAGACAGACAAATTAAGTTCAATGAAGGTTATAATGTCACTACGAAAGATTTTGACGTTGATGCAATTATAACCAGAAATTACAATCGCATCAACCAAATTTATTCGGAAGTCAATACTTTTTATGCTGATAAATTCATTCATCTTACAGAAGAAATTGCACTCCAACCCGATATGTTTACTCTTCCAGAAGAAATCGCAAATACTTTCGAAAGTGATAAATTAACGGCAAAAAAAGACGTTTTCTGGTTAAGGATTGAATTCCCAGAAGTTATCAACAATACTATTTTTGAAAGTCTGAGTTTTTCGTTGAATTGTTTTCCTGTTATCAACAAAAGGTTAATCAATTTGGCTCAAAGAATTGACCCCTATATTAACTATGTTCCTTTAATTAACAATGATCATTTTTTGGATCTTGAAGAGATTACGGACACGACAGGTTTTAATTATCATCTGAAAGATTTTTCCAGAACAAGTATTGAATCCGGCCAAGCCACATTAAGACACAAAGGTGTAGAGCGTTTTGATGAGCGCAATGCTTCAGAAATGATGCAATACCTCTTGGAATTGTTAAAGGATGAAAGTGCCTCTTTTTCTGTTTTAGGAGGTGATTTTGTTCGAAATGTGATTGGAGAAATGAATCAGCTCATTGCAACTTTAGAGCAACAAACGAAAGAAAACTCGTTTCTCAAATCCAATTTTCCCTATGTCATCATAAAACCGAATAGCAATGAAGATAGAAATGAAAACGACTCATTTTTTGTCAGCTTTTGGTCAACTTGTGGGGAAGAGGCTAATGAAATTAAACCGGGTACGAAATTAGATTTGCCGTCGGGAACTGATTTTATTGCAAATTCCATGTATTTGGTGCAAACAAGTGTAGGAGGAAAAACACGCCTTACATCAGGAGAGAAGATACTTTCTTACAGAGAGGCTTTATTAACGCACGGTCGTATTGTTACTTTCGCAGATATAAAAACGTTTACAATGAATCATTTTGGATTTTCAATAGCCAAAGTTGAAGTAGGTAAAGGAACGAAAATTGATACTTCTCTTAAAACAGGTTTTGTAAGAACAATCGATATTAAAGTCACTAAAAATACCGATACGGAATATCCGGTTACCGATAATGAATGGAATTATTTATGCGATAATTTATTGCATAAACTCGATCAGGTATCCTCAAATACATACCCGTATCGTTTAATTGTTAATTGATGAATAAATAAAAAAGGAGCTTAAATAGCTCCTTTTTTTATACAATTGACCAAGTTAATTCTCCATTTTCCAAAGCAATGGTTACCACACTACCTTCTTTGACTTCATTGGATATAATCTTTTTAGCAAGTGGTCTTCTCAATTCCGATCGGATAATGCCTTTTAAAGGTCTTGCTCCATAGGTAGCATTGAATCCGTTGTCAACTAGGAATGATTTCGCCTCTTCTGAAATATGTAAGGTAATTTCTAATGACTTTACTAAGTCAAACAATTCCTTTTTCAAATGAATTTCAAAGATCCCCATCGCATTGTCTTTGGAGATTGGTGCAAAAGGAATGATTTCAGTTAAACGTCCCAAAAACTCAGGTCGGAAATTTTTGGTCATGATTTCCATTAGTTGATTTGAGCTTGGATATCCGCTGCCGTTTGTAATAGAATCTACGATAAATTGAGATCCGATATTGGACGTAAAAAGAATAAGTGCATTCGAAAAATCACCTTCTTTTCCGAGACGGTCATGTAATTTTCCTTCATCCATTATTTGAAGAAAAACGTCAAATACAGAAGGATGTGCTTTTTCAATTTCATCGAAGAGTACAATAGAGTAGGGCTTCTGTCTGATTTTATTCACTAACAGACCACCATCTTCATAACCTACATAGCCTGGAGGCGCCCCGTAGAGTAATGCCGCAGAATGTTCTTCTTTGAATTCGGACATATCAAAACGAATAATGGCGTTTTCATCTTGGAATAAGAAATCAGCTAGAGATTTGGCCAATTCCGTTTTTCCAGTTCCCGTTGGACCAAGAAAGAAGAACGATCCAATAGGTTGACCAGCTTTACTTAAACCAGATCGAGACTCTAGAACGGATTCTGATACAATTTGTATTGCTAAATCCTGACCTACAACACGTTTCTTCAAGATCGCATCCATGTTTTGTAGACGGTCTTTTTCTTCGGTTTGAAGTTTTCCCAAAGGAATATTTGTTTTTTGAGCAACAATAGCTCCCAAATCAATGGGCTCAATGTGTTCTTTTTTCTCTTGAGCAATAGTTGTGAGCTTCTCTAGTAGATTGTCCAATTTAAGGAATAAATCGTCCAAAGTGATTTCCGAAATGTTTTCGTCATCAAAATTTTCTTGGGTAAGCAAATAATGCGCTTTCCTTTTGATATCGCTATAGAGCCAAGAAGCTTCCTGAAATTGACTATCGCTGTCCTGATCCTTAATTTTTTTTAACTTGGATTTTAGGATTTCTTTTTCAGACAGGAAGGATTCACCTGCGGTTTTAATCACCGACATGGTTCTGTCTAATAAATTAAGTGCCGATTCAGGTAGACTTTTTTCTTTTAGATAACGCTTAGACAATCGGATAGATTCTCTAATAGTTTCATCATTAGTTCTAATAGTATGGTGATCATTGTAAGATTTTATTGCGGTTTTGATGATACGAAATGCTCTTTCATCGTCAGGTTCATCTACTTTAATCATCTCGAACATGCCTGAAAGAACTTCGTCTTTTTCAATTTTTTTAGTGAACTCATCTATAGTTGTGGTTGCTATCAAGGTTAATCCTTTGGATAGTTCACTTTTTAAGATGCTTGATATACCTGCGTTATCACTATTTTTATCCAGTAAAACATGGATTCCATCGATAAGTAAAATGGCTTTGGGATAGGTTTTTAATTCCTGGATCAACTTTTTTAATCTGTCTTCTATTTCGCCTTTATAGGACGCACCGGCGATAAGTGTTCCAAGGTCCAATTCAAAAATTTCAGTATTAAGTAATTTTTCTGGAACTTGGTGTGTGACTATTGCATTGGCAAATCCATTGATTATGGCCGATTTCCCTACTCCAGGATATCCGTTTAGTAATACATTGGGTTTCGAAAAGCGACATAAAATTTCTGTAATTTCCTTGATTTCCTTATCTCTGGCAACAATTTCAATCGGATTCTTTTTTGCTTTCGCTGTTTTATTGAAACAATATTTATGAATGTATTTGGAAATGGATCTTTCTGAAGGTAGATTAAGCAATTCAGAATTGAGTTTTCCGTCTTCTCGTTCCGTCAGCAATTCAGCTCTTGTTACGGGGAAACTCTTCATTTGATCAAAGTTAAAACCGACCCCAGGAGTAGCCAATGCTACCATAATAGCGAACAAATCGACTTCTTCTCTGCCTAAGATATCTCGTACAGCATCTGCTTCACTGATTACTTCATCGATAGATTCATGTGCTTCCGCTTCCGTAGGTTTAATTGTTTTTGGAAGTTCATCCATACGTACTTCTGCCCATTCTTCGATGAAAAACACGTCTTTTCCCATAGATTCTAATTCTTTCAGCAGGGTAAAATCTCTGTGAAGTATGGCTTTTAGTAAATGTGCTGCAGTATATTCTTTTTGCTTGGCTTCCTGAGCAGTTTTTTTTGCAATTTCAAGAGCGGAATGCAAGTCTTCGTGAAAAATGATATTTTCTGTAATCATGTTTTAGCTTTTCTTATCGTTATCTTAGTCCTCGGTCCAACCCAGAAGTCCTTTGACTTTATAGGTAATGGTAAATCCATCAATACAGTTCAGATTATCTCTGGTTAGTCGTAAGGATTCAATTTTTATCTCTTTGCCTTTTATTCTTGTACAGAATTCTTCAAAAGCAATCACCTGATCTCCGTTTTTAATAACAGGGATTTGATAATTATCACAAATGTATTTACTGAAATCTTCTTTTTGCTTGGTTTGATTGGCTACCTGATGAATGAGCAATTCGAACTGATTTTCAGAGATATCGGGTGCGAATTCGGTGATATGTCTTTCTTTTGATCGTGTTGGAATTGGTTTTAACCAAGTATCGGAATAGTCGGGTTTAGGGTTACCTTTTGGTTTGTAAAAAGCATTTACAGGTTTTTCATAAGTATATCCTTCTTCCAACATCATCTCACTGTCTTTTTTGAAGGTTGGACGAGGCTTGATGTAAATGATTTTGGAGGTTTTGAATTTATATTCGCCATTTACAATAAGGGTGATTGTTTTAGGGCCTGGAGTCCTGAAACTATAACTTGCAAATTCATTTGTATTGTCAATCTGACCCGTTTCTCCAAAACACCATTCCCACGAAAACGTTTCATTAGTATAGTATTTGTAAGTGAAATTGATTTTTTGACCGACAGTTGCAATTTTGGGAGCAATGATTGTGGGTAATTTTGTTCGGTCTAAAATTTCTCCATGATCCTTTATTTGGATTTTCTTTTCTTTCAGACAAAAACCATTAATCACCAATGTAACGGTATATATTCCTGGTTCTGTATATTTATGTAATGCATGGTTTTTGGTTTCTCTTGGACTACCATCACCAAAATCCCATTTCCAATCAGTAGCGTTTAAGGTTTCGTTATGAAATTCAATAACTTCACCTACTGAAAAGTTTTCGGCAACGATGTAAAAATCGGAAGTATCACAATCGACATGTTTTTTGTATTTAAAGCTGAAAACTATGATACTTGTAACTAAAAGTAAGGCAAAAAGAGTTATGATTTTGGTTTCAAAATTTGCAAATACTTGTTTTAAGCCTCTTGGATTTCTATTCATAAGGATGTTTTTGGAAGTTAATCAGTAATCCAAATAAGATGTTTTTTTATTTTATATGCTATTTCAACATTCACAACACAATTGTCATTATTGGTGGACAATCGGATGTTCGAAATTTTTAATGTTTTGCCTGTGATTTTTTTGCAAAATTCATCGAAAGGCATAATTTTCGAATCATTTATTAGTACAGGTATTTTATAATCTTCGCATAAGTAAGGGCCAAAATCATCTTTTGTTTTACTTTGTTTCGCTACTTGATGCAGTAATAATTCGAATTGTTCTTCAGAAATGGAAGGTGCTAAATTTTTCCCTTGACTGTTCGTTTTTTGTCTCTTTTTCGACGAAGGCGGAACTACAGGAAGCGTCATGGCATATTCCTCAGCGGGATCAATTTGTGAAGGGCCGGGTCTAAGTTTTAAAGGTTTGATTTCTACATCTTCAATTTGTGTATCTGCAATTTCCGGATCTTTTGGTTTTACAAAAATAGTTGCAGATGTCATGCTGGCAATATTCCCATTGATTATGAGTGTGACTTTCTTTTGTCCAGGTGTTCTATAGACATGAATGGGATTACTTTCGGTATCGTCAAGTCTCGAAGATTCACCAAAACTCCATTCCCAAGAAAAAATATCATTGCCGTTGTAATAGTAATCAAAAACGACTTCTTCGCCTACTTTAACGACTTTCGGAGCTATAATTTCTGGAATTCTTGTACGTTTGGCCAAATCACCGATTGATTTAATGACTACATCCTTGTAGGCGATACAGTTGTCATTAATGCTAAGTGTAACTCTGTATTTTCCAGGATTTTTAAAATGATGAGTAACATTTTTTTCAAACTGGTTTTTGGAACCATCACCAAAATTCCACTCCCATGTACTTGCATTTGGGGTTTCATTATAAAATTCAATGGTTTCTCCAACAATTCTGTTTTTTGCCACTACATAGAATGTGGCATTTTCACAATCCACAGAATGAATCAGTTTTGAAAACAGAAAGACAGCTCCAAAAAATAGTATGGAGATGAAAACTAATAATATTCTATAATCAAAATTCAGTAATAAACTTTGTATGCCTTTTGCTCCTCGAGCCATAATTTTTTTGTTGACGAACTTAGTGAAAAAAAAATTTTATAACTAATATTTTGAAAAAAAATTCTTACATAAATATAAAATTATATATTTGTTTTGTAAGAAGAGTTTTACGTGGTGTTTTTTAGCCTCTAACTTTTTTTAATAGTTAAAATTGATTAATACATTTTTTTATTTCTGAAAAAGTATTTCTTTTGTAAGAAATAAATTACAAATATATAATTTATTATGTACTCCTTAATTAAAAAAGTTTCAATACTAACATTGTTATTTCTTGGAATTAGCTGTGGTAACCCAAAATATATTGATGAGGTACCGTTGAAGTTGAAATACGATGAAAATAAAATAAAAGATGAATTAGGGATTAAAGAAACTAAACCGAATCATCGATTAGCAGATCAATATGAAGAAGGTCTTACCGATGAACAGATTCGAGTAAAAGAAAAATATGCTGTTTTATTGAGTGTAAGACCTGATGAAATAAAGAGTTACGATTTTTATGAATATATCGATAAATGGTTAGGTACTCCCTATGGAAACAGATCATTTTCAAAAGATAGTTTGGCAATGGTTCCTTTTGCACAAGCTTTGTACAGCAAAGCTTATAAAAAGAGTTTGCCAAGAACGGCATTAGGAATATTTAAATCCAAAGACATCGAATTGTTTTTATCGAGAATTGATTTAGAAGAAGGAGATTTGATTTTTCTACGATACAATAAGGATAATCCAATTTCTGATGTGGCTATTTATCTTAAGAATGACCGAATATTAGCGACCACTAAGTCATCAGGATTAAGAATATTCAATTTTAATGATGACTATTTTCAAACTAGGTACTTTGCTTCTGGAAGGATTAAAACAGATGATGATAAAACAAATTAGTTTGCAATGAATAGGATAGAAGAAGTTAAGAAAAAAATTAATGCGCTGCCTTTTGATTTAAAAGCTGAAGTAGTCTTAGCACCTTTATTGGAGAAAGAAAAGGAGTACAATCCTGATTTTTTAATCAACTTCAAAGGGCAATTTAAAAGACCATACAGTACCGATATTTTGGGTTGTGAAATAATCGATTATGATTATGATGCAACGCAGTTTCTGAAAATTGACGTTTCAAGGGATGGGATTTATGATGGTCTACCGGAAGGTGTTTTTCATTACCCTAAAACGGATCGATTGAACCAGTCGGTAGACGATATGACGAAAGAGTATCGTGTTCAGCAAAAAGAGGAAGAAGAAGCCCGGTTGTTTTTTTTGCCATTTGAAAATGAATTCTTTTTAAACGGTTTGATTAGAGAAAAGGCTGAAAAAGATTTTTTGTTCAAATTGAATGAAGGAAAGACATTTCAATTTTTCTATGAGTTTTGGGATATTGACAAATCAATGCCTGAAGTATTAGTTGCGAAGTTTATCCGATTGATTCCTTTTGTACATAAAATGGTTGGGAAATTGGATAAAACGGCCGAATGTCTTGAATATCTATTGGAAGAGAAAGTGGAGATCATTGAGTTAGGTTACCGTGATCAATCAAACAGTGAGCAAAGTGTAACCTTGAATAATTGTCAATTAGGACTTGACATGATATCAGGAATGTCGTATTTGGATTATTCCTTAAACCTCGAATTCAGAATCGGACCATTAAGAAATAGTGCATTCACAGAATATATTCATGAAGGAGGAATTAAAAAATTTATTACCCTTTTTTATGAACATTTCCTGCCTATGGAAGTCGATGTAAAAACAACTGTTCTTCTTCCTGAAGAAATAGAATTATTTGATTTTAACCAAAAAGAAACTGTGCTGGGAATAACTACCAGAATATAATTATGAAACCTGCATTTAGACCCAATTTTAAAGAATTAATCGATCCTAGTTTGCTAATTATCCTTGTAGTTTTATTGCTATTAGGTGCTATTTTATCCATGTTCTTTATCGATAAAGTGAAAAATTTCAAAACACAGTATAAGACTAAGTATTACATCTATTTGTTTTCGGCTTTACTGGTTTTTGCTTTGGTTTCCTTTTTAGGACAATCTAAGGCAATTAGTAGTCTTTATAGTGAATTTGTTTTTTATCAGGTGCTTTTATTTGGTTTGGGTACTCTGCATGTTATTTTCTATAGAACTTATCTGTTGAAGTATGAGTTAGATAGTTATTGGTTGGAAGGTGTTTATAATATGTTGATTGCTGTATTTGGAACCATTCCTTTTTTACTGTTGTATACTTATATGAACGGAATTACCTATGCATTTACTATCGCGTCTTGTATTTTAATGTTTTTAGTACCGACCTGGATTTTTGCCACCTTTAAAACATCTGTATCAATACCTGCTAAAATTTATAAAACCTGGCCATTCCCAGAATTTGGGGCCTTTGCCGAGCCAAAGGACGATGAATTTAGAGATATGGTGGTGATCACATTTGTTTTTTATAAAAGTCCTACTTCAAACATACGAACTGAGTTTAGAGCCAAATCACCTATTCGTATGGATTTTGGACGACTTTTCTATCATTTTGTTAATGATTATAATACAAGAAATTCGGATCATCCCATTCAACTACTAGATGAATTTGGGAATCCGCAACATTGGGTATTCTATCTGAAACCGAATTGGTATGGAGTATCTAAATATATCGATCCAGAATTAACTATGTATATGAATGGAATTCAAGAGGATAGTATGGTTATATGTTTGAGAACTAAGCCTTTGGATGAGGGGAATTGGCAACAAGAATCATTGGAGCAAGGAAAGATAATAATGAATTAAAATTATAACTAAGGTTTTATGCTAGAAAAACTAAATCATTTCCCGGTGAACTGGGTAGATGGAATGAAAATTAATAAATCTCATTTCATAGGAATGCAAGATCATATCAGTGATGTGGTCAGGGATGCAATGGGAACTCAGTTAAATGCTTTAAACTATGGTTTGCTTCCTTTAGGAAATGCACAAGAATCAATGAAAATCTCATTGGTTATTGATAATCATAAACTTTTAAGGGTGAAAGTAGAAGAATGTCATGCAGTTACACCCAACGGAAGTCGCATTGCTATCAGTGCAAACAATAGGCATATGCTAAACATGGAAATGCCATATCCCGAAGCGGTATACGAACTTGATTCCGATCAGGATGTGGTTTTATTAGTCAATGTTTCGGTGAATTTATTTGATAAAAAACCGTTTGGAAACCCGGATCCTGAAGAAAATCCTCCTCGTTATCCTAACGTTTTGCCTTCATTCAATCTGAATTTGGTTCCTGAAAAGAACAACGAGAATAATTATGGAGGTTATCATTTGACTTTAGGTAAAATTATTGTCAATAAAAATGAAACTTACCTTATGACGAACTATATACCTCCTTGTACTTCAGTTCAAAGTCATGAAAAGTTAATGGAAATTCATACTAAGATTGATCGTTTTTTCGGGCAATTGGAACTATTTACTGTTCAGATTTCTCAGAAAATTAACAGACGTAATCAAAGTAATGAATTGGCATTGATTATTCAGGCTTTGTCAGAAAAAATCACGATGTATTTAGGAGTGACAATCAATTCATTTCGTTGGTTTTCACAGTATCAACCACCTGCATATATGTTTGATCAAGTGATTTCATTGGCTAGAATGATGAAAAACTATATCGATTCAAAATCAGGAGCTGGTAAGGAGGAGCTCTTGAATTATATCGCAGAATGGTGCGGTATCAGTCAAGGAGAATTTGAAGGAACTTTTACTGATTTGGTTAATGTCGGTTACAATCACACTCAGATAGATAAAACTGTCGAGAAAACGCTTCGATTCATGCAAATTACCAACGAATTGTTTTCGACACTTAATCATTTGGATTATATCGGTAAGCGAAAAGATAACGGGATTTTTGTCAAAGAAAGACTGGAACTTGAAAATATGGCATTGGACTCATCGAAAAGAAATAAAACATTTTTAGAAGATTAAAAGTAGAATGGAAGTATTAAACAAAAAAGAAAGAGCAAAATCTTTCGTAGCTTTTATAGGTGTATTTGGGATTACCATGTTTGTTATTATTGGGGCTATTTTCTTTGATTACTATTTGCCCTGGAAAGAAAATAGTGAATTGAAAAAAGACAACGAAATCATGACTAGGGAATTTATGTTTCAGGAAGATTTTGCCAAAAATATGGAAGATCTGAAATCGTCAATTGATTCTTTAAATGCTCCCGGACAAGACTTTTATTATAATCAGCAAAAAGCCATTTCAACCATTATCAGTATGCAGCAGTCTATTCCAACGAAAGACAGTTTATTGCGTGACAATATGTATGACAATATCATATTGACTAACAGACAACTAATTGATGCTAAAAAAAGTATTCAGATGATGGGGGAAAGCAAAGAAGAAATGGACAAACTTTTGCAACAAATTGAAACGTATAAAAGCGAGTTGGAAATTGTAAAAAGAGATTTAGAGGTTTGCAGACAAATCAACAAAGCGAACTAAATTATTTATAAACACAAATTATAATCTTATGTTATCAAATTACGGAATCGGAGGAAATGAGGTAAAGTTAGATGCTAGCGAAGCAATCTTGGAAATCCCTCAAAACAGAACATTAATTGCGCAAAAGTTAACGGGTGATACACCAGTTAAACCAGAATTAGTTGAAGGCTTGACAAATGTCGAACAGGTTTTTTCTCATTTCAAACCCACAGCAAAAGTGGCTTTTGAAGATGCTGATGGTGCATCTAAAAACGAAGAGCTTAAGTTCAATAATTTAGGAGATTTTGGTATCAAAGGAATCACTGCTCAAAGTAAATTCCTTACCAATTTAGAGACTGAAAAGGATCAGTATCAGAAAATTATCAAGCAATTGAAAACAAACAAAATTTTAAAAAGTGCTTTAGATAATCCGGATGCTAAAAAAGCATTATTGGAAACAATCGAAGAATTGATTTCTGAATTGAATCAAAAGTAAAAGTATAACAGTCAATAAACAGTAAAAATTAATAGTATGTCTAAAGAACAATTACAAGCTCAAAATACCGATACTGCTGTATTGGAACCAAAAAAGAAAGAAAGCGGTTTTAAACTGAATGTTGAGAAATTAGCTAAGTATGGTGGTTTCGATTTATTGGAAACAGCCATTGAAGGTGCTCAAAATATGAATCCAGACCGTAAAGCGCGTCGTCAGATTTTTATGAGTGAAGCGAATAAAGAAGTGGAAAGAGAAACTTTGAAGAAAACATTACAAATGTGGGCTTCGGTTTTAAAAGAAAATGAATCTCTAACCGATATGGTAGCACAAAGCGAAGATAAAAGTAAAGTTGCTGAAGAAACCTTATTGAAAAACTTAGCCATTGCTATACATGAAACAAAAGAATTAGAACAATCATACAGAACAATCGGTTTGTTCTATAAAAATACTGAAACGGATAAAGTTCGAAATGCAACAATTATCAATGCAGAATTGGATCAGTTGCAAGATCTTGATAACACTCGTTTTATTGATGCAATTCACAATGAATTAGTAGACAATTATGATCGTTTGGATTTAAAAAATAATTACGGTTTGTTAGTCATTCCAGGTTATTTAGGAAGTAATAAAGTTGTCGAAAAATGGGCTAAAATCGCTCATGAAAATAAAGTGATGTTGGTAACGGATTTCGCACATCTTGATGAACCGGATGATGTGATGGAAATGTTTGATGCAGCTTATTTGACCGGAGGTGATATTTATCGTTCGAATGTGTTAATGACATGTAACTGGTTAGTAGGAAGAGGAAAATTTGATTCCGTTGGAGAGTCAGAAGATCTTTTTGTACCGCCATCAGCTGCTTTGGCCGGAAAAATTTATAAAACGTTAATGTCTCAGGTGACTGCAGGTAAAAAATTCGGAGGAATCAACGAGGTTGACGGTGTTCGTTTCGACTTGAAAAAAAGTGAAATTGCCAATTTGGAAAACATGGGATTGATTCCAATGGTGAATGAATATGGAAAAGTTATGGCTTTCTCTGGTAAAACATTATTTAACGGAGATAACCTAGGATTACAAACCTATTCTGTTGTTCGTGTATTTGATTATGTAACCAAAGTTTTAATGGACTTCTTAAATAGAAGAGCTTTTGAAAACTTCACGGCTAAAACACGTAAAGAAATCATGGGACAAATTGTTCAGTTTTTGGATGGTATTACAGGACCGGATAAACTGATTGAAAATTTCGAAATCAGACGATTTGAACAAGATCCAATTCAAAAAGACAGAATTTATTTGGATATCCATATGAAGCCTTATTTCCCTGCTAAAAATTTCATGATCAAAATGGAAGGTCAAAAAGGGGATGATGGTACAGAATGGGATACTGAATACGAACAAAAATAAGAAGCAACTAAAAAAGGGATTGAAAAATCCCTTTTTTTAAACTCATATCTATAACTATGATCAAAAAACTTATACTTGCTGTACTCTTTTTTAGTTTATCCGTTACTGGAGCTCAGGCACAAATGTCTTCTCGAGATTCTCTTAAGATTAGGTTTAAAAACAGAGTTAAAATTACACGTAGCAAAGAAAATTTTCTGGATAAAAGACCTTATGCCCACACAGAACCTTATTATTTTAAAGTGTATAATACAGACCAGGATTATATCTCTTTTCAACTTGGAAAAAGAAAAGGGTCAAAAGTATTTTTGTATATCAAACTTTTCTCATTCAATGCATGTATTAAGAAAGATGATGTAGTAGAATTGTCTTTTGTTAATGATGATAAGTATGAGTTGATAAACAAGTATCAAGTGAATTGTGAAGGTTATATTGTGGTAGAATTAAGGCAGTACGATATAAAATACATCATGAAAAGTTTTATCAAAGGTTTTATGATTCATACCTATCAGAAAGATTATGAGTTTAGAGTAGATAAAAAAACTGCAAAACAAATAAATGAAGATATTAAATGCCTTAGAAAGTATTGATTTTTTATAAGTTGATGCTTTCGAATGACTTATGGTTACTGGGATTTAAAATAAGTAAGAAAAATAACACGATTTTATTTTTATTTTTGAAGTAAAATTCTTACATTCGTCACTTATATATTTATATTCATTGGTATTATTTTTTATTTAACCTTAATTCAGCATTTTTAATATGAAACTACTTCAAACTTCAAAAGAATGAGTTGATCAACAGATCAAATCTGTGCCACTTCATAATCAACTTTTTTATGTAGTCAATTCAATTAATTAACTACAAAGAATCAATTCAATTATTATTTCTGTATCACCGTTATTTGGTGTGGTTTTTTATTGTCTTTTGATTCGATTAAGCTAATTGTAAAACGTTAATACATTTTATATGTCATTTAAAACTAAAATTAAAGTCGCTGGAAAAGAGCGAAACATCTTGAATGTTAATTATGCGATGTTTCAGGAAACTGATGCTACTGGCAGACCTTCTTCTGTTTCTAGAGGAGGGCAAATTGAAATTACAGTGGAAGGCACTGGTGAAACAGATTTGTTTGAATGGATGACCAATAGTTTCGAACGTAAGGATGGTAGTATCGTTTTCCTTAAAAGAGATAGTGATGCAACTCTCAAAGAATTACAGTTTACAGAAGCTTATATTGTGAATTATCTAGAAAATTTCGATTCTGAGGGTGAGAATCCATTAACTGAAACCTTCGTTTTATCTGCAAAATCCATTAAACTGGGAACTGGAGAGCATGTGAACGAGTGGGTTTAATTGTACTATGTTTTTATTTATTAATTATTTAAATATTTTTTATTATGTCATTTAAAGCAAGATTAAGCGTTGGAGGTAAAGAATTCAACGTACTAAACGTAAACTATGGTTTGTTTCAGGAAACTGATGCAACTGGACGTCCTTCAACAGTAACAAGAGGAGGTAAAATTGATGTAACAATCGAAGGAACAGGATCAACTGAATTATTCGAATGGATGACTAACAGTTTCGAGCGTAAAGACGGAAGTGTGAAGTTTTTCAAAAGAGACAGTGATGCAACTTTGAAAGAATTGAAATTTACTGAGGGCTATTTGGTTAAACACAAAGAAAACTTTGATTCAACAGGAAAAAACCCGTTAACAGAAACTTTTACTATTTCGGCAAGAAAAATCGAAATGGGCACAGGAGTTTATGAAAACGAATGGGTATAAGAAATAAGCTATTTTTTAAATAGTACTTATTTGTGATGTCGAAATAATTCCAACGGGATGAAGACCCAAAATTTATCTCGTTGGTTTTTCGACAATTTTTAATGGAATTCTGACCTTTAAAACAATATAACATGTCTTTTTTAGCAAAATTTGAATTAGATGGGGAAACCTACAATGTATTAGAGTTTGACCTGCACATTACGCAGGAAGTTGATCATAATGGAAAACCTCAAACAATTGCTCAGGGAGGTAATATTAGACTTGTTGTAGAGTCTACCAAAAGTGTTGACTTTATGAAATGGATGATAAGCAGTACGCAAACTAAAAACGGAAAAATTACTTTTTTTAGACGTGATGCCATGTCAAAAATGAAAGAGTTAAAATTTGAAAAAGCTTTCTGTATCAATTTTCATGAGAGTTTTAGATCAAATAACGAAGTGCCGATGCAAATTGAATTGCTGCTTTCGGCTAAAGATATTGACTTTAGTGGTGCTGTTTTAGGCAAACCATGGTCATTGGATTTATAAAATAAAGAAATTTCTATGCTTTCTTATGAATCAAAACTTTTGTTCCTGTCCGATTTTGAAATCATACATAAGTTAAAATCAAACAGTTTTCCTGTTGATCAATACGAGATATATGAGTGGATAAAAAAGAAACTTGAACAAATTTTAAAAATTAGATTTCCGGAATTACCTAAAGCAGGTACCACTGCTAATTGGGATGAACTGTTTGCTATATGGTTTTTTGAAACTTCTCCAATGTTGCCTAATGCATCGTGGAATGGTGACAAAATCATATTCAATACCAACAGTGCGTTTTCAAAAGATATTGCTAAATCTCCCAGTTTCTCAGGAACCAAAACAAATAATTCCATCAAAAGGAAATTTTTTGAGGTCTCAGATGCAATGAGACCCAATCCATTCGAAGCCAGTTTTCATTTTGTGGGTGCTGAGACCGGAATGAAAGATTATTATACTGTCGTTGAATGGTTTTTAGGTTCGTACAAAGCAAAAATATATTGGGTAAAAGTGAACAATACCTACAAAATAAAAGCCATAATTAATAATAGAAGTCATTGGTATTCGGGTACAAGATTGCCTAAAAGTTGGCAAAACAAACTTGATGAAACACTTGGTTTTAGCATTGAAAATTTAGTGGATAGTGCGCCAAGAGGTCAAACCATAAAGAGAAAATTACCAGTTTTGATTTCCAGCAAATTGGAGTCTGAAATGAATTTTAAAATTCCAAGTTTTGGAGGCGATGTTTATCAGGAATTTAATATTGAAGCTACATGGGAAAAATAAAATCTATGTTTCTGGTTTCCGCATTTCTTTTTAGTTGTTCTTTTCTCGAAAAGAAGGAAAATCCAATACAACAATTGTCAAAACTGATTAAGTTGTCCGATACCATGAAAAATGAAATCAAAGATTGTAAAGGTGAATTTTCCGAAGTTGCACCAACTTTTATGAGTTCGGGTTATTTTACATACAAGGTAAACGATTCTTTCATGGAAAAGTTAACAAAGCATGAAGAGTTTCCAATTCAAAATGAGTTGAATTCGAAATTCAGAAAGACAAGGGTTGATTACCCTTTTGTTGAAAACGATTTGTCATTTTATACAGATAATCTGAAGGATAAAACGTTAATCAAACAGTTTGATTTAAAAAATAAAATAGTTTTCGAAGGAGTTTATTTTCCCTACAAACAACAAATTTTATACGATACCATAACCAAAGAAGCAATTCATTTGATTAGTGGAATAAGAGACTAAATACAGTTTTACAAAAATTTAAGAGAACAGCACCTATTTAAAATTTAACAACAATCACTATGAGCGTTATGAATGGAATTATGGAAAAAGTGACCGATGCCATGCAAGAAAGGGTAAGTATCCAGATAGGCAGTTACAGCGGACAAATTGTATATTATAATCTAATGATAAACCAAAGTCTACTAGGGCATCACACCTTTAGTTTTACATGGCGAATCGGAGATGTTGTGATGAATTTTAAAGATCAGGCGGACTTCATTAAACAATATATGGGGGCCAAAGTACTGATTGTATTTAAAGATAGTGCTAGGGGTGAAAATGTTCAGTTTAAAGGAATTATTTCACAAATGGAAATTTTAGATAATGACGGTGCTTCTAAGGGATTTCAAATCATTGGTGAAAGTCCGACTATCTTATTGGATGAAATTCAACAATGTGAAACCCATTTTTCGAATTCTTTAGAAGATATTGTAAGGAAAACCGACCAGAATATTGTCAAAGGGATTTTTACAGGAACCGATGTGAATACAGTGAATAAAACTGTTTTTCCTTACATCGTACAATACAATGAAACCGATTTTCAATTTCTTCAAAGGTTAGCTGTTCAATATGGAGAATGGATGTATTACGACGGTGATTATTTGAAGTTTGGATCGCTTAAAACATCGAAAGCATCATTGCAAAATGGTGTCAATCTACATAGCTTTAAGGTAGTGAGTAGATTGAAACCACAAAAGATTGCCTACAAAGGGTATGATTATAATTTGGCGTCAGAAATTGATGCGCAAAATTTGCAACCCCAAAATAATACCAAAAGCTACATTGCTCAAAATGCTCAAAACGCATCGGGTAATGTATATAACAGAGAAAATGAGAATCATGCTTTTGTGAGTAATGCTTACGAAGCTCAAGATATTCAGAGAATACAAGAAACAAAACAACAAGCAAAAGAAGCTAATGTAGTGACGTATTCCGGTTTGAGTAAGATTCCTTTACAAATAGGAGGAACACTTACCATAACCAAGGATTTTATAGAAGGAGAATTTATTGCCATAGGGGTTCATCACTATTCTAAAGGATTCGGTCATTACGAATGCCAATTTGAAGCGATTCCAAGAGATGTCAAAGTACCACCTTACACAAATCCGTTGGTATATCCTAAAGCAGAAACTCAAGCTGCAGTTGTAACGGATAACAATGATCCAGCCGGAATGGGACGAATTAAAGTGAAATTCTTTTGGAATCATGAAAGCGACTGGACTAGATTGGTTACTCCTCATGCAGGATCAGGTAAAGGATTTTATTTTATACCCGAAATCGGAGAGGAAGTTTTTGTTTCTTTCGAAGGCGGGAATCCGGAAAAACCGTTTGTGATTGGAACGCAATACAACGGTGCTGAAATTTCAGGATACAATACATCAGGCAATGATCAGAAGGTCATTCATACCCGTTCAGGAACCAAAATGATTTTTAATGATGCTCAAGGAAGCATTTTTATAGAAGATCCAAGTGGCAATACCTGGTTAATGGATGGTCAAGGAAATATCAGTGTGAATGCACCCAATGATATATCAATTACTGCTGGTAAAAATATGAGTATCAATGTAGGACAGAATTTATCGGTTATTGCGGGTGTCGATATTACTGAAACTGCTGGAGCAAATAAAAATCTTATTGCAGGAGCTTTCCATAATGTTTCTGTTGGAAAAAATTACTTGGTCAATGTAATGGGCAGTTTGCTTGAAATCGTAAAAGGCAACAGGGAATCCGAAACTACCGAACGTACCGAAATTGCTAAATCGGCACAATTAAGTACAACTGAAAAAAGTATAGTGGTAAACGCCTCTCAGAAAGTGGTGAAAAAAAGTGGTGAAAAATCTAATGCATTTTAAAAGATGGGTATCACAAGAATTGTTGAAGGGGATTTAATTAATACTTCTACCGAGATGAACTTAACTGCCAATGCAGGCAATTATGAGTTCAGTACGCCCATGAAAAACCAATGGAAAGGCGAAGCAGACGGCGTGGTCGAATCCGATTATAAGGCTTCAAATAAGGAGGACACTTTATCTAATTCAATCAATGTGAATTTGAATCTCTTCTTTGACGGTACCCAAAATAATAAAACGAATACAGAAGCAAGAAATCCAAGCTCGGGTAATCATC
Organism: Flavobacterium sp. MAHUQ-57; assembly: GCF_051908335.1. Classification (NCBI taxonomy): domain Bacteria; kingdom Pseudomonadati; phylum Bacteroidota; class Flavobacteriia; order Flavobacteriales; family Flavobacteriaceae; genus Flavobacterium; species Flavobacterium sp. MAHUQ-57. The sequence continues at coordinate 907,423 of NZ_JBPZTE010000006.1, read as the reverse complement.
AAGCTTATATCAAAACAGGGAATAAAAATGATGATAGTTTTGAGAATGATTATACCAATGTAGCCAGAGGTTATGATGCAGTAGATTCTAATGTAGAAAATCAAGTTAAAGTATACATAGAGGGTATTGGAACCGAAAATTTAAAAAGCGATTCTAAATTTCCTGGAGTGGCTACAGGTATGGGAGATACTGGTGTGACTGCAAAGGTAACAAAAGGATGTATGGATGCTGCAAAACAAATGTTTGAAAAGGGATATAATAATAAAGAAATTGATATTTTATTTGTTAATGTATATGGTTTTAGTAGAGGGGCAGCAGCTGCAAGGCATTTTTTGCATGTAGCCAGTAAAATGGCAAACTATTCTTTAGAAGATGAGATTAGTGATAAGAAAAATAAATATAAAGTTTACCCAGATTATTTGTTTAATGACAAAATCCATCAATTTAATTTAGTATTAGAAAATACCAAAATTTTGGACAACTATGGTTATTTTGGAGCCTGTTTGTTACATCTAGGTATGAAAATTAAAAAAATCATTTTCAATTTTGTTGGAATTTATGATACAGTTGCTTCTTTGGGTGCATATCATGGAAACGATGTTAAAGAATTGAAATTAGATAGTATTCAAAAAGCTAAATATGTTTTTCATTTAGTTTCAGATGATGAGTATCGGGAAAATTTTGATCTTTCTGATATTAACAGTGCTGGATTATCTGGCTTGGAACTAACGCTTCCAGGAGTACATTCTGATATAGGAGGATCTTATCTTGACAATGTTGAAGAAATTTCAGTAATTGATAATATCCAGATTGCTGAAACGGAAGACCACAAAAACATGGCTAAAGAAAGAAAGGACAAGGAGTATGATTTATTTAAAAAATATGTAGTGGAAGAAGGATGGTTTAAAGACCCTCAAATAAAAAAGCAATTTTTTTATGAAAAAGACCTTGATCGACATACTAAATGGTATGAAAACCAGTATAATTATGGGTTAGTTGGTAGAAGGGTTTTGTTTAACAGCTACGATAAAATACCATTGGATTTGATGATAGAAAAATCGAAAGATTTTAATGTTAAATACAAGCCAGATAAATTAGAAGATTATAAAATTAAAGATTCTTTTATAAACATAGTTTATAATCAAATAAAAGATTATTATAACGCAAAAATTAACATTCGTAATCGTTATGTAGTAGGATACAATAAAGAACTTAAAAATTTTGATTTTTATTCTAAAAATTATTTTAATGAAGTAAAGTCTATTCACTATATCAACTATATGGATAATAATGATTTACATCGTTTGCGTAATGAGTATCTGCATTGGTCAGTAAAAAGTAATTTATTTGGACTATCAGCAAGAAATGAAGGGGCTTTAAAACAAGAAGTACGAAAAAGAGAAATACATCATGGTTAAATATTTTTATAAAATAATAATTTATATTTTATTATTAACAACACATTCCCATTGTAAAATGCATAAAGAATTACCAGAGTTTCGTACTGAAATATCAGAGCCTAATAAAAAATATGAAGTTACACCAATTTTAGACCAAATAAAAACACTTGAAGGAGTTCCTGCTGGATTACCTTATGGAAGTACAAGTGGAGAATGGGGTAGTTCTGGAGCTATGTGGACAGAGCAACACGGTACTCCAATTGGATTCGATATTACGTATTATTCACGTTATGAAGATAAGTATTATAAGATTAACCAAGATTTTGATTTAGAATTTATAAAAAAAATGACCAATCGATGTTATCCAACATCGGATAATGGTGAAGATTCCGTTAAAGAATTTATTTCTTTAGATCAGTATAATGATGACTTCGAGCGATATAGATATACTTATCAGCCATTTAGTACTTTGGTGTTTGGTTTTGCTCCTAAAGGGATGATTGTAGTGTGGATGCGATATGCATTTATTTCATACGAAATCGGGCGTTTTAAAGCTATGGAAATTACTGATTTAGAAGAAATTAAAAAAGTAAAAAAAATCTACATGGAAAAATACCGAATTCACCCGGAACGCTATGAAGAAGCAAAGAAAAGTATGTATTTGCCAGATGTATCCCCTGATTTATGGGATAACTACAGATTGAAATACAAATGGAGTCATAAAGTGAATTCTGAAAATAGAGGAGCTAAATTTTTTGAATTAGGGAATGAATATTTTAATGGTGAATATGAAGTAATGTTTGGTTCATTGGTAGCAAAGCCTATTAGTAAAGATAGAGCTGTTCCTGAAGTGATTCATTTATTTTGGGAAACAGGTAAAAATGAACGGTATATAGCTCGTATCTTTTTTGATTGGGAAAAAACTAATGAATTATTGAAAAACTCGGGAGTAAAAGAAAATATTTTTAATATAAAAATTAAAGAAGATAATAGTCAGCTAAGTATAAATCTAAATGGTAAACCAATAGAAGTTGATAGCATTCGAATTTACCCTAACAGCCATATGAGATTTAGAGATTCATATGAAGAGTAATTTATTCGGTTTGGAATATATAAAGCATAGAAACATTTACTGAAAATAAACGGAAAACGATAATGAGAAAAACTAGTATAATCATTTTATTTTTAGTGTTACTAAGTGCTACACATGGTTTTTCACAAATCACAAAATCAAGTTTAGATGAGAAATACACTACTTATCTACAATTAAATCCAAATAATGAAAGTAAAGTAGTGATTGATTACTTGGTTGAGCAATTCAAAGTTCTAGATAAAATTGAAAAAAAATGTGTTGTTTGGTTCAGAACAATGGACGATAATGAAATTTCCACGATAGAAACTGAGGGGTATAAATTTCTTCAAAATGTTGAAAACTTTGAAAAGAACAGTACAATTTCGGAATCTAAAATTCCATTGGAAAAACAAAAACAATACATTGATGTAAATATCCAATTGAGAAGAAATTTTGAGATTTTCACAAAGTTGTTAAATAATAGGCATAAAAGGGAATCGCTCTATTTGGAATTTAAAAATAATAATGAAATCTGTAAGGATTCAATAATGAAACTTCTTTGAAAATTTCAAAAATAGTATGTGTAAATCATTAAAATAATTGCTAATCTATTCGATAATCAATCATGAATTCAATAGAAGATTCAACAAAACTATTTGTACTACACCCAAAACCGGGAATAAAAACTTTTGAAGTGATTCATCGACAATATTCGGGTGATTGGGTTGATAAAACAATTCAATATGAAATGCAGGTTACATTATTGAATAATGTCAGCCAAAATGGTTTTGTATATGAACTCGACAGAAAGAATCTTTTAATCGATGGAAGTACACCAGATTTGGTTTTCGACCAATTGGCTTTCGATTGTGGGAATGCTTTATTTCCATTGAAATTCTTGGTCACTAGTTTGGGTGAAATCGAACAAATTTTTGAGCATGAAAAAATGTTACAAAGATGGGAGATCATTAAAAATAAGCTCATTAATTATTATGAAGGTGACACTGCGTTGGAGTATATTCAAATGACCGACACTAATATAAAAAATAGCAATCTCCTTAAAAGTATAATGCAAAACCATCTTTTTGTTTATTTCTTTTTTAAACCCTTGTATGGGCACTATCAAGATAATACAAAGGTGACTCAATGGAAAGCGGCACCATTTATGGATTTTTCAATAGATATTCCAATGCAACAAGTTTTGGTGAAAAAAAAAGGAATGAATAATGATGAAATTGTGACCAAAGATGAAATACATATTGAAATTCAATCAGAATCGGAGTGGATTGATATGTATGGTAAATATACATTTCATCCTAAAGACAATAGTCTTCTTTCTTGTGAAGCATCAATGGTACTTTCAGGAAATGAAGAAATCAAATTAACGATGAATTCCAAACAGGGAAATTGGGCGATAAGTGAATCAAAACAAAGGGTTGAGAGTAGTATTTAATTGTTTTAAAATGTAGTTATGGCTGATAAACACCTCGTATGTCAAGGCGCAACTTGCCAATGTAAGTATGGCAATGCCCCGGATAAACTGAAAGTAAAAACCCAAAAAAAGACTTTTATTAATGATCCAGATGGTAGTGAAAAATTAATGGCTACCCATAAGGATATTGGTCAAACATTCGAAAAGAATACTTTCGGCCCATGCAAACAACAACCTTTACCAGGAGGCGGTTATAAACCTTGTCAGGCACAAGTTACAAAATGGAGTGGTTTTTACGATAAAATTACTTTAGACGAAAATGGAGGGAAAGCGCTGATGGAATCCAGTAAAGCGACATGTCCTATTGGCGGTCCTGATTGTATCACTATCACCGATCATGGACAGAAACCTAAACCAGCACAACAACAGGCTAGAAAGGCGGATAAAACAGCTACGAATCAACTTAATCCTGCTGTAGATACCGGAGCTTTCAAAATTGCACAAGAACAAAAAGTAACCAATCATGCTGAATAATGGAAAAGGGATATAACGATTTTAAAACGCATATTGTTAAAAAAGAAGATACGGTTCAAAGTATTTGTTCTCAATATGGTATTTCGGAAGCGGAATTGGTACAAGCAAATCCGAATGTTCCATTGGTTTCTTATGGTGGCGGTTTTTTCAGTTCGCCAACCTACCGTCTTGATATCAAAGAAGGAGATACGCTTCAAATTCCTTTTTTCAATGAAGAGAAATCAAAAAGCGGAGTAAAGACTATCAAAGGAAAAAATTTAGTTAAAGTAGGTGAGTGGGAGACCTATGAAGTTGAAGAATGGTTTGAAGGAACTCCTGAAGCGGATCGTAACCCTGCCAATGTCAAATGGGAACTACATTACCTTCAAAACGATACCAACCCGCAGAAAATACTTGAAAAAAATGAAGGGCATTTCCGCTTTCAGGAAAAAGCAGCATATAATAAATATAAAATTATTGCCTTTTTAAATGAACCCGATCCCAACGGTGCAGGTTCGTTAATTGTTAATGTAGAACCTTCTGAAAAGGCAGAAATTCTAAGTGTGAAACTTAGTGATATCAATAATAATCCTATAAGCAAACCGCTGGCCTACGGAGAAATTGTTAATGCGCACGTCGAAACTACAGGATTAAAAGGACAATTTATCTATATCTCGTTATGGGAAGATGATGCCACCGGTGACGGTCATAGTAGTGAAAACGAAAAAAACTTAGTGGAAGACGGTAAAGTGGAGGTGGGTGATAAAGGTGTAGCCCACAAACAGTTTGTGTTGAAACCGGATTTCAAAAAAGTGGCTAATGCGTATTTAGCGAAAGGTGACAGTAGTGAAGGTAGTACACACGAGTATTATGTCACCGCTTTTGCTTCGGGCGAAACGAAAGCTAGTGCAAACTTGAATGTTAGAAATCCGGATTTTCAAAGGGAACGTAAAACTGAAACCGGAGATCATCTTTCGGATAAAAAACAACCACCTAAACCAATTGTTCCACCATTCAAGAAGAATGTTCCTTTACAACAGCCTAAAAAAGCAACGCCACCTGTAACACAGGGGAAAGTAGGCATATCCAATGTTTCATTTTCAGATGTGAATGGTCGTCCTATATCAGGAACGGTAACACAGTCAGCGCTCAGAGTGAATATAAAGTCAACGGGATTAAAAGGTAAAGAAATACGATTCAAATTGTATGAAGAAGATGTAACAGAGAACGAACTGCTATTGGTGAAAAATTTCACACTTACAGGTGATGATTTTACAATCAATCTTTCGTTGGATAAGATACCGAAAAGTTCCGGTGACGATTTCTTCGAAGGCAGTACTCAGGAACTTTTTGTCGATATAGAAGTTATCGAGAGCAAAGCGCATATCAAAAGTTCAGTTATCGATGTCGATACCAAGGCATTTAAACATGAACCAGCAGAAAGTACAACGGTAGCAAAGGTTTCGGATGTTAAGCTGCCGGAAAAGAAAGATGAGAAAAAGACAGGGTGTATCTGTAAAGATTATGATTTAATTTGGGGTAATAAAGTCAGTTGTGATTTTAGAAAGAAGGTTGTTGAAGTAGCTAAAAATTTAGGATTACCTCAGGAAAAAAATGAGGGCGCAAATTGGTTAATGGCCGTAATGGCATTAGAAACTGGAAGAACATTTAGTCCAACATGTGGGACATTCAAAAAGCATAAAGATGATTCGAAGAACGGTTATGTTGGATTAATCCAAATAGGTAAAGTAGCTGCAATTGATTTAGGGGTAAAAAGAACAGAACTCCTAAAACTGACTAATACCGAGCAATTAGAATATGTCGAAAAGTTTTTCAAACAGAAAAAGTTTACAGGTAAATTAAAAACCAAAACCGATTTGTATTTGGCTGTTAACTACCCTAATGCTTGTGGGCACGGAACAGAAAAAGATTATGTAGTCTATGATAGTAGTAAAGATGCCTATGATGATAATCCAATGTTCAAACGTGAAAAAGATGAATACTTCTTTGATAAGAAAGGGAAAAAACAATTCTATGAAGGTAAAAAAGGAAGTTCTTACGTTTGGGAATTTGAGGAAGCAATCAACGACTTCTATAATGAAGGAGTTGGTTATAAATTAAACTTTTTTGGCACCTGTCCAATAATTCTTAAAAATACAACTGATAAAGATATTGTTACATATCATGTTTATCATGATGGTAAAATTGAAAAGAGAATTCCAAAAGAAATTAAAGAAGGATTTGAAAAGAAATACAAGTATGTTTATCATGATAAAAGTGACAAAGAGCATGCTATTTGCATATTAGACTGGCATAACACTAAAGGGAAAGATGTAGGTGTTGTATTTAAAACAAAACCAACTCACGCCGAAGTTTTATCTGATGATAATGTTTCTGAAGGTAGTACAAGCAGGAGAGTGAAATATAAAAATGATGATATTGCTGAGTATGGAAAACATCCTACTAAAGGAAAGATATGGAGGCTATATAAATCAAATGGAAAGGATATTGAACTTATCAAAATGCCAGATAGTTTAAGTTACTCAAACGGTGGTATTGTTGTTAAATATGAGTTTTCACAAACTAAAAGGAGATATACTGGACCGGGAGTTTTTGCAGGATTTGTCGGAGCTCTCGCTGAGTGTAGTTTTTCTGATGGAATTGTAACTACGGGTAGTTGTTTTAAAGAGGCTTCTTGTTTTCCAAGTGCAGAACACGTAAATGGAAGAAGTGTCGATACAATTTATTACAATAATTTAAATAAAGATCAAAAGTTCGTTGATGCAGTTATAAAATTTAAATTTACGGAAGTATTGGTTGGTAATAATGATTATTGCAAAAAAATAAAGAATGCTTCTGATGGAGGTGCTTTACATAATAGCCATCTCCATTCGGGAAATTTTAGTGATGATAAAATAACAGAGATAAAAAAATGATGAAAAAACTTGTTTTAATTTTCACAATTGCGGTATTAGTTTCTTGTAAAAAAGAAAAAGATGTAATTTCAAATAATGCTCCCCTAGCAGTTGTTGAGGCTGAAAACCAACTAACTGATATCGGTGATGAAATGATTGGTCAGGAAGGATTTATAAACAAATTAAATGATGCCACTTCTCTTAAAGAAAAAAGAAAAGTATTAAGAGAAATTAAGTTTGATTATGATAAATATGCTTCCTGGAATGATAATTCAATTGAAGAAAAAAAGAAAGATAAAATTTCACTGAAGCTTACAAAAGATAATTCAGGTAAAAATGATGCTGATATATATTCGCATATTAAACTGACTGTAGAAAAAGGAAATAAAGTAACCGATACCTTAACATTATACAAACAGGAAAATTACGCTGAAGCTTTAGTCGCAGTAACACAATATTTTTATATTGATGCTAAATTAAATATTTGGACACTTGCAATAACTGAAGAAGAGGATAATATTTACATTCAATCATGGAATCAGTTTAAAGTTGATTCAAATACAGGAAAAATCACTTTTGTCAAAAAAAGTTTTGTAAATCAAGCGGAACCAGCCCAACAAACAAATTTGAATGCAAATGATTGGTCTGGTAACTATTTTTTCAAAAGAGAAAACAGAGATGAGTTAGTTACCAGTTTTGAAATAAATATAAAAAGTTTAAAAGCGATAGATGTCATTTATGTTTCAGATGGCGAAAAACCGGAAACTTATAAAAATTTAATAGCTGAGCTAATTGATAAAGATAAAATCAAGATTCAGTTTAATAAGAAGTATGATGAACTTGGAAGTATTTATATTCAAAAAGAGGATGGAAATTATATAATCTCTGGAGAACCTATTTCGAACATCAATCCAGGGAATGAAGAGTATCCTATAAAAAAAGTAAAATAAAGTAGTGTTAAAAATGTACAGTCGGAGAGAAATGGTAAAGCTTTTTAATACTGAAGAATAAAAAAAAGCCCTGAATTTCAGGGCTTTTTTTATTGTGTCATCAACGACTTTTTCTTTTCTAAAACATTAACATCTGCAGGTGCTACAACTGTTCCCTTTATTTTTAAAGGAACTTTACCACCTTCATAATTTACAGCATTGGATTCTACAGTAATCGTTTTGCGTATTGGACCTGGGTTCATGTTATATTTCACTTCAATTTTTCCTTTTTTTCCAGGTAAAATTGGTTCTTTCGGTGTACTTGGAACAGTACAACCACAAGTAGATTGCACATTAGTAATAATCAAAGGTGCATCACCTGTATTGGTAAATTCAAAAACTCTAATTCCATTGTCTGTTTCCTTTGTAACAGTACCATAATCAATAGTGTTATCTTTGTCTTTAAATTCAATTTTAGCACCACTTTGGGCCTGAGCTGAAATACCGATAGCTATAACAGCTATTAACGACATTAATTTTTTCATATCAATTAATTTAGCAAGTAAAGTTAGATTTGTTTCCGTAAACTTACAAAAAAAATATCTTCTTTTTATATTTACGCAGTTTCCTTACTTTTGCATATAAATTACAAAAAGTGTACCAAAGTCAATTCTACATACTTTTTCAAGAACGAGTCTGTCTTTAGACTCAACTATTCTTTCCCGTTGCCCCATGCAAAGGTTATACGGGCAGGAGAGCCTACACACGTATTTTTTGTAAAACGATTTCAGTTCAGCTGAAACATTATTTTAATAGTTTAAAAATCAATAAAAGATCATGATACCTGCACAATTTGAAGCAAAATCAGTAGAAAAGAAATGGTATGACTACTGGATGGAAAATAAGTATTTTCACTCGAAGCCTGACCACAGAACACCCTATACGATTGTAATCCCACCACCTAACGTAACCGGAGTGTTACACATGGGGCATATGTTAAATAATACGATTCAGGATGTGTTAATTCGTCGTGCCCGCTTAAAAGGCTTCAATGCTTGTTGGGTTCCGGGAACTGATCATGCTTCTATTGCTACCGAAGCAAAAGTAGTAGCGAAATTGAAATCAGAGGGAATCAATAAGAATGATTTAACGCGAGAAGAATTCTTAAAGCATGCTTGGGAATGGACCGACAAATACGGTGGAACAATTTTGGAACAATTAAAACAATTGGGTTGTTCTTGTGACTGGGATCGTACTAAATTTACTATGGATCCGGATATGTCAGCTTCAGTTATCCGTTCTTTTGTTGATTTATACAACAAAGGAATGATCTACCGTGGTTACCGAATGGTTAATTGGGATCCAGAAGCAAAGACTACTTTGTCAGATGAAGAGGTTATTTATGAGGAAAGACAAGGTAAATTGTACCATTTGAAATACCAAATTGAAGGTTCAAACGAATTTGTTACTATCGCGACAACTCGTCCGGAAACAATTTTAGGAGATACAGCTGTATGTATTCACCCTGAAGACGAGCGTTATTTCCATTTGAAAGGAAAAAATGCAATCGTTCCAATTTGTAATCGTGTAATTCCAATCATCTTTGATGAATATGTGGATATGGAATTTGGTACTGGATGTTTGAAAGTAACTCCAGCTCATGATGTAAATGATAAAGAGTTGGGTGCCAAACATAACTTGGAAATTATCGATATTTTCAATGAAGATGCTTCCTTGAATTCGTTCGGATTGCATTACCAAGGTAAAGACCGTTTTGTGGTTCGTGAAGAAATTTCAAAAGAATTAGAATCACTTGGGTTGATGGCTAAAATTGAAACTCATACGAACAACGTTGGTACTTCGGAAAGAACTAAAGCGGTAATCGAACCACGTTTATCGGATCAATGGTTCCTGAAAATGGAAGATTTGGTGAAGCCAGCTATAAAAGCAGTTCTAGAATCGGATGAAATTAAATTATATCCAAGTCGTTTTAATAATACTTACGCGCATTGGTTGAACAATATCCGCGATTGGAACATTTCTCGCCAGTTATGGTGGGGCCAACAAATTCCAGCGTATTATTACGGTGAAGGGAAAGAAGATTTTGTTGTGGCTGAAACTCCTGCTGATGCTTTGGAATTGGCAAAGCAAAAAACAGGAAATGGGAATTTACAAGCAACTGATTTGCGTCAGGATGCAGATGCATTAGATACATGGTTCTCTTCTTGGTTGTGGCCGATGGCCGTTTTCGGAGGAATTATGGATCCCGAGAATGAAGATTTCAACTATTATTATCCAACGAATGATTTAGTAACTGGTCCGGATATTTTATTCTTCTGGGTTGCCAGAATGATTATTGCGGGATACGAATATGCCGATGCAAAACCGTTCTCGAATGTATATTTGACAGGATTGGTTCGTGATAAACAAGGCCGTAAAATGTCAAAATCATTAGGTAATTCACCCGAACCGCTTGGATTGATCGAGAAATTTGGAGCTGATGGAGTTCGTGTTGGTTTATTGTTGAGTGCCTCGGCAGGAAATGATATTTTATTCGATGAAGAATTATGCAATCAAGGTAAAGGATTTGCGAACAAAATCTGGAATGCTTTCCGTTTGATCAAAGGATGGGAAGTGGCTGATAGTGAACAGCCTGAATCGTCTAAAGCTGCAATCGATTGGTACGAGGCTAAATTGCAAAAAGCATTAGTTGAAATCGAAGATAATTTTGAAAAATACAGAATATCCGATGCATTGATGGCTATCTATAAATTGGTTTGGGATGATTTCTGTTCTTGGTTCCTTGAAATGATTAAACCGGGATACCAACAACCGATTGACAGAGCAACTTTTAATAAAGCCATTGAAATGTTGGAAGCAAACCTGAAGTTATTGCATCCATTTATGCCTTTCTTAACTGAGGAAATATGGCAGTATATTGCTGACAGAACACCAGAAGAGGCTTTGATTGTTGCACAATGGCCGGAAATGAAACCTTACAATGAAAAAATCATCACTGATTTTGAATTGGCTTCGGATGTAATTTCAGGAATCAGAACCATCAGAAAAGACAAAAACATTCCATTCAAAGATGCTATTGAATTGAAAGTAGTTAATAATGAAAAGGCAGCTAACTTTTTTGATGCTGTAATTATGAAGCTAACCAATATTAGTACCTTAGAATACGTTACTGAAAAAGTAGATGGCGCATTGTCATACCGCGTTAAATCGAACGAATACTTTATTCCGATTACAGGTAATATTGATATTGAGGCTGAAATTGCTAAATTAACGGAAGAATTGAACTATATCAAAGGCTTTTTGAAATCGGTTCAGGTGAAATTGTCCAATGAAAAATTTGTGGCCAACGCAAAAACCGAAGTTATAGACAATGAACGCAAAAAAGAAGCAGACGCTTTAGCAAAAATAGCTACTATTGAGCAAAGTTTAATGAGTCTTAAATAAGCTAAATTATTAAATCCCATCTGTTGATGGGATTTTTTTTTATTCTGCAGTGACAGGATCAATAATGGTGTGTACTTTATTTACTGCATTGGCTGGGAAACCGCCTTTTTGCGCGTGTTCACGAACCATTTCTTCGTTGGGTGCATTGTAAATGCAATAAATTTTATTGCCCGTAACATAACTATGAACCCACTGTATTTGTGGTCCCAAATCACTTAAAACTCCACAGGATGTTTGCGAAATGGATTTTAATTGTTCTGTCGTCAAATCGCCTGCACCGGGAATTTCTCTTTCAATAACATACTTTGGCATAATAAAAAATTTTGAGTTCCTACTCGTATGGCTTTTCGGTTTTGCCCCGTTTTTTTATATGGTTTCTGGATTCCATAAACAAGTAAAACACAATGGGTAAGTATTTGGAAATCAAAGTATAAATATACGAAAAAGCTTGAAGAGAGTATGGGTATGGCAGTAATCTTTATTTAAGTAATTCTTGTCAATTCTTGCTAAAATTCAACTTTTTTGCAGTATTGTTAAGGGAATCGCTTTGAAAAGAGTTACTACTCCGGTAATTAGAATTAACAGTAGAACCATGGTTTGAAATTGTTTTTCTGACATTAGATTCACAATTTTCTTTCCGATATATGTGCCTGTAAAACTTACAATTAACAAAATAGGAATTAGATACAAATCGTCTTTATGTACAAAACCATTTAGCGAGTAAACGACACTTCGACTAGCATCAATCCCTAAATCTATCAATGCAGATGTTGCAATGAATACGTTAGCCTGTAAACCATATGACGCCAAAACAACTCCTCGAATTGCACCGCCAGTTCCTAAAAGGCCTGCCGTAAATCCGGAAATACTACCACCTAGAATAGCATTTGTTCTAGTTGGTTTCAATCTTTTATTTCTAAAAAAAAGGAGCAACACGCTTAGGCTTATCAGGAATAGAGCAAGGAGTAGTTCCAGTAGCTTTGAAGAAATGGATTTGCTTAAGAATGCACCCAAAATCACAAATAGAATAGAAGTAATTCCCATGTTGATTACCAGCTTCTTGTCAAAACCATCCCTAAAGAAATAGATCTTAGAAATATTACTGGACAGATGATAAATTGCAGTTACACCCAATACAGAGTGAAAATCCAAGAAATAACCAGCTATGGGTACAAAAAGCATCGATGAGCCAAAACCCCCGACTGTTCCTACAATTTCTGATAGTAATGCCAAGAGTATAAAATAGATCAGAAGTTCAACTGTCATGGTAGGTGTGCTGATTTACTATAAATGTAATGAATAAACTGACAATTGTCACGTAATTATAGTAGTTATTCCGTAATTTTAGTATCGGAAAATTATTTTTTACATGAATAAAGTACTACTAGTTTCTCTGTTAGTAATGTTTTCTTGCGGAAAAAAAGAAACAAATGAAATTCAACCTAAAAAAGGAGCCGTTACCGAAAGTGTATATGCTTCAGGTGTAATCAAAGCAGATAATCAATATACGGTTTATGCTACTGTTAGTGGTGTTTTGCAAGATATCAATGTTAGCGCCGGGCAATCCATAACTAAAGGTCAATCTTTATTTGCAATCGAAAGTGAAAAAGCACAATTGGCTACAGAAAATGCGCGTTTAGCCTATTTGATGAGTCAGGAAAGCGGGCGGTATATTCAAGATAAAATTGCTGAGGCGGAATTACGCGTACAAAGTGCGAAAGATAAATTGGCTCTCGATGAATCAATATACAAGCGTAGTAAGAATGTTAAGGAATACAATGCCATTTCAGAAGTCGATTTTGAAAAGACGGAATTAGCTTATAAAACTTCAAAAGCGACCTACGCGACTGCTTTAAAACAACTTTCTCAACTTAAGGCTCAATTGGCAAATGAACAAAGTAGAAGTAAGGTGAATCTAAAAATCAATCAAAAAGCCCAAGGTGATTTTACCATAAAAAGTGCTTTTTCCGGTGAATTGTTTGATGTTTTGGTAAAAGAGGGAACAATGGTCAATCCACAAACACCATTGGCCATCATTGGGAAGAAGGATAATTACATATTGGAACTTGAAATTGATGAGAATGATATGGTTCGCGTGACTGTAGGTCAAAAAATAGTAGTAACGATGGATAGCTATAAAGGACAAGTATTTGAAGCTTCGGTTGATAAAATTTATCCTATTATGGATATTCGCTCCAGAACTTTTAAAATTGAAGCTCATTTTGTAAAATCGCCGCCTAAATTATATCCCAATCTTACAGCAGAAGCGAACATTATTATAAATTCGAAAAAAGATGCGCTAACGATTCCCCGTAATTATCTCATTGATGATAATTATGTTTTGGTTAATGAAGATGAAAAACGAAAAATTAAAATTGGTTTGAGTGATTATCAAAATGTTGAAGTTCTCGATGGTTTGAAAGCTAATGAAACTATTTATTTACCCCAATAATGAATTGTAAACTCGTTTTTTCCATTGCATTGCATTTAATGCGCTCCCGATTGAAACAAACTGTGATTGCAGGTGTGGGAGTAACATTTGGTATAGCCATGTTTATTACTTTGGTTAGTTTCATGTATGGAATGAATGATTTGCTTGATGGTTTGATCATTAACCGTACACCTCATGTTCGATTGTACAATGAAATAAAACCTTCCGAAAACCAACCTGTCACTATTTCAGAAAAATACAAAAATGATGTGAATTTTATCAATTCTATTAAGCCTAAGGATAGAGGAAAATCTATTTACAATGCTAAAGCAATTATTCAGAGTTTAAAGCAGGATGACAGGGTATTCGACGTTGCACCTAAAATTACTACTCCTGTTTTTTTTAATTCGGGAACGATTGAAATTTCAGGTGTTGTTAATGGTATTGATGTGCTAACGGAACAAAAACTTTTTTCCTTAAACGATTATATGGTAGAAGGGAAAGTGGAAGACTTGCAGCAAAATAATAGTATCATCATTGGCAAAGGGTTATCGACTAAAATGCTTCTTAAAAAGGGTGATATTATCAAGATAACTACGCCAAAAGGGAGTTTGACTTCAATGAAAATTGTAGGAATTATTCAAATTGGGATTGCTGAAATAGATGATGTAACCAGTTACACTTCATTAGCTATGGCACAAAAAATTTTGGGAGTTCCAAAAAGTTATATTACAGATATTCAAGTGAAAATTAATGATACTGACTTGGCTCCATCATTGGCTAATGAATATCGAACAAAGTATAGTGTCGATGCTATAGATTTTCAAACGACGAATTCACAATTTGAAACGGGTACGACTATTCGAAGTATTATTTCCTATGCAGTAGGTATTGTATTACTTATCGTAGCAGGATTTGGGATTTATAATATTCTCAATATGATGATATTTGAAAAAATGGATAGTATTGCCATTCTCAAAGCAACTGGTTTTTCAGGTGCAGATGTGAAATGGATTTTTATGTTTTTATCTATGGTAATTGGGATTTGTGGTGGTGTGTTGGGACTTATATTTGGGTTTGTTTTTTCGAATATTATTGATTTGATACCGTTTAATACGGCTGCATTGCCTACAATAAAAACCTTCCCGGTAAACTATAATCCGTTGTTTTATATTATAGGAATAACATTTGCTTTAATTACCACTCTCATTGCAGGTTTGTTTCCTGCCTTAAAAGCCAGTAAAGTTGATCCTGTAGAAATTATTAGAGGAAAATAATGAGTACAATTGTTTTAGAGACTAAAAAATTAACCAAATATTTTAATGATCCTGTCCGCATTCAGGTACTCAAAGAAATTGATTTGCAAGTGGAACATGGTGAGTTTGTTTCTATTGTAGGAAAATCGGGCTGCGGGAAGTCTACCTTATTGTATTTATTATCGACTATGGATACGGATTATGAAGGTGAGATCATTATGGATGAAGAGTTGATTACTGGTAAAACCGACAAAGAATTAGCTCAAATTCGTAATGAAAATATAGGTTTCGTTTTCCAGTTTCATTATTTATTGAACGAGTTTAATGTATTGCGAAACGTGATGCTGCCTGGTTTGAAATTGGGCCGTCTATCCGAAGCAGAAATAGAACATAATGCAATTGAACATCTTCGAACATTGGATATGCATGAGCATGCCTTAAAAATGCCGAACCAATTGAGTGGCGGACAAAAGCAGCGCGTTGCGATAGCAAGAGCATTAATTAATAATCCCCTTATTATTATGGGAGATGAACCTACTGGAAATTTGGATAAGAAAAACAGTGATATTGTGTTTGATATTTTCAATCAATTGACGCAAGAACACAATCAAACTTTATTGATTGTAACACATGATCCTGATTTTGCCAATCGCACCCATCGAATCATAACCATGGAAGATGGTAGGATAGTAATTTAAATTTCCAATTAACTAACTACACAAGGTTCAGTAGCCACTTTTAAATGAGATTCGCCCATAAATTTCCCCCATTCTGCTAAAGTATTCAACAATGGAATTACTGTTTTACCAAGTTCGGTTAATTCATATTCTACTTTAAGTGGTGGCTTACTAGTATAGACCGTTCTTGAAATTAAACCATCGTTTTCTAGTTCTTTAAGTTGTATACTTAATGTTCTTTCGGTTACCATGGGTATTTCTTTGCGTAATTCATTGTATCTCTTTTTAGAAAAAAGGTGAATTAAGATTACGGCTTTCCATTTGCCTCCAATATATTTCATCGCAAGACTTGTACTGCAAGGAAATTTTTTATCGTCTATTTTATACATTTTTTTAACTATACAATTTGACCGTTATTGCAAATGTATTAAACTATAAATAGTTTTGCAACTATAAAAAGTATAGTTTAATTTAAAAAGAAAATATGGATTTTTTAGAATTGGCTCAAAAGCGTTATACAACTAAGAAATATAATGCCAATGAAAAGTTATCGGATGAGGTAATTACTAAATTGAAAAACATTTTGCAGTTGTCACCATCTTCAATTAATAGTCAACCGTGGCATTTTATTTTTGTATCCAATCCAGATATAAAACAAGAACTTGCTGAGGCTTCTTATTTTAACGCTCCTAAGGTGTTAGAATCGAGTTACACGGTGGTGTTTAGTGCGATTGATGATTTGGATAAATTTGAGCAGCAAATCGAAGCTAATTTACCTGAAGGTGCAGTAGGTTACTATCGTCAGTTTATAAAACCATTGCCGGAACATGAAATCAAAGCCTGGTTGCAACATCAGGTGTATTTATCATTAGGTTATTTTTTATCGGCGTGTGCTAGTTTAGGAATCGATTCGACACCTATGGAAGGTATTGAAAAAGAGAAATACAAACAGATACTACAATTGGAAGGTTATCAGCCTTTGTTTGCTGTAGCGATTGGAATACGAGATGAAAATGATGCAAATCAACCCGAAGTAAAGCCTAAATCAAGATTACAAGTTGAACAAATCATAACTGAATTGTAAGACATAGTTTTTATTACTTACACTCTGTAGTTATAGTTTATGGAGTGTAAGTTGTTATACAAAAATACTAACGGTAATTTCTTGGTCTTTTTCCAGTTTGCATTTGGTTCTAATAGCGGCTTTTAAGGGTAGGAGATAGGTGTTTTGTTTGGTGTCAAACCAAATAGCCGTTTTCCATTCCTGGTTTTCAATTTGTGCTGTAGCTTTTAATCTGCCCCATCCTTCTTCCTGCCATTTTAAGTTTTCTCTTATCTCTTTTGAAATGTCCAGTGGGAGAGATACAAAATACCAGCCATTCGGCCCTTCGTATTGCCATATTGTTGCAGAAAAGGTGTATTTGATGAGGTTGGGCATTGTGATTATGAATTTCCACGTTGTTTTCAGATGAACACAGGATGGAGTTTATCGTAGTTACTTTATGATTACTTCAAAATGATCCAATAAGCCTTTTATATTCTCGTTGGAAAAAATAGCCTTTTTGATTTTATTCTTAACGGGATGAATCGAAAAGTTGTGGCTGCTATATAAGTCGGCTTTGGTTAAATCGGTATCTGAAAAAACAGCCAATCGTAAATTGCAGTTGTCAAACAAGGCTTCTGTTAAATCGCTTTCCATAAAATCGACAGAAACCATACTGCAATTGGTAAACTGCATTCTTTTTAGCTTTAGTTTGTAAAACATGGAATAATCCAATAAGCAATTCGTGAAATGGAATTCGTAAATTTTTTGATCGGTCATGGCAAAATTTACGGATGTAAAATCGCAATCATTGAATTGGACTCCACGAAGGGCCACATGACCAATTTTAGTTTCTTTAAAATTACAATGATTGAAGGTGCAGTCAACAAATATGGCTCCTACGAAGTTGCATTGGGTAAAATCACAATGGTTGAAAATACAGTTTTCGTATTCGTTGTTACTGATTTCGTATTGTGAAAAAGTATGATGGTTGTATTCTTTGTCGTAAATAAATTCTGCACTCATTTCAATAAATTTGGTGCAAATATAGTTTATTCTTGATCAGCTATTTTTCTCAATTTATCCAAATTGATAGGTTTGCTTAGAAATTCTTTAACGCATTTGTATTGTTCGGCTTTAGCTTTGTCTTCGAGTGCAATAGAAGAACTAGCGATATAAATGATACCTTTATGATCCATTTTTTTCTTCAAGTGGCAAAATTCTTCTAAAAATTCCCAGCCGTCCATTTCGGGCATTTCTAAATCTAGAAGTAAAACATCAGGAAAATCTGTGGTTGATTCAAAATAGTTCAACGCCTCACTTCCATTAGCAAAATCACGTGTTTCACCAAAAAGATTAGTTTTTTTAATGAGCTTGTGCGTCACTAATTTATAAATAGGGTCATCATCAATGATGTATATTTTCTTTTGCGGCATTGTTAAAATAAATTTTAAATGTTGTCCCTTCGTTTACTTTACTCTCGACTTCTATTTTGCCTTTCATGGCATCGATTTGGTTTTTGGTGATGAATAAGCCAATTCCTCTCGATTCTATGTTATTGGTAAATGTTTTGTACAAACCGAATAACTTCTTGCCATTTTTTTTCAAATCAATCCCAATACCATTGTCTTGAATTTCCAGTACAAGATAATTGTTTTCTGTATACGATTGTAATTTAATTTCTGGTTTTCTGTCCGGATGTTTGTATCGGATAGAATTTGAGATAAAATTAAGAAGCACACTTTCTAGATAAGCCGGGTTAAAATAGACGGTTGTGCTATCCGAAATGGTATTGATAATGTTGGCTTCATATTTGGATATTTTATTATGAAGCACTTGTAATGTTTTATGGATGTATTTATTAAGCTCAAGTTTTTCAACTACCTGATCGATGTTAGTTTGTATAGAAACGACTTCATTCAGGTTGATCATTGTTTGACTTAATGTTTCTGAAACCGATTTAAGTAATCCTAACATTTCATTTCGTTCTTCCTCGTCTTCGCTTACTTCAATCAGATTGATCAATGATTCAATATTACTGGTGTGTGATCTAAGGTTGTGAGATACGATATGTGAGAAATTTAACAATCGTTTGTTTTGCTCGGTAACTAATTTTAGCGAGTTGTTAAGATCAATCTCAAATTGTTTTGATCGTGTAATATCAATTAATATACCTCGGAAACGGGTTGAGGTTACTTCTTCGTGGTAAACACTCACGATGTCTCTTACCCAAACAACGTTACCGTTTTTATGAATCATTCGGTATTCAAAATCGAATGGTGTTTTGTCTTGTGCACATTGATTGCTATAATCAATTACCCAATCTTGATCATCAGGGTGTATTATTTTTCGCCAGAACATTTCATCCGACATCCATTCTTCGGGTGTATAACCCAAAATGTCAAATGATTTCTTACTCACAAAACTTACTCCCGGATCTTTTGAATTTCCTTCCCAAACAACTCCGTCAATACTATCAATGATATCGTTTATTTTTTGTTTGGATTCTAAAATTTCTTTTTCGGTTGCTTTTCTTCTGGAAATATCTTCAATAATGGCAATATGGCTATTTGAATTTTCATTCTTTTCCCAAAGTGGTGAAATTGTAATTCTGGCCCAAATTATATTTCCATTTTTATGAAAATAACGTTTTTCCATTGAAAATTGACTGATTTCTCCACTACGGAGCTTTTTCATGTTATCAATGTCTTCTTCCAGATCATCAGGATGGGTAATCATCATGAAATTCATTTTCTTGATTTCATCCTTATTGTAACCTATTAGTTCACTAAACTTATCATTAGCATCAATAAAATCTCCTGTAATCGAATTAGTATGAATAATTCCCAAACCAGCGTGTTCAAATATCGATTTGAATAAAAGTTCGCTCTGTGTTATTTTTTTGGTTTGCTTTTTTACCAATTCTTGTAATTCAGCCGGTTTTTTTAAAAGGGTAGTGGTGAAAAATCCAGAAAGGAAACTAACAAATAAAGAAAATAAGGTAAGAATTATATATTCTGGTAAATGGGAATTTTTTTTGGAAATAATGTAAAGTTTCCAATCTCCCTCTGGTATATCGACTACATTAAATGGTTTGTCGCTGAAGTCGGATTTGTCTTCCAAGAAAAATTCATTTTTCTTAGTTATCGGATTAACTTTTGAAAGTTGAAAATAATATTTATCGCTTTTAAAAGAGCTAATACCTGTTGATTTGATGAAATCATCAAATTTTACAATGACTGCAGAAAAACCCCAAAATTTCCCTTTTTTAAAAATAGGTAACCTTCCCACAACGCCCAAACCGCCTTGTTTAAGTTCTACCGGACCCGAAAAATAAATCGATTTAGATTCGATAGCTTTTAATGCAGCAGCTCTATGTAGTGGATGATGTAAAATATCAAAATTAGTAGCGGCTTCATTTCCTTTGAGTGGATAGGTGTATTTAATTACTCCGCCTGGAACTAATTGAACAGCATTGATATTTTCGTAGCTCTTAACGAGATTTTCTGCAATCTGTTCGAAGTTTTTGGGTTCTCCTGAATCGTTAATAGATAAAGCGAGTGTAATGACAGCTGCGTAATTATTTTTTAAATTTTGCTCTATGTTTTTCTTGACAACATTTAGGATGTTGTTCATCTCATGTTTTTCATTTTCGTTATTAACTTGGTATTTAAAGAAAATGCTGAGTCCTAAAACGAAAAGAAAGAAACTGAAAACAATACAACCAGAAGCTTTTGGTCGAGATAAAAACCAATTGATTAGCGTCGTTATTTTCTTTTCAAAATTCACTTAAATCCATTTTTAGCTGGCAAATATAGCTAAAAATCAGACAAATATAGATGAGAGATACGGAAATTTCAGACACAAAAAAAAGCCCACCTACCGGTGGGCTTTTGTGACCTCGACAGGATTCAAACCTGTAACCTTCTGAGCCGTAATCAGATGCGCTATTCAGTTGCGCCACGAGGCCTTTTTTGCTTTTGCAAATACTCATGAGTATTATGCTGTTTGCGGGTGCAAATATAGAAACAAATGTGTAACTTGCAAAGTAAATTTTTTAAAAAAATCAATAAAAATGAATTTAGAACAGTATTTCCGTGATATTCAAGACTTTCCGAAAGAAGGAATTTTATTCAAAGACATCACTCCACTCTTGTTAAACCCAAAAGCGAGGGAAAAAATGCTTGAAATTTTAGTTTCTAACTTGAATGGAATTACAATTGATAAGGTGGTTGGGGTAGAATCGAGAGGTTTCTTTTTTGGTATTTTATTGGCAGAAAAACTAAACGCAGGATTTGTACCGGTTAGAAAAGCGAATAAATTGCCTTATGAGACCATTTCGGCAAGCTATGAACTGGAATACGGTCAGGATGTTCTTGAAATGCATATTGATGCTATTCAAAAAGGGGATAAGGTGTTAATTCACGATGATGTATTAGCGACAGGTGGTACCGCCAAGGCAGTTTGTGAATTGGTTGAGAAATTGGGTGGTGAGATTGTACAGTGTAATTTTTTAATGGAACTCTCTTTTTTATCGGGTA
The DNA here is from genome assembly GCF_051908335.1 of Flavobacterium sp. MAHUQ-57. Classification (NCBI taxonomy): domain Bacteria; kingdom Pseudomonadati; phylum Bacteroidota; class Flavobacteriia; order Flavobacteriales; family Flavobacteriaceae; genus Flavobacterium; species Flavobacterium sp. MAHUQ-57. Next base: position 885,750 of record NZ_JBPZTE010000006.1, on the reverse strand, counting down.
GAGAAAAGATAAAAAAGAACGAAATCTTTGCGGCAATTACTTACTAGACAGAGCGCGAGTAGTTACATAATAACGCCATGCTAAAATGGCCATTTGCCATTTTTTTGCTTTTGCAGGATCTAGTTGCTTTTTCGTAAAACTTGGAAGTACGACCTTGTTGATTTTAGCTAAGACTTTATACATACTTTTTTTTAAGCAAATATATAAAAAAGAAAAGACTGCCAAATGGCAGTCTTTTTTATTGCTTTAGGCTTTACGTGCTTTTTGCTGTTCGGCTTTTGCTTTTTGCATTTCTTCTCTTGCTTTGATCATTTCGTCTCGAGCTTTCAGCATTTCTTCACGGGCTTTTTGCATTTCTTCACGTGCTTTTTGCATTTCCTCTTCTTGATCAGAATTCCATTCGAAATTAGATCTGTCTTCTCTCATTTTCTCTAATTGTGGACGCATTTTATCCATGTGCTCTTTCATTTTTTTCATATGGATTCTTGAATTTTCCATGGCATCCGATTTGATTCTTTCAATATCCTCTCTGCTCATTTTGAAAATTTCATCATCATTGAATTTGAATTCGAACGGACCGTTATCGCCGCCCTTGAACTCAAATTTCCCTTCAAAGTCTTTGTCCATTTTTTCTAAATCCGCTAATGGAATATCCATTTTTTTTCCGTTGATATAGACTTCCGGTTGTGCATCTTTTCCATTTTTTTTAATCACGATGTTTTTTCTGATCATTTTTGGAGTTCTTGGTACTGCTGGAGCTTCTATTTCATCAGCGAATTCTGGTAGTTCTGGAGTTTCGATATCAACAATCATATCTTCCATGTCGGGAATTTCAATATCGTCGATATCTGCAATTACTGGATTGTTGTTTTTTCTAAAATTTTTGAACACTTGTACTTCATTTGATTTGCCAAATCCAATGGTATTTCTGTTTTTATGAAAATAGATCGGTTTTATTGGTTCGTCACTATCAAATTGAGCCATTCCTTTTTGACCGTTTTCGTCTTTGTATTCAATTTTGATTCCGGTGATTTCACCTTTTTTATTTCTTTTGACTTTTGAATATTTTAAAGTTACCCCAAATTTTTCCTTTGCTATTTTGGCATCTTTTTTCATTTCATCATCACTTGAATTTTTATCGGTTTTAATATAAACACCGCCTTCTTGTGATTTTTGAACAATTTCTCTTTCCTGGGCAATGACTTTTATCTGAAATAATAAGATAAAGGCTACTAATGCTGGTAAAATTAAAGCGTACTTCCAGGAATTTCTTTTGTGTGATTGATTTTTGTTTAACATAACGATTCGTTTTTTAATTAATGATTGGTAAAAATGATTAGTAATCGATAAGCAGTTTTGATGAGTAACTACTTTTAAAAGTGCTTTTTGGTATACTTTTTTATCGTCGATTAATTGACTGGCTTTTTGATCGGCGATGTATTCCAGGTTTTGAATCATTGCCTTTTTATAGAGCCACATGAAAGGATTAAACCAAAAGATGATGCAAAAGAATTTGGCAATCATTACATCGATGGAGTGCTTTTCCTGACCGTGTACTTTTTCATGTAATAAGATACTTTGCAATTCGTCTTTTGTGTAAAAATTTGAATTGTAAACAATATAGTTAAAGAATGAAAAGGGTGCAATATTGTCATCTAAGTCTACTAAGCTGAATTGTTCTTTTTTAACAACTTCCTTTTTGTGTAATAGTTTGAATAATGATGCCAAATTGGTCATGATTTTACTAAAATACAAGAAAGCCACTAAGCCATATGAAATTAACCCGAATTGAAACCAATCTATAGTAAAAGCTGTTTCTGTTTGCGGAGTGAGTGTTGCTGTTTGTGAATACGCTATTAAATCTTCCATTGCTACTTTTGGGCGTTCCACAATGATGGTTTTTGTGATAAAATACAAAGGCATAACTGCCGATGTTGTTAACCCTGCCAGTAAAAACCATCTGTTTGTTGTGAAGAATGTCTCTTTGCGTAACAAAAAATGATAGGCCAAAAAATATACTGTTATCAGTACACTTGCTTTGAGTAGATAAATGAAAAAAGCTTCCATTATTTTTTCTGTTCAATGATATCTAAAATCTCACGTAATTCTTCTGCTGATATTTTTTGTTCTTCAGCAAAGAACGAAACTAAATTTTTATACGAACTGTTGAAGTAATTTTCAATAGCCGTTTTCATAAAGCGTTTACGATATTCTTCCATCGTTACAACCGGATAATATTGATGTGTATTACCAAAGGCATTGTGCGCTACGTATCCTTTCTCTTCAAGATTTCTGATTATGGTCGATAGTGTGTTGTAGTGAGGAGTTTCCTCTTTGATTTCTGCCATGACTTCTTTTACGAATGCTTTTTTAAGCTTCCATAAAATGTGCATGATTTCCTCTTCTTTGTTTGTTAACTTTTGCATGATTGTAAATTGTTAAACAAACATACAACTATAAAAATAGTTACACAACTGCTTTTGTAGTTATTTAACTAAATTTTAAGTTTTTCTGAATTCGCTTTTTGTGTAAGAGTTTGTTTTTTACTTTGTTTTGTATGTTAAAATAAAAAATTCCCGAGGTGACGGGAACTTAATCGTGAAAAATTCATGAATTGAAATACTATCCATCTCAGTTGATATAAATTAAATAGAATTAGTTTCTACTGCTTTCAATGCACGTTCTTTGGCTATAAGTTTTAAAGTCCATAAACCGAATAGGGTTCCAAGTGCACCAAGAGAACCCATAAAAATCCAATTGTTTTGATAGCTTTTATAATAATCTATGATTTCCAGTCCGACTTTACCACTTAGTATATGTGCCAAACTATAACACATAGTAAAAATAGCCATATAGCGACCTTCGTGTCCTTTCGGTGCGCGGCTCATGGCAAAGGAGTTCGAAAATGGAAAAGCAAACATCTCACCGAAGGTCATGAATAGCATCATCACAATTAAAATGGCGCTCCATTGATTGATAACAAGTAAATAAAGACTTATAGTCATACAAAAGGCTCCTAACGTAACTATTTTTACTTTATTCAATTGTTTGCGTTCAACATAACTTACAATGGGCATTTCTAAAAAGAAAATTAAGAGGCCATTCATCATCATCAATAGTCCGGTTTGGAATTCGGTTAGGTTAAATTGCTCTTTATGGTAGAGAGGTAGCGTTGTAAATAATTGAAAGAATAAAATTCCAGTGATTGTACAACAAGCTAAGAAAACCCAAAATGTTTTGTCTTTAAAAACCGAATCTGTAAGGATTTCGCCGGGATGTTCTTTGTCTGTATATTTTGAATGTTTTTTTTCTTTTACAAATGACCAAAAAATTAGAACCGCTAGAATGCAAGTTGCTCCATCAACCCAAAACAAGCCTTTATATCCTATGTTCATTATGATTAACCCACCCATGGCCGGACCGGCTGCAAAACCTAGGTTAATAGCTAAACGTACCAAGGTTAACGCACGAGTTCGGTTTTCTTTTTTTGCATAAGCGCCCAATGATACAAACATTGCTGGTCTGAACATGTCTGCAATAACCATAATCAGGAAGATAGAAATACAAAATCCAACATAACTTGTAATATGCTGTAACACAAAGAATGCTATGCCGCTAGTGAACAAGCTAAAAATCATTATCTTATAAAAACCAACCTTGTCAGATAATTTGCCACCTAACCAAGATCCCAACATAGAACCCAGACCAAAAAACAGCAAAACGGTTCCCACTTTAGTTGCACTGAAATGTAAATCTTCATATAAATATTTTGATAAGAAAGGGAGTACCATCGTTCCAGCACGATTGATAAAAGTCATTAAAGTCAGTATCCAAATTTCTTTTGAAAATCCTTTGAAGTTGTTGATGTAGCGTTGAAAGGCGTTTATAGGCATTGTTTGAAGTATGAGTCTCAAAGTTACTAAAATACTCCTTTGCAGTAAAAATTGTTTAACCTAATTTTGTGAAAAATACAACAATGAAAAAGTTATATGTATTAGTGTTTTTGTTTGCCTTTGGCTTTTCTTTCGCTCAGGAGAAAATGGAAACCGCTTTAGAGTACCAACAACATTTGAATAAAGAATTTGCCGATAGTACGTCAAGTCCATTAATGAAAGAGGATTTGGTGCATTTTAAAACGTTAGATTTTTTTCCAATTTCCGAAAATTATACTGTTAAAGCACAATTTACGCGCATTGAAGGTGAAGTTTTTGAAATGAAAACCTCTACCGATAGAAAGCCAAAATACAGAGTGTATGGTGTTTTGAAGTTTAAAATGAATGAAAAGAATTTACAATTGTATGTTTATCAGAATTTGGACTTGATGAAACGACCTGGCTACGAAGATTATTTATTTCTTCCGTTTAGCGATTTGACAAATGGAAAAGAAAGCTATATCGGCGGGCGTTATTTGGATATGCGTATTCCTAAAAATGAAACTGTTATAATTGATTTCAATAAAGCGTATAATCCGTATTGTGCTTATAATTATAAGTATTCTTGTCCGATTGTTCCAATGGAAAATGATTTGAGCATTGAGATCAAAGCAGGTGTTAAAAAGTTCCATGACTAATGTTGTTCAATCTTCACACACATAAAGCGTCTATTGCTGATAATGTATTGGAAATTGTCAATCAATATCCGTATGATTTTGATGAAACGATTTCTAATTTTTCAATTGGCATTCATCCCTGGTATATTGATGCAGATCAATTGGAACAACATTTAAAAATCATTGAGGAGAAATTACAGTTGCCCAATTGTTTGGCTTTGGGTGAATGTGGTTTGGATAAAAGGATTGAAATTTCTTTAGAATATCAATCATTGGTTTTTGAAAAACAATTAGTTCTTGCACAATTCTATAAAAAACCTGTAATTTTGCACTGCGTTTCGGCATATCAGGAAGTTATCGAAATAAAAAAGCGTTTGAAAATTGAACAACCAATGATTATTCATGGTTTTTCTAAAAATTTTCAGGTGGCCAAATCATTATTGGATAACGGATTTTATTTGTCGTTTGGGAAATATTTATTGCGAAATTCAGATTTGGCTTCTGTATTTGAACAAGTGCCAAATGATAGGTTTTTTATGGAAACCGATATGATCGAAGAAACCATTGAAGAAGTTTATGCTAAAGCAGCATCAATAAAAAAAATAGACATTGAAAAGCAAGTTGAAAATAATTTTAAACTGGTTTTTCAAAAATAAGGGAATTGAAGTATAAATTAAAGTAAAGAATATAAAAATGGCAGTGTGGCAAGAAAGAGCAGAGTTATTGTTTAAGAAAGAAGGATTAGAAAAATTAAAAAATTCTAATGTGCTAATTGTTGGTATGGGTGGTGTAGGTTCTTTTGCTGCCGAATTTGTGGCACGTGCCGGTGTTGGAAAAATAACCATTGTTGATGGTGACGTGGTAGATATAACAAACATCAACCGTCAATTACCTGCTTTGCATTCTACCGTTGGTTTACCCAAAGTAGAATTGATGGCAGCTCGTTTGAAGGACATCAATCCAGAATTGGATTTAACGGTTGTTCAGGAATTTCTTTCGCCGGAAAGAGCTTTTGAGTTGGTTACGGATGATTATGATTACGTTATGGATTGTATTGATAGTATTACTCCAAAATTGAATTTAATCATTGCTGCTAAACGCAAAAAAGTGAAAATTATCAGTAATATGGGTGCAGGAGGGAAGTTTGAAGCTGGTAAAGTGTGTGTAAAGGATATCTCTAAAACAGATTATTGTCCGTTGGCGAAACAAGTGCGTAAGCGTTTAAAAACAGAAGGTATTTCAAGTGGAGTGAAAGTGGTTTATTCCCATGAAAGACCTGATTATGATAGTGTGAAAATGACTGACGGTTCTAACTTTAAAAAATCTTTCTACGGAACCAATAGTTGGATGCCCGCTTTGTTTGGTTTGCATGCAGCAGAAAAAGTGGTAAGGGATCTGTTGAAAAAATAAAATTGATATACGAAACATAAAAAAACCGGGATATTCCCGGTTTTTTTATGTTTCATTTTCACTTATTCAGTTTTGTTTTTCCTGTTTTTATCAGCGTTAAGAATGTCTTTTACAATGGCATTGGCGATAGAATCCTGATTGACTGGTTTTGTCTTTTGAACAGTGACTTCTTTTTTAATCGGTCTTACCGGAATGTACAATTCAGTAATCCATTTTGAAGCTGATTTGTCTGTCGTTATGTTTTTAGTAATGACTTCAATTTCTTTGAATTTATCACTCTGTTCTAAACCATTCTTAACCATAAAATCTCGGAGTTGCTTCACTGCTTCTTTTTTATGATTGTAATTTCCTTTTAAAGTGGCTTTTACAGTACTTGAAGGATTAATTTGCCCTGTATAGAATTCACTATCGGCAGAAGTATAAATTTTCTTTTGAGTCGGTATAGCAACCGAAAATTTATACAAGTTATTTACTGTGTCTTTGGCATGATAAATTAAAAATGGATCTCCATTAGTAGGTGTGTTGGTCGCTATGAGAAGTTCTCTAAGTTTAGGAACATACAATTTAATTCTTTGTGGTATTTCTTCTGCTTTGGCTGCAACAACCTTTTGGATGTAGAAAATTGTATCTCTTTTTACAAATCCATCTACTTTGATGTCGAATGTATTCACTTCACGGGTCAAAATCGTATTGATTGAGTTTAAGCCTTCGTCAAATTCATCGGCAAAATCATTTTTAACGCCACGTCCTATTATGCTTAGGAATTTGTCTTTGAAAGTAAGGTTTCCTGCTGTAGTCCAGCGCAATACGGTTTTTTTTGCTAGTGTATCTTTAATGGTTAAAGTAAGCTCGTTGACAACATCATTGATGGTTATATTGTGAATAATCGTTTCGTTGTCAAGTGTATCCATCTTATTGATTTTCCAATTTTCATCTTTCCATGGGTTAATTGAATCCCAGTTTTGAGTATCGCTAACATATTTATAGACAACATCTTTTGGAACTTCTATAACTTTTGTTCGTTCGATGGAATAACTGCCGTCTTTAGTAGCTACAAAAACAGAAAGGGTACCTGCGCAAAGTAGCATTAATAAGATCAGATATTTGGCTATCTTCATAGATTCGGGTAATGTGAGTTGCGTAAAATTAGGAAAAAAATGTTAAAAGAATCATTTTTTAATTAATCTTTTAATAGTGTTTTGATTACAAACAGAAGTCCTATAAATACTAAAAATGCTATCAGTATCCAAATGCTTCCTTTGTAATGTTGTTTGTGTAGTTTTTTGTCTTTTCTATAGGAGAAAATCATGATGATTATGAAGCTGATAACAAAAAATAAAGCAAATAATAATTGACCTTGACTGAACATATTTTTTTTTGACAAAAATAGTAATTGTAAATTCAATATGTTATTTTGCGCAGTAATAAATGACGTAAAAAATGCAAAAACAAATTCAATCGGTACACGAATTTCACAGTGCCTTCGGTTTGGGAATAAAAAATGAACCAACGGGCGATTTAGGTGAAAATAAAAATAGACTTCGTTTCAATTTAATGAAGGAAGAAAATGAAGAGTATTTGGAAGCAGTTCAAAATAATGATATTGTAGAAATAGCGGATGCTCTTGGGGATATGCTTTATATTTTATGCGGGACAATTTTGGAACATGGATTGCAGCATAAAATTGAAGAAGTTTTTGATGAAATTCAACGCAGTAACATGAGTAAGTTGGGTGAGGATGGCAAACCGATTTACCGTGAAGACGGGAAAGTATTAAAGGGACCAAACTATTTCAAACCCAATTTTGAAGCTATATTAAAATAAAAAAAGCGGTTGAATTTTCAACCGCTTTTTAATTATACTTTAACTGTCCAACCAAAAGTATCTTCATCAATTTTATGTTGGATGTTGGTCATTTTTTCTTTTAAAAGACCTGCAAATGAATTTTCTAACTTAGGCAATTCATAATAGGTTTCATCGTATTGAAAACCAATAATCGGATTAACAACAGCAGCAGTTCCCGCACCAAAAATTTCTTTAAGGGTTCCGTTTTTAGAAGCTTCCACTAATTCTGAAACCAATACCGAACGAACTTCAACATCGATTCCTTCTCGTTTGGCTAAATCAATCAAACTTTTACGAGTTATACCGTCTAGAATTCTTTCGCTTGTCGGTGCAGTGAATAATGTGTCATTGATTCTAAAAAACACGTTCATTGTACCACACTCTTCTAATTTAGTATGGGTTGCATCATCAGTCCAAATTACCTGTTGGAAACCTGCGTTGTGAGCCAATTGAGTTGGATAGAACTGCCCTGAATAATTTCCGGCAGCTTTGGCAGCTCCGATACCACCGTTGGCAGCACGGCTGTAATAATCAGCTATAAGTACTTTTACTTCGCCAGAGTAGTAAGCTCTTGCGGGAGATAAAATAATACAAAAGCGATATTGTGTAGAAGGTTGTGCAATTACACCACTTCCTATAGCAATCATAAATGGACGGATGTATAACGAATTTCCTTTTCCTTTTTTAACCCAGTCTTTCTCGATTTTCAATAACTCTTTCAAACCATCGATAAAAATGTTCTCAGAAATCTCAGGCATACACAAACGTACAGCTGATTTATTGAAACGTTGATGGTTTTCTTCCGGACGGAATAACCAAACGCCATCATTCTCGTCTTTATACGCTTTCATTCCTTCAAATATAGCTTGCCCATAATGGAAAACTTTTGCTGAAGGATCTAAAGTGAATGGTTCGTATGGTTTAATAACAGGCTTTTCCCAAGCACCATTTCTGAAATCACACACTAGCATGTAGTCAGTAAAAACATTCCCAAAAGTTAAGCTTTCAAAATCTACTTCGTTGATTTTAGAAGAGTTAACTTTAATAATATCAATTTCACTTTGAATATCTAAGCCCATTACCTAAAATTATTTTTTGCTAATTTATGAAAAAACAGCACTTATTGTTAAATAAAGAACAAGAATTGAAATACTTTGAATGATTTTTTTGATAATTTTAAATTTTTCGTAATTAAGTTATCAATATGTTATATTTTTTAGAAAAGTTTTAAAGTATGTATAGCATTTCGCCTATTTCTAATAGATTTGCATTAACAAACAAAAAAGTTATAGAAATGAAAAGAATACATTTAGCCGTAGTAATGTCTTTATTATTGGCCGGATTTGGATCTAATGCCCAAACACCAACTAAAACTAAAAAAGTAGCTAAAACTTCTATTAATTCGAATGATTATGCTGTTTTTGGAGAAAAATTTGTGCCTGCCAATGTGTTGACTGAAAAAGCGATGCTCAAAAAATACAAATCATTAAAAAAAGGAGATACCATAAACATCAAATTCAAATCGGTGATTAAAGAAGTATGTAAAAAGAAAGGTTGCTGGATGAATTTGGATTTGTCAGACAACCACAACTCCTTTGTTCGTTTTAAAGATTATGGATTTTTTGTTCCATTGAATGCAGATGGCAGTGAAGCAATTGTTAATGGTAAAGCATTTATCGATGTAGTTTCGGTTGAAGAATTGCGTCACTATGCTAAAGATGCAAAAAAATCACAAGAAGAAATCAATAAAATTACAAAGCCAAAAGTGACTTATGCATTTCAGGCTACTGGTGTTTTAATTAAGAAATCCTAATGCGAAGCACTCTATTGTTTTTATCCATTGTTGTATTTTCTTCATGTGAAAAGAAGAAGGAACAATGCGAATTGCCCAAAGAGGAAAAGAAATTTGAAATGTATGAGATGTCCGAAATGGCAATGCTCATGGAACAAATGTACGTTGATAACGAGCGTTTGAAACAACGAATTGTGAACGGTGATACGATTGGCGCATTTCCTCAACATTTTCATAAAATTCATGAGGCTGTCATGACAGACAAACAGGAAAATGATGCTTTTTTTAAAGAGCATGCTAATGCTTTCATTGTGTCTCAGGAACTAATATATGAAGATCCAAAAAATGCAAAAAAGCACTTTAACAATAGTATTACCGAATGTGTAAAGTGCCACGAAGTTAAATGTGGTGGACCAATAGTGCGCATTAAAAAACTTTATATTAAGTAGAATTGGAGCGAAAAATTATAACCACACTCGACGGTTCCACTACAATACAGTTAGTAGATTGGGGTGAATGTTATCATTCTGTAAATGGTGCTGTTCAGGAGGCATTGCACGTATTTATAAAAAATGGTTTACTACAACAATCCAAAAGAAATGTGGCTATCTTAGAAATTGGTTTTGGAACCGGATTGAATGCTTTCGTTACTTATCTTGAAGGTGATAAAAATGGATTTGAAATTGATTATGTTGGAGTGGAAGCTTATCCCGTTAAGGAAGAGGAAGCTTTTGCAATGAATTACGCCGATACACTCGGTAAGTTGGAACAGGAGGATGTATTTAAAAGAATGCATCAGTGCTCTTGGGAAATACAACATAAAATTTCAGATGCATTTTTCTTAACCAAAAAGCAACAATTTTTTCAAGACATAAATTATAGTAATCAATTTGATATTATTTACTTTGACGCGTTCGGATATCAATACCAACCTGAACTTTGGAGCACCGAAATTTTTGCCAAAATGTTTGCTGCACTACAAGAAGAAGGTTTATTAGTAACCTATGCTGCCCGAGGTGCTGTAAAACGATCTCTTAAAGAAGTTGGTTTTTCTGTGGTAAAAATGGAAGGGCCTCCTGGTAAACGAGAGATGATGGTTGGCTTTAAGAAAGTGAATAATTTTTAGAAAACTATAACATTTTAGTTCCATATTTTTAGTATATTTGAGTGTATAATACCACTAATTTGAAATTATGTCAAGACAAATGGTCAACTATGCAAAATCGATTCTGGAAAGAGTTAGTTTTGATCCAGCTTTGTTCGGTAAAGAACTTGTTAAAGCAGTAAAACAATTATTACCGTACGAAGTTGAAGAATTAAAAATTTGGTTTTTTGATTTTACAAAAGAAAAACCAGAACTTAGAAAATGTGAAATATACCTTAATGTATAATTTAAAAAGGAGCTTTTATAGCTCCTTTTTTAGTTATGTATTTTGATGATTATGTAAGTTTTTTTATAAGATAAAATACAATTAGCGCATTTCATCGATTTTATTTGTATTTTATCGATATTTTTATCTACTTTTACAACGAGTTCTTCATCAAGTGTTTCATTATTAAAGTTGTAGTTATTATGCCTCGAATGATTTACGATTACACCAAAAACGTACTTGAAAAAGTTAGCTTTGATCTTAAACTGTTTACTAAAGAGTTAAAGAAAGCTGTTAGAAATTTGCTTCCTTATGAACTAGAACATCTAAAAAATTGGCTGTTGTATTTCACAAGCGAAAGACCAGAATTGAGACAATGCATTCACATTGTTGAAGTCTAACCCAGATACCACGAACTTAACTTAAAAAGGAGCTTAAAAGCTCCTTTTTTATTTCTTCTGTAACGGACTGATGATTTCCACATTTTGAAACGCAATAGCGCCTCGTAAAACTCCTGATATCGTATTTTTCAACGCATCTATGATATGAATTTTCAATTCGTTTTTAGGAAAGAGTAAACTGATTTCTCTAGCCGGTTTAGGTTCGATGAAATGTTTTAATTTCAGTTTGTCTTCTTCTTTTAAATCCAATGTATGCAAGTAGGGCAATAAAGTGATACCTAATCCTTCATCAGCTAGTTTGATTAGTGTTTCGAAACTTCCACTTTCAATTTGGAACTTATTTTCGCCACCATTTGAATTGTTTTTGCACAAATTCAAAATACCATCTCTAAAACAATGTCCGTCTTGTAATAGTAGAATTTCATCTACATTAAGATCGGCAACCTCTAATTCTTCTTTATTGAATTTTGGATGTTGCTGCGGTACATACACCATGAACGGTTCGTAGTACAAAACCACTTCTTTTATTTTTTCTTCTTCCAATGGAGTGGCTGCAATTGCGGCATCCAAATGTCCGTTTTTTAATTTAGTAACTATCTCAGAAGTGTTTAACTCTTCAATGATCAATTTTACTTTCGGATACTTTTTAATGAAGTTATTTAAAAACATAGGTAGTAGTGTAGGCATTACCGTTGGAATTATTCCCAAGCGAAATTCTCCACCAATAAATCCTTTTTGTTGATCAACGATGTCCTTAATTCTGTCGGCTTCATTGACGATGTTTTTGGCTTGAGCTACAATTTTTTGACCAACTTCAGTCAATTGAATCGGCTTTTTACTTCTGTCAAATATGATAATGTCTAGTTCTTCTTCCACTTTTTGAATTTGCATGCTCAAAGTAGGTTGTGTAACGAAACATTTTTCTGCAGCCAGTGTGAAATTTTTGTGTTCGGCTACCGCCAAAACATATTGTAATTGAGTAATAGTCATTTATAGTAAAATTTGATGCAAATATAATTAACTATAATTTTAATTGATAATTAATTTATTTTAAATTTTTCGTAAAAGAAGATGAATCTAGTTTTTATCTAAATTTTCATTAAAGGCAGAAGGCAACAATTGCGGAATAAATTTGATCAAAATGGGTAATAATAAACTTCCGCCAGGAACAAGAAATATAGTCAATGAGGGTATGCTTTTACAAATGTCAAGTAGTTGATTACGTATCTTCTTTTTCTCTTCAAGCGTTAATTTTTCCGAAGCGGATTTACGCAATAGAGTGACCAACTCTTTGCTTTGTGAGATTTCTAATAGTAATCTTGATTTATTTCTTTGAACCAATGTTTGCACGTTCGAAGTGGTTTGGTCATAGAAATGTTTTACTGGGTTCGAATAGTTGAAATAATGTATTGACGCTTTATTTTCGGTTAAAAAGGCATTCATGTCATTAATGCTATTCTTCGCAAAATCATCCGATACTTTGAGTTGTTTTGCCAATTCAAATAAAAAATTGCGCTCCGACTTTTCAATTACTCCATCATTCCAAAGTGCCATATTAGCAATATCAATCAAATAATAGCGCTCATAATCGTCTTCTAAATAAGAGAAATCTATATCATTTAAGGAAGTCTCTTTTGTTACTTTTTCATATTTCGAATAGCGAACAGACGATTCGAATAGTTTTTGTAACAAATCATCGTATTTTGATTTGGTCTCCTTAGTGTTTAGTGCTATGGATACCACACTCACAATAATCTCTTCGATTTTTTTTAAATACTTTTTGGGTAAACTATCCTCTTCAATACATCTTTTAAAAGCCAATACATCAATAAATAGCAAGGCATTAGTCAGGATATGAGAAAAATTCTTGCTAATGATATTGTCGTTGGTTTTTATGCGATTGGCAATAATCTTTTCTAATTTATTTTCTGCAGAATCGGTGGGTAAAAAAATATCTAGTACGCCGGAATTTTTAGGATGCAGTTCTTGGTAAAAAGCAACACACTTTTTAATAAATTCCTCAGAATTATTGTCTTTAGTTACAATTTGATAAACGCCATACAGCGAATTTAAGAGTGCAATTTTAGAAAATTCATCCGTAGTCCAGCCTTTGGTATCGATTGTTTTTGAAGTCACAAAATGTGTCGCATAACCCACCAAAAACCCTGTTTTTCTTGTAGCTACATAGAATTTTTCAAGATCGTATACCTTGAATTGTTCCTGTGCATTTTGCTCAAAGAAAAATTTATTTACCCAGCCATGTGCCGAAGGATTTATCATGCAACAAATTAATGTAAAAAAAGAAACTATAACAAATATATTCTAATGTAACCTAGCTGACATTTTGATACGATAGAACGAAATAAGTTTGTAGTATAAATCTTTAGCTTATGAAAAAGTTTTTGTTACTCTTAGTTGCCTTGTTTATGCTATCGTGTGAAAAAGAAGGCGAATTGACTCGAGAAAACAATAATGTCTCGATTCTTGATGGTGCTGTAGTACAATATACAGGGAGTTTTGAACCCACTTCGGGTGTTAACGCCAGTGGAATGGTGAAAGTGTATTTCGATAATGGCGTGTATAAGGTAGAAATTGAAAATGCAAATGTGTCCTCAGGTCCGGATTTAAAAGTCTATTTGTCAAAATCGGATTCGCCAACACAATATGTCAATCTTGGAAATTTTGCAGGTAATGGAAATAGTGGTTATTTAATTCCTTCTGAAACCAATATAGCAGATTATCCGTATGTGCTTATACATTGTCAGCAATACAATCATTTGTATGCTATTGCTAGACTGACTCCGAATTAACTAACTTAATTAAATAACTATGTTTACCAATTTTAAAATTGCAATTTTTACTTTGATGTATATTTGTATCCAACAGGTTACAGCCCAAGGATGTAGTGATGCCGGATTTTGTTCGGTTGGAAACCCATTCAAAGCAGCTTCTTCTGAAAAAAAGAACTGGATTGAAATAGGAGGCGTCTATGGAATTGGAGAAGAAGACGTAACCATTTTTTCTCCCTATGCTAGTTATACCCGTATGTTTACCGATAAATTTGCGGTAAATGCGAAAGTAACCGCTACAGTGGCGAATGGTAGTTTTGGCACAAGAAGTAATGTGGGTGACGTTTTTCTAACCGGTAATTACAAATTCAATCCTGATGCCAATACTGTGAAATGGTCTGGGCTTCTTGGAATTAAAATTCCTTTAACCTCAGGGAATGACAAAATCAATAATGTATCATTACCAATGCCTTACCAATCCAGTTTGGGTACTTTTGATATTATTGGAGGATTTGAGGCAAGTGTACAAAAATGGGATTTTAATATTGCGGCTCAAATTCCTTTAAACGACAATAAAAATTCTTATTTATCCTCTTTAGCTCCCACAGAGAAATTTGAATCTACTAATTTGTTTCATCGTAAATCCGATGTATTATTTCGATCTACTTACACAATTGTAGTACTCGATGAAAAATTGTCTCTAAAACCCAATATGTTGTTTATATACCATTTAGGAACCGATTCGTATGTGAATCAATTTGGAAACCGTGTTGAAATTGCAGATTCCGAAGGGCTAACTATTAATGGAAACTTAATTGCCAATTATAAGATTGGTGACAATAGTAGTATTGAAACTTCTATCGCAACTCCTTTTGTTGTGAGAGAGGCTAGACCTGATGGTTTAACGAGAGCTTTTACAATAGGATTATCCTTTAAACAGAGTTTTTAATTTTATGGGAAAGTTGAATTTTTTGCTACTATTTGTATCGACAATCACTTTTGGACAAAAAGTGATAAGTGAAGTTGCCTTCAAAGAAAAGAAGCAACCATTGGATATTATTTATCTGCCCAATCAAGACAAGATAGTAATGACTTTGGGTGAAAAGACATCGAAAGTATATGGAAATATTATTACC
Organism: Flavobacterium sp. MAHUQ-57; assembly: GCF_051908335.1. Taxonomy (NCBI): domain Bacteria; kingdom Pseudomonadati; phylum Bacteroidota; class Flavobacteriia; order Flavobacteriales; family Flavobacteriaceae; genus Flavobacterium; species Flavobacterium sp. MAHUQ-57. The sequence goes on along the minus strand of NZ_JBPZTE010000006.1, from coordinate 870,458 downwards.
GATGTATGGTCGTTTGATAAAGAAGGTTTTACACAAAAATTAGTGGCCAATGAAAGATTAGCGAATTGTGTGTTTTCACCCATCGAAACCGCTTTTTTGATTGGTAAATTGCCGGAAAAGAACGAATTTCCAACAGAATATAAATTAATTCTTGATGGAGTGCCAAGTAAGTATTTTGCAATCAATGAACGTTTTAGATACTTTAATGATATTTACGGATTGGATTTTGTAAACCAAAAAGAAAACACAAAAATTGATTTAAAAAATGATGATGTTTTTCTAAAAGTTATCGATTTATTCGAAAGCAAAGTGAGTAAGAACAAGTTGGAAAAACCGGATTTAACGAAGTTAGAGAACAAGACAACCGCAGTTTTTACGGAAGGATTTGATTTTGATGTTCGCATTAATGAAAGTACAATCAGTTTTATAACGAAGTCAATCAATAGTAACTATAAATCGGCCTCAGTCTATAGAACAATTTATGATGTATCCGGAAGTAGGATAGGAGATTTCTCCTATTTAGTGAGTGCGCCAAAATATTTCTTATTGTTGTCAAATAATGGGGGTGGTGTTGTCGATGCCTCCAATGCCAATAAAAGAATAAGTGAATTGGCAGTCAATAATTACTTGGTGGATAAAAATACCGGTAACGTATATGTCTATGGATTATTTGGAAGCGAAGAAAAGGAAATAACCAATACTTCGAATATTCCGATGGGTTTTTATGTTTTTAAGTTTGATCCGAACGGGAAGTTACTTTGGGAATCGCAGCAAGAGGTGAAAGATGTTTCAGGTTTTAATCAAAAGCAGGATGTTTCAAAAATTAATTTTTCAATACGATTAAGAGAAAATGAAGTTTTCTGCAGTATTTTTTCAAAAGAGCGCAATTACCTGGATGTTGTAACCATGAATGATAGTTATGGTGTGAAGAAATCAGAAGCCTTATTAAAATTTACAAAGTCTCAGGATACTGCTTCAAAAGAGGTGGTAAAAGGAGATTTGCGAGATGCGAACTATACCAACTTTAAGTTTGACAAGGATGCATTGTATCTGCTAAACAGTTCACCTGATTTCCAGCAGTATTTGCAAAAAACAAATAAGAATTTAACGCTCAATTATAAAACATACCTTTCCAAAAAAGGATATTGGGTCATTGAATCAGATAATAAAACATTCAGTAAAGTGCTTTTTTTTAATTAAAGTTTTTTAGTTTTTAAAGTTCCTTTTCTAAAGGAACTTTTTTTTACTCATAAACATTTGTTAAGCTTTTTTTGCGATGTCATCTAGCTTACAAATTTGATTTTGATAGCAGTATACATTTGTTGTACTAATTTTAAATTATAGAAAAATGTTAGTTAAGTTTTTAAAAATCAGTTGTTTTGTTTTGCTATTGGGATTGATTTCTCCATTGCAAGCACAAAAAGTAGCGAAACACAAATATTATTCACACACAGACCAAAAAAAACTACAGGTATCAGATGCTGAATGGAAGGCTATTTTATCGGATGATTTGTACTTAGTCTCTAGAAAAGCGAATACCGAAGTAGCTTTTACGGGTAAGTATTGGAATTATACAGGTAAGGGAACCTACTACTGTGCTGCATGCGGAAATACGCTATTTCGTTCGGATGCAAAGTTTGCAAGTTCTTGTGGATGGCCAAGTTTCTTTGAACAGGAAAATAAAAAAAGTATCGTGTTTAAAGAAGATACATCCTATAGTATGAATAGAATTGAAGCATTATGCGGACGTTGTGATGGGCATTTGGGGCATTTGTTTGACGATGGGCCAGAACCGACAGGGAAGCGGTATTGTATGAATTCGATTTCCTTGGATTTTGAACCGGATAGCAAATCAAAATAGCCTAAAGATGAAAAAGTTACTGTATGTGTTGCTATGGTTTCCTGTGGTGCTTTTTGCACAACAATCGAAACCGAAAACGGAAACGATTACTTTGGGAGGAGGTTGTTTTTGGTGTATCGAAGCGGTTTTTGATGGGCTTGATGGCGTTCTTTCTGCTGAGTCGGGTTATTCAGGAAGAAGTAGTCTAAACCCAACGTATGAAGAGGTTTCTACCGGAGCTACTGGTTTTGCCGAAGTGGTTCAGATAAAGTACAATCCTAATAAAACGAATCTGGACGAAATTTTTAAAGTTTTTTTTACGGTTCACGATCCGACACAATTGAATGGTCAAGGCGCAGACAAAGGTTCACAATACCGATCGGTCATTTTTTATGCTAACGAAAGTCAAAAAAGAAGTGCGACAGACCTTATCAACAAATTAAATAGTTCGGGTGCTTACGACTCTAAAATTGTAACCACACTTGAATCGTATAAAGGATTTACCAAAGCAGAAAGTTACCATCAAAATTACTATGAAAAGAACAAGTCCAAAAGTTATTGCCAATATGTGATTCAACCCAAATTGGAAAAGTTTGAAAAGGTATTTAAGGACCGATTAAAAAAGAAAAAGTAGGTTAATATAAATTAGTTCAGTTGGAAAACCAATCTCTGTCATGGAGATTGGTTTTTTTGATTTTTTTAGAGAATAGGAATGCAAAAATCCACACTCATTTTACCTTCCGGATGTTCCTTGTAATTGGTATGATAAATTTCATAAGGATAGGATTTTCTAAATTGATACCCTTTTTCATTCATCCATAAAAATAAACCATTCCATGCTTGTTCAAATTCAGCAAGGGTAATACAATAACTACCTACTATATATTTTCCAGCTGCTAAGGTTTCGGGAAAAATAGCATCTTCTCGTTGAATAGGTTGGTCAACCAACATGCAAGCATTGATTCTGATTTTATCAAGTGGCGTTACTTTGGCACTGTCATGATAAACAGAAATCATTTTGACATTTTCGCTAGGGAATAGATTTTTTGAAATCCCCCAATTGATTACCTTTTCATAGGCTTTTTCTACATTATGCACGCCTATGCTCAATGCTGAAGCAAGATGCATTTCGGGCATTTGTTTCACTACAATTTTTGTGTTTTCCATCATTTTTTGTATTTGTTCAATAGTGTAAATGTAGTGTTCAAAAATGACGGTATTTTGTTCAATATTGCCATTCATTTGTGCAATCTTGCTAAAATGCTCCGGAGCTAATTTTCTGAATTGTGTAGGGGGAATGCCATATTGTTTTTTAAATACTTTTGTGAAAGTAGAATGACTGTTAAAGCCAATTTCCGAATAGATTTCAGTTAGGGATTTGGTTTTGTTTTTGGACAATTGTAATGCTGCTTTTTCGACTTTTTTTCTGACAATATACTCCTGAATGGTTTCGCCGATAATGGCTTTAAATATCCTATGAAAATGATAAGGGGAATAGAGTCCTACTTTTGCAATGGTCTCCAATCTAAGGTCTTCTTGAAGATTGTTTTCAATGTAGTCTAAGACTCTTCGAATCCGTTTACTATGTTCTAAATTTTCCAAACTATTTTTTTGTCTAAAATAAGTAACCTACTAAATATAGTTTTGTTTGGTATTGCTTATTTTTAATTATAGAAAGATAATTCATTGTGTTCGATTTATTGCAGTTTTTTGCTTCGTTAGTGTATAAATGACGCGCACAATCTACCTCAAATCAACCGCAGTTCCGAATCGCTTACTAATCTCACTTTATTACAGTTGCAGTTTTGACAAGGAATACTATGAGTTTTGTTTTAAAAGGCTCAAATTATAAGCTCGGAGGTTAAAATTATAAGCTCGGAGGTTAAAATTATAAGCAAAAAGGTTAAAATTATAGCCTCAAAGGCTCAAATTATAAGCTCGGAGGTTAAAATTATAAGCAAAAAGGTTAAAATTATAACCTCAGAGGTTAAAATTAGAAGCAAAAAGACTCAAATTATAACCTCAAAGACTCCAATTACAATTTATAAGCACAAATCCAATAGCACAATTTGCGCTTTATCGTTGTTTACAATTGCGTTCACACAATCGAATGATTTCCTCGATTCGGTTTTTTCGAGTTGCTTCTCGCTTCGCCTGATTTAGCCAATACAAATAGCTTTTGCGATAGGAATTGCTGAAATTTTGGTAATTCGTAAAAGCAATTGGGTTTGAATCAAATGCCAATTGTAAATCATCAGGAATTTCATGGTTTTCGACAGCATCCAAAGAAGTCCAAGAGCCATTTTGTTTGGCAGTTTCAATTTTCTTCAAGCCACTTTCATGCATTAACCCATCGGCAACAAGTTGTACGATATAGGTTTTATTGAGTTTACTCCACACACTTTTGTCTTTTCGTGGTCCAAAGGCTTGTTTTCTTCGTTCGTCGTCTAATCTCCTAACGGTAGAATCAATCCAGCCATAGCACAATGCCACTTGAACGGCTTCTTCCCAACGCATACTTTCAAATTCAGAATCTACGCGATAGAAAATTAATTCTACACCATTAGAGTCTAAATGATTTTCATGCAGCCATTCACGCCATTCCTGTGCGTTTTTGAAATAGAGTAGGGGTTTGGTCATTTAAGTGGTAGATTTTGTTTTCTCTGTCGCTAGAAAATGGTGAAGGGTTCCTGCTGTAAGCAAAGCAATTGAAATAACCCAAAGATAATATCCCGATTCAAAAGAAATTATTTTTGCCATACTGCCGCTTTCGGCTCCCAAGATTTCTTTCCAAAAACGGAAAGAGGAAGCTAAAAACAACGCTGTCAGGGAAGTTGTAATAGCCAATTTATTGTTGAAAACCAAAAGTAGTATCGTTAATAGACATAGTGGGTTTGCAAACCAAATGATCCATTCCAATACTGCACCACCTAGAATTGCCGTACTACCCATTAGAAAATAATTGAATGATGGGATTGCAACAATTTCTTTAAAATCAATTACAATGCATGTTTGTGTGAGTGAAATGCTAAATAATAGCAAGCTTAAGCCAATTATGACTCCTAATTTCCCTTTTTCTTTCACTTCTATTATTTAATTATCGCGGTACACGCCACTCTGCCACCCGCGTTTCCTGTAGGTTGTGTAGTAAAATCATCACTTCCTTTGTGAACAATAATACTTTTTCCTACGATATTTTTAGTTTCATCATCACAACCAATACACCATTCGTCGGTTTCGAATTTTACGATTGCGTTGCCATTTGCATCGGCAGTGAAGTTTCCAATATCACCTTTGTGGTATTCGGATGAACCCCATTTGCCATGTTTCTTGAAAGTAGGATTCCAATGACCACCAGCAGATGACGCGTCGGGTGCAGAGCAATCCGATTTTTCATGGATATGTATCGCATGTTCTCCGGGGGTTAATCCTTTGATATTGGCTACAAAGGAAACCACTCCGTTTTTTTCAGTAAAAGCAGCCGAGCCGGATACTTGTGTATCGCTTTTGGGTTGCAACATCAATACTAATTCGTTTTTATTGCCTGAAGTTGTTTTACATGCCATGATCAATGCAAAAACGGAAAGACTTATGATGGTTATTTTTTTCATAGTATGTCGTTTAAAGTTTTGTGTTTTTAACCACAAGGTTTTCTTTTAAATAGTGTAAAGCATATGCTTTTATTTCTTTTTCAGATAATCTATCCGATTCGAATTCAATGAAGAGCTGATATTCATCATCATTATGCGAATAGGCAAAACCGTTCACTTTTTTATCATTCTTCGAAAAAGAATACTCCATATAGTTGCCCAATTCTGAATTGTTTTCAGTTGGTTTGACTTTAAAATCGGAATGATTTTTCAGTTGTTTCAGATTTTCTTCAGCCTTTGATTTACTTTCGAAATCATGAACCAATAAGGTAACGTCGTCTTTAAATTTTGAACCAAAACGCAAGGAATCGTCATGCGTATTTTGAAGATAAGCTTCTTTTGGGATTCGTATTTTGGACAATAAATCAACATGCACTAAAGTGTCTTTGTTTAGTTTCTGTATTGAAAACTGATCTAAAAAAATACTGTCAAGAGTACTGATTTTTGTGTACGAATCATTGAATACATCTTCACCTGTTTTGCTGATTTGTTCATTGATCATTCGCAATGACGTACTGATTTGATCCTGATTGCTTTGTACGGAATTGTCATACGAGTTGGATCTCGAACTGTTGGAGCATCGTGTTGCGATGCGAAAAACAGCAAACAAAATCAAGCATACACTTAAAACGATTCTCCAGGGGCTATTATTTTCCATATTAGTCGATTACAATATTTGCAATTGTTTTTCTTTTCGTATTCTGATACCTGTAAATTACTTTAGAGATGTTGTAGGTTTTCTTCATTTCTAATAATTTTTTGACTTTTTCATCTCTTAGCATATTTTCTTTGAGAAAGGCAACTGTTTCTGGATCTCTTAACATAGTTGCAAATTCATCGGGCACTTCAGTAATACATACAAGACTATTCCCTTTGTCCAATTCCATTTTTAATAATTTGGTGTGATCTTGTTCGTTTTCTAATGGTAAACTACTATTGATTGCACCTAGTATTTTTTGTAATTCGGCATTTTTGGATGTGCCAAAACTGATTTCAGAATTCTCTAAGCCTTTGTTTTCAGCCAAAAGTTTATCCATCATTGCTTTATCCAATTTGATTTTTTCAAGGATGAAGTTGTCCAACGAACGGAATGTCAGATTTACAGTAGCACCATCTTTAATCAAATCACCGGCCTGATCCATAACCAAAGCACTTGAAATGGTTTTGGGTAGCATTTTGGCACCGATATCTTCTTTACATTCTTCTTTCTTTAAATTCAGATCAAAATCAATGTCAATAATGATTTCTTCCAAAGCTCTTTCTCCTTGGATTTTGGCTTCGGTTCGGTAAATAAGATCATTTTTGAACATATAGGCAGCTTCGTTGTATTCCCGAACAAAGTCATATCCTTTTTGTATTTTATTTTTGCAACCTGCTACTAGTAACGTAGCAGTAAGTACGAGAGTGAGTAATTTTTTGGAATGCATAAATTTGAATTTGGTTTAGGTAAATTTACTAAATAAAACGAAATCTAGTTTAGATTTTCTATAAAGAAAAAAGCCACAGTAGAATTAACTACTGTGACCTTTCCCACCAAACTAATTAAAATTTAAATTTTAGAAACAGTATTTGTTTTCTGCGATTAATTTAGCAGCGATAGTTTCGCGTAATTGAACCACATTAGGTATGTTTACGTATTTTGTAAAACGACGTAAGCCCATTAACATCATACGTTGTTCGTCACCTTCAGCAAAAGAAACAATTCCTTCTTTACCTTTTTGACTAATGATGTCTACTGCTTGATATAAGTACAATTGAGCCATAGCGATTTGTTCTTTTACGTTTTCTGCACCTTTCGCTTTCGCTAATTTTTCAGTACGTAAAATTCCAGATTCTGCCATGTAGATTTCGATTAACATATCAGAAGCCGCCATCAATAATTGTTGGTGCGCTTCTAAATCCGGACCGTATTTTTGTACAGCTGCTCCGGCAACCATTAAGAATGATTTTTTCAATTTACCGATCAATTCTTTTTCTTCAGCAAATAATTCTGTGTAATCTGGAGTGTCAAAATCAGGAATACCCATTAATTCCTCAGCAACTTTCATTGCAGGGCCTAATAAGTCTACGTGACCTTTCATTGCTTTTTTCACTAACATACCTACAGATAACATACGGTTGATTTCGTTAGTTCCTTCATAGATACGAGCAATACGAGCATCTCTCCAAGCTGATTCCATAGGAGTTTCTTCAGAGAATCCCATACCACCAAAGATTTGGATTCCTTCGTCAGAACAGTTTTGGATATCTTCAGAAACTGCTACTTTTAAGATAGAACATTCGATTGCGAATTCTTCCACACCTTTTAATTCAGCTTCTTGATGAGTAGAACCTTCCGCTTCTCTAGCGTGAATACGATCTTCGATAGATTTTGCAGCACGGTAGGATGCTGATTCACCTACATAAGCATTGGTTGCCATGTTAGCTAATTTAGCTTGAATAGCACCAAAACTTGCGATAGGAGTTTTAAATTGAACTCTCTCAGTAGCATATTTAACTGCTTCTGTAATTGTACGACGTTGTGCATCCAAACAAGCAGCCGCCAATTTGATACGACCAACGTTTAATGCGTTCATTGCAATTTTGAAACCTTCACCACGACCCGCCAACATATTTTCAGCAGGAACTACAGTGTCATTGAAGAATACCTGACGAGTTGAACTTGCACGGATACCTAATTTGTGTTCTTCTTCACCTAAAGTGATTCCGTTAGGGTTTGCAGCATCATACTCAACGATGAAACCAGTAATATTTTTATCATCTTCTATACGAGCAAAAACGATCATTACATTACAGAAACCTGCATTTGAGATCCACATTTTTTGTCCGTTGATTTTGTATGATTTCCCATCAGCAGATAATTCCGCTTTAGTTTTTCCTGAATTCGCATCAGAACCAGCTCCTGGCTCTGTTAAACAGTAAGCACCAAACCATTCACCTGAAGCTAATTTTGGAACGTATTTTAATTTTTGCTCTTCTGATCCGTATAAAGTGATTGGCATTGTACCAATACCTGTATGTGCACCAAAAGCAGTAGAGAATGAACCAGTAGCTCCAGAAATGTAATCACAAGTCAACATTGTGGAAACAAATCCCATTCCTAATCCACCGTAAGCTTCAGGAACAGCTACTCCTAAGAAACCAAGTTCACCCGCTTTACGCATAGTTTCTTCAGTGTAAGCATAGTCTTTTTTCTCAAATCGAACTTTTTCAGCCCATAATTCTTTATCAACGAATTCTTTTACAGAATCGCGCATCATAATTTGTTCTTCCGAAAAATCTTCAGGAGTAAATACGTTTTCGCATTTTGTTTCTTTAACAAGGAATTGACCTCCTCTTGTAATATCTTCCATAATTTTATTTTTTTGATAAAAGAGAAAAGAATAAAGAAAAAAGATTATTCTAATTTAGAAATGAACCCAGAAATCATTTTCTGTAATTCTATAATCTTGTTTTCTAATTCTATCCCTTTTTCATTGGTTATATAATTGTTTTGTAATGCTATTAGTAATTGTGTTTGTAATTCAAAAGAAGAACCAAGGCTAATATTTAGAAAGTGTTTGAAATGAGTGTTTACTCTATTTGATCCTTCTGCAATATTGGAAGGTATTGAAACAGATGCTCTATTCATTTGACTTACTAAACCATACACTTCATTTTTTGGAAAATCTAATGTTATTTTATGTATGTCAGAAGTAATTTCCATCGATAACAACCAAATTTTTAGATTTTTAAAGTTGTGCTTCATAAGTCTTTTCTCTTTCCTCTTTTCTCTTTCCTCTTTAACTTTTTTCTAATTACAATAATTCAAATATACCAGCAGTTCCCTGACCAGTACCCACACACATGGTTACCATTCCGTATTTGTTACCACGACGTTTCATTTCGTCAAATAACTGAACAGAAAGTTTTGCTCCAGTACAACCTAGTGGGTGACCTAAAGCAATAGCTCCACCATTTACGTTGATGATTTCAGGATTTAAGTCTAACTCACGGATTACTGCTAAAGATTGTGCAGCAAATGCTTCGTTTAACTCGAATAACTCGATATCAGAGATTTTTAAACCAGCTTGTTGCACTGCTTTTGGAATTGCTTTTACAGGACCGATACCCATGATTCTTGGTTCAACACCCGCAGAAGCGAAGTTTACCAAACGTGCAATTGGCTCAAGGTTTAATTCTTTTACCATTTCTTCGCTCATGATTAAAACGAAAGCAGCACCATCACTCATTTGGGAAGAGTTACCAGCAGTAACCGAACCATCTGCAGCGAAAACAGGTTTTAAACCAGCTAATGCTTCTACAGAAGTTCCAGCTCTTGGTCCTTCGTCTTTGGTTACAGTGTAGGATTTGGTTTCTTTTTTCCCGGCTTCATTTAAGAAAGTCTGTTCAACAGTGATAGGAGCAATTTGAGCATCAAATTTACCTTCAGCCTGAGCTTTTAAAGCTTTCATGTGTGATTGGTACGCAAACTCATCCTGATCAGCACGAGAAACGTTGAATTGTTTTGCAACAGCTTCAGCCGTTAATCCCATTCCCCAGTAATAATCTTCGTGACCAGCAGCAGCAGCTTTATAATCAGGCGTTGGTTTGTAACCACCCATTGGAATATAACTCATACTTTCGGCTCCACCAGCAATGATACAATGTGCCATTCCCGATTGGATTTTAGCTGTAGCCATACCAATAGTTTCTAATCCTGATGCACAGTAACGGTTTACAGTTACACCCGGAACATCATCTACTTTTAATCCCATTAATGAAATCAAACGACCAACATTAAGTCCTTGTTCTGCTTCCGGCATGGCGTTTCCAACCATTACGTCATCAATTCTTGTTTTGTCAAAACCTGGCAATTGCGCCATCATATATTCGATGGTTTCAGCGGCTAATTCATCAGGTCTTTTGAAACGGAACAATCCTTTTGGTGCTTTACCAACGGCTGTTCTATATCCTTTTACTATATATGCTGTTTTCATATTTTACTTTTTAGAGAAAAGAAGAAAGAGAAAAGATGAAAGAAAATTTCTTTATTCTTGCTTCTTTATTCTTGTTTCTAGTTTCTAAGCGGTTTTCCTTTAGTTAACATAAATTGGATACGTTCCAATGTTTTTCTTTCTGTACAAAGTGATAAAAAAGCTTCTCTTTCGATATCTAACAAGTATTGTTCAGTAACCAATGTAGGTTCAGATAAATCACCACCTGCCATAACGTAAGCTAATTTGTTCGCTATTTTCTGATCATGTTCGGAGATGTATTGACCGGCTACCATTTGATCTGTTCCCACTAAGAACATACCTAAAGCTTGTTTTCCTAATACTTTAATGTCTTTGCGACGTGCTGGTTGTGTATAACCGGCTTCAGCCATTAATAAGGCATGTTTCTTCGCTTCAGCAATTTGACGGTCTTTGTTTACAACTACAACGTCTTTTCCTTTTTGTAAGATGCCTAAATCGAAAGCTTCGTAAGCAGAAGTTGCTACTTTGGCCATACCGATTGTCAAGAAGTATTCTTGAAGCACATTTAATTCAACGTCGTTTTTGCGGAATGTATCAGCAGCACGTAAAGCCATTTCTTTAGAACCACCACCACCAGGGATTACACCAACACCAAATTCTACCAATCCGATGTACGTTTCAGCGGCAGCAACTACTTTATCAGCGTGCATTGAAAGTTCACATCCACCTCCTAATGTCATTCCGTGAGGAGCAGCAATAACTGGAATTGAAGAGTAACGAGCGCGCATCATTGTGTCCTGGAACATTTTGATGGCCATGTTCAACTCATCGTATTCTTGCTCAACCGCCATCATGAAAATCATTCCGATATTCGCACCAACAGAGAAATTAGCGGCTTGGTTACCAATTACTAATCCGTTGTATTCTTTTTCGGCTAAATCGATAGCTTTATTGATTCCTTGAAGAACACCACCACCAATTGTATTCATTTTTGAGTGGAATTCTAAGTTAAGGATTCCGTCACCAATGTTGTGAACAGTGCAATCTGCATTACCCCAAACTTTTTTAGTTTCACGGATATTGTTCAAGATGATAAATGCATCTTGTCCTGGAATTTTAGATTGAGATTTTGAAGCAATGTTGTAGAAATGAGTCGCTCCTTCTTTTACGGTATAGAAAGACGTATTTCCGCTAGCCACCATATCATTAACCCAAGCAGCTGGTTCATAACCTTCTGCTTTCATTAACTCGATACCTTTTTGAACACCAATAGCGTCCCAAATTTCGAAAGGTCCATTTTCCCATCCGAAACCAGCTTTCATGGCATCGTCAATTTTGTAAAATTCGTCTGTAATTTCAGGAACTCTATTCGATACATAAGCAAACATTGAAGAGAACGATTTTCTGTAGAATTCTCCTGCTTTGTCTGTTCCTTTTACTAGTACTTTAAATCTATCAATAGGTTTTTCGATAGTTTTTGTCATTTCAAGTGTTGCAAATGACGCTCTTTTATTAGGACGATATTCTAAAGTGTTTAAGTCTAATGACAGAATATCTTTTCCTTCTTTTTTGTAGAAACCTTGTCCTGTTTTACTTCCTAACCATTTGTTTTCCATCATTTTGTTGATGAAATCAGGCAATTTGAATAATTCGTGTGCTTCGTCGTTTGGACAGTTTTCATAGATTCCATTAGCAACGTGTACTAAAGTATCTAAACCTACTACATCGACTGTGCGGAAAGTTGCTGATTTAGGACGACCAATAACCGGACCAGTTAATTTGTCAACTTCCTCAATCGTTAATCCCATTTCTTTTACTAAATGGAATAAACTTTGGATTCCGAAGATTCCGATTCTGTTTCCAATGAATGCCGGAGTATCTTTAGCTACAACTGAAGTTTTACCTAAGAACTGTTCACCGTAGTTATTCAAGAAATCCAATACTTCTGATGAAGTTTGTGGACCAGGGATAATTTCAAATAATTTCAAATAACGTGCTGGGTTGAAGAAGTGTGTTCCGCAGAAGTGTTTTTGGAAATCTTCACTTCTTCCTTCACTCATGAATTTGATTGGAATACCAGAAGTGTTTGAAGTAATTAAAGTGCCAGGTCTTCTGTGTTGGTCAAGTTGTTCGAAAACTTGTTTTTTAATATCCAAACGTTCTACAACTACTTCGATAATCCAGTCTACATCTTTGACTTTGGTAATATCATCAGTTAAATTCCCTGTTGAGATACGATTTGCAAATTTTTGATCGTAAATAGGAGAGGGCTTCGATTTTAAAGCGGCTGCCAAGCTATCGTTTACGATACGGTTGCGGACTGCTTTATTTTCAAGTGTTAAACCTTTTTTCTGCTCAATTTCGTTAAGTTCGCGAGGAACAATGTCTAGTAATAGAACTTCGACACCGATATTAGCAAAATGACAAGCAATACCTGAACCCATGATACCGGATCCAACTACCGCAACTTTTTTAATAACTCTTTTCATTTTCTAATTCTTCTGGTTGATTGAATATGTTTTTATCTTGAATTAATTCATTGATTATTTCGGCAACTTCCATGAAGTGTAGGATTTTTTCATCCGAAACATGCTTTCTGACACTTTCATTAAATTTAAGAACGGTTTGCTTTGATAATTCACGTTTTTCTTTTCCTTCCTTTGTGAGGTATATTAAAACACCTCTACCATCGGCAGGATTTGGTTTTCTGTAAATTAATCCTTTTTCTTCCATTGATTTCAGCGTTCGGGTTAAACTTGTTGGTTCCATTCCCATGCGACTACTAATGTTAGTTGAAGGTGTACCGTCTTCTTTATCTATACTTAAAAGTGCAAATCCTACAGCCATCGAACCACCATATTTGGTTGCCTCTTCGTTGTACATACGTGATACTGCTTGCCAGGTTGCACGTAATACATAGTCTATAGTTTTATCTTTCATAAATTTGTTCTAGTAAATCAAAAGTAATAAAAAATATTATGCACGCATAATAAATTATGAAAATTTTTATCAGAATTTATAACAAATAAAAAAACTCCCTTTGTTTGAGGGAGTTTTGAAGTGTAATTTTCTATAATTATTTCAGTTTGCCGGAAATTAATCCGATAACTCCACCTACTATTGCAGACATGAATATGTTGATGGCTACATCAAGTAGCATATTTGTTGGGTTGAATGCCATGTTTGAATACATAAAGAAATTCATTGAAAGTCCATAAAAAAATCCAATGATTGCACCCGCTGTAACTCCACTTGTAAACTTTGCAATATGTGCCCATTTGTTAAAAACGAAAGACAATAAGAAGGCATAAGTTAAACAGCCTAAAAAAATAAAAGTAAGATTTTCATTTTCACTTGGTGGATAGATGTTTTTAAATAACATTCCATAAAAAACCCAGCCTAATAAAAAATCGACAATACCGCCTAGAATTCCCCCAATAATAAAATTTTTTAAATTCATCTTTTTTTGTTTTTGGTTAGTAAAGTGAATTTAATAAATTTATTCTAACAAATTGGTTTAGAGGTGTTTATTTTTTATAAAACTTGTTTTGATCTACATCTTTGAGGAATTGAATGACGCCAGGAATATAGGTTTTTTGGTCGTCGTATTGTGAGAGATGACTTCCGTTTGCACAGTATAAAAAGCGGCCATTTTGAACTTCTTTCGACATCCATTCCATGTGTTTTGGATCCATTGTGTCATATTTTGACCCAATGACTAATGTTGGAACAGTAATATTTTTCAATTGATTTCTTACATCCCAATTTTTTAGTGTAGCATCACCGGTTATTCCGAATTCGCTTGGTCCTTGCATATAAATATATACATTCGGGTTTAAATGTTTGAAACAACGGTTAACGGCTTCAGGCCATTCGTTTAGTGGTTTTCTAAGAATATGTTCGGTATAGTAGTATTTAAAAAGTAAATCGGCATACTTTGGATTTTTATAATCCTTGTTTTTTTCAAAATTTTTAATTTGTTCGAATACTTCTTTTGGTAATTGCGGACCTAAGACTTCTTCTGCATATTTATTATATTCTGGCGCACTTGACATCATGTTGGAGATGATCAAGCCTTTTAAATTTTTCTGGTACTTGAAAGCGTATTCCATGGCAAGTATTCCGCCCCAAGATTGTCCTAATAAATAGAAATTATCTTTGTTTAAGCCAAGGGCAATTCTGACTTGTTCAACTTCTTCTACAAAACGTTCGTTGGTCCACAAACGATTATCGTTAGGTTGATCACTGTAATAGGAACCTAATTGATCGTAATAGATGTATTCGATACTTTCGTTAGGGAAATAGCCATCAAAGCATTCGTACAATTCGTGTGTTACGCCTGGTCCACCATGAAGTAATAAAACTTTTATTTTTGGATTGTTACCAATGCGTTTTGTCCAAACTTTGAATTCGCCAGCAGGAGTTTTTATTGGAATCATTTTAATTCCTCCTGTGGCTTGGTCGTCTCTTTGGGAGAAACTGAAGTAGTTGTCCTTAATGTTGTCTTCTTTGTTTTTACAACCCAACAAAAGTATAGTGATAAGCGAAAAACAAAGAAGCAAATTAAGTTTCATAACGTTATATTTTAGTTATATATTCTATCGTAAAGTCCTTTGTATTTTTCAAGAACTACTTTACGTTTCAGTTTTAGGGTAGGAGTAAGTTGTCCGCCATCAATTGACCAAATATCAGGAGTTAATTCAAATCTCTTGATTTTTTCCCAATTTCCGAATTTGGTATTGAAAGTATCAATTTCTTGTTGGATTCTTTCAATGACCGCTTTGTTTTCTACAATTTCTTCGTTGGTTTTTCCGATTTCGATTTTATGAATAGCAGCCCATTCCTTTATAAAATCAAAGCTTGGCTGAATCAATGCACCAGGCATTTTCTGACCGTCACCAATTACCATAATTTGTTCAATAAAACGGGATTGTTTCATAGTGTTTTCCAAAAGCTGTGGAGCAATGTATTTTCCACCTGATGTTTTGAACATTTCCTTTTTACGGTCTGTAATTCGTAAGAAACCTTCGTTGTCAAATTCACCAATATCACCTGTATGGAAATAGCCGTCAGTTATAACTTCACTGGTTAATTTTTCATCTTTGTAATAGCCCATCATTACATTAGGTCCTTTACAAAGTATTTCACCATCTTCAGCAATTTTAACTTCAACGTTGTCAATTACTTTTCCAACGGTGCCCACTTTAAAACCTTTATTTCGTTGGTCGTTAACGGTGATAACGGGAGAAGTTTCGGTTAAACCGTATCCTTCCATGATTGGAATTCCTGCTGCCGCAAAAACGCGTGTTAGTCTTGGTTGTAAAGCAGCACTTCCTGAAACCATCATATCTAGGTTACCGCCTAGTCCTTCCTGCCATTTACTGAAAATTAATTTTCGGGCTATTTTTAATTGAAATTCGTACCAAAAACCATTGGCTCCGTAAGGTTCGTAGCGTAAGCCTAAATCAATTGCCCAAAAGAATAACTTCTTTTTCAGGCCACTTAATTCAGTTCCTTTTTGATATATTTTGTCATAAACCTTTTCCAGAAGTCTTGGAACGGCTGACATTACATTAGGTTTAACTTCTTTTATATTGTCACTTAACTTTTCGATTGACTCACCGAAATAAATTGAAACGCCATAATATTGGTACAAATACAATATCATACGCTCAAAAATGTGACAAACAGGTAAAAAACTCAATGCTCTGTTTTTGCCAGCTGCAAAAGGAATTCTGCTCGAGCTGTCAATTACATTGGAGACAATGTTACTGTGAGATAACATTACCCCTTTAGGTTTTCCGGTAGTTCCCGAAGTGTAGATAATGGTGGCTAAATCATTTGGATGAACGCTATTTTTACGTTCTTCAACTTCGTCTTGATTGGAAGTGTCTGCGCCAAGTGTTACTAATTCTGACCAATGTGCCTCACCTGCGATTTCGTTAAAAGTAAATACTTTAGTTAACGATGGAACATTTTGCTTGATAGCATTTAATTTGTTCAATACTTCGATATCTGAGACAAAACAAAATTTAGATTCTGAATGATTTAAAATGTATTCGTAATCTTCTTGTGAAATTGTCGGATAAATTGGCACTGTTTGTGCTCCCGTCTGTAAAGCGCCGATATCCATAATATTCCACTCCGTTCGATTGTTGGATGAAATTATGGCGATTTTATCGTTTTTTTGAATTCCAAGTCGTAGAAGCGCTCTTGAAACTGCATTGGCTTTGTCAATATATTCCTGTGTGGACGTTTTAACCCAAACTCCGTCGTATTTTGTTACTAAGGCATCCGGTTTATTTTGTTTATCTAATTGATAATAAGGAAAATCAAATAATCGAGTAATTTTGGTCATTATGGTGTTCGCTATATAATTGGGATTGCAAAGTAAAAAAATTTAACAAGAATGACAATTTTTTATCATTTTTTAAAATCGAGTGATGCAGAATTAACACAAAAACGCTTTCCTGTTTTGGTGGGTCCATCGTCAAAAATGTGTCCTAAATGGCCACCACATTTTGCACATAAAATTTCAGTCCTAACCATCCCGGCAGTTAAGTCTTTCTTGTATTCTATTTTGCCTGGAATAGCTTCGTCGAAAGAAGGCCATCCGCAATGGGATTCAAATTTAGAATCGCTTGTGAACAAAGGCTCACTGCAGCCTCCACACACATAAGTTCCTTTTTCAAAGTGAAGATTGTACTCTCCAGTATGTGAATATTCTGTTCCTTTTTCTCTTAGAATTCTATAGCGTTCTGGACCCAATTGTTCTTTCCATTCAGCGTCACTTTTTTCTACTGCGTATTTCATGGTTTTGATTTCTTTTTTAGAAGTTGTTTTTTTTTCCTGGCCTTGACACGATGAAACAAACAGGAAAACCAATAGGACGGTGTATTTTAAAATGTTAATCATAAATAAATGATATTGATTTGTTAATAACTGTTGTGTCGCCTAAAATCTTCCGATGACCTAATTTTTGAGTTATGAAAAGTTCTCCGTTGGGAAGATTTTTATGAATGTTTCTACCGCAAAAAACAGGAACTTCATAATCATTTTCATCATGGATAACCAATGTTGGAATCACAACATTTTTAGCAGCTTCATGTGCCGCATAGCTTTCCATAGGTTCGCCGAATTTTTTTTCAAAATGATCTTTCATTTTTTCCGCAATGATTGGATTCAATCTCAATTTTGAAACGAAATCTTTAAGTATGTCAATGATTTTGTCACCGCTTCCAATCACAATTAATTTCTTTATGTTGAGTCCTTGCTTTACCGAATTTAATAATGACATGCCTCCTAATGAATGTCCGATAGCGAATTCAAATGGGCCGTATTTTTTTTCCAATTCTAAAATCGATGCAATAAATTCAGGCATCAATGTTGTCGATGTGGTTGATTTTCCATGGGCGGGAGCATCAAAACTTATTGTCGAATACCCTTTTTTTATTAATTCGTCTGCAAATTTCACTAGCTGTGTTCCTCTTCCAGACCAACCATGAACCAATAGTACCTTTTTGTTACTGTTTCCATAATGATAGGTTACTATTTCTTTATTAATTTTAGCAATCATCACCTTTTCCTGTTTGGCATTAGCCTCCATTTCATGTTCACGTTTTGGCACTTTGTGTTTTATAGGTGTCGTGAAAATCCTAGCTCCAATTTTGGTTACTAAATCTTTTGAAAAAAATTGGACGAACTGTAATGTGTATATCAATGGTTTAGGGACTTCGATACCCTGATTTTTTTTTGGTTTCAAAATTTTTTACTTTAAATCGTATGCAATTTAATGGTTTTTTGTCGTTTGGTATAGAATTTGAATCTTAAAATTATGATAAAATTCGTTCAGATTTTGTAAAAAGGAATGAATGAAAAGTAGTAATTTTACGTATAATAACAACAAACATTTAACTAAGATGAAAAGAATAGTCGTTTCAATTGGACTTTTGGCTTTGGTGTATTCCTGTGCTACTAATCCGTTTACAGGAAAGCAAACATTAGCCTTGGTTCCCGATAGTCAGATTTTTCCAATGTCATTCCAACAATATAGCCAGTTTTTATCTGAAAATAAAGTGGTAACCGGAACCAAAGATGCACAAAGGGTAGAGGCGGTAGCCAATAAGATTAAAGTAGCTGCCGAACGTTGGTTAACAGCAAATGGAAATGTAGATTATTTGAAAGATTATAAATGGGAATATAAATTGGTTGACAGTAAGGAAGTCAATGCTTGGTGTATGCCTGGTGGTAAAATTGTAGTATATACCGGAATTTTACCCATCACTAAAGACGATGCTGGTTTAGCTGCAGTTTTAGGTCATGAGGTGGCTCACGCATTGGCGAATCACGGACAACAACGTATGAGTGCCGGATTATTACAACAGGCTGGAGCTGTTGGTGTTGCTGTAGCTACAGGAAATAAGACAGAACAAGAGCAACAGCAATTTATGCAATATTATGGGTTAGCAAGTCAAGTAGGAGGAATGTTACCATTTAGCAGAGCCCATGAAACGCAAGCGGATCAAATTGGATTGCTATTGATGACTATTGCAGGATATGCGCCCGAAAATGCAGTATCCGTTTGGGAAAGAATGTCAGCACAATCTGGTGGACAAGCGCCACCTGAATTTTTAAGCACTCACCCAAGTAACCAAACTCGTATTGATAATATCAAATCATGGATTCCTGGAATTAAAGCTGAGGCTGCAAAATTTAATTCCTCTGTGAAATAAGAAAAAAAGTGTATTTTCGAAGTCCCTTACATTATTAAGGGACTTTTTTTATATTCAAAAAACAAACAATATGGAGCAACTTCAAAAAGGAGATAAGAAACTATTAAACGCTTGGGCTTTTTATGATTGGGCGAATTCTGTATACAGTTTAGTTATTGCTTCGGCCATATTTCCAATATTTTATAAAGCTATTTTTACAGACGCCAAAAGAGATTATGTGGATGTTTTTGGATACCATTTTAAAGACACAGCCATGATTACTTTTGTTACTGCTTTGGCATTTTTAATTGTAGCTTTTATGTCTCCAATTTTGTCAGGAATTGCCGATTACGTTGGGAATAAACTCGTTTTTTTACGATTTTTCTGCTATATGGGAGGGTTGTCATGTATCGGGCTATATTGGTTTGATATCAATAGCTTTTTTGTGAGTTACACGATTTATCTTTTTGGATTGATTGGTTTTTGGGGAAGTTTGGTGTTTTATAATTCGTATTTACCAGATATTGCTTATCCTGAACAACAGGATAAAGTGAGTGCCCGAGGTTTTTCAATGGGTTACATTGGGAGTACTTTGTTGTTGGTTGTTAATTTAGTGATGGTAATGTTTTTTGCTGACGACGATGCGGAACGTATGCAAATGATGAAGTATTCGTTTGTGATGACCGGTATTTGGTGGATTGGCTTTAGTCATATTACGTATTATTATCTACCTAAAGGAGTTTCAACCGGCCATAAAGTAACTAGAGCTGTTGTTTTAGATGGTTTTAAAGAGTTAGGTATTGTTTGGAATGACGTAAAGAAAAATGTTG
The DNA here is from genome assembly GCF_051908335.1 of Flavobacterium sp. MAHUQ-57. Taxonomy (NCBI): domain Bacteria; kingdom Pseudomonadati; phylum Bacteroidota; class Flavobacteriia; order Flavobacteriales; family Flavobacteriaceae; genus Flavobacterium; species Flavobacterium sp. MAHUQ-57. Next base: position 850,469 of record NZ_JBPZTE010000006.1, on the reverse strand, counting down.
TATTGAAACGATATCTACTGAGTTACTTTGTATTCATTATGGCTGTGCAAACGGTGATGCTAGTGGCTACCTATTTTGGAGAACAGGAAATTGCTTGGGAAACACCAAGCCAGAAAGTGACTGGTTTGATTATTAGTATATTAGTGATACAGATTGTTGCAGTACTAGGTGCTTTTTTAACTTCTAGAGCGTCAGCAAAGTATGGAAATATTAATGTTTTAATATTCTTGAATGCGTTTTGGGCGGCTTTGTGTGGCTTTGCTTTTTTTGTTGAAACGCCTAATGAATTTTATTCCATAGCCGGATTTGTTGGTTTGGTGATGGGGGGAATTCAATCGTTGGCTCGCTCAACTTATTCGAAATTTTTACCTGAAACTACGGATACGGCTTCCTATTTTAGTTTTTACGATGTGACAGAAAAAGTAGGTATTGTAATAGGTATGTCTATTTATGGAATCATAGACCAGGTTACTGGATCTATGAGAAACTCCATTGTTTTTTTAGCAGTCTTCTTTATTATTGGTCTGATTTTGCTTTTGAGAGTACCTCAAAAAAAATAGAAATAATCTTATATTTGCAGGCTAAATTTTAAAAAAATGAATTTTGTCCCAAAAATAGGCTATACAATGATAATAGCCTTAGTATCACTGTTGGTTTCATGTGGAGAAATAGAACCTTATGAAGGTGAAGTCCCAACTAATAATGAATCCTTACCTACATTAACAACTAAAAACGTATCAGGTATTCTTACCACGACAGCATCTTCGGGTGGAGAAATAAGCTCTGAAGGTGGATCAGCTATTTCAAAAAGAGGCGTTGTTTGGAATACTAGTGGTAATCCAACAATTTCAAATTCGAAAACCGAAGACGGAACTGGAATTGGAATTTTTTCGACTTCAATTACAGGTTTGTCTGCTAATACCCGTTATTATGTTCGTGCTTATGCTACGAATTCTCATGGTACAGCATACGGACAGCAAATTTCTTTTACTACAGCGTCTGTAAATACAGGAAATCCTTCTTTATTTATGGCAGGTACTTTTAATGGTACAGCTATGAGTAATATGAAACCGACTTGGTTTGGAGGATCTTTTGGAGGTTCAGACGAGGTGGATGTTAATTATGATTTCAATGGAGATAGATACCTACAATTACAAGGTAATGGCTTGAATGGATTACAACTAAATATTTGGATTCCCGAAGTACAATGGAGAGTAGGTACTTATGATTTGTTAGACCATGACCGCTATTCCACTCCTAGTTCTAATGCTTGGTTGATTCAAAATTTGCCTACAGTGTCATCTACAGATATTGTAAGTGGCTCAATTACGATTTCTGAATTTAATTTGACTACAAAAAGAATTAAAGGAACCTTTAATTTTACGTACACTAATTTTATGACTGAAGGAGGACCTAATCAAGGTCCATATCAAGTCACGAATGGTACTTTTGATTATAAGTTAAATGACCCTTATTTCAATTAACTTTTAAACAACAAAACAAACTTTATAATCCCGATTTTTACATCGGGATTTTTTTATGGCATAAAACTTGTCTGTTTAATATGCTGACTCCGTTAATATTTATCTTATTTATTGGTTTACAGTAGAATGACTCTTTTTATTGCAGTATCTTTGTAATGGAAAGTGCCGATGTTTAATGACAAAATGACTTAATTTTTATATGTCCCAACAAAAAATACTTACGCTTGACAGTTTGTCACTTCAGGAATTGGATCATGAAGCTGATTTAATTCCGTTATTGACTCCCGAAGACGAGGAGGAAATGAATAACGAAGAATTGCCTTCCGATTTGCCGATTTTACCTTTGCGCAATACGGTATTATTTCCAGGTGTTGTAATCCCTATTACGGCGGGAAGAGATAAATCAATCAAACTAATTAATGATGCCAATGCATCCGATAAAATTATTGGCGTGGTTTCGCAGAAAAACGAAGAGGATGAAGATCCGAACGAAAGCCAAATCAATAAGGTGGGTACAGTTGCTCGTATTCTTCGTGTGTTAAAAATGCCGGATGGTAATGTGACTGTTATTCTTCAAGGGAAAAAAAGATTTGAAATCGATAAGGTTACAACAACAGAGCCTTACATTAGAGCGACTATCAAAGAAGTAGACGAGGTTCGTCCGGGAAAAAACGACAAGGAATTTCAAGCAATAATCGATTCGGTTCGTGAGTTGGCGATACAAATTATCAAAGAAAGTCCAAGTATTCCAACAGAAGCTACTTTTGCAATTAAAAATATTGAAAGTAATCCGTTTCTAATCAATTTTGTTTCTTCTAATATGAATCTGAATGCTTCCGAAAAGCAAGGTTTGTTGGAAGAAAATAAATTGAAAGATAGAGCGCTGAGTACTTTGAAATTTATGAATATTGAACTTCAAAAATTGGAGTTGAAAAATGATATTCAATCGAAAGTACGTTTTGATTTGGACCAGCAGCAAAGAGAGTATTTTCTGCAACAGCAAATGAAAACCATTCAAGAAGAATTGGGTGGTGTTTCACATGAAGCGGAAATTGAAGAAATGCGCAAAAAATCGGCCGAAATGGATTGGGATGCTAAAACCCGAAAACATTTCGATAAAGAGATTTCAAAATTACAACGTACCAATCCTAATTCTCCCGATTTCGGAATACAACGCAATTATTTGGAGTTATTCCTGGAATTGCCATGGAATAAGTTTTCTAAGGACAATTTTGATCTGAAACGCGCGCAACAAATTTTGGACAGAGATCATTTTGGATTGGATGATGTTAAGAAGCGTATAATTGAACATCTTGCAGTTTTAAAATTGCGTAACGATATGAAATCCCCAATTTTATGTTTGACAGGACCTCCGGGTGTTGGTAAAACATCGATTGGAAAGTCTGTTGCTGAAGCATTAGGACGCGAGTATGTTCGTATGTCTTTAGGTGGTTTGCGTGATGAAGCTGAAATTAGAGGACATCGTAAAACCTATATTGGTGCGATGCCGGGAAGAATCATTCAGAGTATCAAGAAAGCAGGAACATCCAATCCAGTTTTTATTTTGGATGAAATCGATAAACTTTCGATAAGTAATCATGGTGATCCGTCATCTGCATTATTAGAAGTGCTTGATCCAGAACAAAACAAGGAATTTTATGATAATTTCCTTGAAATGGGTTACGATTTATCAAAAGTATTGTTCATTGCGACTTCAAATAATATCGCCAATGTGCAACCTGCACTTCGTGACCGTATGGAAATTATTACCATGACAGGCTATACTATTGAAGAAAAAGTAGAAATTGCAAAACAGCATTTGGTACCGAAACAAATCAAAGAACACGGATTAACCTCAAAACAAATTTCTATCGGTAAAAAGCAAATAGAAAAAGTGGTAGAAGGCTATACACGTGAATCTGGAGTTCGTGGATTGGAGAAAAAAATTGCGCAAATGGTGCGTAATGCAGCCAAGTCGATCGCATTGGAAGAAGAGTACAATGTAAAAGTGACAGATCAAGATATTATTGATGTCTTGGGTTCGCCAAAATTGGAGCGTGATAAATATGAAAATAATGAAACGGCTGGTGTAGTAACCGGTTTGGCTTGGACAAGTGTTGGTGGTGATATTTTATTCATTGAGTCAATTATTTCAGGAGGTAAAGGAAACTTAACCTTTACAGGAAATATGGGAACGGTGATGAAAGAGTCAATAACCATTGCGATGGAATATGTAAAAGCCAATGCGGAATTGTTAGGTATTAACCCTGAAATTTTCAACAAATATAACATTCACGTTCATATACCGGAAGGTGCTACGCCTAAAGATGGGCCAAGTGCCGGTATAGCTATGCTGACTTCTTTGGTTTCTTTACTAACGCAAAAGAAAGTGAAAAAACATCTGGCTATGACGGGTGAAATTACATTACGAGGAAAAGTATTGCCGGTAGGTGGAATCAAAGAAAAGATTTTAGCCGCCAAAAGAGCAAAGATCAAAGAGATTATTCTTTGTGCCGAAAATAAGCGCGACATTGATGAAATCAAAGCGGATTATTTAGAAGGCCTTACTTTTCATTATGTAAATGATATGACAGAAGTACTCGAAATTGCGATCACTAAAGACAAGGTGAAGAACGCGAAAAAACTATAATGTGAAACGGCTAAAATTTTTAGCCGTTTTTTTTGTAAAAAATAATATCTTCGCCACGACGTTATATATAATTATCTGTCACGTATTCCATGCTAAAGAAATTCGGTATTCTTATCTTTTTTTTAATTCACTATTCGGCTTTTGCACAAGTAGGAGGTAAGAGTGTTTACCAGTTTTTAAGTAATGTGGCATCTCCAAGACAAGCCGCTTTGGGAGGTAAGGTCATTACCAATTATGATTATGATGTCAATCAGCCCTTATTCAATCCTGCCACAATTAATGATGAGATGAGTGGTAGACTCGGATTGAATTATGTGAACTATTTGGCGGATGTGAGTTATGGATCTGCGGCTTATGCCTATACCTATGATAGACACTTGCAAACGTTTCATGCAGGGGTTACTTATATCAATTACGGAAAATTTGACGGAAGAAATGAACAAGGGGAGGCTACCGGTGAATTTTCAGGTGGAGAAGTAGCCCTATCTTTAGGTTATGCGTATAATGTTCCTTATACCGATTTGTATGTTGGTGCGAATGCAAAATTTATTTCTTCAACTCTGGAAAGCTATAATTCGTTAGGAGTGGCTACTGATTTGGGTGCAATTTATAAAGATGAAAAAACCAATACAAATTATGGTTTGGTAATTCGAAATCTCGGAACTCAAATTACAACGTACAATGGTGAAAGAGAAAAGTTGCCACTAGAGATCATAGCTGGGGTTTCTCAAGAACTGGAAAATGTGCCCATCCGATGGCATTTAACATTGGAAAACTTGCAACAATGGAAAGTGGCCTTTGCAAATCCAGCACGAGGAGAAGAAACAATTGACGGTGAAGTAATTGAAGAAAAAGTAACTTTTTTTGGAAATGCGTTCCGACATGTGATTTTTGGTGCCGAAATTTTACCTACCAAAGGGATTAATTTTCGTTTGAGTTACAACTTCAGACGTGCCGCCGAATTAAAGTTGGTTGAACAACGAACTTTTGCTGGAATTTCGGCTGGTTTCGGTATACGTTTCAATAAATTCCGATTTGATTATTCGTATTCAAGATATACTCTGGCTTCAAGTACAAGTCAGTTCGGTTTGATGATTAATTTATAATAGATTGAAAAAAATTACAATTGCAATTGACGGTTTTTCGTCTACAGGAAAAAGTACTTTAGCAAAACAAATTGCTAAGAAACTAGGTTATGTGTATGTGGATACTGGTGCAATGTACCGCGCTGTGACCTTGTATGCTATGCAAAATAATTTTATTGACGCTTTTGAATTTAACAAGCAAGCTCTTGTTCAAAAATTGCATAACATTCATCTTAAATTTCAATTCAATCCGGAGTTGGGCTTTGCTGAAATGTATTTGAACGATAAAAATGTTGAAAAACAAATCCGAACTTTGGAAGTGTCCGGTTTTGTAAGTCAGGTAGCTGAAGTGTCTGAAGTCCGAGCCATGTTAGTTAAGCAACAACAAGAAATGGGTAAAGGCAAAGGAGTTGTGATGGATGGTAGAGATATTGGTACGGTGGTTTTTCCTGATGCCGAACTCAAAATATTCATGAATGCCAGTGCCGATGTACGAGCGCAACGTCGATTTGATGAATTGACAGAAAAAGGTCAGTTGGTTTCTTACGATCGTGTTCTTGAAAATGTGCTACAACGCGATCATATTGATACTAGTAGAAGTGATTCTCCTTTGGTCAAAGCAGATGATGCTGTAGAAATTGATAATTCAAATCTTACCCGTGAAGAACAATTCCAAAAAGTTTTAGAATTGGCAGAAAAAGAAATCACGAAATCGATGTAATTCTTTGCGAATTTGAATTTTAATGTTAGCTTTACCGCCCTTTTAAAATCAAACAAAAACCAAAACAAAATTATGAATATTAAATTTAGACTAACCTTGATGAGTTTCCTACAGTTTTTTGTGTGGGGTGCTTGGTTAATTACTATTGCCAATTATTGGTTTGACACGAAACATTGGAGTGGAGCAGAATTTGGAGCTATTTTTTCTACTTTGGGTTTTTCGTCTATTTTAATGCCTGCCTTAACAGGTATTATTGCTGATAAATGGATTAATGCGGAAAAATTATACGGAATCTTACATATTTTAGGCGGGATTATTATTGCTACTTTACCTCAAGTTGAAAATTCAACCACTTTTTTTTATGTCATTTTTGGAGCAATGATGTGTTATATGCCTACGATTTCATTGTCAAATTCAGTAGCATATACAATTCTTAAGAATAATGATTTTGATGTAATTAAAGTCTTTCCACCCATTCGTGTTTGGGGAACTATCGGTTTTATAGTGGCTATGTGGATTACCAATTTGACTGGTAATAAAGCTTCAGCAAACATGTTTTACATCTCTGCTTTTGCTGCCGTTGCATTAGGCGTTTATTCTTTTACTCTTCCTAAATGTGTGCCTCAAAGATTGATTTCTGAAAAAGCCTCTTTATCTGAAAAATTAGGACTTAATGCGTTTAAGTTATTCGGAACATACAAAATGGCATTGTTTTTCATTTTTTCAATGTTTCTTGGGGGTGCTTTGCAGTTAACCAACATGTATGGAGATGTTTTTCTTTCTGACTTTAAAAATGTGCCTCAGTATACAAATTCTTTTGTAGTTGAATATTCGACAATCATCATGTCAATTTCTCAAATTTCAGAAACATTATTCATCTTGGCTATTCCTTTCTTTTTGAAACGTTTCGGAATCAAGCAAGTGATGTTGATTAGTTTATTGGCATGGGTGTTACGTTTCGGTTTATTCTCATACGGCGACCCTGCTGGTGGATTATGGATGATTATTCTATCTTGTATAGTGTATGGTATGGCATTTGATTTCTTTAATATTTCAGGTTCACTTTTCATAGAAACAACTACCGATTCAAAAATACGCTCATCAGCCCAAGGTTTGTTTATGATGATGACTAACGGATTCGGTGCAGTAATGGGTAGTATTGTGAGTGGAATTATCATTGATAAGTTTTTTACATTAAAATTTGTTAATTTGGATGCTTTATTAGCTTATCTGAACACAGATAGTAATAATTCTGCAATAAAGAATTTATTGAGAGGAAATGAAGTATTGGCAGGAAATGTTTTAAAAAATCCAGTTTTTATTAAAGAATGGAATCCTATCTGGTTCTCTTTCGCAGTGTATGCTTTAATCATTGCTATTGCGTTTGCGGTTTTATTCAAACACAAGCACAATCCTAAAGATGTGGAGAGTGTAACGCACTAAAATAAAAAATATAAAGCCGGTTTTTACCGGCTTTTTTTATGTTGGATTCTTCAATCTATTTATCTTTCTGTTCTTCGGGTCAATAATCCAACAATCAAAAATTCTAATAATATAAACCAAAGCTTTGGTAATTAAATAATTATTCTTACTTTTGCACACCTTTTGGTGAGTAGGGTTTCCTTAAGGTAATCAATCATTTATATGTAAAACGCTTCTGTTTTTTCTATCACAACAAGAAACCCAAGAGAATCAGAATACAAATTATTTATCAGACATGTCTGAATTAAACAAAACACAAGAACAATTTTTAGCAGACTTTAACTGGCATAACTATGCTGAAGGTATTGATGCAGTTGATGCTAAAAATTTACAAGAATTTGAAGATCTAGTAGCAAAAACTTTCATCTCTACAGATGCTGAAGAAGTAGTAGAAGGAGTTGTAGTAAGAATTACTGAAAGAGATGCTATTGTTGATATCAACGCAAAATCTGAAGGTGTTATCTCATTAAACGAGTTCCGTTACAATCCAAACTTGAAAGTAGGGGACAAAGTAGAAGTATTAATCGATATCCGTGAGGACAGAACAGGTCAATTGGTTTTATCTCACAAAAAAGCGAGAACAATCAAAGCTTGGGATAGAGTTATTGCTGCAAATGAAACAGGTGAAATCGTTAATGGTTTTGTTAAATGTCGTACTAAAGGTGGTATGATCGTTGACGTATTCGGAATCGAGGCTTTCTTGCCAGGTTCTCAAATTGACGTGAAACCAATCCGTGATTACGATCAATATGTAAACAAAATGATGGAATTCAAAGTGGTTAAAATCAACCATGAATTCAAAAACGTTGTTGTTTCTCACAAAGCGCTTATCGAAGCGGATATTGAAGTACAGAAAAAAGAAATCATCGGTCAATTAGAAAAAGGACAAGTATTAGAAGGTGTTGTTAAAAACATTACTTCTTACGGTGTGTTCATTGACTTAGGAGGTGTAGACGGATTAATCCACATCACTGACTTATCTTGGTCAAGAATCAACCACCCATCTGAAGTTCTTGAATTAGACCAAAAATTAAACGTTGTAATCCTTGATTTCGATGATGAGAAAACAAGAATCCAATTAGGTTTAAAACAATTGAACGCTCACCCTTGGGATGCTTTAGATGCTAACTTAAGTGTTGGTGATAAAGTGAAAGGTAAAGTAGTTGTTTTAGCTGATTACGGTGCTTTCATCGAAGTTGCAGAAGGTGTTGAAGGTTTAATCCACGTTTCTGAAATGTCTTGGTCTACTCACTTACGTTCTGCTCAGGACTTCGTGAAAATCGGAGATACTGTTGAAGCAGTTATCTTGACTTTAGACAGAGAAGAAAGAAAAATGTCTTTAGGTATCAAACAAATGTCGCAAGATCCTTGGACTGATATCACTTCTAAATACCCTGTAGGTTCTAAGCATTCAGGTACAGTTAGAAACTTTACTAACTTCGGTATCTTCGTTGAATTAGAAGAAGGAATCGATGGTTTAGTATACATCTCTGACTTATCTTGGACTAAGAAAATCAAACACCCATCTGAATTCATCAACGTTGGTGAGAAATTAGACGTTGTTGTTTTAGAATTAGACGTTGATGCTCGTAAATTATCTTTAGGTCACAAGCAAACTACTGCTAACCCTTGGGATAAGCACGAAGATGCTTTCGCTGTTGGAACTATCCACAACGGAACAATTGCTGAAATCGTTGACAAAGGTGCTACTGTAGATTTCGGAGATGATGTAGTTGCGTTTATCCCAACTCGTCACTTAGAAAAAGAAGACGGTAAAAAATTGAAAAAAGGTGAAGCTGCTGATTTCAAAGTAATTGAATTCAACAAAGAATTCAAAAGAGTAGTTGCTTCTCACACTGCTATCTTCCGTGAAGAAGAAGAGAAAAATGTGAAAGCTTCTGTTGAAACTACATCTTCAAGCAACAATGCTCCGGCATCTACTTTAGGTGATATCGATGCATTAGCTGAATTGAAAGCTAAAATGGAAAAAGGGGAGAAATAATCTTTCTTTATCTAAATAGTAAAATCCCCACTATTCAGTGGGGATTTTTTTTGCAATCAACGCAACCTAATGTTTTTTCTGCATCTTATTCATACAAATTAGTACCCACAATGAAAAAAATCTACTTCCTTCTTTTGGCTTTTGGCCTTTTTACAACTGTTAATGCACAAATCATCAACTTCCCCGATGCTAATTTTAAAGCGAAATTGCTTCAGCATAATGTTGATACTAATGCTGATGGTGAGATAGATCAGACTGAAGCAGCTACTTACACTCTTCGACTTAATCTGTCAAATTCTAATATCCATGATCTTTCAGGTATCGAATATTTTGTAAATATTAATGAGTTGTATTGTTCTAATAATCAATTGACTACTCTTACTATTGGTAATTCGCAAAATCGTCTTAGAAGATTAAAGTGTGATTTTAATCAATTGGAAACATTGAATATCAATACTTCATCGATTACGAGCTTATATTGTGGAAATAACCGATTGACTAATTTGGACATATCCGCGTCAACAAGTTTAACTATGTTAAGTTTTGGGAACAATCCTTTACTGACTTCAGTGTTCCTGAAAAATGGTGGGGCTGTACGTGAATGGGGATTTGTTTTTAATTACTATTTATTAGAATTTGCAGGAAATCCTAATCTGCAGTTTATTTGTGAAGATGTAGAACAGGTATCACAAATTCAGGAAAAAATAAATGAATATGGTTATACTAATTGTCATGTAAATTCCTATTGCTCATTTACTCCCGGTGGATTGTATTCCGTGATAAAGGGGGATGTCAGAAGTGACGCAAATAATGATGGATGCGATGGAACGGATTTATTAGTGCCAAATTTTAAACTGAATGTAACTGATAGTTCAAATTCAAGCAGTATAATTTCAAATGCATCAGGGATCTATTCTGTGCCTGTTGTAGCAGGAACTTATACTATTACTCCAGTATTGGAAAATTCATCTTACTTCAATGTTTCACCATCAAGTGTAAATGTTTCTTTCCCAACAGATGCTAGTCCGTTTACGCAAAACTTTTGCCTGACGGCTAATGGTATACACCCGGATTTGGAAGTGTCTGTTTTTCCAATTAAGCCTGCGAGACCAGGTATTGATGTTAAGTATTCAATCACTTACAAAAACAAGGGAAATACAACCCAATCCGGAACCGTTAATTTGAGTTTTAATGATGACATTCTAGATTTAGTTGCTGCTAATCCGATAGTAGCTAACCAAACTGTAAATAATCTATCTTGGAATTTCACCAATTTGTTGCCGTTCGAAAGAAGACAAATTGTTTTTACTTTAAATGTAAACTCTCCAATGGAAACTCCTCCTGTAAATGGTGGAGATATTTTAACGTATACTGCAACAATTTCATCACCAGTTGCTGATGAAACGCCAAACGATAACACATTTACATTAAATCAAACAGTCTTTAACGCATACGATCCCAATGACAAAACCTGTCTGGAGGGAACGACAATAACTCCTGACAAAGCAGGTGAATATATACATTACATGATCCGTTTTGAAAACACCGGAACTGCCAATGCCCTAAACATAGTGGTGAAGGATATTATCGATACGGCAAAATTTGATGTTAGTTCATTAGTACCAATGAAAGGCAGTCATTCGTTTATAACGAATATCTCTTCAGGAAACAAAGTCGAATTTATCTTTGAAAACATCAACCTTCCTTTTGATGATGCCAACAACGACGGTTATGTGGCGTTCAAAATAAAAACATTGCCAACATTGGTCAACGGTGATACTTTTAGTAACTCGGCAAGTATTTATTTTGATTATAATTTCCCGATAGTGACCAATACGGCGATAACAACCATTCAGGCTTTAAGCAATCAGGATTTCGAATTCTCGAATTACTTTACATTATATCCGAATCCGGTGCATGACGTGTTGCATATCGATGGAAAAGAAGCCATCGCAATTTCATCGGTGAGTATTTACAATGCATTGGGACAACTGGTAGTAGTCATTCCTAATGCACAAAACACCAAAACGATTGATATTACTAACCTTCCTTCTGGAAATTACTTCATCAAAGTCAATTCCGATAAAGGAACTTCCAATACAAAATTCATTAAACAATAATAGAAAAGCCTCACTGAAAAGTGGGGCTTTTTTTATGAAGTAACACAACCATAACCGTTTTCTACATTCGTACGTTCATAAGCCTCGCGAAGCATAAAAGGGGCTAAAACAAGTCACTTTTCAACACATTGAGAATCTCTATATCGAGCTATTTTTATACCCATTTGGTTTTCAAAAAACCTGTGGCAAAATAAAATCTCAAAAAAAAGTTGCCACAGATTTCGTGGCAAAAAATTTTTCAAAAAAAAAGTTGCCACAAGAAAAAGTGTGGCAAACTAGTTGAGAGAAAAAAAAATTGCCACAACAATTTGAGCAATAAAGGAAGAAGAAGAATTTTCGATGTAACAGGTCCAAGGAACCCTTAAAAAAAACAAAGGAAGCGTGGTGTTTTTGGGAGTTCTTTTGAAAAAATAGTAATAGTGTAACAGCTACTACTGTTGTATTCTGTTTATTGATTATAATCTTTTGTGCTTATAAGATTACCTTGTTCATCGAATTTTTCAATTTTTTTTAATTTATCCTCTTCATAATATGCCTTACTTTTAATGCTTCCATTTGTATAATAGGTTTTTGATACACCAACAGTTTTTCCATTACTATAATTTACTTCTTCAAGTAACTCACCCGTTTCATAGAATAATTTATGTAAACCCTCTCTTTCGCCATTTTTGAAAAATCGAATACGCGAAATGTTTCCGTTGTCATAATAAATTGAATTTTGTCCTTCAAACTTATTATTTTTTATTGTATACACTGATTTTAATTTATTATTCACATATATACTGTATTCTCCATTTGGAAGCTCCTTTTTTAAAGCAAAACCTTTAATTATTGAATTAGTAATTAGTACAAATGTGGAATCTGAAGGATTTACTAAGCTGTAATTTTCTAGTTCATCTTTTACTATTTTTATAGTGTTTTTTTTGTTCGTTTGAGCAAGTGATGTAAAGGTTGATATAAGTATTAAAATAAAAAAGTATTTCATTTTTCTTAAGTTTTGTTTTTAAATTTCAATTGAATTCAGTTCATGAAGTACCTCATAAATCTTTCCAAATATACCATAATACTTCCTTAAATACTTTAAAAGAGCTGTACTAGGATGCTTTTTGGAGTTCTTTTGTAAAAATAGAAATTGTGCAACAGTTACACCTGTTAGGGACAGTTATTTTTCAATTTTAATTTCTCGAATAAAAATGTTGATGTGTTTTGTAAATCCACTTTCTTTATAATTTTCTTCATCACAAATTCCACTAATTAAATAATGATTCCCAATTTTTGCAATCGAAAAAAGACTCGAATTATGTTGAGAATATTCATTATTAAATTTATAATAACGAAAATCCTCATTATCCCAATTCCAAACCATTTGATTACTTAAATTAATTTTGGTAATCCAAGGTTTACCATATGAATTTCCGACTACTAATAGATCATGAGCATTTTCAAATACAAAATCGTTAACTGCATAGGAAGTTATATATTTTTTGTCAAATTCTTCCTTTGTTGGTGGTACTGTAGCCCAACTTCTTATTGCTTTTTTGTAATCATAATTTCGAGGTAGTTCTATTTCAGATTTTTCTATCAGGTTCAATTGATTGTCTAACTTTCCAACAATCAATTTATCAGCAAGAGTATTAAAATGTCCTAAAGCAAACAGAGTATTGTCTTTTGACTTTAGTTTCTTGATTATAAAATCTAATTGTTTGTACTTCCTTTTTCCACCGTTTAAATTTGATGAATATAAATAAGAAATTGATTTTGAATTGTCATAAGCTAAAATATAGAGTCTATTTTCAAAAAGAACTAGTTGTTTTGGTGGTAAAAATGAAAACTCATAATCAACATCTTGTTTAAATTTCTTTTTCCACAAGATTTTTCCATTTGTATCAATAGAAAGTTGACAAATATTTTTTGAATGAAAAAAATGACCAACAACATATAAATTGTCTTTGTCAGAAGTTATGGCATCGAATGTCAGATATTTTTCATCAAATTTATTAGAATAGTCTTGATTCCAAATAATTTCTCCGTTGGAGTTAAATTTAGTTATTTCACTTCCACAACTAAAAATAATATTATTGTTAGTGTCTATTAATATTCTTTGTTGAACGCCAATTTTTAATTCTTTACGCCAAACTATTTCTCCGTTAGTTTTTATTTTAGCTAAAGTTCCATTTTGAGATAAAACTACGTTATCGCCATTTGAAAATTTCGCCATTTCTATTGGTGGAAATTTTTGGGAGTAATTTGATGAGTTATGAGTGTACGTGTTAATATTCAGATTCCAAGTTTCTGAAATCTGACTTTGAACACTAAAAGTCATTAGAAATATTAATAGGATTATTGTGTTTCTCATAATTGTGCCTAACATCATTCTGTGAAAAAAACTACACAAACCTCTTCAAATATAACCAAAATACTTCCTTAAATACTTTAAAAGAGCTTTACTAGGATGCTTTTTGGAATTCTTTTGTAAAAATAGAATTTGTGCTACAGTTACTGCTGTTACAATAAGGTGTTTAATTTATTACTTTTTTCCGTGCTTAATTTTCTGTTTACTTGCAACCATTTCTTAGTAATATACTTTGAGTTTCTTTTTTTATTCTATAAAATTCAATTTCTATTAAGGTATTGAAAATAGTATCAGATATAGTATTGTAATCGGAAGTAGTAGATCTCAAATTCAATGGATATTTTCTAGTAAACGAATCTAGAATTTGGACTTTTTTTAAACGATCTTTTGGGTTCAATTTTTTAAATGAATTTTCAAATGCAACTAATGAACTGTCTAATTTACCTGAATTTTTGTAGACTTTTCTTTCTTTTAGCGAATTGATATGCAATTCTACAGCTTCAGTTTCTGCTTTTAATTCATTTTTATACGTTAGAAGTTGTTTATAAATTAGCTTTTGTTCTTGATTGTTTTTTGTGCAAGAAAAACTGACTATAAACATTATGACAACAATTATTTTTTTCATTTAATCTAGAAATGGTTTATAATTATTCTTTAGTGTTTTTCAACACAAACTTGGCTTTATACTTTCTATAACATCAGTCGGTGGAAAACGCCACAAACCCCACCAAATATAGCAAAAATAGTGAGTTGAAGGCAGAATTTTCGTAGTGTAATCAAAACAGCAACCACAACTATTGCGTCCTTGAACTATAAAGATGTTGAATTTTGATGTGAAAGAAAACATTTCAATTTCATCAGTGAGTATTTGCAATGCAAGGGACCAATTGGTAATAGTCATTCCAAATGCACAAAACACCAAACAATAATAGAAAAGCCTCACTGAAAAGTGGGGTTTTTTATGAAGGGAAGAACCATCAATTTAATTTGTGGTTCTTATTGTTGACGCACTATTTTTACATTCGTTGTATTGAATTTTAGTTGCAACCATCGGTCAATTTTATTGACGTCAATTTCTTGTTTGGTTTTGTCTGTTTGATACAGTAAAACAGTCATTGTTTTAGTACTATCTGTATTTGGGTTTGTAATGTGTTTGCCAATAGATACTTCTTTCAATTCGGGAAACAGTATTGCTATTTCTTTTATTGTTTCCGTATTGTCAACCTTATATTCGCTCAATTCATTTTGAAGTGTATTTATCAAAATGTCTTTTTCAGATAATTTTTTATTTTGATTCCCCAATTCATTTAAAATTTCTCCTTTTATATCTTTTGTATCTTGTTTAATAGTAAGTTTTGTATTGGTAATGTCGTATTGTATCAGTTTTTGATTTAACAATTTCAGTTCTTCTTGATTGAACTTTTTGGACAAAAATGCGAGTTCTAATTGTTTAGGAGTTGAATTGAATTTTGTTTTCTGATAGATTAGAGTATACCCCTTGTTAACAAATTCAGTTGTAATAAATTGCTCAATGTTTTGGCTGTACTTTTTTTCTTGAAAAAGGGCATAGGCTAAATAAAAACTCGGAATGATCATAACTAAAATCAGGATAGTAATTCCATATCTGATTTGTTTTTCAAACTTCGTATTTAATGTTTTTACGGGTGGATACTTTAAATATTTAACGATTAAAAAAGTGGAGATACATATAAAAAAACAATTAATGGTGTACAAATAAAATGCTCCGAAAAAGTAGGAATAAGTGCCAGTAGCTAATCCATAACCTGCTGTACAAAGTGGAGGCATCAAAGCGGTTGCTATTGCTACTCCGGGTATCGGATTTCCTTTTTCAACCCTTGTCAAAGCAATAACACCCACCAAGCCACCAAAAAAGGCAATCAAAACATCATAAATATTCGGTGAAGTTCTGGCTAATAATTCTGATTGTGTTTCTTTGAATGGGCTAATGAAAAAATAGATTGTAGCAACTATTAAACTAACAACCGTTGCAATTAGTAAATTTTTCCCCGATCTTTTAAGTAAGTCAAAATCGTAAATGGCCAAGGCAAATCCCGCTCCAACAATGGGACTCATTAGTGGGGAAATGAGCATTGCACCAATAATCACAGCAGTTGAATTTACATTTAACCCAACCGATGCAATAACTATGGCACAAGCTAAAACCCAAAGGTTTGAACCACGAAAAGAAACATTGGATTGTATCGTTTCTAAAACCTTTTCTTTTCGTTCTTCTCCATTATGAAGATTTATAAAGTCAAAAAATTGATTAAACATATTGATTGTTGTTTTTAGATTTTCCAATTTCTTGGTGAATGTTGTAATTGCTTAAGTTGAGTGTTCAACTTACTACTTGCTATTCAATAGAATTGAATCTTTTGGAAATGATTTTTTCGTTAGGTGTGAATTTATTTTTCCAAAGGTAGTTTAAGTCTGATAGGATTAAAAAGAAACTATTTCTTCATCGTTTTTGTTCTTACATGATCTATGTTAAAATAAAAATTTACTTTTTTATTTTCAACAGTAGCTTCTAAAATATCAATGAAGTAGCCATTTTTATCATCACCTGAACCCATATTGCCTAGTTCGAATTTGCAATAATACTTAAGGAAATATTGTCCGTCTTTAGGTCCTAACGAGAAAAAAGGGCTGTCAATTGACACTCCTGTTTTAGATGAACTATAAAACATTGCTTGATATATTTTTACGGTTCGTTCCATAAATTTAGTAGCCTTTTCAGAATTTCCAGTCTTTTCATAGGCATACGCTAATTCCCTCATGACTTTAATCATAAAGGGATTAGTTAAAAGCGCTTTATTTCCAAATGCTATGGCTTCATTGAATTTACCTTCTTCATTTAAATCATAAATTTCTTTATCTGTGATTAAAATATCTATGTAAGGATTAAAATTTTCATTATCCGAATACCCTATCAATAAAGTTAAAACCTCAAAATTGGTTTGTGGTTCATCATTAATGAATTTTTTTAATTGTTTCGAATACGAATAGTCACTTTTTTCATTCTTTGTTTCTTTAAGAATCAATTCAAAATGATTTTTATAATTGAATTGCTTAATGCTATCTAATGGCGATTGCGAATACAAATACGAACTGATTGATACAAGAAAAAGGGTGATCTTTAATTTCATTTGGATTGCTGGTATTTGTCCTTTCTAAGACTTTGTAAAGCGTTGAATAGGATTGTGGGTCTTTCCAAATATACAGAAAATTAGGAAGAAAATGCTCTGAATGAAAAGGGAATTCATGGTCTGATACTTTTTGAAAATAGTAAAATCCTTTTCAAAAACACGTTATCCGGAGGTCAAACAAGAATCAGTAGGTGTTTTTATCGCTAGTGAAGTAAATTAATTCTGTAGCAAGCGCTCTTTAGGACATTTCTACTTCTTTAATTTATCTGAGGTGATAAATAGGTAGCTACTATTATGATAGCCTCAGTAGTAAACCTTCACCAAGGCTTATTCATTTATCGCTATTTTAAAAAAGTGATATATAAAATTATTCGCTTGGTTACGAAATCGAAAATTAAGTTTCAACGTGTCTTTTACAACTGCACTTTTTTCAGGAGTAATCTCTAGATTGATTTCTTCCTTCGGATTAGCACTTTTAATGATCCGAATACCAGGAGCCGAAACTGACATTTTCTCTGTTTCTATATTCGCTACTTTAAGAGTGAGAACTGACTTTTTCCCCCAGGTTAGGTGTCTAGTTCCGCCATCAATTTTCAATGTTACTTTTTGATTTTCGCTTGTAAATGTGAAATTGTCTTGAACTGTAAAAAGGAATAAGAAGAGTATCGAGAATAATGTTTTCATAGATAGTTTTTTAGTAGGTCAAATGCTATTTGCTATTTTTTTCATTAAGCAAAACACTAAACATTCTTGAAAGTTACTACTTTTCTTTAAAATCCAATCCAAATTGTAAACCCATTGTAAAAAGTAGGGTTTGAGTCACCGGTTTCTTTTACAAAATCGCCTGCTTCAAAATAGTACGTTTCATTGGATAATTTTACATATCTATTGATTTCATAATCCAGTTTTAATCCGCTTTGCCAACCAATAAACCGACTTTGGTTGCCGCCTGATGCTCGAAGTAAGGCCTTAGAGCCTCCATATAAACCGTCATTGAGTTGGGCTCGCCAATAAAAGTCTGCTTCGGCAGTTGCACTTAAATTTTCGGTGAACTGTAATTTGATTGAAGGGTGAATATCAAATAAATTCATTGCTGCTACCTGGGTTATTAAACCAAAATAGGCTGGGTTATTAAAATAGGGATTGAAAGTGCTTAGTTTGTCATCACCTTGATTTGTATCACCTGAAATGTAATCTAACTTAATTCCCAAATCGGGTTTGAATTTTGTGTTGATTAAGTTGTAATGCCAATCGCCTTCAATAGAAAAGGCACTGATGGTTTTATCGCCAAATTCTCCAAATTGATAATTGAGTTCGGTATTGTATTTAAAACGTTTACCTAAGTTTCCAAATCGTCTTAAACCAACGGTATGACGTCTTTCAGGGTTACTACCATCATTGTATTTTGTCAATTTCGCATCAAAGCCAATATAATAAATGGAAGTGTTGCCCAAAATTTTCCTAGTTTCTGTAGTGAAGCCCATTCCCCAAGTATAAGGTGCATCGGCCGAATTATTATCAAAAATACCATCCGGCACTTTTACTTCACGGCCAAAAAACAAGTTGGAATTAAAGCTTTTTCCATCCAATAGCAGTCTTGCCATATCAAAGCTTCTTCGGCTGTTGGGACCATCTCTAAATGCCATCAAACGCCCGGAACCGAGTAATAATTCTTGCCTTCCGGCTCTTAATCTTAAGGTGTTGTCTTTAATTGGAATGGTAAATTCTGCAAAGGCTTGATGCAAGTCTAGCTTTTCTGATTGTACATAAATGGGCTCGCCTAAAGAAACCAATCCATGTGTGAGTTGCCCAAATAAACGGAAATGGTTTCCCAAATGGAAATCAGCATGAAACATTATTCTTTGCGAATAAAAACTTTCGTCTGCCGATACTTCAGTACTCCAATTTTTATTGTCCAGATATTCCCAACGAGGTCGAAATTCTCCCCCCAAACTCAAATAAACCGATTTTCTTTTATTGAATGGAATGGCTTTTAATTGATTTAGAAAAGAAGCATTACGAAGGGTGTCATTTTGAAGTAATACACTATAATTTTCTTCACCTCTTACGACTTTAATTGGAGGTAATTCTTGGGCTTCTACGGTTAAATTCAGCACTAAAACCATACTGAATGCAATTGTATTTTGTATCATTTTAGGATGAGATTTAAAGTTATAGGATCCTTGTTGTTTTGCTTGAAATCCGATGGATTGTGATCGAATATTTGTTGTAAGGAATTCGCAGAAATATCTTCCAAGCGGGGATGTACGACGATAGAATAATTCCCTTTTTTCCAGTTTTTATACGGATGGAAAACCCATTTTTGTTCTTCGTTTAGCAATGAAATGCTACCCTTAATTTCATTTCCGTCTTTAAAAACTTTGATGAATGTTTGTGCAGAGATAGGGTCTATTTTGTCTTTAAAATTAATTAGTATAGCCTCTTTGGTATTGGCTTGTGGTGAGTGTATGCTCCAATTTTTGGTGTCGGGGGCAAGCCTATCTTCTTTTACCGCTACAAAGGTTTTTGTAAAGCTCTTGTTTAATGCTTGGTCTTTAAAATCCAATAATAAGCTATCTATCGTTAAGGTATATTTTTTCCCTTCGTCAAAAGCCCTCCCCATTGTATTATTGGCCAAAAGCCCCAGTTTTACTCTTCCTGGATCTATAAGTAAAGTAACTACATTTCGGTCTTCATTCCACAATTCATACTGATTTTCAAAGAACACACCCGTAATGTTTTTGCCTTCTTCATTGGTTAATTGAATATGATTTAAGATATTCATTTCCTGCATGGGGACAGAAAACTGTATATAAAACCGAAGAATGTTTACAGGAATAGAATCGGTAGTTGGATAGACCATAACCACTTTAGGCTTCGTGTTTTGGCTCCATCCAGCAATCGCTGAAAACAATAAGAAAAGTAAATAGTATAGCTGTAACATTACTGATTTCAATTTATTGTTAGTTGTTTGTATTTCTTGCGCTGTTCTTGAATTTTTTACTGTATTACATCAGTTGAAAGCGATGCAGTTGCACAAATCATAAATGGCAACTGCACATGCTTTGTTTTATTTATTTTTTCAGGAATTCCGTTTTCCCCAAATCTTGAATCATCATATTTTGATAGCCTTTCATTTGGAGTTGTTGTCCTTGGTATTCATAGCCGGGAAGGTCATATTCCGATACAAATTCATCCAATCGTAAATAGAGGTTTTTTAAGAAGGATATCAATTCTAAACTTCCTGTTTCATCATTTCTTCTCATGGTTAGGATATGATAACCATCTTGATCGTCCATTTGCATCAAACCGGTCATGGGCAAATTATTGATAGGCGTGCCTGTATGTTCTGCCATTCCTATATAGCCAATACCATTTTCACTAGCGCTTTTGGCTATGTCGTTTGGGTTTATAAATTGCGCTGTACGATTTCTATTGGCCAGAATGATACCATCATATGGTTTTTTATCAAAACCTTCTGATTGGAATTTGATAATATCAACAGGGGTATTTCCGTAGCCCAATTCGGCAATCGTTTTTCCCACAATATGTGCGCCGTCTTTAATTTCTTTTACGGGAATTAACACCAAAGGCGTACAAGTATATGCGGCCAAAATATAGTCTTCATTGCCCAAAGTGATACACTGCATCGTTTGAATAGGTGCTCTGGTTTCGTTTTGTCCGTGAACGGCATGAAAAATCTCAACAGAGGAAGAAGTCACTTTATCAGTAAACGGATAGTCAATTACTCTTAAAACAGAAGAAAATTCGGCATTGCTCATACCACTAACATATACTTTTCCTTTGTAGAAATCGATATCGGTAAAAGTCATGGATCGCAAAGTAGTTTTGTCCCAAATTTTCAATTCCTTGGTGGGAGCATTAGCGATAGTGATTTCTGTATGTTGGGTTGCTTTTAAATCAAATTTTCTGACTTTTCCTGATTGATTCACTATTATAATTTGTGAAACATAACCCGTTTTGGTTTTAGTATCAAAAGCAATATAGGCTTCTTTTGAGGTAGGATGTAAGGCCATGTCTCGAACTAAAATATCCAGTATGCCGACTTTTGCAAAAGCGGCAATTTTAGAGCTTAAATCATGGATGTTATAAGCCTTTTGCGCTTCAGCGTTAGTGCTAACTGGCACTGTATAGGCATAAAGTGTAGCCGATTTGCTGTCGCCAACAAATAAAGTGTTATCATCGCCAAATTTTAGTACGGTAACTGATTGAGGTGTACTGGCAAACGCCAAACCGCTTGTAAGGAGTAAGCCTGCTAATGCTTTAGATATTGCCTTCATGTTTTATAAGTTTAAGATTGTTGTAACACAAAGTTAGTCACTTACAAAACCGTTAACCAATGACCTAGGTTAAGACTTCTGCTTTTTTTTCATTCGGCTGAAAAATTCTGGGGTAACTCCAAGATAAAGGGCAATTTGTTTTTGAGGTAATTTGTCTTTTATAGAAGCATACTTTTTATTAAAAATGGCAAAACGTTCATTTGCGGATAGGCCCAGTCCTTCCATCACTCTGTTTTGCGTTACTACATAAGCGTTTTCAGTTAAAATGCGAAACATTCTTTCAAACTTGGGTATTTTAAGGAATAAACTATCTAAATCACTTTTTGTAATTTGGATTATTTCCATTTCTTCCATGGCTTGAATAAAAAGCATTCCGGGTTTTTGGGTAATAATACTATATAAATCCCCAATCCAATAATCCTCAGAGGCAAAACTCAGGATATGTTCAAATCCGTTTTTATCAATATTATATATTCTACAACAGCCTTTGTTGATAAAACTGATATGTTTACAAACGTCTCCTTCTTTAGTGATGTGTTGTTTATTTTTATATTTCTTCTCTTTTAACAGGGAGATAAAATAGGATTGCTCCTCATCCGTTAGCGTAATGTGTTTGGAAATATTTTGAAGGATGATGGTTGTATCCATAGTATTGTAATGATGATGTGGCAGTATGAGATATAAAACCCCGCAGCTTTTACTAGTTGTGGCTGCGAGGAACTCTTATTTTCTTACTAAGATAAGATTTTTAAGAACAAAAGTGAAATGTTCTTTATTGATCTATAGTGTTTTATACAACACCTTATGAATAGTTGTTTTATTAATTCTTCTTTACATATTCAAAAACTGGGTCTATTCCATTCTTGAAATCATTATAACTAGTTTCAATTGTAATATCAGGAACAATGGAGGCATCATTATCTTCAGTAAGTTTCCAAAATTCAGAAGAATATCTAACCTTAATTTCTGAATAAGGTAAGCTAAATGATTTTACATATCCAAAATGATTAGGTTTGCCACCTGTTTCCTCCCCAATGATGATTGCTTGTGTTTTTTTCTTAAAGTATATTGTGTTAAAAATGGCAGAAGAAAATGTATTATTACCTACTACAACAAATAATTTACCTTTTTTGTTTATTTTTTTATTCGCTGCAATCTTATCAATTAAGCTTTCTGCTAAATACGAACTTCCACCACCATTAAATCTCATATCAAAAATTAATTTGTCTATTTCTGAGTTTTCAAGTGTTTTTAAAACTTTTTCTTCAAATTCTTTAAAAGAGGGATATTTATATGCCGTTTCTTTATCTCCATATTTTTCGATACTTTCTCTGCTAACGCATTTATTATATTGAATGTAATAAATTTTTTCTTTGGCAAAATACTGTTCTTTGAAGTTATTACCACTACCATTTCTATAGAACGGCGTTTCGGCATTTACTTTCATATAAGCCATATTTTTGCGATTATTCATATCGCTATTTATTTGAATAATTTTATGTTGAGAAATAGTTCCATTGATATCGGAAAGTTCTAAATTATAAATACTATCATTTGGCTTAGAAAAACCAAAATGTTTTAGCAATACATTACTATCCAATAAGCGAGAAGAAGTGGTTTTGATTAAGGCATTGTTTTCTACAACGCTTAGTGTATTCAGACTATCGATAATAGTGTTAATCTTGAATCCATTGATTGCAAGTAGTTTTTTGTCTAATAACTCATAGTTATCTTTTGTGCTTCCAGATATGAAAAGTCCTTCTTTAAGCCACATAAAATCAATTGGAATTATTTTTCTTTTTTGTGTAATGTGAGAGGTGCTTAAACTGGTATGGGAATCCCCGATTTTTGCAATTAATTGATGAAGCTTTATTGAAGTTTGTATGTCAGTATCTTTATCAAGTTGTTTAATTATTTTATCAATACCACTATCAAATTCATCTTTTGATAGTTTAGAAAACAAATTTTTATGTTTTTTTGATAACTCTGATTTCAAAAAGTTTAAATCGGTTATCCAATCTTCTGTATTTATTTCTTGTGAATAAACGTTTAGTGTGAAAACAGTTAAAATTAAAATTATTATTTTTTTCATGTATAGTTATTTATTGATTTCTATTTTGTTATGCTAAATAAGATTTCCAGCGAAAAATGAACAATAGCCTGATGAACTATCGCCAATTTATAAAACCGATCTTGTCTGATGTTTTTGTCAATATAAGTCGGGTTTTGTTATCCCTTTTTTTTGATAATGCTCTTTATTCATTTCATAATGAAGAGTTGTCACTTCATTTAGATAATCTTTTAATGGTTCAAGATTGTATTCTTTTCTAATCTTATCAACGTTTACTGAATCAATTAATCCAAATTTTGGAAAAGCTCTTCCAGTTGTTTCAACGGCATAGTCAAGCTGTGTTCCAAATAATTGCTTTCTACCTGCGTTAGTTTCAACTCTATCGAATAAATAAGCGTAATTGTTGGGATTGGCATTTTTCTTTTTAACTTCTTTGTCCATCGCTTTTAGTATTTTCTTTTGAAAATCAGGGAATTTGTCGCAATGTTGTACAATTAGCCAAAAATTATTGGAACTCTCTTTACCGACTTTGTCAAAACCAAGGAAGCCATACTCTTTGAACATTTTTTCAAGTTGTACTTTGTGGGTTGTAAAAACACTGTCTTTGTATTTTGCCCATTCTTTTTCCCAATGATTTGCAGCGATTTGGTCGGTCTTTCTCATTTCTTCTAACTTTCTCTGTAGATAAACCTTTTTTTCTTCAGTTAATTTCCTTGAGCAACTTGTTAGTAAAGTTGTAACCAATACGATAAAAATTAAGTTTTTCATTTTTTTAAATTGCATCTGAGTACCCTCGCAGATAAGGTTTTGCCAACTATGTGAATAGCGGATTTCTTTGTTACTATAATGTTTTTCAACAGTGAATAGGAGAGTGATTTATTGATTTCTAGCAAATAATCAATCAGTTCAAATAGTACTTAAATCAGTTCTAAATCTTGTTTATCAATATATAAAGCGTTTTTAATTGGATTGCTGTATTTTTCTCCATTTATATTCGTGTTTTACTACTAACGTGCGACAGCTTATCTTAGTATCGACAGTTCGGAACGATTATTTCTTACTGAAACAGGTTTTCAAGCGAAAATCTGAAACCGGCTCAAACAGTGTTAACAGTATTGCCAAACGGCTGTAACGGTATTATTTTATTCGTTGGGATGTCCATCTCCTTCGAAATAAATTTCAGAGATAGCTACATTTTGTTTTTTTCCTTGGTATACTTCAATTAGTTCAAATTTGACGCTCCATTGTTCATTTTTAGATTTTGATTTTGCACCAATAGGTTGAAAATTAAAAACCTGTTCGTCTTTAGTGTCTTCGAGTTTTAAAGTTTTAAATTCTTTTCCATTAAGATACATTTTAATTTTTTTGACTCTCGAATATTCGTTCCAAAGAGCATCATTTTTAACATTCCCGTTAAAAAACACAATTTCGGTAAACTTTGCACTAGCATTATTGAAAATAAATTCGATTACTTTTAAAGTATCTTCATTTTCACTTATCCAAGAGGTTCCATAATCAGAATCGTGAACATTTAGTGAAGTTTTTTTTTCTTTGTCAACATTTAGACATTTTGAACTTGAGTAAATTGTATCAATTTTTCCACCGCAGTACCAACTACAGCCTTCAAATGGTTTACTCCAAGGGTTTCCACCGAATTCATCACTATAATTTTCAATATATTCTTTTGTGAAATTAGTTTTTATATTTCTGAATTCTGACGGTTTCTTTTCGTTGTTTATTTGAGAAAATAACGAAGATGAAAAAATAAAAAAAAAAAATACTTCATTGATTTCGTTTTAGGGTAATAGGCTAGATATCATTTCAACTTTGAGAGGGGTGGAAGATCGTAAATACTTAATATTCTAAGTAACAATAACACGAATTGAAATTGATAATTCAGCTAAGTTCCAGAATAGTCACCAAGATTTGTGGGTAATTTTTCTATTCCGATTTTTCAGAATTCTTTTTAATGTGTTTTAAAACCCTGTTGTGAATTTTATGAATTATTAGATTGCTCCATTCTTGCCAATAAAAAGCAGGTTTTATATTGTGATAATACCAAGTTGTTCCTTCAAGTAATGTTTTTCCGTTTTCAAGTTCAGTCAATTTAAATTGCCCTTTTTTTGAAACAAAGTAATCGTGTAAATGAGGAGCATCTATATCCCAAAAACTTAATTCTTTCATTGGTGCAGGTTGTTCAAGAACATCAAACTTTAATAATTTACCTTCATTCCAGACTGTTACAGGTTCAACGAAGCTACCCGTTGTAAAATTGCAATGTCTTACAGAGCCAACTCCGCTTCCAATAATTTTGGCATTAATTGGATATGCAATTCCAGTTTTAAATATAAATTCGGTTGGAGCATCTAATTCTGGAAATTCGATTACGTTTTTCCAAACTTCCATTGGTTTCGCATTTATAATAACCGAAGTCGTTACAGAGGTCAGTTCAGGTTCGATTTTATTTTCGATAAATGAAGTCAGAGGAATAATTCCAATAAGAATTAATAAAACTGATGGAGTTGAATTGATTGATTTTTTTAGTAAACGATATCCAATTAAGCTTCCAATCCAGGTTAACAAAATTCCAATTGGTGCACCCATTACAATGCAAATTAAGCCTTCAATTGCAAAAACGAGTAAAGCCAAAGTACAAATTGCAAGAGTGGTATAACCAATCCAAATTGCTTGTCGTTTTGTTATTTTATTTTTATATCCAAAAAGCAATGTTGAACAGAATCCAATTAAAAATGGAGTTAGTATAAATAATGCGATTCCGTATTCTCCAATTCCATAAATACCCCAAAGTGATAAAATTCCAGCAATACAAACTGTAATTGCTACCGAAAGCCATTTACGCTTGGTTGTATTGAATTGTGATAATTGGTCAAATAGTTTCATTTAAATTAAATTTTCTTTGGTTTTTCTGTCGCTTAGAACTGTCTGCCAAACTCCCGGCTGCTTTTATAAATGGCGATCTAGCGATTTTTATTGATAAATATACTGTTTTTTCGTGCCCCTAATAATAATGACTACTACAGCAAATCATTATTTGAAACTGCTGTTGTATACAATTTATTGGATTTCAAATTGTTTTACCATCCAGTGTTTTGAGTGATTTAGTAGTAAATCCTTTTTTAGATCTTCATTCTTTGTGTCTAAATATTTATACACTTTAAGAGGTACCGAATCAGGGTAAACCGTTAATCCACTTTCTATAGTCTTAAGCGATTCTGATTGTTGTCCATTTGAAAAATAAGCTTCGGCTTTATAGATGTAAATTATTGCGGGTATTTTATTAAATATTGATTGAAATTCACTTTCCAAATCATTCATTAAAGCAACTTGGAAATTTGAGTTCGGCTTTTTCCCAACAGCTGCAGTTTTGGTAATGTGATCTTGATATGCTAAAAACAGTAATAATAAATGGCGATTTTTTGTCTTTTTGCCTTGATAAAGTTGCTCAATTTTTTTAGGGATCTCTGAACTTAATTCTCCAGTTTCTGATTGTAAAACTTGATTATAAAACTCATCTAATAGATCAAATACGGATTTATCTTCACTGTCAATTTTATTTTCAGCTTTTAATTGATTACTGTATTTCTTGTAAGCTTCGTTTTGTTGAGAGAATACATTAAATGAGAAAAAAAGTAAAAGCAAACTTAATTTTTTCATAGTTAAATTTCGTTTATAATTGATGTTGTGTTTAAATTGCACACAACGTTGTGGTGCATGGGTAGGTTGATAAATACGGAACTGATTATTTTCGGTTAAGATATAACTTCTATATGAATTTGTTATTTCAATTTCTAGACAAATTTGAATTAAATAAAGCTGCGTTTAACAGCCGTTTCTTTTTACTTTTTAAAAAGTAAACTTTTAGTTTTCATTTCTACTTGTATTCTTTTTTCAATGCATACAACTTCGGTATTTTCATTTGGAAAATTATCTGTGCAGGTAGTCCCAACACAGAATAGGAGATTGTAGCCAGATTCCAATTCTATATAATAACCAAATCCTGAAAGTTTGTATACAGAATCGGTTAATTTTTTGGCAACATCTTTCCATTTTGTACCAACCCTATAACCTTCTTTTGTGGTAAATTTCTTATCGTAAGTTCTGAGGGAAACGGTATCTGACTTTCTATTTAATTCATACTGATATTTGATGCTATTCGAGTACATTTCTCGAATTTCATATCCTGTTTGAATATTCACAATTGGATTTGAGTTTTTCAATTTGGTCTTTTCTGAAATTGGATATGTATTTGTTTTGCAACCAAAATGACTTAGAGAAATAAAAACATATAAAAATAGTACTTTTCTTTTCATCGAATGAGTTATCTTAAAATGTCTGCTAATGTCCATCTGCTTTGAGTTGTCGTGGATTTTGGTAACTGATGCTTATAAATACATTGAAAAGATTGAGAGCAACTATTGAAAAATCGGGAAGAAGTGAAAACACAAATACCTTCTTTTACACATTTAATCTCACTTGTTTATAACCGCCGTTATTTAGCGTTTAACTATAAAAGTTGTTTTTTTTTCTCTTCGCTTTCTTGATTTTTCAACTTTTCAATTTTCGGATTAAAATAACCGAAAACATTGGCAGTAATTATTAGTGCAATTATTAGAATCCAAAGACTCAAATTAAAGCTTATAGGTAATTCTTTCATTTCTTTTTCCAATTGTCTATTAGAAATAGTCAAAATGTCATTAAGGTTTTTTCTGCCCTCAGCATCTTTTGGTTCAAGTTTTATAATTAATTCGTAATACTTTTTCTGCTCGAGTAATATTTCATTTTGCCTTTCTAGTGTTCTGTAGGCACTTTTTATATTTCCAGTTATAAACATTAAACTGGGAATGATAATAATTGTCGCTATAAATTTTAGTGAAATTAAAGTTTTTAGATTCATTTTTATATGGATTCTGTAAAAGTATCTCCTAACGTACAGTCAGTTTTCTTTTAGTGAAGATTTTTTTTCAAAAGTATCAATTTAAGATCAAGCGTACAAAGACAAAACCAACTTTCCATTAAATCAAAACCCAATTTAGCCAAATAACGGTTATGTAAAGTTTTTGTGGTTAAAGTATTTTTTCGAAATCACTATCCGTTAAAATTTCATTTCTGAAGTTACTAATTACAACGTCCGGAGTTTTAAATGAATTCATTTCTGTTGGCCTATAACCTACATAACCTTTTAGCCAACCTTTTTCAGCAAATGAGTGAGGTTCGTAAACTTTAAATTTAAAAACTAAAACGGTTATTTTATTTTTTATTTCGATTGTATTTTCATAATTGATTTCATCTGGAAAACAATCAAAATCATCATTCATGTTTAACCAATTGGCCAGGTAACTTTCAGAAAGCTTTTCTATTGTCAATAATTCTTTCGGAAACAATTCTATTTTATTGAATTTGTTGAGTGCATCATAAGTTAAAGTTCTACTTTTTAAACTTTTTGCATATTTATCTATTATTGCAGTTTTGGGATTTTCTCCAAGTTTCAATTTAGTATAGAGTGGTCGAATAGAATCGAACCTCAATTCTTCTCCAGTTAAATTGGATATTCGGATTCTATTATAGATTGCTTTAATTACTATAAATTTTACAGACACAATAACGATTATACCAATAATCAATTGCACTATTTCCATTACACTTCCAGAATCTAACATTTATCTATAGGTCTCGTTTAATTAAATTACAGTGTCTTTCAGCTTAGTGATGTAGTGGATTAAGAAAGCCTAAACGATCTATTAAAACTGATTTTGCAAGTACTAAACCAATTTTAAATTAAGCCTAAAACCCACATATTGCCAAACAACTGTTTTGGGTAGTTTTTATATTTCAGAATTTAGATTCATCTCTTTCACAATACCAATTTGGTTGGCAATCTGAAACTACGCATCCACCCTCATAAACTTTATTTTTAGTTTTTGAATTTTCTTTATCCTCTTTTGAAACTATAGATATTCTTAGTCCGTATGTAATTGGAATTACCTTATCATCTTTATTGCATACAGGGCAATTTGTTTTCTCTTTTGAATTTTGAAATATACAGATTGGTTTTAATTCAATGCTTTGATTTATCTTTTCGTCTTCTTTTAGATTAAAAATGTATGAGCAATTTATAGGATAATTGCGAACAGAAAAACTTACATAATACTTTCCACTGCGTAAATTTTCAAATTTAAAATTGAAGTTTTCATCTATTTGAATACTATCTTTAATGTTTTCATGCTCTAAAATCGCATATACTTTGCTTGGTAAAGAATTGCGTTCTTTT
This sequence comes from Flavobacterium sp. MAHUQ-57, assembly GCF_051908335.1. Classification (NCBI taxonomy): domain Bacteria; kingdom Pseudomonadati; phylum Bacteroidota; class Flavobacteriia; order Flavobacteriales; family Flavobacteriaceae; genus Flavobacterium; species Flavobacterium sp. MAHUQ-57. The sequence continues at coordinate 820,744 of NZ_JBPZTE010000006.1, read as the reverse complement.
TCGGTTGCAATCAAAAGTTTTCCGCCAATTTCTCCAGATTGACAAAAAACTTGAAAAAAAGATATCAAAAAAAGAATGTTGTATAAAAGATTAAATTTCATTTGTAAACGATGGTTATAAAATTGCCTATAACTTCCCGAGGGCTAGGCGCAGTAGCGACTGCGTTGAACGATTTATTTCCTGCTAATATAAGATTTTCTAGCGAACTCGAGTGATAGGCAACAGACGAAGCAAAATTGGCAACAGGCCAAAAACAGCTACCCCTAATTCTTAAACCTGCTGTTATAAGCAGCCATTATTTTATTAAAATTTACATTTTATTTACTAAACCATTCTATATCATTGTCCAAACGATCAATAAAATCACTAAATGATTTTCCAACTTCAATATGATATTCTTTATTCACATCTATTGTTGGAGAAATTACAATTCTGTAATTATTTTCATTTATAAATTCAATTGCTAAGAATTCACTAGCTCCATTTGAACCTATTGCTAAAGTATTTGGCAGATTTTCGAAAATTGTATAATCAGTATTGTATTCGATAAGTTTATCTATATCCCATAATATTACATATTCTGGTCCGATAAAATTTTCAAATTCCAAGTAGTTTTCAAGAAAGTATTTATATTCCATTGGCAAATTAAAATTTATGATGTTTTCAATTTGCTGAATTTCTGTCGATGTTTTATTTAATCTTTTTTCAAATTTATATTGAATTAATAGTTCTCTAAATTTTTCCATTATTTTACTGTTATTAAATCTTCTATATTCGTTTTTTGACATTTCGTTGCTTATAACGTTTTGCCGCTTGCCAAAGTAGCGGATTTCGAAGCACTACTTTCAATTTAACACTATACCTTATTAGAAAACGAATGTTCAGTTTAGCACTGAACCTTCCATTTTGCCAAACTACTGTTAACTGCTGGCTCTTAATCTTTCATATATTGATAATCAAGAACTTTAATTTCAAATGATTCCTTTCTTGGAGTATAACCAATTAATTTCAAATTCGCTATCGTAAATTTTGTGTCAATTTGTTGCCTTATTTCTGCTTTCTCAATTTCGGAATATTTACGCTTTTTTATGCATCGTTCAAAGTATCTTTTTTTATAAATGGGTAAATATTCATTATAACTTGGAGAATATGAAAAACTTATATAAATATATTTTTTTTCTGATTCTTTGATTTTGAAACTATCAATTACTTTAAAGTCGTCATTGATTGTTGATACTTCTATTTTATAGAAACCATTTTTCAATTCAATTAATGAATCTTTAGTTTTTGATAAATCAAGAGATTTTATAAAAACAGAATCGTTAAGTTTTATTTGACAGGAAATTTTTTTGAAACTACTTGAATTGTTTACAAAGTTAAATTTTACATTTTTTATTTTATTTTTCTGAAAACTTGGAAATAGTATCAAAGCGGAAATAATTACTAAAGTAAGTAGTACTAAAGTTGGGAGAATGTACAATTTAATTTTTTTTCGTTTTATATTTCGCATAGTTTTTTCGCAATTTTGACGCTTGCAGTTAACGTCCTGTGGCTTCAAGAAGTGGCGAATTTCTTGATGATATGTTTTCCACCAAGATAAAATTTCTTGTGAAATATAAATGTGAATTTATCAAAAATTCGCACACGAGCGCAGCGACTTCCGACGGAATCTTGCCAAATGCCTGTTTGCTGGTTAAGGTTTTTATTATTTCTGTTTTCTCTTTCTTAAATATTTACTGAAAATATTTACATATCGATCATCAAATTTGACCAAAGTAATTTTATCCCAATGTATTTCAGTTTCTTCATCGTCTAAAAAACCTTTTGCATCAAAATAATTTATAAAAACGGATTTTGCGGTTATCCTAGTAATTGGTCCAATGTCAAAAGTTTCATCATCAGGATTTTCATTTTCAATTATTACGTTTAATCCACAATTTTTAATCGATTCAAAAATAGTTTGCCAGTTTTTAAGTTCTATTTTGTGTTTCAAACCAACTTTTTCAGTAAGTTTTTCTCCTTTCAGTATTTTTTCATAATACTTGTCAAAAGTATTATATCTAATTTCTTCAATTGTTGATTTTGGAAACACAAAATAACCTAAAATTTCGAATTCATCTGTTTCTTGAATAATTATAAAATTTTGCGGAATAGTCAACTATAAATCCGCTTGTTTCACCACGTGAATTTTTTGCAAACTTTCGAAATATTTTACAATACTTTTTATTTTCGTAATGATATTTAATTTTTGATATTTTCTCTTCCATTTCGTTTTTTTTAGCATTACTGCTAACGTTCCGGCGCTTGGCACAGTAGCAACTGATTTATTAAAAATATTCTTATGAAAACTGCGGGTTGAAAATCTAGCTGATTTTCAGCCGGAGTAGAGTAGTAGCTATTGCGGCAAACCGCTGTTTGCGACGTTAATTTTATAAGTATATATTTTTTCAGTTTTCATAATTTCAAGTGCTTTTTTTGTTTCATTTTCTCCATCATTTAATGAACCAGGTAGTAAAATTAATCGAGTTTTAATTTTTCCATTTTCATCTTCAAAAAGAACTTCAAACCTTGAACGCGTAGTACCATATTTTGCATCTATGAATTTCACATCTTTTATTTTATTTCTTTCAATGGTTGAAATAGCGGAATAGTTGCTACTTTGTTTAACTCTAAATAATAAATAACTAGCAAAAAAAAGATTAAATAATGCGGTAACAACTTTATTTTCTTGATATGCTGTAAAAGCAAAATAAAGTAAGAAAATGGCAAAGCCAGAATAAATGATTAGTATTCTTGAAATTTTATTTCCAACCGTAATTTTTGCAATATTTCCAATTATTCCATCTCTTGTTAAAATAATTTTGTCAGGTAGAATATGACAAAACCCTGTTTTTGTTTTGAACTTTTTTTCGCTTTCCATTTTCAAAAGTTGATATTTCACGATTTTAGGGATAATGACGACCAATATTCCCGCCATTGCTTTGAACCGCTGTTAGCAGAAGTTTATTTTTTGTAAAAGAAATATGCTTCTTCTACACTTGGTTGCCAATTTTCGTTTCTTAATTTTTCAATTTTAAGCTCATTAAAAAGCTTTTCAGAGCCTGAAATAGTCATTGTGTATTGGTCTGTTTTTTTCATGTTTTTGTCATTCAAGATATATACAATGCTATATTCGTCTTCGGCTACTATTTTTTTAATGTATTTTGTTAAAAACTCACTAATTGCTTTTGGGTGTGGAAATAGCGAACTTTTTTTGAACTCAATCTCAAAACTTCCTTCATATTTGAACTGTGGTCCATAATCAAAAAGAAAACTAGGGTTACTTTTTTGTTCACTTAAATAAGCTTCATATTCACTTTTTTTATTGAAAACTTTTATATCAAAATAATATTTGAATGGAAAGGTTTCATTCAATTTTGTGATTTGATTTAAGTCAAATTCATAGGTGTTACCATCGTGAGTCATTACGCTTTTTAGAGTAGGATTAATTGTCCATGTTCCTATTTCTTCAAAATTTTTCACAATGGTCAATCTAAAAGACGGGTCTTCAGTTGAATTTTCGACTTCTTTTCCTAATTTTATTGTTTTAGCAAATTCAATAATTTGAGTTGAGTCTTCAATAATAAAGTTATATTTTTCGTAAGTTTTGTTTTTATCATATTGAGGGTATCTTCCAATTATTTTTGTTGTTCCATCAACTTTTAAATTTTCGAATAATTTTTTTTGACTTGAAACTTGATTTGTTATAATCAAGAATAATAAAATTAGAATTGTTCTCATAAGTGGGTTTTAAATATCTGTTAACCTACCGCCAACTTCTTGAAGTGGCAGATTTCGTGATTGATTTGTTACTGCTAAGATAGATTTTCCAGCGGAATCGAGCAAGAATTGCAAAAGGCTTTTGCTATTGCAAAACTGAGGTGTCCTACAATGAAAAGGATAGAACTAAACTGCAAATAAATAATTAAATTTTAGTTGTTTTTACGAACAGTTCATTGTTAGTGGCTGCATTTATTTAAATTTTAAAGCATGAAACGGAATATCCATTAAATCGGAATGTGTGTTTCTGTCATTACTCATAAAAGTTATAATTACATCTGCTATATTTTCTTTATGCAAACAAACAAATTGTCCGTATTTATATCCTTTTCCAAATTCACAATTGAATTCAAAAAAACCACTTCCACCATAATCGGCATTAAATTCTTTTTTAACTGCTTGAGTTGGAAAATCGCCAATTTCTACCATTTTCCCACCAGTCATATTAAGTCCGTTTGAATTCATGATTCCGACATGAAGATTATTTGGGTTTATCATTATTTCGTTCGTATTGCTTTTCGATTTTTCATAAGCGATTAGCATTTCTTTTATTGGAAATAAGGAGTATCTAACTTCCATTGTAGCGTCTGAGTTGATAATGGCAAACGAATACCGTAAATCTCTATTTTGTTTAACTTCTTTGATTTTGTATCCAATTGGCATTTCAAATTGTAGGCCTGATAATCCAGCTTGTTTTTGGAATTCTTCTAAAGTTAATGTTTGGGAAAATGAGCTAATCGATACCAAAGCAAAAAATGCAATTAAAAGTCTTTTTCTCATTGTATTTTAAGTTACTGTTACTGTTTTGTGGTTTCTTAATATATGTGTTAACGTCTTGGCGCTTGGATAGGTTGATAAATTCGGAACCGATTATTTTATTTCATCTTTTCGGCTTTCAGCCTCAGGTCTGTAAAGATAAAATTTCTTGCAAAATGCAAACGTGAATTTACCAAAAAAACCGCACACGATCGCAGCGACTGCCGAAGGAATCTCGCCAAACCGCTGTAAGCGGCAGTTTTAATTAATAAAATTGATAATTAAATTTAAAGAATCTCTCTATTGATTTTCCTATATAATGAATTCTAGTTTGCTCCAATTTGTTTTTGTAAGTCATTACCCTATGGTCGATTTTTTGGTTATTTTGTGAAAAAGAAAGATATTTAACTTTATTACCGTCTCTATCGTAGGAATAAAAACTTTTATAACCTGCTTTCCAGTTAAGAAATGTAAGATTGCCATTTGTGTCATACGAATAAATGGTGCTATCAAATGGTTTCCCATTCTGATAACTAATGGACTTAATTATCCTATTATTTTTATCAAAGTAATTAAGCTCTTTTAATTCATCATGATTAGCAGGATATTGAGTGGTCTCTTTTATGTTATTCCCCTTCTTGTCGTAGAAATATTCGTATTTGGTGTTTGGCTTTCCGTCAATAAACTCAATCTTTTTAATAAGTTTATTGTTGCTGTTATAAAAATATTTTTCACTTGTCGAACAGTCTGAGTTTTCAAAACAACTTTGATACTCAGTAATATTCCCATTATTGTCGAATTTAAAAATTTGGCTTATATATCTTTTCTCACCCGAAAATTGGATATAAAAAATATCAGCTTTATTAAATTTGTTGTAGTGGTAAAAAGATGTCATAAATGGTTTACCACCACTAAATTGAATGTTTCTTGTTAGTCTTCCTTTATTATCAAAATGGTCCTGATATATAACTTCGCAGTTCTTCCCTTTCTGGTCGCATTCAAATTGAGTCCTGGTTTTTACCTTCTGTTCTTTCATTATGGCGTCGACAGAAAAGGTTTCCTGTGCAAAAGTTTGAATAGTCAAGAAAAGTATGATGATTAGGAAAGATGTTTTTGTCATTAAGGGTCATTCTTAAATTGCCGGTAATGTCCCGCCAGCTTCATGAAGTGGCGAAGTACGGGACGATTTATTTTCCACTAAGTTAGAATTTAAAAGCGAAATATAAATATGAATTTGCCAATATTCTCACCATTTCGTGAAACCGCTTCCAGTAGAAGTTATTCAATCTCTCGAATTTTTAAAGTTCCGGAAATAGTTGAAAATCCTGAAAACCCTGAAATCTGGAGCGTAGCATTTTTTACTACGCCATCATTTTTAACAAAGTAAGTGCCCTTATAAACTTTAGTCATTGAATTTATAATATCGTCATTTTCAACTTTATTTTTAAAAACCATTTCAACATTTACTGTACAGCCTTCACTACTTATTTTAGTACATTCATATCTAACATTGATAACTTTAAAAATCAAATCAGGTAAAGCTGATTTTTTGTTATACCAAATATTACCTACCTTCATTTTATTTTTTGGAAATTGTATAACTAGTAATTCCGGATTAATTAACCTTCTTGGTTGAGTAGTATGATCATTAGTAGCTACGTTTCCATATTTATCAAATAAAGTTGTAAAAGTGTTATCAGTTAGATCTTGGGAATTACTATTATTCTCTTCAGGATTTAAATCACTTTTATATTCAATATCTGTAACTTTTAAAGTCATTTCGACTTTATCACTTATTTTTTTAAAATTACAGGTAGCTTGGTTGTTTAATTTAAACCGATTTGATTCTAAATTAATTGAATATTTTTTTGTGGTTTTTGGATTAAAAAGAAATACTCTTTCAGTATTTTTTTTACAACTTGTAAAACCAAAAAGTAAAAATAGAAGGAAAAATAGTGATTTCATTATTGGTGTTTATAATTGCTGCTTACGTTCCGCCGCTTGGCGAAGAAGCGGCTAATTTACAAAGAAAAGTACTTATGAAAACGGCGAGTTGAAAATCCAGCGGATTTTCAGCCGAAATAGAGTAGTAGCAATTGTGGCAAACCGCTGTTTTGTGCTATTTTTTTTATTCAAACACTATTTCACATTCACTATCAAATACTTTTGAGTTTCCACATCTCAAAATTATCTGTCCGCTATTTTTTAGCTCAATTACTATTTGACAATTTTCCTCATTTTGTTCGCAATAAATTTTAGATATTTCCTTATCTTTTATATCAAACTTGTTTGAATAATCCTTAAATATAAAGTTTTCATCATCTTCAATATCTCCTAAATCTAAATAATTTTTTGTTTCGGTATCTTCCCAAAATCCAGCTCCAGCATCAAGAAAATATTTTTGCCAATTCTTTTCATAAATTTTCAGATAAACAAATATTACAGATTTAGTTTTTAAATTTTCACAAATTAGTATTTTGTCTATTTTGTAATTTTCAAAGCCTTCAACTACAAAATTGCGAAGAAAATAAAATTGATTTTCTAATTCCTCATTCATATTTTTTATTTTGATTTCTCTCAGTATTCTGTCGCTCTATAATAGAAGGCAACTCATTATTCAAAACCATTTTCACGAAAAAAAATTGACAATAATTTTAATTTTTTTGGACATATTGGTTCAAAAGTATCTCCAGGATAACGTGACCAATAATTGCATTCAAAGCAAAAATCTATTACTGCAAATATTTCATTTAATTCATTTATGAATAATATCCCATAACCTCTTTTCACATCATTACAATTGGTTGGACTATCATATTTTGGACAGTCCATATCTTTATTGGCAATTTTATATAATCTTGCCGCTTGTTGTAAGTTTATAGATTTGATTTTATCCATTTTTGAAAAATCTATATCCAAAACATTTCCATTTTCTAATTGAGGCATAGTAATACAACTTTGCCATTTCCACTCGGGTGATGTAGAATCCATATTTGAATATGAAACAAGCTTAATTGAAACAGATTGATTGAATGGAAATTTTTCAAAACAATTAGTTTGTGCCAATATTAAATTTGGCAAGAAAAAAATACCAATAAGTAATAATTTAAGTTTCATAATGTTGTTTTTCACTTTCGGCAAGTTGCCTTTATCACATTAGCGCCAGCGTGAAACGTTTATTTCTCGCTAAGATAAGATTTCCCAGAGGAAAATCGAAAGTTCTATTAAAGATAAATTTAGCTATTGTGCCAAACCGCTGTTACCAGCAGTTATTTTAATTTCAAGCTCTTTTTTAATATTGTATATCCATTCCAGAAAAATGAATGTTCGGAATATGTAAATTTTTCTTCATTTACAATGATCTCATTTAATGCGTTGGAAGTGCTTACAAAATTAACTTCAGGTAAGCTTCTTAATTCAGTTTCATATTTTACTAAAGCTTCAATATCTCTTGATTTCAACTTTCTTTTTTGGTTTTTATATTTGAGAAAGTAATAACTATTTTTTTTATAAACCTTTATAGAATCTGCTCCACTATTAAAGCATCCTGAGAATTTTAGATTAATAGTAAGTGTATCTTTATTTTTTAAGTTCAGTACCAAAAGATCTTTTGACTTAGGGTTTTGAAGCTGGTCTATATATAAATTAATTTCTTGTCCGCCAAGTTGGTTATTTGCTTCATCAAGTTTTACAGTTTTTTCAATTTTTTCTCCAAAAAGATTATTATAGTAAAACTTATACTCACCATTTGGAACATTCTCATATAAAGCAAATGAATCAGGATATCCAATGTTTTTAAATAGTAGATTGTCTTTATATATTTTTAATGTATCAACAATTAAAGTAATATCGTTTTCAGATTGACTCCTTTTTAGATGAACTGATAAACGAATCTGCGAAAAAGCAGAAACTGATAATAAAAATAAGAGTGATATTAAGTACAGTTTTTTCATAATTGCTGGTAACGTTCTCAGGCTTTACGTTCGAGCGGGTTTCGGAGCACAAAGTTTCAATTTATTACTAAAGTTCATTAGATGCACAAAACTCCAAGTTTCCACGTCAGCCCGCCTGACGCAAAACCCGTGTTAGCAGATGGCCTTTTCTGTTATTCTGATATTCTCGTCAAAAGTCTTTGCAATTTCTTTTAGTTGTGTCAGCAATTCCTTTGTGTCGATTTCCAGTTTTGGTCTGTCCCACGCTTCAAATTTTTCTTTGTCGTTAAATCTTGGCCAAAAAATGTATTCATAATAATAGTTCCAAGTCTCTTTTATTAATTCATTGTCTGCGTAGATTTGAAGTGTGGCGTTTCTGTCATCTTGATTAATAAAGTCGCCATACAAGTTGACAAAGTTTGCGAAGCCTTCAATTGTCAAAATGTCCAGGTTATTTTTCTCAATTTCATTTGCAATTGAGATAAGGTCATAAGTGTAAATTTCTTTAACCTCTAAATTATCGAAATTATCGAGCCAAGAACTAAGATTTTCAAATTCAACTAAATTGCCAACTGAAGTTAAAATTGTCGTCTTTAAGTCTGTCAAAGATTTAGTAGCAAAAATTTCACCACTTTTATATGTTAAAAGTCTGTCGGTGCTGTTTTTATCAGTGTCTGTATACCAAACTAAAAATAATGGACTGTCAAAAGCTGCCGAACAATATTTAATTATCCAAGTCGAGTAATTTCCGCTTAGGTCGTCAAATGTTTTTATGTCGTTTTGCTCTGTCATAGGCTATCTGCTAACGTCCCGCCGGCTTGCTGCAGGTGGGGATTTTGTTCCTTTAGTTTGGTTTATCACCAAGCAAAATATACAAAAAGATGTTGGAGTTTTCCCTAAAACCCCACTTGCTGCAAACCGCTGTTGTGTGAAGTTAAAATTACCCAATATTGATTATTAATCCATCATTTTGCTCAGCTGCTTTTTTGAAAGCTGCACTAATTGTTTCAATATGTTGCTTAATAAATGTCCAATGAAATCCAGAAGCTTTATAGACATTTTGACTTATCATTTTTTCTTCATCGTATTCTTTATATAAATCATCAATCTGGATTTTAAGAAGAATTTGATTGATGTTTTTTACTTTATCGGAAAGTAAATAATTATAGATTTCATAAGAGTTTTCGTCGAATGGTTCTCCGAATATGTTATCTAAAATTTTATCTGCTGTAGAATCATTTGTTTTAAGTAAAAATCTTGCAACATCCCAAGCTTTATCTAACGAAAAAACTGTGTCATTTTGTTTATGATATTGACCATAAACTGAAGAATAGTTTTCAACCAAGAATTCTGAAAGTTTATCTTCAGATAAGTTTTTTAGTTTCGTAATGTTTTTATCATCAATTCGATAAAATTCGCAAATCATTCCCATATTGTTTCTTGAGATGTAGTTGTCGATTAATTTCGCACAACGTTCCGGCGCTTGGCGAGGTTGCGAAGTTCGGAACCGATTATTTTCTGTTAAAGATAAAATTGCTTGCGAAATGTAAACGTGAATATACTACAAAATTCGCACACGAGCGCAGCGACTGCCTTAGGAATCTTGCCAAACGCCTGTTACCAGCAGTTTTTTTCAACTAATTCTTTAATTTTTGTTTTTTCAATTTCGTTCAGTGATTTAAATTTCAGTACAACTTCAGTTTTAGTGATTCCTTTTTCTCCAAAATTAATCTTCACAATATTATTCTCAAAGCTTATCTTATTTACTTTTTTTACATATGCAAATGGAAATCTATTTGAAAATTCGCTAAGTTCTGTTGTTAAAATAATTGGTAAAGAGAGTTGTTTTAGAAAACTATTTTTAGTAAAACCTAAAATTATGATAGCGTTTTTAGTCAAATATAAATCGCAACGATTAAATAAAAAATCTCGATTATTTAGCCCCATTGTCATTGTTGCGCTTTTGGTCTGCTCAACATAAAGTTCTGTTTCAGTTTTTAAACTTTCAATTAAGATTTTATATTGATTTTCTCTGTTTTTATTTGTTGAATTTATAATAAAAAAGATTAATATAAAAAAAGTTGAAAAGAAAATAATTGGTATTAACATATTTTAAATTTTGTTTTTTTCCATAATTCAACAAAGATAAAAAATATCTTTTCTGTATTAAGTTATTGAATTCTCCATTCAGCGAGTCAATTGCTGGTAACGTTTTGCTGCTTTGTGCCGTGCCGGGTTGGTTAGGTTTATTTGTCAAGCTAAGATAGGAATAACTTGGTAACGAAAACTACCATCTAACACAGTTAGCTGGCATGGCTCAAAACCGCTGTTATAAGCAGGCTTACTTCGTTAGTCTTTGTAATTGTCTTATCTAATTGTGGTGTCTCTAACTGGTTTATCCCAAAAATATTCGTTGTCTTTGTCACTTCCAACGCCATTATAATCTACAACGAAGGAGTTAACATCTGCATTCTCAATAATTCCATTTCTACAATCATACACGTGATTTTTGTCCTTTGCATATATCGAGTTGTTCAGAACTTGGAATGTTTCTATGTCAACTTCTGGTATTGGTATTAGTTTGCATTCACCGTCTGTTTCATATTTTCCATAAGCTCTATTTTTGTCTACCATGAATTGAGAATAATTCGAAAGTGATTGCAGGTCAAGATTGATGTTTGAATGATATGAATAACCATTTTCTTCAGTGTCAACAACCAAAATATTAATTGACGTGTCATCAAGTTTTTGATAAACTGAATAAACCCCATATGAGTCAACCATTGAATGACACGATACGAGAAAAAACAGCATGAATACAATGACTATTTGAAGAGTGATTTTCATTTGAGAATTAAAAGCTTGCTTATAACGTTCTGCGGCTTGCTCTCAGTGGCGTTGCACCAACACCAAACTATTACAAATATAACAAAACATTCCATTGAGCAGCGAATTTTCCGTAGTAAAATCCGGAAGAAGCCATTGAAGCAAACCGCTGTTGTGCGATCGCTTTTATTTATTTATGGATTCGTCAAATTCTT
>NZ_JBPZTE010000006.1:760860-809186 GCF_051908335.1 Flavobacterium sp. MAHUQ-57 | reverse complement strand
GGGCTCGATCCGCTACCTTTCTTTATAAAACCCTATTCAGTTATGAATAGGGTTTTTTAATTATAAAATGTTTTTAAACTAAAAGGTTGTGGGAAATAATAACTATTTGACAACCTGGATGGAGTTATCTAATTAGATACCAGTAATTTTAAAGAAGTGTGTTTTGTAGGGTAATAGTTTGATAGTTTTTAACTATTAGTTTGCAGTATAAAACAAGTTTTGTTTTGTTTGGTAATTGTGAAGAAATCTCTAACTTGATTGGAATGTATTTCTACAAGATCATTATAATTTAATTCTCTTAAAAAGTTCATTTCAAAAGTAGTAATCTGATGTTTTAAGATGATTTCTGGAGAAATTAAATCCAAACACCATTCTAAATATTTTGTATTGTTTACATGATTGACAATGTCTAAATCCGACAAAACTACCTTAAGATCCTTAATTTTTGAAATGTCAGTATGAATAGATAGTCTAGAGAACGATTTTGAAGTCGCTTTCCTGTCAGGATATTTCTCAAAATGCTCATGTGGTAAGGCTAATGACTCTGGCTTTCTTAAATGTGTATTGAATACAGCCCAATAAGTAGTTGCTCCAACGATTTTTTTTCCATCTAAGTACATTTCAATATTACGTATCGATTTATTGCCATCTAAGCTCTCAATCCAAGTCGTTACAGTAACAGTGTCCAACCATTTTGGCAAAGATTCTATTTCAATGCGAATACGGCTTAAAACCCAAGCTTGATGATGTACTTGCATATCGCTAAAACTTAGACCTCCCATAATAGAATGTTCGGCAGCAGTTAATTGAAGTAGATTACACAAGTCAACGTATTTCAAATAACCATTTGGTGCACACTGAGTGAAATTGATTTTCCAATCATGTGAATAAACTGAAGTGAAATGATTTGAAATAGGCATCTGAGTAAAGTTAAGAAATGATTTTACTACTTACATGATTGATGATAGTATCAATATCTGTTTGATAATCGAACCATTCTGTATTTTCAGTCCGTTTAAACCAAGTCATCTGACGTTTGGCAAAACGACGGGTGTTTTTTTTGATTTCTTCAATAGCAAATTCTAAAGTAGTATTGCCGTCTAAGAAGTCAAATAATTCTCGATAACCAACAGTTTGTAAGGCATTAAGTTTTTTATTTGGATAAACTGCTTTGGCTTCTTCCAAAAGCCCTTGCTTTAACATGATATCAACCCTACGGTTAATCCTTTCATACATTTCTTCTCTATCCGCTTGTAAACCAATAACAATTGGGGTGAAATTTCGTGAATTTTTTCGTTTACCGACGAAAGATGAGTAAGGTTTTCCAGCGCCCAAACAAACTTCTAGAAAGCGTTTCATACGCTGTGGATTCTGAAGGGTTTGTGGATTTTGAGTTGAAATCTTATTGAAATAGTCAGGGTCTAATTTTTGTAATTCTGACTGAAGATAGGCAATACCTTCAATTTCGAATTTTTCATTGATTAAAGTTCTGACTGAAGAATCAATCTCTGGAAATTCATCAAAACCTTTTAAAACAGCATCGACATATAGTCCAGAACCACCGACCATGATTTGTATCGGTTGCTTTTGAAATAATTTATCTAACTTTTGCAACGCATCGTTTTCGAAATCGCCAACTGAATAGGAATCGAAAATCGAAATGTTTTGTATAAAATGATGGTGTGCAGAATCAAGTTCTTCTGGAGAAGGAACAGCAGTGCCTATAGTCATTTCTTTAAAAAACTGGCGGCTGTCACAGGAAATTATATCGCAACCAAAATGTTGAGCCAATCGGATGCTTAATGCTGTTTTTCCTATCGCTGTAGGACCTATGATAGTGATTAAATAGTTCATTTTTTCAAGAGAAGATTGGATTATCGGATTACAATTTGATAATCTTTAGCACTCTTCTTTTATTGATATAATTCTGAATGATATTACGGGTATCCCGATTATTTTGCATCGGAATGATGATGTTTTTCAAAATTTCGATGTTATTGATCTGATAGTTTAAGTCGTAGAAACAATAGCCTTTGTATATACCATTTTCAAGTAAAACCGCACTTCTTTCGTTGATGTTTCTTCCTCTGTCAATGATAACCATACTTTGATGATTGAACTGATGATTCTCTATGAAATCCTGGACTCTTTTATTGTACTCATCTGGGCTTTCTTTTTCTATACACGCCCCAAAACATTGTTTAATATCGTACTGAAAACAACTTTTTTTAGTGTCGTAAAGTCCATTTATTTTTTGGCACAATTGGTATTTTTCAGTGATTTTAAAAAGTGCATTTTTACCTTCTTGAACGGTGGCAAAAGAAGTGATCTCTTTTTTACGGCCATCTGCTTTCAAAACCTGTAAAGACAAATAACCCTTTGTGTCTTTTTCAACATACAAAGCCCAAGGAAATATCGTTTTGCGTTGAGAACGATTGTAAATCGGCTTGTTGATCTTTATTTCGTCACTTTCTTTTAAAAGCGCAATCAGCTCACTTCCAGTTTCTTCATATGTGACTGTATACACTTCATGTTGTATTTTTTTGCTTTTTCGTGAAGTACCTGTAAAATGTTGATTTACCCTTTTCTTAATGTTTTTACTTTTTCCAATGTAGATTAAATCTCCTTTTTCATTATGTATGTAATAGATTCCCGTTTTACTGGGTAAAGATTCAACAATATCGAGTAATTTAGGTGACATGCCCGACTTGAGTTCTGTTTTTATGAACGTCTTTACAATAGTCTTTTCAGCATCTTTCGATAAAAGGATCTTGAATAATTTCACGGTAGCCATTGCATCTCCATTAGCACGATGTCTATCGGCCACTGGAATTCCCAATCCACGAACCAATTTGCCTAAACTATAAGAAGGTTGACCTGGAATTAGTTTTTTGGATAATTCGACTGTACAAAGAGTCGGTCTTTGAAAATGAAACCCTAAACGGCGGAATTCAGTACGTAAAATTCGGTAATCAAAAGAAGCATTGTGTGCTACAATAGTGCAATCTTCAGTAATTTCAATAATTCTTTTGGCTACTTCGTAAAACTTTGGAGCACTTCGAAGCATAGCATTATTAATCCCAGTCAGTTTGACAACAAACGGTTGAATGGGGATTTCTGGGTTCACCAAGCTGATGAATTGGTCTACGACTTCATGACCATCAAATTTATAGATGGCTATTTCGGTAATACCTTCTTCATTGTATTGACCTCCAGTGGTTTCTATGTCGAGTATACAGTAAATAATGTAATGAATTTGAATTATCTGCTTCCAAATATACTACTTCCTACGCGAATCATGGTACTCCCGCATTCAATTGCTAAAGGATAATCACCGCTCATGCCCATAGAAAGTATCTGAAAGTTTGGATTTTTAGCTTGAATCGAATCAAATACTGTTTTTAAATATTCAAATTCGTTTCTAATTTGTGATTGATCATCGGTAAAACTAGCCATTCCCATTAAGCCTACCACATTTACGTTGGTTGCTGATTCATCGTTTTGTAAGTAGTCCAAAATCTCATTTAATTCACTTTCATCCAAACCAAATTTAGTTTCTTCCTGTGCTATCGATACTTGTAAAAGGCAATTTACTTTTTTTCGCCATTTTGTACCAAGACGGTTAATTTCCTTTAAAAGTTTCAAGCTGTCCACTCCATGAATAAGTTTCACATAGGGGATCATGAATTTGATTTTATTGCTTTGAACATGACCAATCATATGCCATTCAATATCTTTAGGCATTTGTTGCCATTTTTCAGTCATCTCTTGTATTTTGTTTTCTCCGAAAATACGTTGGCCAGCATTGTAGGCTTCCATTAAATCGCTAACCGGTTTGGTTTTGGAAACTGCGACTAAAGTAACGCGTTCAGGAAGTGTGGACTTTATATTTGTAAGGTTTTCGAATATTGACATTGTTAAATCATTATTTGTTGTATTAATTCATCAATTATAAAAGGGAGTGTTATAAGAGATGTAAATAGTATTAAAGTGAATATATAATCAATTTTATGTTTCGGATTTCTTCCATATTCGGGTTCTCTTTTAAAAATCTTAAAATAAATACTTCTTATTGTTTTATTTATGATTAGAAAAAGAAGAGGCATTTGTGCTCCAAAATAACCAATGCTTTTCTGATCCCCATTTTTATTATATTCAAATATAATACCAATGCCTAACATTAAAATCGAAATTAGAAGGCACTTAATAAAATAATTATTGAATATTAATTTGTCTTTATTATATCCAAACATAAAAAGTGTGAAGCCAAATAAAAGATATAAAAGTAGGTCTAAGTCCATAATTTATTTATAAAAGCATCCTTTTTACTTGAGAAATAGTTTGAAAATGGTTAATATGACAAGTTTTTGTTTTTTACCATAAATTGAAAGGAGTTAATCTTCAATTATTCATCTACAATTCATACACCAAAAGACCACTCCTGAATTTAGGTTCAATATAGGTGCTTTTTGGTGGCATAATCAGATTATTGTCGGCCAATAATTTAATTTCACTGATATCAGAAGGATATAGCATAAAACCAATTTCAAATTCGCCTTCATCAATCATTTCCTTCATATGTAATATGGCTTGTTTACCTGGAATATAATCAATTCGCTCGTCATTACGTAAATCGCCTATTCCTAATATCGGGTGCAACACTGTATCGTATAAAATTTGAGCATCTAAATTTTGAAGAATGTTTTTAGCCTGATCTTTGAATTTGTATTCCAAAGCATAAAAACGACCATCAAGATACATTCCGAATTCGTATTTATGCTTCGGTTGCCATAGTTCTCTTTTTTTATCTTTGATGATGAAATTTTCTGCAAGTAATCGAATAAAATCATCTTTTTGATGACCATTCAAATCACGTATTACACGATTGAATTCGTAAATTTTCACATTACTTTCCGCAATCAGAAAACTCATGAAATAGTTTAGATTTTTATTTCCGGTGTCTTTATCCTGTTCATACAGCATTTCAGCAGAAGCGGAACGATGATGGCCATCAGCAATATACAAATCGGGTATTTTGTCAAAATGATCAACTAATAAATTGATTTCCGTTTCGGTATCTATTTTCCAAAGCGTATGTTTTTCTTTATTTGTAGTTGAGAATTCGTAAATCGGACGACTTTTTTTATGAATGGCAATAAACGTGTTGATTTCGTTACTATCAGGATAGGTAATTAAAACAGGCTCTGTGTTAAATCCGGTTTGATGTAAGTAGTCTTTGAATAATTCAACTCTGTATTGAAGTGTATCTTCATGTTTTTTAATTACATTATTCTGATAATCTTCAATGGATGTTCCGGCAATAATTCCGGTGAATGTATTGTTTTTGGTTTGGATTTCGTGGAGATAAAAAATAGGTTTTTCATCTTGTATCAACACTTTTTCATTCTTAAAATCCTTATATTTCAAAGAAACTCCTTTAAAACGTTTGTCGTTTGTTATACGCTGTGCATTAACATAAGCCGGATGAATGATGTGCAAAAAGGAATACGGATTGTAATTCAACCAGGCAGCAAGCTCTGAAGAACTATAATCATCATACATTCTGCACGTCACTAACGCTACTTTGTCATGCGCAGGTCGGACAGCTTTAAAAGGAATTATTTTGGCCATTAATGCAATTGATAATTGACAATTAATAATTGATAATTATGAGAACTATCAATTATTAATTATCCATTGTTACTTATTTTGAGAATTGCTTAGCTACTTTTTCCGCTTTTTTACTTTCAGTATAATCGTAGAAACCTTCTCCTGATTTTACACCTAGTTTTCCAGCCATTACCATATTAACTAACAATGGGCAAGGAGCATATTTAGGATTTTTGAATCCGTCGTACATTACGTTTAAGATAGATAAGCATACATCTAAACCGATAAAATCAGCTAATTGTAATGGTCCCATCGGATGCGCCATACCTAATTTCATTACCGTATCGATTTCCTGAACACCTGCAACTCCGTTGTATAAAGTTTCGATGGATTCATTAATCATCGGCATCAAAATTCTATTCGCTACGAAACCAGGGTAATCATTAACTTCTGTCGGAACTTTTCCTAATTTTACTGATAAATCCATAATGATTTTAGTTACTTCGTCGGAAGTACTATACCCACGGATAATTTCCACTAATTTCATGATAGGCACCGGATTCATGAAGTGCATACCGATAACTCTTTCCGGATGTACCACTTGTGCAGCAATCTGAGTGATTGAAATTGAAGAAGTATTGGTCGCTAAGATTACATTGTGATCACAGATTTCACTCAATTGCTTGAAAATATTCAATTTTAAACCAACATTTTCCGTAGCAGCTTCCACGACTAAATCACAACCTACCACACCATCTTTAATATCTGTGTAAGTAATGATGTTACCGATGGTTTTGTGTTTGTCCTCTTCTGTGATAGAACCTTTGGTAACCATACGGTCAAGGTTTGCGGCTATGGTTGCCATTCCTTTTTCCAAAGATTTTTCAGATATGTCGATTAATTTTACAGTAAATCCTGATTGGGCAAATGTGTGGGCAATTCCGTTACCCATGGTTCCCGCTCCAATTACAGCTATGTGTTTCATTATTTTGATTTTATTGATTTTATTGATTTTAAAATTTCAGGAAAATTGGCTATTAAATAAATTATTAAGACCACTATTATGCGGACTTTGTTCTCATTCCAAATGTAAAACAAAAAGTATAGAGCAAGAGGAATTGAAAGATACTTTATGGCTTTATTCATTTGACCTAAAAATGATTTTGTATTTGGAGAAAATGAATCATAAATACTTTCTAAAAGATATCGTATCAACCCAAAAAATAATATAACCCCAAAAAAGTACAATATAAAAATAAGTAGTGATCCTTCTACCTGGGTATTATTCCATGTATTCCAAAGGAAAACAGAAAAAGAAATACTAATTCCTAGAAAAAAAACAGGTTTTATGTATTTTTTATAAAGAGTGATTAAAAAGTCTTTTCTATCCATGATTATTTTTTCATCGAATCGATAATCTGATACGCCACGCGTAACGCTTCTGTTGCTTGTTCCAATGTTACGATCGGTGCGGTATTATTGTTAATGGCATCAGCAAATGACTCCAATTCGTCTAATATGGCATTATTCGGTTCAACCGAAGGGTTGTCATAATAGATTTGTTTTTTCACGCCTTCTGCATTTTGTAAAATCATGTCAAAATCACCAGGAACTTCAGGTGCATCTTTCATTTTTACCACTTCACAAACTTTATCCAAATAGTCTACAGAGATGTAAGCGTCTTTTTGGAAAAAACGTGATTTTCGCATGTTTTTCATGGAAATACGACTCGAAGTAATGTTGGCTACACAACCATTTTCAAATTCCAAACGCGCATTGGCAATATCTGGTGAATCGCTAATTACCGAAACACCACTGGCATGAACATTTTTTACTTTCGAGTTAACAACGCTCAAGATGGCATCGATATCATGAATCATTAAATCTAATACTACCGGAACATCTGTACCACGAGGATTAAATTCGGCCAAACGATGCGTTTCAATAAACATCGGATTTTCGATTTTGTGTTTTACAGCTTTGAACGCCGGATTGAAACGTTCCACATGTCCAACCTGACCTTTTACATTGTACTCATTGGCTAAAGCGATAATTTCTTCTGCTTCTTCAACAGTGGTTGCAATTGGTTTTTCAATGAAAACGTGTTTTCCTGATTTAATGGCCACTTTGGCACATTTGTAATGAGAAAGAGTAGGAGTGACAATGTCAACAACATCCACTGCATGAATTAATTTAGCAATAGTGTCGAAGCGTTTATAACCAAATTCAGCGGCTATTTTATCAGCATATTCGGCATTTTCATCATAAAAGCCTACTAATTCGTATTGTTCAGATTGTTGGAGTAATCGTAAATGTATTTTCCCCAGGTGACCGGCACCTAAAACGCCTATTTTAAGCATAGAAAAAGTTTTTTCAAAGGTACTAAATTATTGTAAAAAGTAAAGAGTCGTAAAAATTATCATTAGAATTCCTAAAAACAAAAAATAAGATTTTTGACTTATTCCATTCTTCTGTTCATCAACAACATACGTGTCCGATAGACTGTCGTGCCAATTGTTTCCAAATAAAAAAGAAAAGGAATCGAAAGGTATGAGTCGCGACAAAGTTCGGGTGAAAGTGGATTTGAATGACGGAATTTGATCTTCCTCGTTATAAATTCGAGTTCCTGTTAAGAATTTAGCTGGTGTTGACTGAAAGAAGTGTTCAAAAGCCAAATAGTAAATGATTCGAATTGTAGCCAAAAGTACACAAAGACCTAAACTTTCACCAAATACTTCTTCGATACGATTTAGAAAATGGGCTATTGTTTCGTTATGTCTAGCATCGTAAATTATTTCATAAACTAGAATGTAAGTAAGTGTCAAGTCGAAAATTAGATGAAAAAATCGTTTTATTTTTGAGGAAACTGTAATTTGATTTTCTACTATTTTGAGTTCTTTTTGCTGATTCAAGTAAATTAGCATTTTGTAAGCAATATAGGTATAAACTCCCCAAAAAATCCAATGAAAAACCAAAAAGAAGCTGATGTCAAATTGGGTAGCATTCATTATAATGTAGGGAATGGAGAAAACTTTTGATAAAATAACTAAACTCAAATTGAAACGAATCAATTTGGTTTCTTTACCATTCGATGTAAAGAATAGAATTGCACCTACTAAAAAAGTAATACCTAAAAAAAGTTCTACTAGATTCAGTGAATATCCTAACGTTCTCTCTGGAGTAATGTTTAAATTAATAAAAAAATCGGGACTAATGAAACTGTAGGGTTTCAGTGTGTTGAAGATATGGTAGATAGAATCGAATTGTTGGTCTTCATGACCATAAGTTGATGTTATGATGAAAAACAAAAAAGTATTCACTATACCAATAATTGAAGTCAGTAGAGAGAATAAGAAAATCTTTTTATTCATAAATGGTTAGGGTTTACGGGTTTGTTACGAATGTACTACTTTTTGGTCAGGCTGGAATGTTATTAAATAAAATTATTGTGATCTAAAGACACATTTTGGCAAATTCTTTTCTAATTTTACCAAAAATAATATACTCCGAAATTGAAAGATACAGCCAAACATCAAGGACTTAGAAATCAGTTGGTAAGCCTTCTACAACAGAAAGGAATTACTGATAAAAACGTATTGGATGCGATTAAAAAGATTCCAAGACATTTATTTTTGAATTCCAGCTTTGAAGATTTTGCGTATCAGGACAAGCCTTTTCCAATTGGTGCCGGACAAACCATTTCTCAACCTTACACCGTTGCATTTCAAACGGAATTACTTCAGGTAAAAAAAGAAGATAAGATATTGGAAATAGGAACAGGAAGCGGTTATCAAACAGCAGTTTTATGTACAATGGGGGCCAAAGTATTTTCTATTGAACGACAAAACGAATTGTTCAAGAAAACCTCAGTACTATTACCTAAAATGGGAATACGTCCAAAGCATCTTTCTTTTGGTGATGGATATAAAGGGTTGCCCAATTTTGCACCGTTTGATAGTATCATAGTAACAGCTGGCGCTCCTTTTATTCCTCAACCCTTAATGGCACAATTGAAAATAGGTGGCCGTTTAGTGATTCCGGTGGGTGAAGATGTTCAAGTAATGACTCTGTTGATTCGAAAATCAGAAACCCAATTTGAAAAACATGAATTCGGAGATTTCAGATTTGTGCCTTTACTGGAAGATAAAAACTAAACCGTTTTTGTCGATATTCAATGATATTTGTCATTTTTCACTCTTTTTTCTTACAATACTTTTGCCATACAAATCATGTAATAAACAAAAGTATGAGCGAAGTAACGTATGATTCCGTAAAAAAACCTTTACCAATTGATAAAGAGGTTTCTTGGGACAAAACCCAAACTATTATGAGCAAAACTGATTTATATGGCACCATTGAATATGCCAATGAAGCCTTTGTTGATGTCAGTGGTTATGAAGATTATGAATTGATGGCGCAACCTCACAATATTGTACGTCATCCGGACATGCCTAAAGTTATTTTTAAGGTGATGTGGGATAACATAAAAGAAGGTAATAAATTTCATGGGATTGTAAAAAATCTAGCGAAATCAGGTCGTTATTATTGGGTTATCACTGATTTTGAATATATGCGGGACGAAAGTGGGACGATAAAAAATTACATTGCTCGTAGGAAAGCGGTTCCGCAAGCAGTAATTACAAACCACATCGAACCTTTGTATAAAAGATTACTTCAAATTGAACAAGCTAGTGGACTTGACGCCAGTGAAAAGTATCTGATAGGTTTTTTGGAGGAAAAAGGAATGAATTATGTTGATTTAGTTACCAAATTAATGATTGATAATGATAAAAATCAACAAACTATGGTTCATCAAGTTGTAATTGAAACTGTTGAAGAAGAGGAAGAAGAACGAAGAGGTTTCTTCAGCCGATTTTTCGGAAGTTAATAGTGTTTGCTTTTGGTTTAAAAAAAACGGGTAAGTTTACTTACCCGTTTTTTTAATATGATTTTTTAATACGATCGAGATCTCTTTTGTTGTCTCTATCTTTTATTGTTTCGCGTTTGTCGTAATTTTTCTTCCCTCGGCACAGTGCGATGTCCAATTTAGCTAATCCCTTTTCATTAGTAAATAATCGAAGTGGAATAATAGTTAAACCTTTGTTCTGAACATCTTTCAGAAGACCTTTCAATTCTTTTTTGTTTAACAGAAGCTTGCGCTCACTTTTGGCTTTGTGGTTGTAATGTGTTCCATAAAGGTATTCTTCTATATGGGAATTGATTACAAATAATTCGGTGCCACTGAATTCACAAAAACTTTCTGCAATAGAGGCTTTTCCTAAACGTATTGATTTGATTTCAGTACCGGTTAAGACAATACCAGCGGTGTATCGATCAATAATTTCATAATCGAATTTAGCTCTTTTATTGAGTATGTTAATTGTTTTTTGCATGGGAGAGCAAATTTAGGAACTTAATTGAAATTCTGATAGTATCTGAGGGGTTAATTTTTAAATGGTTGATTTTTAGTATTTTGCATTTTATCGATGTTTTTTGCATTTTACCGTATTTGTAGTCGTAGTATTACAAATTTTTTTTATATTGGAATGTTAACAAACTAAAAACCAACCAAATGAAAAACAAATTCTTACAATTGTGCGCAATTGCTATTGTTGCATTTACCTCTTGTACCCAGGACGATACTGCTTCTGATGAAATTGTAATTAATGAAAGTCAAAAGCATCCATTATCTGCTCAACAGGTTGTAGCAAACATTGATGAAGCGTTCAGTAAAAAAGGATCTTTTAAATGGAGTGAATCCAATGATTATGTTTTATGGAGTGCTTTAAAAAATGGGAACAATATTTGTTCCATTGGTTTTGGAGATTCCAAAAACGATTTTGACAGAAGTAAATCGGTTAGAGCGGTTGAACATCAAAATCAAATTTTGAATATTATACGAAAATATGAAGGTAAAGAGACCGAAAAATTTTTGATAGCGACAGATCCTTATTTAAATCAATTGGACGTAGTTATCGAAAATCAGGAAACAATCATTGCACTTCGTAAAAATAAATT
Organism: Flavobacterium sp. MAHUQ-57; assembly: GCF_051908335.1. Classification (NCBI taxonomy): domain Bacteria; kingdom Pseudomonadati; phylum Bacteroidota; class Flavobacteriia; order Flavobacteriales; family Flavobacteriaceae; genus Flavobacterium; species Flavobacterium sp. MAHUQ-57. The sequence goes on along the minus strand of NZ_JBPZTE010000006.1, from coordinate 797,558 downwards.
TATCCGTTATATGGAGCCGGCAGATTTCCGCTATTTTGCCACTACTAAAGACAATCAAAGATCAGATTCAGAATCGAGTTCAGGATGTGGTTTAAGTGTTGAAACTATAGCATCTGCAGATTATACAACTATTGCACCGAATGCAAAATTACCTTGGGCATTCAACAATCATAATATTCCAAGTGCTTGGAATTACAGTACTGGTCAAGGTGTAACCATTGGAGTCGTGGATACAGGAGCTTCAACAGAAAACACATTGTTAAACGGAAGTTTCAATAATGGTTATTCATCGGGACGTACAGTTCAAAGATTTGGCGTTTATGTGGATTCTATTTGGCCATGGAGTACAGGAACAGACGGAGTTAACGACAAATGTGGGCATGGTACTAGTATGTCATCAGTAGCTACATCTCCAAGAAATGACAAAGGACAACCTGTAGGAGTGGCATACAATTCGAATCTTATTGCATATAGAGCCGCTGCAAATGTGGTTTTGGAAGGCTATCATGAGCAAAATGGAGTAAAAAATGCTTTTACAGGTTTAGCTAATAATTCGAATGTTAAAATTATATCTATGTCGATGGGACACATCATTTCTGTTGGAAAAATTGAAGATGGTGTAAAATACGCTTATAGTAAAGGGAAATTAATTTTTTGTGCAGGAGGTACTTCAACTAGTTTTACTACTTTCGTAGGTGTTATTTTCCCAGCTTGGATGCCGGAAACGGTAGCCGTAACAGGGATTAAAGAAGCGTCTACTTATCAGAAATGTGATGTGTGTCATACAGGTGGAAAAATCGATTTCACAATTATGATGCAGAGAGCTTCTGGAACTACCATTCCAGTGAATAGTTATTATAATGGACAAGGTGATTATGTAGGTGGTTCTTCTGTAGCGACAGCAACTACAGCTGGTATAGCAGCTTTAGTATGGGCTAAAAATCCAGGATGGTCAAGAGATCAAGTATTGAATAAAATGCGTCAAACATCTCATTTGTATCCAAATAAACATCCAGAGTTTGGTTATGGAATGCCTAATGCTTTATTAGCAGTTCAATAAAAATTGTATATACTAAAAATGCTCGAGTAATCTCGAGCATTTTTTTATTTGTGAAAATTGGATTTAGAAATTCAATTTAGTTCCAAAATAGAAGTTTCTACCCGGAGCATTAATTCCTGAAGCAAAAACCCTATATTGAATGTCTAAGATATTTTCTACACCGGCATAAACAGTCAAAGCGTCGAATGGCTTTACTGCTGCCTTGAAGTTGTAAGTTTGCCATTCAGGCATTCCGTCTGCTGGAGCATATTGTAAATTGTCTTCGATACTGCTTGAATAATCTTTTAAATGTTTTTTACCATTATACAACATATTCAAATCTAGATTAAGCCATTTGTTTTCATAATTGAAACCAATTTTTCCAAAATGTGGAGGAATGTGATCCAATGGTCTTTCCGATTGATCTTCTTCAACTACTCGACCAAAGGTAAAGTTGTAACTTCCGTAGAATTTGAATTCTTTTAAAATATTCCATTTTACGCTGGTTGAATAACCAAAAATATAACCTTGGTTTTTATTTTGTGAGGCATAAACATCTGCGGGGAATCCATCATAATCGATAGTGCTATCACCTTCATAAGTAAAACGATCTACCGCAATAATATCAAATAAACGGGTATAATATGCTGTGTTTTCAAACTCGAAAGTTTTGCCGCTGTAAATAGTGATTCCTAAATCTCCAGTAATGTTTTTTTCTGGTTTGAGATTAGGATTAGGAACATATATAGTACCGTTTTGTGTTGGTGTTCCTGTTTTAGTTTCAAATACTTTAGCTAAATCATCTACGTTAGGAGTTCTAAATCCAGATGCAACATTGAATGCAATTTTTACATTTTTAGTAGAATTATTCACAATACCGGCTGCAGCACTGTATGTAATGTTCTTTTGTTCAATCGTGTTGAATGGGAATGGGAAGAACGACTTGTCTTTGAATTCGCTTGATAATGTGGTGTAACCTGCTCTAGCACCTAAATTATAAGATGTGTTTTCGTTGATTTTAGCATAATATGTAGCAAAAGCATCTGTACGTAAAGTATAGTTTTTACCGTCGGGATATCTTGTGCTGATGGCCGAATTTGTACCGGTTTGAATGTTTCTTGCATTAGCAGTTGAATTCAAATCATCATAAAATGCTTCGGCACCGTATAATAACTCGCCATTTCCTAATTTTGCTTTTAAATCAATATTGATAGAGTAAACTTTTACTTTTTCTACTCTGGATTCTTCACTTGGATTGTTTCGGTTTCTGTTAATGCGGCTTTCCTCAATGTCTTGAAAATTGGCGCCAATAGATAAATCACTGTTCCAAAATGCATTTTCTTTATTTAATTTATAACCTGCCAATAGTCGCTTTTGTGGTCCATAATTCCATGTTGCAAAACGTAAGTTACCATTTCGGATATCAGTTAATCGATCATAACGAGGGAGGTCGTTAGTTGTCGAGTATTGTAAATTCAAGTTGTGTGATGTAGTTGCATTTGGCTGAAATAAAACTTTCTGCATTGCATTGTATTGTTTGTAACCCGAAAATTTTTGCACATAAGGATCCGGGTTTTCAACAACAGTATCTACACCGTTAATGGTTTGAACATAAAAAGGGCGTAAACCGAAGAAATCATTATTTCCATTTTTTTTCTTACCCATTTTCAAATCATCAAAATCATTGTAAGAAACTGCGGTTAAGGTAGCCCATTTTTCACCGGAGAAACGAAAATCGGCATAACCGGATTTCTCCTTATTAATAGTTCCGTATCTTGTGTTTAAGGAACTTGAAAATGATTTCCCATTATTTTGAGACAGTAATAAAGGTTTTTTTGTGATTAAGTTGATGGCACCACCCATGGCGTCACTACCATATGGAGTAGAAGCTGATCCAAAAAGGATGTCCGTGTTTTCTAACATATTTTCATCAACGGTAATTACATTTTGTAAGTGGCCACCACGATAAATTAAATTATTCATACGAACACCATCAACAAGTAGTAAGATTCGACTGGATTCTAAACCTCTAATCACAGGGCTACCTCCTCCTTGTTGTGATTTTTGCACGAAAAGTTTTCCGGAATTGGATAACATTTCGGCTGTAGTTTGGAAATTGCCAAATTCAATTTCTTTTTTTGTGATTCGTTGAACTTGTTGCGGATTTCTTTTGCTTGAAGTGATATAGCGTTGTGATTCTAGCTTTACTTCTTCAAGATTAGTTACGGTATCTTTTGTTTGTGAGAATCCTCCAAAAGAAATACCTAAAATTATGATAGATATTATTTTTTTCATTGTTAATCAAATGTTTATATGTACTACGTTTTGGAAACAAAATGAATTGAATCCTCAAAAAAAAACAGATAAGAAATAATTAACAGGGAGGTCGTAGGTTTGTTACAACAATTTTGTTAGTTTTTCCTTTAACTTCCCTAAAATTAGAACAATAGTATTTTTTGGACTCCGTGACTGTGTTGTCTTCTGCAGTGGAAGTTACTATAGTGACTACTAAGTTTGATTTTTGGATTTTCTTTTTGTTCTTGTTTATAGGCTCTTTCACGCTGAATAACTGTTCAAGAGCAGTTTTAAACTTGTCTTCGTAACTGTCTTTTACTAATGTAGCTATTATTTTATTTCCCGATTTTTTATAAGAAACTACATCATAGTAAACTCCATTGATTTTAAGTTCTTTTTTTTTGCCAAGTGAATTCCAATGACTAATGGATAATTCTTTAGTTTCTGCCAAATGTAGTTTTGAAAGTTGAGCATTATATCTTATTTCCTTTATGTTTTCGATAAATACATCAGAAAATAAAGGGGCGAACTGTAACACATAAAATGTGACAATTACAAAGATGGATATATTTTTAATTTTTCTCAACATATTGGGGATGCAAATATAATTTTAAAAATTTATTGATTCCCCTTTTCTATTAAGGAATAGATTGCTGAATCAATAAACTTTCCATTGAAGAATTCATTTTCCTTAAAATGGGCTTCTTTTACAAATCCGTTTTTTTCTAAAACTTTTGCCGATGCCGAATTCTCCGGATCTATAATAGCTTCAAGGGAATGCATCTTCATATTTTTAAAGCCGTAGTCAATCATCAATTGTATTGCTTCTGTGGCAATTCCCTTTCCATGTGCTTCTGGCAGTAGCATATAACCAATTTCAGATCGGTAATGTTCCCATTTAATGCGGTAATGACCAATAATTCCTAATAGTTTGTTGTCAGGTTTTAGTGTAATAGCCCAATTGATTCCTTCATTAGTTTCAATCTTTTCCTGAATCATTTGAATATGGTCCAAGGCTTCTTCTTTTTTTGTAACCAAAGGTCTCGGGATATGTTTCATGATTTCTGGATTACTTCGTAATTCGAAAACTTCCTGAACATCATCTGGAGTGATTTGACGTAAGAGTAATCGTTCTGTTTCTAGATTGGTGAATGGTAAAAATGAAATTGGTTCCATGTTATAAAGTTTGTATTGAAAGTGAAGTGGTAAATACTTCATTAGGTTGTATTATGTTGATTCCTTCTTTTTCCAGAATATTTCCGGAGCAGTTATGTGTATCGGCGTAACCATGCCAAGGTTCGATGCAAATGAAAGGTGCGCGAGGTTTTGTCCAAATGCCAAGTTGCGGAAATCCTTTGAAATTGACAGTCAAATAGGGAACATTTTTTTTGAGAAGCGTTACTTTTTCAGAATTTAACGTTTTAAGCACAATTGCATCTTTTTCAAAAAGACTATAGGAGAGCGCTAGCTTATTTTTTTCTAATGGAATTAAGCTTGTTTTTCCGTTAAAACCTTCGTTCTCTAGTTCGTGATGAATAAGTATGTCGTCTTTTTCAAAATGAAGGCTATATTCGTCAAAATTCGAATCAATTCTAAAAGCTGGGTGAGCTCCTAATGAAAAAGGCATTGCTATGCTTGAGTTGTTTTTAACAGAATATAGGATATCTAATGTATTTTCGTTTAAGGTGTATTTAATTGTTAATTCGAAGCAAAAGGGATAATTGTTCAATGTTTCCTGATTTTCTTTTATTACAAAAGCTGCCGAATTTTCGGTCTGTTCGAATACTTCAAAGTGAAGGTTTCTGGCAAAGCCATGTCGAGGTAATTTGTAGCATTTCCCAGAAAAAAAATATTCATCATTTTTCAAACGGCCTACGATAGGGAATAATAGCGGTGAAGTTTTATTCCAGAATTTTTCATCGATAGTCCAAATATAATTGGTGTTGTTGCTATGAAAAGAGAGCAATTCTGCTCCTAGAGAACTAATTTTTACGATGGATTCGGATGATTTTAATTCGATGATCATTTTTAATATTTTGTTGTGATACTCTTAACAGGGTTTAAGATAAAATTCCTGCTAAATTAAACATAGTTATTTAACATAGCATAAACTATTAATTAACAGTTGTACTTTGTAATTAGGTTTAATTTTACTCCAATATCTTTTCGTACTCTCCAAAGACATTATTTAATCATCAATCAGTCTAGTTTTCAAATACTCAGTTTTGGAAACTTTTTTTTCAATAATGTCTAATTAAATTTTTTAGGTATGAAATTATCAATTTTAGTAGTAGTAGCAATGTTTTCAATTTCTGTTTTTTCTCAGAATTCTGAAAGCGAATTGAAATCAGAAGAATTACCTACAGTGGTAATCAAAAAAGCGGGTGAGGATTTTTCAGTGTATTTGCCTGATAAAAATCCAGATTTAAGGGTTCGTGATATGCAAAAGAAATTTATTGGTTATAACTTGGGTAAAACCCCTGATGGTTATGATGAATATTTGGTCTTGTTTGAAGGCGAAGATGCTTCTCTTGCAGCAACCTATAATGAAAAAGGAAAATTAATGCGTGTAGTTGAAAAATATGAAAAAGTTCAATTGCCAAGAGCAGTGATTTTTTCGGTGTACAAAGAATTTCCAGGATGGACTATTGTTCATGATAAGTTTTTTTATACACAAAGTAATGGTGATGTAATTAAAAAGCAATACAATCTCAAATTAAAAAAAGAAAAAGACATTAAAAGAATCATTGTTGATCCCAACGGAAGTATATTAGCTGGGATTTAATCCAATCAAAAATCTAAAAAAAAGTTAAAAAGGCTGTCCAAATTTTTGGCAGCCTTTTTAGATAACTAAAAACAATAAATGAAAACGTGTAAACTTATATTGTGGATTGATTTCTAAAAACCAATTTTCCGTCGAAACTATCTAGTAAAATGATACTTTCAGTGGTTATTTTTCCCGAAAGAATTTCTTTTGAAAGTTCATTTAACACTTCTTTTTGAATCACTCTTTTAACTGGTCTTGCACCAAATGTCGGATCATATCCTTTTTCTGATAAATAAGCTATTGCTTCAGGAGTGGCGTCCATAGTAATGTTTTGCTGTGCTAACATTTTGGTTACACTCTTTAATTGTAAGCTAACAATCTCTCGGATGTTGTCGTTGCTCAATGGCGTGAACATCACGATTTCGTCAATTCGGTTTATGAATTCAGGACGAACCGTTTGCTTGAGTAATCCTAAAACTTCCATTTTAGCAGCTTCAGTTGCAGCTTCAACTATTCCTTTTAAGTTTTCAAACTTTTCCTGTATGATATGACTTCCCATATTGGATGTCATAATGATTATGGTATTCTTGAAATCGGCTAATCTTCCTTTGTTGTCCGTCAATCTTCCTTCATCCAAAACCTGTAACAAGATGTTGAAAGTGTCCGGATGTGCTTTTTCAATTTCATCCAACAATACTACAGAGTATGGTTTGCGACGAACAGCTTCCGTCAATTGGCCACCTTCATCATAACCAATATATCCCGGAGGCGCACCAACTAAGCGACTCACGCTGTGTCTTTCTTGGTATTCGCTCATGTCAATTCGAGTCATGGCATTTTCATCATCAAAAAGATATTCGGCCAGTGCTTTGGCTAATTCTGTTTTACCAACACCAGTTGTGCCAAGGAATAAGAAAGAGCCAATTGGTTTTTTTGCATCTTGTAGCCCGGCACGACTTCTACGAACAGCGTCACTAATGGCGACAATAGCTTCTTCCTGACCTACAACGCGTTGATGTAATTCTTTTTCAAGATTCAGTAATTTTTCTCTTTCGCTTTGTAGCATCTTAGTCACCGGAATGCCTGTCCATTTCGCAACTACTTCAGCAATATCGTCATGTGTTACTTCTTCTTTGATTAAAGAATTCCCTTTTTGATTTTCTGCGAGCTGGACTTGTAACTGATCTAATTTTTCCTGTGCCTCCTTAATTTTTCCATAGCGGATTTCAGCTACTTTACCGTAATCTCCATCTCTTTCTGCACGTTCAGCTTCTAGCTTAAAATCTTCGATTTCCTGTTTCACGGATTGGATATTATCTACCAAATCTTTTTCTGATTTCCAGCGCGCAAAGATTTCATTGCGTTCTTCTTTCAAATTGGCCAAATCCAAGCCTAGCGATTTTAATTTGGTTTCATCATTCTCTCTTTTGATGGCTTCAATTTCGATTTCCAACTGCATAATCTTACGATCCAATACATCCAGTTCTTCTGGTTTTGAATTGATTTCCATTCTTAATTTAGAGGCTGCCTCGTCCATTAAGTCGATTGCTTTGTCCGGTAAAAAGCGATTGGTTATATAGCGCTGCGATAATTCAACTGCGGCAATAATCGCTTCGTCTTTAATACGAACTTTGTGGTGTGTTTCATATTTTTCCTTGATGCCTCGGAGAATTGAAATGGCACTTTCCGTATCGGGTTCGTCTACATTCACTTTCTGGAAACGACGCTCCAATGCTTTATCTTTTTCAAAATATTTTTGGTATTCGTCCAATGTTGTGGCGCCAATAGCTCTTAATTCACCTCTTGCCAATGCAGGTTTTAGAATGTTTGCGGCATCCATTGCGCCTTCACCACCACCAGCACCAACTAAAGTATGTATTTCATCAATGAACAATACAATATCACCTTCTGCTGAGGTAACTTCTTTTACCACAGATTTCAATCGTTCTTCAAACTCTCCTTTGTATTTGGCTCCTGCAATCAAAGCACCCATATCCAACGAATAGACAATTTTATCTTTCAGATTTTCGGGAACATCGCCATCTACAATGCGATGGGCTAAACCTTCTGCAATAGCGGTTTTACCTACACCTGGTTCACCAATAAGCATTGGGTTGTTCTTGGTACGTCGGGTTAAAATTTGTAACACGCGTCGAATCTCTTCATCACGTCCTATAACGGGATCTAATTTTCCGGTACGGGCCAATTCATTGAGGTTTTTAGCATATTTGTTCAGTGAATTATAGGTTTCTTCCGCCGATGCCGAAGTCACACGTTCTCCTTTTCTGATTTCTGTGATTGCAGCTTCTAATCCTTTTTCTGTTACTCCTTGGTCCTTTAAAATTTGTGCTACCTTGCTTTTTGATTTAAAAATGGCCAATAGTAAATGTTCGATCGAAACGTATTCATCATTCATTTTCTTGGCTATGATATTGGCTTCGTTAATTGTCGAAGCGGCATCCCGAGATAGCATGATGTCTGCGCCAGATACTTTCGGGAAACTAGTCAAGATGCTTTCTAAAACTTTCTGAAATAGCTCAATGTTTACATTTAATTTTTTCAATATAAATGGAGTAACATTCTCATCAACCTCCAGAATTGCCTTTACGATATGTTCGTTTTCCAGTTGCTGATGGCTCAAGCCTTGTGCAATAAGCTGTGCTTGCTGTAAGGCTTCCTGCGATTTGATTGTTAAATTGTTTAAATTCATATTGTATGTTGTTGTTTTAGTATTTTTAAGAAAGTTATTTGTCTAACTTTGTTTTCCAATCGACAATTTGTATTCCAATTCAAAAAATCAAGACAAATTGACTTGTTTTAAAGTTTTGTTAATTAGAAACCAAGACAAAATGTCTTATATTCAATAGTTTAATGGGTAGAATTATTCTTTTTATTGCCATAATAACATCCTTTTTGTTTATTTCCTGTAAGGATGAATTTCAAAAATTGGCACAAAATGATGTTCCATTGGGGAAGCCAATTCCTGGAGAATGGCTTGCGGATCATCCTGAAAAAGGGCAGACCTTTGAAGAGTATGTAAAACTCAAACCTATGCGGCCTGAGAAAATCAGAAATAAAATTTACATATTGCCTATGGGTGATTTTACTGCTCAGGAGAGTAGAATTGTAGATTTAACAGTGGAGTATTTGGAATTGTTTTATGGAATAGAGACAATCCGAATGAAAACAATTAAGGATGAAATGGTTCCTAAAGACAAAAGAAGATGGAATGATGAAGGTGAACAATTGGATGCTTCCTTTTTATTGCATAAAGTTATTCCTGCTATGAAGCCCAAGGATGCCTTGGCAATTATGGCAATAACATCAAAAGATTTATATCCCAAACCTTCTTGGAATTTTGTTTTTGGTTTGGCCACCTATTCGGAAGGAATCGGGATTACTTCAATTGCCAGGTATGAACCCAATAATAAGGATTATTCCGTAGGTTTACGACGCGCAATTAAAACTTCTGCCCATGAAATTGGACACATGTTTAAAATGAGGCATTGCACATATGCTAAATGTGTGATGAATGGTGTGAATTCTTTGAGTGAAGATGATCGAAAGCCTAATACGCTATGTTCGGTTTGCCTAAAAAAAATGGTATGGAATTTGGAGTTAGATAACAAAGAGCGATTTGAAAAGATTATTGCTTTTTATCAAAGACATTATTTGAGCAGCGATGCAGAAATAATGAAAAATCAATTAGAATTAATAGAATAGTAAAACATGAGTTTTTTTAAGAATTTATTTGGGAATGAAGAGCAACAGCGTAATTCTCTTAAAATAGAATGGAATCCGTTGACAGATATAAAACAATTGGATGCAATTGTTGAGGAGTCAAATAGTCAACCTATTGTTATTTTTAAACATAGTACGCGATGTAATATTAGTAGAATGGTGCTAAAACAATTTGAAAATGAATTTGATGTGGTGTCGGGTTTGGTAAAGCCGTATTACTTAGATTTATTGGAATTTAGGCCAATTTCCAATGAGATTGCGGCTAAATTTAATGTAGTGCATCAGTCACCACAGATTATTGTCTTGAAAAATGAACTGGTAGTTCATGATGCTTCTCACAGCGATATTCAGGCAGGAGATTTGAGAAATGTGTAATTAATTGATAGCAATAAAAAAACCCGAAGTACTTCGGGTTTTTTTATTAATCGTGAAATGGAGATTAACCTCTTCTTTCTTTGATTTTAGCTTTTTTACCAGTAAGATCTCTAAAGTAGTAGATACGAGCTCTTCTAACTTTACCTCTTTGGTTCAATTCAATTTTTTGTAAAGCTGGCATGTTGATAGGGAAGATACGCTCTACACCTACAGCACCTGACATTTTACGGATTGTAAAAGTTTCAGTAGCACCAGTACCTCTTCTTTGGATTACAACTCCTTTGAAGAACTGTGTTCTTGTTTTTTCACCCTCTTTAATTTCATAGTACACAGTGATAGTATCACCAGCACCAAAAGCAGGGAAATCTTTTTTTGCAGTTAATTCGTTATTTACGAAATCTAATAAACTTGCCATCGTAATAAATTATTATGGTTAAAAATCGAGCAACATTCACGGATTTCGCCAGAGGTTGGTCAAATGTGGGGCAAATTTAGTTAAAATTTCCAAACTACAAAAACAAAAACGTAAATTATTTGTAATAATATCCCGGCTGTAAGTGTTTGATATTTAATGTTTTCCTTTTTGGAATTTGGAATTTTGTATTTGGGTTTTATTTTTTATTCTTCCAAAAGATCCGGTCTTCGGTTTTTAGTATGTTCATAAGCCTTTTCTTCTCTCCATTTTTCAATGTTGGCAAAATGTCCACTCAACAATACATCAGGTACTTTCATGCCTTTGTATTCGGCTGGACGGGTATAAATTGGTGGTGATAGTAAATTGTCCTGAAAACTATCAGTCAATGCTGAGGTTTCGTCACTTAATACCCCAGGAATTAGTCGGATTAAGGCATCACAGAATACTATAGCGCCTATTTCACCTCCGGAAAGCACATAATCACCAATTGAAATTTCTTTGGTAATATGCATGTCGCGAACTCTTTGATCAACTCCCTTATAATGCCCGCATAATATAATAATGTTTTCATACATTGACATTTTGTTGGCCATGGGCTGGTTTAAGGTTTCACCATCAGGAGTCATATAAATAACTTCGTCGTAAGTACGCTCTGATTTAAGTTTTGTAATGCAGTCGTCAATCGGCTGAATCATCATTACCATTCCGGCACCACCTCCAAACTGATAATCATCTACGCTTTTGCGTTTGTCGTGGGCATAATCTCTTAAATTGTGGAAATGAACCTCTACCAATCCTTTATCGATAGCTCTTCTCATGATGGAACCTTCAAATGGACTTCGAAGCAGGTCGGGTAGTACAGTAATAATGTCTATGCGCATGACTTAAAATTTGGACAAAAATAGTTTAAAAGTTTAATTGAGTAAAATTGTTTAAGGAATATAAAAGGCTAAATTTGGAAAATTAAAGTTGAAAGCACACTACTGGTTATGGATATTAAAGAAAATGTAAAGTTTGGTGAAGGAATTATAAGTGGGTATACATCTGTTTTTTTAGGTATACTTTCTTTTTTAGGTGTTTTTTGTTTTAAATACCCTGAATGGCTTACCACTCCTGAATTTAGAAATGTTTATACTGGTGAATCAATGAAAGTATTGCTAACGGCTGTTATCATTGCTTCTCTATTTTTTGCTGTCATAAGTTTTATGAGGAGTAACCAGAAAAAATGGGCTTTATATGGAATGGCATTTTGTGTTTTTGCAATTGTATTGGGAGGGTTTGATGTTAGTCCAAGAAGTGTTAACGTGACCAAAGTTCATTTAGGATTAGATTGGCTGATTTTAGATTTATTTTTGATGGCGATTATATTTGTGCCGATAGAAATAGTTTTTCCTAAACGTAAGAACCAGCCAACTTTTCATGAGGAATGGAAGACGGATTTGATGTATTTCGTTGTTAGTCATTTGTTGGTGCAATTTTTTGGAGTAATTACTCAGCAGCCGGCTAAATTGTTTTTTGGTTGGATGGGATTGGATGGAATTCAAAGTTATGTTCAAACGCTACCCATTCTGATACAGTTATTTTTTGCGTTCTTTATTTCTGATTTATTTCAATATTGGACACATCGTTTTTTTCACTCCCATACTTTTTTATGGAGGTTCCATTCGATTCATCATTCTACCGAAAATATGGATTGGTTGGCAGGTTCAAGAACCCATTTCGTTGATATTTTTGTTACCCGCTCCATGGCATTTGTGCCGCTTTATGTTTTGGGTTTCTCAACGATTACCTTTAATATTTACGTAATTTTTATGGCTATCCATGCCGTTCTTATTCATTCAAATACACGAATTGACTTCGGATTTTTTAAATATGTGTTTGCTACACCTCAATACCATCATTGGCATCATTGTAAAAATTCAGACTATTATGGAAAAAATTTTGCGACTATCTTCCCGTTTATAGATAAGCTATTTGGAACCTATTATTTACCCAACAATGTCTGGCCGGAAGACACGGGTTTATTAGAAACAAATTTTCCTAAAGGTTATATAAAACAAGCTGTTTATCCCTTTACCAAAAGTCCATTCGATAAAGATTTAAATATGGAAGAATATTCGAAATCTACGAGATAAATCAAACTCCAAACTGTCTCAAGTGATGATCTAGATGTTTCCATTGTAAATTGTCCCAATCTTGAGAACTCATCGGACCGAAGAAAGGATGTTTGTTGGTTTTAATCACTTGTGTGCCGTCTTTAAACATTTGTACTTTTTCTTTGAGTTCTAATTTGGTTTTATCAAAATCATAACTTCCTTTTCGGATAAAATCAGGAGCCGTTGGACTGTTTTTTCCGAACTTAGGTGCAGTAATGATTTTCTTTTTAATGAGTCGTCCCAATAAAGAAAATAGAAAATTGGCTTTCAATTGCGTATTGCCAAAAGCGATATCGATAGGTGCAATGCAGTGTGACATCATTTGATCCACGGTCATTTTACCCCATAATCCTTGCGATTCAGGTGATAAACGGTCAATTCGATTGATTAAATCTTGATTGTCATTCGGATTGAAAATACTAGCCATAATTTTATTTTTTTGTCGCTTCCACTGCAAATACCATTGGGATTTTATTCTGTAAATGTTTTATTCTGAATTTTCCCGGTTCAAATTCTTCGGTCTGATTGAAACAATTGTAAGGAGAATAATCATATTCATTAAAAGAATTAATTTCTAATCCCGATTGAATAAGGGCATTTAAAACTTCACTTGTAGGATGATTCCAAGTAATGGTTTTGGTTTCCAAAGATGCATTTTTATTGGCGTAAGTTCCTGATTCTTCCTCAATTATTGGTTCTACATTGAAATAACTATAGAAAACTTCTTTAAAATCGTTGTCAAACATCCATACAATTGGATGAAAATCAGCTAAAATGAATTTTCCTTGAGGTTTTAAAAAGCGAGAAACAACATTGGCCCATTTATCTAAATCTGGAAGCCAACCAATGGTGCCGTAACTGGTAAAAACAAGGTCAAATTGTTCGTCCAAATGATTCGGTAAATCATAAATATCACAACAAATAAATTTTGCATCTAAATTTAATTGCTCGTTGAATTCTTTTGCTTTTGCGATTGCTTTGTCTGATAAATCAACTCCAGTAGCTTTGGCTCCCATTCGAGCAAAACTTAAAGTGTCCTGACCAAAATGACATTGTAGATGTAAAATAGACTTACCCTTAATTTCTCCTATTAATTTTAGTTCAATTTCATTAAGGGATGATTTTCCTTTTAAAAAATCATCATTTGCGTAAAATTCAGAATCAACATGAAAGTCTGTCTTTTCGTTCCATGTTTTCTTATTAATCTCTAAATAATTTAAATCACTCATTATAATATATGTTCCATTTGTATGTCTGCTCTTTCGTAATCTGTTTCGTCCATTGGGACTTCAATAAAGTTAAATTTAGTATATAAGTTTAAAGCAGGTTTTAATTTTCTATTAGAAACCAAAAATATTTTTTTTGCATTATTCTCTTGAGCAAATTCAATACAAGCTTCCATTAATAAATTACTCAACCTCATTCCTTGAAACTTTTTGTCAACCGCCATTTTAGCTAGCTCATAAGTTTCATCATTAGTTTTTATCATGGCAACTGTTCCAGCTATTTCTTGGTCTACAAGGCAAAAGAATATTTCTCCTTCTTTTTCAATAATGTCATTTTCAATATTATTGAACGTTTCTAAATCATGTGGTTCAACATAAAAGTATTCTTCTAGCCAAGCTTTGTTTAATCTTATAAAGTCATTTTTATATTGTGGATTGTATCCAATTATTTTAATCTCCATTTGAATATAAAATCGTAATTTTGTCATTCAAATTTAATTATAATTACGATGCAAGACGGTATTTACGCAAAATTTAATACTTCAAAAGGGTCGATTTTAGTAAAATTAACTCACGATTTAACACCTGGTACAGTAGGGAACTTTGTTGGTTTAGCGGAAGGGAATTTAGAAAATTCTGTAAAGCCTCAAGGAAATAAATATTATGACGGATTGAAATTTCACCGTGTTATTCCTGATTTCATGATTCAAGGAGGTTGTCCTTTGGGAACAGGAACTGGTGATGCTGGATATAAATTCGACGACGAATTCCACCCGACATTGAAACATGACAAACCAGGAGTATTATCAATGGCTAACGCTGGTCCTGGCACAAACGGTTCGCAATTTTTTATTACACACGTAGCTACACCATGGTTAGATGGTAAACATTCGGTTTTCGGTCACGTGGTTGAAGGTCAAGATGTGGTTGATGCGGTGGCTCAAGGTGATACTTTAGAAAGTGTTGAAATTATCAGAGTAGGAGCAGAAGCTGAAAAATGGAATGCAGTTGAGGCTTTCCGTACGTTTGAAGGTTCTCGTTTGAAAAGAATTGAAGAAGCGAAACGCCAAGCGGAAGAAGCTATGGAAAAATTAGCGGCTGGTTTTGAAAAAACAGAAAGCGGACTACGTTATAAAATCATTCAAAAAGGTAACGGTAAGCAAGCTGAAGCTGGTAAAACAGTTTCGGTACACTATACAGGTTCATTAGAAAACGGGAAAACTTTTGATAGTTCATACCCTAGAAAAAAACCAATTGAATTCCCATTAGGTCGCGGTAATGTGATTGAAGGATGGGATGAAGGTATTGCTTTATTGCAAGTTGGTGACAAAGCACGTTTTGTAATTCCAGCCTATTTAGGTTATGGTGAAAGAGGTGCAGGGGGAGTTATTCCACCTAATGCCACTTTAGTTTTTGATGTAGAATTAATGGACGTGAAATAATCACAACATTTAATAAATTTTAAATCCCGATTCATTTGAATTGGGATTTTTTTATTTTTACCACAAACCTAAATGAGTATGAAAAATTCAAAATGGACAGCTTTGGCTGTTTTAGGAGTAGTGTTATATGCTTGTTCACCTAAAGTGGCAACTACTACTGCTCCGCCTAAAGTTGTAATTGCAACAACCGAAACTGTAACAGAAACGATTTTGACTCCAGAATTGGCCAAAGGAAAATCATTATATGAAGACAGTTGTGCCAATTGTCATAAACTCTTTCCTGCATCTAAACATGACAAAGAGGGTTGGGTAGTCACTTTAGACAGAATGGCACCGAAAGCAAAAATTACTGAGGAAGAAAAAGTATTGATATACAATTATCTGGTAGCCGGATTATAAAAGGAAACCCCATCAAAGGATGTTTTTTTTTATTTTACAAAAATGGAATAGATTTCTGAGTCCTCTATGCTGTTTACAGTCAGAATAACATTCCCGTTTTTCCATATCTTACCTTTGTAATTAGGATTAAAACCTGGTCCGTCATGTTCATAGCCAGTGACATAAATATCGGTTCCGCTGACAAATATATCAGTAGCCAGTGAAGGTAAATTTCCAGAGGTTAATGATGTGATAGCGTTGTTTTTCCAAGCTCTGGCAGTTTGTTTATTTTCAACCATTTGTGAACCGGCTACAAAAACGTTGTTCTCCGTTATAAAAACAGAATTGGCAAATGAATTGTTGCTTTCTGGAGCTAAAGGTGTTTCGGTCCCATTTTTCCATATAGTGGCAATATAATCCACACCGTTTTCTTTGCTTCCAGCTACATAAACATCATTATTGGAAACCATTACAGATCTAGCGCTTGATGGATAGATACTGTTTACTAAATTGGTGGCCACTCCGTTTTTCCACAATACTGCAACAGTATTGAAGGCACCTTTGTAAATTTCACCTGCTACATATACATCGTTGTTATAAACACACACAGAATATGCTATGGTTTTTTCTGTACCGCTTGTTAATGGAGTTGCTATTCCGTTTTTCCAGACCTTTGCAAGGTAATCAGTGCCATCATATTCGAAACCGGCGACATATACATCGTTGCCATAAACATAGATAGATTCTGCAATGGCATTTTTACTTCCGTCTGTTAATGAGGTTGCTACTCCGTTTTTCCAGATTTTGGCAACTCTTTTTGTTCCTTGATCTTCGTAACCGGCAACATAAACATCTTTTCCGTTTACATAAACTGAAAATGCTCTTGAATGACTAGTTCCAAGAAAAGTGGCTTTCCCGTTTTTCCATAAAGTAGCAACATAAGCGTTAGTTCCGTTATACATGTAGCCTACTGCATAAACGGTTGGTTTTTTTGGCGTTGAATCTTCATTGTCTGAGCAGGAAATGAAAAGAACTACAAAAAAGCTGAGCAAAGAAAATAAAAATGTTTTTTTGTGCATGATTGAATTATAGGTAATCTATATTTGGGTTTATTTTTTGCAAACGTAATTCAATCTTTTTGTTTTTTAAATTTGTATTTATTCTTTTTTCACTTAAAGCACTTTCTGTTTTTTGATTAGCTTCCATTCGTTATATGTATCCAAAACCATCGATTTGTTGGAAACAAATTACTTTGAGTAATTTCTAAGTGGATTTTGGCCATAGCCAAGAAGTTAACTTTATTGACCTTTTCGATTTCCATTTTTAAGGTAATCAAATGAAAAAAACTTTTCAATGTTGTTTATTTATTGCGTTTTGTTTGGAATTGCAATACTGGGTTACCTTAAAAAAATGTTGCTTATTCCTTTTCACAACGTTTTTGAATTACCTGCAAAAGGCGGTCTTGGAAATCTTTTAAAATCCAATCGCTCCAGAATTTTCCATAAAAATTCACTCTTGATGTCAATCGGTAGTGTGTTGTTAAAGTTAGTTTTGTTTTCCCTTTACCGTTGGGATTCAGTTCGTAAGCTGCATTTACAAATTCAAAGTAATTGCCATTCAAAACATGCTGATCAAATACTTTTTTTCGGACTGTTTTAGCATCTATTGCAATACCAAACGAGACTTTTTTATTCTCATTATATTCATTAATGGTTTCTATAAATTGTAAACCTCCTTCGAAATGACCGATTCTTTCTCCACCCAAGGCTTTTCGATTAACGGTTGCTCGTTGAGGTGTGGGAATGCCAATTGTATTAAAAAATCCAGAGGGATATTCACTTTTATGAATTGGTTTTACTTCGACAATATGATTCCAAATTGTTGTTGGATTGGCTGCAATTATCGTTTCGCTTTTTATTTGGTAAACTTCCGATGGTGATGTAATTAAATTCTCAAGAGGAGCCAAGATAAACGGAAGGAGTAAGATAGAGTACAAGCGATCTTTTCTCTTTTCTGAATTAATTTGATAGAATATATAAAGTAATGCTCCAATTGTACCTAAAATGAAAAAAGGTGCAGCAAGAAGTAGCATACAGATAAAATCTTCAATACCGAATAAAAACAAGGTCATAAAAAAACAACCGATTGTCAGCCATGGGATAAAAATGATGTTTCTGTAAGCTTTTAGTTTTTCTTTATCGGTAAATAGTAATGGGATGATACCTAATACTGTAGGTATTACAAATAGATATGTTATCGAGGCTAAAGTAGCTTTTTCACCAAAGAGTAATCGGGTAGCAAGTCCATAAACAACTCCAATTACAACTCCAGTAATCAGAAGGCCATACTTTTCTTTTATTTGTTTCATTTTAAAGCAATACAAGTTGTAAATTCGGAAGTATCATCAAGTGAATGTATAGAACCAATGGGTTTATTATTCACAATATAGCTTTGATGAAACTAACTGTAAAGATACTTTTTTAAGTGAGTTGCTTTATCAATAGTTAGCAAAAAAAAGCTAAACATTTCGGTTTAGCTTTGAGAATTGAATCGCGATTTTGAACATTAAGAGCCAGCTATTGGACTCCCAAATAAACCAACTGCCATTTCCATCCAAGTTAATACGAGAAGTACAAGTATAATTCCACACACGATGATTCGGTTTTTTTGTGTGGCTATTTTTCTGATTACGAGTTCACACAGTAAACCTGTACCTAATAATAAGATGCCTGCAATAATAAAATCTGAAAGTGTCCATACGACTTCATTCGTGAATTGCATAGCAATTAAAGGAATTAATAATAGTAGAACTACGGTGACTATAATTCCAATTACTCTTTTGTTTTTCATAAAATTGATTTCTTTAGATTGATAATTAAGTATTTATAGTGCAAATATAAATAACTTTGAAATACAAAGTACTTTTAAGTTAAAATTATTTGTAATTTTGCAGAAATTAGTTGAAACAATATGAAGGATTTTGTAGATAAGGATTCGGTAGTTCGAGCTATTTGGGGGAAAAGCGATACTATACTTTTTATTTTTGCCGGCGCATCTGCTGAATTTGCACTCAACAAAGCAGTCGATTGGTTGTATTTTACAGGGAAATTGCCTTCCGATCCCTTAGGACGTTTGTTTTCTACGGTTAGATATGCCAGATGGATTGTGTTTTCTTCTTCCGAGGAGGCAAATGCAGCAATAGTCAAAATATATACAATTCATTCGGGAGTAGAGGAGAAGCGAGGAGCTTCTATTCCTGATTGGGCTTACAGAGACGTTCTTTTTATGCTCATTCATTATTCAATTGCGGCATATGAACTATTGGAAAGGAAACTAAGCGAATCTGAAAAAGAAGAGGTATACAACGTTTTTTATCGAGTAGGTATTGGAATGGGGTTGAAGGAATTACCGAAAAATTACTTGGATTGGCTTCCGGTTCGGGAGACGCATTTGATTGAAAATCTGGAAGAAAGTTATTATACAACCGATCTTTTTATGCAGTATAGAAAGCATTTGGGAAAGATGAGGTATTGGTTATTGATTGAAGGACAAAAGTTAGTGGTTCCGCAAAGAGTAAAAGAACTAATGCATTTTGGGAATTTTTCAGTACTACGGCTATTCGTTCCTTGTTACAAAATACTACGCTACTTTAAATTGGACTGGTTACTTAAAACGATTTTATTGCCTCCTGCTTATAAAGCTCAAATCTTGGAATTGGATGTAGTATAATTTTTCTTATAAATGGTTTGGGTTTTGCAGTGCAAATTGAAGTAAATTAGGATGGTCTTCAATCGCTTCCTGTTGGATTTTGAAATGTAGCGCTTCCAAAAGTTGAATTGAACTTTGATTCTCTTTATGGGTAAAGGCATTTATTTTTGGGCCTTTTAACGTTGTGAATACATAATTAATAATTGCATTGGCAGCTTCTTTCATTATCCCTTTCTTTTGGTAGGGTTGGGACAACTCAAAACCGATCTCACATTCATTACTGTTTTCAGAAAAGCTGAAAAGACAAATTGTACCTACAAATGTTCCACTATCAGTGAGTGTTATTACCCAATAGATATATTGATTGTTCTGAATACCTTCCGAAATTTTACGAATAAAATCAGTTACATCTTGAAGAGATTTACTAGGTTGCCGATCCAAATACCGATTGATTTCAGCATCGGAACGCAGTTGAAATAGTGCTTGCACATCGTCCAAATGTAATGCTCTGAGTGTAAGTCTTTCAGTAGATAAAACCGGAAAAGGTTGAAAATTTCTAGGAATCATGCTGTGTAATGTATGTTAAACGCGTAGCGAACCACGGAATCCTCTGGCGGCATAGTAAGATTCAGCTCCGTTGTGGTAAAGAAAAACGGTATTGTATCGAAAATCGCAAAATACAGCGCCACCTAGTTTTCGAATAGCTGAAGGTGTATCTATCCAACTTGATGTTTTCGTATCAAAATTACCCAACTGTTGTAAGGTTCTGTATTCTTCTTCGGTCAAAATTGTAATTCCCAATGATTTGGCCATATTAACGGCACTGTCTTTAGGTTTGTTTTCTTTTCGGCTGTCTAAGGCTTCCTGATCGTAGCAAATACTTCTCCTACCCGAAGGGGTTTCAACAGAACAATCAAAAAAGAGAAACTCATCGGATTGGGTATCATAACCAACCACATCGGGTTCGCCACCGGTGGTTTCCATTGCATTAAGTGACCAAAGTTTATCGGAGGAGCTTTCCAGTTTGATTTGAACATCTTCCCATCGAATCGCTTTATGACGGTGCATATTCGTTTCAAATCGGTTTTTCAACGTACTGTACAACACGTTTATTTCTTCTGGTGATAACTCTTTTTTGGTGCTCATTGGTTTGATTTAGTCGATTAATATTAACAAATAACAACTTGAATAAATATTCCAAATTTCCCTAGATGTAAATTTAATCAAAAAAATCCTATAGAGTAATCCAAAATAATAAAACGGAATGAATACCAAAAAAGGAGTTAAAAAACGGATTGCAACGTTTTAAGGTTCAGTTTTTCGTAAAGTTCCAAATGGGTTAAATTCTTTCCAACCCTCATCAAAGGAATAACCAAGTCTTTTTATTGTAATGAACTTTTCTTCGAAAGACAATAGAACCATCGCACATATTTTCTTTCCTTCAGAATTCGTCCATTTTATATTTCGATTGACAACTGTAGTTAGATTTAAATCTTTGGTTTCGATGTTCGTTTTATTGGTCACACTAAACAAAAAAGAATCGCCATTGGCATCTACGATTATTTGTAGCGCCAGTTTACCCTGAAGTTTGGCCAATTGATTTTTGTCTAAATGATCACAAAAGGTTCGCAATAGCGTACTGCTATCGCAGGTAACAATGGGAGCCTTCAATTCAATTGTGAAATAATCGGTAACACAGGGGCCAAGTTGCTCTTCGAATATCTTTTGTGAAAAACTAAAAGTTGTAAATAATAGTAAAAATACGAATGGGTAATTTTTTAATGACATTGGTTAGTCAGTTGAATTTTCGGAATGTTTTTATTTTATTTTAATCGCTTGAATCAGTTTTTTAAATTCAACGATATTGGTTTCGTACTTGGATTGCGCCATTCCATTGAAAAATACCACGATATCATTTTTAATCAAAACAGCCATATAAGCAAGTTTCTCTTCGGATTTATGTTGAAAATAGACTTCAGCTATGAAGCTGTCATAACCATTTATACTTTTCGCGTCGGTAGTTTTTATTTCTTTTTTGATGAAGCCTTGTTGGACTAACTCATTGATCATATTGTCAATCAAACTTTCTTTCTTCATTGTAGTGTCAAATGGATAAGTTGTAATCATCGCAATCGGATCGTTTCCGTAGGATTCTTTTTTTATACCATTTTCAGAAAATATAAACATATTGGCTGATGCTTCAGTAAATTTGAATTTTGATGTGTTCGGATGTATTAAAAAATGACTGGCTGCAAACGGATCAACAACCATTTTCTTGTCATATTTCATAGTTAGTAAGGAATTCTTGATAGTTTGAAATTGTTCATCTCTAAATTGACTAGGATAAAAAGCGTTCACCATTACTGAAAAAGTTGCATCACCAAATACAATTTGTATGCCTTCCATGTTTTGATTCCCAACGATATGAGCAAATTTGGCTTTGAATCCATCTATTGTCAATTCTTTGAAATCTAAAACGGTCACCCCTCTCTTTTCAAATTCCAATCGCGTGTAGGTAGCAGTGTTGGACTCAAAATTACCACCAACCATGTCCATTACTTGAATTATTCCTTTATCGCCACCATCTAATCCGACAAAGTTTTTAGAAGGAGTAAATCCTTTCGGTGGAGAAATTAAAAGACGAGTACCTTTGATGTTGATGTAATCATTTATAGACTGATTCCCATAGCCTAATATACTCATTGAAAATAGGAAAAGTAACAGAAGTTTTGCTTTCATAAATCTAATATGCCTTTAAATAAAGAGTGGTTTTGTACATTGATAATCCCAAGAACCATACCCAAAAGAGGGCAAATATAGGGAAAGAAAAAAGTTTATTCTGCCGAAGAATGACGAAGCTTTACTTTTTCTACCAATTCAAATACTCCAAGTAATACCAAAGCAAGTAGAAAGCCTTGCGCAAAACATAAAAGAATAATCCCCAAAGGAGAATTCCACCAATCGTAATTTGCATGTTCTGATAAATAATCCCGGTGAAATGATACCATAGCAATAGTGAAAAACTCAAGCATAACTCCTACTTTAATCAATAAAAAGACAAACAAGAGGTAGATTCTTTTGGTAGCCAATCTTTCGAAAAGTAAAGACAATGGAAGTAGTGTAGAGCAAAATAGCATCAACCAATAGGAAAACCAGTATGGACCGGTAGCACGAGTCAGAAAAGCGGATTCCTCGGTTGTTACGATTAAACGGTATACATAAAAAAGTAAGGTTACAATCGTATATACGATAACAAACCACCGAATGAAATTAATGACTTCTTTCGTTTTAAACCGATTTTTAAAAAAGACTTCTATTAAAACAAGGGTAAGTAACAGCGGAAACAAACAATAAATAATGTTGATATCTACTATTCTTAGTATTCGGTCGTATAAATCCATTCGGAAATTTGTAAGTGGTGTTAATGGAGAAACTATAATTTTGTAGTCTGATTTTTTTTGAAAACCACTTCAATAACTCCATATTTTCCTTTGTCACCATATTTTTCAATGGCTTGCTTGCTTTTTAGAACCGAAACGGATGCAATGCTTTCAGAATCAAGTTCATCTAATTCTTTTTTGGAAGCTACTTTACCGTCAATAATAATTAAAGGATCGTTGTTTTCCTGAGCATGCACAAAAATTGATGTAGTACTCATTTCCAGTGATGGTAACCATTGAGACGCATGCGCTTCTGTTGTTTTGGAAGATAAAAATGCAACGACTATTAGAAGTACTGCAGTGGATAAATTTTTCATGGTTTTTTAGTTTTTGTTGATTCAAATATACAAATTGGAATCAGGGTAACAAAAAGAATCGCCATCCATGCCAATAATCACTATAATTTTCTTCGAAAGTTTGTAGTTCGTCCGATTTTGGTAAATTCTCTAAAGTCGCAAAAGTATTGTACTCTCTTTCGGTTTCAAATTCCTGTAACTTTCCCGAACCGATATCGTAAATAAAATAGTCATTTTTATAGGTATAGAAGAAACTGTCCAAATTCCCGAATACGGTATTGTTTTCTACTTTAAATCTTGTGAATTCGATGGTATTGGTGTTACTTCTATCTCCAGACAAGTGCGCATATCCATCCCAATTGATGTTGTTGATTGATTTATCCAAACTTATCGGAATTCGAGCACTATCTCCCAAACCGTGGTATCCATAAGGAGTAAATAGATAGCATAATAGAAAACAGGAAATAGAAAACCAAAGACGCTTTTTAGATTGCATCCATTGATCCAATCGAGAAGCGATTTTGTTCTTCAAAAAATAGAGGTATATCCAAAACAAAAGTGTTGCGTAGATATAGCCTAAAATGCCGATTTTTAACAATTCAAATAGAAAGTGACCGAATGATTCCATAGTTTGATGAATCTAGTGATTAGTACTGAAATAGTAGGTTGAGGTTTGAATACTAATTTGAGAACAGGTATTGATTATGCTAAGCTATATAAAATCCAACTTTGAAGTGCTAAAATAGGCTACGGAACCAAAAATCAATTGTGTGAGAAATGGTAGTAGCAATAAGAGGATAGCGATGGGAAATAAATCCATTTAAAAAGGGAGATTGAAATTTTACTTTTTGTTTTTAGAAGCTTTATTTTTCATTTTCCAAATAATAAAAATAAGATTTCAGTGCATAGGAATACCGACTCTGATCCGAAGCCAATGTTTTAAATTCCCGTTTGATCACTTCTGTAAGGAGAGGTTGTAACGGTTTTTTTTCAATTTTGGCACAGTTCAGTTTTACCCAAAGTAATTGGGAAGAATTCGGAAAATCACGTAATGCTTGTGCAAGTTCCGGATCATCAAACCTGTTTTGGTCTGCTTTGCCTAAAAAGTAGCTTATGGCAAAGCGTTCATCTTTGTAATTTGTCCATCCCAATCGGTCAATGGCAGGATCAACTTTGCCTTTTACAGTCGCTTGTAAATAAGCATAAATGTTTAAAATATCGACGTCTTTTGTTTTTTCTGCCAATTGTAGTAATTCATTGCCACGATGCTCATAAAAATCACGTTCGGAAAGTATTTTTTTTAGAAAACATATTCTGAGTAAATCGGAAGTAATTTTTCCATTGGCAGGTAAAGGATAATTACCAATGATAAGCTTATTTTCAGTAAAAAGTGATTGTAATTTGTCGCTCTCGCTACTGGATTTTGAAAGCTTTTTAATTGTCACATAGGCTTGAAGTGTTTTGTAATCAACACCGTTTTGGTCCAACTTATTTTTTGCTAAAAGCAGATCTTCCTTTAAAAAAATCTCTTGAACATTGGAATTCCACCAATCCAATTCCCAAGTCATATCAAGTGAAATTAACGGGTAAAAGGCTTGAAGGTTTCCTTTTTCAATTTCCTTTCGGTAGTTGTTGCGTAATTTTAACTGATCGGCTCTTCCGTAAACGGTTTGAATGGCAAAGTCATAACCAACATGATTGTTGGCATGATTCCCTTTTTTCCAATGTGAAAGTGATTGGTCAACAGATTCCAAATTGATATAACAGTCGGACAACCAAACATGAACTCTGTAATCGTCAGGTTTTGCGCTACGGTATTGTTCATAAAGTTTTGCGGCTTCTGCAAAATCGCCCTTTCTGTGAAGCGCCAAAGCATATTCCAGGATGAAATAAATATTATTGGGATTGGTTGTATACGCTTCTTTTTGCATCCGAAAGGATTGCTCTTTATCAATTTCGTAAAGTATGGTGCCTATAATATACTTTTCATATTCGTTTTTTGCACTTTGAACTAAAGTATGTACACAGGCATCCAAATCGGAATTGACAAGACAACGTTGAAAAGTTGAAATGCTCGATTCCAGTTCTTTTTTGGCTGTTTCAATTTTGTTGCGATTGGTCTCTAAACTTTGCGCATTGCAATGAATTGAAATTACGGTCAATAGTAATAATAAGTAATACTTCATTTGGTAGGCTTATACTGAGAATGATTTAGTAATGAATTATAGGATAGTGAAATTGGGTTGATATTCCGATAAATTTATGGATACTTGTCTTTATGGAAGGCAATAACTTTTTCGGCATACTCCAAAAAATCTTTTTTCATTTGATCCGTCACTCGGGAGAGTTTAAATCGGGAAAAATGTAAATCGGCAATGGCATCTAGTGTAAGTCCTTCAATATAATGCTGCCTGACAATATCTTCAATGATTTCGGATAAAGTCTCTTGATAAATTTCACCTCTTTTTTTAGCCTGTTGATTGCCGCCAATTAACTTCCATTGCTCCATTTTTGAAAGGCTAATTGTAAGATAACTGGAATCGACGGGTAGGGTAGTAAGCGTAGCTTCATGCACTTTACCTTTGCCACTGCAATACGCACATTTGCCCGGAAGCCAATGCAATTCTTTGTTTAGACGTTGTATGTCATTCAAATCGACATGGCCTTTTCCGAGACATCTCGGACATACAACTGTCGGTTTTTTGAAAATGCGTTGAAATAAATTCATAATAGATTTTGAGTAATGTTCGGTAGTATCGAACTCTCAGCAAAGGTAACTAAATGTAATTTAAAAGAATGTTTTTGAATTACTCCAATTTGAAACCCACTACCGATTCATAATCAAAAAAGAGAATCAATTCTTTTTCCTTTTTGAGTTGAGAAAGAGCAATTTCAAATTCCAAAGTAGTGTCAGTGGATGTCGCTAGTACATCGTAGTATTTTCCACCGCTTAGATAAGCTACGTTCTCTACTTTTTTCGGTGTTGCAAATCGGAATTTTATTTTTTGGTTTGAAGCTTTCTTCAAAATGCCATTTGTTGGTTCCAGGAGCTTGAAATCAAAATTATAATAAACAGGACCGTTAGAAAATTCCTGTTGTCCTATTTTTTCTTGTAAAAGAGTATCAGCATAACGTTCTGGATAATGCTTTTTGATAAACAAATAGGGGTCGCTAAAAAAATAAATAAAGTTGAGGTTTTTTTCAAAGCGGTTACTATAGGTTCCTGCACCCCAAGTGACATCAATTAAGTATTCCTTGTTTTCAACTGTAACTATGTTCCAGGCGTGATCCGGATAGAATTTTTCCCCAATATCATTAATACTCGTTTTTCCATCACCAGATACAACTCTTGACGTAATTTTTAATTCGTCACAAATAACTTTAAATAGTGCAGAATAGCCTTGACAGACGGCTTTCTTTTTAGATAATACTCTTGATGCAAGTGCGACTTCACTTTTTTGTAAAAGGAGTTCCATTTCTGCTTTGCTCTTATATTCAAATTGATATCCTTTGGATTCGGCAAAGTCATAGACTACATTATTTGCAATCCATGTATATACCGCTCTCACTTTTTCATAGTCGTTCGTAAAATCAGCATTAATTCGTTGTGCTAATTTTTGGGTGGAGCTGAAATGCTTAGGGTAGTTTAAAACCAAAGCGTCCACTTTTTTATAGTCTTGAGCCCAGCAAAATGAGGTTACAATAGCAAAGAGTAATAGAAATAAAGTGTTTTTTTTCATAATTTGGGTCGCATTTTTAGCTTACTAACCGGAAAGAAGCTCTCTTTTCGGAAATGATGAAGCCATAAAAAGCGCACATAAATCGTGCCAGACAAATGATTGAATTTGAACTTTGTTTTTTTATTTAGTACCAAAGTTGTGAACTTTAAATAAAGTTTTGGTGTTCAAAATACCGGCAAATTGACAATACAATCTATTAAGTATCTGTTCCTATTTCATCCCATTCTTCACCATAAAAAGTAACCCAATTGATGGCATAGTGTCTTTCCATTATAACACTCAAAATTAAATTTGCAGGCATCGGCTGATTGTTTAGACTGGCGTCTCTTGTAGCCCAATGAAGTCTATAGGTCAAATCCGAAGCATCAAGAAGTTCACTTGTAGGTCGAATTATTGCATTTTCAATATATGCTTTGGAATCTGAAAATAATTCGGGTATTCGAGATACAATATCCTCTATTTCTATTTGTTCTGTGGGTAATTTTAGTTTGTCAACTTTACAGATGGTCCATAGTAACATCCATATCGCTTCCGAACGCCAAAAAATATTTATGATTTCCTGTTCGGTTAGTACTTCCTTTTCAAATAATTCTTTTTCTTCTGGTGATACTTTCTCCCAAAGAGAATTCGATTTTAAAAAGGCAATAACATTTTCCCTTTCGTCTTCAATTTCGGAAGCAAAACCCAAATAAACCAATACTAAAATTCGTTCCGCAATTTCTTGTGCGCTTCTTAATCTTACATCGCTTTCTTCTTCAATATACGGTAAATGTTCAAGTATTGGAATATTCAATGCCTTTAAATAGCTCTCATTTTGTTTTTTTCTTTGATAAGCCGTTTTTGGAGAATCCGCTTTAATGGTTTTTTTAAAAATGTCAAACAGTCGCATTGAGAATGAGTATGATTTTATAAGTTTTGGCTAAAATTGGCAAACTTTTCTTTGGTTTATATTTGTATTAAACAAAATGTGAGGATAAATTTATCCCATTTTACCATTGGATAATCTTGAAAAAAGCAAAAATAATAAAATCATTGTAAAATGATTCCTACCAAGCGATTTCTCAGTATTGGAATGTTTTAGGATTGTGTAACATACCATTGTTATTGATAGGGAATATACATTTCTAATCGGTGTAGTTGCGAGAGCGAATAGAGGAACCAATACTAACTTTAATGGGCTTTCTATTTTTCAATAATTTGTCCAATTATAGGAGTTACTAACAGAATTGAATTTAAAAAGGTTGTTGCATCTTCAAGTACTGTGATTAATGCAATATTGTCATTTTCTTCCATTATTATGTCTTGGCCAGGCCTGCCAAATCGACCTCCCAGCTCAATTATTTTGGTGGTGATTTCTATTTCATGATATCGAAATCTAATGAAAATGTTCTTTTTCAGAATATCTTCTTTATTGGATAGGGGTTTACCTGAAATGTATTTTCCGCTTAAAACTCTTCCGACTTTGATTTCAATTAGCTCGTGTATTTCAAATGTTCCGAGTAGTTTCATTGGTGTATTTAGGAAAGATTATTGTAGATACAATGAGTTAAGTTTTTGCTGGTAAAAATACTAAATTATGCTTTGTGAATTTATAAACAATGAAAAGGAAGAATGTTTTTTGCTTGTAGGTTTTCATCTTCCTTTTAAGGTGAAAATTTAAGTTGCGAAATGTCTTTTATTAAATTAATCAAAGTTTTAGAGCGCATTTGGAAACACTATAATGAATGCAACGAGTTACGAACATGTAATGGATACTGTTGGGTAACGTTGCGCTTTCAAAAAGCCTATTGTCAATAAGCAAATCTCTTTTTCCTCAGACGAACAGTTGTTCTCGATATAATACTCCAAATAAGTAGATTCGTCCGATTGGGTCAACCTATCAGGAGTTCCCAAAGTTGCCGTAATGGATTCCAATGTTTGACTTTCAAGTTTCAATTCCGTTAATAAAACCTGTGTTTTTTCAACAGTTCGAATGCCTTTACACGCTTTCTTATCCATTTTCCATGCATTAAGATAGTTGGATTCTTTGCTATTGCATGCAAAAAGAAGGAGGAATACAAGGCCATTTAAAATCAAATGCTTTTTTTTCATTTCAAGGGATTTATAAAGTGGAATAACTGTGGTGTTAGAAATTGATCGTTTTGTAATAATAAACTAGAAGAGGAGTGCCCAAAAGCAATATGCTTTCTATTCATAAGTAAATAAGTGAACAATATCTTTGTCTTCTGGTTGCGTATGATAGCGAACTGGATAATGGTTCTTTAGTTTTGACAGACTATCCATAAGATATTGAAATTCTTTTGGGCTACGGTTATCAATCCAATCCTGTTTGGCTTTTCTATATGCCTTTTTTATGTCTTGTGAAACCAAAAGCGTTTCTTGGGAAAGAAACTCCTGCTGAGCCATCAATTCACCGTTTTTGTATAATTTTAAAAAGCCATCGCAAGTTGTTCCACCACAATCTGCACCTGGAACTAAGAGAAACCCAAACGGATTTTCCTTTAAAACGTTTTCATCGTCGATAACAAATAGTGTTTTTTCGGCTTCATTCTGAACAACCATTAACCAATCACCTTCATCAAAGTTGCTGTTGTTTAAAATAGCCTTGTCTTCATCGTTGCAACCCGAAAGGGAAAATAGAATTAAAAAACCGGATAAAATTGTTTTTCGGATTCCCATCTCAGTTGGTTTGGTGTCGTTTAAAACTAGTGTAAGTAGCCAATTTGTTATTACATATTTTTCTTTAGTAAAGCACAATCGATGCTTAGGAGTCATTTTTAGTATTTTACTTTTAAATCAATAAATGTTTGGCCAAAGCAAGATCAGTTGAAGTCGCTTTGGTAATAGTCAAAAAATAATGCAGTTGCCAATTTTGTGTTTTTACAGCTTGTTTATTTGTCGCAATGTCCCACGGTGGATACACTCTTATTCCACGTTTTCCTTCTTTGCCATTATTGGTGATGATTCCATGTTCAATTAATACGGATTTCGGAAAAATAAATTGTCCAAAGTTGTCACCGCTTCGGGAGTTGATAATTATAAAATCCAGTGAATCAGTACTCTCGAATGGTGCCGTAATTCCTTCCTTGGTTCGTTTCCAAATTGTAACAAACTGTCCAGTTTTGGTAGGTGTAATTTTAGAAACACGAAATTGAATTATTTTTCCGTCAAGTTCAAACGAGCTGGCAGCGTACTCTATACTTTCTAAGTTGGCTTTCCAATTTTTAAAATGAAAACCACAGGGATCAAAAACAAATTCTTTCGCTAGTAGTAGATCGGATGGCATTGTATTTAGGCTTGTCAAAGGGATTTTTTTGGTCATTGTTTTATCGATATTTTCTGTAGTACCATTCGTTTGGAGACAATAAAGGAGCCTTACTTTTGATGCTCGATTTGATGCTCTGATTTTTCAAAAATCTCCGCACAACCTTCATCGCAATAATAGTCGTAGTTGTTCGTAACCGGAACGAATGAGATTCTTTTGGGGTTGTTGTTTTCAAAGAAAATACGATAAAACAGCTCTTTTTTGGGAAATACTATGTGAAGACGATTCTCATTTAACTCGTAAGTTCCAATAATGTTGAAGCCATCTTTTATAACAGTATCGGATTCAAAAATAAAGATCCGTCCCTTTTCTATTTTTAGAACATAATCTGTAGCGCCATTATTGCCATGGTATTCTTTTTCTTGCCATTTTCCAATTAATGAAAAATCAGCATGCTGAGCGATACCAAGGGAAGTGAAAAATAGGGCAATGTTAAATAGAATTATTTTTTTCATGATATAGTATGCTGTATGCTACGAAAGCCTTTTCAACAGAGACAAAATCAAAGATACTAAAAAACACTTCCTAAAATGACTGAGTTGAATTTCAAAAAATCCTATTGACTAGCCACTTTAATCGAATGATGTTACGAATTTAGAAATCAAAATTTTGCCAAGGTTTTCATCTTTGTAACACAAGACAGCTGTAAAAAGATGGTCGTTAATATAGGCAGTGTAAACTTCTTGAGTTAATATTAGTTGATTTGTTTGGGGATTGATGAGATGGACTTTTAAGTTGTAAAAATTGTGTATACCCAGTTTTAAGTTATTTTTTTGTATATCAATTTTGAATCCGTTTCGAGTATATGTTTCAGTAATAAGTTTACTAGAGAAATTTTTATGTTCTTCTAATGAAATTCTTTGTGTTCCTTCTAGTGACTGATATGTAGCATTAAAAGTAGTATACTTTTCTTTTTCAAACCCTATTAAATGGACAATTTCGTTGGATTTAATTTTTTTATAACTAGAGTTTTCTTTGATAGCAGTAATACCTTGGTCTTCTAATTGTTTTATTCTTTCTTGTGTAGAGATAGTAAACTCTGATGGAATTTCTATAGACCATTTAAATAAATTGCATTTAAATTTTCCGTTTTCTATTTTCCCATAATCTCGTGTTGAATCAGAAGTTTTGGAATTTGAATTGGATGAAGATATTGGGTGATTACTTTTTTGAGAAAAAATAGAATTTATTGAAATGAATAATATAGTTAAGAAGAATTGGTGTTTCATTTGTGATTATTTAATTAATAAAAAACCTTATGTTTTCTGTTTTTTAGATTCAAAAAACATTCCCATTGAAATGAAGTTAATTTTAAAATTGTCTTGATTAACTCATCAACCCCATTTTTTTAAAACGTTGTTAGGTTAAATATTAGTTGGCTATGTAATAAAAATAAGTGTCATTTATTTTTTTAAACTTCAAAATTTGGAATAGAAAGTTATCTTCTTCCATTTTTCCCTCTTGATTAAAATAAAACCCGTAGGAATTATCAGTAAAACCATCAACTAAGTAAAAGATACCTTTGTTTGTTTTTTTTGCTGAATAAATATTCAATTCTTTGAGTAAATCTAAAATCTTAATTTGATTTTTTGAATAACTTTCTTTTAAATAACTCTCCACTTTATTTGAAATAGGAAATGGAGAATTTGAAGAAATAGAATACCCCCAATATTGATTGTTTTCTTTATAAAGATTATCAACTCTTTGTAGATTTTTTTGGGATAAGAATATTTCATTTTTACTTTCCAAAATATGCTTTGTTAGTTCGTCAAATTTTTTTAAGTTTTGGTTTAGGAAATTTCCATAGGAATTTGTTTCCTTAATTGCTTTGTTTAAAAATTGATTTGGTTTTTCAATCGCATCCTGTTGGGTTACTTCATATTTACTTGAAAATGCACCCCAAATGAAATTCGGAACCTCACTTGCACGATGAATAGTATCTAAAACCCAAACAGTTTCTCTTTTTAAAGGCCTTATGTCCCATTTAGAAAATGGTTTCGTGTTGGATAGAAAATCGTCTAATGAAATAGATCCTTTTTCAGTTGATGCTATTAAAAAATCAAATATTTCAAGGTCATATTTCTTATCCCTTTCAGGAAACTCTTGTCCATATCCAATTGAGGTTACGAAAAAAATAAAATAGAAGATAATAAGTCGTTGTTTTTTCATTTTATTTAAAGTTGTTTTTTATTACAGCCATTGGCTGGGGCAGTTTTTTAAATTAAAAAATTATTTCAGAATAAAACGTAGAAAGTAATACAAACTCACAATAGTGCAAACATAAGTTTGTATTTCGGGCGTTTTAGTTTATGTACTCTAATTTTGTGGTGTCAATACCTTTAATGAGTAACCACAAACATAGAGATAATTCGCCTATCAAAATTGGAAGAGCAAGATAAATGAATAGTGGATTAGCAAATCCTTTAGAGAGAAACATTGTAAAACTATTTATCAAGTAACAGAGCCCCGCTAATGCATAAGCTACTCCAATAATTACAGGTATTGCCTTAGTTTTGACAATGATATATCCCATTAAGATGCAATATAATCCAAAGAATACTAAACCAATACCATAACCCTGTGATTGAATATGTAAAGACAAAAGCGAAAGTGTGGCTAATTGGTTAGGTTGAAAAGTAGTCAGATAAGTGTCATTGCTTAACAATAACAAAGGTGTAATTTGATTCAATAGATTGATGGCAATAATAGCCGTTTGAATAATAACTAATGCTAAAGCAATTTGCAGAATAATTTTATTTGACTTTTTAAAGAAGTAATAGAGTATCAATATTGTGGGTATTCCAGCTACAAAATTGACAAGATCAGCCACAAAACCCAAACGATAAAGCATTTCATTTGTTTGAATATTATGTGCCGTTGTTAAAGCATCGTTTGCGACTCTCAATGATTGTCGAACAAAAACTTCAGAAAATAATCCTGTTGCTATTACAATTAAATAGCAAAAGCCTGCTATTCGGGCTAAATTTTTATCTGATATCATTTAATCGTCGGTTGATATAATTGTGGTTTTCATACTTAAGTTACCAGTTTTTTTAGCCTGATTCCTAACCTCTCGCCGGTTTGATTCCACAGCGGCTGCGTGAGCGATTATTTTTTTACTAAGATAGATTTTCCAGCGGAAAATCGAACTTGATTTTTATTGATTAGTAGCTATTGTGCCAAACCGCTGTTGGTCGTAGTTCTATTTCGTAGATTTAGAAAAATAGTCATTAAGGATCTTTTCCAATTCTTCAATATTGGAATACATATATTTGTACAATATTATCTTTTTGTCCTTAATTGCAATGCTTTTTCTTTTAACGTTATTGTTGGAACTTTTTTAAAGTATTGATAAACACTATAAAATCCAATTCCGTGCATAAACAAACTTGTTGCAATTAAAATTTCTAAACCTTTTCTAGTTTGGTTTTCTTCAAGAATGCGATAAATTTTATATGCGAAAGGAAAACTCCCAATCAAGCAGATTACACATATAATTATTATCTGAATGTAAAAATTCGTGAAGTTTCTTTTGATTTGTATCATTCTGTAATCTAACGTAATGATGGTTTGAAAATTTGGATTTGATTTTACTTTCCGGCGGCTTGCTCGCAGTGGCTTGCCTTGGCGATGACCATTACAAAAATAGACAAACGAATTGAAAATCCGCAGGATTTTCCAAACCAGCCTAAACAAGCCATTGAAGCAAACCACTGTTGTGCGATCGCTTTTATTTATTTTTGGATTCGTCAAATTCTATAATTGCATCATCAATACCAACCAATCTAAATTCAGAAACTTGATGATAGTTTGTATTATCAATTGATAATTTTTCAAACTCATTTTGAGCAATTCTTAAATAGATTCTCTTTGGTGAAACATTTCTATTGATTAAGAAATCAGTTACTATGAACTTATTTTGGTAAACTTTTCCATTATATTCTTGTTCAATTATCGTTTCAAAAGTTAGTTTTTCAAAGCTTATAATTTTGTCGTTTTTTGAAATAGGTTTCCATAATATTCGTTCAATTTTTCCAGCTTTATTTTTTTCAACTTTATATTTCAAATTTTCATTCAAATCATAGGCTGAAACTTGTTTTAATATTTTACTGAAACTAGGTAAGCTTAGCATTTTTTCAGTTTTATTATTATAAACATGTCCGTGTTCGCTTTGATTTTTATATTCGTTACTAATTTTTAAACAAATCTCTTTAAATTCGGTTTTGAACTTAGTTGTATCTTTATTTTGGATTTTTATAAACGAACACAATAATAAAAAGTATACAGGAAATAATAAGTGTTCTATTTTAAATTTCATATATACTTTTAATTTTTAAATATTAATGTTTCTATTGCCTTCTGTTTTACGAAAGTGTCGCACAACGTCCCGCCGGCTTTAAGAAGTTGGGGATTTTTATTCCCAAACCATTCCATTAGGACTGAAGTCAAATATATAAAATTACCTTTAAATTTCGCCTAAAACCCCAATTTCATAAAACCGCTGTTGTGTGCTGGCTTTATTCCTTTTCCCAATGCTCAATTTTATAATCTAAATAAGTTGAATCTTTTGATATTCTAAGGACAAGAGTTTTGATTTCAACAGGATCAATATCCCAACCAAAATCTTTCATAATTTCATATTGCATTGTGTTGGGTTCTGTATCTTCATAATTTTCAGGTTCACCTAATAAATTGATTATTTTGTCATAAGACATTCCTTTGTGTAAATAATTTTTAATTATGTCGTCGACCATTTGTTCACGATTTGTATAAAAACCATCTATTCTTTCTTCCCACCCAGCTTTATTAAACTTTTTGTCTCTTGAATCACAAGAAAAAGAAATGCTAATGATTATGAAAATAATGATACCTAATAAAATGAAACATCCTACTTTTTTACGTTTATCATCTTTTCTAATTTCTTCTATATGTTTTTTTGCAGATTCTTCTTTTAGAAAATATCCACGCCAAGCATTTTCGGGAAGTGAAAGCCACCAGATTGTTTTACAATTTTCACAATTATAGACATATTGAAAATCATTTAAGTATTCTTGTTGAGAATTGTCTATTTTCAAGAATTTGTTTTTTAAATCAAAATCTTTTTCAAACTCTTTAAATTCTATTTCGCTTCTGAATTTGTAGATGTTATTTTCAAAACATTTTTCGCACATAATTTTCAAGTACTGTTTTTCCAAGCTTGCACACAACGTTTTGCGGCTTGGCGCAGTAGCGACTGCGTGGAACGCTTATTTTCTTGCTAAGATAAGATTTCTTTGCGGAAAATAGGCGAGTAGTTAAGATAAAAATAGCTATTGTGCCAAACCGCTGTTATATGCAGGTTTTTTATTCATTGCTAAAACTATATTCATCTCCGGAACCATTTAAACACGGCACAAAAAAACTTTTCGGCAAGCCATTTCCAAAATTAATAGTATAATCTTTTCTATTACAATCTTCTGCTTTTGTCCAACAAAGAAATTTGTTTTGAATTATTTTTTCAGGTAGTCCATAAGGCATTCCAGCATAATATTTTCCGACAAATTGATTTTTCATGTTATAGATTTTGATATTACTAGTTCCATGACACATATCTGTACCTGTTGTGAACACAAAAAAGGAATTCAATATTTTGTATTGCTTTCCGTTTTTAGTTTTAATTATCCCTAAATATTTAATTTCCGAAACATTACAGCTTTTCTTTTTTGTCAAGTCATACGAATAAACTTTTCCAATGGCATTGTTTTCCAAAGCTAATTTTTCAAATTTTAATAGTTGCTTTAACTCATCTTCTGATTTGTCAAATGCAGAAAATGAACTTAGAAAAACTATGCTGATTAATAAGACTATGATTTTACTTGTCGAGTTCATAAACTTGCATATAACTTGTTTATATGTATTGTTTTATCATACATATCCTTCCAAAAGGGCAGGATAGGTACAGTTAGTACAATACGCATTCAAATATACTACATTTCATAAATTATCAAACGGATTTTTAATTTGTTGTAAACTATGCGTACTCACATGCGTATAGATCTCGGTAGTTTTACTGCTGCTATGCCCAAGCAACTCCTGTATGTAACGGATATCGGTACCGCTTTCTAATAAATGCGTGGCATAACTGTGGCGAAGCCAATGCAAACTAACCGGTTTCTTAATTTTTGATCGGTAAAGCGCTTGTTTCATAACACTTTGCAAACTCTGTTCGGAGTATTGCTTCTGCTCAATACCTTCAAACAACCATTGTTTTGGTTTGTGCAATTGATAATACATCCGCAACAGTGCTATAATCTTGACGGAAAGTGGTGTAATCGGGTCTTTTTTTCCTTTCGATTGTCGGATAGTCAGAATATTT
>NZ_JBPZTE010000006.1:187982-760850 GCF_051908335.1 Flavobacterium sp. MAHUQ-57 | reverse complement strand
ATACAGGAAATAATAAGTGTTCTATTTTAAATTTCATATATACTTTTAATTTTTAAATATTAATGTTTCTATTGCCTTCTGTTTTACGAAAGTGTCGCACAACGGGTTTGTATAAGAATAGTTGCGGGTTTGCGTGCGAGGATTTTCCGCAGGAAAATCAGATGTAGCAAACATGCAACTACCTTTGTTTTAGCACAAAACCGCAATTATTTTTATACGTTGTTGTGTGTAGTTTTTATTTCGTTTATCCATCTATTGAAACTCCGACTTGTTTGTTATTCTCAAAATGAACATTAAAAAAATAGTAAGGGTCATTTTTTTGTTGAAAAGCCATTTCAAATCCCTCGTCCCTCACAGAAATTCCTTTCAGGTCAAAATGTTCTTCTATTGATTCAAATTCCATTTCGGCATTTGCATATTGTTCTTTTAGTGCCTTTTCCGATTCAGATTTGATTACCGTTTCGTTATTCAGAGCATTTAGTAAAATCCGTCTTTGATTTTCCGCAATTCCGTCTTTGTCTCCTGCGATTAGTATTTCAATGTCAAAGTTCAGATATCTTTTATTTATCTGCCAACCAACATCATTTCCTCTTGTGCTAAAACTCTCGATTTCTCCAAAATCAGAGTCAGTCGTTTTTAGTTTTTTACTTCCAAATATATTTCCAAATATTCCCATTTAGTCTGGTTTTTAGTTCGGTTGCTTAAATTACACACAACGTTCCGCGGCTTGGCGCAGTAGCGGCTGCTTGGAACGATTATTTCTTGTTAAGATAATATTTTCCAGCGGAAAATCGAACGTGATTTTTATTGTAAATGTAGCTATTGAGCCAAACCGCTGTTATATGCAGCCATTTTATTAAAGTAAACTTTTAATCAAAATAATTAATAATACAATGATTAAGAATACACAACCACAGCTTCTAGGGTCATTAAGATTTCTTTTCAGATGATTCTTAGCATTTTCTTCTTTTAAAAAATATCCACGCCAATGATTGTCAGTATCTGAAAGCCACCATAATTGTTTGCAATATTTACAAATATAAATATTGACCAATCTATAATCTGAATTTTCCTGTTTTACGAATTGGATTGTTTTTTCAATCTTTGAATCAAACTCTTTAGAGAATTTTTCAAAATCCATTTCGGTTTTAAATTCATAATATTCAGTTTCGAAACAGTATTTATACATTGTTGGTTTTTATGGTTGCATATAACGTTCTGGTACTACAGCGGGTTTGGGACTAAATTAAGCCCATTCTTCGGATTTGCCAAATCATCCCAAATACAAAACCATCTTTCCATTAAGCCAATTGCCCAAATCCGTTGTAGTAGCTGTTATAGCCAGTTTTTCTACTCGTTATTTCTGTCGTCATAAATGCTGGGATTCAAAACTTTTTCTAAGTCTCCAATTTTAAGCAAGTCTTGAATAGTTTGTTCAATACATTCTCTCGTTAATTCCTTTACAAACAAATCAGGAGGTTTTTGATATAATCCGTTTAGATTTTGTCCTGTTTTTTTGTCTTCGTTAATTGCAGTTTCTAAATACTTGTATGTCCATATATTTAGTCCATAATGTCGTCCGTCTTCTAAATCAACGTGAATATTACAAAACTCGTTTTCTGTGTCCCAATCATTCGGTGCAACTACTTCAAATTCTAACCAAAGAGTAAAATTAAAGTTTGTCAATTGTTTATTCATAGATTTTAGCTCCTTTAAAAATGTCGGCAAACGTTGACCAGTTTGCGTTGTCAGAGTTAATATTTTGGTTTGTGTTGTCGTAATAGCCTTGTATGTCTTCTGTATATGAACTCATAGCTTCTAAAAAGTCAGGCAAAGTTTGGTTTTCCCAATTTTCTGGATTGTCTAAAAAGTCCTTGCGTAATAAGTCAAGAAACTTAATGAAAGTTTGTCTATCTGTTACTTTAAAATTGTTAAGTGTGTCGCTCATAAAATTGGCTATAACGTTCCGCGGCTTTGCTCCGTAGCGGCAAGTTAAGGATAAATGTAATAAGAAATTGTTATGTTTAGAGTATTTTCCAAGAACGATAAAATGAGCTATGGCGCAAAACCGCTGTTATGCGCTGCCAGTTATTTTGAGATATACCTTTCTTTATTTTTCGACCTCTTTTGTTCAAAATAATATGCTCCTTTTCGTTGAGTCGTTTTACTTTCTCTTATTAAAAAAATATGCCATTGTTTAAGAGTTTTCTTATCTTCTGACATCAAGACAATTACATTCTCATTTGCGTTGACCAAATCATATTTATGCATTCCCCAGGTTAAAATACTATCTGAACTAACATTCCATTTTTTAGGGCCAATTTCTAAATCACCGTCTACATTAAATTTTTTAAGATCACCATTATTTTCTCTCCATAAGTTATCTGAGGTTTTATCTTTATTAAATCTCCAAAAAGTGTAATTAGGATAATTCTGGGAATATATAACCCAACAATCATTGTCGCCATTAATAAACTTTTCTTCTAAATCATTTCGTTTAGAACATCCCATAAAGCAAATTATAAGAAAGAGTATAAAAATGTTTTTTTTCATGGTGGTCGACTGGTTGCGCATAACGTTCCGCGGCTTGGCGCAGTAGCGGCTGCGTGAACGATTTATTTTCTTGCTAATATAAGATTTTCCAGCGGAAAATCGAACGTGATGTTAAAGCTAAAAGTAGCTATTGTGCCAAACCGCTGTTAGGCGTTCGTTGTTTATTTTTCAAGTCCATCTTTATATCCTAATTTTAATAGATGCTCTTTAATTTCTTTGTCAATTTTGGTTTTAGTTGTATAAAATGCAAATATGTCGAGTGATTTAGGAAATATTTGTTTGATGAAATCGTTGAAGTTTATCTCTGTTTTATAAATTCTCAACTGATTAAGTCCGCTTAATTTTTCAAGACCTGTTAATGATTTAAAAGTCTTGCAGTTGATTAACTTAAAATCTTCCAAGGTCGAAATCTCTTTGTCGAAGTGAAACTCAGTAAACTGTATTTGGTCTTCAATTAGTAGAGTTTTCAATTTCTTGAAGTTTGAAATGTTTTTAAAACTATTAAATGCTCTAACCCTTATTATTTCAAGAGTTTGGATTTCATTTTCTTCAATTTCATCTAAATTCTCACGTCCCCCAAGTACAAAATGTAATGATTTTAGCTTTTTAAGTTTATTCACAAAGTTCAATGGTACTTTTGAAATTGAATTTAAACCTAAATATTCCAAGTTAGCAAGCTTTCCTACAGAATCAATGTTCTTTGTATGTCCACTAATTATTAAGTAACTTAAATTCGTGTAGTTTTCTAAATATTTTAAGTTAAGTGATTTCGTCTTTGTCTCACCAATTATTAACTCTTTGAGGTTTTTAAGGTTTTTTGCTTGAAATATTTCGGTTTCTTTGAGTTCAAACACACCTAAACTTAATCTTCTTAAATTTTTCAATTCAGTTAAAACTTCTAAATTGTCGGCTTTTAAAAGACAGTCTATCCAAAGAGCTTTAATGTTCGGTAGTTTTAAAAGTGTATTGCAGTCGAATGAACTTTGATAATGTCCATAAAAACGAACGCTGAAGTTGTCGTCATATTTTAAACAAAGTTCGTTTAAGTCAGCAAGAATTTTGTCGGAATATAATTTGTCAGAGAATTGAACAATAACAAGCTTTCCGTCCTTTAAATCTTTGTCGATTAAAAGTTGGTCGATTTTCTCTGGATTGTTTATTCTGTTCTGTGGTCTCATACAATGACGCCTAACGTTCCTCGGCTTGCCGCAGTGGCGGAACGTTTATGGTTAGTTGTAAAGATATCAAAATTTCCGGCTGTCGATTTTCCGACGACGGAAAATCGGAACCAGCCATTGCTGCAAACCGCTGTTAGGAGTAGGCAAGCCACGTCACTTAAGCAACCCAAACTTTTCAATAACTTCTGTTTGCGTTAACATTTTCAAAGCAGGTGGACCGCCACCATGATATTCAGAATTTGGATATGTCAACAACCAATAACGGCTATCTTTTGGATCTTGGTAAAGTGTTTTCCAGCCACTTTTGTCAACGGCAACTTTTTTGAGATAATTGTTTTTCAGTTCTTCAATTCTTCGGCAAACTTGGTCACCGACAACTTTTCCGTTATCCATTTTCCATGAACCGACAATTAAAGTTTCTTCCGGATTTATTTCGGTGTTGAATTCCATATAGGGTTTTCGGTTTGCTTACTCCTAACGTTCCGCGGCTTGGCGCAGTAGCGGCTGCGTGAAACGATTATTTCTAGCTAAGATAAGATTTTCCAGCGGAAAATCGAACGTTGTTATTTATTGATTAGTAGCTATTGAGCCAAACCGCTGTTATAAGCAGTTTTATTTTAGACGATTACTGTTTTTCAATGCTGAAAACAAATCCATTTCATTAATCGAGTCTAATTTTCGGCTTATTAATCTATCGCTTTGGTCATATTTTCTATCAGTAAAATTTAAGAAATATGAGTTCTTCTTACTTATTTCTTTTTCAGGATTTTCATAAGCTAACTCATAGGTTGATGTAAAATAAGAAACGAAATAGGAATAATTAAAAAAATATCCAAATAACGTAGGGTTTTCGTTAATACAAACAACAAACTGAATTCCGATTCCATTTTTAGAATTAGTAGATCCAAATTTACATAATTTTTCAAAAGCACTTTTTGAGATTTCAAGTTCTGATGTTTTTTGTTTAAAACTTAGAATTTCATTATCATTAAATAATGGCATAGATTCCAAATCTTTTTTAGTCGCTTTGAAGTTTCCTGCATAAATCAATTTTTTATTTATCGTATCACAACTTACATTTTTATCTTTAAATCTTTCTAGTATTTCTTTATAATCCTCATTGTCGTTCGACAATTTTTCAATAGGAATTCCATCTGAAGATTGGATTCTATTCTTCACTAGAAAAATTTCTATTTTATCCTTTTTCTTTGAGCAACTTGTTAATGTTACTATGAAAAGTGTAATTATCACTAAAGTCCTCATAAAATTGCTTATAACGTCCCGTGGCTTGGCATGCCGTTGTGGGTTCGTGATTAATTTGTTTTCCGCTTAGATAAGATTTTCCTGCGGAAAATATACAATTGGTTTAAATATAGCCAGCAATGGTGCCAAACCACTGTTATAAGCAGGTTATAGTGAATTCGCAACTATAATTAGAATCGAAATAACAATTGCTAATACACAAAGTATTGTTTTCTGTTGTTTAGCTTTCTTTGTATAACCTTGTTTTTTCAAATCCCAAGTAAACAATACTTCAATTAAAACATCATCGAGTGAAAATATAAAATCTAACAAGTCATATTTTTCTTTTGCTTTACGTAAATTTTCAACTTTAATTTCTTTATTGGCTATATAAATTTTTTGTTTAGTTTTTTGTTGAATTGTTTCTCTACTTACATTACGATTGGCTAATTCATTTTGAGCCAACATAACTGCTCGTTCATTCCACTTTTTTGGCTCACAGACTATATCAAGTAATTGGTTTGTACTTCTTTCATTTATTGGTGGTTTAAATTCGTCTGTCATTTAATTTTTCAATTTTAATCAACTTATTTTAGGACGATACTTTTGTTAACTTGCTTATAACGTTCACGCGCTACAAGCAGTTTGGGACTAAATTAAGCCCATTCTTCGGATTTGCCAAATCTTCGAAATACAAACTAATTTTTCCATTAAGCCAAATCCCCAAATTGCTTATAGCGTGTGTTGTAGGCAGTAAAATTACCAATATACATATTCGTATTTATATTGACTTTCTCCATCTTCTCGGGTTATGGTTTTTAAACTCAACTTTCCTCTTTCATTATATTCATATTTATCTACGTATTTTCTGCCACTTTGAACATCCTCATATATTTCTTGAATTAATAAGTTGTCCTTGTAAATATAAATAGTTCTAGAGATAACCTTTTCTTGTTCAAATATTAGTTTTTCAGTAAGCTTTTTATTTTGATAGCTATATTTTGTCAAATTATCACCAGTAGTTTCTGAAATTATATTTCCATCGCTATCGATTTCCTTTATTGTTAAATCCTTAATACCAAAAAAGTTGTTTGAATAATCTACAATGATTTTGTCGTCCTGATATTTTGTAGATGAAGAACTTTCAACTTTCTTTTTATAATTATATGTTTTAGAGCTTATTTCTTTTTGGTTGTCATCTAAGACGGTTTCAATAAGTAAATATTTTTTTCTTTTTAATAAATCTGTATAGCTTTTGCTTTTCAATAGACTTATTGTATCATTTATCTGTTTGATTTCATCTAAATAGCTGAATTCGTTGATTTCTAAATCGTCAACGTTATTTACAAATTTTTCTGTTTCTTTAGTAAGATAAGTATATGTTTTATTTGTTTTTTTATCCTTAGAATAAATTTCAATTTCAACTCCAATATTTGAATGAGCAAAAGTTAAACTTTTCATATTATTTTCATTATCCCATTGAAAATACCAAACAGCAAAAACTTTATCGCCGTTAAATTCTGAATTTTTTATAAAATATGGTTTGCCATTTCGGTTGAAATTTTGAATAATTCCAATTTTATCATTTTTAGAGATAGTTATTTGTTTTACTCCGTCATTGTTGTCACTTAACCACATAAAGTCTTTATCTATGTTTTGTGCTTTAACATAATATGAAGTTAAAAATAATATTATAGAGATTTTTGTTTTTAGCATGGTGTTTATTTATTGCCTACAACGTTCCGCGGCTTTGCGTCAGTAGCGGCAATTTATGAAAAAATATTATGCGGAAGCAGGATTTTCAGGAATCTGCTAGGATTCCGGCGGATAGGATAGGAGCTATTGCGCAAAACCGTTGTTAGCAGCAGGTTTTTCGGCTTCTTTTGTCACTTTTCTTGGAAAATATAAGTCTGTCAAAATAATAATTGCTAAACAAAAACTTGGTATTCCATATTCTGTTAAGTTGTAATCTATAGTTAATATCCTTGTCAGCAAACTTACAAACCAAATAATTGAAATTGTCAAATTCAGATAACCGCAAAACACATAAAAGAAATTATTTCTATACTTTTCTTTTCTAAAAAAGATTAATCTCAATGCTAACACAATGATTGAAATAATTATTCCAACAATCATACTTCCACCTAAATAGAAATACAATGACCACGGACTGAAGTAAGCATTATGCTCATCATAAGAATCAAATAATCCAAACAGAATCCAAATGATTATGACAGAAAAAGTTATTGCTAGAAATTTATAATGTTGTTCTTTCATAACGAGGGTTTAAAACTTGCTGCTAACGTCCCGCCGGCTTCACGAAGTGGCGGATT
Source organism: Flavobacterium sp. MAHUQ-57 (assembly GCF_051908335.1). NCBI lineage: Bacteria > Pseudomonadati > Bacteroidota > Flavobacteriia > Flavobacteriales > Flavobacteriaceae > Flavobacterium > Flavobacterium sp. MAHUQ-57. The sequence goes on along the minus strand of NZ_JBPZTE010000006.1, from coordinate 753,544 downwards.
TCGTGACTGATTTGTTTCTGCTAATATAAGATTTTCCAGCGGAAAATCGGCAACCGGCATAAACAGCTCTCGCCATTGCGTGAAACCGTTGTTGGCGGTAGTTCTTATCATTTGTTAAGTTGCGTTTGAAATTCTTCTAAGTATTTTGCAAAATGAAAACCATCAACTAATCCGTGATGAGCTTCAATTGATACAGGTAAAAACTTTTTCCCTTCTCGAATACTAAATTTCCCAAATGTTATTTTTGGGACAGACTCCGTTCTGTCAAAATTTGTTGGATGTAAAAGTCCTGAAAATGAAGTCCAAGGAATTGTTGAATGACGAATCAGGTCTTTCTTTACATCATCTTCATTTAAACGTAATCCAATTGAGTTCTGTACAGCTTTAATTTCTTCTTGTACTTCAGCATTAAAAGTTTCAAAATCCTCATAAAAATTCGCAAATGCAAAACCGAATGTTCCGTCTTGTCTTCCGACAGTAAAGCCTGCGTTTATTTTGTCAAATGATATTACCTTATTTTCTACGATTCTTAATTTCAACTCTTCGACTGAATTTACCGCAATCATGGATTTGTGTAGATAATATGAAAAAAACGATTGTCTATTTTCTTGAGTTTTTTTATAAGCATTGCTACAATCTAACTCTGTAATAATTCCAAAATATGGGCTTGCCATTTTCGAAAAGAATTCAAAATGTTCTTTTCGGTTCCATCTTTCTATGTTGATTTCTTTCATGTAGGTTTTCTATTTTAAATATGGGTTGTAGAATTACCGCCAACGTGCCGCCGCTTGGCGTCAGTGGCGACTTTTTAAATAATTTGTTCTAAAGATAAGTAAAATTTCAACTTAGTAATTTCCAGCTAAGGAAAACTAAACCAGCCATTGCGCCAAACGGCTGTTAGCAGCTGGCTATTTGTCAATTGAGGCTATAAATCTAACTACGATTTTATTTCTCTCAGAAACATCTTTTTCTTCAAATCGAATTTCATAATATCTTTTTAAGAGAATTTTCATTTCTTCAGAAGTATTCTTATATTTAAGTCTGTCTATGTAATCAGCCGCATAATAGTAATCTTCTTCAGATAGGTTTTTTAATCTTTCTAATAGGATAGAATCAATTTCTGATTTGTTTTCTTCATATATCAAATCTGATAAATTAAAATCGTAAAATGGCTGTTTAAGCGAATTTAAAAAAGCTGTTTTTAACCTGATTTTTTGTTCCTTATTCAAATCTCTAGAAAAATTATTATTTAAACTGTTTGAAAATTCTTTGTAGTCCATCAACTCAAAAACTCCTTCCCAACTCGTTGCTTCTTTTTCAGCGCATTTTACCAGCCATTCAATTGTTTCAGTTCGTTTAGAAATTGAATCAGTAATTTTTAATATTTTCTGAATTTCACTTATTCTTGTTTTGTAAATTGAGATTCCAATTGAATCAAGAGTTTTTGAACCATATGACAGAGCATGAGTACTGTATTTTCCATTTCTTATATCTAAAAATGCTATAACTGAAGTATTCTCATAATACATGTCAGAAGATGGACAAATCATATTTGGTTCAAAGAGAATCTCGATTGTATTGTCTTTCATTTCGCCTTGTAGAATTTCAACAACAGCAATTTTTGCAACTTTATACGATGGATAATATACATTCTTTTTTTTCTTTCCTTCGTAAACCTTGTCAGTTACACTTATAACCTTTCCAACTATTGCAGCGTCACTTTCAATGACTAATTTTCGCAAAGGTCTTGGTGTTATAGGATATGTGGTAGCAAAAATGCTATTGTAAGAGAAAGAGAGGATAATTAAAAGGAATAAATTTCTCATAAGTGGTTTAATAGCTTGCTGCTAACGTTCTGTGGCTTGGCGCAGTAGCGGCAATGCGGAACGATTTATTTCTGTTAAAGATAAAAGTTTTTCGTAAAGAAATACGTCAGGTTGAAAAGTAACTAGCTATTGCGCCAAACCGCTGTTGTGCGACGTTTTAATATTTAAATTCAGATGTTTTGTTTTTCATATACCAGTTTATGTACTTTAATTTTATGCTATTCAAATCTACTACTTTGCTTATTTCGGAGCTTTTAGGTAATATTTTCTGGATGATTAGATTTATGTTTAAATTGATTATTTGTTTGCCAAGACTATCTTTTATATTAATATCCTGGATAGAAATTGGTTGTCCACAATTTTTAAAATATTGACTGTTATAAACTATAGTTTTTTCATTTGAAAAAGTTACTATTCCTAAACTATTCCAAGCGTCAAATGTCAATTCAAAATTTTCTATATCAGGTTTGTCAATTCTTATAAATTCATCAAAATATTTATATTCCTGAATCTGAGAATATTTTTTTTGAATATCTTCTTTTTCGTCATAATCGTTTTTGAAGTAATCTTTTTGATCACATTTTTTGGCGATTTTTAGAATTTCGTTTCGTGATGGCTTTGTAAAATTTTGCTTTATGAATTCTTCAGTATAGTTGTCTCTATTAGTGTTCAATTCTCTCAATAAATTTTGAATTTCATTTTTCGTAATTATTGGATATTTTTCAATTTTAATTACAACCGTATCTTTAGTGGATTTTTTGTTTCTTACTTCATCATTAACTTTTAGATGACTTATAAACTTAAAGTCTCCATTTTCTTTTTTGGCTAATTCAAATATTTCGTTTCTTGAATAAATACCATTATTTCCCCAAGAAGACCCACCAATGGAATAAGAAAATTTTATTTTATCTATGTCTTCAGGATTTTGCGCCAATGAAAACTGACCGCAAACTATTAAAATTAGGAATAGTATTTTATTCATTTTGGGCTCTAAGTTTCTCTCTAGTTTCTTTCGGTAAAATGACGCACAACTTGTTTATATGTATTGTTTTATCATACATATCCTTCCAAAAGGGCAGGATAGGTACAGTTAGTACAATACGTATTCAAATATACTACATTTCATAAATTATCAAACGGACTTTTAATTTGTTGTAAACTATGCGTACTCACATGCGTATAGATCTCGGTGGTTTTACTGCTGCTATGCCCTAGTAACTCCTGTATGTAACGGATATCGGTACCGCTTTCTAATAAATGCGTGGCATAACTGTGGCGAAGCCAATGCAAACTAACCGGTTTCTTAATTTTTGATCGGTAAAGCGCTTGTTTCATAACACTTTGCAAACTCTGTTCGGAGTATTGCTTGTGCTCAATACCTTCAAACAACCATTGTTTTGGTTTGTGCAATTGATAATACATCCGCAACAGTGCTATAATCTTGACGGAAAGTGGTGTAATCCGGTCTTTTTTTCCTTTCGATTGTCGGATAGTCAGAATATTCCGCTTCGAATCTATATCCGTAAGCTTTAGGTTCAGCAATTCGCTTCTTCGTAATCCGCAGGCATAAAGCAAACTCAGCATGGTTTTGTGCTTTAAATTGGAGGTGGATTCCAAAAGCAATTTCACCTCTTCTTTACTCAAAACATTGGGAAGTTTCTTTTCGCGTTTCGGACGATGAATCAAATCAGGATGGATCGCTTTTTCATTTACAATCCTAAAAAATAACTTAATCGCATTAACAATCTGGTTTTGATAAGATGACGAAAGCCGGTGCTTTATGATATAATCGTTGTTGTAGCGTATAACATCCTCATTCGTGATGTCTTTTACCGGCTTTTCCCTGTAGAATACCAAAAATGATTTCAACGCATCACAATAGGATTTTATGGTATTCTGACTGTATCGCTTCGATTTTAAATGTCTGGAAAAATTTTCAATCGCTAAAATACCTTCTTCAGAAGGCATAGACTCTTGTATTGTTTTTAATTTAAATCGGATTCTGTTGGCTTCAGTATCGGGAACATGCCATAACTGTAGGGTTTGGCTCCATTTTGAACCTTCAAATTGCTTGATTCGGGCAATCAGTTCTTTGTTTTTCTCAAAAATAACAGCAATCCGAATTTCTCCGTGGTGTCGTATCAGGCGTGCATTCCATTTCATTTTGTCGGGCTTATAAAAACGTGAATATAAGAATTTTATACCGAATTCCCAACCCTGTCAGCGGCGGTTACTGAGCCTGTCGAAGCATCATCGGTGGCTGAGGTTCTCGAAGCCACACTAAAGTCAAAAATCTTTCAATCCAACAATCCAATAATCCAACAATCCAAATTTCAATTTTTTCCTCTGTTGCAAGGTTTTTTTATGCCTTTCTTTGAATAGTTGTTAGTACACGGTAAATTAATACATCCACACACTTACAATTTTCAAACGCACAGTAAATTATTCCCTCCGCACGCTTACAATCATCAAACGCACGATACATAATTACATCCGCACGCTTACCATTACCATCCGCACGATACATTATGTCATCCGCACGCTTACAATTATCAAACGCACGATACATTATGGCATCCGCACGCTTACCATTACCATCCGCACGATACATTATGTCATCCGCACGCTTACAATTATCAAACGCACGATACATTATGGCATCCGTACGCTTACAATTACCAAACGCACGATACATTATGTCATCCGCACGCTTACAATTACCATCCGCACGATAAATTATTTTATCCGCACGCTCAATAGTATCAAATGCACGATAAGTTATGGTTTCCGTACTCTACTTTTTAACTCCCATCACTCCCAAACCACAATCCCCAAGAAGACCTCATAGCATACTCCGTAAAAAACAACGAAAGTACGAAGTGATAGTGATCCGCGTAGCCGAGGAGGAACGACGAGCGGTTCGGGTCACGAAACGCAGTACTGAGTTAGTTTTTAGGAGTAGACTATGCAGTCTTGACCTTTGCCGTGTCTCGTCCCTAGACGAGATTTTTGCCTGTCTCGTCATCAGACGAGATGTCAAGGCAAAAGAAAAGAACATGAAAAATAGTTTGTTTTTAGATTCCTATTACGTTATCCCTTCGGCCTCAGATTCGCAGGCGAGGTTCCAATCATTGAAGAATCCGTCAAAAGAAAAGCTGTTTGAGCCTAGAAGGCGAGTTCTTTTCTTTTAGGATTCGAAATGAAATTGGACCGCCGAGAATCGAAGCCTTGACCTTTTGTTTCTTTTGTGTCAAGACAAAAGAAAAGAACACACGACGAGCGGTTCGGGTCACGCAGCGCAGTACTGAGGTAGTTTTTAGGATTAGAATAGGCAGTCTTGACCTTTTTTTGCCGTGTCTCGGCCCTAGACGAGATTTTTTTGTATCAAGACAAAAAAGAAAATAAAAATTCCTTAATTTTACACTCCAAACACAACTAACTACAATGAGTCAAAAAACTTTGCTCACCGCAACAGAAGTAGACATCATACTTCACCGTTTGGCCTGTCAATTAATAGAAAATCACCTCGATTTCAAAAACACGGTTCTTATAGGCATTCAGCCTCGTGGCACACAATTGGCCAATCGTTTAAAAAGCATTTTGGAAACCGAATACCAAGTCAGTAACATTGCCCTAGGATTCTTGGACATTACCTTCTTCAGAGACGATTTCAGAAGAGGAGAAACGCTGGAAGCCAACAAAACCCAAATCGATTTCTTAGTCGAAAACAAAAAGGTAATCTTTATCGATGACGTATTGTACACTGGAAGAAGCATCAATGCTGCGCTTTCTGCCATTCAATCGTTCGGTAGACCAAGTGAAGTAGAACTACTCGTACTTGTCGATAGACGATTCAGTCGCCATTTACCCATACAGCCCGATTACCGTGGCCGTCAGGTAGATGCCATCAACAACGAAAAAGTAGTGGTAAAGTGGAAGGAAACTTCCGGAGAAGACGCAGTAGAATTAATAACAAAATAAGATGCAGGAATTAAGCGTAAATCATTTATTAGGAATCAAATACATTACAGAAGAGGACATTCAATTGATTTTTAATACTGCCGATCATTTTAAGGAAGTCATCAACCGTCCCATCAAAAAAGTACCTTCACTACGAGATATTACCATTGCCAACATCTTTTTCGAAAACAGTACCCGTACCAAACTATCTTTTGAATTGGCCCAAAAACGACTTTCGGCCGATGTGGTCAATTTTGCCGCATCAAGCTCGTCGGTAACCAAAGGAGAAACATTAATCGATACGGTCAACAACATTCTGTCCATGAAGGTGGATATGGTTGTGATGCGACACTCTTCTCCGGGAGCTGCGGTTTTCCTGTCAAAGAACGTGAATGCAAGTATTGTTAATGCAGGAGATGGTGCGCACGAACATCCAACCCAAGCACTATTGGATGCTTATACCATTAGAGAAAAATTAGGCGATGTAGCAGGGAAGAAGGTCGTGATTGTTGGTGATATTCTACATAGCCGTGTGGCGTTATCTAATATTTATTCTTTACAGAAGTTAGGCGCCGAAGTGAAAGTGTGCGGACCGAAGACTTTAATCCCGAAATACATCAATGAATTGGGTGTTCAGGTGGAACCGAATCTGAGAAAAGCTTTGGAATGGTGTGATGTGGCCAATATGCTTCGTGTACAAAACGAACGTCTGGATATTAGTTATTTCCCTTCTACGAGAGAATATGCCATGCAGTATGGTGTCGATAAACAATTGCTGGATTCGTTGAATAAGGAGATTGTAATCATGCATCCTGGCCCCATCAACCGCGGTGTGGAAATCACCAGCGATGTAGCCGACTCCAAGCAATCGGTTATTTTAGAACAGGTGGAAAACGGAGTAGCGGTTCGAATGGCAGTTATTTACTTATTGGCTTCGAAAATTAAACAATAAGTCTTATTTTTGATATACCAAAATAAACTAAAATAAATGAAAGTCGATCACAAAGGACATACCACTATTATTAAAGATACAGAAGGTAACTCGAGTGTTTTTCTACAAAAAGTTACCGATCAGTTCAATACTTATAAAGAGAATAATATTATCTTGGATATTTCACACGACGAATCGGTGGATATCAAAGCAATCAAAAGCTTCGTGGATTTAGCCAAAAAGTTTAAAAAAGAAAAGAAATCCTTTGTAATTGTTGCCGAAGGAATTGATTTTAACGATGTGCCACAATCACTACATGTAGTACCGACAGTCTTAGAAGCACATGATTTAATCGAAATGGAAGAAATAGAAAGAGACTTAGGTTTTTAATTTCAAAACAGTATAAAATAAAAAAGGAACTCATTGAGTTCCTTTTTTTATTCTTTATTCTTAGTCTTCTTCGTCATCAGAATAATCGTCTGCGATGTCATTGTCATCAGAATCCTCATCGTCGTCGTCAACGTCAGCAGCATCTTTGTCATCATCATCGTCATCATCGGCACCATCTTCGATTTCTAATTCTTTCAATGCGTCCAATGAATCATCTCCTCCTTCTAATTCTTCATCTTCGTCATAATTTTCGATTCTGTCAGCAAGTTTTGTACTTACTTTTACCAGATATATTGTGTCTTCGGTACGGACTTCAACAGCCTCAATCGATTCGTTTTTAGCATTTTTAAATCGAACGATGTCTGAATCATCATAACCGTCAGGAAATTTTTCTACTAATAGATTTAAAATCTCACTTGTTAATTTTGAATAATCAACGATAACTCTTTTCATAAAAATGGGGTATTCTATTTTATTGACCTAATACGTATGCAAATATAAGAGGTGCAACGATAGTTGCATCAGATTCTACAATAAATTTTGGAGTAGTAATGTCTAATTTACCCCAAGTGATTTTCTCGTTTGGAACTGCTCCCGAGTAAGAACCGTAACTTGTCGTAGAATCAGAGATCTGACAGAAATATGCCCAAAACGGTACATCATGCATTTCCATATCTTGATATAACATCGGTACAACACAAATAGGGAAGTCACCAGCGATTCCACCACCAATTTGGAAGAATCCGATTCCTTTTCCTGAACAATTATCTTTGTACCAATCTGCTAACCACATCATGTATTCTACACCACTTTTCATAGTAGTTGCTTTGAATTCTCCTTTGATACAGTACGAAGCGAAAATGTTACCCATTGTACTGTCTTCCCATCCAGGAACTACAATTGGTAAGTTTTTCTCTGCCGCAGCGACCATCCATGAATCCTTAGGGTCAATTTCATAGTATTGTTCCAATACACCCGAGTTAATCATTTGGTACATGAATTCATGCGGGAAATATCTTTCACCCTTTGAATCAGCATTATTCCAGATATTGAATAAATGTTGTTGCAAACGACGGAAAGCTTCTTCTTCAGGAATACAAGTATCCGTTACACGGTTGTAATGGTTTTCCAATAAATCCCATTCTTCCTGAGGAGACAAATCACGATAGTTAGGTACTCTTTTGTACGAATTATGAGCAACTAAGTTCATAATATCTTCTTCTAGGTTGGCACCTGTACAAGAGATGATGTGTACTTTGTCCTGACGAATCATTTCAGCTAATGATTTTCCTAACTCGGCAGTACTCATTGCGCCAGCCAAAGTAATCATCATTTTACCGTTGTCCAATAAATGTTCTTCATAACCTTTTGCTGCATCTACTAAAGCAGCAGCGTTGAAATGAAGGTAGTGTTTTTCAATAAATTGACTAATAGGTCCTTTGCTCATTTTGTTTGTTTTTTGCTTGAAGCAGCAAGTTATTATTTTTTGTTGTATCCTAAAATTTCTAGAATTTGTTCTGCACTTTGTTCCTCAGAGAAAACTTCGTGAGCAAAAATTCCGTTTTTATCTTTATCAATCAGGACATGCCTCGGTTGTGGTAAAATACAGTGGTGTAATCCGCCATGACCTCCAATAGTTTCCTGATATGCACCTGTATTGAAGAAACCAATATACAAAGGTTTTTCTTTATTGTACTTTGGAAGATAAATGGCATTCATGTGCTGTTCCGAGTTGTAGTAATCGTCACCATCACAAGTTAATCCACCCAAGAGTACCCTTTCGTAAGTATCATTCCAACGATTGACCGCCAACATTACAAATCGTTTGTTAATGGCCCATGTATCAGGAAGCGTGGTAATGAAAGACGAATCAATCATATTCCAGTTTTCACGATCATTTTGTTTCTTTTGGTACAAAACCTGGAAAATAGCTCCTCCAGCTTCACCTACGGTATAGGAACCGAATTCGGTAAAGATATGTGGTACGGGAACTTCAGCTTCATCACAAGCAATCTTGATCTGATTTAGAATTTCTTCCACCATATATTGGTAATCGTAATCAAAAGCCAATGAATTTTTGATAGGGAAACCACCACCAATATTCAAACTGTCTAATGAAGGACATTCCTTTTTAAGGTTGATGTATACCTTCATACATTTTAATAACTCATTCCAATAGTAAGCAGTATCACGAATTCCGGCATTAATAAAGAAGTGAAGCATTTTCAGCTCAACTTTTTTGTTGTCCTGAATGTTTTTTCTGTAGAAAGGAACAATATCCTTGTATCCAATTCCTAAACGCGAAGTATAAAATTCAAATTTAGGATCTTCCTCAGCTGCAATTCGAATACCGATTTTAAATTTACCATCAATTTGTTCTTGAAGTAAATCCAATTCTTCAAAATTGTCAATAACGGGTATGGTGTTTTTGTGTCCGTTATTGATTAAACGAGCAATGTTGGTAACATAAGCGCCGCGTTTAAATCCATTACAAACTACAAATGTATTTTTGTTGATCTTTCCATCTTCCATTAGTTTTTCAACTATGTTGATGTCAAATGCCGAAGAAGTTTCAATATGAATATTGTTCTTCAATGCTTCATTTAGAATAAATTCAAAATGCGAACTTTTGGTGCAGTAGCAATAAAAGTATTTAGCTTCGTACCCTTGCTTTTCCATAGCATTACGAAACCACATTTTGGCTTTATTGATATTTTCGGAAATTTTAGGCAAGTAGGTGAATTTTAATGGAGTTCCATATTCTTCAACTAACTTCATTAAATCGATACCATGAAATTGTAAATGGTCTTTGTTTAAAGTAAATTCTTCCTGTGGGAAATAGAATGTTTGATTAATTAAATCGAAATATTTTGTATTCATTTAGCTATCAGTAATTTGTAATTAAAATTAATAAAAAATCTAACACAAAATTTTTCAAACTCTAATATTTGCAAATTCTATCTCTAACTCGCTGTAAATTTTCTGATTTGTAGCAAAAAGCCGGTTGGCTTCCCATTTAATAATTGTCACAATTTGTAAAACAACATTTCTCCTTTCAAGAATGTTTTCCTGAAAGGTAAAATTTGTTCTCCATTTATTGTGTCTAAACATGCGGGCAAATTTAAAAAATTAAATTTCGTATTCGAAAACAAAAAAACAAAAAAACGTTATATTTTGTAGTTTTCAAACGCTTTTTTAATTGTTTCGTTATCAGTGGTTTGGTTGATTTTTACACTTCCAATTCCATCTAAAAGGGCAAATTGTACTTTTCCGTACTCATTTTTCTTGTCGTGAATCAGCAAATCGATGATTTCATTTTCATCATTTTCATCAATAACAATAGGAGTGTAAATTTGATTTAATTTGGCTTTAATTTTTGAATATTCCTCTACTGAAATTAATCCTTTTTCTAAAGCTATATAACTTTCCATAATCATACCTGCCGCAATGGCCTCGCCATGAAGTAACGTTTCTCTTTCGGGATCTTCCAAGAAATACGTTTCAATGCCGTGTCCCAATGTGTGTCCGAAGTTTAAAGCTTTGCGGATGCCATTTTCTGTTGGATCCTGCGTTACAATATCATTTTTAATGGTAACCGATTCTCGGATCAATTCGTCGAATTCATCAAATTGAATTTCTTCCAATTTACTGAATTTTTCCCAGTGCGAAGCTTTAGCAATCAAACCATGTTTTAGCATTTCGGCTAATCCGGAACGCATTTCTCTTTGTGGAAGAGTTTCCAGAAAGGAAGAATCAATAAGAATCATCGCCGGATTGGTAATGGTACCAATTTGATTTTTCAATCCGCCTAAATCCACTCCGTTTTTGCCGCCTACAGAAGCATCTACCATCGCTAACAACGTAGTCGGAATATTAACGAAAGGAATTCCTCTTTTATAGGTTGACGCAATAAATCCTCCCATATCAGTAATTACTCCGCCGCCAATATTGATGAACAAACTCTTTCTGTCGGCACCTAATTCGATTAAAACATTCCAAATTTGAGTACAAGTTTCTATCGTCTTGTTTTCTTCACCAGCTTCAAGCTCTATGATTTCAAAAGGTGTTTCGGTTTCAATTAATGGTAAAATCTTGGGTATACAATATTCATTAGTATTCTCATCAACCAAGAAGAAGATTTTAGAAAAATGGTTTTCTTTTAAATAAGCGTTTAAATAACTGTAACTTTCTTGGTTAAAGTGAATTTCGTAACCGTTGGCATTAATTGATTTCATTTCACAAAGGAGTATTAAAATGTTGCACAAAATAAAGTAAAAATTGTATAATAAAATAGCGTGGTGTCTTATATTTGCATAACATTATCATTTAACTATGGACAAAATTTTTAACAACACACAAAATGCATTTTCGCTTAAAAGTGATACCGAACTAGAAAGAGCTTATTTCCTTTTTAAATTAATTGATTCCGAACCTTTAGTAAAGATAGGAACCGCAGTTACAAATTTTGCTTTAAAAGCGCATTTACCAGTGGAAGGATTAATTCGTGCAACGGTATTTGATCATTTTTGTGGAGGTGTTTCGGAAGACGATTGTATTCCGGTAGTAGATAAAATGTACAGTGTTGGTGGTGTTTCTTCGGTTTTGGATTATTCAGTAGAAGGGAAAGAAGACGAGTCGGCTTTTGATGATGCCATGAATAAAACATTAAAGATTATCAATTTCGCCAAAGAAAAAAAAGCAATTCCCTTTGCGGTATTTAAACCAACGGGTTTCGGACGTTTTGAATTGTATGAAAAGTTAGGTGAAGGTCAAACTTTGAACGAAGTAGAGCAAACCGAATGGAATAGAGTAGTGGAACGTTTTGATAAAGTATGTAAAGCAGCTCACGAAAATGATATTGCATTATTGATTGATGGTGAAGAAAGTTGGATGCAAGACGCAGCCGATGATTTAGTAGCTGATATGATGCGCAAATACAATAAGAACAAAGCAATCGTTTACAATACATTACAAATGTACCGTTGGGATCGTTTGGATTATCTGAAAAAATTGCACGCTCAGGCTCAGGAAGAAGGGTTTCATATTGGTATGAAATTGGTTCGCGGAGCTTACATGGAAAAAGAAAACAAAAGGGCAGAAGAAAAAGGATACAAATCACCAATTTGTCCTTCTAAACAGGCAACCGATTATAATTTTGATGATGCTGTTGCTTATATGATGGAGAACATAGATACTATGGCCATTTTTGCAGGAACACATAATGAAGATAGCTCGTATAAATTAATGGAGTTGATGGCGCATAAAGGAATTGCTAAAAATGATTTTAGAGTTTGGTTCGGACAATTGTACGGAATGAGTGATAACATCAGTTTCAACCTTGCGGCTGAAGGATACAATGTGGCTAAATACTTGCCTTTTGGTCCTGTTAAGGATGTAATGCCTTATTTGATTCGTCGTGCCGAAGAAAATACTTCAGTGGCAGGACAAACCAGTCGCGAATTGACTTTAATTAAAAACGAAAGAGACAGAAGAAAGGGTAAAAAATAATGAACTTAACCATTTTAGGTTGTTACGCTGCTACACCAAGAACATTTACAAATCCAACTTCGCAGGTATTAGAAATCAATAATCGATTGTTTTTAATTGATTGTGGTGAAGGAACTCAGGTACAGTTGCGCAAGAATAAGGTTAAATTTTCTGCAATCAACCATATTTTTATATCGCATTTGCATGGAGATCATTTGTATGGACTAATCGGTTTGGTGTCTACTTTTAATTTATTGAGCCGAAATAATCCGTTGACCATTTTTGGTCCGGTGGGTATTAAGGAAATTATCAAACTGCAACTGAAATTATCCAATTCATGGCCACAATATGAACTGAATTTTGTTGAGCTTTCTTCAACAGAATCAGAGCTTATTTTTGAAGATGATAAGGTAACGGTGACAACAATTCCTTTAAAACACAGAGTTTATACAAACGGATTCTTATTTAAGGAAAAAAGAAAAGAAAGAAAACTGAATATTGATAAGGTACAAGAATTCGAGATCGAAACGTGCTATTATCAAAATATCAAAAATGGAAAAGATATTACTTTGGACGATGGTAGGGTAATCCCTAATGAGGTGTTAACCTTCGATCCACCTGAACCTAAGAGTTATGCTTTCTGTTCTGATACGATGTACTCCGAAAGTATTATTCCTATTATTAAAGATGTAGATGTTTTATATCATGAAGCAACTTTTTTGGATTCAGAAGAACATTTAGCTGAAAAAACAATGCATTCTACAGCCAAAGAAGCCGCACGTATAGCTTTGAAAGCAAATGTTGGACAGTTAGTTTTAGGCCATTATTCTACTCGTTACGATTCTATTGAATTGTTTAAAGAGGAAGCACAGTCGGTTTTTAAAAATACCATACTAGGAGACGACGGCGCTTATTTTGAATTTTAAATCCAATAATTATGCAAAAGAAAGTCTTAATAACAGGAGGAAATAGAGGTGTTGGACTAGCTTTGGTGAATCGATTTTTGTCTGAAGGGTTTCAAGTTCTTGCAACTTCAAGATGTGGTAAAATCGAAACGGTAAATCATCCGAATCTTTCTGTATTTGCATTAGAAATTACTTCGTCAACAGCTGTTGCTAATCTTGTTTCATCCCTGAAAGAGCAATTTGGCTCTATTGATTTCTTAATCAATAACGCTGGTGTAGGTTTGGATTTGGATAAATACCAACCGGAGATTGATGTTGTTAAAGCTACTTTTGAAACCAATGTTTTTGGATTGCTCAACTTTACCGAAGCGTGTTTGGATCTGATCAATGATAATGGTACTATATTTAATATTTCTTCGGTTATGGGAATGTTAAACCGTGAAAAAATTATTCCCAATGCTACCGCTTATAGAATGTCGAAATCGGCTCTAAATATGTACACAAAAACACTTTCGGCAAGACTTCAGGAGAGAAACATTAAAGTGCTTTCTATTCACCCTGGATGGGTAAAAACGGATATGGGTGGTCAGGAAGCTGATATAACTCCCGAATTTTCAGCTAATGGAATTTTCGAATTGTATCAAAAAGATTTACCTACGGGAACGTTTTGGGCAGCCGATAATCAAATGGAATTAAACTGGTAACAATGGAAGATTTAAGTAATTATAGAAAATCATACGAAAAAAGTGAACTCTTGGAATCTACTATTCCTGAAGATCCGATTAATTTGTTCAATAAGTGGTTTCATGAAGTTGAAGATTTTGGAGGAGTGGATGAAGTAAATGCCATGACCGTTTCAACTATTGGATTAGACGGTTTTCCTAAATCAAGGATTGTACTTCTAAAACAATACACTTATGAAGGGTTTATTTTCTATACCAATTATAATTCTGAAAAAGGAAAAGCAATTGAAGCTAACCCTAATGTATGTTTGTCATTTTTCTGGCATTCGATGGAGCGTCAGGTAATTATAAAGGGAAAAGCGAAGAAAGTCGCTGATAATCTATCGGATGGGTATTTTGAATCTCGACCTGATGGAAGTAAATTGGGTGCTATTGCTTCGAATCAGAGTGAAGTAATTCCGTCAAGAGATTTTTTGGATGACAAATTAAAACAATTGGAACAAGAATTTACTGGAAAAGAAATACCAAGACCTAAAAATTGGGGTGGCTATCTTATTGAACCTCAAGAAATCGAATTTTGGCAAGGTCGCCCAAATCGATTGCATGATCGAATTCGATACCAATTGCAGGATGATTTTACATGGAAAATAGATCGATTATCATCCTAAATTGTAGGAAAAGTGTTAAATTATGTTAAAAATTATGCATTTCATCGATTTTATTTTGCACTTAATCGAAAACTCTGTAATATTGTCTCATCAAAAAGGTTCAAAAACAAGTTTGATACCAAAGAGTTCTGAATGTCAGAACCTTACCAAAAGTAGTTTAGAGATAAAATACTTTTAAAACGACTCACAAATCTGATTTGTGATTAAAATAGTTAGTTTTTTAGTTTGTTTATTTGATTGTTAAAGTGCCAAAGGTTCCCCAAACTATGGCACTTTTTCTATTTTAGTACCAACGCTTTTTATTCTTCTTTGCGTTATCTGACTTTCTTGAACTTTTCGGCTTTGCTTTTCCACTTCTTTTATTTGAAGTAGTTTGCTGCTTTTCTGATGTGTCGTTTTTGTCTTTCTTCGGAGTTCCTTTCCATGGAAAAGGATGATCCTCCATTGTTTTTACATTAGCTCTGGTTAATTTAAGAATGTCTTTCCAATAGACTTCTTCATCTTTGGAACAAAATGAAATAGAAAGTCCGCTATTACCGGCACGACCAGTTCTTCCAATTCGGTGAACATAAGTTTCCGGAATATTGGGTAAATCAAAATTAATGACAAAAGGCAATAATTCGATATCAATACCACGAGCAGCCACATCAGTAGCCACTAAAATATCAATTTCCTTATCTTTAAAAGCATTTAAAACTCTTTGACGGGCACTTTGGGATTTGTCACCGTGAATGGCTTCTGCTTTGAAATTATTTTTCTGTAATGATTTAGCAATATTATCTGCACCGTGTTTTGTTCTAGAAAATACCAAAACATTTTTCAAATCTTCCGTTTGCAATAAATGCAGCAGTAATTGTTTCTTTTCCGGTTTATCAACAAAATAAATTTGCTGACGTACCATTTCTGTTGTTGAAGATACTGGGGTTACCTGAACGGTTTCAGGATTAGTTAAAAATTGTTCCGCTAATTCTCTAATGGCTAGCGGCATTGTTGCAGAAAATAATAATGTCTGACGGTCAGCAGGAGTGAGTTTGATTATCTTCTTAACATCATTAATAAATCCCATATCAAACATTTGATCCGCTTCGTCTAAAACCAAATGATGTAAGTGAGTCAAATCTACAAATCCTTGTTTATGTAAATCGAGCAATCTACCTGGAGTAGTTACTAAGATGTCTATTCCTTTTCTGAGTTGATCCACTTGTGGTACTTGTGATACTCCTCCAAAAATTGTTAATTGTGTAGTATTAATATATTTTCCATAGGTCGCAAAAGCTTCACCTATTTGAATCGCTAATTCACGAGTAGGAGTAACGACAAGAGTTCTGATTTTTTTTCCTTTACTAGCTTTACTTACAATAGGATGTAAATGACTTAAAATAGGAATGGCAAAGGCTGCAGTTTTACCCGTTCCAGTTTGTGCACAACCCACCAAATCATTGCCGTCTAGGATAACCGGAATGGCTTTTTGTTGAATAGGAGTGGGAGTGGTGTAGCCTTCTTCAGTAACGGCGAGTAAAACACTTTTGGAAATAGATAAATCTTGGAACTGCATATAAAAAAATTTATGCAAAGATAATCTAAATTAGTTACCCGAATGCGCCTTAATGAAATCGGTTACTAAGTATCCAATAAGTTTACCAATTAAATGATTGTTTTTTTCTTCGCCTAAACTAGGTGCTCCTTCACAAATATGTAAATACGATGCGTTTTTATGTGAGCCAAAATAATGAATGAACTGCCGTAATTCTTCTACAGAAAAACCACTCAGTGTCATTGCACTAGAAGCAATACCGGGAATGGCATCTAGGTCGATTTCAATTCCGAATGTGTCTTGTTTGATGAAATCCAATGCTTGATACAACTCTTGTGTAAATGTTTTCTGTTGTCTGATTTTAATTTCATCATAGGTATTGTAGCGAACCCTATCTTTTAGGCTTTTTAAGTTCTCTATTACACTTTTAGAAGAATAACTTTCGTGTAATCCGAAGATATAATAATTTTTAAGAAACCCTTCGTCATAAGCATAGGAAAAACCATTACCACTATGTCTGCCTTCCAAAATTCTGAAATCGGAATGTGGGTCAAAATTAACTGCGTTGATGGGTTTCCCTTTGGCCAAAGCAGTTCCCTTGATGTTTCCATAGGCATTATTGTGTCCGCCACCAATGATAATTGGAATTTTACCAGCTTTTACAATATTGAAAATGATATGTGAAACTTCTTTGTCAATTTGTTCTACTATTTTGAATAATTTTTTTCGGTCTTCAGGATCGTTTTCGTTTAGATTCTCGGCTGCATCCATTTCTTGTGAAGTGTCAACATGCCCTAATATTAAGATGGAACTTCCTTTGCAAAATTTATTATGTTGGATGTTAGCGATACTTGCAACTGCACTTTTCCATGCAGTTTGTGCTCCAGGTCTTCCCAAATTGGCACGAATTCCTACATCTTCCGGAATCCCCAGAAGTACAAATTTCGCTTCGCAATTCGTCATGAATTCAGCTACATTTTCGTCTTTGGGAACCACAAACATTTTCTCCCCAAACTTGACTTCACCGTTTCTGAAATTGGTAATTTTTGCTAAATCTGATTGCTTAAACCGAATTAAATTCTCCATTGATGTTATAATCTTGTGTTCCAAAAATACTATTTTTATGTAAACTTGCGTTATTATTTGATATCTTAAATAAAAAATATAAATTAGCACGTTATAACAATCCAAAAACCAAAACTTTAATCATGGAAAAACCAAAAAGTAGCAACTCGGGCTTAAAAGCCATTATAGCTATTTTGGCATTATTATTAATGGGAAGCTTAGCTTACATGTACAAATTAAGTACAGATAATACGAATACTATTGCCCTTTTAGAAACAGAGAAAGCAGATGTTCTAAAAGATTTGCAAACTTCAAAAACCGCGCTTGATGATGCCATTGCTTCAAATACAACACTATCAGAAGAATTAATTGCGGAAAGAGATAAAGTGCAGCAATTAATGGCTGAAGTAGAAAGATCGAAGGGTGATGCTGGAGCAATAGCTAGATATAAAACTGAAGCTGCTAAATTGAATAGCCGAATCGCCGCTCTAATGAAAGAGGTCGATGTACTTAAGAAAGAAAATACGAAACTGAATACTAAAATAGACAGTACGAATGTAGTGTTGAATGATTCCAGAAAAGCCAATGATACGCTAGTTTCTCGTAATGACTATTTGACAAAAACAATTGAAAAAGGAGCTAAGTTATCAGTATTGAACTTACAGACTACTGCTGTTAAACAGAAAAGTTCAGGTAAACAAATTGCAACAGATAAAGCGAGTAGAGCAGACGTTTTGAAAGTAAGCTTTATGATTGCAGAAAATCAAATTGCCAAGTCTGGTGACAAAACCTATTATGTTCAAATAATTGATGCTAAGAATAATGTTTTAGGAGATAAGAAAACTGAAATGTTTGGAGAGAAAGCATTAACGTATAGTTTTATAAGTACTGTGAAGTATGAAAATAAAACAGTTAAAGTTGAAAAAGATTTACCAGTAAGTGATATTTCTGAAGGCAATTATTTCGTATATATATTTGATAAAACAGAATTGGTATCGAAATCAAGTTTTGTATTGCGATAGTACGATACAATAACATAACTCACAAACAAAGGGCTGCTTATTTCTAAGCAGCCCTTTGTTTGTAAGAAAGTAATGAGAAATCAGATGTTTGACAGATTTATAGGTTTTGTGTCGATATTTTTATAACAATACTAAAATAAAATGTTATTTTTGTACTGTATTAATGAAGTAAATATTTGATTTCAAGATATAGTAATGTGAATATTAATATGGGTTAGAAAAAAATCCCTCTCAAGTAAATGAGAGGGATTTTTTATTCTGCTAAACTTTTATAGATGACATATTGCATAGCATATATTATCGGCATTGTAAATACCAGACCAATACAAAACGCAATCAATCCAACTAGCGAAAGTATATAAACTATTACTAATAAAACCAATACAATAAAGAATTTAGGAGCAGTTAATCGTATACTGTCTTGAATGGCTTTCAAAAAGTTACACTCATTAAATAATACTAATGGTAAAGCTATAAATGTTAAGATACCTATTGGAAAAGTAATGAGAATAGCTATTTTGTTTCCTATTACTGGAAAACCATAAGTTAAGAAATTTGAGATTAAAGAATTTACTAAAGTTAGTACCGAAACTGTTAATACAATAGGTACAAAACGTGAAGAATTTACATAATACCCAATTGAACTTATTTTTACTTCTTCATTATGATCTGCATCATGAGCCATTTTTAATATTCCGGCAATGAACGGACTCACTAATGCTGTAATCAATGTAAGTACACCCGAATACATCAAATTAGTTTGTAAAGATATATTTTCAGGTTTAAAATTTTTCATTTCTTCAGATAACGTTTCTAGATCAACAAAAAAACCAATTCCAGTAAAAAGAACGACAAAAACTACCATCATAATAATTAGTAATGCAATACCGCCTGGAAGTGCTATTTTTTTATAAATTTCAAATGCATCATTGATTGCAACACCAATATCAAGTGCTTTATTAGGGTTTCGTTCAAATTTTTCAAAGTCTTCAAATTCACTCATAGTTGTTTTTAATTATATCCAGTTTAAAATTCGTTTGATCATTTTTAGTTTTCCTTGATATGGTGCATAACGAAGCGGAATATCAATCCAGTTGGGTTTTTTAATCACTGATTTTTTATGAGAAAAGGTATCAAATCCCAATTTACCATGATACGCTCCAATTCCTGAATGCCCAACACCACCAAACGGCAATCGTTTATTGGCAAAATGAATTAAGGTGTCATTGACACAACCACCTCCAAAAGCATATTTTTCCAAGACTTCTTTTATGAAAGCTTTATTTTCCGAGAAGATATATAATGATAAAGGTTTTTCGTATTGTGCGACAGTTTTAGCAATATCTTCTTTACGCTCATACGAACGTATCGGTAAGATTGGACCGAAAATTTCTTCTTGCATCAGTGCACTTTCCAAGAAAGGTTCGTCAACAAGTGTAGGAGCCAGGTATAATGTTTCTTCGTTACTTTGACCGCCATAAATTATATTCTGGTTTTCAATCAAACTTACTTGTCTACGCCAGTTCTTCAAATTAACAATTCTTGCTAAATCTTCCGATTCTTCAGGGTTTTCTCCCAAAGCGCTTTCAATTTCTTTGATAATATGATGAATCAGTCGTTGTTTGATTCGGTAATGTACTAAAAGATAATCGGGAGCAATACAGGTTTGTCCTCCATTGAATAACTTACCCCAAACAATTCTTTTAGCTGCTAATGGTAGGTTTGCGGTTTCATCAATAATGCAAGGGTTTTTTCCTCCCAGTTCCAATGTAACCGGTGTAAGATGTTCTGCGGCAGCTTTGGCTACAATTTTGCCTACAGGAACACTTCCGGTGAAGAAGATATAATCCCAGCGCTTTTGTAACAAATCCTGTGCAATCGTATAATCACCAGTAACCACTAATGCTTGCCTTACATCGAATGATTCTCTCACAATTTTAGAAACCAATGCCGATGTGTATGGAGTAAGTTCCGATGGTTTTAATGTGACACTGTTTCCAGCGGCTATTGCAGCAACTAATGGCGCTATTGCCAATTGAAAAGGATAATTCCACGGAGCAATAATTAGCACTTTACCGTAGGGTTCGGTGTAAATATAATCCGATGATGGAAAATTGAGTATCGAAGGTAGAACCCGTTTCGGTTTAGCCCAAGAGTTTAAGTTTTTGATGGTATTTTTAATATCGGAAATAACATAAGCCGTTTCCGAAATGACACTCTCAAATCGCGGTTTTCTGAAGTCTTTGTGCAAAGCATCCAGAATTTCTTCTTCATGGATGATGACATTGTTAAGCAGCTTTTTCAATGCTTCTTTTCTTTCAGAAACAGAAGGAATAGTTCTCATAAAAGAATATTTTTTCTAAAGATAAAAATTATATTGATTTCCAAATCACATCATCGGGAACCGGAGCGATTATTTCAAGGTTTTCTTTGGATACAGGATGTACAAATGTCAGTTTTCTAGCATGAAGATGAATGCCACCGTCAGGATTGCTTCGGTCAAAACCATATTTCAAATCACCTTTTATCGGACAACCAATAAACGAAAGTTGCGAACGTATCTGATGATGTCTTCCTGTATGTAAATTGATTTCCAAAGCAAAATAATTAGTCAGCTTTGCTATGATTTTATAATCCAAGCTCGCTTTTTTGCTTTCCGGAACTTCTTTCAAATGTGCTTTGGAAGTATTGTTCTTCGGATTTCTTTTTAAATAATGCACCAAGTTATCTTCCGCTTTTGGAGGTTGGTTTTTCACCACCGCCCAATAGGTTTTTTGGGTTTCTCTTTTACTGAATAGCTCATTCAAACGAGTCAAAGCCTTACTGGTACGTGCAAAGACTACAATACCTGTTGTAGGTCGGTCCAAACGATGCACTACACCTAGAAATACGTCTCCAGGTTTATCATATTTAGCTTTGATGTATTCTTTAACAACGTCGGATAAAGGCTTATCACCGGTTTTATCACCTTGTACAATATCGCCTACACGCTTGTTCACCACTATAATATGGTTGTCTTCGTGAAGAACTTGTAAATTATTTTTATTTGAAATTTCTTTCATTTAGGACTACTTAGACTGCTTAGACTTCTTAGAATATTAGAGTTTTATTGTTGAAAGGAATTTGGATATCATTTTAGTTATTTCATCCAATTGATTAATTAATAATTGTAGTTTATTTTGTTCAATGAAATTTAAATCTGAAGCAATTAATAATTGTGTTTCAATTTCGTAACAGGAACCAATTGCTATTTCAAGAAATCTTGAGAAATCTTTATTTGAATTTCTGGACGAGCCTTCAGCTATATTAGAAGGGATTGAGACAGAAGCTCTTCTGAGTTGATTAGTGATTCCAAACTTTTCATCACTTAGGAAAGTTGAAGTGACGGTATAAATTTCAGAACAAAATAATCTGCTTTTTTTCCAAACCGCTAGTTCTTTAAATTGGTGCATATATTTTTGTATGGCTTATAATTGAAATTTGTAAATATTTAAACAGAATAGTCTAGGCAATCTAAAGCTCTAAGTAGTCTAAAAATCTAAAAGGTCTAAGATGTCTAAATCAATATTGTTCATTTGCGTTAGGAAAATCCTTCGATTTCACATCAGTAACATATTGCCCGATAGAAGTAGTCATGTCTTCATACAAGTTCATGTAACGTCTCAGGAAGCGCGGACTGAATTCGTGTGTCATTCCAATCATGTCATGTAAAACTAAAACCTGACCGTCAACACCACCACCGGCACCAATCCCAATTACTGGAATTGAGATGCTTTCGGCAACTTTTTGCGCTAATGCAGCAGGAATCTTCTCTAATACCAATGCAAAACATCCAATCTTTTCCAATAATTGAGCATCTTCAATTAATTTGTCTGCTTCCGCATCTTCTTTGGCGCGAACAGTATACGTTCCGAATTTATAAATGGATTGAGGTGTTAATCCTAAATGACCCATCACCGGAATTCCAGCTTGTAGTATCTTCTTAATCGATTCTTTGATTTCCTTGCCACCTTCCAACTTTACAGCATGACCGCCACTTTCTTTCATCACACGGATAGCCGAACGTAAGGCTTCTTTGGAATCCGATTGGTACGAGCCGAAAGGTAAATCAACTACGATTAACGCTCTTTCTGCAGCACGAACCACAGAAGACGCATGGTAAATCATCTGATCCAAAGTAATAGGTAAGGTCGTCTCATGACCTGCCATTACATTACTGGCTGAATCACCCACTAGAATTACATCTACACCTGCAGAATCAACAATCTTTGCCATGGTATAATCATAAGCAGTCAACATTGATATTTTCTCGCCATTGGCTTTCATATCAATTAAGGATTTAGTGGTAATTCTTTTATAATCTTTTTTAGCTGTAGACATAACTCTTGTTTTTTGTTTGAGATGTAAAATTAGTACAAAATATAAAATACCGTAACAATTTTGTTACAATTGCTACTTATGCTAATAAAATCAATCAATATGAAACAATTTATTTTACTGTTAGCGTTCTGTTTTACGATAGGTACTCAGGCACAACAAAACGAAGTGGAAAATACTATCAAAGACTTTTTTATTGGTTTCCATGCCAAAGACACCACTAAGATAAAATCAGTGTGTCATGACCGAATGGCTTTACAATCGATCATTGAAGGAAAAGCG
Source organism: Flavobacterium sp. MAHUQ-57 (assembly GCF_051908335.1). Taxonomy (NCBI): domain Bacteria; kingdom Pseudomonadati; phylum Bacteroidota; class Flavobacteriia; order Flavobacteriales; family Flavobacteriaceae; genus Flavobacterium; species Flavobacterium sp. MAHUQ-57. Next base: position 730,414 of record NZ_JBPZTE010000006.1, on the reverse strand, counting down.
GGTATTAAATTAGTAGACGAGAAAGCAGCCGAATTCATCAAGTCCTTCGCCTCATTCCCAAAAGATTTACAATTTGAAGAGCGCATTTTAGGTTATTCGATTCAAGTGGATGGTGCTATGGCGCATGCCTGGACACCTTATGAGTTTTATTTGAACGGTAAATTAAGTCACAAAGGAGTTAATGCTTTTACCTTATTCAAAGAAAACAATACTTGGAAAATCATTCATCTTATTGATACCAGAAGAAAGTAATTCCAAATCTTTATAAAATCTTTATATCTCTTCTCGGATATATTATATTTTACTTACAACTATCGACGTAACTTTGTCAAAAATTAACAGTAATGGACAAGTTATTTCAAAAGACAGATCTTAACCAATATGCAATGAGCATTCTATCGGTTGTGGCTGTCTCTTTATTATGTCTTTTCATTAGAGATGTAATAGAATATAAAATTATAGGGTATATCCTTCTTGTTCTGGTTTCTTTTCAAGCTATTTTCTTTGAATTGAAACCAGTTCTTATGGGTGCAATCTTAAGCGCTCTTGCTTTGAATTTTTTATTCATTAAACCGTACTACACTTTACACATTGACAACGCAGAAGATACTTTTCTGTTAATTCTTTTCTTTATTATCGTATTGATTAATGCGGTGCTGACGAACAAGTTCAAGAGAATGCAACGCGCTATTCAAATCAAGGAAACGAGAATCAGTACTTTAAAATTATACAATACATTACTCGATTCGCTTTCTCATGAATTACGCACTCCAATTGCGGCTATTATTGGTTCAATTGATACTTTGCAGCAAAAGGATGTTCGTTTGCCGGAGGAAATGCAGGATAAATTGCATCATGAAATTGAAAAGGCTTCCATGAAACTGAATTATCAGGTTGAAAACTTGTTAAACATGTCCAGACTGGAATCGGGTTATATTCATCCGAAGATGGACTGGTGTGATGTACGCGAAATTATTTACGGAGTTTGTGAGCGTTTGTCCGATGATTTGAAAGAGCATAAGGTGGTTTATGTAATTGATGAGAATCTGCCTTTGTTTAAATTGGATTATGGATTGATGTAACAAATTATTCATAACTTAGTGTTCAACTTCTCACAACATACACCAAAAGGTGCAACCGTAAAAATCAAAGTAGAATATGATGTGGATGTTGATTATGATATTCATATTGAAATGATCAAACAATGCATCATTACTATTTCTGATGATGGTTATGGTTTTCCTAATGGGGAAATAGACAGGGCTTTTGATAAGTTTTACAGGTTTAAAGAATCAAAAACAGGTGGAACCGGATTAGGATTGTCTATTGTTAGAGGATTTGTTGAGGCACAAAACGGAACGATTTCTTTGCATAATGCAGAAGATGGCGGAGCAGTGTTTACTTTACTATTCAATGTGGATTCTTTACCTATCAATTCTTTAAAAAATGAGTAACGCTTTTTCGATATTAGTAATTGATGATGAAATCCAAATCAGAAAACTGCTGGAGATTTCTTTGGAAGCCAATGACTATAAAGTACATTTTGCAGTTAATGGTAAAGAAGGTATCGTTATGGCTGCCAGTCAGCAACCGGATTTGATTTTACTCGATTTAGGTTTACCCGACGAAGACGGACAAAATATTCTCACGCAATTGCGCAGCTGGTTCGTGAACCCAATTATTATTCTCTCCGTCAAAAGTGCAGAAGAGGAAATCGTTAAAGCACTCGATAATGGGGCCAATGATTATTTAACTAAACCTTTCCGAACACAGGAACTATTGGCGCGAATTAGAACAGCTTTGCGTGGTAAAGCAAACAATAGCAAACAATCTATAGTAACTATCGGAGATTTAACCATCGATTACGCTTCCCGATTGGTTACCATTGATGAAGCAGTCATTAAGTTCACCGCAACGGAATACAATTTACTGGTACTTTTAATTAAAAATGACGGAAGGGTTTTAACCCATCAGTACCTACTGAAAGAAATCTGGGGTCAGAGTTATTCTGACCAAACACAATACCTTAGAGTGTTTGTGGCGCAACTCCGAAAGAAAATAGAAAAAGATCCTAACCGCCCGAAATACATTATCACCGAATCGGGCGTAGGCTACCGATTTAGTTCAGGATAATCAACTTTCTACGTACTGCATAATCTAAATCATTACGAATAAAATTCATCGTGATCAGGCTTTGCTATGCCTTGAAATCACACCAAAAATCACGCAATAAATTAATTAATCTTTTTAAAAATGAATAAGGAAACAATTCAAAAAGTCTCAGCGGCTTCTCTTCTTGTTGCTCTCGGAATTATTTACGGAGATATAGGTACAAGTCCGCTATATGTAATGAAATCAATCATTGGTGACCGTCAAATAACCGAGTTACTGGTATATGGAGGAATATCATGTGTTTTCTGGACACTGACTTTCCAAACTACATTCAAATATGTTTTACTTACTCTTTCTGCAGATAATAATGGGGAAGGAGGCGTTTTCTCTCTGTACGCTTTGGTACGACGTTTCGGAAAAGGAAAATTAATCATACCCACCATTTTAGGCGCAACTACATTGTTAGCCGACGGTATTATAACCCCGCCCATTTCTGTTGCCTCTGTAGTAGAAGGTTTGGAAGCTATCGTTCCTAATTTACCTACCATACCTATTGTAATTATGATTCTTTCCGGATTATTTCTCTTTCAGCGATTTGGTACGCAAAAAGTAGGTTACTTTTTTGGCCCGGCTATGGTGGTTTGGTTCACCATGTTGATGGTATTGGGCGTTTCTCAAATTGTGCATCATCCGGATATACTGAAAGCATTGAATCCAATATATGCTTATAAGCTATTAGTAGAGTATCCTCAGGGGTTCTGGTTATTGGGTGCAGTGTTTTTATGTACAACTGGCGCCGAAGCGTTGTATTCTGATCTTGGGCATTGTGGTAAAGAGAACATTCGTATCACCTGGATCTTCGTTAAAATTGCTTTACTGACCAACTATTTGGGTCAAGGCGCTTGGTTGATGCACCAAGGCAGTGATTTTTTAAATGGTCAGAATCCATTTTATGAAATCATGCCGCAATGGTTTTTGTTAATCGGAATTTGTATTGCAACAGTGGCGGCAATTATTGCATCACAGGCATTGATAAGTGGTTCGTTTACATTAATCAATGAAGCAATATCATTGAACTTTTGGCCAAGGGTGGCGCTTAAAAACCCAACCAATTTAAAAGGTCAAATCTACATTCCTTCTGTCAATACTATCCTTTGGATTGGTTGCGTATTAATGATTTTGTATTTTAAGAATTCGGCACACATGGAAGCGGCCTATGGTTTCTCTATCACTATTGCCATGTTGATGACTACTTTGCTCTTGTCGTATTATTTGGTATTCATTAAAAAGATGAAAATGGGCTGGGTGGCTGTAATGCTTTTTGTTTTTGCAGTGATTGAAGTTTCTTTCTTTATTGCGAACGTAGTTAAAATCAAAGAACGATGGATGTTCTTGTTCTTTGAACTTTTCATCTTCATGGTGATGTATGTTTGGTATTACTCCCGAAAAATCAATAACCGTTTCCTGAAGTTTACCAATTTGATGGAGCAAACGCCATTGCTAAAGGAGCTGAGTGAAGACGATTCGATTCCGAAGTATTCTACGCATCTAATTTATTTGTCCAAAGCAGACAGAACGTATGAAATAGAAGAGAAAATCATCAATTCCATATTTGCGAAACAACCGAAAAGAGCCGATGTGTACTGGTTCCTCCATATTAATAGAACCAATGAACCTTTTACACTGAACTATGAAGTGGTTGAAATTCTGGATGACAAAGTAATTAAAGTCATATTGAATGTAGGTTTCCGTGTACAGCCTAAAGTTGAGCTTTACTTTAAGAAAATTGTCCAGGATTTGGTAAGCAAAAAAGAACTCAACCTCCACATTCGTCCTGACGGCTCCACAAAGTACAATGCTGAACCCGATTTTAAATTTATCATTATCGAAAAATTCTTATCTGTTGAGAATGACTTCGAATTCAAAGACGGTTGGTTGTTGACTTCCTACTTCTGGCTGAAACGTTTGTCCATCTCTGATGAGAAGGCGTTCGGATTAGATAAAAGCGATGTGTCCATCGAGAATGTTCCCATGATTTATTCGCCGGTTTCAAATGTTGACTTAAATAGAAAATAAATTTACTTTTGCAAAATGAAAATAAAATTAATCCCCGTTCTATTCAGTTTAAGTTCTTTTTTCTTTACTGAACGTCTTTTTTCACAAGACACTACACAAACCTCGAAACCTAAAATTGAAATCTCTGGTTACATCGATACCTATTATTCGTATGATTTTAGTGAACCCGTTACCAAAGTTAAATTGCCGTTTTCGTACAGCTACAATCGCCAAAATGAATTCAATATCAATATGGCTTTATTAAGAGCGTCTGTTAGCTATGAGAATGTATATGCTAAACTTTCGGTACATGCCGGAACCTATGTGGATGAAAATTATGCATCAGAAGATTTGAAATTGTTGAATGAAGCATACGTTGGTGTGTATCTGAATAAGTCACAAAAAACAGCTTTAGAAGCAGGTATTCTACCGAGTTATATTGGATTTGAAACGGCAACTTCGCACTCGAATTTAACGGCAACTCGTTCAATTTCTGCGGAAGCATCTCCGTATTTCATGACTGGTGTAAAATTAAACCATCAGTTTTCTGATCAATTATCAGGATCGATTTTGTTAACCAATGGCTGGCAACGTATCAATAAAGTAGATAAAAAATTAGCACCGGCATTCGGAACGCAATTGGTGTATAAAGCCAACGAAACTTCAACGCTAAACTGGAGTACTTTTGCGGGTAAAGAAGCCTACGGTACTGTTTTCGGTATGCGTTATTTCAGTGATTTGTACTGGGACAAAGCATGGAGTGCTAAGTGGAGAACTATCTTAGGGTTTGACTTCGGTGCTCAGGATATCGCAGCGGAAGGTCAAGAATACAAAACATGGTGGACACCAACATTGATTAACCAGTTTACACTTTCTGATAAGTGGCAAATGGCACATCGTATTGAATACTTCCAAGATAAAGATAACGTGATAGTGACTGCAGGTGTGCCTTTCGAAACTCTAGGGAATTCATTGAACTTTGACTTTCTTCCGAATTCTAGAATGAAAATCAGAACCGAAGGAAAATGGTACCGTGCAACGGAATCATTGTTCGACTTAGGTACTAAGAAAGACAACTTCTCGGTTACGACTACCATGAGCTTCGAATTCTAATTTCGAAGAAGACACTTTATACAGTTAGATAGTAACAAAAGGCATCAAAGGAGCAAAACAAGCTGCTTTGGTGCTTTTGTGTTTTATGTCAAAATGAGAACTAGTTATTAAGTAACGTGAACTATAAACTAAAAGTTGTGAACTAGTTATTAAGTAACGTGAACTATAAACTAAAAGATGTGAACTAGTTTCTTTGTAACGAGAACTACTAATTAAGTTTGGTGAACTAGTTATTAAGTAACGAGAACTACTAATTAAGTTTGGTGAACTAGTTATTAAGTAACGAGAACTACTAATTAAGTTTGGTGAACTAGTTACTAAGTAACGAGAACTACTAATTAAGTTTGGTGAACTAGTTATTAAGTAACGTGAACTAATTTATCTTTAAACAGCACTAAGGACTAAGTACTATGGACTATTTTATCTTTAAACAGCACTAAGGACTAAGTACTAAGGACTAATTACTGCTAATTCATAACTCCTAATTAGCTTCGCTCTGTTCGCCTCTTTCTACGGCGAGGCTCGGGTCATAACTTATAATTTCTCAGAAGAAAAACATCTGCTACATATCCTAAGCCTGCACCTAATGAATAATAAATCAAATCACTCCAAAGAAAACCTTGTCCAAGTATATACTTCCCGAGTAAGGTTCGACGTAAAGTAACCATCCATTCATACTGTAAAATCTGCTGGAATTCGATAGCAAAGCAGAGTAGGAGAGCGATACTGAAAACGAAAGAAGACTTCTTATTCGGTAAAAGAAAGCGTACGATGCAATACATCATGACCGCATACAAAACATCGCCAACAAATAAAGGAATACTACCGAATGCTCTTGATGCAATACCTAATACAATAATGAAAAGGATACAACAGAAGTAAGTCAAGCGCGTTTTTACCATTAACAATCGGCCATGTTTACTGCTACTGCAAGTCCACCTTCTGAAGTTTCTTTGTATTTATTGTTCATGTCTTTGGCGGTTTGCCACATCGTATTGACTACTTTGTCCAGAGGGACTTTTGCGTTTTTCGGATCAGTTTCCAAAGCCAATTCAGCAGCGTTGATCGCCTTAATAGCTCCCATGGTGTTTCGCTCTATACAAGGTATTTGCACTAAACCACCGATGGGGTCACAGGTTAATCCCAAATGATGTTCCATAGCAATCTCGGCAGCCATTAAAACCTGTTCCGGAGTTCCACCCATTACTTCGCAAAGTGCAGCCGCAGCCATTGCTGAAGATACACCAATTTCTGCTTGGCATCCGCCCATTGCAGCTGATATAGTTGCTCCTTTCTTGAAGATACTTCCAATTTCTCCGGCTACCATTAAGAATTGTTTGATTTGCTTGTCATCGGCAGCATGGTTTTCAATTACCATATAATACATTAAAACCGCTGGAATTACACCTGCACTTCCATTTGTTGGTGCAGTAACCACACGTCCTAAAGAAGCATTAACTTCGTTCACCGCTAACGCAAAACAGCTTACCCATTTTAGAATTTGACGGAATTTCACTTCAGTTTTACGAATGGTTTCCAGCCATTCCTGAGGCGAATTATAGTTAGCCAAGCCAATCAAGTTTTGGTGCATGTCAAAAGCGCGACGACGAACGTTCAATCCACCGGGTAGTATGCCTTCACTATGACAGCCAATATACATGCATTCCAACATGGTATGCCATACGCGAAGGAGTTCGTTATGTACTTCTTCTTCTGAACGCATCGATTTTTCGTTGTCGTACACAATTTCCGATATTTTACGGTTTTGTTGCTGACAATACTCCAATAATTCAGACGCTAAAGTAATAGGATAAGGGAAAGCACATTTGATTTCCGATTTGGCTGAGGTTGTTTCCTCCTTCACAACAAATCCGCCACCGATAGAATAAAAAGTGGATTCGTAAGAACCCTTATCGTGATAGGCGGTAAATGTTAAACCATTGGCGTGAAAGGGAAGAAAATTTTTATTGAAAACGATATCTTTTTCAATATCAAAATCAATTGTGAATTGATTGTTGAGTTGTAGTTTATGGCTGTTCTTAATGTTTTTGATAATACCATCAATATCCTGTACGGGAATGTACTCGGGATCTTGTCCGCTCAGTCCCAGCATTACAGCCAAATCAGTAGCGTGTCCCACACCTGTTAAAGACAATGAACCGTACAAATCCACCTTTACTCGTGTGGTTTGTTCAAGTAGGTTGAGGTCTTTGAGTTCGATTAAAAATCGTTCTGCGGCACGCCAAGGTCCCAAAGTGTGTGAACTTGAAGGTCCAACACCAATTTTTAACATATCAAATACCGAAATACATTCTTCCATACACTACAACGATTTAGTCTACAAAGATAACGGCTATTTGATAACAAAAAAGTTATAATTTTTTAAAAATGTAGTAAGATATTGTTTTATCCTCTACTTTTGCTGTTCGAAAATGCATTCTCAATGACTAAATTTTTTAGAACTCAGGAATATAAAGTCCTAATTTATAGAATCTTTTTAGCGTATTTGTTTTACTCAATTGCGCGATTATTGTTTTTTTTCTATAATTTCTCTTACCTGAAAGTCGATTCGATTTCAGAATACTTGCGTTTGGCGTATCATGGTTTGGTGTTTGACACCACATCCATTTTATATGTCAACGGTCTCTTTATTTTGTTGTCGGTATTGCCGTTTTGGGTGAATTCTAAAAAGCACTACCAAAGGGTATTGTTCTATGTGTATTTTGCCTTCAATTTTGTGGCCTACGCTACTAATTTTGCCGATTTTATTTATTATAAATACACCTATTCCAGAACGACAATGGCGATTATGGATATCATAAAGCACGAGTCGAATAAAGGGAATATGTTCTTTCGTTTTATAGTGAGTTATTGGCATGTGTATTTGTTGTTTTTCATTATCGCTTATGTATGGATTCGTTTGTACAAACTGATACGAGTGGAAGAAAAACCGGTAGATCATCATGCAAAGTACTTTTTCACATCGACTGTGAGTTTATTGGCTATTGCTACAATTTGTGTGGGAGGAATTAGAGGTGACTTTAAAAAGAGTACGCGTCCTTTGAATATGATTGATGCCAATCGTTATGTTACCAAGCCCCAACACGCCGATATTGTGTTGAATACGCCTTTTTCTTTGATTCGAACCATCGGTAAAACCAGTTTTAAAAAAGTAAGCTACCCGGTTCAAGCCGGTGTTTTGGAGCGTGAGATACAACCGATTAAGCAGTACACAAACAATTCACAATCGACTCCGAATATCGTATTATTCATCACAGAAAGTTACGGACGCGAATATTGGGGTGCGTTCAACAAAGATAGAAACATTAAAAACTATGTGAGTTACACGCCGTTTTTGGATTCTTTGGCTCAGCAAAGTAGGATTTATTCGAATGCCTTCGCAAACGGAAGTAAGTCCATCCACGGAATGTCATCCGTAATCTCAGGTATTCCTTCCTTTAGAGATGCTTTTACTTCTTCGCCGTATCCAAAACAGAAGATTCAGTCATTAGTATCATGCTTGGAAGAAATGGGGTACGATACTTCATTCTTTCATGGAGCGCCGAATGGTTCAATGGGATTCTTAGGGTTTGGAAATATTTTAGGTTTTGACCATTATTACGGGAAAACCGAATTCAATAATGATGCAGAACACGACGGTGTATGGGGAATCTGGGACGAACCGTTCATGCAGTTTATGAAACAACAATTGGATACCAAGAAAAAGCCATTTTTCAGTACTATTTTCACGGTTTCCTCACACGAACCTTATATTGTACCAAAACAGTATGAAGGCAAGTTCCCGAAAGGAACCAATAAAATGCATCAATGTGTTGGCTATACAGACTATGCTTTTAAGAAGTTTTTTGAGTCGGCAAAGAAGCAACCTTGGTTTAAGAATACGATTTTTATTATTACTGCCGATCATGGTAATTTAACCGGTTATCCGGAATACGAGAAAGTGATCAATCGTCAGGCGGTACCAATCTTGATTTACAAACCTGACGGAAGTTTAAAAGGCGATCATAAAGAGTTGGCGCAGCAAATTGATATTTACCCAACGGTCTTGGATATGGTTGGCTATAATAAACCGTTCAGAAGTTGGGGAAGAAGCTTGGTAGGTGATGCGAAAATCAAACCTTTTGTGGTGAATTTCAGCGGAAACCAATACCAATTTCAAAGAGGAAATTATATCTGTATATTTGATGGTAAAAAGGTTACCGGCTATTATGATATCAATGACAAAGGCTTAGAAAGAAATCTGATTGCCAAACCTAATGCCGAAATGTTGGAGACAGGAGAAGCTTGTAAAGCTTTCTTGAAAGACTATTTTGAACGCATCATCGATCAAAAATTATATTATCAATAAAATGAAAAAGAAATTAGGAATTTTAGTTGTCTTTGTGGTCCTTATTGGAGTAGGGAAGTATGTATACGATATGCATATCAACCATAACTTCGAAACGATTACGGAAGGAAAAGTATACAAAAGTGGTGTAATACCTCCCGATGAAATTGAAGACTACGTAAAGAAATACAAAATCAAGAGTATTGTCGATTTACGTTTCCCAGGTACGGGAGATGATGTGAACAATCCTGAGATTCCAGAAGAGTTAACAGCAGAAAAGAATGCTGTTGAGAAAATTCCGGGTGTGAACTATTTTAACAATGGTTCTGATCAGGTACCGAAGCAGCAAAATTTGGATCGCTTCTTTGAGATTATGGACAAGCCTGAAAACTATCCCGTGCTAATTCATTGTTACCATGGTGTTGGACGTGCTGAAATGTATTCGGCGCTTTACAGAATTGAATACGAAGGGATGGATCGTGATGAAGCAAGAACGAGTACCCGCTTTTTAACAAAATGGAGTTCCTTTGATTTAGGGAAACCAAAAGGCGATTTCCTTCATGCTTATGAATCCAGAAAAGAGAAAGCAAAAAAATAAAAGAGAAAGTCCCAAAATTTGGGACTTTTTTTATTGTAGTTGGGAATAGGCGATTAAAGCGATAGACAGCAATGAAAAAGCAATTCCAACATAATTTAGAGGGGAGAGTTTTTCTTTAAAATAAGCAACCCCAATTAAGCTTCCCAATAGTATAACGCCCATATTCATTCCGATAAATACAGTAGAAGGATTCGAGGACAAGGATTGATGTGCTTTTATGTAAAAGAAAATATTTCCGAAGTTGAGAAGTCCGGTTGCAATTCCCCAATACATATTTTGAATGGCAAAGCCTTCCTTTTTGGACACAATGTAATAGCTGGCAATAAGTGTTGCAATGAGAAAGGCACCACCAAAAACAAGAAGAAGCAATTCTGTGAATTGTAGTTCTCCAATGGTAGCCACCTTTTTGAATAGGATGTCTATAATCCCAAATCCGAATAAAACCAATAGTAAGAAATAGTTTTTTCGCCAATCCGATTCGTTTTTTTGTTTTCTATAGAACGTAAAAAAGATAGCGATGAAGGCGAGAGTTAAACCTAAATTTTTATAGGCATTGAACACTTCTTTGGCAATAAATAACGAAAAAGAGATGGATATAAATAAGGACAAACGTTGAGCAATGTCTGTTTTTACAATACCGGAATATTTGATGGCTTTCGCCTGAAAGACAAATACAATAGGTAAAAGAAAAATAAGACTTCCAGTTACAAAAGCGGTTTTTATACCAAAGTTGGTTTTTAGTTGTGGTTTAAAAAATAGAACCAAAGAAAGTAAAGCGAAAACATAGTTCCAAGCTATGATTTGATAAATACTCAGGTTTTTTTTTCGGGCGATTTTGAAAAGTACCCCTACTAAAACACTGCAAATAATACTGAAAAGAATATAATACATTGTTAAATTTTATTCAAAGATAGGAATCCATTACACGAAGTGCAATTTTAAATAGTAATGAACGTTATCTGTGCAGTATAACGTAAAAACCTGTAGTTTAAATTGTAAAATTTGGATGAAAGTAATTATTATTGTAAATTGATAGAAATTAATAGGTTATCACGTGAAATTTTCAAATAAAGCAAATGTCAAATTGGGTTTGTCTATGATGTTGCACAGGCTATCATGTTGCTTTTTTCTTATTATTTTCTTTTTTACTTCTTCAGCTTTTGCAAATCAAGAACAAACGGCCATCGATCCTGCCGTTTTGAATGAATTTGAAAAGGCCAAAAAGCTATTGAGTCTAAATGACTATGAACATTATCAGAAAGGTTCTCATTTGATCAATGAATTAGAAAAAAAACTGATTAAGTCCAATAATTACGATCAGTTGCTTTATCTGTATTTAGAGATTTCCTATTTCTATGTATCTACATTTGATTATGCGACCAGCAAGAAAGTGTTAGACAAAGTAGAACGAGTTTTAGACAAACACAACAATAATTGTATTCGAGGCGAATATTATGAGCATTTGGCAGTGTTTTATAATTCCCAAGGGAATGAAGCCTTAGATGAAAAATACACCTTACTTTCGGAACAGTATTTGAAGAAATATGCGCCATTAGAGAAGCAGGTGGATATGTACTATAATCTGACTTTACTGTATTTAAAGAAAGAAGATTGGAACAAAACATTGGAAAATTCGTTGAAATACCTAGAAGTAAACGAAAAGACCAATGGTGATCCGGACCAACCGGAAACCAACTTGTTTATTGCTGAATGTTATTATCATTTGAACAAAATTGATGATGCATTAAAGTATTTGGCAATTGCTGATAAATCTAAAGCTTTTCAAAAACAAGATGATGATTACTTATTGCATTCCCGCTATTTTACAATTTTAGGGAAGATTAATGAAAAGCTAAAAAACTACAAAGAAGCGACCGAAAATTTCAAAGCAGCAAATGATTTTTTAAAAAAGCGACTTATTTATCGCGTGGTGAAGATGAATCTTTCTTTGAATCAACAAAGAGAATTGGAGATTAAAAACATCGAATTCCAATCTATTATCAAACAAAATCAGCTTAAAAGTGAAAACGTCAAATACAAGAATTATCTTTTGATTCTTTGTTTGTTTACTATTATAACACTAATTGTATTGTTGTATTTTCAGTATCGAAATGCCCGATTCAAAAGTTCAACCAATGATTTACTCAACGAAAAAAACGCAATGCTTCATCAGGTAAATTCCGAATTGGAAACAGCCCTGAATATCAAGAAGAAATTATTGGATACCATTTCGCATGAGTTGAGAACCCCGATTTATACTTTAAATGGTTTGTTGCATTTAATGGAAGAAGACAAAAGCAATTATGATAAGAATATAGAACAATTGCAGGCTTCAGTTCAAAATCTGTATAGTTTATCTGGAAATATAATCGAAATCAATGTTATTGACAGTTTTGAAAAAGAATATGTTCCAAAGAAAGATATTGTTCAATTAAAGGAATTGCTTGGTAAAATTCTTACCCTCGTAAAAAAGAACAGAACCAATAATAATATCGATTCGTTGGTTTTTGATGCGACAATACCATCACAATTAGTTTTTGATGAGGCAAAACTTTATCAGGTATTGTTTAGTCTGATTGATAATGCGTTTAAATTTTCAAAAGACGGAAGCGTAATCGTGGAAGCTAAGAAATTAAGAGACAATGAGGATACAATAGAAATTCAATTCATTATAAAAGACACCGGTATAGGAATTGAAGAAAATATTAAAGAGAAAATCTATGATTTGTTCTTTCAAGGTTCGGATAAAATCAACTACGAATATGGAGGTTCCGGATTGGGGCTGACCCTGGTTAAAAAGACATTGGCTTTATTTAATAAAACTATTTTTATAGATTCGGAGCCAAACAAAGGAACTACCATTTCTTTTTCCCTTGATTTTGAGAAATACCATGAAGATCCTACAACAATTCAAGTTCCGAAAGAGATACTTGATCCCTCTTCGGTCAAAATTCTTTTGGTAGAGGATAATAAAACCAATCAGTTAATCACACAAAAAATCATAACTCGTAAAGGGTATACTTGCGATGTTGCCAATGATGGTTTGGAAGCTTGTAAGATGGTTGAATTGAACAATTATGATTTGATTCTGATGGATATTATGATGCCAATAATGGACGGATTCGAAGCCTCCGATCATATTTCGAAACTAAAACCATCGATACCCATTGTTGCATTAACAGCGATTTCCGAAGAAGTGAACAAGGAATTATTCTCTGCATCCAGAATTAGAAAAGTGCTCAGTAAACCGGTCGATGTGGAGGAATTGTATGAAACAATTGTATATTTTGTAACTAAATAAAAAAAACGCTCAATTTGAGCGTTTTTTTTATTTATTGGGATTACTTATTTTTAGTTTCAATCCATTTACGTGCATTAACAAAGGCTTCATGCCATGGAGTCACTTCATCTTTATGTCCGTTATCTGGATAATATGCCCAGTTCCATGGGAAAGTAGAACGTTCAATATGTGGCATGGTCACCAAGTGGCGTCCAGTTTTGTCGCATAGCATGGCTGTATTGAACGCTGATCCGTTTGGATTGGCAGGATAACTATCATAACCATATTTACCCACAATATTATATTGATCTTCAGAATAAGGTAAGTTGAATTTACCTTCTCCATGTGAAACCCAAACACCCAAAGTTGTACCTTCTAATGAGGATAACATCACAGAGTTGTTTTTCTCCACAGTTACTGAAGTAAAGATACTTTCGTGTTTATGACTATTGTTGTGTGTCATTTTTCCATGAACTTCATGCTCCGGATTGATTAATTCCAATTCCATGAATAGCTGGCAACCATTACAAATTCCCACAGATAACGTGTCTTCGCGTTGGAAGAATTTTTTCAATGCTGTATTGGCTTTTTCATTGTATAAGAAGGCACCTGCCCAACCTTTAGCTGATCCTAAAACATCTGAATTAGAGAATCCACCAACCGCTCCAATGAACTGAATATCTTCTAATGTTTCACGACCAGAAATCAAATCGGTCATATGAACATCTTTTACATCAAAACCTGCTAAGAACATAGCGTTAGCCATTTCTCTTTCGGAGTTACTTCCTTTTTCACGGATGATAGCTGCTTTTGGTCTTGGTTTAGTAGCGTCTATAACTGGAGCTTTTCCGTCAAAATGTGAAGGAAAATTATAGGTTAAAGGTTGTTTTTTGTAATTGTTATAACGTTCTTGAGCAGTTCCGTTCTTCGATTGTTTTGAATCCAAAAGGAAAGAAGTTTTGAACCAAGTATCTCTTACTTCGGAAACAGCAAAAGTAAATGCATCCGAATTGTTGGTAATGGTTACCGAATTTCCTTCTACAACTGATCCAATGTTGAAAATTTCAATATTGTGTTGAGCAAAAATAGTTTCTACAGCAGCATCAGCTTGGAAAACTATGGCTATATTTTCATTGAACAATGCCTTTACGGTATCAGTTTCTCCCAAAGAAGTCAAATCGAAAGAGGCGCCTAAATTTACATCGGCAAAGCACATTTCCAGTAATGTTGTAATCAAACCACCACTACCAATGTCGTGACCGGCTTTAATTTTACGTTCTTTGATTAAATCCTGTACTACATTGAAAGCTTTCTTGAAATACGCGGCATTAGTTATAGTCGGAACTTCTGAACCGATTTTATTTAAAATCTGTGCCAATGAACTTCCTCCTAATTTAAAGTCATCTTGAGATAAGTTCAAATAGTAAATATTTCCTCCGTTGTGTTGTAAAACGGGTTCAACTACTTTGGTTATATTTGAACAGTTACCCGCTGCAGAAATAATTACTGTTCCAGGAGCAATTACTTCGTCGTTAGGATATTTTTGTTTCATTGAAAGTGAATCTTTTCCAGTTGGAATATTGATTCCCAATTCGAGAGCAAAATCGGAACAACCTTTTACCGCTTCGTATAATCTAGCATCTTCTCCTTCATTTTTACATGCCCACATCCAATTAGCAGATAATGAAACCGATTTCAATCCATCTTTTAGTGGAGCCCAAACCAAATTGGATAAAGCTTCTCCAATAGAATTTCTGGATCCTGCAACTGGGTCTACTAATGCAGCAACTGGAGAGTGACCAATTGTGGTTGCAATTCCTTCTTTTCCTTTGAAATCAAGCGCCATAACCCCAACATTGTTCAATGGTAATTGTAGTGGTCCAGCACATTGTTGTTTAGCAACACGGCCACCAACACAACGATCCACTTTGTTGGTTAACCAGTCTTTACAAGCTACCGCTTCTAATTGAAGCACTTGGTTCAAATACGAAGGTATATTTTGTGCCGTGTATTCTAAGTTTGAATAATTGACAGCAACAGTTGTATCGGTCATGATTGTCTTTGGTGAACTTCCGAAGAAGTCTTCCAGCGCATAATCCATTGGTTTTGCACCAGTAGTTTTGGACTCGAAAGTAAAACGATGGTCAGCAGTTACATCTCCAACTTGGTACATAGGAGATCGTTCTCTATCTGCAATTTTTTGAAGGATGTCAATATTTTCTTCACCAATCACCAATCCCATTCTTTCTTGAGATTCGTTTCCGATGATTTCTTTAGCAGAAAGGGTAGGGTCACCTACGGGAAGTTTGTCTAAATCGATTAAACCACCTGTATCTTCCACTAATTCTGAAAGGCAATTTAAATGTCCACCAGCACCATGATCGTGAATGGAAACAATAGGATTGTTATCGCTTTCTACCAAACCACGAATAGCATTGGCAGCACGTTTTTGCATTTCTGGGTTGGAACGTTGGATGGCATTCAGTTCAATACCCGAACCGAAAGCACCGGTATCTGCAGAAGAAACCGCAGCACCACCCATTCCAATTCTATAATTTTCTCCACCAAGAATTACTATTTTATCGCCTTCTTGAGGTTTCTTTTTGATCGCTTGATCTAATTTTCCGTAGCCAATTCCACCGGCAAGCATGATAACTTTATCGAAACCTAATTTACGAGCTTCTTCTTCGTGTTCGAAAGTTAGAACAGAACCAGTAATTAAAGGTTGTCCGAATTTATTACCAAAATCAGAAGCACCATTAGAGGCTTTGATCAAAATATCCATTGGAGTTTGGTACAACCATTTTCTTTCTTCCATACCGTTTTCCCATGGTCGATTCTCTTCCAATCTTGAGTAAGACGTCATATATACTGCAGTACCTGCTAAAGGCAATGAGCCTTGTCCGCCAGCAAGACGGTCACGGATTTCTCCTCCTGATCCAGTTGCAGCTCCGTTAAAAGGTTCAACAGTGGTAGGGAAGTTATGTGTTTCCGCTTTCAAAGAAAGAACCGAATCAAATTCTTTTTCGGTGTAGAAATCGGGTTTGTCGGCACTTTTTGGAGCAAACTGCGTTACTTTTGGACCTTTAACGAAAGCAACGTTATCTTTATAAGCTGAAACAATATCATTCGGATTGGTTTCAGAAGTTTTCTTGATTAATTTGAATAGGGAAGTAGGTTTTTCTTCTCCGTCTATTACAAAAGTTCCATTGAAGATTTTATGACGACAGTGTTCTGAGTTGGCTTGTGAGAAAGCAAAAACTTCAGAATCGGTAAGTTTTCTACCTAATTTGTTCGCAAGACTATTTAGGTAATCTACTTCCTCATCACTTAGTGCTAATCCTTCCTGTTTGTTGTATGCCGCAATGTCATCAATATCAAGAATTGGTTCCGGCTGAATATTTATGACGTAAATGTCCTGATTTAATTCCGAGTATTTTTGTGATATCATCGGATCGAAATTGGTAAAATCAGCGGCTACTTTTTCAAACTCCTCAATTCTGATAATACCTGAAATTCCCATGTTTTGGGTTATTTCGACGGCATTTGTACTCCACGGAGTAATCATGGCGGCACGAGGACCAACAAAAAAATCCGTCAGGACGGATTTTTCTATTTTATGTGCGTTGCCAAAAAGCCAGTTTAATTTTGAGATATCTTCTGTCGATAATCCGTTTTGCGTCTGAACGGCAAAAACGGTATTGGTTGAGTTACCAAAAAAATGAATCATTGTTATTGTGTTGTTGTTTTGTGATGCAAATTTAGTATTTCAATTTTGAAATAGAAAAAAATAAAGCGCCAATCGGCGCTTTATTTTTTTAGTTCACAATAACTTTCTTGACAACGGTTTCTGATTCCTTAGTAATCTTTACTAAATAGACACCAGATTGCAGTTGTGAGACAGTATTGTTTTGTGTTGTAATGGCTGATTTTTCAAATACTTTTTTACCTAAAATCGAATAGATTTCCATTGAATATCCTTTTTCGAAGTTAGTAAAATAAACAGTAAAGTTACCATTTGAAGGATTTGGATAGATATCGAAATCGATTGTTGTTAATTGATTTGGATTTGCAGTTCTGTTTCCTAATCCGCTACAAGTATCTATGCCCAGTACATTCCAATCGGCAGTTTTATTGAAGGTTGTAGAAGGAACTGTTGCTGTAGTTTTTCTTTGTAAGGTTTCATCAGCTGAAAAATTTGCTGTACCTCCATTGAAAATACCAATAACATCAATTAAAACTCCATTTTTAAATAGACCAACTGCGTCATTACCATTGAATGTCATTTCTCCAGCTGCTGTAGAAATATTGGCAGTTGTAGTAGAATAGCATGCTGAAGCTATTGTATTGTTTACAATTACATATTTACCATTATTGGCAAGTGTTCCTGTTAAAGCCAAACCTGTACTCCAAGCACCTGAACCATTGGTTTGTTTTTTTATGGAATACGTACTCAAACTCACAGAAGCTCCTGTTCTATTGGTTATTTCAAGTGCTTTATTGTTTGAAGAACCTTCTAGGTATTCTGAGAAGTATAAATCTGATACGGTTGGAGCCGCTGTAGAAGTTGTAACATTAAATGTTGCACTATTAGCGGAAGAATTTCCTGCGGCATCTTTTGCTTTTACGGTAAAAGAATAAGTTGTAGAGGCAGTTAATCCAGTTATAGAACTAGTGGTACTAGTCACAGAAGTTTTAAAGCTTCCATTCATATAAACATCATAACCTGTTACACCAACATTGTCGGTTGAAGCAGACCATGATAAAGTCAAGCTAGTTGAAGTTACATTAGAAGCTGCTAAATTGGTTGGAACAGAAGGTGCCGTAGTATCAGGCGTTCCTCCCCAAATCATACTTACATAATTTGGATTGTCTATAAAAGGATTTCTATTTCCTTGACGTGCATAGATAGCATTGTTTCTTGCAATTTCACGAGCGCTTACTGGATCGGCAGCATGCCAAGCTAAGAGCATATCACGGAAAGCAGTAGTGAAAACTTGATTGCTTGTACCGTTGAACATATCGAATGTGTAACCGGCAACAGTATTTTCATAACGTGTAGCAAAATAGAAATACATGCGGGCTATATCTCCTTTGAAAGCGGCATTAGGTTCAAAAACTGTTCCAGTGTAACCAGAAACGGCACTCGTACCTAACTTACTTCCGTTCTGAGATGTCCACGATGCTGAGGCTACATTTCCATGGGGATAATCGGAACGCATTCCATTTACTTTTCCATCAGTTGGAGGAATGAAGTGAGCATCGGAAACCATTGGAGCACTAGAATTGAATACTGATTGCGGAATCATGTGTTCTCGGTTGTAGCAATCACCTTCTACTGCATATGTACCGCATTGACCAGTACTGTAAGCGAAGTTATAAGGATCTGCACCAGATTGATTTTCTGAATATAAATCGAAAATAGTGTTGTCATTTTCGTTCTGATTGTCTCTGTCTGAAGTTTGATACGTAGTCCAGAGTCCAGCGTAGCCTCTGTCTGTATGACCTTTAATAATGTTGTATAATTGGGTTTTTAGGGTATACCCTGTTCCCGTTGCCGAATTGTAATATCCTGCTGGTGCTTGCGCGAAACATCCTGCTGATAGTAAGAATACCAGTAATTGTAATTTTTGTTTCATTTGCTTTGGGTTTTTGTTTTTTGTTTTTGGATTTGTTGTTACTCTGTTTTACTCTTTTTCTTTGTTTTTAATTTACAATTGAACTCCTATTTAATTTTTGTTCTTTATATATAATCTTTTACTCAGATAGTATTCAAAACGCATCACCAGTTTCCCACTTACACCCTTGGCAAGGATCAAACATTAATTTACTCTTTACTCTTTATTCTTTATTCTTTATTCTTTATTCTTTATTCCCATTTATTTAAACTCGGCGAAAGTACTTCTTCAATTGAAGAAAAATAGCGTTTAAATATTATTATATTGTTAACTCATTGAAAACGAATTGCTTTGGAAATATAGAAATAAAAAAACAATATGAATCTTATTTTATTTAATATTTTATTAACAAATCGTTGATTTACAGTTTATTGATTGTTAAATAGAAAAATTCTCACAGTTTTTATTGCCAATTTGATAATTTTCTTAATTTTTGATTTGGATAACTATATAGTCGTTATAAGAATTTATGGACATAAAAAAAGCGGCCGTTAAGGCCGCTTGCATTGTATTAGTTGATAACTATTTTCTTTACGATGGATTTGGAATCTTTGTTAATCTTGACAAGATACATTCCGCTTTGAAGTCCATTTGTTGAAACCGTATTGTCGTTGATATTTTGTTTTTCATACACTTTCTGACCAACCATTGAGTAAATTTCTAAATTGATATCTCCTATTGTAGAATCATATTCGATTCTGAAATTTCCGTTAGATGGGTTGGGGTAAATTTTGAATACATTTTCAGCAAAATCTTCATTACTCAAGGCTGCACATTGTGAGCTCCAAATTTGACAAACATATTCAGGATGGTCAATGTACGGATTACGATTCCCTTGGCGTGCATAAATTGCATTGTTACGGGTAGTTTCATATTGACTCACTGGATCGGCTATGTGCCAACTTAGAAGCATGCTTAAAAAAACAGGATTAAATACTTGATTACTGGTGTTATTAAACATTTCGTAATTGTAAGTAGCCACAGTATTTTCATAACAAGTAGCAAAGTAAAAATACATTCTCGCAATGTCTCCTTTAAATGCTGGATTAGGTTCGAAAACTGTGCCAACATACCCTGGAACTGCACTTGTACCAAGTTTTCCTCCATTGTTTGTTGTTGTTGATGCTGTTGCTACATTTCCATGTGGAAAATCAGCTCTTAGAGCATTAACTCTTTTGTCTGTAGGTGGAATAAAATGAGCATCATTTCTCATCGGAGAAGCTTGAGCGAAAACAGATTGAGGAATTATATGTTCTCTATTGTAAACTTGACATTCACTTCCTCCTCCAGAGCCAGTGTCTTGGCTTGTACCATAAATAAATCCACATTCTCCAGTGCTCCCAGTGGGATTTTCGGTGTAGATATCATAGATTGTATTGTCATTTTCATATCCTACTCCAGTAAATACATCTCTATCAGAAGTTTGATATGTTGTCCATAAGTTTGCATAACCTGTTGTACCTGAGACAATGGTATGATTACTTATTATGTTATAAAGATTTGTTTTTAATGTGTATCCTGAACCGGTTGCTGTATCGTAGTAACCCGCAGGAATTTGAGCAAATCCTAAAAAGGAATTCAATAAAAATAGTAAGTAGATTTTTTTCATTTTTTGATAATTTAAAAAAATTGGGGATTCAAATGTAAACATTTATTGCAAATAGCAATGAAATATTAGTAATTTTCTTATTTTAAATTAATTAGCGTAAGAAAAATAGAACAAAAAATAAATTTGGGTTTGGAAATTTTTACTAGGTTTTTACGGTTTTCTTTCTAATAGAGCCATATAAAATCCATCGAAGCCTGACTCATGAGCCAGAATTTTGTGGTCTTCTACAAAGGTAAAGTTTTTTCCGCTTTCTGTGGTTAAAAATTTTGCTATTTGTTCTTGATTTTCAGAGGGTAATACCGAACAAGTCGCATAGACTAATTTTCCACCAGGTTTAACTATTCTGGAATAATTTTCTAAAACTTCGGCTTGAATTTTTTTGATATTTTCAATAAACTCCGGCTGTAATTTCCATTTGCTGTCCGGATTACGTTTTAATACCCCCAAACCACTGCAAGGTGCATCAATTAAAACTCTGTCCGCTTTTTCATGTAATTTTTTGATGGTTTTCGAGTTTTCGATAACACGTGTTTCAATATTGTGAACTCCGTTACGGCGCGCACGTAATTTTAACTGATTTAATTTACTTTCGTACAAATCCAAAGCAATCAATTGCCCTTTGTTTTCCATGATGGAAGCCAAGTGCAATGTTTTTCCACCGGCACCAGCACAAGTATCTACAACACGCATTCCTGGTTTAACATCCAAAAGAGGAGCAACCAATTGGGATGAAGCGTCTTGCACTTCAAACAAACCGTCTTTAAATTCCTGCGTTAAGAACACATTAGCACGTTCTTTTAACACTAAAGCTTGCGATTGATTTTTGATATACTCGGTTTCGATATTAGCGTCCATTAATCGGGCACGCAATTTTTCGGGAGTTGTTTTTAAAGTATTCACACGTAGAATAACTTTGGCCTGCTCATTTTGAGCTTTAATTTCTTTGGTCCAAGTTGCTTCTCCTAATTCTTTTACACCCAATGCATCCATCCAATCTGGAATCGATTCTTTGATGGCTCTGTTTTTTGATAATTCGTCAAAACGACCTTTGATTTTTCGAACAGGAGTACCTTGTAATTGTGTCCAATCGGGAATAGGATATCCTCTAAGTACAGCCCAAGAAGCAAACATTCTCCACAAGTTATCTCGATCAAAAGGTTCTTTTACCTCTGCGATTTCTGCATACAAACGTTTCCAACGTACAATTTCATAGATGGTTTCTGCAACGAATTTACGGTCGGCACTTCCCCAACGTTTATCTTTTTTTAGTGCACGAGCTACTACTTTATCGGCATATTCACCTTCATTAAAAATAGCATTTAAAGAGTCTATTGTTGTGTAAACTAAGTTTCTATGTAATCGCATGATGTTAATTTTGAGCGTGCAAAGATAGTGTAAAGTTGGAAGTTAGAAGTTAGAAGTAGGAAGTTTTTTTAATTTACGAAGTTGAATTGGTGGTGAATCTTCATTTCAAATGCGTTAACGGGTGTAGCGAGCTACCGTGTAGCGCGGAACACGTGACCCGAAGGGAAACGCCCAAATAATTAATAGAATATTTGAGTACTCTATATTTATTATGTATTTTCGTGCTCTGAAATTTAGAAAATTTTACGTTATGAAATACGATATTATTGTTTTAGGAAGTGGTCCTGGTGGATACGTAACTGCCATTAGAGCATCACAATTAGGCTTTAAAGTAGCCGTTATCGAGAAAGAAAATTTGGGTGGAATATGTTTGAACTGGGGGTGTATTCCTACGAAAGCGTTATTGAAATCAGCTCAGGTTTTTGATTACCTAAAACACGCATCTGATTATGGTTTAAAAGTAGACAATGTTGATAAAGATTTTGGCGCTGTAATTGCACGTTCCCGCGGAGTAGCGGAAGGAATGAGTAAAGGAGTTCAATTCTTAATGAAGAAAAATAAAATTGATGTTATCGATGGTTTCGGAAAAGTGAAACCAGGAAAAAAAGTAGATGTTACTGCTGCTGACGGAAAAGTAACCGAATATACTGCAGATCACATCATTATTGCAACTGGTGCACGTTCAAGAGAATTGCCTAATTTACCTCAGGATGGAGTAAAAGTAATCGGATACCGTCAAGCAATGGTGTTACCGGAACAACCAAAGAAAATGATTGTTGTGGGTTCAGGTGCTATCGGAGTGGAATTTGCACACTTCTACAATTCAATGGGTACCGAAGTTACTATCGTTGAGTTCATGCCAAATGTGGTTCCAGTTGAAGACGAAGATATCTCCAAACAATTTGAGCGTTCTTTAAAGAAAGCAGGTATCAATGTAATGACAAATGCTTCTGTAGAGAAAGTGGATACTTCTGGAAAAGGTGTGAAGGCTACAGTTAAAACAGCAAAAGGAGAAGAAATTCTAGAAGCGGATATCGTTCTTTCAGCTGTTGGTATTAAAACAAATATTGAAAATATCGGTTTAGAAGAAACGGGTATTGCTACGGATAGAGATAAAATCTTAGTAAACGCTTACTACCAAACAAATGTTCCTGGTTATTATGCTATTGGAGACGTTACTCCAGGTCAAGCTTTAGCACACGTTGCTTCGGCGGAAGGAATTTTGTGTGTTGAAAAAATTGCTGGTTTACATGTTGAACCATTAGATTACGGAAATATTCCTGGTTGTACTTATGCTACCCCTGAAATTGCTTCTGTTGGTTTAACGGAAAAAGCAGCGAAAGAAAAAGGTTACGAATTGAAAGTGGGTAAATTCCCATTTTCAGCTTCAGGAAAAGCGAAAGCAGCTGGAACTCCTGATGGTTTTGTGAAAGTAATCTTTGATGCTAAATACGGTGAATGGTTAGGTTGTCACATGATTGGTGCCGGAGTTACCGATATGATTGCAGAAGCGGTTGTAGCACGTAAATTAGAGACTACAGGTCACGAAATCTTAAAAGCGGTTCACCCGCACCCAACAATGAGTGAAGCGGTGATGGAAGCGGTAGCTGATGCTTACGGTGAAGTAATTCACTTATAAGATAAACATAAAATAGTTTTGAAGCGTCCCAATTTTTTGGGACGCTTTTATTTTATTGATAATCAATAGGTTTTAAATTGTATAAAAATATTCTTTTTGTTTTCTGTAACAATTGATTTCTTCTAACGTATAATTATCGATTTTACTAAGAAATTAATATCCTAAAATGACACAAAGGTGTTGTATCTTCAAAATAACGACTCAGGCAACTGCGCAATCCTGAAAGTTAACTTTTAATCGGATTCATGATTATACTTCATTTTTCATATTAAGCATTTCTAAAATCATATTTAAAATCATTTAAAATCTATTGTAATGGAAACAATTACTAATTTTTGGTGGCTGATATTAATAGTCGCTTGCTTTATTTTTTACAAGTTTGTGTTGCGAGTTTTCTTCGGGATGGTTATAGTTCCTGAAGATAAAATTGGTCTGGTAACCAAGAAATTCGTTCTTTTTGGTACAGATAAAGCGTTGCCGGATGGACGTATTATTGCGACAAAAGGAGAGGCCGGATTTCAGGCTCAAACTTTGGCTCCTGGTTTGTATTGGGGTATGTGGATTTGGCAATATTCGGTTGATATGTCGCCTTTTACAATAATACCGGAAGGGAAAATCGGTTTGGTGCTGAGTAAAGACGGTAAGGAAATACCAACCGGTAGAATACTTGCACGTAAAGTAGCCTGTGATAATTTTCAAGATGCTACTGCTTTCTTGAATAATGGAGGACAAAAAGGACGTCAAACTGCTTTCATCACTACTGGTTCGTACCGTATCAATACGTTTTTATTTGATGTGGTAATGGCAGATCAGATCAAAATTTTTGAAAACATGGTGGGTGTTGTGACTGCGCTTGACGGTGAACCTATTCCAATCGGTCAAATCGCTGGTAAATATGTGGAATCACACAACAATTTTCAAGATTTTGATAAATTCCTGGAAGATGGCGGTAATCGTGGACTTCAACCTCAAGTAATGTTGGCAGGTTCTTATTATATCAATTCTTGGGCTGTTCAAATTGAACAAACTCCTATGACAGATGTGCCTATCGGTTATGTTGGTGTTGTGATTTCGTATATAGGGGAAGACGGTCAGGATGTTACAGGTGAGCATTTCAAACATGGAAATATAGTGTCTAAAGGACAGCGTGGTGTTTGGATGGAACCACTTGGGCCTGGTAAATATGCTTTAAATAAGTATACAACGAAACTGGAATTGGTGCCAACAACCAACTTGGTATTAAACTGGGCGGATGCCAGAAGTGAATCACATAATTTAGACCATAATTTATCTACCATCACGGTTCGTTCTCAGGATGGTTTCCCTTTCAATTTGGATGTGTCACAAATTATCCACGTTCCAGCTAATGAAGCTCCAAAAGTTATTGCGCGTTTCGGTAGTATGACAAATTTAGTTTCTCAGGTTTTGGAGCCTACCATTGGTAACTATTTCCGTAACTCGGCTCAGGAAAGTGATGTGATTTCGTTCTTGAGTACGCGTAAAGAACGTCAGGAGTCAGCTAAAAACCATATCAAAGTAGTATTGGATGAGTACAACGTGAATGCGGTGGATACTTTAATCGGTGATATCGTGCCACCGGATTCTTTGATGAAAACGTTAACTGACAGAAAGATAGCAGAAGAAGAACAAAAGACGTATCAAACGCAAAAAATGGCGCAGGAACAGCGTCAGGGTATGGAAAAAGAAACGGCTATTGCTGATATGCAGAAGGAAATTGTCCGTGCTTCGCAAAGTGTGGAAATCGCACAACGTACTGCTGATGCTACGGTTAAAAAAGCGGAAGGAGATGCAACTAGTCTGAAACTGAACGTGAATGCGGAAGCGGAGGCTACTAAAATGAGAGCGCAGGCAGAAGCGGAAGCAACTAAAGCAAGAGCAGGTGCTCAAGCAGAAGCTACAAGATTGAATGCTAGTGCTGAAGCAGAAAAGATTTCGAAAACCGGTTTGGCTGAGGCTGAGAAAATTATGGCGATCGGTAAATCTACTGCTGAAGCTTATCAATTGCAGGTTTCGGCAATGGGTGGAGATAACTTTACGAAATATAAAATCACAGAGGAAATTGGTAAAGGAAATATTAAAGTGATTCCTGATGTCTTGATCTCCGGTAATAACGGTACCGATGGCGGTATCAGTGGTTTACTGGGAATGAAACTCATGGAAATGATGGATTCGAACAAGGAAATACCAAAAAATCTTCCGAAAAGTAAATAATTACGGATTTAATACTTGAAACCGTCCTGTTGTAAAATGGGACGGTTTTTTTATGCTAAAAGGGTAATCAACAATCGGTTCCTTTTAGTACATTTGAGAGATAAACACTACAAGAATGACGACAACTAAAATTGTAACGACTTTGTTTATGCTTTCTGCGATTTCGGGTTTCGCTCAGGAAAAGCATCTTAAGAATGTAAAAAAACTCACTTTCGGTGGCGATAATGCCGAAGCGTATTTCAGCCCTGATGGTAAAAAACTTACACTTCAAGTCACTAATCCGGAAATAGGTGCACAATGTGACCAGATTTTTACGCTTGATTTATCTCAAACCTCAATCGATTCGAAAAGTCTTCAATTGGTTTCTACCGGAAAGGGACGCACAACCTGCTCGTATTTTATGCCTGACGGTAAGCACGTTCTATACGCTTCGACTCATAAAAGTAACGAAGCTTGTCCTGCTCCTCCAAAGCCTAAAGATGGTAAATACCTGTGGGCCATTTATCCCGAATTTGAAATTTATATGGCCGACCTGAAAGGGAATATCGTCAAACAGTTAACTGATTCTCCTGGCTATGATGCCGAAGCTGTGGTGTCACCCGATGGTAAAAAGATTGCGTTCACCAGTATCCGTTCCGGGGATCTGGAAATATATACAATGGATATCGATGGCTCAAATGTGAAGCAGGTGACTAGCGGATTAGGATACGATGGTGGTTGCTTTTTCTCACATGACAGCAAGAAGCTGGTATTCCGTTCTTCTCGTCCCAAAACGGAAGCAGAAATAAAAGAGTACAAAGATTTACTGGCTGAAAATTTGGTAATGCCGACGAGTATGGAAATTTATACATGTAATGTAGATGGTTCCGATTTGAAACAAATTACATATTTGGGAAAGGCCAATTGGGCACCTTTTTTCCATCCTTCTGATAAAAAAATTATTTTCTCGTCAAATCACCATGCAACTAAAGGCTACGATTTCCAATTGTATATGATTAACACTGATGGTACTGGATTGAAGCAAATTACCTATCAAAGTGAATTCAATGCGTTCCCAATGTTCTCACCTGATGGAAAGAAACTGGTTTTCTCGAGTAATCGGGAGCAAAGTAAACCACGCGAAACGAATGTTTTTATTGCCGATTGGGTGGATATCGATGAAAACGAATATGCCAATCCTCAAAACCTCAAAAAACACATTTCTTACTTGGCTTCTGATGCCATGAAGGGAAGACTGACAGGATCTAAGGAAGAAAAACTGTCAGCTGATTATATTGTTTCTGAATTCAAAAAACTAAAACTTAAGCCTTACAATAAGCAATTCCTACAGTCTTTTAATTATTCAGTTCGCCTGAATCCGCATGACACGATTTCAAAAGGGAAGGCTAATTCAGGTAACAATGTGATTGGCTATTTGGATAATGGTGCGGCAAAAACAATTGTGATTGGTGCGCATTATGATCATTTGGGATTGAACGAACATTTGCATTCCACTAAAATGAATTCGGAAGGTGAAATCCACAATGGTGCCGATGATAATGCTTCTGGAGTAGCGGGTGTATTGGAGTTAGCCAGAATGTTGTCGCAAAATAAAACAAAGGAAAAAGCAAATTTTATCTTTGCTTTATTCTCAGGTGAAGAAGATGGTTTGATTGGTTCTAAAGAAATGGCTTCAACCATTAAAACACTTTATCCAAATGTAATGGCAATGATCAATATGGACATGATTGGTCGTCTCGATGATAAAAAAACATTGATAGTTGGCGGTGTAGGAACTAGTCCTTCTTTCCCTGAAATTATTGAAAGAAATAAACCGGCAGGGTTTGGTATTACTCAGGAATTGAGCGGAGTAGGGCCGTCTGACCATACTTCTTTTTATTTGAAAGATATTCCGGTATTGTTCTTCTTTACTGGTACGCACACCGATTATCACAAACCAAGTGATGACGAAGGAAAAATTAATTATTACGGAGTGGAAAATATCGTGAATTATATTTTCCGAACGGTTAATGCAATAGCTGATGCAGAGAAACTGGAATTTACCAAAACGAAAATCACTTCCGAAAAGAAAGCGCCTAAATACAAAGTGACTTTAGGTATTATGCCAGACTACACAGATCATGGTGATGGTTTGCATGTTGATGGTGTTACTGAAGGACGTCCTGCCCAAATTGCTGGAATCTTGGAAGGCGACATTATTACTAAGATCGGAGATTGTCAAATAAAAGAGGTCTATAGCTATATGGATTGTTTGGCCAAATTGAATTCTGGTGATGAAAGGGAAGTGACAATTCTGCGAAAGGGAGAGGAAATAAAGGTAAAAGTTATTTTTTAAGTTTATAAATTGATAGTAAATCCGCTTTAAACAAAGCGGATTTTTTTTATTTCTGTTTAGTAGTCTTTTTCTTTTAAAAAGCTTTAAATTTATCTAAGATTCTGATTTTTAATTGTTAATGTATTTTAAATTGTAAAGATGAAACTCCAAAAGCTACTTTTTATGCTCGTGTTATTCTGTTTTTATAACTGTAAAAGCAAAGAAGAGCAACAAGCCGAAGTCTTAAATTTTATAACCGAAGTTAATTTATTGGTGGATAAAATTGAAGCTACCAAAGAAAAAATGCAACGCATTGAAATTTTATCAAAAGATTTGAATAGTGACCAAATAAAGGAAAAATGGTCTAAAATCCATTTTTATTTGGAAAAAGGAAAGGTTTGCCGAATTAAAACATATCCACATGAAGAAAATTCAAAGCAAACGGATGAGTTTTATTTTGATAACGATCAGCTTGTTTTTGCCATATTACAAGATAACGGAGATCAAGACACAAGTAAGCAGGAACTGAATTTTGGGAGAATGTATTATTTTAAAGATGATGAATTGGTCAAAGAAGTTATTCATTCAGAAAAAAAGGATAATGAATTAAAAAGTGCTGAAAGTAAAAGATTATTAGAGGAAGCAAATGAATATTTGGAACTATTAAAAAAACAACGAATAGTTTAATTTCTAAGACAAAGTCATAGAAGTATTGTGAAGCCAATAGTAACGCTTGTGGAGCCATCAGTAACTCTTTTGAAGCCAATAGTAACGCTTGTGGAGCCTATAGCAACGCTTGTGGAGTCAATAGTAGCGCTTGTGGAGCCATCAGTAACGCTTGTGGAGCCTATAGCAACGCTTGTGGAGTCAATAGTAGCGCTTGTGGAGCCATCAGTAACGCTTGTGGAGCCAATAGTAGCGCTTGTGGAGCCTATAGCAACTCTTGTGGAGCCAACAGTAACTCTTGTGGAATCAATAGTAACTCTTGTAGAGCCTCTAAATTATTGATAATTACCTAATGCAGTTCAAAATATCGGTTGGGATAATCCGAAATAATTCCGTCAACCTTCATTTTGATGATTTGCTGCATGTCTTTCTTGTCGTTAACAGTCCACGGAATTACTTTGATGTTTTGTTGGTGAAGTTGATTTACTTTCTTCTTATTAAGAAGTTTATAGTACGGACTGTAAACATCTGGTTTAAAGCCTAACAGTTTTAAGTTTTCATCAATACTGGATTCATTTTCAACCAATAAAACAGTTCTGAATTCAGGATAGGTTGTATGTAAATGTTGTAATGTTCTCACATCAAAAGATTGGATGTAAACCCTATCTTGAATGTTTTTTTCTTTAATCACCGCAATCATTAAATCTACAAATGCTGCTGGTTTAGGATGAAATAGCGCATCCGTTTCACTAGTTGTTTTGGTCTCAATGTTATAGTGTATTTTCTTGCCAGGATGTTTAATTTTTATGTAATATTCGACTGAATCAATTACTTCTGAAAGCAATGGTTTGTAAGTCTTAATTTTTTGTTGTTCTAAAAACCTCGGATGAACTTTGCTGCCACAATCGTATTGTTTAATTTGCTCATAATTCATTTGATACAAATTGTAACTTTTTTCATTTTTCTCTTCAATTTCCTTTCCGTTTAAATCCAATGCTATTTCATACGATAAAAAAGGTTCGTGCGACAACACTACTTGGTTGTCTTTTGAGATCACTACATCCATTTCTAGAGTGGTAACACCTAAGTCAATTGCTTTCAACATGGCTTGAATGGAATTTTCAGGAAGTAGTCCTCGACAACCGCGATGGCCTTGAATGTCAAAATCTTGTGCCAATGCCAAATAAGGAAGTAATACGAAAAGGTAAATGAATTTCATTATAATTTTTTTAATACGTCAATCAAATAATCAATGTCTTCGATGGTGTTGTAATGGGAAAGTGAAATGCGAATATTGGGTTTTCTCAATAATTCTTCAGGAAGAAAAGCTTCTAAAACATGAGAAGGTTTAACACTGCCAGATTGGCATGCGCTTCCTCGGGATACCGCAATTCCATTCATGTCCAATTGAAACAATAGCATGCTTATTTTACTTTCATCAAAGGGTAAAATGGCATTAATAACATTGTAGAATGTTTCTGAAGGATTTCCAGCAAAAGTGACTTCGGGAAATTCCAATTGCAGCTGTTGAATTAAGTAGTCTTTTAATTCTGAAACTGCACTTTTCTCAACGGGCATTGATTCGATGGCGATATCCAATGCTTTGGCCATGCCAACGATATTATGAACACTCTCGGTACCGGCACGAAGTCCTTTTTCCTGTTCTCCGCCCAATAAAATAGGGTGCAGAACAATTCCTTTTCGGATGTAAGCAAAACCAATGCCTTTCGGGCCATGAAATTTGTGTGCACTTGCCACTAGAAAATCGATGGGCAAACTAGTTAAATCTATTGGCGTTTTGCCTATAGATTGAACAGTATCGGTATGAAAATAGGCATTGGATTCTTTACAAAGCTGTCCAACTTTTTCCAAGTCCAATAGGGTACCAATTTCATTGTTGACATGCATTAAGCTTACCAATGTTTTTGTATTCTGGGATAATAATTCCTTTAAATGATTGTAGTCGATTGTTCCGTCTGACAAAATTGCAACGAAATCAACTTGAATACCGAATTGTTTTTCAAATACTTCAACAGTATGTAAAACAGCATGATGTTCTATTTTACTGGTAATGATTCGCTTTACACCTAAATCACGAATGGAGGACAAAAGAATAAAGTTATTGGCTTCTGTTCCGCAGGAGGTAAAGATGATTTCTTGTGCGTTACAGTTTAAGTTTTTGGCAATATTCTTTCGTGATAATTCAATTAGATTTTTAGAATTTCTTCCAAATGAATGAGATGATGACGGATTGCCGAAATTTTCGGTGAGCACTTTGGTCATTTCCGTAATGACTTCATGACGCAACTGAGTTGTTGAAGCGTTATCTAAATAGACGTTTTTCATAAGGTTCAAATTTAGCAATTTTATATCTTTGGAAACAAAATCTTCGAATTGAAAAAAATACTTCTATTATCCGATACGCACAGTCATATTGATGATGCTATACTGAAACATGTAAATTGGGCCGACGAAGTTTGGCATGCCGGTGATATTGGCAATTTGGCAGTTACTGATTCGATTAAAAAGCACAAACCATTACGTGCTGTTTATGGTAATATTGATGGGGCAGAGGCTCGACTGGAATTCCCTTTGCATAACCGTTTCTTGTGTGAAGGTGTTGATGTTTGGATAACACACATTGGAGGTTATCCCGGAAAATACAATCAGGAAATTAGAGATGAAATTAAAAAGAATCCACCTCAATTGTTTATCTGTGGCCATTCACATATTTTAAAAGTGCAATTTGACAAGTCACTTAATTTATTGCATATGAATCCCGGTGCAGCAGGTAAAAGTGGGTTTCATCAAGTACGAACGATGCTTCGATTTGTGATAGATGAAGATAAAATTAAGGATCTTGAAATTGTAGAATTAGGAAAAAAATAATTATTCCTGGACTTTTACAATGATGTTGGTTCCTTCTCCTTCTTTGGATTTGATCGTCATTGTGCCATTCATGTTTTTAACACGTGCACGAATTTGGGTAAGACCAAAACCTTCCGATTGTCTGATATTGTCTACATCAAATCCTTTTCCGTTATCGGTTATGGTGAATGTAAAATCATTTTCTTCTGATGCTAATGTAAGATAAGCTTCAGTTGCACCACTATGTTTGATGATATTATTGATTAACTCGGAAACGATGTAATAGATTTTTATTTCAAAATCCGGATCAAACTTTTTGTCTTCTGAAATGGTAGATTTATAGTAGAAAGTTAATAGGGAATTGGAATTGTTTTCACATAAGTCTTTTAGTGCGAATTGTAAACCGAACTTGACCAATAAAGGAGGTATTAACTCGTGGGATAAATCCCTTACCTTATCGTGTGCTTGTTTCAGTAATGAACGTGTTTTTCTTAAATCCGATCGTTGTTCCGGTGTTAAAGAAGATTCGAATGCCGAAAGATGCAAACCAACTGAAGAGAGGGTTGCACTTACGTAATCATGTAATATTTGTGAAATTTTATTTCGCTCCTGATCTTGTCCGTCCAAAGTAGCACTAATGATATTATATTGAAGATTACTGTCGATATCTTTAATTCTGTTTTTTTGTTTTAACAGTAAGTTTTGGTAATAAAAATAAAAGATCACTCCAGATAACAATAGCAAGAACGCAAGTAATAAAGTAATCTTCTGGTTACGTTTCTGTTTCTCTAAAATGTTCTTTTCTTTTTCTTTAAATTCATTGGCCGCTTTATCGAGCTGGTATCTGGTTTCAATTTCTTGTGTAGCTTGTTCCACTTTTCCGTTGAGGATTAATTCCACAAAATCCAAATACCTATTAGTGTACTCCAAGGCATTTTTATAGTCGCCAATTTTTTCATAAGCATAGGAAATGTTCAAAAGGCATTGTGAAACATTTTTGTGGTCTTCGTTATTGGGATATAACTTCAATACTTCTTTGTAAATTTTAATGGTTTCCTGATAGTTTTTATCACCTTCCATTAAACAAAGCGCATAGTTGATTTTTCCAATAGCTATTTGTTGTTTGTTTTTGCTTGACTCAGCTATTTCAAGCGATTTACGACTGAAAAACTTGGCAAGTTGATATTCTTTTCTGCCAAAGTGGTATTTGAAAAAGTTGTTATTAACTTTAAAATGTTCCGATAAATCAGTTGATCCTTTACTGTAAAAAGCCACTTTGTCCAAATAGTATTTTGCACTATCCGACTCAATCATAGAGTGAAGTCTGTACAAGCCTTGATAGGCTTTAGAAAGCAAATCTTTCTTATTTACTTTTTCGGCAATGTTCCGGGCAAGATACAAGTGTTTTTTTGCCTTATTAAAGGCAAAAGTAGTCGTGTATAAGTTTCCTATTTTCCAATGGATGGATACTTGTTTGTCTTTCAGGTTTTGGGCTTCGGCAATTTCTCTGGATTCGTAAAGAATTTTTATGGCATTTTCATAATCACCGAACTCTTCATAGAGTAATGCCTGTTCCAATTTCATGTCGCAATATTTTTCAAACTGATTCGTTTTTAAATAACGTTCTGTTTGTTTTCGAACATAATTGATGGCCTTTACAGGTTTGTTTTTTTCCTTGTAATATATAATAGAGTCTATCTCGGGTTTCTCCTTTTGAAACCCGAAACAGAATGTATTTAAAAATAAAATTATGTAGATAGAATTTTTCAGAAGTAAGAATTAGTCAGTTACAATAGCTGAAGGTTTTTTGATAACTACACCTGATGCTTCATACTGTTCAAATTTGAAATCCAAACCATTACCTATCATGTTTACGATTTCACTTTGTTCGATGAAAGTGCTAGATGGTTGAGTTTCTTTAGGGTTTAATCTAATTTCAATGGTGTATTTTCCTCCAGACAAATCTAAATTGTAATTACAGTTGTCGGGAATGTTGAAAATGATTCTGAATTG
Source organism: Flavobacterium sp. MAHUQ-57 (assembly GCF_051908335.1). Taxonomy (NCBI): domain Bacteria; kingdom Pseudomonadati; phylum Bacteroidota; class Flavobacteriia; order Flavobacteriales; family Flavobacteriaceae; genus Flavobacterium; species Flavobacterium sp. MAHUQ-57. The sequence goes on along the minus strand of NZ_JBPZTE010000006.1, from coordinate 696,524 downwards.
TGAACTGTTTTCTTTTTCATAGGTGTAATCACCCAGCATTGTGTAAGTAGCCATGCAATTTTTGGTTTTAGTTAATATTAATTAGATTGTGTTTGGTTGCGAAAAGAACTAGTCCAACTGAACTTTTGACTTTTAATTTTTTCATTAAGTTCTTACGGTGTGTTTCAACTGTGTTCGGACTGATGTTTAATAATTCCCCAATATCTTTACCGCTTTTTTCCTCGCAAATATATCCTAATATTTCTAATTCACGTGTGGTAATATTAGAAATAACATCTTCTATTCTTAAGGATTCACGGTTATTGTTTTCGGTAAAAATGTCAAATATTTTATCCTTTATATTGGCAGAAAAATATTGACTTCCTTGTGCTACCGTCATGATGGCATCCAAAATACTTTCACCGGCACTTTGTTTTGTTAGATAGCCACTAGCACCGAGTTTGATTACTTCTTTAATGAGTTTGGGATCATCATAGCTTGATAAAACAATTACTTTACAGGTAAATCCTTTTTCGTTGAACTCTCTTAGCACTTGAATACCATCTTTTTCCGGCATGTTGATATCCATTACTAAAATGTGTGCGTCGTTTTGAGCCACTCTTTCTACCAAACCATCACCGTTGAGAGAAAAGCCGACAACTTCAAAAATGGGGTTGGTTCTTAGAACCGCTAACAATCCGTCGATTAAAACTTGGTGATCATCAGCCAGGTGTATTTTGATTTTGGTATCCATAGTATGTTAAGTATGTTTTTCAAAAGTAAACGATTAATAGTTTACTTGAAATACTCTTAATTAATGATTTTTATATCACTAATTTTAGTGAGAAAACTAATTAAAATTAATGAAAAAAAACAAGGTAAAATAAAAAAGCTAACCAAATTTGGTTAGCTTTTTTTTCGCACTAATAAACTAAGATGATAGGTTTATCTTAATCGATCCACAGATTTTACGAGATCTTCGTCCTTTTTGATGGCTCTATTAGCTAAAGCTAACAGAAAGATAGATAGAACAGGCAAGAACATCCCAATACCCTTCTCCGAAACCGAAGTTTCTCCAGATACGCTTAGTGTACGATACACAAATAATCCTAGTAAAATTAAGTTCAATATCATATTCAGTCTGTTCATCACAAACTGTTGTTGTCTCTTTTTATAAGTCATTAAACTCATGATTGCTAAAGCGGCACTCAAGCCGAACAATACCGTATAGATTATGTTTGACATAAAAAATACTTTGGTTGCTTTAGCACCATTTTCAATCCATAAATAGAATACAAATGGTAGTACAGCACTTACCACAAATGCAAAAAACAAATAAACGCTTTGAATTCTTTGTAACATTTTTAAAAATTGAGAAGCAAAAATAGCGTATCTTTTTATAAAAAACTATTGTTTACTGAAATAAAATTCGTAATATTGCCCTAACAATCCGTAAGCACTTCATACTTCGGAACATAGAATTCAAAAAAACCTCATACAATTTATTCCCTTAATTAAATCTAACAACATTATATGTTTGATATTTCTGTTTTAAAAGAAATGAAGCTTTCTGAGCTACAGGAAATTGCGAAGATTGCCAAGATTAAAAGCTTTAAAACTCTTAAAAAAGAGGAGTTGGTATATCAAATTTTAGATTATCAGGCTGCTAATCCAGATAAAATCGCACCCGAAGCTACAGCTAAAGTTGAAAAAGAAATACCTTCCAAATCAAAAAGAGTCAGAATAACCAAAGAGGCTAAACAGGAAAATAAACCTACAGAAGCGAAACCTCCGGTTGAAAAAGTGACTGAACCTCAAGTTTCTCTTTTTGAAGAACCCAAAGCGGAACCAATTGAAAAGAAAGAGAAGGAGTTCAGAAACAACAAAAATCAAAAGAACAATCGTTTTCAAAAAAACAAACAGAAGACTACTGCAACAGAAAACGATACTCCAAAAGTAGAATTACCTGCTACTGAAACTGAACAAGAAACACCAGTTGTTCAAGTTGCAAAAGAAGAAACTCCTGCTTCAGAAGCAGAAACACCACAAGCTTCTAATAATCCTAAATTTAATAAACACAAAAAGACAACTAATTTCAGAGAACCCGATTATGAGTTCGAGGGAATTATTGAAAGTGAAGGCGTTTTGGAAATGATGCCTGATGGATATGGATTTTTGCGTTCATCAGATTATAACTATTTAGCATCTCCCGATGATATTTATTTGTCGACTTCACAAATCCGTTTGTTTGGTTTAAAAACAGGAGATACTGTAAAAGGAGTGGTTCGTCCTCCTAAAGAAGGAGAGAAGTATTTTCCATTAGTGAAGGTATTGAAAATTAACGGACACGATCCTCAAGTGGTTCGCGATAGAGTTTCTTTTGAGCATTTAACTCCAGTATTCCCAACAGAAAAATTCCGTTTGGCTGAAAAAGGGAGTTCAATTTCAACTCGTATCATTGACTTATTTTCCCCGATTGGTAAAGGACAGCGCGGTATGATTGTGGCGCAGCCTAAAACGGGTAAAACTATGTTATTGAAGGACATTGCCAATGCAATTGCAGCGAATCATCCAGAAGTTTATTTATTGGTTTTACTAATTGATGAGCGTCCTGAAGAGGTTACCGATATGCAACGTAGTGTGCGTGGAGAAGTAGTGGCTTCAACATTTGATAGAGAACCACAAGAACACGTGAAAATTGCCAATATTGTACTGGAAAAAGCAAAACGTTTGGTAGAATGTGGGCATGACGTAGTTATTTTATTGGATTCAATTACTCGTTTGGCACGTGCTTATAATACAGTACAACCAGCTTCAGGAAAAGTCTTGAGTGGTGGTGTAGATGCCAATGCATTGCAAAAACCAAAACGTTTCTTCGGTGCGGCGCGTAACGTTGAAGGTGGAGGTTCATTAAGTATTATAGCAACAGCATTAACCGAAACAGGTTCTAAAATGGACGAAGTTATCTTCGAAGAATTCAAAGGAACCGGTAATATGGAATTGCAATTGGATCGCAAGATTGCCAATCGACGTATTTTCCCTTCTGTGGATCTTACTTCATCTAGTACTCGTCGTGACGATTTATTATTGGATGAAAAGACAATTCAACGTATGTGGATTATGCGTAAATATTTGGCGGATATGAATCCAGTAGAAGCAATGGAATTTATCAATGATAGATTCAAGAAAACAAGAAATAATGAAGAGTTCCTCATTTCGATGAACGATTAAGTATAAAAATCCCGAAGAGTACCTTCGGGATTTTTTATGCTTTATTTTTTCTCAAAACCTTTTCGAGTCATTTCACCCCAACCTTTGTTTCCTTTAATTTTTTCCCAATTCCCTCTTATTGCAGCATAAACCGTGAATGGATGAAAAATGATGGCTTCTAGATGTGCAATAAAAATTAGTTTTCGTAAATCTTTGAATGTATTGTATTTTCTGAAAGTTGCTTCTTCGGTATAAATGGCTAACATGGAAAACATAACAGAAAATACATATACCATTAGAACCAATAAAAGAAAGAAATGCCATTTTAAGGCTCCAAGGCAAATGAATAGGATAGTAATTAGTAATCCAAAACATTCAATTATTGGAGCTAAATATTCGTATAAAAACCAATAGGGATAACTCAACAGACCAACGGTTTTGTATTTTGGATTTAAAAACATTTTGCGATGAATCCATAATGTTTCCATCGTACCTCTTGTCCATCGACTTCTTTGTTTTCTTAAAATTTCATAGCTTTCAGGTGCTTCGGTCCAACACAAAGGGTCGGGAATATACTGTACTGCATATTCCATTTTCCGATCCATCATATACCGTCTCATACGAATCACTAATTCCATGTCTTCTCCAACCGTTTTGGTGTTGTATCCTCCTGATTTCACAACAATCTCTCGATCAAACATTCCAAAAGCACCGCTAATTAATAGTAATCCGTCTAATTTTGCCCAAGCCATTCTTCCTAAAAGGAAAGCTCTTAAATATTCTAATACCTGAATGCGAGCCACCCAATTTTCGGGAGCATTGACTTTAATTAACTTACCGGATTTGATTACACAGGAATTGGCTATTCGTACTACACCACCAGTAGCAATAATCCTTTTCTCCGATTTTTCTAAAAAAGGTTTTGCTAATTTTAACAATACATCCTTATCCATAATACAATCGACATCGATACATACTACATAAGGATTTTTAGAAATATTAATCCCTGTATTAAGTGCATCAGCTTTACCACCATTATGTTTATCAACCACCACTAATTTGGAGTAGGAAGGATTTGTAGATTTATAGATCGCTTTGACTTCTTTAGTTGGTAGTATAGCTTCGTATTTTTGATCTACAGCTACTAATTCGAAGGCATGGATTAGAATTGGTATAGAATCATCTTTGCTACCATCATTGACTACAATCACATCAAAATTATTATAGTTGATAGAGAGTAACGATTTTACATTTTCTTCTATAGTTCTTCCTTCGTTGTAGGCAGGAGCCAGTAAAGAAACTTTGGGTGTATCTGGTAAAGCCAAAAGTGCATTATAATTTACAAAACGGTTTTTCTTATGATAGGCTTTTAATGCATAGGCAGAAATAAGTGCCAATAGGATATAAGAAACCATTACCGAAATCGCAAAAAGCAAAATCAGATAATTAAAAATATGGATGGTGGTATCTAACCAATGGATTCCTGTCATAATGCTTCGTGTATAGTGTTTAACTGTGTGGTGATAGCACTTATTTTAGATTGAATAATTGAATTGGGATTTTTTTGAACCCAATGTTCCAATGCATTAGAATGTTGTACCAACTGGAAATACTGAATAATCCGTGCAGCCAATAAAACAATACTTTCATTTTTACTTGTAAGCAGTAATTCAATATTTTCCGGAGCTTTCATTTTATCACGTTTAACTACATATAAAATGTTACTCTGTGTCCAATCATCGATATAAATTGGGGAATCTTTCAACTTGATTAATTCATTCAATCCTTTCAAAAGAATCACACCAATGAATGCTTCTTTCTGTACAATTTTTTTGGAATGATCCAGTTTAGAATAAATACTTTGATACGCTTCCTGATAGTTTAAATTGGAGAGATCTCGTATTGCTTCCACTACTTTGGCCCAGTTTAAGGAATCCATTTTTTTTAAGGAATACTGAACCAAATTCGATTCAACATAAAACTCCTCCAGTTTTTGCTTCAATTCGCCGGTATAATTTCGGTGAAGCGAATTGATTGACTTTAAAGTCATTTTTTTAATTAACTTGGTTGGAATGATTACGTTTTTAAAAACATCGGATGCTTCTGTAACTGTTCTATTTTCTTCAAATAGTAATGTAAAAAAGAGTTGATCTATTTTTTTTTGGTACACCGCTTTCAATTCTGTTTTTTTGATTCTTTTATAACGATTGATATAAGTAAGAACAAAAAACAACAAAAATGTGACCGCAAACAAAGCGATTAGTGTGAGCAGTAGTTGAACTTGAAAGTCGTAATGTGAAAAATCGGTTGTGAACATTATCGATTCATTAAAAGCGTTTACTTAAATTGATTTGAAAAGAATATCTGTTGCGGTACTGATTTGGAATAAACTCTTCTCTTTCATACATAAAAATTGGTTGTATGAAATAATTTTTTTCTATTCTGAATTTACCATTTATTCCTAATCTGTAAGCATTTAAACGTTGAAAAGTTGCATTATTTAGAAAGAAATATGGTAGCGATCCGTATTGTAGATCAAATTGTAGGTAAGATTCTGTGGTTTCAAAATTGCGTCTGACGTTTAGTATACTCGATGACAACCAATCGGTATTCGTTTCTGCCAAATAGTGACGGTATTCTATTTTCCAATTTTTAGCATACAAGCCTAAATGTCCGGTAACCAATAAAGTTTTGTTGTCTTTATCGAAAAAGAAGTATCTGGAACCAATAGACGTACTTATTTTTTGGAAATCCTGAAAGAATTCGGCCCCAATTTTATACTGTGGGAAAATACCATTGTCTCCAGCAAATCCTGAATTTAAATACAAATAACTTTTGTTTTTTATTTTCAGATAAGCCTCAATTTCCGTTTGAAGTTCCTTATTGAAATTGGTTATTCCGTAATTAATTCTACCTATTAATGTATTTCGGCCAATTTTTCTTCCATATTCAATAGTTGAACTATGTAAGGCTGAATTAGAATCCTCAAAATCGGTAAACAAATGACCAACAGTGATTGTGTTTTTCTTTTTCTTTAGAATTTGTGTTTCTAAATAAGCAGCATCTTTTTTTAGTTTTGAATCCCCAGAAATTGTTGCTAATTCATCTAAAGCTTCACTATTTCTATCTTGTTTTTCTAGTGCTAAAGCTTCGTGTAAACTATAAAAATCACGATTGTTGGGAAATTTACTTTTGCTTTCTCTTGACTTTTGAATTACAGCATCATATTGTTCTAAAGCCAATGCAGTTTTAATCCATAAATCATTAGCTTCAATAGAATTGGGGTTTTCTTTTAAAAATAGATCCAATTCTTTTTGCGCAGTTACTGTATCACCGGACCAAAAATACAATTGACATAAGTAGAATTGATAGTTACTATTTTTTGGAAACATTGCAATGTTTTTCTTGGTCGATGCAATTGCGTCTAAAAAATCTTGTTGAGTTGGTTTTGCAGTAATGCCATGCGGATCATCCTGTGACCATGAACTGGAAGAAATAAACAAACAAATTAGCAGTGGAGTAATGGACGTTAATAATTTACGAAATGACATCAGGAAGAAATTAGTTTTTCTATTCGTTTTAACAATACTTGAGGACTAAATGGTTTAGCAATAAATTCATCGGCACCCAAATCAAATACTTCCAATTCTGTGTTTTCAACTCCGGAAGATGTCAATACAATAATTGGTATTGCACTTTCAGGAATTTGTTTGCAGGCATGAATCACTTGTTTTCCTCCGGCAAAAGGTAAATTCAAATCCGTTATAATGATATCAATATCAGTAGAATTGTTTTTAATATAATCAATAGCATCAAGTCCGTTGTCAAATTCTTCAACATCAAATTCTTTCGATCTCAGAAAAAACGCCAATGATCTGCGTAACATATCTTCGTCTTCAATAATTACAATTTTCATATATTTTTAGTTCTTAATAAGTAGTTTATTTATCTCTAGGTTAATGGTGTTCAATTGATTTTTCAGTTGTTGAATATCCTTGTCAAGAGTATCCAAATCAGATCCGGTTTCAATTGTATCTAAAATGGAAACATCGGCTCCTATAACACTAAATGACGATTTCAATTTGTGTGCTGTTCTTTGAATGTGCTTTAAGTTGTTTTCGGATAAAAAAGTAAGCATCAGTTCAAGATTTTCACCGCTTTGTTTTTGAAATAAACGAAGCATTTCTTTTAAGAAATTAGTGTCATGCGCTGCTAATTCTTCAAGATATTCCAATGAAATAACAGATTCGGAACTTTGCGTTTCGATACTATCATTGGATTGATTTGGATTGGTTTTCCCGAAAGCCCATGAATCGATTTTTGCTAACAATTCCTCTTTTTTGAAAGGTTTGGAAATATAATCATTCATATCCAATGCCAAACATCGCTCTCTTTCTTTTATAGTTGAGTGAGCTGTGATGGCGATAATGGGCGTCTTTAGTTTTAATTCGTTTCTTAGTATTGCTGCTGTTTCGTAACCATCCAATTCAGGCATCTGAATATCCATTAGAATTACATCATACTCTTTTTCTTTGAGTAGTTTCAAACCTTCAATACCGTTATTGGCGATGTCCAATTGATGATTGGTATTCAAAAAAATCGCTTTCATCAAATTCTGATTCATTTCATTGTCTTCACACATCAAGACCCGGGCAATTTTTTGAGTATTCGTTGCTGTCGTTAGATGAGTCAAAGTTTTTTCTTTTGCAGTGGCACTTTCGGAAAATGGAAGGCTGAATGTAAATGTTGATCCTTTGCCCAAATTACTTTTTACAGCAATATGTCCACCTTGTTTTTCAACAAGAAGTTTACAGATGTTCAATCCGAGTCCGCTTCCACCAAATTGTCTCGAAGTATTTTCTTGTGCCTGTGAGAAGCGTTCAAATATCGAAAACAATTTATTCTCAGGTATACCAATACCGGTATCGGATACTTCAAATTGTAATAGAGTTGGTTCCTGCAGAAATACATTTAGATGAATGGTTCCTTCTAAAGTAAATTTGACAGCGTTACCCAGTAAGTTCAGCAAAATTTGAGTAAGTCGATTTCGGTCGCCAATGATATATTCGGGTACGCTGGTCGCAATCGATTTGGAGAATATTAAATTCTTTTGTTCTGCTTTGAGCATGAGAATAGAGAAGACATTCTCAATGGTTTCATACAGATTAAAAGAATTGGAATCTACCTGAAATATCCCCGCTTCAATTTTAGATAAATCCAAAATATCATTAATTAAAAACAATAAATTATCTCCGGATGTTTTAACCGATTTCAAGTAGTTCAGCTTTTTCTCATTGGTTTCCTCATCCAAAAGCAAATCGGTAAATCCTAGAACAGCATTAATAGGCGTTCGTATTTCATGACTAATATTGGCTATGAAATGGTCTTTTTGGATATTGAGCTCATCAGCTAATAATTTTGCCTTTTCCAAAGCCCGTTGCGCATTGATTTCCAAAGTAATATTTTGGGCAATTTTTGTAATCTTAACAACTTCGTTTTCAGTATTTAGAATAGGGCTATATGAAGCTTGAATCCAAATTTCATTGCCATTTTTATGTTTTCGTTTGAATCGTCCCGATTTAAAAACACCTGCATTTAATGAGTTCCAAAACAAATAATTGTTCTTTTCTTCTTCTGTATCATTTAAAAGTATTTTATGGTGTTGTCCTATTAACTCTTCTTTTGAATAGCCTATGATTTCTAAAAAACTATCATTTGCATATTCAATAATACCTTTTGGAGAAAATTCAATAATCGCATTTGATTTGTCAATGGCTTTGAAAAGTATGTTGTAAGCCGCTTCGGTAGTTTTGATTGTTTCTTGAGCTTCTTTTATTTTCTGCTCCAGAAGATTTTTTACTTCACTAATTAATTGGTTGTTCTTTTTCGAAATGTCCAATAAGTGCATTACCTGTTTGGCAATAATATCCAGCGCTTTTTTTTGTTCTTCCGAAAGTTTTTTTGAAACCCCGTCAAATGAACAAACAGTACCAATTGTGTGTCCTGTATCTGAAATCAATGGGACTCCGATATAAAATCGTACTCCGTTTTCGATATGTACGTGTGGATTATTAATCAATCGATCATCTTCGAGAGTATTAGAAATTTCAAGCATGCTGCCACTTGAAACAACATATTGACAAATGGTTTCTTCATACGGAACTTCGGTGTCGTTAGTTCCAATTTTGGCTTTATACCATTGTTTTTTATCGTCTATAAAAGAAATTATGGCAGCGGGTGTCTCACAAATGATTGATACCAATTTTGCTAAGCTGTCAAAACTATCTTCAACAGGTGTGTCCATTATATCGTAGGATAATAATGCCTTTAGTCTTTCTATGTCGTTTCTGGAATCACTCATTGTGATAGGCTGAAATTTTATTATTTGGGCGTGTCCCTTTGGGCCGGGCTGTTCGTTACAATCTTTTTTACTTCGGCTTCGCCTTCATAAAAAAGGATTTTCACTGCCATCCCTCACGCATACTATCTCGTAAAAACCAAAGTAGTTCCCTTGGACAAGTTGGCATCAAATGCATAGCCTTCATAGTTGAAGCCTTTCAATTCGTCTAAAGTTTCTACATTATGATCAATGATATATCGTACCATCATTCCTCTGGCTTTTTTAGCAAAAAAAGAGATCATTTTTAATTTACCGTCTTTATAATCTTTAAATTCAGGAGTAATTACCGGAACTTTCAATTTTTTCGCATCGAGTACACTAAAATATTCGTTACTCGCCAAATTGATAAACAATTCGTTTTTTTTCAATTCTTTGTTTATGGCAGTAGTTAGTGTTTCTTTCCAATACCCGTAAAGATTTTTTGATTCGCCAATTGCTAAAGAAGTTCCCATTTCCAATCGATAGGGTTGAATTAAATCCAAAGGCTTCAAGATACCGTACTGACCTGAAAGTATTCTGAGTTTGCTTTGTAATGTTTCTAATTTTTCTTCTGGAATAGAGTAGGAGTCCAATCCTTGGTATACATCTCCATTAAATGCAAAAACTGCCGGACGAGCATTTTCTGGGCTAAATGGAGTTTTGAATTTTTTATTGCGTTGCCAGTTTAATTCTCCCAAAGCTGGTGAAATATCCATCAGTTCCGACAAATCCTTGGGCTTCAAAGTTTTTAAAACCTTTACAATTTCTTTCGATTGTTTCAGGTAACTAGGTTTGGAGAATTTTTCAGTAGGAAGATTTTTTTCAAAGTCTAGCGATTTAGCTGGAGAAATAACAATTTTCATGAATGTTTTTTAAATGTTTTCGTTTCACAAATATAAAGATACCGGTATTTATAAATTCTATAATTACAATATGAAAAAAAAATCCCTAAATAGGGATTTTTTATGATGGGGACAAAAAAGTATGGGATTAGTTTGGTAATACAACCGTATCTACAACATGTATCACACCGTTCGATTGATAAACATTGGCAATAGTAACCATTGATTTACCACCTTTTTCATCTGTGATGACCAAGTTTTTACCTTCCATAGAACATATTAATTTACCACCTTGTACTGTGGTTAAATTAGCTTTTCCTTTGCCTTCTTTTATAGCTTTTTCAATTGCTTTACTATCCATAGAACCAGCTACCACATGGTATGTCAAAACGGCTTGTAATGTCGATTTGTTTTCAGGTTTTAATAAAGTTTCTACTGTACCTGCAGGTAATTTTTCAAAAGCGGCATTGTTAGGAGCAAAGACAGTAAAAGGCCCTTTACCAGACAATACTTCAACTAATTCTCCCGCTTTTACTGCAGCAACAAGTGTTGTATGGTCTTTCGAATTAACGGCATTTTCTATGATGTTTTTGGTAGGATACATAGGAGCTCCTCCTACGATTACATTTTTTTGAGCATTAGACGTTGTACTCATCATTAGGATAAATCCTAAAATAACCATTGATGCAAATTTTTGTGTTTTCATGTTTTGATTTTTTTTATTTAACTCATTTACGCCAAGAGGTTACTTTTGGTTTTTGATAATTACCGTTTTAACATTTATTTAAGAATTTGTAGTATATAAGATGTTTCTTATAATTGTTTTATGCAGTTATTTTTTATCGCTTCATCGAGTATTTTAAAAAAAGGATAAATACTACAAATCAAAATGGTAAATTAGTCGCTAAATGATTGATTTTCATTTTCTTTTGCTCTAAATGTAACGCCACTAATTGCATAGCGAGTATATCCATACATCTTAAATTCGGGTATTGTTTTCCAAAAACAAACAAATAAATTTTTATGAATTTAATAGATTTGTTATGGATGTAAACTTACCTCAAACCAGTCGCTTTTCGAGCTTTTTTTATTTTAGTATATTCTTATTTTCTTCTCTAATCTACGGACAGGCATCTGTTTTTACGGATAGAGATGATTACGTACCAGGACAATATGTTGTTGTTACAGGTTCAGGTTGGCTTCCTGGAGAAACTGTTCAGTTGCATTTTGATGAAACACCACAAGTGTGTACTGCAGACCATAATCGTTATACAATTGCTGATGAAAATGGAAACATTAATTATGCTCAGTTTTTGATAAATGAACGTCATTTGGGCGTCACATTCATATTGACTGCAACCGGTGAAACTTCAGGATTAACCGCTCAAACAATTTTTACGGATGGTAATGTCAGAATAAAAACCAGCGAAAGTACAGCAAGTCTGATTTGGAATGTTTTTTCAGGTGGATCATGTTCTGGATCATCAACTTCTTCAGGATCGGGAACTGCAACAACTTCAAATGGTTCTACTTTTACAAAACTAAATAATTCAACAAGTACTTCATTAAGAGTTGAAGCTGCGGCCACTGCTGCAAATGGTAGTGTTTTCAGTTCATGGAGCGGACCGGCCGGTGAGTTTACCGTAGATGCTTCTAATCCAAGAATAATCTGTATTCCATCTACAGCTAATAATGGGATACAAGATTTCACTATTAATTATATTTCATGTATTTCACCTTCTATAGGTACTCAACCTATAAATCAGGTTATAACCTACGGTTCGAATGCCAATTTTTCAATAGTTGCCAATGGAAGTGCTACACTTTCTTACCAGTGGCGTTTAAGTACAGATAACGGGCTTAATTATAACAATATTACAGGAGCTAATAGTTCGACTTTATCAATTAGTAACCCTTCTGTCTCAATGAGTGGTTATTTATATAGAGTAGTTGTTTCCAATAGTTGTGGTACTGTTACAAGTACTACAGTTTCATTGACAGTCAACAAAGCCGATGCGAATATAACTGTGAATGGTTACACCGGTGTTTATGATGCTCAGGCACATGGTGCTTCGGGCTCAGCAACGGGTGTAGGCGGAGTGACTTTAACCGGATTGGATTTGGGAGCTTCGTTTACTGATGTTCCAGGAGGAACGGCACATTGGACGTTCTCGAATCCGAACTATGAAGACGAATCGGGCGATGTATCCATAGTGATTAACAAAGCCGATGCGACTATAGTAATTATGCCGTATTCAGCTATTTATGATGCTCAATACCATACTGTATCAGGAACTGCAACCGGTATTATGGGAACCAATTTGAATTCAGGTTTGAGTTTTGTAACGACTTTTAGAAATGTTCCCGGAGGATCCACGGTTTGGAATTTTAATGGAGGTATCAATTACAATAATGCTTCAGGTTCGTCATCGGTTGTTATAAGTCCGAAAGATTTAATCGTATCAGCTTCAGGAATTAATAAAATTTATGATGGTTCAACTGCAGCAGCAGTAAATTTGTCATCTGATAAAATTGCAGGTGATGCCTTAATTCCTTTGTATACCAATGCTTATTTTGCCAATTCGAATGTTGGAACATGGACTGTAAATGTAAATGGAATTACTATTGAAGGGGCGGATAAAGACAATTATACATTAACAAATACAACTGCTGTAACGTCGGCATCAATCACTTCAGCTAGCACTGCATTGAGTCTTCAACTTAGCGCAGCGAGTGTGCGATATATGGATAATCTGACTTTTACAGCTAAAATAATTCCATTAAACTCAGGAAGTCCTTTAACAGGTTCAGTAAAATTTACAGTAAATGGGGTGGATTATGGAACTTATCCTGTAGTACCAATACCTGGTGCAGCGGACGGATCAGTTCAAGCGATGGTTAGTAAACAAATTGTGAATTTACCGGGAAATTATATTGTAAAAGCAGAGTTTTTAAGTGGCAATGTCAATTATGAAGGCAGTTATCAGGAAAAAGCGATTGTAATAATTGCTAGAAATGCAGCGCCATATAACGCAACTGGATATTATACTGGCGATTTGTTTGCATGGACAACTGGACCAAACACGAGTACGGCAACTCTAACTATGTCAGCTGTTATAAAAGATAATAATATTCCGAAAGGTGATGTAAGAGGTGCTAAAGTTAGTTTTTATATTGTAAATGGATCAACAATGTCACCAATACCAAGTGCTCAAAATTTACCCGTAGGGCTTGTAGATGTTTCAGATGGAAGTTATGGTTCAGCTAGCGCTATCGTTCAATTGAATATTGGTTCGGCCAATGCAGCAAGCTTTCAAATTGCTGTGAAAGTAAGTGGTGCCTATGAAAATAATCCATGGTCAACTCTTTCTCAGTGTATTGTAACGGTATCTAAGCCAGTTCTAGGAGGTTATATTGTTGGTGGTGGAAATCTATTGAATTCCAATTCTTCGGGCTATGTGAAAGGTGCGAATGGGCAATTAACAGGATTTCAGTTTGATGTGCAATTCAATAACAAATTAACCAATCCGCAAGGTAAGGCAATGATTTATATATCTAGTTTCAATAAACCTGACGGGACTTTAGACAATAAACTGCATACCTATATCATTACAACCAATGCGATTTCACTTTTGAATATAACGCTCCCAAAAGCGCAGTTTAGTAGTAAAGCCAATATTGTTGAGCAATTGGAAAATGGTACTATTGTAGCGCTTGAAGGAGGTGCAGCATTTCAAATGTCAATGACGGATAACGGAAATAGTATTTCACAAAAATCGATTGGGATAACATTAAATCGTAAAGCTGGAGGTGTTTGGTTTTCAAGCAATTGGAATTTGAGTCAGTCCAAAACCATTGAACAACTACTAAACGGTGGCTCTTTACAAGTTCGAACTTCATCAAGTACCACGTCAAGAGAGGAATCCGATCAACCAATTGAAGAAAATGAAAACATTGATTTTAGCGTTATAGTGTATCCTAATCCTACGAATAACAAATTCCAATTTGAAGTTAATAACGACTGGAGTGGATTGACAACAGTTAAAGTTTTCGATCTTTCCGGAAGATTTGTCCAACTGATAGAAAGACGAAACGAGAAAGAGTTTTCTTTTGGTGAGGATTTGCCACCCGGAGTCTATTTAGCAGTAATTGAGCAAGAAAAAATGTTAAAAAAAATAAAACTAGTAAAACAATAAAATTGAGAAAGTCCCGCTTTTTGCGGGACTTTTTATAAAGGTTTTGGCTTTATTTCTTTGGTAGAAATGGCTGATACCTTATTTTCTTTATTGATTGTTACAGTAAGTTCGCGCATGAAATATTTTTTTTCATAATCAATTTTGTATCGGAATATATAATCATCGGATGATTTGATATACGTAATATCAATAAGTTTGATGAAATTGAATTTTCCATTCCTCTGGCGGATTTTTTTACAGGTAGCTGATATTTTATCTAGCGTAGCATTTTCTATAACTTTTTCTGTAGCTTCTTCTTTTGAAAAGGGTTTGAATCTAGATGTATTACAAGATTCAAGCAGTCGCGTTCCTAAATCAAAAGCTCTATTTTTCTTTATAGCTTCTACTTTGCTGGATTCGACAATGACTGCCGTATTTGATGTCTTTCCAGTTTTACAGGAAATAACAAGCAATAGCATAAAAAGGGCAAATTTGTATTTCATTTAAAACGTTTTAGATACAACGCTTTAAAAATGAGTATAGTATATAGGTGTAAAAAACAGATAATATATTAATGTATTTTTTTTGGTGCATAGGAATGCATGATTTGTAAGAACATTTCTTTTGTCATCGGTTTCACTATAAAATCAATTACAGAATTGATTGATTTTGATTTTTGGATATCAATAGGATCAATAGAAGAGGAGATGATATAGATGGGTATTTTTTTGGGCAGTTTGGACTGAAGATCCATATACGCTTTTAAAAAACCCCAACCATCCATTACAGGCATGAACAAATCCAATAAAATGATGTCCGGCAGTTTTTTCTTATCAACACTAACGGATTCTAAAAATTTAAGGGCATCCAATCCATTCGAAAACACATCTATTTCTTTCACAAGATGTGTATCCGAAATTATTCTGTGAGTCAGATACTGAAAAATTTTGTCATCATCAATTAAACAAACATTTTTAATTTTTCCCATGTTTCCCCATTTTATATAGTTGAACTGTAAATATACTTCCTTGATCGATGTTACTTTTTACCTGTATGTTGCCACCTGATGCTTCTACATGAATTTTGGTTATGAATAACCCAAACCCTTTTGCTTTTGGATGATCGTGGAATGTTTTATGAAGTTTGAATACGTCATTTTTATTTTTTTTGAGGTCAATTCCCAATCCGTTATCTTTTACTTCAATACAAATCCATTCGTCTTTTTTATAACTGGAGATGTGTATTTTTGGACTTCTTAGTGGCGATCGGTATCTTAAAGCATTACTGACAAGATTTTTTATGATTGAACTAATATACTTCTTCGAATAGAAAATATTTTTTACCTCTGTAAAATCAACTGTAATAATCGCTCCTGTGGATTGTATTTCTTCGTCAAATTGGACTTTTATTTTCTCAACAATCCTATCCAAATCAATCAAATTCTTTTTGATGGTTGAATCCATTTTGATTTGTGTAGCGTCAACTAATTCTTCAAAGGTTTGCTGTAGCTTTGCAATGATTGGTTTTTGCATCTCAAAATAGCTGAGCTTTTCCTCAATAGTATGATTTTCGGCAAGCATTTCGCCCAAAAGCAAAAGATTACAAAGTGGCGCTCTCAGATTATGGGATATAATTTGGCAAAACTCCTCCAATTGTTTTTTTTGATTGGATATTTGAGTGAGCAATTCATTTCGTTCATTTAATTTTCTCTTGAGTTCAGCTTCAGTTTTCTTAAGTTTTGTAATATCAGATGAAAGTATCAGAATTCCCTCCGGAGCAGGCTGTATACTCAATTCAAACCAACCTTTGGAACCATCCGGGAAATCAAATTCTGAAGGGATTTCCAAAGGAATACGCTCTATCATACATTGTTGTAAACATTTGAACATTTCAGTAGATTCAATCCCCGGATATTTTTCCATCATCGTATGTCCTAAAAGTTCTTTTTTGGTTGATTGACCTTGAATCACAATAGATTTGTTTACATAAAAATAACGCCAGCCGAAGTCGATAACTTGAACACCTTCAATCATGTTATCGAAAACGGCGTACTTCTGATGGGTTAAATCAAACCCGTCTTTTACTGTATATGGCATTTTTTTCACGATAGCCAAATTTATATTACGATATAAGAATGCTGATTTTTTAATAAGGCGCATAAGTGATCATAAAAACACATTATTATGATACTTGCGAGATAAATGTAATGTGAATTGTAACTTACCCAACTTAAAATTAATTCATTATGGGTTACTTGTTGTAAGGTTTTGCCGTATAAAGTGTTAAAGCAGAGTGGATTATAAATAAAAAATCTTAGCTATTCATGAAGTGTTTAGCTAAGATTTTAAAAAATGTTATTTGAAGTCTTTAGTATAAACTAGGATATTTGGAAGGGTTGCTTTCGTGCATCATAGCATATACTTTTTCAAATATATCTTCTGTAGAAGGTTTAGAAAAATAATCTCCGTCTGTTCCATATGCTGGGCGATGTGCTTTCGCAGCCAATGTTTCTGGTTGACTGTCAAGATATTTGTATCCTTTTTGCTCGTCGATAATTTGTTGTAATAGGAATGCTGAAGCTCCTCCCGGAACGTCTTCGTCAATCACTAATAATCGGTTAGTTTTGGCCAAAGATTTTACAATATCATGATTAATATCAAATGGTAACAACGACTGGATATCAATGATTTCAGCATCAATTCCTACCTCTAATAATTCTTTAGCAGCTTGCTCCACTAAGCGTAAAGTTGAACCGTAAGAAACTAAAGTAATATCAGAACCTTCTTTGATGGTTTCAACAACACCAATTGGCGTTTTAAATTCACCTAAATTGGTAGGCATTTTTTCTTTTAAACGATATCCGTTCAGACATTCAACAATTAAGGCTGGTTCGTCAGTTTCTAATAATGTATTGTAAAAACCGGCTGCTTTGGTCATATTTCTAGGAACTAAAACATGAATTCCGCGAATAGCATTAATAATCATACCCATTGGTGAACCTGAATGCCAGATTCCTTCCAAACGATGTCCTCGTGTTCTGATAATTAATGGTGCTTTCTGGCGACCTGCTGTTCTATATTGTAACGTAGCTAAATCATCACTCATGATTTGAATTGCGTACAATAAATAGTCTAAATATTGAATTTCAGCAATTGGACGTAAACCGCGCATAGCCATTCCAATTCCTTGACCTAAAATCGTAGCTTCACGAATACCGGCATCGGCAACACGGAATTCTCCGTATTTTTCCTGCATTCCTTCCAAACCTTGATTCACATCTCCAATGTTTCCTGAATCTTCACCGAAAATTAATGTTTCCGGGTATTTAGAAAATAAGGCATCGAAATTATCTCTTAAAACCAAACGAGCATCTACTTCTTCAGCAGTTTCATCATAGGTTGGTGCTACTTCCGCAACAGAAAAAATGTTGTTTTCAGATTGTGAAAATAGGTGAGAACTGAATTTAGGCTGAATTTTTTCTGTATAGGCTGTAATCCATGATGCCAAAGTTGCTTTTCCACTTTCTTTAACAATCATGCGTAATACTTTACGTGCCAAAGTAATCAAATCTTTACGAATAGGCTCTTTGACAGCTGCTAAGTCTGCAGCATATTTTTCAATAAATATTTTATTGTCTGAAGAAGCTGCTACTGAATTCAACAACGCAACTAATTCGTCTCTTTCTTCTTTGATTGGAGTCGTAAAATTAATCCAAGCCGCTTTTTTACCTTCTAAAACGTCTTTTTTAGCCTGGGTATCAATTTCTTCTAACTCTTCTACAGTAGCTAAATTATTTTCCAATAACCATTTGCGCATCTGAGCCAAACAGTCAAATTCAGCCTCCCATGCTAATCGTTCTGCATTTTTATAACGCTCATGAGAACCTGATGTAGAGTGACCCTGAGGTTGTGTTAATTCATCCACATGAATCAATACCGGAACATGCTCGGCTCTGGCAACAGCAGAAGCTTTTTGATAGGTTTCCACTAAAGCCGGATAATCCCATCCTTTAACGGTCATAATCTCATAACCGTTATTCTCTTCATCACGTTGGAATCCTTTTAAGATTTCAGAAATATTTTCTTTGGTGGTTTGATGACGGGCGTGTACGGAAATACCATATTCGTCATCCCAAACACTCATAACCATTGGCACTTGTAAAACACCGGCAGCATTAATCGTTTCAAAGAATAAACCTTCCGATGTCGATGCATTTCCGATAGTTCCCCATGCGACTTCATTTCCTTTATCGGAGAAATTGGTCTGGTCAATGCCTTCTACATTTCTGAATATTTTGGATGCCTGAGCCAATCCCAACAAACGAGGCATTTGCCCAGCAGTAGGAGAGATATCAGCACTTGAATTTTTTTGTTGGGTAAGATTTTTCCAGTTTCCTTTTTCATCCAATGAATGCGTAGCAAAATGTCCGCCCATTTGACGACCGGCACTCATAGGGTCAAAGTTCAAGTCGGTGTGACCATATAAACCAGCAAAAAACTGCTCGATTGTCATTGCTCCAATGGCCATCATAAAGGTTTGGTCACGGTAATATCCGGAACGGAAATCACCATTTTGAAATGCTTTGGCCAAAGCCAACTGTGGCACTTCTTTACCATCGCCAAAAATTCCGAATTTCGCCTTTCCGGTAAGTACCTCTTTTCTTCCCAAAAGACTACATTCGCGACTAATTCTTGCAACTTTATAATCGTTGATTACTTCTGTTTTGAAATCTTCAAAAGTCAAATCTTTTTTATCTTCCACTTGTATCATATTGTGTACATGTAATTACGACAAATTTAAACAAAAACACGATATATTCTAATCTTACTGAAAAAAAAGTAATTGAATAATTCTTATAAAGAATGTTTATATAAAAGGTTTTATTTTAATAATTCAATAAAAAACAGCTATTTGTTAAATTATATTTAATAAACGGTGTGTTTTTTTAACTATTAAAACCATTTTCTGGTAAAAAGATTTATTAGCGTTTTTGGATTTAATGTAGCCATAAATCTGATTTTCTGAGGATAATTGTTTTGACACGGTTCAAATCCGTTGGATGAATATAATGGAAAAAACAACTCAAAATAATCGGGTACTAGATTGAAATGAATTCCGCTATCATAAACAAATTGGGCTTTACTGCCTTTATTTTTATAAAATCCTGCATCTCCGTACAATTGTATCCATTTCCAAATCGAGGAAGTAGTATTTACTGTTGAAATCCATTGATTGGCGTATGGATTAATGAATTTTGACTTGAAGCCTCCTTCGGCAAGTATGATCTGTTGACTGAAAATCCCTGAATTCTCCGAACGCCCATAATATTGGTAGTCAAACAAATAATCTTTGGGTCTGTCTAGTGCAAAATTGAAGTAATCGGTTGTTGTTCTTTTGTATAAGAATGTACCCGTATAAAAACGTAACCCAAGTTGGTAATTGTTTTCAAAAAGTTTTCGATAGATACCTTCAATAGTAAACTTTCCAAATTGATCCGAAAATTGTAAATTACCCGAAAGGCTATAGGTTTTGGCTGTTTCACCGTCACCAATTCCATATCTGAGATCAAACACCGAATAGTGTAACGGATTCAAATCATTAACCAATAATGGACTGGATTCTTTGCTTACCGTTACTTGTCTCAAACTAATGCTCTGCCAGAAGTTATCTCTTAAATTGTCATTATTTCTAAATTTAAATAAGACAGACGGTGTTACTCTTAAATAACTGGCATCTTGGATGTAATGAAAATAGGCACTACCTAATGAATAGCGTATTTGAAACAGATCGGAATTTTTTCTTTGTTGTGTAAAATTCGCAATACCAAAACCGGTAACCGAACCTGTATTGGTTGAAAAACTTGGACTAACCGTAAATGAAAAAGGTTTTTCAATGAGCGCTTTATTGTTGAAACTCAACGAAACGATGGCACCATCATATACATTGAATCCAATTTCGGGAACATAAAAAATTTGAAAATAGGCCGGATTTTCAATGTCTTTCAGGAAAGAAAACTTAATAGGTTTGTTGAGACTGAAAAAACCTTTCAATGACTTGAAGTTATTACGGTTATTGATTTCAGGAATATCATTTTTATGATTTAAGATGATTTTGTCAACATCTGTGTTTTGTATAGTGATGGTGGTATCCGATGCTGTGGGCGAATACCACTGTTCAAATACTTTCTTTCGTTTTTTAAATCCCGATAAAGAAAACGGAACCGCCAAATGGGTTTTGTTTTGTACTTCAACTGTAAGATCATCTCCGTTTTTTTTGACTTCGCCAAAGGTAACATCAATCTGGTCTGGAGCTGTAACAATGTTGTCAAAGAACCAAGTAATATCTGCACCCGCATTTTTTGTCAGTTGTACTTTAAAATCTTCGGCAGTAGTTTTTTGTTGTTTGTTTACGTTAAAAAATGCTTTGAAACCTGCCTCAACACCATTATTTCTTAAATATTTTCTTAGAAACGAATAAGCAATACCGGCTTTGTATTTATTGGCTATTTGCTCGTTAAATTTGACAAGGTTTTCTTTAGAGGTCACAAGGCTCTGATCCAAATTTTTTCGGGCCATAAGCATATAAAGTAATTGGTATTGGTCATTGAAATTGGCTTTGGCAACCTGGTAACCTTTTATGATTTTGAGCTGACCCAAACCGCCCAATAACTTCAAATCAGGATAGTTCTCTTCAATGTAAGTCATCAGTAAATAGGTTTGAATGGCGTCGAAAAGATGATGATCTTTCCTGAAATCAATATTCAAATTTTGACGTAAATAATTTCCGGTGTAGGTTTTTAGGAATTTGAGCTCAAAAAGAAAGGAATTTGGAAACGGACTCAGAAAATTAGGTAGCTGATTTAGACCGTAAAAGGGATTTCTGTCATATTCGGCTTGGGTTATAAGGAATTTCGATGGGAGTGTTTCGCCTAAATTCGCTGCCGTAAAATTGATGACTTTGTCTATAATTAGTGCTTTTTGATATTCCGTAATTTTGGAATCGTACAGATTGGTTTCTACTTCTGCTTTCTCATTTCGGTAGGATTCAAATGTTTTCTTTTTTTCAATGATTATTTGAATGTCGTTTAAGTACTGACCTTCGAATAGCAATTCTTTTTGTGTCGTATTGTTTTCTGATAATAAAGTTAAATTAGTAGAGGCTACATATTCTATAGGTACTACTAATTTTAATCGGGCTAAATCTGTTTTCTCGTACGATGCATCATCGATGTTTTCATTGCTATATTGGACCGAATTCCCATTTGTATCAATGCGTGCGATATTCAGCAAAAAATCCTTCAGATAGTAATTCCCTTTGTCAATGCCGTATCTGGTAAACTTAGCTTCAGGAAGTTTAAGAATATATTCCAAATGGATGTTTACCGCCTCCGCTGGATTTAATTTTTGTTGTAACGGAATTTCTATTAAATCAATTTGATTATTTACTCTTCTCCAAAATGTTTCTGTATTGTTGATACTAATCGTTTTGATGGTCGTAAAACCTCTCTCGCGTTCTCTGGAAAGATGAAAATTTCTGGAAAACTCATCGGAAAATCTTCGCCCTAAATGGGAATCTTTATCCGAATACGCATGATTCCAATCATTTATAATCAAATGGTCAATGGGTTTTTCAGAGGTATTGACAAAGGCTATATCCTGTACAACGAGTAAATGTCCTGTTTCACTGTCTAATGTCAAAACAGCGTTCACATTTTGTTGACTCAATCCAATAACCGAATTCAGTACAAGTAGTATAAAGTATATTTTAGTTAGGCTAATCTTCAATTTTCAAAATAAATGCAATGTAACATTAAAAATGCAGATAACAGTCATAAAAAATATAAGTGTTTTCTGATGAATTTTACAACTACAACGTTGTAGTTGTGATTTATTGATAATTTAACGGTAATTAATACGCTAAATCTTTGCTTTTGTCTAAATTGCTCTTCCCAAATTTAAAGGATATGGTGAAAAAAATACTCTTCTTATTACTTTTTTGTAATGTGTCTTTCGGTCAGGTGGTTATCAATGAATTGGATGCCGATACGCCTAGTACTGATGTCTTAGAATTTATTGAACTGAAAAGCACCACACCTAATTTTTCTCTCGATGGTTATGTTTTGGTCTTTTTTAATGCAGGTAACGCAGATACAGCCTACATGTCATTAGATTTGGATGGTCTTACCACAGATGTTAATGGTATCGTCACTCTCGGTAATTCGGCAGTAAGCCCGTCACCGGATCGTGTAATCAATAATAATACTATTCAAAACGGCCCTGATGCTGTGGGTTTATATTTGGGTAATCCTTCCGATTTTATCAACGGAACTACCGTGGCCAATACAAACAATCTGATCGATGCTTTGGTACATAAAACAAACGATGCGAATCCAACGAGTCTCATGACTGCACTGGGGGTTTCAATCGCTTATGATGAATACATTAGTGCTGCTAGTCCAAGTGATGTGAATTCAATTCAGAGAAAAGAGGATGGTACTTACGAAACTAAAACACCAACTCCAGATGTTCCTAACGATGGATCGGGTGTCGTTTTCAATACAATGACTGTAACGATTTCTCCTACCGGTGAGCAAACCGAACCCAATAGCTTTACCATTCAATTTTCGTTGACTTCAAATGTTACAGGTTCTAATCTTGATTTTACGTATACATTAGCAAATGGAAGTTTCACTACTGCAGATTATACTGCCAATCTAAATGTAACAATTCCAGTGGGTGCCAATTCGGTAAGCCGAGTTGTTGCTTTGGTCGATGATGCCATCAATGAAGGCGATGAAACCTTAATTATTAAATTGGGTGCATTACCGAATGGATATACTAAATCAAATGATAATATTGAAGTACGAATTCATGACAACGATTATGAGATCAAGCCTTGGGGACCACCCAACGCTCCAACGTACGGTTTGTGTCCCAATTTAACTCCGGCAGGTTATTATGATTCGTTGGAAGGTAAATCGGGTAACCAACTCAAACAGGCTATTCAAGACATTATTGCGAATCCGGCGGTGGTGAGAGAACATAACTATGCTGAAGTTTGGGATATGTTGAAAGAAGCCGATCAAAATCCTCTAAACAGCAGTCAGGTTTGGTTAATGTATGTTGAACAACCAAGATCAAAATTGGACCAACAATCTGGACCTAGTGGTGTCGGAAAGTGGAATCGTGAACATATTTACTGTCAGTCCCGAGGAAATTTCTTCTTAGACGATATGTTGCCGAACGATGGTATCGATGTATGGACTAGTACTGATGCCAATGATATTATGGCTGGTGGTGCCGATGGTCATCATTTGCGTGCCGAAGACAGTCAGGAAAATACAGCACGAAATAATAAAAATTATGGGGTAGACCCAACAGGTACCGACGATTATAACGGTCCTGCCGGTACTTCAGGTAGCTGGAGAGGTGATGTGGCACGATCTTTATTTTATATGGCGGTACGTTACAACGGTTTGAATGTTGTGAATGGTTTTCCTGGTGAACCAACTGGAAATATTGGTGATTTGTCAACATTGCTAACTTGGAATGCTACTGATAAAGCCGATGATTTTGAAATGAATCATAATAATGTAATCTACAATTGGCAAAGAAATAGAAACCCTTTCGTGGATTATCCTTTGCTGGCCGATTTCGTTTTCGGAAGTAGAGTAGGGGAAACCTGGTATTCGTCTCTTTCGAATGATGATTTTGGATCAACTTGGAAGGTAAGCGTATATCCAAATCCTGCCAAAGATGTTATCTCTATCAGCGGATTGAAAGAAATCGCTACAGTTGAAATTTATTCGATTTCGGGCATGAAAATGTTTGAAGGCGAATACACTCCGGATGCTCAACTAAATTTGAACTTGTCAAGCGGGATTTATATGGTGAAAGTTACCGAAGCCAATAAAGCAATCGTTAAAAAGTTAATCGTTAGATAGTACTGTTTTTGTGAAATTTGAATACTAAGAGTCCTGATCTTTCGGGGCTCTTTCTTTTTTGGTAAATGATATAACTGCCAAAAGAAAATGAACTCCTGTCAAAAGGATTTTTGCTTCTGTCAAAAGAATTCTTGCTTCTGTCAAAAGAATTCTTGCTTCTGTCAAAAGGATTCTTGCTCCTGTCAAGTTGGAATTTGTTCCTGTCAAATGAAAATTAGCTCCTGACAAATAGAATCTTGCTTCTGTCAAGTTGGAATTTGTTCCTGACCAATAGAATCTTGCTTCTGTCAAGTTGGAATTTCTTCCTGTCAAGTTGAAACTCCTTCCTGCCAAAAGAAAATCCCTTCCTGCACAAAGAAATTTTCTCAGTACAAAAAAGGATTTTCTTTTATCAATTAGAATTTGGAATTTTTATCTTGGAATTTTTACAAAATCTCTTCAATATTTTTCTTAATGTTTTCCGCTATTCTTTCTGTCGGTAAGTCATTTTCATCATTCCCGAAAGGATCTTCAATTTCTTCAGCAATTAATTCCAAACTCGCCAAAACATAGAAAATGAAAATAACGACAGGAATAGTATAATACCCTAAACTGAAAACATATCCAAAGGGTAAGGTCATGACATAAAAGAAAATGAACTTCTTCAAAAAGACACTATAAGAAAACGGAATAGGAGTGTTTTTGATACGCTCACATGCTCCGCAAATATCAAGTAATGCGGTAATTTCAGGATTTAAAATCAACAACTGTTCGTCGGTTATTTTTCCCTGCTTTTTCAGTTCATTCAGCTTTTTGAAAAGTAACTTAACAATCTGATTCGGTTTGTGCTTCTTGTGCTCAACATTGATATTGAATTCTTCAAAAAGCTCCTGACTTATTTGTTCGTCTTTCAAATGCAAATTCAATGCATACGCATAATAAGGAATGGTTTTTCTGAAAAATAGTTTGTCTTCTTTAGTTTCTAAAATTCCTGATAATTTTACCGCTAAATTCCGACAATTATTTACTAACGCTCCCCATTGTTTTCTTCCTTCCCACCAACGGTCGTAAGCAGTATTCGTTCTAAAAACCAACAACAATGAAATCACAAAACCCAGCATGCTGTGCATTATGGTAATGTTCTTTACATGACTTGTTTCTGCTAATTTAAAATACTCAATCTCGAGATATGCAATAACACCACAATAAATAGCAATGCTAATAATCAAAGGCAATAATGCTCTGAAAGTATCTGCTTTGTGGAATTTAAAAATAAAGGTAAACCAGTCTTTCGTATTATATGAAATCATCTATTCTTGTCTATAAACTCTAGTCATTTCAATTTTCTCCGGTGCATGAAGTACCATTGGGAATTTTTCCACTTTTACAGAACTACTATCTAAACCGAAAGCTCTTTCCTCAGATAATGAGAATTTCTTGAAGAAGAAATACGCGTTCATAATGAACTTCTCATAATAACTCATAAAGCTGTCATACGAAAGGAATTTCTCAGAAAGTACAAATTTAAAGTCACCAATAATGTTATTCTTATGTAACGATTCGTAACGGCTAGTGATATCTACTTCTCCCTTCGCTACCATGTCTTTGATTACTTCTTTGAACATCAAATTGATTTTGGTAGGTTCCCTGAAACCAAGATTGAAATCTATTCGATACAAATCGTCTTTCAAAATTTCGGTTACTTTGTATTCTTTTCTATACGGTTCGTTAGTTACATTCACGTGAATGAACCAATACATATCTGCTCTTTTCGGTCTTTTTTGTAAGATCGAGTACATCACTTTCTCTTCTATTTCATCAACACGGTTGGCATTCGTCATATATACTAAATGTGTAGCATATTTCGGGATGGTAAGATCCACACTTAACTCGGCCAATACTTTTTTGTAATGGTCAATTTTTACAATTTTCGTATATTCTTTACTGATACGTTTTGCCGTATGCCAAATGGTCATTACGAATATCAATACTGATGCAATGATTAAAGTAACATATCCACCATGAGCGAATTTATCCAAACAAGCAACTAAGAAACTGAATTCAATTGCTAAATACAATAAAATGATAGGGATAATGATATAACTAGCAATGCGTTTCATTACCATGTAATACATCAATAATAAGGTAGTCATAATCATACATAATACGATTGCCAAACCATATGCTGCTTCCATTTTACCCGATTCTTTGAAGTACAATACAATTCCAATACAGCCTGCTAATAATAACCAGTTAATCGAAGGAATGTACAATTGTCCTTTTAAATCGGTTGGGTATTTAATGGTAACTTTTGGCCAAAAACTCAAACGCATAGCTTCATTGATCAATGTAAATGATCCCGAGATTAAAGCCTGGGAAGCAATAACTGCAGCCATTGTTGCAATTACGATTCCGAAAGGTAAAAACCAATCCGGCATGATAAAATAAAACGGATTCACATTGTTCGCATTGATGCTTGTCAATACTTCACCTTCGTGTTTGATTAAGTAAGCACCTTGCCCGAAATAGTTCAATAACAAAGCAACTTTTACAAAAATCCAACTGATACGAATGTTTTTTCTTCCACAATGTCCCATGTCGGAATACAAGGCCTCAGCTCCCGTTGTACATAAGAAAACAAAGCCTAAAACATAAAATCCTTCAGGATGTATTTTTAATAAGTGAATCGCATAGTAAGGATTAACAGCACACAAAACATCAGTATTATGACTAATTTGGATAACGCCCAATACCGCTAACATACCGAACCAAATCGTCATCATTGGCGCAAAAAACTTACCTACTAAACTGGTTCCGAATTGCTGAATGATAAACAATACACACAAAATGGCAATTACAATTGGAACTGTATTAAGTTCTGGATAATAGGTCTTCAATCCTTCCACTGCCGAAGATACAGAAATAGGAGGAGTAATGATACCATCTGCCAACAGTGCCGATCCACCAATAATGGCAGGTACAATTAACCATTTTATTTTAGTACGTCTAACCAATGCATAAAGTGCAAAAATTCCACCTTCGCCGTTGTTATCTGCCGAAAGGGTTATGATAACATATTTTAGAGTGGTCTGTAAAGTAAGTGTCCAGAAAATAGCAGAAATACCGCCAAGAACAACGTCTGTTGCAATAGCATGCGTACCTATTATGGCTTTCATTACGTACAAAGGCGATGTTCCAATGTCTCCATAAATAATTCCTAATGTGATTAAAACTCCTGCAAAAGTGAACTTACTATGAAGATCGTGATGATTTGAAGAACTCATTAAAATTTGATTTAAAACACCAAAATTATAACATTTTAAGAATCCTAAAGTCTTTTTATTTAAAAATTATAAACCTAATTTTACAAAATATTGTTAATTAGTTCGTTATAAAATGAAAAAAGGAATCATTATATTGTTTATTGTCTTTTTAACTCTCTCTTGTTCAGCTGATAAGAGCTATATGGCTAACCCCAAATTTACTAGCGTCCGTATTGATACAATTTTGAATGAGAAGGTAAGTTCAAGAGCAATTCTTATCGATAATGAAAAGGTTTGGTACGCAGGAAACTTTGGAAAGTTTGGAGCAATTGATTTGAAAAATCCAAATGATAAATATAATGGACTTATCGAACGTGAGAATTTGAAATTGGAATTTAGAAGCAGCGCACAAACCAAAAAATATATTTTTATACTCACAGTAGCGAATCCGGCATTGCTCTATCGTATTGATAAGGAAACTAAAGAAATCAAACTGGTATACGAAGAAAAACATCCAAAAGTATTTTACGACAGTATGCAGTTTTTAAATGATAGGGAAGGTTTTGCTATTGGTGATCCAACCGAAAATTGCCCTTCATTTATCAAAACCTCTGACGGTGGTGAAACTTGGCAAAAAGTTTCCTGCGATAACTTGCCAAAATTTGAAGATGGAGAAGCTTTTTTTGCCGCCAGTAATACCAATTTGATTTTAAGAGGAAATTCTATGTTTATGGTATCTGGAGGGAAGAAATCTAGAGTTTCGGTTTCTGAAGATAAAGGTAACAATTGGTCAACGTACAATACACCTATAGTGCAAGGCGAAGCGATGACTGGTGCCTTTTGTGCTGATTTTTATGATGAAAAAACGGGTATCATTGCGGGCGGAAATTATCAGAAGTTGGAACAAAATTTTAAAAATAAAGCGATTACTACCGATGGAGGCAAAACTTGGCAATTGGTTGCGGAAAATCAAGCCTTTGGATATGCTTCCTGTATTCAATATTTGCCAAAAAGTAATGGTAAAGCCATCATTCAAGTTGGTGCAAATGGTGTATTCTATTCACGTGACGGTGGAACTAAATGGAAGCAATTGAGTAAGGATACAGATTTTTTGACGATACGATGTATAGACAATAAATCGGCTATTGCTACAGGTAAAAACAGAATTGTAAAATTGACATTTCAGTAAATAAAAAAAGAGTCAAACGACTCTTTTTTTTATCTTCTAAATCTTCCGCCTTCCCTGCGTTTTTGAATTTGCTTCAATAGTTTTTGTTTGAATTCTACTTCAATCTGACGTAGCATTAATATTTTTTGGTTTGGAATAACTCCTTGTAATTCCTTAACCAACTGTCGGCGGCTATTTTGAATGTCATTTTCCAGACGCTCGTCTTCTTCCATCAGTTTTGCTGATTCTTTTTCTGAAAGCGTACTCGCATTTTCCGGACGCAGTTTCATCATTAATTGTCGCTTTTGCTTCTGTAATTCAGATTGTCTATCATCAAACTGATTGAAAATAGGCCAGAATTTCTGAGCTTCATCCGGAGTCAGTTGTAACTTATCTGAAATATAGGCTATTCGGAGCGCTTTGATTCGCTCAATTCGATCTTCTGCATCTTGACTATAAGTTACAAGTGTTGCTAATAATAAAAGTAGTGTATATATTTTTTTCATTTTAATTCAAATATTCGTTGATGTAGGTTTCTGTTTTGGTATCATAAAGCTGCATTTCATTTTCTAAGGAAGCAATATCTTCGTCGGTCAAATGTTCAGCAATATCTTCAGTGGTTAAATCATTTTCATAGGCCAAATACTCACTTGATGAAATTATAGTGTTTGCATTCGTTTGCGCAAAATAAGTCCAAATACCAAAGCTGAGTAGGAAAACCGCAGCAACACTCGATATCCAAAATGATTTTCGTTGCCACAATTGAATTACTTTGGTGTTATTTTCTTCAAACGGAAGTTGTTGTATCAATCGTTCTTCGAAGGTATCAAAGTAATTGTCTGGGATTGTAAAACCGCTTTCAATTTTTGGATCGTTATGTAAATCAAACTTCTTCATATTCGTAAGACAAAATTAATAGTAAAAGGTTTAATTGGAATTTAAAAATTCTTCGATTTTTTTAACAGCATGGAAATAAGATGCTTTTAGAGCGCCAACCGATGTCTCTAATACTTCCGACATTTCCTCATATTTCATTTCTTCAAAGTATTTCATTTTAAAAACCAATTGCTGTTTTTCGGGTAATGTAGCTACTGCTTTTTGTAGTTTTAATTGAATTTCATTACCGTCATAATCCACATCAGCTTCCAGTTTGTTAATCAAACTGTCTTTCAGTTCGCTACTCGAAATACCACTTTTTTTTGCTCTTGTATTGATAAAAGTAATGGCTTCATTTGTTGCAATTCGATACACCCATGAATACAATTTGCTTTCTCCTTTGAATGATTTGAGATTTTGAAAAACTTTTACGAACGTATTTTGTAAAACATCATCTGCGTCATCGTGACTTAAAACCATATTCCGAATGTGACTATACAGCGGACGCTGGTATTCGCGTACCAATTTTCGAAACGCTTCGTTCTGCGTTTTGGGATTTAATAATTCGGCTATGAATATTTTTTCGTCCTGCAATTTGACTGATTTTCTGATAAGACTAAAGATATTGAAAAAGGTTTAACTATCATGTGGAAAAAATATTTCGCTTTGTATCTTTGGCCTTTCCAAATCAAGAAAAATGATAAAAACAGTTATTTTCGACATGGATGGTGTAATTGTTGACACTGAACCTGTGCACAAGTTTGCTTACGATCAGCATTTTGATGAATTGAATATTGAAGTGCCTGTGGAAATGTATGCGACTTTTACAGGAAACTCAACTCGAAATGTCTTTCAGAAATTAAAAGAAACTTTTCTATTGGAGCAAGATGTCGAAGAATTGATTTTGCGAAAACGAGCATTGTTCAATGAGGCTTTTGATACGAAACCTGATTTGGAGTTGATCGAAGGAGTACTGACTTTAATTCAGGATTTACACCGCAACGGAATGCAGTTGATTTTGGCATCTTCGGCATCTAAAAGCACTATTAATAGGGTATTTAACCGATTCAATTTAAATCAATACTTTACACATAAAATCAGTGGTGAAGATTTCCCAAAATCCAAACCACATCCAGCCATTTTTTTGCATGCTGCCTCATTATCCGTTGCTCCTAAGTCAGAATGTATTGTTATTGAAGATAGTACAAATGGTATTATCGCCTCCAAAGCTGCAGACATTGTCTGTATTGGTTATGATAGTACCAATTCCAAACATCAGGATTTGTCATTGGCAGATTATGTCATTCAGGACTTCAGTGCAATCAATTTTGAAAAATTACAGCAATTACAATTCTAACCGACTGCCTTTTTGTAGATAGTTAGGCATTTTTCTCTAGCTTGTTTATGATCCACTATGGGTTTCGGATACAGCGTTGTATTCAATTCCGGAATCCACTTTTTGATATACTTTAAGTCTTTATCAAATTTTTTAATTTGTTCTGTCGGATTGAATATGCGGAAGTAAGGTGCCGCATCTACTCCTGATCCAGCAGCCCATTGCCAGTTGCCCACATTGCTGGATTGTTCATAATCTAATAGTTTGGTCGCAAAATAAGCTTCGCCCCAACGCCAATCAATTAACAAATGTTTGCATAAAAAACTGGCCACAATCATGCGTACACGATTATGCATATGACCTGTTGAGTTCAATTCTCTCATTCCAGCATCAACAAAAGGATAACCCGTTTTGCCTTCACACCATTTTTTGAATAAGGTCTCGTCATTCTCCCAAACGATTGCATCGTATTTTGGTCGGAACGATTGATTGACCGTTTGAGGAAAATGCCATAAAATTTGCATGAAAAATTCCCTCCAAATTAACTCGTTTAGAAAGGTGTCATTGGTTGAATTAACTATTTCTTTAATTATTTTCCGAATGGAAACTGATCCAAATCGCAAATGAGGCGCCAAAAGGGAAGTACCGGAGATGGCTGGAAAATTACGGGTTTCGGAATAATTATCAACAAGATTTGGTTTGATATTGAATACAGGAACTTTTATGTTAGATTCAGTGAAACCGATAGCTGCTAACTGTAAAAAAGGGTAGTTGTGCTTTTGAATTCGGTGCAATAATTCTTCAGACGGATGATGTGGTAAGGGATTGTGCTTGAATCTTTCTTTCCATTTTTTAGAATAGGGAGTGAAAACAACATAGGGTGTTCCATCGTCTTTAATGACTTCATTTTTTTCAAAAATCACCTGATCCTTACAGGTTTTGAATGCAATTTGATGCGTTTTAAACAATTCGTTGAGTTCTTTGTCGCGTTTTCGGGCATAAGGCTCGTAATCGTGATTGGTATAAACAGAATGAATGGTGTGATTTGCAATCAGTAGTTCAAATATTTCCATCGGTTTACCATGAAATACCGCTAATGATTTGCCTTTCGCATTTAATTTTGATTGAATCTCTGAGAGTAAGTCATGAATGAATGTTACGCGTGCATCATTTGGCTCTAGTTGAGATAAAATAGAGGAGTCAAAAATAAAAATAGGTAATACTTCATTCGTAGATTCTAATGCATGAAATAATCCAACATTGTCTTCCAAACGCAAATCTCTTCTAAACCAGAAGATAGTAGCTTTATTTTCCATCGTATTCACCAAAAATTGATCGTAATTTTTCTGTTCTGAATGCAAATATTTCTTCCAATTTTGGACGAACTACAATTGGATGCAAAACGTTGCCCAAAACTCCGAAAGGCATTTTGTAATGTACGATATCTTCCATTAAAATTCCATTTTCTATTGGTGTAAAGAAATGTTTGTGATGCCAAAATTTATAAGGACCAAAACGTTGTTCGTCTACAAAGAATTCATTGTTTTTGACATGAGTGATTTCAGTTACCCATTCCATTGATACAAACTGAAATGGACTAATCTTATAATGAATGACCTGTCCCTGAAACATTTTGCGATCATCTCCTGAAAGTGTTTCAAATCGCATTGAATCGGGAGTGATGGTATTCAGATTTTTGGGATCACTAAAAAAAGACCATGCTTCTTCGATGGTGATTGGTAATTTTTGAGTGCTGTGTAAACTGTATAACATAGATGATGTATTGTTTAACAAAATTACAAATATCTTAAACAAATTTATTGTATTTTTATACTTTTATTAACAATCGATATCCAATTGAAATTTTAACTTTGAAAAAAATAACAAACAAAATGGTAAGAGTAATTATAGCACTGGCTATGTTCGTCGCTTCATTATCAATTGAAGCACAAGTAAAAGTTCCGCAAGCAAGCCCAAAATCGACGTTAACACAAACAGTTGGTTTGACAAATGTTGAAATTGAATATTCACGCCCTAGCGCAAAAGGAAGAGTGATTTTTGGTAATTTGGTGCCTTTTGGAACGATTTGGAGAGCTGGAGCCAATGCGAATACAACGATTTCTTTCTCAGATGATGTTGTAATTAGTGATACTACCTTGAAAAAAGGTAAATATGCTTTGTATGTTTCGCCTAAAGCAGATGAATGGGAAATCTACTTCTACACTACTACAGACAATTGGGGTACACCGGAAAAATGGGATGATTCTAAAGTTGCTTTAAAGACTAGAGTGAAAACTGAATTATTAACCAGAAATGTTGAAACTTTTACGATTGGCATCAATAATACAGATAATAACTTCGCTTATTTGGAATTATCTTGGGAAAAAACTTTAGTGGCATTAAAATTTGAAGTGCCAACACATAAGATTGCGAGCGCAAGTATTGACAAAATACTTGGTGGTCCATCTGCTGCTGATTATTATTCAGCTGCCCAATATTATTTCCAATCTAACGGTGATTTGAATAAAGCATTGAGCTATGTGACTAAAGCTTATGATATGCACGAGAAAAAACCCTATTGGTATAGTCGTTTGAAATCACAAATTCAAGCGAAATTGGGTGACAAAAAAGGTGCAATTGAAACGGCTAAACTATCTTTAGCAGGTGCGCAGGCTGAAAACAATCAAGATTATGTAAAAATGAACATGGACAGCATCGCTGAATGGTCAAAAAAATAAATATAAAGAATTATAATAAATTAAAGCTCAGGTTTTCCTGGGCTTTTTTTTATTAACTGATATAATTCCAAATGTTTTTCTTTTTTCCTAATTCAATGAATATTTCTCGTAATTTCTGATGTTCTGGTTTCGTCATTGAAGCATCATCTTTCAATAATTTAATGGCATGATGACGTGCCAATTGTAAAATATCACGGTCTTTTACTAAGTCAGCAATTTGTAGATTTAAGACACCACTTTGCTGAGTTCCCATGATATCACCAGGTCCTCTCAGTTTTAAGTCGACTTCCGCAATTTCAAATCCGTCATTAGTTTTACACATCGTTTCCAATCGGGTTTTACTTTCATTACTTAATTTATGCCCCGTCATTAGTATGCAGTAACTTTGTTCGGCGCCACGTCCAACACGACCACGTAACTGATGCAATTGTGACAAACCAAAACGCTCTGCGCTTTCAATAATCATTACTGAGGCATTCGGCACATTTACTCCAACTTCAATTACGGTGGTAGCAACCATGATGTTGGTTTTTCCTTCAGCAAAACGACGCATTTCTTCGTCCTTTTCAGACGGTTTCATCTTACCATGAACAATAGATACAGAATACTTGGGTAAAGGAAAATCTCTGGAGATACTTTCATAACCATCCATTAAATCTTTATAATCCAATGTTTCCGATTCTTGAATCAATGGATATACAATATAAATTTGTCTCCCTTTTTCAATTTCATCCCGAATAAAACGCCATACTTTTAAACGATTACTGTCATAACGATGAACAGTTTGAATGGGTTTTCTTCCCGGAGGTAATTCGTCAATCACAGAAATGTCCAAGTCACCATATAAACTCATTGCCAATGTTCTAGGAATAGGAGTGGCAGTCATTACCAAAACATGTGGCGGAATAGTATTTTTTTTCCATAGTTTACTACGTTGTTCTACGCCAAATCGATGTTGCTCATCAATGATAGCCAAACCTAAATTTTGAAACTGTACTTTGTCTTCCAGTAAGGCATGGGTGCCAATTAAAATATGTAAATCTCCATTGATTAATTCTTCGTGTATGATTTTTCGATCTGAAGTTTTAGTAGAACCAGTAAGTAATTTTATATTGATATTCAATTCTTTAGCTAAAGAAGTAATTCCGTTAAAATGTTGGGATGCCAAAATTTCAGTAGGTGCCATTAAACAAGCTTGGAAACCGTTATCCATTGCCAATAGCATACACATTAACGCCACAATTGTTTTTCCAGATCCTACATCTCCTTGTAGCAAGCGGTTCATTTGCGCATGACTTCCTAAATCATTTCGAATTTCTTTTAGTACTTTTTTTTGTGCATTCGTGAGTTCAAAAGGAAGATGATTATTGTAAAATCCAGTAAAATAATCGCCTACTTTTTCAAATGGATGCCCTTTAATTTTGTGTTTTCGGATTAAATTTTTAGTAATCAATTGCAATTGAATAAATAACAATTCTTCAAATTTCAGACGAAATTGAGCTTTACTCAATAAATCCTGATTCTTTGGAAAGTGTATATTGAATAATGCTGCATTTTTAGGAATCAGTTGCAATTCCTGAATCAGATAGCCTGGTAAAGTTTCGGTGAATAGGCTATGGGTTTCAATGAACAATTGCTGCATCATTTTATTGATGACTCTATTCGAAATCCCTTTATTGTTTAGTTTTTCAGTACTAGGATATACGGATTGCATCGCACTTCGTAAACTTGCTTTGTGTTCTTCTAATCCTTCCATTTCCGGATGAGGCATCGAATATTGTCCATTAAAATGATTGATTTTTCCAAAAATGACATAAGGAAAATTTACTTTTAGACTTTCCCGAATCCACTTTATTCCCTGGAACCAAACTAATTCTATTTCTCCGGTATCATCAATGAAGGTTGCTGTAAGTCGCTTTTTTCCTTTCCCGAATTCAACCGTTTTAATATGGATTATTTTTCCAATTATCTGAACTTCAGAGGTAGTATTCTGCAATTCATTGATTTTGTAATACCTTGTTCTGTCAATATAGCGATTCGGATACAAATTGATTAAATCACCATATTTATGAATACCAAGCTCCTTACGTAACAATTCGCCACGCTGCGGTCCTACGCCTTTTAAATATTCAATTGGGGTTTCCAGAAGGTTATTCATTCCTAAATCAAAGCTTTCAATCTATGCGAAGATAAGTTTTTAAAGAGAGATTTTAAAATAGATTGTTTCATCTCAATTTTGAAAACACGTAAAAATACCTGTTATCTGAAACTAAGAATTCAATACTTTAGTTTGTAAGTAAATACATAAATAAACAACTAAAAAAAAGTAGTATGGAATGTTGGAATGATAGAAATTCTTCAGAAAGACTCAAGGAAATGTTTGTTGATATTGTTCAGCAGAACCGCATTAACTTAGGGCAGTCTCCAGCCATGAGACCCGTTTTCTTAAAACCACATGGCGTTGCTCATGGTTATTTTGAAATGGTTCATGACTTACCGAATGAAATGAAAGTAGGTGTTTTCGCCTTGAATAAATTAGAGGCATGGGTGCGCTTTTCAAGCGATACAACGCCTTCTTCTGCCGATTTAAAAACAACCTGTGGAGTAGGTATAAAATTGTTTGATGTAAAAGGAGAAAAGTTACTGGGGGATGGTGATACCCAAGATTTCATTCTTCAAAATTATGACGTTTTTTTTGTTGATAACGCTAAAGAAATGGCTGATTTTACCTCAGCTGGAGTAATCGATAAAGATTATGATGCTTATTTGGCCAAACATCCTAAAACAAAACGTATCCTAGATGAAATGGCTCAGGTTGTAGGGAGTACATTAACTACCAATTATTGGAGCGTTTTGCCGTATGCTTTCGGTGATAATAAATATGTAAAATACAAATTAGAACCCGTCGATCAGCCTGAAGCTGTTCCTTTTAATGATCCTGATTACCTAGCAATTGATTTGGAAAACCGACTGAGACAAAGAGCGGCTTCGTTTCGTTTTATGGTACAGTTTAGAACAAATCCAGAGAAAATGCCTTTGGATGAAGCTACTGTTCGTTGGGAAGAAAGCGAAAGTGAACCAATTCATATTGCGACACTTCACCTTCCTCAACAAGATATTTGCGCGAATGGGCAACCGGAATACGGTGAAAATTTATCCTTTAATCCATGGCATTGCTTAAGAGAACATCAGCCACAAGGTAGTATTTCGGATGCAAGGAAAGTGGTTTATCAGGCTTCTGCCGAAAAAAGACACGATGCCAATGGTATTCCTACACAAGAACCACAATGTCCATACCATTTTAAAAAAAATAGTGTTGAACCAAAAGTAGTTGATGATTGCATTGTTACAGCTGCAATTTATCCTCCAATCGGAGTATGCAGAGTAGGTAACAGTAAAGAAGGGTATTTTATTGGCCCCGAAGTTACCGATCCACTACCGGAGCTACCTGGGTTTTATAGAGACGAGACTGGAGCTATAAAAAGACAGGCCGCTCGATTCCGTATTTATGGATTGAATGCTAAAGGGGAACCTGTTCGAGAATTAACAGCAGAGGAAGCTAAAATCAAATGGAATGTGCATCTTGCCAATCATAAGGCAGCTTGGTATCAGTTCCAATTGGCTTTAGATATTCCAGAAGCAAAAATGGCACCACCCACACTTTTAAGGAATTCTACAGTTACTGACCGTAAACGTTTAATTGTTGATCCGGGTGAACATACTATCTCTGGAATTAATTCCCAAAGTAAAGCGCTTAATGGACATTTTATGGATATTGAAGTTTATTTGGGTGAATTAAAAACAGACGAAAAAGGACGCTTAATTGTTTTGGGAGGTCACGGAAAATCGGGTTCTTACGATGGAAGCAAAGCGGTAACTTTTGCCAACAATGAAGGCTGGTACGATGATACCTCAGACGGTCCGGTTACAGCCGAAGTGGAATTCAAAGGGGAACTTTTGAAGGTTCAACCGGCTTGGGTAATTGTAGCACCTCCAAATTATGCTCCAATGCAAAAATCGGTGAGAACCATGTGGGACTTAATGCGAGATACTTCAATTCAAGCCAATACATTACCTTGTCCTCCAATGCCTTCGTTTACTAACGATATTCTACCAATTTTTGAACGAATGACTCGTTTACAATGGGTAAATGCCGGATTCGCCTCCGCTTTTGGTTTTGGCGGCCCTTTTAATTTTACAACTTCAGAATGGGTTCAAAAATTGAATAACCCAAATCCAGCTTATAGGGAATTAAGAAAAAATTTAGCCAACCAATTCAGGGTTTTTGAAAGAGATTCTTGGTCTCCTGTTCCATTTCCTTGGTTATATGGTGACGCAATGAACATACCTCCAGCACCAACACCGAGACAACATGCCGCATTGACCGATACACAACTTAAATTCTTACAGCAATGGGCTGCAGGCGATTTTATTGCTGATTTTGATGAAAATTACCAACCACCAAGATCTATTGATGATGTACCACCAAGTAAGCAACCAGATATGCTTACAAAAGCCGCAATGGAGTTCTGTCTCGCCGACGCTTTTCACCCCGGTTGTGAAATGACGTGGCCAATGCGAACTGCAAGTATGTATATGGCGCCGTTCCGTTTAAAACATGCCACAAAAGGATGGATTGAACCTGGATATGGTCCGCTTTTAAATAGTGATGTCTTAACCTTACCAAGAGGTCCTTTGAGTGGAGGGCAGCTTCCAGGTGGTGTTACCCGTTGGATGGCTATTCCGTGGCAAACCGATACAGCAAGTTGTCGTTCGGGTTATGATACTACGTATGATCCTTACGTACCTACGTTTTGGCCCGCAAGAGTTCCAAATCAAGTTATGTCTGAAGAACAATACAACACGGTAATCAATTCGAATAACGAATTAGGACTACGTTTACAGGCTTTTGCAAATAGAGCGAATTGGCTGGAACCACTTGGTTTAGATAAAGGATATACTTATCAGATCAATCATATGATTCACCATTTTGATGAAATGGGAATTGTAGAAGTTCGAAAAGGGGTAACAGATAATCCAAACTTTCCCGCAATAATGGAAGTGGAAAATAAGAAAGTACAAAAAGAAGTGAAATTGTTAGCTAAAACACTTCACTTGGAAGAAAAAGAAGAAGAAGCTGGAGATATCTACGATTTATCATTGATAGAAAAAGTAAAACGTTTCCGATAAGAATGATAGATATAGATGTGTTTATATTAGGTGCTGGTCCCGCTGGTTGTAGCGTTGCGCTCAATTTATCTCCTTTTTTTAAAGTGATGATGATTGATAGAAATGCTTCACCGCAGCCACGTGCCGGTGAATCTTTGCCACCAGCAGCCAATAAACTTTTGATGGATATGGGCTTATGGGACGATTTTATTCAACAAGGTCATCTCCCAAATTATGGCAACCAATCCGTTTGGGGAACCGATGAAATCAATGAAACGGATTTTATTAAAGATCCTTTTGGACACGGATGGCATCTCAATAGGCAAAAATTTGAAATTTGGTTGCAAGAAAAAGCAAAACAAAGAGGATGCTTTTTTCTAAATGATACCCAAATGGTAGATTTTAATTGGCGAGAAGGTTTCTGGGAAATCAACATTTCGAATGATTCCAAAACGCAAAAACTGAAATCTAAACTATTGATTGACGCCAGTGGAAGAAATCCTTTTATCGCGAGACAGCTTGGAGCCAAAAGGATTGCCTTGGACCACTTGGTATGTGGTTGGATGATAGGAAAAGATAATCCAGTGAAGAGTTTACAAGGAAGGAGTAAAATTCAGGCTGACTCTGAGGGTTGGTGGTATACCACTGCGGTTCCGGGAAACAAAAGAATCATTGCATTCCATACTGATGCACGTATTCCAACAATCAAATCGATTCGTTCTAAAAGAAAATTGTTAGCACTGATTCAAAAAAATAAGACACTGTCCGAAAATGTCTGTCTGGAAACTTTCACATCGTTCGTCGACGAAATCGAGTATGGTACAACAGCCGCTAAATCAGCATTTACGAAGCCTTTTTCGGGAAACTCTTGGCTTACCGTTGGGGATGCTTCCTTTAGTTTTGATCCTTTATCGTCACAAGGGATTTTCAATGCAATGTATACTGGCTTGGCCGCTGCAGAATGTTGCTATCGTTTTTTAAATAATGAAATTGATGATTTTCGCGAGTACAATGCTGTTTTAGAGAATATAATGAATGTATATAAAAACAGGATTTACCACTGGTATGCCATGGAAAAACGATGGGAAAGCAGTCCGTTTTGGAAAAATCGGCATGAAAAAATAAACCTCTAAAGTAATTTCAAAAAGATTGATGACTTATTGTTGCAATAAGTCATCAATTAATTTTTGGGATGCTGCTGTATTCATTCGTTGTAATTCAGCAATTATCTGTTTTTTTTCAGTGTCAGAAAGTTTTTTTTCAGGCTTGATAAATCGGCTTTTATCGGCATGCTTAAAAAATAATGCATCAGTCCATTCATTGCGAATACCATCAATAACGAGATGAATTCGGTCTTCCGTTCCTCTGTTGGCAACCGAATGCGTAAAATTCGCATCAATATACCAGCATTCTCCTTCGTTCATGATAAGTCGTTCACCATCCAAAATGAATTCAACTTCCGGATTAGTTACAATAGGAATATGGATTCTGAAACAACCGTCTTCATAACCTAAGCAATGATCGCTGTGGGGTTTTATTTGGGCACCAGCTGCCAAACGCAATAATCGAACCGCCGTTTTTTTAAATTGCAATTCGTCTAGGATTTGTTCGAAATAAGAACAGGAAGTTAAAATTTCGGTAGCTTTAATGGCAGTGTCTCCTTGATTCAATGCATAAATACTATCCGATTTGCCATCCTGCGACATCAGAGCAACAGAAGTCCAATCTCCCGTATAATCATTCGTGTTGTAATGATGTGTCCATGGGGTTTGCATCACTTTTTGCAAGTCTTCTTGAAGCTTTGCAACATCCAATTGCATTGGAAATTGTAAATGTCTGATTAGTTGATCCATATTTAATTACGTATCCATTTGAGCATTACGGGAAAAGGTGGTTTTTGATTCTCCAAGGCTTTTTCTTTTCCGTAGGCAAGTCCAATCCACTCTAAAAAGGGTAATCCAATGTAGGTTTCATTTTCAAAACTTTGAATCAACCATTCGGAACTGTTTTTATAACCATCAGAATGAAATACAAAATCCAACGGTAATCCCAAATGAATAGAGGCAGCATACGACCACAAAATAGCACCCATTTCTTCTCCACCGTCCGGCCATCCTTCAGGTACTTCTGTTGTACCAATTACGGCTCTGGTTTCAGGCGATGCTACTGCAATATGTCCAGCTTCATGTAAAATATCACCAGGATATTTCAACTGATCATAATCAATTATGACTGCGTTCGACTTCATCGTTAAACCCGGTAAAAAAGTATCATTTCCCAGTTTTTCTTCACGAACTTCAATTCCGATTTCGTTTAAAAAGCGTACTATTTTGTTAATTGTTTCCATTTTTTATTTCGGAATTAAATCACAATACCAAAATCCATAATCAAATGCGGTAGTATCTGCAGTGTTATCGCAGGCCGTATTGGAACTTTCGGTTTTTGGCCGTTCATATTTGCGGTGTACAATTTCTCCAATTTCGAAAGCAATCGGTTGTGAGAAAATTGGCCCGTCGAAAGTAAAGGTATGAAATTCACCGTTCTCTCCACAAACATCTACATTTTCAGGTAAATCTTTAATGAATTGCTCGTCAATTATCCTACCTACAAAGCTTTGATCCAAATAGCGTTCGTTTACACAGGTAACAATGGTTTTGAAACCTAAACCTAAAAATTCCTGAATCAATGCTGATGTATCTTTTTTCCATAATGGGAATACACCTTCAATTCGGGCAATAGCCAACTTCTCTTCACGATATTTTCGTAAATCTTCCAAGAAAATATCTCCAAATATAGAATGAGTAACACCTTTCGATTGTAATTCCAGCATTTTACCTTTCATCACCTCATCGTATAGTTCCATGGTAGGCATTTCAGGAATTTCCAATTTATAAAGTGGAATTCCAATGCTTTCTGCCTGAGATTCCAGTAATGCTACACGTACTCCATGCATCGAAATACGCTGGTACTGTGTGTTAACACTGGTCAGAAGTCCCACAATGTCATACTCTTTTTCGAGTAAAGTTGTATATAATGCGAGTGCCGAATCTTTTCCGCTACTCCAGTTGAATATTGCTTTTGGTTTCAAAACAAACTAATTTTGGAAGTAAACTTACAAAAAAGTCAATAGTTACTTTGTACATTTGAACATCAATTAATGCCTAATGAAGTATATTTTTCTATTTGTCTCTCTTTTTTCTTTCGCACAACAAGGTTCAAAGGCAGATTTTCTGTCACTCAATGCATTAGTGAAACCGAATGCCATTGAAAAATCGGTTAGTGGGGAACTGACCTATGTTTTTAAAGTGAATACCTTGCCTGATACGATTAAAATCGATGCTGTTCGAATGGAATTTAATGAGGTAAAAATAAATGGCAAGCCGGTTGCATTCAAGAATTCGGGAAAAGCATTGCTTTTGTTTGAAGGCTACAAAAAAGGGAAAAATAAGCTATCTTTTGGATATTCTGCCCACCCCAAACAAGCGATGTATTTCGTAGGTGATCTTAATTTTGAAAACAATCAGATTTGGACACAAGGTCAAGGGAAATATACTTCCCATTGGTTGCCTAGTTTTGATGATGTCAATGAAAAGTTGGTTTTCAATTTAGCGATTGAATTCCGTAATGATTATCAAGTAGTATCTAACGGAACGCTAAAGGAGGTTCGATATAATTCGAAAGGGAATCTGAAAACATGGCAATTTCAAATGAAACAGCCTATGAGTTCTTATTTAGCAATGTTGGCCATTAGTAAATATGATAAATACGAGCAAAAATCAAACTCGGGTATTCCTCTAGAAATGTATCTAAAACCTACAGATGCTTCTAAATTTACCTCAACCTACAAATATTCAAAAGAGATTTTTGATTTTCTGGAAAAGGAAACGGGAATAAAATACCCATGGCAAATTTACCGACAAGCTCCAGTAGATGATTTTTTATACGCCGGTATGGAGAATACTTCAGCGACTTTGTTTTCCCAAGAATTTGTGGTAGATGAAATTGGGTTTAACGATATGAATTATATCAATGTTAACGCACATGAATTGGCGCATCATTGGTTCGGTGACTTGATTACTGCAAAATCATCAAAACACCATTGGTTACAGGAAGGTTTTGCTACTTACTACGCACTTTTGGCGGAAAGAGAATTGTTCGGTGAGAATTATTTTCAATTTGAACTATTGAATTATGCAGAAGAATTGCAAAATGCGAGTAAATATGATTCAATTCCGGTGATGAATGAAAAGGCGAGTACATTATCTTTCTATAAGAAAGGTGCTTGGGCTTTGCATTATTTGCGTGAAAATATTGGTGCTGAAAATTTTAAGAAAGTAGTCAAAACCTATCTGAAAAAATACCAGTATAAGAACGTCGAAACGGAAAATTTTTTAGCTGAAGTCAGAAAAATAACCCAATTTGATACGGCTAAATTTCAAAAGGAATGGTTGGAGTCTACCACTTTTAATAAAGAGTTGGCGGTTGCTATTTTAAGTAAAAACAAGACAATACTTACCTTTTTTGAATTGCAGAGGATGGAAAGTTTGCCATTGGAAGAAAAGAAAAATAGTTGGATAAGTATTTTGAATTCGGATGCGTATTTTCCATTGAAACAGGA
This sequence comes from Flavobacterium sp. MAHUQ-57, assembly GCF_051908335.1. Taxonomy (NCBI): domain Bacteria; kingdom Pseudomonadati; phylum Bacteroidota; class Flavobacteriia; order Flavobacteriales; family Flavobacteriaceae; genus Flavobacterium; species Flavobacterium sp. MAHUQ-57. The sequence goes on along the minus strand of NZ_JBPZTE010000006.1, from coordinate 652,849 downwards.
AGTATTATACCAATTGGTAAATGTTCCTTTTGAAGAAAAGAAAATGTTTTTACAACTGGCTTTACAATCAAATGATATACAGGTACGTCAAGCTTTGGCCGCAACTATGAAAACCATACCGTTAGAGTTTAAAGCCGAGTACGAGTCGTTACTCAATGATAAATCGTATCGCACCAGAGAAATCGTTTTGCAGCAATTATGGTCAAAATTTCCAGAAGACAGAATGCGTTATTTGGAATTGTCTAAAGATTGGCAAGGTAATAATGACAGAAATCTTCGTATCATATGGCTTACATTGGCTTTGGCAACCAAAGAATTTACAAACGAAAATAAAAAGGGATTTTATAACGAATTAATCGCTTTGGCTTCTACCGAATACGACGGAACCATTCGTCAAAATGCCTTGGAAGTGTTATTGCAAATTAATCCTTCCGATGAAAAAGTACTGACTTCCTTGCTCAACGGGACAACGCATCATAAATGGCAATTCGTGAAATTCGCCAAAGACAACATTCGTAAACTGATTAAAAAACCACAATTCAAAACCCAATTGGAAGGGTTACTGCCTAATCTACCGGAACGCGAACAAAACTTCCTGAAGAATGAATTGAAATAAAAAAATCCCCTCACCGAGGGGATTTTCATTTATATAATCTGAGTAACTTCTTTCTTTAAATAAGCCAAAGCTATGGTTGTTGCCGAATCCGAATCCAATAAATCACTCAATATGGTTTCACGTAATTTATCTGCCGAAGTCACTTTATCACTCATATTCGTTTTACGGATATTTTGAATAATCGTGTTTTTTGCCGTTAAGATTACATTCCAGCAATCATCAGAAATGTAAATCTGTTGTGTCAGATTATGCTCAAATTCCTGCTCAATATGATCAATTAAAAACGATTCGTATAAATTTTTGTCTTGCGACATGGGTACCACTCTAATCAATAACTTGGAAGGATTGATACGCTCTAAGAACAATGCCATGCGCTCATACGCTTGTAATTTTAGCGGTAAAGCCTCTTTTTGTGTATTTCTTAGCAATAGATGATTCCTTCTTTTTTCTTCATTGCTGAAATAAGACTGTAAAAAATAATAAGCTACACCACCAGTAATAACGGATGGTAAAGTATACGCAGCTACTTCGATAATTTTAGAATAATCCATTTGTAGTTCTTTGTGATTAGTACTGCAAATAAACTTAAAAAATTAATTGTAATACAACTTTTGTAAACGTATTTTTGAACTTTCGATTATGAGTATGATTCAGCAAATTATAGAGAAATTAAATGACGCTCAGAAAGCCCCTGTTTTACAGAAGGATGGGCCAATGATTGTAATTGCCGGTGCGGGTTCGGGAAAGACGCGTGTACTAACCGTACGTATTGCTAACCTGATGAGTCAGGGGGTAGATGCGTTTAATATTTTGTCCTTAACTTTTACCAATAAAGCAGCACGTGAAATGAAGAAACGTATTGCGGATATTGTGGGTAATAGCGAAGCCAAAAATTTATGGATGGGAACATTCCACTCGGTTTTTGCTAAAATTCTTAGAATTGAAGCAGATAAATTAGGATATCCTTCCAATTTTACCATTTATGATTCTCAGGATTCTACCCGTTTGATTGGTCAAATCATCAAAGAGATGCAATTGGATAAGGATATATATAAACCGAAACAGGTGTTCGGTCGTATCTCTCAATACAAAAACAGTTTAATTACTGTGAAAGCGTATTTCAATAACCCTGAACTTCAAGAGGCGGATGCGATGAGTAAAAAGCCGCGAATGGGTGAAATTTATCAGAATTATGTGGAACGATGCTTCAAAAGCGGTGCCATGGATTTTGATGATTTATTATTGAAAACCAATGAATTGTTAACGCGTTTTCCTGATGTATTGATGAAATACCAAGACCGTTTCCGATACATACTTGTAGATGAGTACCAAGATACCAATCACTCGCAATACCTTATCGTGCGTGCTTTGTCTGATCGTTTTCAAAACATTTGTGTGGTGGGTGACGATGCGCAAAGTATCTATGCTTTCCGTGGTGCGAATATCAATAATATCCTGAACTTCCAAAAGGATTACGAAGGAGTGCAAATGTATCGTCTGGAACAAAATTATCGTTCATCTAAGAACATTGTGGAAGCAGCGAACAACGTTATCGATAACAACAAAACGAAACTCGATAAAATTGTTTGGACGGCCAATGAGGACGGACCCAAAATCAAAGTACACCGTAGCTTAACCGATGGGGAAGAAGGTCGTTTTGTGGCTTCTACCATTTTTGAAGAAAAGATGCAAAAGCAAATGCACAATGGGCAATTTGCAATTCTATACCGAACCAATGCACAATCCCGCGCCATGGAAGATGCATTACGGAAACGTGATATTCCCTACCGTATTTATGGTGGATTGTCTTTCTATCAGCGCAAGGAAATCAAAGATGTATTGTGTTACCTGCGCTTGGTGGTCAATCCAAAAGACGAAGAAGCGTTAGTACGTGTAATCAATTATCCCGCAAGAGGTATTGGTGATACTACTGTCGAGAAATTAACAGTAGCTGCCAATCACTACAAACGTTCCATCTTCGAAGTAATGGAACATATCGATAAAATCGACCTGAAACTGAATTCGGGAACCAAACAAAAATTACAGGATTTTGTAACCATGATCAAAAGTTTCCAGATTATCAATGAAAATCAGGATGCTTTTGTGCTTACCGAACACGTAACCAAAAAAACGGGTTTAATTCAGGAATTGAAGAAAGACGGAACACCGGAAGGTATCGCCCGTATTGAAAATATCGAAGAATTATTGAACGGTATCAAAGATTTCACCGAAGGACAAAAAGAAGTCGACGGAGCACGTGGTGCTTTATCAGAATTCTTGGAAGATGTGGCTTTGGCAACCGATTTAGATAACGATACTGGTGATGATGACCGTGTCGCATTAATGACAATTCACTTGGCGAAAGGTTTGGAATTTCCAACAGTTTTTATCGTAGGAATGGAGGAAGATCTATTTCCAAGTGCCATGAGTATGAATACCAGAAGTGAACTGGAAGAGGAACGCCGCTTGTTCTATGTGGCATTAACCCGCGCCGAACATCAGGCGTATCTTACCTACGCACAATCGCGTTACCGTTGGGGTAAACTGGTAGATAGCGAACCTTCACGTTTTATTGAGGAAATCGACGGGCAATACCTGGAATACTTAACGCCAAATGAAAACAATTACCGTTACAAACCGAGTATCGATGTGGATATTTTCGGCGATGTGGATAAATCCAAATTGCGTTTAACAAAACCAGTTGCCGGTACGCCACCAAAATACATATCAGACAACGCACCTAAACCGAACTCGAATATCCGTAAACTAAAACCGATGTCCGGTCAGGCACCATCCGCAGGATCTACCAATTTGTTTGATAGTAAACTTACGGTAGGCAACGTAGTCATGCACGAACGTTTCGGAAAAGGCCAAGTGTTAAACCTTGAAGGTGTGGGCGCCGATAAAAAAGCAGAAATCAAATTTGAAGTGGGTGGTATTAAGAAATTACTATTACGCTTTGCCAAACTGGATGTGATTGGGTAATTAAATTATTATTTTTTTATATGTATTCTCTTAGATTTTTTTATTTTGTATTCACATTTCTAATTAGTTTAAACAGTTTTTCTCAGTATAGAGAAAGATTCAATGAATACAATCATTTGTTCCTGCAACAATCCGATAGTATCTATAAAAAAAAGAAAGTTAAAAGTCGTGTTTTGAATTTTACAGGCTACAATTCATTGTCATTTAAAAACAAAATGAGTTTTGATAAAGAGGGTAAATTAATTGCCTTTCAATTTCCTGCAGATGGCTACTTTTTTTTGACAACAGAATTTTTATATGATGCAACGAACTCTAAATTACTAAGTGTTCAGGATGTATTTACCAAAACCAAAGAATCAAAATTTTACCAAAACTTCGTAAAAGGAGATGCAGAATTGGAAAGTAAGTTCAATGCTTTGCCAGAAAAAGAAGTGGTAAAATATGATCTTCAATATAAAGAAGGTGTTATCGAGAAAATTATTCGTAAGAGTGAAAAAGCTAAAATATTTACAGTATCTGAGTATTCTAATGAAGGACTAAAGTATAAGTTTACAGACAATGATCAATATCCTGTAAATTTTGATTGTGAATTTTTTAAAGCAAAGAATTATCAATTTTTACCAGCGAAGTTTACTTTTCAAAAAAGTGATGAAGAGACAATCAGAAGTATTGAATACGTTTATGATAGTAAACACCAGTTTATAGAAAAATTGATTGTAAAAGAATCAGGTCATTATAAAATGGGAGGGAAATTGTATAAAAAGGACGAAGAAATAAAAGAATTCATACTGGAATATAAAAATGGGTTATTGACCACTATCAGCAATAATTATTATACGTATGAATTGGTCTATGAGTTTTATTAGTTTTCCATCTATTCAATATTTCTTTTAAGGATTAAAAATGAATGTTTATTGGCTATATTTTTAATAGGGTATCTCATCTGTTCCATCTGAATTACGTTAAAAAGGAATTGTAATAAGTAAGAAAAAGCGTAACTTTAAACTTTCAATGTTAAATTTTTAAACCTGAAAATGGCTCAATTCATTAAAATATACCCGGAAAACCCCAACGAAAAGGAAATCGCTAAAGTGGTGAAATCGCTAAGAGATGGGGGTTTGGTGATCTATCCTACCGATACTGTCTATGGTTTAGGGTGTGATATCACCAATACCAAAGCATTGGAACGTATCGCGAAAATCAAAGGAATTAAACTTGATAAAGCCAATTTCTCTTTCGTTTGCTCGGATTTGAGCAATATATCCGATTATATCAAACAAATTGATACTTCTACTTTTAAAATTCTGAAAAGAGCTTTACCAGGGCCGTATACTTTTATTCTACCTGGTAATAACAGTCTTCCAAAAGAATTTAAAAAGAAAACAACCGTAGGTATTCGTGTGCCGGACAATAATATCGCTCTCGAAATTGTGCGTCAACTCGGAAATCCTATCGTTTCAACTTCCATCCACGATGAAGATGAAATCATTGAATATACAACCGACCCGGAACTGATCTTCGAGAAATGGCAAAATTTAGTAGATGTGGTTATCGATGGGGGGTATGGAGACAATGAAGCGTCTACCATTATTGATTTGTCAGACGGCGAACCGGTAGTTATCCGTGAAGGTAAAGGAAGCCTGGATATTTTGTAGTGATTAGTCCTTAGTGAACAGTTATTAGTAAGTATAAAAAAAAACGCCTTGAGTCATCAAGGCGTTTTTTTATATCTAGTAGTCTAAAGATCTAAGTAGTCTAAAGATCTAAGTAGTCTAAAGATCTAAGTAGTCTAAAGATCTAATAATCTAAAGATCTAATAATCTAACAATCTAAATTACTTGCTCAAACTTTTCATCTCCTTCTCAATCATATCATAAAATTGATCGATTTTAGGCATGATGATGATTCTTGTTCTTCTGTTTTTAGCTCTGTTTTCTGGCGTATCGTTATCATTCAATGGAATATAGAAACTTCTTCCTGCTGGAATTAATTGCTTCGGATTTACACCCAAATCATTCTGTAATACACGAACAATCGATGTCGATCTTTTCACAGATAAATCCCAGTTGTCTAACAATACCGCATTCTTAATCGGCACATTATCCGTATGACCTTCTACCATACACTCAAAATCAGGCTTGCTGTTGATGACTTTGGCTACTTTGGCTAAAACACCTTTCGCTCTGTCGCTCACATCATAACTTCCAGACTTGAATAAAAGGTTGTCTGCAATAGAAATCATTACCACTCCTTTTTCTACATTGATGTTAATATCCGGATCATCAATTCCTACTTCACGTTTTAAACTGGTAACCAAAGCAAGGGTAACCGAATCTTTTTTCGTTAAGGCGTCTTGTAATCTCGAAATTTTAAGGTCTTTTTCTTTTAAACTTTCTAATGATTTCTCAAGGTTTTCTGCCCCTTTAGTAGTCAAAACAGTCATCTCTTTGGAGCTGTTTATCAAATCAGAATTGTTCTTTTTCAAGTATTCATTCTGACTGCTCAATCCTTCTTTTTCAGTTAAGCAGGTATTCAATTTAATAGTACAGGTGTTTAATAAATCCTGAATTTCCTTGTTCTTCGCTTCTAATTCTGCTATTTTCTTCTTACTTCCACATGAAGTCGTTACAATAGCTAAGGCCGATAATAATACTGCTACTTTTCTCATTATATAACGTTTTTTATTTTTACTTTATTCCGCAAATAGCTTGCCATTCTTTATAAAATAACGGTAAACAATGGACTTTATTTTGTAATAATTTTCCCTCTGGTTCAAGTCTCTCTTTTTCAGAAACTTATAAAAATAAAGATACAAATTGAAGTGGGCGCGGAGTATCGCCCATAAATGACTAACTTTCCCTTGCATTAAAAAGCGTACGCCTGCAACACCATCCAATACCATGCGGATAAAGAGTACGGGGACCAATTTTCCTGTCGGTAGGTTCTTGGTCATCATCCACAAGGAATTCCTGAAATTCAAATAGGTTTTGTGAGGACTACCGGTTTGTAAAGTAGCGCCACCTACATGGTATACCGTAGATTGACCACAATACTTTATGGTAAGGTTTTTATTGAAAGCCCGCCAACACAAATCAATCTCTTCCTGATGGGCAAAGAAATCGGAATCAAAGCCACCTAATGTTCGGTATACTTCTTTACGGATAAAGAAACATGCACCCGATGCCCAAAAAATGGTTCGGGTATCGTCATACTGTCCATGATCTTTCTCCAAGGTTTCAAAAATACGACCTCGACAATACGGGTAGGCGTATTGATCAATGAATCCACCACCGGCTCCGGCATATTCAAAATAGGCTTTGTTCTTAAAATCCAATATCTTGGGTTGAATAATGGCTGTATTTGGCTCCTTTTCAAATAAGGAAAGAATCGGGACCAACCAATTTTCAGTAACTTCAATGTCGGAATTGACTAATGCGTAAAGGGGTTCTTCTACTGTAACCAACGCTTCATTGTACCCTTTGGCAAATCCGAAATTGCCTTGGTTTTCTATGATTTTTACGGAAGGGTAATGTGCTTTGACAAAGGCTACGGAGGTATCAGTGGAGGCATTGTCTGCTACATAAATGGTAGCTTCAGGTGAATACTTTACCACCGACGGTAGGAATTGCTCCAGCAATTGTACTCCGTTCCAGTTTAATATGACGACTGCTATTTTATTCATTGCTAGTGATTGGGTATTTCAAATAGTCTTGCTCTATTTTTTTATGCAATTCATCTCTTTTTAGATTGTTTTGAATGCCTTCCAATAAGCTGATAACTATTTTTGAAGTGATTGATTTTGGATTCTTGGAAATGAAACGCTCAAATTCTTTTTTATTTTCAGCATTGAGTTGGTTGTCTTCGTTGCCATAATCTTCAAATGTAGGAGTATTGTCCAGACCAAAAAGATAGATGCTCAATAAATTTTTATAATTCTCTTTTACTTCCGCATACAATTTACTATTCGGGTATTTCAATAAAAATTTTTCCCAGTTTAAAACCAAAACGGAAAGTTCCTGAAAGGTTATAACTAAACCGGCATCAGCACCTATTAAATCCTTGTTTTCAAAAGCTTCTAGCTTTACAAACTCATTGTAATCAGGTGGCAACTTGTTGTCGAAAATTGTTTGATAAAAATCGGCCTTTGGTCTTATTTCAATATAACCTTCTCCAATTTCCCAAAACTCTATATGCGCTTTCTCTAGGTTTTTAAATTTGGTTTGTAACGAATCTGGCAGTTCTAATGCATGGCTTTTTTCAGATATATGGGTGTAATAATTATCGATTATATAGCCGTTGTCATTGTTTATTTTAGTAATCAAATCGGTAGTGTTTTCTCTGAATTTCAAATACAAAGCCAATGCATTGCTAGTAGTGAGATGCTTTTTAACCGAATCGGTCTTGAAAATAATTTCCTGTAAAGCGCTTTCTGTTGCCGAAATGTGATTTTCTTTTGTATCGGGTTTTGAACTTATGCTTGTAGGTAAAGTTGTTGTTGTAGTGGTAGTTTTACTGTTGTTATCTTTCCCACAGGAAACCAAAAGGAGTACGATTAAGGTGTAAAGGCTGTTTTTCATGTTTAGTTGTATTCAGGTAAATCCCTTAGGAAATTGTACTGTTCGTTCTTGAAATCCATCTGGCAAAAATAATGCTGTAACCCATTGGTCACCATCAAATAGTTGGCTTGCAATACCATATTGTAACGCGCTATCTGATCAAACACATTCTGAGTAATGGTTACTTCTGGCGCTTTGCACTCAATCAATACAAAAATGCTTCCATCCGGATTGAATACTACAACATCATAGCGTTTGGTCATTCCATTAATAGTAATCCTCTTTTCAACATTGATATAGGATTTGGAATACTTTTTTTCTTCCAGAAGATAACGTACTACATGTTGCCTTACCCATTCCTCAGGGGTGAGAATCACAAATTTTTTCCGTATTTCATCAAAAATAGCCACTTTATTTTCACTATTTTTGAACCGAAAGTTGTATGCTGGAAAATTTAATTGCTGCAAAGTAGACAGTTTGTGGTTTATTGTTAATTGTTTTTGATTGCTATGGCAAAAATAGAAAAATTTGAGGACTTAGAAATTTGGAACAAAGCAAGGGAAATTTGCTATGATATTGAATAATTATTTGAGACTACAAATTTAGGAAAAAGATTTTCACTCAAGGATCAAATGGACAGAAGTTCGGGCTCAATTATGGATAATATTGCTGAAGGTTTTGAAAGAAACGGAAACAGAGAATTCATTCATTTTTTAAGTTTTTCAAAAGGTTCCTGTGGCGAGTTGAAATCTCAATCATATAGAGCTTTTGACAAAAAACTAATAACGCAAAACGATTTTGAGAGTATAGCTTTAAAAATTGAATTGGTAAAAAACAAAATAGTAGCTTTTATGAAATATTTGAATAATTCTGAAATTAAAGGGTTGAAGTTCAGTAACAACAAACAATAAATAATAAACAACAAACCATATAAATGGAGGAAGTTCTAAAAATCATAAAAGACATTCAAGCCGGAAATATCAAACCCATTTATTTCTTAATGGGAGAAGAACCATACTATATAGATAAGCTCGCAGAATACTTCGAACAGAATATACTACAGGAACATGAACGTGATTTCAATCAAACGGTTTTGTACGGTCGCGATGTAACGATAGAAGATATTGTTGGGAATGCAAAACGGTATCCTATGATGGCCGATCGTCAAGTGGTAATTGTCAAAGAAGCGCAAGAATTGTCACGAACTATTGACAAGTTAGAATCTTATGCCGAAAATCCACAGGACACAACGGTTTTGGTCATCTGTTATAAATACAAAACACTCGACAAACGTAAAAAGGTTACCAAGGTGCTAGAGAAAAACGGACTGGTATTCGAAAGTAAAAAGTTATACGAAAACCAGGTAGCCGATTGGCTTAAACGTGTTCTGGCTGGAAAGAAATTATCTATAGAACCAAAAGCGGCCGCCATGTTCGTGGATTTCTTAGGTACTGACTTGAGCCGTATTGCCAATGAAATAGATAAACTGACCATCATCCTAAAACCTGGGGAAGTTATCACCCCGGCGATTATCGAAGAAAATATTGGCTTTAGTAAAGATTTTAACCCGTTCGAATTCCGAAAGGCTATCGGGGAACGCAATCAACTAAAAGCGTACCAAATTGCCGACTATTTTGCCCAAAACCCTAAAGACAACCCGCTAGTACTTACGGTAGGCCTTGTTTTTAGTTTCTTTTCGCAATTGCTCCAATACCACGGTTTAAAAGACAAGAATCCTAAAAATGTAGCTTCTGCCTTAAGGGTCAATCCTTATTTTGTCAAAGACTATGAATTGGCTGCCCGCAATTTTCCCATGAAAAAAGTAAGTGGTATCGTAGCGACTTTAAAAGATATCGACTTGAAAAGTAAAGGGGTTGGGGCCAATAACCTCCAGCAATCGGATTTGCTGAAAGAAATGTTGGTCAAAATTTTTAATTAAGAGGTAATGAAGTTGAAGAAGTGGTACTGGTTGGTTTTTCTTATCGTTGCAATGCTTTTACACTGGTTTGCAATGCCGGATGTTATTTTGAACGATCATAGTGGCGGCTCTTGCTACCAAGGTATAACTCGAGGTATCACTCACTTTTTATTTGTGGTTTGTATTTTCTTCGCACTAATTAGCTTTCTTTTACTACTAGGAAATAAAAGAAGTTTTTCAATACTAACGGGACTGACTTCCGCAGGGATATGGATATTATGGAGTTTTGTTTTGATTAGCGAATACCATGGCTATGGGTTCTTATATGCCGCACCATTTTTACTTTATATTGCTTCGTATCTTTATGCTTTGTTTTCGAATAAAGTACTTTAACTTACATCTAATGCTATGAAAATTCTAAGAAATAGTATCGTGGTTATTCTCGGTTTGATAATCGGAATTATCATTAATATGAAAATAATTGTATACGGATCATCAGTTGTACGATATCCTTCCGGTGTAGATCCTACCAATGCTGAAAGTCTTAAAGCTGGTATTCATTTACTCGGCTTCAAACATTTTATGATTCCTTTTGCAGCTCATGCCATTGGGTCATTAATTGGGGCCTTTATCGCTGCAAGATTTAGTGCTTCCAAACATTTTACATTAGCTCTAATTGTAGGTGGCTTCTTCTTGATTGGGGGTATTTCTATGGCATTTATTCTTCCCAATGTGCCACTCTGGTTTTGTCTATTGGACATCATAATAGCTTATATTCCAATGGGCTATTTAGGATGGAAATTGTCAGGAAAAGGCAAATAAATACAAAAGTATCACAACGATTACTGATTTTGTGAGACATTAAATTTTAGAAAAAGAATATAAATTCCGATATTTGTTGACCAATTTTACAAACCAAATAGATTTATTATGAGTGTAGGAATGAATAAAAACACTGTGTTAGGCTGGGCAACATTAATCATGATAGTAATGGGATTATTACTAATAGGACTTGGTGTTTACAGATATGCTGATGTTGCCGGATGGGGATTTAGTGCCGTTGGAGTAGGTTTCTTAGCGAATGCATGGGTATTCAGTTCATTAAAAGGAAGAGTATAAAGAAATGATACTTCTAGTAAAAAAGGAACCTTATAGGTTCCTTTTTTTTTATTGGTGTAATTCCACGATCCTCTAATTTCATTACCGATACCACTAGGTTATAAAAAAGAGGGCGAATTTCACGCTATTGGTAGTTATAATTGAATTCTTCTTTTAGTGGTAGATTATTGGGAGTCTGGATCAATCGATTCTCCTTTACAATTCGATTTTGATTGTTTAACACATACTCTATTGTTGCTTCATGAACTCGGATGCCATTGTTGTCTTGGGTAAAACCTGAAGGTAAATTTTTAGAGACGGCTTCCATAGTGTAGGCCATGCTCTTCCCGGAAACATAATTGTGTAACGAATAATTCATTTTCCACTCTTTCCCATATAGGAATTGATGGTAATTGGAATTGTTGAGTAAGGTGGTATAGGTATAGTTTCTAGTGATGGGCGTAGCTGCTAAACTATTGTCGGTATACGAGGTCAAATTACCATTGGTGTAAACAAACGTGCATTCGTGATCAATTATCCCATTTTCATCGAAATAGCGCTCACTTGTTATGTTGTTGTTGGCATCAACCGTTAGTTCTGTAAGTATTCTTGCTTCTGGTGTGCCGAAACGAACAAGTATTTTGCTGCCGGTATAAGTAAAATAGTAAAGATTTACTCTTTCTTGATCCTCCGTAATAAAGGTTTTACTTAATGTTATTATACGTCCTTTACTGTCGTAGGTATACGCTATTTTTGAGGTCAACCTAGTGGATATGGAGTTGCTGATTTTTGAAACTAAATTGTTCTGATAACTATAGTCTTCACGAAATCCATAGCTATCCTGACTATTCATTAGTTTGCCCTTGTAGAAGCTTAATTTTTTTTCATAAGTGGTACCGCTTTGCTCATCATGTGATAGCGCAGTAATCGAGCTCAATTGGTTGTTTTGAGCAGAAGTGGCTTCGTCGTCGTTGGAACAAGAAACAATCAGTAATCCTGTTACCAAAAGAAATAATTTTTTCATAGGTTGGCTTTTAGTATTGTATATACCCTATAGTCTTTCTTTTTTTTAAAGGTTGCGTCAACGCGAAACTTTTTTTTATTTTGGTTGCGAGCCGAGTGAAATGAAGTGGCTTTTGTTGTTATGGATAAACTTCCAAGCAGTTGAGATGTAAGGTATTGTCTCCTTTTAAAATATACGGCACACCATTTATTTCCTGATAAAAACGAATCCCACAAAATACAAATAGGGTAGTGTTGTGATCAGGAACGCTTGTAGGAACCAACGAATTGCGGATTGCCGAATGGTGTCTTGATACAACCCAAGGCAAACTCTCGTGTAGGGTAAAGTTCAGATTCGTAAAATCAAATGCCAATAGCCCCAATCGTACTTCCATGTGGGTAGCAACCGAAGGGAATACAACTTTGGATAGGTCAACCGATTCAAGGGTTAAAGTAAAATCACTCGGGTTGAAGTGTACACCACATTGAAGTACAGTTCCAACCGTACTGTGATTTGTAAAAGTAAAATTGGTAAATAATCGACGCCCCATAAAGGTTTGCAATCCTTGATAAACAATACGTTGCCCTCGCTTCGATACGGAATCACAATTCTTCACTTCCTGGAGCATACGCATCATTCTGCCATGAAAACTGCTGTCGTGATGCAATCCCATAAAAGGAAGTAAGGCCAACCGCAACTGTTTTTTTACTTTGGAACAATGCCCAAATTCACTCCCGTTTTCCCTTACACGCACCATAGATGGATTGGTTTTTATTGACTTGGTTGTAAAACCTCCTCCTGCTTTTCGCGCCACCGGTTTTCCTTTGCGGATATAAAAATTTATGCCTTCCAATGTCCCGTCTAATGCGATTATCCCTTTTTGATTGGCCATAAGTATACTGTTTTAATTAGTAATCAATTTGTAAGTAAATTCGTAAACAAATACCTTGCCGGAATTTAGTCGATAGTCATTAAAGGGGGTGTTGTTATTTATTGTGGCTATGCTCATTCAAAATGACTAACGGTAATCTCTGTTCCCAAATACTAATGGATAAAAATGAAGAGTAAAGAGTAAAAAATGTAAAACGAAAAGCAATGACCATAGTTTAAGGATTGCTTGCTAAAGCACTATATTTGTAAACAACAGAGGGCGTTGTGTTTATGATTAAGTACTAGGCTAATTGAAGAAGAGGAACATGATTAATAATAAAGCAGTAGAATTTTATTTGAAAAACGCAGAGGAGAGATTTATCAGAAATGAAAAGTATATACTCCATAATAAAGAGGTTGTATTTCCAACCGAAACTGTTTTCTTCGACATTTTCGAATGGCTGCAAAATGAAAAAATAGTAGCTTTTTTGCATCGGAAGACTAAGATTGGAAAAGAGGATATTGAGGCAATTTTTTACGAAATAAACTATACGTTCCTGATCTTTCTTGATGGCAATGCGGTTAAAAATCCTTTGATTCAGAGGATTTCAATCGAGTTGTTTAAGTGTATGATGTTTTGCAACATCTCAAAAGACAGACGGGTAGTGGTCAACAACCGTATCATTCAAGAATTGGCGTTATTGAATTCCTGGGAAGAAAAATCAGATCTTTTATTTAAAAGAGACGGAAACAATATCAGCTTATTTTATAAGGAAATTAATTTGTCCGAATGGCTGACAGTTGTTTTTTCTGATAAAGAATTGATGGGTTTGTTCTCTTCTGAATTCAATGAAACTGAGGTACGGATGGCTTTTGATTTTTTATTGGAAGCTTTGACAATGGCTGCTGTGGAAAGGGAGGAAAAAGGAATAACGGATAAGGATATAAAGGAAGTAAAAGAAGCACTGGAATTTTATCTGTTGGCCGACTATTGGGACAGTAGCCTTAATGAGATGAATAAGCCCGATAAGTTAACTATTACGCCTACAAAAAACGTCATTGATCTGGATAAATATAGCGCTGATTTACCCCAGTCCCAAAAAGACAATTTTGATGTAGAAAAAATTTATGAGAGTAGTTTTATCATAACGCAATTTATAATTCGTTTTTGTTTTCTAAATCACGAAGCAATCCCGTCCATTTTTAATTACTTCAAAGAGGATGAGAAGTCGAAAAAAGTGTTGATGATAGCATTGATTTTTCACGATATTTTTAACTACAATGAAAGAATGGAATTCTATCGATTAAGGAATGAATTGCCTTCCGGCCTTTGGCTCAGTTATTTTGATGATATAGAGGATAAATGATAAAACGATAAGTAAAAATGTCTTTAGAAAGATTAAACCAATTGTGCGATAATTTAAAAAGAAACAGGAACAGATTTCAATTTTTAGATCCTGATTCCGGTGAAATTATGGAGTTTCCTAGCAATGAACTAAATCATACTGACGAAGGTATTCATTGGCAAATATATAAAAGGGACGTAACCCAAAAAATAGATTTGTATTTTTCGATAGCCAATTGGATAGGTAGGTATACAGGCAATATAAATGATATCTCGAGTTGTAATGTTTGGTATAATGGTAGTTATACCCATATTAAATTGTATTTTTCTGAAATCAACTCAAAGAAATGGAAACTCGATATGGAAGAATTTATTACAGCTTTAAACGATTTCGAAAGCACACTTTAATAACGTACTTTTTATAAAGGAGCAAGAGTAAGATTTACTTCTTCACAGTATACTATTTCATCTTATCCAAAGTGTGATATATGTCGTATATATGTCGTATATATGTCGTATTTATGTCGTGTATATGCCGTATTAATCTTTTCAATTCATAATAACGGATTAATAGTTGGTATTCATCACTATTTACTCTTATAGGACTACACTTTACTAAGGACTAAGGACTAGCTACTAAAGACTAATTACTTTTTACTAATCACTCTTAAATATGTATATTTGTATCCTTTTGAAATAAATTATAAATAAACATACTATGTCTGACGATAAGAAAGTAATCTTTTCCATGTCGCGAGTAAGCAAGACTTATTCATCGACAAACAAACAAGTCCTAAAAGACATTTACCTGAGTTTTTTCTATGGTGCCAAAATTGGTATCTTAGGTCTAAACGGTTCAGGTAAGTCTTCATTATTGAAAATCATTGCCGGTGTTGATAAAAACTACCAAGGTGATGTAGTTTTTGCTCCGGGATACACAGTAGGGTATTTAGAGCAGGAACCACAATTGGACGACAATAAAACGGTTATCGAAATTGTTCGTGAAGGTGCTGCCGAAGCGGTAGCTTTATTGGAAGAATTCAACACCATCAACGATCAATTCGGTCTACCTGAAGTATACGAAGATGCTGATAAGATGCAAAAATTGATGGATCGTCAGGCTGAATTACAAGATAAAATCGATGCTTGCGGCGCATGGGAATTGGATACCAAACTGGAAATCGCAATGGACGCTTTACGTTGTCCTGATGCCGATACGCCAATTAAGGTATTATCCGGTGGAGAACGCCGTCGTGTTGCTTTATGCCGCTTATTATTACAAGAGCCGGATGTATTGTTACTGGATGAGCCTACCAACCACTTAGATGCAGAATCTGTACACTGGTTAGAACAACACTTACAACAATACAAAGGAACAATTATCGCTGTAACGCACGACCGTTATTTCTTAGACAATGTTGCCGGTTGGATCTTAGAATTAGATAGAGGTGAAGGTATTCCTTGGAAAGGAAACTACTCGTCTTGGTTAGACCAAAAGTCGAAACGTATGGAGCAAGAGGAGAAAGTGGCTTCAAAACGCCGTAAAACATTAGAACGTGAGTTGGATTGGGTACGTCAGGGAGCGAAAGGCCGTCAGACGAAACAAAAAGCACGTCTACAAAACTACGACCGTTTATTGAACGAAGATCAAAAAGAACTAGACGAGAAATTGGAAATCTACATCCCGAATGGTCCACGTTTAGGTACGAACGTAATCAATGCACACAATGTAGCAAAAGCTTTCGGAGATAAATTATTATATGATAATCTTGAATTTACGTTGCCTCAGGCAGGTATCGTGGGTATCATCGGTCCGAACGGTGCCGGTAAAACAACCATTTTCAAAATGATCATGAATGAATTACAACCGGACAGTGGCGAATTCAGTACGGGTGAAACAGTTAAGATTGCCTATGTGGATCAGTCTCACTCTAACATCGATCCTGAAAAATCCATCTGGGAAAATTTCTGTGAAGGTCAGGAATTGATTATGATGGGTGGCCGTCAAGTAAACTCTAGAGCCTACTTGTCTCGTTTCAATTTCGGAGGAAGTGACCAAAACAAGAAAGTAAACACGCTTTCTGGGGGTGAACGTAACCGTCTGCACTTGGCCATGACGCTTAGAGAAGAAGGTAACGTATTGTTACTGGATGAGCCTACGAATGATTTGGACATCAACACACTTCGTGCTTTGGAAGAAGGTTTGGAAAACTTCGCAGGATGTGCCGTAGTAATCTCGCACGACCGTTGGTTCCTTGACCGTATCTGTACGCATATCCTTGCTTTTGAAGGAGATTCACAAGTGTATTTCTTTGAAGGTGGATTCTCAGAATACGAAGAAAATCGTAAAAAACGTTTGGGTGATACTGCTCCAACCAAACTGAAATATAAAAAATTAGTACGCTAATTCATTTAAACTCCGCTTTTAGCGGAGTTTTTTTATTAGTATTTGTTTGGAAATTAGTACATTTAGCCAAATTAAATGGCTTTGTTTTACAATTATGTCTCTTTTGAAGAGGTATAGAAAGACAATCTATGATCAAA
This sequence comes from Flavobacterium sp. MAHUQ-57, assembly GCF_051908335.1. Classification (NCBI taxonomy): domain Bacteria; kingdom Pseudomonadati; phylum Bacteroidota; class Flavobacteriia; order Flavobacteriales; family Flavobacteriaceae; genus Flavobacterium; species Flavobacterium sp. MAHUQ-57. The sequence goes on along the minus strand of NZ_JBPZTE010000006.1, from coordinate 635,914 downwards.
ACACTACCTTTTTATATCCTTGTGTCTTTGTTTGTTTTGGGAACCGCCTATTCTCAAGACAGGACTCCGTCTAAAAAAGAAATTCAAACCAAAATCTCCAATGCACGTAATGCGCTATCGGATCTGGATTGCGAAAAATCATTACGCATCGCAGAAGAAGCATTAAAAGATTCTTATGCTATTAATGATAACCTACTAATCGCTAAATCCTACAATGTAATCGGCTCTAACTTTCTTGAATTTCTAGATACCAAGAAGGCCAAAATGTATTACAACAAATCGCTTCAATATGCCAATCTAACCACTAATGATACCATAAAAGATTGGGTGTACAATAATCTTGGTGCGCTTTATTCGTACTATGAAAATGACTTTGAAAAGGGAATAGAATATTATAAAAAAGGATTAATCTACACCGAGAAAACCAAAGATCCAATACAGATTACGTACAACTCTTTGAACATAGCGGGTGCTTATTTTTCTGAGGATTTGTATGATGAAGGTTTACCCTTTTTACAAAAAGCAGAACGAAATTTGGGACAACACAATGAAGTAGAAGCCCGAATTACCTATTATTCTCAGTTGGGTTCGTATTTAAGTGCCAAAGGTAAAAACCAAGAAGCGGAAGCCAGTTTCCATAAAGCAATTTCTTTTGGAGAACATGAAAAGACCAATTTACTGGATTCCTATTTGGCTGAGGTATACAGTGATTTTTCACTACACTATTTGAAGAATAAAAACTACCAAAAGGCATATCATTACCTGGATTTGAATAATAAACTCAAAGAAGAAATTTACAATGCAGATCGTACCGAAAAGGTAAGAGCTTATGAAAATAAATTGGAAATTGACGAATACAAAAGACAAATCGATTTTATAGAAGGTGAGAAGCTTCGTAAAGAGAAAAGTTTGCAACAAACCTGGATTATAATTATTTTATGTTTGGTAAGTATCACCATATTGATTGCTTTCGCCTTTAATTTATTCCGAAATAATAAATTGCGTAAGAAGAATTACCGTGAATTGGAACAAGCCAATCATGAATTGGAAGAGGCAAAAAATAAAGCCGAAGAAGTCAACCAATTGAAATCGCAGTTTGTAACTACCATAACCCATGAATTACGAACGCCTTTGTATGGTGTTATCGGTATTACCGATATCATTTCGGAAGAATATCCTGAACTGAACAAAAGCAAATACTTGAGTTCGTTAAAGTTTTCAGCAAAATACCTCTTGTCTTTGGTGAACGATATTCTGCAAATGAATAAGATTACGGAAAAGAAAATCATCCTGGAGAATCTACCTTTCGATTTACGCTATGAATTGGATTCTATCAAAAACAGCTTACAGATGATAGCACAGAAAAATCGTAATGAAATAGTGGTTACGATTGATGATTCGGTACCGCAATATATCATCAGTGATAAGATAAGGTTGTCACAAATTTTCATGAATTTAATTAGCAACTCTCTTAAATTTACAGAGAATGGTAAGGTTGAGGTTGTGGTAAATGCACTGGAAAAAGATTCTACAACCTGTCGTCTACAATTCGAAGTGATTGATAATGGTATCGGAATTTCAAAGGAAGATCACGATAAAATATTTGAAGAGTTTGTTCAGATTGAACGTAGAGAGGACGATTATCAGGGAACTGGTTTAGGTTTACCTATCGTAAAAAAATTAGTGGAGTTATTTGGAGGTGAAATCAATTTGGAAAGCGAAGAAAACATAGGAACTAAAATAGCTTTCACTTTGAAGTTTGATTACGATGCGCAGTTCTCACCGGATGCTTTCCCTGGGGTGGTAGATACATTACACAGCGCCCAAAATAATGGTATGAAGGTGTTGTTAGTAGAAGACAACAAAATCAATCAAGTCGTTACCGAAAGAATTTTAAGCAATTTCGGATTTGAAACCGTTATTGTCGAAAGTGGGGCAGAAGCGATTGCACAATTGCAACAGCATGCATTTGATGTGGTCTTAATGGATATCAATATGCCTCAAATGAATGGTTTTGAAACCACTAAACTAATTCGATCGCAGCAAATAGATGTTCCTGTGATTGCTTTAACCGCTTTTGACAAACAGGAAATCAATGAGGATATCATTAATTCAGGAATGAACGGGGTAATGATTAAACCCTTTGAGCCTTCTGTACTACACAAAATGATTGTTCAAATTATAACTGCTCATAAAAAAGAAAACCTTTCAACCAAGAGTAGTTGAAAGGTTTTCAATGCAATAAGCGTATGAAATTTATTGCATTTTCAATACAGTGAACACGGAACGTCTGTTCAATTGGTGTGCATCTTCCGTACAATCAACACCATCTTTACAATCATTCACTAAATTGTATTCACCAAAACCTTCATATTTTTTTATTCGCTTCGGATCAACTCCTCTAGATACTAAGTAATCATGAGTTGAATTTGCTCTTCGGATACCCAGCGCTTCATTGTATTTGAAACTACCGCGGCTGTCCGTATGGGAACCTATTTCAATAGCCATTTGTGGATAAGTCAGTAACATTAAATCGGCTACTTTGTTCAATTCGGTTTTCGCATCCTGACGTATACTATACTTGTCAAAATCAAAATAAATGTTTTCAATATTCACACCGGCAAGAACATCAACATCCGGCACGGGGTCCAATTCGAAGTCAACCACAACGAAAGTCTTGCCCTTTGAGTTGTGGGTGTCTGCGATTTTAGAAGGCTCCGGCTGGTATTTCGGATGTGATGCCTCAACAGTGTACGTGGTTTCTCTATCTACATTGATGCTGTATTCGCCTTTATCGTCTGTAACTAAATCGGCAATTTGGTTACCGTCTTTGTCTTTAATAACAATTTTAGCATCTTTTATAGGTTGCTTATTAATGGCATCGGTAACAGTTCCTTTGATATAAAACAAAGGCACTTTATCAAAGCCGTAGATGTCATCATCCCCAATACCACCTTCACGGTTGGAAGAGATGAATCCTGTTTCACCGCTTTCATTCAAGAAAAACGAGAAATCATCCATAGGAGAATTAACAGGTACCCCAAGGTTGATAATTTCTTGAATAGTACCCTCCTGATCATTCACAGTGGTAAAAATATCCAATTGTCCCAATCCTTGTAAACCATCAGAAGAGAAAAATAAGTTTCCGTCATTATGAACAAAAGGGAACAACTCATTTCCTTCGGTATTAATTTTGTCTCCCAAATTAACCGGGGTACCGAAATTATCGCCGTTTACACTCACTTTATAGAGGTCGGATTTTCCTTTTCCACCAGGCATATCGGAAGCAAAGTACAAAGTACTACCATCGGCTGATAAACTAGGGTGTCCTACCGAATAATTATTGGAATTGAAAGGCAATTCTTTGATATTACCCCATTTGCCTTGATCGTTTAAAGTCGCTCGATAAATTTTGAGATTATTGGTACCACTTGCATCAGTTGCTTTTTTACCTGCATTGAAATTATTACGCGTAAAATACATGGTCTTACCATCTTTGGATACTGAAACCTGTCCTTCGTGAAAACGTGTATTCACATCACCTTCTACTTTTTTGGGATCAAGATATTTTTCACCCTCTTTCTTTGTGGTAAACAAATCAAGGAAGGGTTGTTGGTTCCAAGAATAGGTCCGTTTAATTCCAACGCCTTTGTCTCTACTGGAAGCAAATGTTACAACACCATTTTTTTCAACGGCACCAAAATCACTCAATGCTGAGTTAAAAGTAACAGGTTTAGAAAAATACTGTTGTTTAAGACCATAAATGTTAGTAATGAAATTTTTATCTTCAATGATACGCTGTGTTCTCGAATCGACCACACCGGTTTCTTTGTATTTATTTAACCAAACCTCAGACTCATCGTATTTTTTTAAAGCACGTAAGGCCAATGCATATTTTAAATAATATTCCGGGTCAATATTAGATTGTTTGACCGCATCTCCATAATACAATGATGCATTTTGTGGATCACGAAGCATCGAATAACAATCACCTAATCTTCTTTTGGCATATTCAGCGTTGTAATTGTTAGCTAACATCTCTTTGTAAACATCTATCGCTTTTACGTAAGAAAAACTGTTATAGAGGGCATCTGCTTTTTTCTGTTTCCCAAATTGAGCTGAAGCTGAAGGGATACATCCTAAAAGTAGAACGACTACGAATATTTGTATAACTTTTTTCATAATTCAGTCTATTAGGTTAGAAATAACGAGGTGATTTGTATTTTGACTTATCAAATTTGAAGTCAAACATTAACATGATTTCATGTGACCCCGAAGTATATGGCTTCAAATCAGACATCGGATAATCATAGGCATATCCAATTGTCAATTGTTTAGATAATTGGAAACTAACCAAAGCTCCTGCAGAATCTTCAAATCGGTACGAACCACCTATCCAGAGTTTATCGTTGAATAAGAAGGAAAGCGTCGCGTCGTAAGAGGCTGGTGAACCTTTTGTAAGTTTCACCAGTCCTGTCGGACGCATTTTAACACTTCCACTGTCATTCAAGTCAAAAACATACCCGGCTATAGTGTAAAAGTGTATTTGTTCAAAAGAAACATAACTTCCTAATTTGTTGTAATCGTTTTCGATAAGTTTAGGCGATGAAACACCGATATACCATCTTGGTTGATGAACATAGATTCCAGCTCCGATATTAGGTGTCCATCGATTTAGTTTTTCCTGAAAATAAGGATCGTTATAAACGTCTGGATCATTGAATAGTGCTTCGTCAATACTATAATAACTAAATCCTCCTTTTACCCCAAAAGCCATTTTGGTTTCTTGCGAAAGGTTAATAGTATACGAGAAATCGGCATACAAATAATTGAAATTTTCATAGCCCAGTTTATCATTTATAAATGAAAACCCGACACCTACTTTTTCATTTCTCAATGGAGAATGAATAGAGAACGTTTGTGTGGTTGGACCTCCGTCCATACCTACCCATTGACTTCTGTGTAGTCCTACAATGGTTAAAGCTTCACGGCTTCCTGCATATCCTGGATTAACAGAAATCGTATTGTACATATATTGGGTAAATTGTGGTGTTTGTTGTGCATTGGCACAGAACGTTACTACACCTATTACTAAGGTTATTACTATACGTTTCATATGGTGATTAGTTTTTGGTTCCTAAATAAAAATATCCATTGAATATGTCAAATCCGCTATTCACAATGTTAACCACATAATAGTAAGTACCTGCAGGCAAATTGCTGCTAGAAATAGCTTGATTCGCAATTCCACTCCAATCATTTTGATAATTACGATTTTCATAGAGTAAAGCACCCCAACGATTGAAAATTTTGACATCATATGTGAAACCACATGTCTCAAGTCCAGTTATTCTGAAGTAATCATTGTGACCGTCATCTCCAGGAGTTACCACTTTAGAGATTTTCAAATCGTTGATTGTACATGGTAATACCTCACAATCATCGTCAATAGTCATGTATACTTCTATGATTCTAGGACATGGCCCATCTGAAATTGTGTATCTGTAAACATAGAAACCTTCGTTAATTCCTGATGGATTAAGAATGCTGCCAGTTAAACCACCGGTATTATTAACATCTACCCAAACACCTGTTGTTTCGGTTCCTTGAGGTAAGAAAGTGAATAAATCGATAGGAGCATCACCATTACAAACTGAACCGGTAACATAGGAAAACGGTTGGTCAATTGTTACGTTAATTACTTGATTGAACTCAGCTCTGTTTCCACATTGATCTGTTGCAACCCAATTTCGTATGATAACGTAACCATATTCACTTTGATCAGTTGTTGCTTCTGTATAAACTACAGAAACATTAGTAGAACAATTATCATTGAATATAATTTCTGGAACAGGAGGTATAGCTCCACAATTCACGTTAAGTACAGGCGGAATTTCCACATTTGGAATTGGTGCAATTGTGTCTTGAACTTGAATCGTTTGCGAATGTGAAATAGCATTTCCAGCACAATCCGTAGCTGTCCATGTTCTAATTAATGTATAGTTAGATAAACAATTTCCTTCGTTGTTACGTCTTTCTTCATTGTACACAATTTGTACATTGTTGTCACAATTATCGGAAGCAGTCAATACAGCTGGAGCCGGAACGTTATCACATTGTACCGTTACATCTCCAGGAAGTTGACCGTTGAATACGGGTTTTGTAGTATCCTCAACAGTTACGATTTGTGTGTGTTGCTCGTTGTTACCAGCACAATCGGTTACCGACCAGTTTCTGGTGATAGTGTAATTGGCTGAACACGCATCGTCTTGTCCTGCAAAAGTTTCAGAGTATACGACTTGTACACTGTTGTCACAATTATCGGAAGCAGTCAATACAGATGGAGCCGGAACGTTATCACATTGTACCGTTACATCGCCAGGAAGTTGACCGTTGAATACGGGTTTTGTAGTATCCTCAACAGTTACGATTTGTGTGTGTTGCTCGTTGTTACCGGCACAATCGGTTACCGACCAGTTTCTGGTGATCGTGTAATTGGCTGAACATGCATCATCTTGTCCTGCAAAAGTTTCAGAGTATACGACTTGTACACTGTTGTCACAATTATCGGAAGCAGTCAATACAGCTGGAGCCGGAACGTTGTCACATTGTACCGTTACATCGCCAGGAAGTTGACCGTTGAATACTGGTTTTGTAGTATCTTGAACAGTTACGATTTGTGTGTGTTGCTCGTTGTTACCAGCACAATCGGTTACCGACCAGTTTCTGGTGATCGTGTAATTGGCTGAACATGCATCATCTTGTCCTGCGAAAGTTTCAGAGTATACGACTTGTACACTGTTGTCACAATTATCGGAAGCAGTCAATACAGCTGGAGCGGGAACGCTGTCACATTGTACCGTTACATCTCCAGGAAGTTGACCGTTGAATACGGGTTTTGTAGTATCTTGAACAGTTACGATTTGTGTGTGTTGCTCGTTGTTACCGGCACAATCGGTTACCGACCAGTTTCTGGTGATAGTGTAATTGGCTGAACACGCATCGTTTTGTCCTGCAAAAGTTTCAGAGTATACGACTTGTACATTGTTGTCACAATTATCGGAAGCAGTCAATACAGCTGGAGCGGGAACGCTGTCACATTGTACCGTTACATCGCTAGGAAGTTGACCGTTGAATACGGGTTTTGTAGTATCTTGAACAGTTACGATTTGTGTGTGTTGCTCGTTGTTACCGGCACAATCGGTTACCGACCAGTTTCTGGTGATAGTGTAATTGGCTGAACACGCATCGTCTTGTCCTGCGAAAGTTTCAGAGTATACGACTTGTACACTGTTGTCACAATTATCGGAAGCAGTCAATACAGCTGGAGCCGGAACGTTGTCACATTGTACCGTTACATCGCCAGGAAGTTGACCGTTGAATACGGGTTTTGTAGTATCTTGAACAGTAACGATTTGTGTGTGTTGCTCGTTGTTACCGGCACAATCGGTTACCGACCAGTTTCTGGTGATCGTGTAATTGGCTGAACACGCATCGTCTTGTCCTGCAAAAGTTTCAGAGTATACGACTTGTACACTGTTGTCACAATTATCGGAAGCAGTCAATACAACTGGAGCCGGAACGTTATCACATTGTACCGTTACATCGCCAGGAAGTTGACCGTTGAATACGGGTTTTGTAGTATCTTGAACAGTAATAATTTGTGTATGTGAAGACGTATTTCCACAAGCATCGTTAAAAGTCCATTTTCTGCTGATACTATATTGGCTTGAACAGGCGGTACTAGAAGTGGTATCTACTCCTTGTACTGTAATTGCACCACTACAGTTGTCATTAGCAGTTAAACTCGAATTGGCTGGTACATTATCACAAGAAACAGTTATGTTTTGTGGTAACACAGCGGGTAACGAAGGAGCAATGGTATCCTCTATGTTAATGATTTGAACATCCGAACCTACATTGTTACAAGCATCTTTCGCATAGAAAGTTCTGGTAACCACAATAGGACAGCTGCCAGATTTTACATCTATATAGCTAATTATTAGACTTCCACCTGAATTATCGGTTGCGTTTCCACCTAAAGCTTGTAATTGTGCTAAAGTAATTACTACTTCAGTATCACTAAACGGTAAATCAGTAATTGCACTTTCATTACAACCTTCTAAAGTAATGCCGTTTGGAGCAGTTACTACAGGCGGTACGGTATCTCCACCAGCTATAACATAAGTAGCTGATTTACTACAGTTCAAAGCATCTTTTACAGTCACAGTGTAGCTACCGGCTGTCAAATTGGATATATCTTGATTCGTACTGCCGTTACTCCATAAGTAAGTGTAAGGAGCAGTTCCTCCTGAAACTGAAAGATCAATTGCTCCTGTATTTCCACCGGAACAACTAAGATTGGTGATATTGGCTGAGAGTATAATCTCAGAAGGAAAAACAATCGGAACCATATAGGAATTAACGAGACCTTGCGAGTCGGTTACGGTTAATTTTGCAGTGTAATTTCCTGGTAAACTATAAGTGTGTGATGGATTTGCAATAGTAGAATCAGTTGTTCCGTTATTATCGAAATCCCATGCATAACTATACGGAGGAATACCTCCATTGGTTGTTGATGTAAACTGAATAGTCGATTGATTTCCATTGGTACATCCTGTATATGTAAATTGTACCGCTAATGGTTTAGATATAACCATATTTGGAGAAAAGTCACATTGAGAATTGCTATAACTGTTACAAGTATAGTTTGGACCTGGGTCTTGATTCGCACTGGTTCTCCATGCTACAAGAATATTGTTTAATAGTAATTCCTGACCACAAGTCCAGTTAAACGGACCATACAGATGTACTTGACCGGCACCAGGCGCAATCGTTCCGTTATTGTTCAATAAAACATTCAAAGGAGTGACAACACCATCAATAGACAAATCGGCAAAGAAGCGAGTGTAATAAATGTTGGAGTTTGCATTTGAAGTATAATTCAACAAAATATATACTTGTTGAACATTTCCGATGGTACAAGTGGTGTTTGTAATAGGCACACCATATACATCGGTAAGGCTTAGGAATACATCTGTCAGCGTATAATTGTTGGAAGTACAATTATAACCGCAGGTTCTTAAGTCAAGCTGTTGCGAGAATGATAAATTTGCATAAAGTGACACTACAAGTGTTAGGATCACTTTGAGCAGACTTCTTCCCGGTAACATTAGAGTATTACTACTTTCCATACGCTAAAAGTTTTAGTTAAAATAAAAGAGACAGGAATTCGGCCGTAATTGCAAAAGCGATAACGACGAATAGAACAAGCCACTAAATTTTAATGGTTTCTACATCGGTTTAGAATAAATTCTGAAGTGGTATTTTAACTTATTCTTTTAAGTTGGAGAACAAACATTGAAGTGGTATTTTTTGTTTATTCTTCTTTAAGAGGAAAACCTTTGGGTATTTTCCTGATTCAAATGTAAAATAATATTTCTTACGGAAATTCTTTACAGGGGCATTTTCGATGAAGTAACCAATATTTCCTTTGAATTAACAATTTTTTTGTAATTTACTTAACATTTGGAAAATCAGGGTACTACCAAAATAATTAAATACCGTTAGACTATGAAATCACTAATTTTAGTTAGACATGCGAAATCAAGTTGGGATTTTGGATTGGATGATAAAAAAAGACCATTAGCAGAAAGAGGAACCACGGATATTCAAAAAATTGGAAGTTCTGCCCAAGTTTTCCTACCCAATGATCTTACTATTTGGTGCAGTACAGCAGTTCGAGCAACCGATACCGCCTATCTTTTCTGTAAAAAAGCCGGTTTGGACAGCGAAAAAATAATTTTTAAAGAAAAATTGTACACTTTTGATGAAGCACAACTGGAGAAAGAGATAAAAAAATGTGAAAATTCAGTGCAGAGTCTAATTCTTTTTGGACATAATGAGGCTATTACAAATTTTGTCAATAAATTTGGTGATAAATACATTGAGAATGTTCCTACTTCGGGTTTTGTATACTTACAATTTGAAGAGGTTTTTTGGGAAAACATTAACAAAGGAAAAGTTATTAAATATATTTTTCCGAAAGAGATATAGATTAAATGCAAGCCATCGAAAACAGATACATTGATCGTGAGAAGAGCTGGTTAGCCTTCAATTTTAGAGTATTACAAGAAGCAGCAGATGAAAGAGTTCCTTTACTAGACCGATTACGTTTTTTAGGTATCTTTTCGAATAATTTGGATGAATTTTTCAGAGTGCGTTATGCAGCTATCCGACGTTTAAGTATTTCAGGTGAAAAAAGCGATAAAATTATTGGAGATACCACTCCACAAGATTTAATCAAAGACATTACCGAAACGGTTATCGAACAACAATCGGAAAGCTTACGTATTTTGAGTGTTATTGAAAAAGAACTTGAAAAAGAAGGTATTTTCATCATTAACGAAACCGAAATCAATAAAGAACAGGAAAATTTTTTACGAGATTTCTTTATTCAAAAAGTCAGTCCCGAATTAGTGACAATCATCTTGAATGATTTGGAAGAGTTTCCATTGTTAAAAGATACTTCTGGTTATTTGGCAATCAAGTTGGTCATGAAACCTAAAGAATCATCCTCGATTTTGGAAAAAATCAAAATCAAGAAAGATGTACGCTATGCTGTAATTGAGATCCCAAAGGAAATCAATCGTTTTGTTGTATTACCATCGAATTCAGACAAGCAATACATTATATTATTGGATGATGTGATTCGTTATAATTTACATTCGATTTTCAATATTTTCGATTATGAAAGTATCTCGGCACACATGATTAAAATCACACGCGATGCTCAGTTGGAGTTGGATAGCGAATTGCATAAAAGTTTTATTGAAAAAATTTCATCTAGTGTTAAAGACAGACGTTTAGGGGAACCTGTACGATTTGTGTATGACCAGTCAATCGATAAAGATACCCTTAAGTTCTTCCTGAGAAATATGGGTATTGATTCCAAAGACAGTATAATACCGGGAGGTCGTTATCATAACCGCCGGGATTATATGGATTTTCCTAATCTGGGACGCTATGATTTATTGAATAAAGTCAATACGCCATTACCGGTTGTGGGATTAGGAATGGAAGGAAGTATTTTAAAAATGATTGAAAAAAGAGATTTTTTAATTAATACACCGTATCAATCCTATGCGTATATCATTAAGTTTTTGCGTGAAGCAGCTTTGGATCCACATGTAACAGCAATTAAAATTACATTATACCGTTTATCAAAAAACTCTCAGATCATCAGTTCTTTGATTAATGCAGCAAAGAATGGTAAAAAAGTAACCGTGCAAATTGAATTACAGGCGCGTTTTGATGAGGCCAGTAACATTTCATATGCAGAAATGATGCAAACCGAAGGAATTGAATTGATTTTCGGTGTGAAGGGATTGAAGGTGCATTGTAAATTATGTTACATCGATCGAATTGATGAACATGGTAAATTAAAACGTTACGGATTCATTTCGACGGGTAATTTCAATGAAGCTACAGCAAAAGTCTATACAGATGTTACCTTATTAACGGCGCATCAACAGATTTTGAAAGATGCTGCAAAAGTGTTTGAGTTTTTCCAAATCAATTATAGAGTACACCGTTACAAACATTTAATCGTTTCACCACATTATACACGTTCAAAGTTCATTAAATTTATTGATAGAGAAATATTGAATGCAACTCTAGGGCGCCAAGCTTACATTAAATTGAAAATGAACAGTTTGTCCGATACGAAGATGATTGATAAATTGTACGAAGCCAGCAGGGCAGGAGTCAAAATTCAATTGGTGGTTCGAGGTATTTGCTCATTAATTCCAGGTGTGAAAGGTATGAGTGAGAATATTGAGGCGATTTCTATTGTGGATGCCTATTTGGAGCATTCACGAATCTATATTTTTGGTAATGACGGTAATCCGGAGGTATATATCTCTTCGGCCGATTTTATGACCCGAAATCTGGATGCTAGAGTTGAAGTGACTTGTCCCATTTATGATGAGAATATCAAGAAGGAGTTGATTGAAACTTTCGAAATTGGATGGAAAGGAAATGTAAAAGCCCGATTCCATTCTGAAAAGTTAGATAACAAATACAGAATGAGAGGTGATAATCCTATATTCAGAGCACAACAAGAAACCTATAAATACTACCGTGATAAGATCGAAGTAGTAACCGAAAAAGTATAATTTATTTTATTTGGCCTAGCCAAAATTTGCCTTTAAGGATGATTACGATTAAAAAATATGCCGCAATTGATATTGGTTCCAATGCCATGCGCTTGCTTGTAATGAATATTGTTGAACAGGAAGGAAAAGAACCGCAATTCAATAAGAGTGCGTTGTTTCGTGTGCCGATACGTTTGGGACAGGATGCTTTTACCGTAGGTGAAATTTCTGAAGAAAATATCAGTCGCATGGTAGATGCTATGAAGGCGTACAAACTGTTAATGGGTGTTTATAAAGTAGAACGGTATATGGCTTGTGCAACTTCTGCCATGCGTGAAGCCTACAATGGAAAGGAAGTAGCAGACTATATTAAGAAAAAAGCAGATATTAAAATCGATATTATTGATGGTAAAAAAGAAGCAGCTATAATTGCAGCTTCGGATTTGCACCATTTCATTCGAACCGACGCAACCTATTTGTATGTCGATGTTGGTGGTGGTAGTACAGAATTTTCATTGTTCTCACAAGGAAAAATGATTGCTTCCAAATCGTTCAAAAATGGTACTGTTCGTTTGCTTAATGATATGGTGAATGAAGTGGTTTGGGTTGAAATTGAAAAGTGGATTAAAACCCACACAGCGGATTATGATGATATAACGCTCATCGGTTCAGGTGGGAATATCAATAAAATTTTCAAATTATCAGGAAAAATGCAAGACAAACCGTTGTCTTACATTTATCTGAATACACAATACCAATATCTAAATTCATTGACATACGAGCAACGTATTGCCGAATTGGCTTTGAATACAGACCGTGCCGATGTCATTATTCATGCTTTACGAATTTATCTGAATGCAATGAAATGGAGTGGAGCCAACAAAATTTATGTTCCTAAGATTGGTTTGTCAGATGGAATTGTGAAGGCAATGTATTATGATAAGATATAGTTTTCTAACTTATTTTCTATCAGATTATTAAATATCCAAATCAAATGTTTTACGGAGTAAATCCAAAGCAGGATTCATTTCGTTCAAGCGATCGTATTTTTCTTGAGTTGTAAATGCTTTTTTGATTTCGATTCCTTCGTTGATTTTGATTTCAATCGTAATGTTATGGTTGTGTAATTTTCCACGTAAGTAACCTAGTAAATCGTGTTTTTCACCTTCAAAATCGATTTTAGAACTTTCATTTGGAAGCTCATGTATAATCGTTTCTCCTTCCAGTTTAGGATCATTGATCAATAAAAGTGACTCCACAATTTTATAGCCTTTGTTTCCTAAACGCTGGGCATATTTAATCCATTGCTCCTGCATTTGAGTTTCGGTGAAAGGTTCAGTGGGAAGATCGTCATGATGTCTTTGAACCGTATTCAATTGTGCTTCCAATTCTTTTTTTACACGTATACTTGAAAGGGAAAGCGCTGAAACTCTTGGTCCAGTTGTTACCGGTTGGTTTTCTTCTACCGGTTTTGTTTCTTGAACTTCAGGAACGCTGTTTGTAGGTTCAGGAACAATTTCGGTTTGTTGTGGAATCTTTTCTTTTGCAGGTTCGACAACCTCAACGCTTTTTGGAATATCCGTTTTGGGTTGTTGAACTTCTACAATAGAATAACCGGAATTTCTATAATAGGTTGGTGGAATTATAAAGGACTTAGCTTTTTTTTTTCTCCATCGAAAGTGATAGAGGCCAATTGCATCAGACAAAGTTCAACCAATAGTCGTTGGTTTTGTGAGACTTTATATTTTAAATCACAATCGTTGGCTAAATCTATTCCTTGCAATAAGAAATCTTGTGATGCTTTCTGTGCTTGTTCACCGTATAATTTTTGTGCATGTTCACCGGCTTCGAGAAGCACTAAAGTTGCAGGGTTTTTGCAAACCAATAAATCTCTGAAGTGGGATGCTAAACCAGCAATAAAATGGTGACCATCAAAGCCTTTGGCTAAAATATCGTTGTATGCCAGTAATAATTCAGGGATTTTATTCTCCAGAATTAAGTCGGTTACTTTAATGTAGTATTCAAAATCAAGTACATTTAGGTTTTCGGTAACAGCGGCACGGGTTAAGTTATTTCCGCAATACGAAACCACGCGGTCAAAAATAGATAACGCATCACGCATCGCACCATCTGCTTTTTGAGCAATGATATGCAACGCATCGTCTTCAAAAACCACACCTTGACTTTGTGCTACGTCGGCTAGATGTTCTTTAGCATCTTTAACGGTAATTCTTTTGAAATCGAATATCTGACAACGTGATAAAATCGTTGGAATGATTTTATGTTTTTCGGTAGTTGCCAGAATGAATATAGCATGACGAGGCGGTTCTTCCAATGTTTTTAGAAAAGCATTGAATGCAGCCTGAGACAACATGTGCACCTCATCTATAATATATACTTTGTATTTTCCGGTTTGTGGTGGGATACGAACCTGATCGATCAAATTACGGATGTCATCTACCGAGTTGTTCGAAGCGGCATCCAATTCGAATACGTTGAATGCGAAATCTTCATTGGGATCGTCGTAACCTTCCTGGTTGATTTTTCGGGCCAAAATTCGGGCGCAGGTTGTTTTTCCAACACCACGAGGTCCTGTGAATAATAAAGCTTGTGCTAAGTGATTGTTTTCAATAGCATTCAATAAAGTGTTCGTAATAGCTTGTTGTCCAACAACATCTTTAAATGTTTGTGGACGGTACTTACGGGCTGATACGATGAATTGTTCCATAGCTTTTATTGGATAGCAAATATAGTTTTAAAATTTAAATATTAAAATGTTTTGGAGTTGAATGTCTTCTATTAAAAGTAGAAAATCGGAAAGAGAAAAAGTAAAGTCCTTAGTTCTTAGTCTTTAGCTCTTAGTAGGGTAAGAGTAGCCTACAGTACAGATCAAGAAGGCTCGGTGCCAAAGCAAAATGTCTTTTGACAGGAAGGAGTTCCATCTTGACAGGAGGAAGATTCTATTTGACAGGAAGAAGATTTCATTTGACAGGAGCGAATTCCAACTTGACAGAAGCAAGTTTCTATTTGACAGGAAGGAGTTTCTATTTGACAGGAAGAAGATTTCATTTGACAGGAGTGAATTCCAACTTGACAGAAGCAAGTTTCCATTTGACAGGAAGGAGTTCCAACTTGACAGGGAGAAGATTTCATTTGACAGGAGCGCATTCCAACTTGACAGAAGGAAGTTTCTATTTGTCAGGAGCTAGTTTTCTTTTGGTTGATGGAAGAAATCTTAATTTGTTAGTTTTTGGAGAAGGATTACAAGCCGCCTTTTCTAGCTTTAATGGTAAGACCTTTGAGGAATCGGGCCGATTCACATTCGGAGTTGGCAGAGAATCCGGAGACAAATACGCCTTTTAATTTTCCGCTTTTAGAACAAATACCATATACGATTGCTTCGTCATCAGCACTGGAATCGCCTTCATGACGATAAATATGTACAATTTCAAAGTTGTGAGGTGCAGATTTAAATTCGCTATTGTCGATATTAAAATCGGTACTAAAACCCAATTCTTTCAACTCCTGCAACGCTACCATTACGTTTGCATAATTATATGTGTGTGCCATAGTGCTAATTAGAATAAGTATGGATTATAAAGTTACGATTTTCTATTTTTTTCTGATGAAAATAGTTGTTAAAACTATTAACAATAAAGTGTTTACAATCAATACAATAACAATAACGAATTGGTTTTGGAATAGGGGTGTTCTTTTATTGTTTTTTTTGGATGAAACTATTTTAAGATTTAGACTTCAAAACCTATTCTATTTACAGAAATCCATAAGAAGCGGATTGATTGGATAATCTAAGCTTTTGGCTTTCTTCAAGTCGGCACAATAATCATCATAATTCAAAAGGCGTTTAATTTCACCTCGAACATAGTAGGCATATCCTAAATTTGGATCTTCTTTGATGGCTTGATTGCAATCCAATAAAGCCGATACCAGGTTAGCGTTGGAGCTTTCCACTTTCACTTTTAAGGGTAAATTCCAGTTGACGTTGAATAATTTGCCGTTGTATCCGCCACTAATGTGTTGGCTAGTTACTTTATACCCTTTTTTAAGATTTAATTTGGCGATAGCGCGATTTACCGACACTACTGGTAATGACATTTTTAATTGAAGGCATTTATCAAAATCGGCAATTGCTTTTGGATAATCACCTAGTTCCATATAGATAGTTCCTCTTACATTGTAGTAGTTTTCGAGTCCGAATTCCTTAAGATCGGGTGCTATTTTTATCCCTTTTTCAATTTCTGCAAGCGCTTCATCAAATTTTCCCAAAGCGAAATACGATTGTGCAGCACTCAAGTTATTTGTTGCAACAAACCCATCAGCATATTGTTGTACAGGCGATTCTTTTAAACCCGTGTTGTTCTTGTTTTGTTCAATATCAGCAATTAGATTCTCTCTGTTGTTATTTGAAGCATTGTAATCGGCTATTGCTTTTTCATAATTTTTAGATTCGTAATAGGCATTTCCCCTGAAAGAAAGGCACATGGCATTTGTTGGGAATTGCTCCAATCCTTTAGTATATATGGTAACTGCGTCATCGAATTTACCTAAGTTATAGTAAGCAATTCCACGTTGGTAAAAGTAGCTGGGTTTACTATCGTCACAGTAATTAGCGATTGCACCTTCCAATTCTTTTATTAATTCATTTTCAGGTTCGTATTCCTTTATAAGTTGTAAGGCTTTGGATAAATCATCGCAAGAACCGTTCATGTCTTCCAGTTTGTATTTGACTTTAGATCGATTATAGTATGCAAAGTAACCGTTTGGGAGCAATTCTATTGCTTTGGAATAATCTTGATAGGCCTTATTAAAATCACCCATATAGAAATAAAGTGTACCTCTCGCGGTATAGGAAGATTCCTGTTTAGGGTTTAATTCGATGGCTTTATTAATGTCTTTGAAAGATTCTTTGTTTTTCATCTGATTGAAGAAGATTTCGTATCTTCCCAGATAATGTGCCTCATTGTTTGGTTCTAGTTCGATAGCTTTATTATAATCAATCAAAGCCAGCGTCAAATAATTTTCTTTTGTGTTGAATTTAGCTCTTGCCACATATAAGGCAGCATTGTTAGGACCTAATGTTATTGATTTGTTATAATCATTCAAGGCTCCGATTTTATCGTTAATATAAAATCTGAATTGGGCTCTGTTACTATACAGAAATGGATTGTTTGGTTCATTGAGAATTCCTTTATCGAAGTATTCTGAAGCTTTGGTGTTATCATTCTTATGTGAATATATCTGCCCCATATTAGTATAGCAAACGCCACATTTGGGATTGATGGTAATCGCTTTTCGGTAGTATTTTTCAGCGATATCGAACTCTTTGTTTTCAAGATGTAAATACGCGAGCATTCTTGTTGCTAGTTCGTTCTTTGGATTTTGAGTCAGTTTTTTTTGAAAATGCGGAAACAGTTTTTCTCTTTGCCCGATTTGGGTCATGGAGTCCACGAATTTTTCATACTCTTCTTTCTTTTAAGCGTTGTTAATAAGGCTAATGAAAAGGAAGAACAGTAGTAGGAGATTTTTCATAGTAATAAATAGTTGTTGCAATCTACGAAAATACTTACTAAGGTAGGATTAGGAGCGAAAAAAAACTATTTTTGCCGAGCAGACCGCCTTATCGTCGTCTCGTTTAACGGGAGGGAGGAAAGTCCGGACACCACAGAGTAGCATAGCGGGTAACGCCCGCCCGTTGAAAGGCGAGGACAAGTGCAACAGAAAGTATGTACAGGTAATGCTGTAGTGAAACCAGGTAAACTCTATGCGGTGAAATGCCAAGTATATCAGCATTTAAGGGCTACTCGTCCGTTGCTGAAGGGTAGGCAGCTTGAGTCATGCAGTAATGTATGATCTAGATAAATGATAAGGGTTTCGTTTTTTAAAGACGAGATACAGAATCCGGCTTACAGGTCTGCATTTTTTTTGTATATTCGAATTTATTGTATTGAAATATGAAATTGAATTTAGTTGAGATTCCCAGAGTTAAAACCATTTCCAAAGACGATTTTTATAAGAATTACGTAAAAAAACAAAAACCCGTTGTAGTGGAGCAGCTAACAGAAGATTGGCCAGCCTACCAAAAATGGAATTTGGAATATATTAAAGCCGTTGCGGGCGAAAAAATCGTGCCGTTGTACGATGACCGTCCGGTATCCCATAAAGACGGATTCAATGAAGCTCATGCGAAAATGAAAATGAGTGACTACATTGATTTACTTCAAAAAGAGCCGACTAATTACCGCATTTTTTTATACAACTTGATGAAAGAAGTGCCATTGTTGAGAGATGATTTCAAATGGCCTAATATTGGTTTGAAGTTGATTAAACAATTACCGATGTTATTTTTTGGTGGTGAAAATGCCAAGGTTTTTATTCACTATGATATTGATTATTCGAATATATTACACTTTCATTTTCATGGTGAAAAACAATGTATTTTGTTTGATCCAGAGCAAACACCTTACCTATATAAAGTACCTCATTCCTTAATTTCGAGAGAAGATATCGATTTTGACAATCCTGATTTCGAAAAATTTCCTGCGTTGCTAAAAGCAAAAGGATTAGTGTGTAATTTAAAACACGGTGAAATGTTGTATATGCCCGAAGGGTATTGGCATTATATGCGTTATGTAACTCCAGGTTTTTCGATGAGTTTACGTGCTTTTCCAATGCGATTGAGCAGTTTAGCCAAAGCAGGTTATAACTTAGTTATTATGCGTCATTTTGATGTATTGATGCGAAAATGGAAAGGTCAGGCTTGGATTGATTATAAAAATAGAAAGGCTTTAGAAAATACCAACCGACGACTTAATTTAGGATAGCAATAAATTTTAAGAGAATTGAAATTACTCTTTAATTTTAAATTCTAAGCCAATATTCCGTATGCTTTCTATGGTTATTTTATCGTCGTTGGAAAAATATTTTCGTAAACGGCTTATAAAAACATCCATACTTCTACCTGAAAAAAAATCATCGTTACCCCATATCTCTTCTAAGATTCTAGTTCTTTTGATGAGTTGATTTTTGTTTTTAAATAAGTAAAAAATTAATGTAGCTTCTTTTTGTGTTAATCTTTGTATATGGTTGCTTAATTTCAGTTCCAGACGGTTCGGATTGAAAATATATTGGCCTATACAGACTTCTTCATTGGTGTTTTGATGTGTAATTTTTTGAGCACCTCTTTTAAGGATATTGTTCAATCGCAAAACTAATTCATCGGCTTCGAATGGCTTGATGATATAATCATCAGCTCCGAGTTGCAATCCCTTTATTTTATCTTCTTTGAGTTGTTTAGCCGTTAAAAAGACAAATGGAATTTCAGGATTGGTATCAATTATTTTTTCGGCCAATGTGAATCCGTCAAGTTTAGGCATCATCACATCAAGAACACAAATATCGAATATTGAGCTTTTGAACGTAGACAAAGCTTCTTCACCGTCTTTAGCCCAAGTAACGTTGTAATTGTAAAGTTCGAGATATTGTTTTAAAACGGCGGCAAAATCATGATCGTCTTCCGCTAATAGAATTTTTTTCATTCAACAAGAGTATTCAATTCGACGAATTACAAGGTATGCTAAGATTGAAAACAGTTCCTTTTCCTAGATCACCCGAAACAGCTATTTTTCCTTGATGTGCTTTGATTATTTGATCAACATAATACAATCCCAAACCAAGACCTTTTGTATTATGTAGATTGCCTTGCTCAATTCGGTAAAACTTATCAAAAAGCAAGGAATGTTTATTTTTGGCAATACCAATTCCGTTATCCTGAATGGTAATATTGAAAAGATTGTTTCGTACTGAAGTTTCTACAATAATTGTATTGCATCCATATTTAACAGCGTTTTCGAGAACATTCAAAATGGCTGTGGTTAAATGAAATTTGTCTAATGACAAAACAATCGGATCAGTTTTAAATTGACAAATGATATCAGTATTGGAATGGGCTAATTTAAAATCGGTTACTATTGTATGTAAGAATGCAATCACTTCTATTTTCTCTTTTTTCAATTCCAGATTCTCAACACCCAGTGCGCTGGTCATTACTTGATCTATTAATTGTTGCAATCGGTTGTTTTGACGCGAAATGGTAGCTACAAGACTATTGAAATTCTGTTCGTTGTCTCGTATTTCTTTTCTCTCCAGAATCTTAGTTGAAATGGATAGGGTAGAGAGCGGTGTTTTTAATTCATGAGTGATATTGTTGATAAAGTCAGTTTTAACATCGCTCACTTTTTTTTGTTTGATTAATGCTTTAATAGCAATTATAAATAGGCTAATTACTGTAAGAATTGAAAATAAGGCAAAAAATAGAATTAACAGCATTCGTTTGAAAATGATGATTTCCCAGTCGACAACCGAAACATATAAAGTATCTTCTGTTAGGAGTTTATAGTCAGAATGAAGTGTAGATCCACTAGTTGTACCTACGTAACTGCGAATTAAGAATGCATTGTCAAGACTTGCTAAATTACCATAGAGTTTGTTGTTAATTGAAGGTTTCTCAGTGTATATTGTATCTGTTTTTTGCGAATTTTTAAAGATGACAAATTTGTTTAAAACGATGGCGAAATCCAGTTCCAAATTGGGAATTTCATTTTCGAATTCGCGTTGTAATTTTCGGGTTAATTCTGCTTTGAATTTATTTTGCAGTAATTCATCTTTAATTTTTGACTTATTCTTTTTATTTAAAATATAATTGCTAGCCAACTGTTTGTATAACAAATCTTTTTTATTGAATATGGTCGAATCAATATCGCTGTAATCATTAGTGATTTTAGCAATTTTTGTTCTTACTTCTGTATGGAATTGTGCTACTTTATAGTCATAAGCAGTTTTGACCAAATACAATTGAATAGTTGAAAGTACTATAAGTACAAGAACTGAGAATGTTATTAATAAATTGATTTTCCTTTTCATCGAGTCAAAAATAGGAGTTTTAATGATTACATAAAGACATTAACCTTGCATTAACCCGACATTAACTTTCAGATCGAATTTTTGAACTCAAATTTGCGGCAATAATTTCAGTTTTAATGAAAAAATGTATTGCAGCACTTATGCTTTTAATTTCTAAACATTATGCGATTTCTCAGAAAACTCCGGAAGACTTTGGTTACAAACAAATGTCATTCAAATATCAGAATGATAAAGTTGATCTAATTATTATTTCGAAATCTGAAGATCGAAAAAAAAAGAAGCCATTGTTGTTTTTTTGTCAGGGAAGCCTTCCAAGGCCTGTAGTTATTTATGATGAAAAAGGTTTGTATGGTACTTTGCCATTTAACGAAGTTCATTTTTTAGAGGACTACCATATCGTAATTGTTGGCAAACCGGGTATTCCACTAATAGCCAATGCTTCTGTTTTGGGCAAAAAATTTATGTATTTAAGAGATAAACATAAAGAAATCCCACCAAGAAACTATAGTGATAAAAATCATTTGGATTATTATGTTTCTAGGAACAATTTCATCATTAAGCAACTATGTAAAGAACGTTGGGTAAGTAAATCCAATTTGGTTGTTGCTGGTCATTCCGAGGGTAGTGCCATTGCTGTAAAAATGGCTATCCTCAATCCCAAGGTTTCAAAATTGATTTATTCGGGAGGAAATCCATTTGGAAGAATTGTGACAATTTTAAACGAATCTGCTGCTAAAAAGGAAATAGTTGAATACTGGAAAGCGATTGTCGAAAATTCGAATGTAATCAATTATGATTCAGGAGATACTTATAAGGCAACGTATAGTTTTTCATTGCCACAAAGAGAAAACCTGTTAAAATTAAAAATACCTATTCTGGTCACTTTCGGTTCTAAGGATACTGCTGCCGATTATAATTATTTATTTCAAGTTGAAGCAATTCGTGAACATAAAAACAATATTGAATTTATTGACTATGTAGGTTTGGAGCATAATTTTTTTCCATTAGATGAAAATTCGGAGCCAATCTATACAATGGGAAATTGGGATAACGTAGCCAATGATTGGCTAAAATGGATAAACAAAAATACAGTTAAATAGCAATGAAAAATACAATCCTATTGATTATAACACTTTTGATCAATACATTTTGTGCTGCGCAGCATGAAGTTGTACAAGACACACTTACCCAGAAATTAGAAGAAGTTGAAGTTAAAGGAAAAGAAAAACTATTTAAAAGTAAAAATGGTATTACAAAGATTGATGTAGCCAATTCGGTTTTCAAATCGGCCACCAATGCAGTTGATTTACTTTCAAAGTTACCTAGCATTCAACTTAGTCCCAACAAAGAATCCATATCGATTATTGGAAAAGGAATTCCCTTGTTGTATATCGATAATCAAAAAGCTTACTTAAATGATTTGAATGCGTTATCAGTTGATGATATAAAAAGCATCGAAATCATAAAAAATCCAGATTCAAAGTATGAAGCAGAAGGAAAAGTAGTACTTCGAGTTAATCGAAAATTGAGTAAAACGGATCGATTTAAAGTTACACTTTCAGAAACGGCTTCCCTAAAAAAACGATTTAATAATTCTTTTGGAATTACTTCAAGTTTTAAGAAAAACCGACTCGAATTAAAAACCAATTTTAATTATAATGCACACAATATCTGGGAGAGACATGATATGAGTTGTCAGATTCCTGAATCCAATATTAGTTCGAATTATGATGTTGAAGCGTATACGAAAAGGCCACAATTTATTTTTGGTGGCGGTTTGTTTTATAAAATCAATGATGACGATTATTTTTCTTGGAATGCAAATGCTAAACTTCAAAATGATCTATTCAGAATCAATACAATGACTTTAAATCTTCAAGACCAAACAGAAACCAAGTATGTAACTAGAAGTAATAATGACGACACAAGAAATTTCATCAACTCATTTGTCAATTATTCGAAAAAAATAAAATTCATTGACACACAATTTTTTACAGGAATTCAATACTCGAATTTTTCTAAAAACATGCATACGATCGTGCAGAATAATCAAAACGATTCACAATTTTTACTTGCACAAAAGAGAAACCAACAATTTGATGTAGCTGTTTTTTCGGGAAGAACGGATTTTGAGAAAGTATTTAAAAATGACATAAAATTGGAAATAGGAGGAGTCTTTCTGAATGCAGATGCCAAGACAAATTTGAATGTTATAGATTATACCAACTCCGATCAAAATAGTTCCCATTATTCATTCAATGAAATGAACATCTCTGGTTATTCGCAATTATCAGGAAAGATTAAAAAAATAGACTATAACGTAGGTTTAAGAATTGAAAACACTGCTATAAAAGGAAAATATGATACAGGTATTATAGCTGTAAAAAAGAACTATACTCATTACTTTCCAAAAGTAGAGGTTAGTTTTGCATTAGACAGCACTAAGTTGGTATCAATAGACTATGCTAAAAGTATAACTAGGCCTAATTATTCCAATACAAATCAAGGAGCAACTTATATTAATCCGTATTTTATTTATAGTAATAATATCAATTTAAACCCAGCCATTACAAATGAATTTGCCATTAATTTTGAATACAAAGATAAAGCAGTGAGTTTGATTTATTATAAAAATTCAGATCCAGTTCATGCGAATTTCAGTTATAATAGTCAAAATAACATTTTAACCTACAATGAGAAGAATTTTAAACAATCTTCAGGTGTAAGTTTAGATTTCACATTGCCTTTTTCCTATAAAATTTGGACAATGAATAATAGTGTGAGTTTTATTTTAAATACGATTAAAGATAATCAAGCATTACAAAATGGATCAAAGCCTTATCTATACTATTATTCCAACAATATGTTTTCACTACCGAAAGAATATATGATTTCTCTAACGGCTTGGGGAATGTCCCATCAGAAAGAGGGCGTTTTCGGAATAAATCAGCCCAAATTCTTACTGGATGTGGCGCTAACCAAAACTTTTTTTAATAATTGGGTGTGTACTTTAAATTATAATGATGTATTCAGAAATAGTAAGTACCAGCAAAGTTTCACAATAAATAACATTAGCTCAAAAGCCAATTATTATATGGATACCCGTGAAATTGCACTTTCTGTTAAATATTCATTCGGAAAAATTTCCAAATCAGAATTTAAGGAAAAGTCAATCAATGAAAATGGCAATAGAATTAAGTAGTCAACTATTCTTCTTCTGTATCGTCAAAAGGAGTATCGATTTCTTCCTCGTCATATTCTTCATCATCTTCCATGGCTATTTCGAAGAAAGAAAATACAGATCCACCGTAGGTTTTTGCATAGGAAAAATGTTCAAGCTGATCCAATTTAGTGTATTTGGAATGTTCGACAATCAGCATGCCTTCCTCATTGAGGATTTCATTTTCGAATAGTAAAGTCACGATTTTTTCAAAATCGGTTTGCTCCATTCCGTAAGGAGGATCGGCAAAAATGATATCGTATTTGCCTTTGTGTTTCTCAAGAAATTTGAAAACATCACTTTTGATCGCAGTAATGTCCATGTCAAATTCTTTAGCTGTTTTTTTTATGAAAGTGACACAACCCATATCACCGTCGACACTCGTAATAGTTTCGGCACCCCGAGAAGCGAATTCATAGCTGATGCTTCCGGTTCCTGCAAACAAGTCCAGAATACGTAATTCTGCAAAATTGAAATTATTATTCAGAATATTGAACAACGCTTCTTTACACATGTCCGTCGTTGGGCGAACTGGTAAGTTTTTAGGCGGATTAATACGTCTTCCTTTGTATTTTCCTGAAATTATTCGCATCCGTGTATCAGTATAAAGTGTTGTAAATAATTTTGTTGTGTAATTTTCTGTTCCAAATCATTATGATCAAAAAACAAAGAAACATTACGAATGTATTTGTAGGCAATTTGGTATATATCGTGTTCTTTAGAGATAGAACCAAAGAGTTTTAAAGGTAAAGTTTCAGGATTTAATTGAAGTTGTTCGAAAGTGAAAAGCAAATAATAAATGAAATCTTCTTTGCTTTTGAAATCAAAAGAATTAAACAATAGTAATTTTTGATTTTTGATGACAATCAATTGAAAATTATCCTTTTGGCAATGTACAAATGCTTGGGTTTCATCGATGTTTTTACTTAAATCGAGTAGCTTTTTGACTAAAATGGAATACGAATGTTTGTAATTGAAATTCCCGTAAATATCCATTAAAGCATTATTGATATTGGCATAAGGAATGTAAACATTGTTCATTTCATAATTGGCAATTTCATCATAGGCGATAAAATCGTTTTCGAAAACTTTTACATTGTACTGAAGGTAACTTCCTAAATAGGCTTCATCAAATAAAACCTGTGGGACAAATGTATTCAAATTGTTGTTGTATAACACCACAACATTGTCAAAATTAGACTGCAAAACAGCTGTGTTTTTAATGAAATCAATGATTTTATTCTCGATTTCAACAAAATTTGCTGATTGATCCAGAGGTAAATCGCCGAAAGTTTCTATTTTATCAGTTAATGTATCTACAATGCAAAATGATATTTCTGATAATGAAATCTGAAGTAGTAGTTTAGAATATTTTTTATCGAGAATGTTCGTACTTGCTGTATGCATTTCGGTATTTTGACATTAGTGAGCAAATCTACAATATTTTTTGCGTTATACACAAGTGAGTCGGTTTTACTATGTATCTTTGAAAAAATATAATTTTTAAGAATACCCATGAGTTCCCAACTGTTTTACACCATTTTACGAAAGAGTTTTCCTTTTCAACCGACCGTAAAACAAGATATTTTTTTCTTAAAAATTGCCGAATTCATTTCCAGTCCCAATACAAACGAAATCTTTGTTTTAAAAGGTTACGCCGGAACCGGAAAAACGACTGTAATATCTACCATTGTCAACAATCTGATTGAAGTCAAAAAAAAGTACGTTTTATTAGCACCAACAGGAAGAGCGGCAAAAGTAATTGCGAATTATTCCAACAAACCTGCGCACACGATTCATAAAAAGATTTATTTTCCTAAAAAAGGGAAGGGCGGAGGCGTGAGTTTTACCATGCAAACCAACAAGCATACCAATACGATTTTCATAGTCGATGAATCTTCGATGATCTCGGATGCCGATTCCGAATCGAAGATGTACGCCAATGGCTCTTTGCTGGATGATTTGATTTCCTATGTGTATTCTGGTCAAAATTGTAAAATGTTACTTTTGGGAGATACTGCGCAGTTACCACCGGTACATTTGGATATTTCTCCGGCTCTGAATGTGGATACGCTAAGTATGAATTATGATAAGGAAGTGATTTCCATCGAATTGGATGAAGTAATGCGTCAGGAAGAAAATTCCGGGATTTTATACAATGCGACTGAGCTTCGTGAATTACTAAAAGATTCGTTTATAACCGATTTTCAATTCAAATTAAAAGGATTCAAAGATATTGTACGCTTAACAGATGGTTATGATATTCAAGATGCCATCAATCAATCCTACAGTAATTACTCTATTGAAGATACCACGTTTATTGTACGTTCTAATAAAAGAGCAAATCAATACAATCAGCAAATCAGATCCAAAATCTTAGGTAAGGAAAGCGAACTTTCAGCAGGAGATTTATTAATGGTGGTGAAAAATAATTATTTTTGGTTAAAAGAAACGGATGAAGCCGGTTTTATTGCCAATGGCGATATTATTGAAGTTTTATCTATCCGAAATATTAAAGAAATTTACGGTTTCAAATTTGCAGTTGTTACCATCCGAATGATCGATTATCCGAACCAAAGACCTTTTGAAACCATACTATTGTTAGATACGATTACTAGTGAATCGCCTTCATTGACTTATGAAGAATCCAACCAGTTGTATCAAGAAGTGATGAAAGATTATGAAAATGAAACTGCTGCTTACCGCAAGTTTCTGAAGGTTAAAGAAAACGAATATTTCAATGCATTGCAGGTGAAATTTTCGTATGCTATTACCTGTCATAAATCACAAGGAGGACAATGGAATACGGTGTTTATCGAACAACCGTATTTGCCCAATGGAATTGACAGGGATTATGTGAGATGGTTGTATACGGCAATTACGAGAGCAAAAGACAAGTTGTATTTGATAGGGTTTAAAGACGAGTATTTTATTAATTAAATATGGAATCAGCAACAATTTTAAGCATTTTCTTAGGAGTAGGATTGGCTGCTTCGGCAGGATTCAGAGTGTTTTTGCCTTTGTTTGTATTGAGTACCGCTTCGTATTTTGATGTAATTCAGTTAAACGAAAGCTGGGCTTGGGTGAGTACTTTACCAGTCATGATTACTTTAGGTATTGCCATGTTAGCCGAAATAATTGCGTACTATATTCCCTTTGTAGACAATTTATTAGATACAATTGCAACCCCTTTAGCGGCTATAGCAGGAACAGTGATTATGGCATCTACTATTTTGGATTTTGATCCGATGTTAACCTGGGGATTGGCCATTATTGCTGGTGGAGGAACTGCTACTGCAATGCAAGGAATGACGAGTATGACGCGATTGGCTTCATCTGTTAAAACAGCTGGTGCTGGGAATTCGGTTGTTTCTACAGCAGAAACAGGAACTGCTTTGACGCTAAGTTCATTGGCTGTTTTTTTACCGATTGTAGCACTAATTATTGTTGTAAGTTTGCTGTTCTTGGTGTATTATTTATATCGAAAATTTAAAAAATAAGTAGTAAAAGTTAAAATGAAGTTTAGATATATTGTTTTACTTATTGTAATTGTGATTGGTTTTTTATCAGTTGTCTTATTCAAAACCATTAAAGATGCTGATATCGATTATAAATATGGTGAATTTTCACCTGTGTTTCATCAATACGATAGTGCCAAAAGCTATTTTGTAGTTATTGATGAAAAAGAAACCGGTTTTCTATTGAAATACGGTGATGCATTATTGGTCGAAAACAATAAATGTATGACGCATTTAACTGATTACAGCCCAAGTCAAATCGAAGTTTATCAGTTTTTACCGGAAAAAACTTTTGATGTTTTTACTTTACAAGAAGTTAAAGAATTAAAGAAAAGGAACTCGACAAAGTTAGTTTTTGTGCCGGTTAAACATTAAAGAATTTATTAAAATAATCATCGTTTTTCAATAAACCAGTGGCAATATGAGCCATTTCAAATCTTGTCCCATATATTTGCAAAAAAATTAAGAATGAAAAAAATTATCCTGTTTCTTTTTTTATTGTCTTTTAATATTATTAAAGCACAATTAAACTTTTCTAAAAAATCAATTATGGAAAACGTTAATGCAACTGAAGGTGTTACATCTATCCATAGTGTTGATATTGATGGGGATGGAGATAAAGATTTACTTTCAGGAGATGCTTATAAAGTAAAGTGGTTTGAAAATGTGGGCGGTAATAATTCACAAATGATTTCGCATACGATCGGAGATATTGGGGTTTCATATTGTTCTTTCGCAGATATTGACAGAGATGGTGATTTTGACGTCATTGTCCAAAGTTATTTCCAGATTCATTGGATAGAAAATACTAACGGACGTGGAAATTTCGCTTTGCCAAAATTGCTTTTTAGTTCCGATAGAATTCATCATATTTTCATAACAGATTTTGATTTAGATAACGATCTGGATATATTGTATTCATATACTAATTGGAATTATTCGGGTCTAAGTTGGTTAGAAAACACAACTGGTAACGTTTTTAATAATAGAACGATTTCACAATATTCAAGATCAAGAGCAATTTATGCAATCGATATAGACAGGGATAATGATGTTGACATTTTTTCTTTAAATTATGATACGCAAAAAATTGAGTTATTTAGTAATAACGGATCACTTAATTTTACGACACAAGTTATTACAAATGGAAGGGATAATGGCTATGGGACAATGAATTTTTCAGATATTGATAACGATAATGACCAAGATTTGATAGTTAGTAATTCTGCCGGTTATACTACTTCAATAGAAGAAATAAATATTTTTAAGAATAATGGAACAGGAAATTTAACTTTATTCAGGACATTGGTAACTAACGGGATTGGTTTGTCTAATCTGCTTACAAAAGATTTGGATAATGATAATGATTTGGACATTGTTGTTTCGTGTTATAATGATGATAAAGTTTCATGGTTTAAAAATAATGATGGCTTAGGAAATTTCTCTAACATTTCAGTTATCAATGATAAGTTGAATGGTGCTAAAGCGGTTTGTGCTTATGACTATGACGGAGATAATGATATTGATGTCCTTTCTGCTTCACAAATAGAAGATAAAATTGTATTACATGAAAACTTAAATGGAGTAGCAAGCTTTGGTCCTGAGAAAATTTTAACCAGAAGCATTAATAATCCAAAAAAATCGATTACTGCAGATATTGATGGAGACGGGATTAAAGATGTACTTTCAATTTCATATAATGATGCAAAACTTGCATGGTATAAAAACTTAGACGGACGTGGTAATTTTGGATTACAAAACTTAATATCAGCGGATTTATACAGTTTAGGAGATGTTGCTGCCGTTGACTTAGACCAAGATGGTGATCTTGATGTTATTTCAGGTGAAAATCATAGTTCTCAAAGTGTGTTTGTGTGGTACGAAAATCTCGATGGTAGAGGAAGATTCAGTGCACAACGTTTGATAGCGATTAATAGGGGGTTATTTGGCATTGCCACTGGTGACTTGGATAATGATGGCGATAATGATTTTGTAATAACAGGTGGAAGTGTAGAGAACAGTTTGACATGGTATAAAAATCTAGGGCAGGGAAACTTTGCAATGCAATCAATTCCAACACCTGATATAAGTGTTTTTGGAGATCAACTTTATATTAAAGATATTAATAGTGACGGGAAAAATGATATTGTAATTCTGGCTGGGGCTACAGTTTCTTGGTATGCTAATGACGGTTCTGGTAATTTCACCCAAAAAACGTTTGTAGGAAGTTTTTATGATGGCCATTCTTTAAGTATTGAGGATCTTGATGGAGATGGCGATTTGGATTTTGTTTTAGCACATGAAGCAACTTTTGATGGTAATAATAGGGTAGTCTGGTATGAAAATTTAGACGGTAACGGAAATTTTGGTCCAGTAATAGTGATTGACTCAAGAATTCCTAGTTCAAGTTTTGGAGGGTATTCCATAGAAATCCAAGCTAAAGACTTAGATTCGGATGGGGATGTTGATATTGTAGGCAGATCTGATCATAATAGTAATATCGTTTGGTATGAAAATTTAGATGGTAAAGGAACTTTTACCCAACAAGTTATTCTTTTTACAGAAACAGGTTTTGATATAAATTCAATGTTCTTAGATGATATTGATAGTGATGGTTATACAGACATTTTAACATCAATTGTTAATGATAATTATCTGAATACGGTTAAAACAGATAAAATCACCTACTTTAAAAATTTAGGACCTGCATTTAACAAAATTAATGGTTTTGTAAGGGCAGGATTAAATGTAGATGACTGTAATATACCTGTCAATAATTTAAAGGTTACTACAAATAATGGTACCGATACAATTTCAACATTTACAACAAAAACAGGATATTTTCAGTATTATGTTGATCCCGGAAACTATACCACTACAATTCCTTCAACATTGAGAAATTTCAATATTTCAGCACCTGTTTCACACAATTCTTTGTTTGTAGGTATAGGAAATATTGATGTCGCTAATTTTTGCTTGTATCCAAGTGAAATAGTTAATGATTTAAATGTGGTTTTAGTACCTTTAAACCAGCCAAGACCTGGCTTTGAAACAAGCTATCAAATCGTATTTAACAATGTAGGTAATACGAGGTTAAATGGAAAAATCACATTGGTTTTCGATGATTCTAAATTGACTTTTAATTCAGCCAGTATTACGCCCAACGCCATAACGAATAATTCACTTACTTTTGACTTTGTCAATCTTAATCCATTTGAAACAAGGACAATAAATTTGAGTTTTAGTATTGCTGCACCACCAACTGTGGAGATTAACGACTCTCTTGTATATTCCCTTTCAATAGATTCACAGAATGAGGATTCAACTCCTGATGATAATTTATATATTTTGAACCAAGTTGTAATTGGTTCTTTTGACCCTAATGATATAACGTGTCTTGAAGGAGAAAGTATTACAATAGATCAAGCCAAAAATGAACTACATTATTTGATACGCTTTCAAAATAAAGGTACGGCAAGTGCCATTAATGTCAGAATTGAAAACACATTAGAAGACAAACTGGATTGGGAAACATTTCAGCTAATAAATTCCAGCCATAATAATAGAGTTGAAATTAAAAACGGAAATAAAGTATCATTCTTTTTTGACAAAATTAATTTACCGCATGAAGCAGAAAACGAACCAGCTTCACATGGCTTCGTAGCTTATAAAATCAAACCAAAAGACAATGTTGTGATTGGAGATGTTTTTCAAAATAAGGCAGACATTTTCTTCGATTTTAACCTGCCGGTAGTAACAAATACCGCATTAACAGAAATTAAAAAAAGAAATTCAAATAATAATCATCAATTTAATTTATATCCGTCACCGGTAATTGATATTTTAAAAATTAGATCAAAAACCGAAATAGTTAAAATTGAAATTTTTAATGAACTTGGACAATTAGTGCTTTCTAATTCAAATCAAAATTTTATCTATGTAACAAATTTATCTTCAGGTCTTTATATTTGTAAAGCAACAGATAAAAATAACATTAGCGAAGCACAAAAAATAATAAAAAATTAATTTAGATAAAATGAAAATCATTGCCGTAATTCCAGCCCGCTATGCTTCATCTCGTTTTCCTGCTAAACTAATGCAGGATTTGGGTGGAAAAACCGTCATTCTGAGAACATATGAAGCAGCGATTACAACACATTTGTTTGACGATGTTTTTGTGGTAACCGATTCGGATTTGATTTTCAATGAAATTACTTCCAATGGAGGAAAAGCCATTATGAGTATAAAGGAGCACGAAAGCGGAAGCGACCGTATAGCGGAAGCAGTTCTAAATATGGAAGTCGATGTTGTGATTAATGTTCAAGGAGACGAACCATTCATTGATAAAGAACCTTTGGAAAAAGTGATTGAAGTCTTTAGAAATGATACCGATAAAAAAGTGGATTTAGCCTCGTTAATGTTCGAAATAAAAGACAAAACGGATATAGAAAACCCGAATAATGTTAAAGTTATTGTTGATCAACAAGGCTTTGCTTTGTATTTTTCACGCTCTGTAATTCCTTACCCAAGAGAAGAAAATGTAGGTGTGCGCTATATGAAACACATCGGAATTTATGCCTTCAGAAAAGAAGCGTTAATGGATTTTTATACTTTGCCAATGTTGTCACTGGAGGCTTCTGAAAAACTAGAACAACTCCGCTATTTGGAATATGGGAAACGTATACGTATGGTTGAAACTTCACATGCAAGTATAGGAATTGACACGCCAGAAGATTTAGAAAAAGCTAGAAAGCTTTTCTAATTATTTGATTTGAAAGTAGAAACTTCGGACGAAAGTAATATCTGAAAATTCAGTAAAATCAGTCATTTTTGTGCCATTTTGGATAAAAACATAGTTGAGATTCAATTTGGAAAACTTGTCGTTCAAAAATTCAATCAATGTAGAATCATTATAGTATTCATAGTCAAATTGAGGTATGCCTTTTAATTCTTCAGGAACCGATTTTTTTTTGATACCAACACTCCCTTTTACAAAATAAAATTTTCCTTCCGGAGAAATTTTATAGTTCAAGGTGCAATTTTTAGGATCGAAATGGCTTGGTTGCTTTGATTTGTAACTTTCAATATCTTTTTCTTCCAACACAAGTAAAGAAAGTGGATTTCTTCCTTTTTGAATGCCGGTTTTAGATTCTTTGTTAATGATAAAATGTTCAAATTGAATTTGAATTGGTTTCTTCTCAATACTTTGTCCAAAAGAAAATACAGAAGTGAATAAAAATAAATTGAAAAAGATGAATTTCATTTTAATGGATTAAATAAAAATAAAAGTACAAAATATATTTAATGCATTTCTTTTAGTTATTCAAAAGTGTACAATTTCACAATTTTGATATCAAATGAATTTCGTATTTTTATAGAAAACCAGATAAAATATGAAGTCGATCCTTTCTAAGATTATTTTACGATTTATTTCAAAAAACGGTGACAAAGAGTTAACACGATATCAGGTTGCCAAAAAAAGACGTGATTTTGTTGTTAATTTAAAACGAGGGTTAAAAGATTTTGTTTTAATAGGTATCGGTATTTTTTCCGCTTCTTTCGGATTTAAAGCATTTTTGCTTACAAATAATTTTATCGATGGTGGAGCTACGGGTATTTCGTTATTAATTTCAGCGATAACTGAAATTCCGTTGTATTGGTTAATTATAGGAGTTAATCTTCCTTTCATTCTATTAGGATACAAGGTTATTGGAAAACAATTTGCTTTTAAAACGACCTTGGCAATTTTAGGTTTGTCGCTTTGTTTGGCAACAATAACTTTTCCAAATGTCACAAATGACAATTTATTGGTGGCAATTTTTGGTGGTTTTTTCTTGGGAGCTGGAATCGGATTTTCAGTCAGAGGTGGTGCTGTAATTGATGGAACAGAGGTTTTAGCCATTTATTTGAGTCGCAAATTTGGAACCACTATTGGTGATGTTATTATTGTGATCAACATTCTTATATTTTCTTCGGCAGCTTATTTTTTAGGGATTGATATTGCTTTGTATTCCATGATTACCTATTTATCGGCATCCAAAACTTTGGATTTTATTATTGAAGGTATCGATGAATATATAGGAGTGACGATTGTTTCATCAAATAGCGATACGATACGACAAATGATTATCGAAGTAATGGGAAGAGGAGTAACGGTTTACAGTGGACATAGGGGTTTTGGAAAACGAGGGGAAACGAAAGAAACCGAAATTATTTATACCGTTATTACCCGTTTGGAACTCAACAAATTGAACACTGAAATCGAAAAAATTGACCCACATTGTTTCATTGTTATGAATAGTGTAAAAGATACCAAAGGCGGAATGATTAAAAGAAGACCACTAAAACATTAGTGGTTTTCATTGCTAAAAATGAACAATTCGTTATCACCTTCTACACGAGACACTTTAATAACGGTTTTGAATTTTGATTGCAATAATTTTTCAAACTTTTTATTTCTTTCGTAATCATCACTCAGAGTTACAATTGAATTGAATAATACAAAACCATTATTGGTTAAAATACGTTTTATGTTGGTGATGAATTCGTCAGTGAATAGAAAATCAGGCATTATTTTATCTTGAAAAATATCAATAATCAACAAATCGAATTTTCCGGATGTGGTTTTGATGTATTCTGATGCATCATTAATTACGATTTCTAAATTTGATATAGTATTCAAACTAAAATAGGTATTGGCCAATGCAATGGTTTTTTCGTCAATTTCAACTCCAGTTATTTTTCCATTAGTATGGTATTCTTTTCGAAGAGTTTGTATTACGCTTCCACCAGCTACGCCAAGTAATAATATTGATTCAGCTTGGGTTATTCGGTCTTTTCCAATGCGATTCAAACCAATTCGCATTACGCGTTGTAAACTACCATAAGAGAAATTGGTATTTTTAGAATCCAAAACCAATTGACCATTATTCCAGGTAATTTCCAAATTTTGATTGATATCGGATAGGGTTTGATGAATTGTAATTGGATAAAAATAGCTTAAAATGCGCTTGAAATTCATGAATCAAATTTTCTATTCGTAAATATAATGCTATTTTTGAGCAAACTTTTATTATGAAAAAGAAACTCTACGAATTTATTTTTTTCAAATTGATGGGCTGGGAAATAGTTGGTCAATTTGATACTTCAATAAAAAAATGTGTTTTACCAGTAGTGCCGCATACAAGTTGGCACGATTTCTATATAGGTTTACTTACTAGAGGCTGTATGGATATGGAAATAAATTTCGTAGGTAAAAAAGAATTGTTTGTATTTCCATTTGGTTATTATTTCAAATGGGTAGGAGGTACACCTTTAAATCGTTTTACCAATGAAAATAAAGTAGATGCGATTGCTAAAATTTTTCATGAAAAAGAAGTTTTTAGATTAGCAATTTCCCCAGAAGGTACGCGAAAAAAAGTAACAGAATGGAGAACGGGATTCTATTATATCGCTTTAAAAGGAGAAGTTCCTATTGTGCCAATAGGTTTTGATTGGAAGAATAAAAAGGTAATTGTTTTCCCGACGATGTATCCAACAGGTGATAAAGAAGTCGATTTTACAATTTTAGAAGGCTATTTTAATGGGATTATAGGCAAAGTTCCAGAAAATAGTTTCACGAAATAAAAAAAATACACTTTTTTAAAACCAAAGATTTACATTTTTCGTAGATGTAGTTATAACGCTAAAACTATAAGCTATGAAAAACTTTTTTATCTCCGTGGTAGTCATTGGACTCCTAACTGTATCATGTTCAAATGATGATGATTCTTCAAATGATGAATTAAAATTGGTTACAACCAGTAACACTTCGTCTAAGGTTTCTTATACTAATTATTTATCATCTACTACCGAAGCCAAGTCGTTTACAGTCGCTGGTGCGGATGCTGATGGAGCCTATTTCGACAGTGAAAACGATGAACTTATTATTGCTTCTCGAACCAACAATCGTTTGGAATTGTATACTGGATTAAATGCTTCGGTAAAAAATAATGAGGACAATTTGAATCTGAGTTTTTCCAGTACTTCTGATTTTAACAACCCAAGAGAGATTGCAGTCATAAACGACAAAGTGGTTGTTACGCAAGATCAAAATGCAGCGAATGGTAATGTAAATAAACTGGTTGTTTATCAAAAAACAGCAAC
Source organism: Flavobacterium sp. MAHUQ-57 (assembly GCF_051908335.1). Classification (NCBI taxonomy): domain Bacteria; kingdom Pseudomonadati; phylum Bacteroidota; class Flavobacteriia; order Flavobacteriales; family Flavobacteriaceae; genus Flavobacterium; species Flavobacterium sp. MAHUQ-57. The sequence goes on along the minus strand of NZ_JBPZTE010000006.1, from coordinate 599,936 downwards.
AGGATTTACCTTATTAAACTCTTACACTGTAAATTTTAAAACTTGGGGTATTCATATTGATGGAAATACTTTATATGCTGTTGCTGATTTAACGAGTGATCTTGTAGTATTTAATGACTTTTTTTCAAATCCAAGTGGCAGTATAACACCTTCTAAAAGAGTCACAATTCAAGGTTTGGTGAGAACTCACGGAATTACTTTTTCAAAAAAACATAACACAATGGTTTTGACGGATGTAGGTAGCGCTGCTTCAAGTACTGATGGAGGTGTTATAGTAATTAAAAACTTCACAAATGTACTAATGGAAACTCCAGATATGGGCACAATTTCTTCAGACGATCAAATTAGAGTGTACGGAGCAAATTCAAAATTAGGAAACCCTGTAGATGTGGCTTACGATGAAGAAACAAAATACATTTATGTAGCTGAACGTTTGAGTGGAGGAGGACAGGTGTTGGTTTTCGGAATGCCAACAAGTAATGGAGATGTGTTACCTATTAGTTCTAGAATTGAAGCCGGAATTTCATCGGTTTACTTAATCAGGAAATAGTTTAGTTAGTTATTAATTTTTGTGTAAAGGCCTTAGTATAATATTATCTGTAGTAAGGCCTTTGGTTTTTATAAATTTTAAAACTACCATTTTTGAAAAAAATTACAATTTGTTCTATTTCTTCATCAACTTTGATGCTTTCAAAATTTTGCGTATTTAAATCTGTTTCTTTTTGATTTTCATCCACGGGCTTATTTTCAATTTCAGTTTGGGGAGCAGAAAATAGGTCGGTGGGTATTGGTTGGATTATTTCATTGGAAATTGATTCTAAATTTGAAGAAGGTAAAGAAGAAGGCTTTTTTTCGATTGCGCTTTCAATTTGAAGCTCATTTTTTGGAAAATTACCAACTCCGTTAATAATCCAATACAAATCCACTTCAGGAAATTCATTTACAATTTTAAGTATTAAATCTAAACTTGGTTTATTTCTACCTGAAAGGAGGTGGGATAAACTGGAACGTTGCACTCCTATTCTATCCGCAAATGAAGAAGCTGATAAACTATAGTATTCCAAAATTAGCTCCAATCTTTTAATGAAATCATCGATGTTTACCATTGTGAATTAGGCTTTAAATTACCTGTTAACAAATGTAAATAAAAAGAAGAAGACTACCAACTTTACAAATGTGAATAAAGTTTTGAATGTAAATTATGGCTTTATGTAAATTAATTTAAAAGCTTGATAATTAATAATATAGGTATTTACATTAATTACTTAGAAATTAATAATTAGCAGAGATGAGGGGCTTAGTTATTAATGCTTATCTTATGTTTACATTAATAAACAAATAGTTCTATTTTTAAGTTTACAATTGTAAAAAATAAGTTGTTTACATTTGTAAAAAGATAATACGAATGGATTTTAATGTAATTTTTAAACAATTTAAAGAACAAACAATTTCAGGAAGGTATATTACCAATAATCACATTGAACCTTTATTAAAAGATTTAGAACACTACTTTAAAGTTTCTGTTATAGGTGAATCTGTTAAAGGAAAACCAATTCATGCAGTTCGTATTGGTGAAGGAAAAACAAAAATTTTTATGTGGTCTCAAATGCATGGCAATGAAGCAACAACTACAAAGGCTTTATTTGACTTGTTTAATTTCCTAAAAGAAGACACTTCTGATGCAATTAAGTTTAAAAGCGAATTCACTTTATTGTGCATACCAATTCTAAATCCAGATGGAGCTGAAGCATACACTCGGGTTAATGCGAATGAAGTAGATTTGAATCGTGATTCGGTTAATTTGTCACAACCCGAAAGTCAAGTATTACGCAAAACTTTTGAAGCTTTCCAGCCTGATTTTTGCTATAATTTACACGATCAACGTACTATTTTTGCCGCCGGTGATACTCAAAATCCTGCTACTGTTTCTTTTTTGGCACCAGCTTACGATGAAGAAAGAAATTATAATGATAATCGTTCAAAGGCAGTTTCAGTGATAGTTGCCATGAATAATGAGCTTCAAAAACACATTCCAGATCAGGTTGGACGATTTGATGATTCGTATAATATTAACTGTATTGGCGATATGTTTCAATCACTAAATGTACCTACAATTTTATTTGAGGCCGGTCACTTTCAAGGTGATTATCAGAGAGAAGAGACTAGAAAATTCATTTTTATTGCTTTGCTTACTAGTTTGTACTATATAAACGAAAACGATATAGTAGTTAATAATGTTAACGAATATTTAAGAATTCCGCAAAATCATATTAAATTCGTCGATATTGTTTGTAGAAAATTTAGTGTTTTTGTTGATTCTTTAAAAATAATTACTAATTTTGCCATTCAATTTAAAGAAGTTCTTAAAGATAATAAAGTTGAGTTTGAAGCGTTTATTGTTGAAGTTGATGAAAATCTAAACACAATTGGGCATTTGGAATACGATGGGAAAGAAGGTTTATATTCAGACGCATCGAATAATATTCCAGAAATAGGTAAAAGAGCCGATTTTTATTTAAACGATAACATTAAATTTGAGAATGGAATAATTAAAATGTAGTATTTTTGCCACGTTTTAAAAAAGCACAAACAACAAACATAAATAGTAAAGTTAAATTAAAGAGATACGTTATGAGTAAATTTCGTTTAGATGAAGTAGATCACCAGATTCTGGATATGTTAATTGATAACACAAGAATTCCATTCACTGATATCGCAAAAAAACTATTAATTTCAGCAGGAACCGTTCACGTTCGTGTAAAGAAATTAGAAGATGCAGGTATTATTCAAGGTTCATCGTTGACATTGGATTATGAAAAATTAGGTTATTCATTCATAGCTTATGTTGGTGTTTTCTTAAATAATACTTCTCAAACGAAATTTGTTTTGGAAAGAATTAATGAAATCCCTTACGTAACCGTTGCACACGTAACAACTGGGAAGTTTAATATTTTTTGTAAAATTAGAGCTAGAGATACAAAACATGCAAAAGATGTTATCTACATGATTGACGATATCGAAGGAGTATACAGAACAGAAACAATGATTTCTCTTGACGAGAGTATCAACGATAAAAAAAGATTGATGCACACCATTTTTAGAGAAATGTAAGATATGAAAGGCCTTTTTTAAGGTCTTTTTTTTATCTTTATGTCATGAAAAACTTACAGCCAGGAGAATTTCCTGAACACTACATACCGTATATCAATGCGGTTAAGTCTCTTGACATCGTTGATGGCTTAGAAGATAACATGAATGATTTTTTTAACTTTATAGAAAATATTGTTCCCGACAATAAATACGAGTACCGTTATCAGCCTGAAAAATGGACTATTAAAGATATTGTACAGCATATAATAGATGCAGAGCGGATTTTTGTTTACAGAGCGCTTAGAATGGCTCGTTTTGATCGAACTCCCTTGACTGGTTTCGAAGAAAATGATTATGTTCCTGTAGCGGATGCTAATCGAAGAAGTATGTCCGATTTACTTCAGGAGTTTTTAATGGTTCGAAAGGCGACAATTTGTTTATTTGAGAGTTTTTCGGAAGAAATGCTATTAAGTAAAGGAATTGCTAACGGTAAGGAAATATCAGTAAGAGCAATCGGATATATTGTTACCGGTCATTGCATTCATCATCAGAATGTAATCAAGGAAAGGTATTTATAACACCTTTCCTTCAATAATTACATCTTCAATCAGATTACTTCCAAATTCATAAGGCAATTGATAGTAAGACACTAATGGTTTTGTAATAATCAAATTGGCTTTCTTTCCTTTTGTAATACTTCCATGAGTTGTAGAAAGTCCCATTGCATATGCTCCGTTAATTGTTGCTGCATTGATGGCTTCTTCAGGTGTCATTTTCATTTTGATGCAAGCTGTTGCAACAACAAAATTCATATTGCCTGAAGGTGTGGTACCTGGATTAAAATCGGTTGCCAAGGCTAAAGGTAATCCAGCTTCCATCATCTTACGAGCTGGTGTGTAAGGAATGCTGATAAAGTAAGAGCAGCTTGGTAATGCAACGGGCATGGTTGCACTTCCTTTCAAAACTTCAATGTCTTCGTCGGTAACAATTTCTAAATGATCTACAGTTAATGCATTATGTTTTACACAAGCTTCAATTCCGTTGATAGCTGTAAATTGATTTACATGAATTTTAGGGATTAAACCGTATTTTTTTCCTGTCTCCATGATTTTTTCAGTTTCTTCTACAGAAAAATAACCAGTTTCTAAAAATGCATCTATATAGTCTGCTAAATCCTCTTCCGCTATTTTGGGTAACATTTCATTAATAATCAAATCAATGTAAGCAGCATGGTTTTCTTTATATTGTGTTGGAAAAGCATGTGCGCCCAAGAAAGTCGACTTAATAGCTATCGGATAGTTTTCAGATAGTTTGCGGATAACTCTCAGCATTTTTAATTCTCCTTCAACAGTTAAGCCATAGCCTGATTTGATTTCAACTGCTCCTGTGCCTTGTTGCATAACTTCTTCCAAACGAATCTTAGATTGCTCATAAATTTCCTCTTCAGAAGTTTCATTCAGTTTTTTGGCGGAATTCAAAATGCCTCCGCCACGATTGGCAATTTCTTCGTAACTCAATCCGTTGATGCGATCTACGAATTCCTGAACACGATTTCCGGCATAAACAATATGAGTATGACTATCGCACCAAGTTGGTAAAACCACTCTTCCTTTGGCGTTAATAATAGAATCTACTTCAAATTGCGGACATTGATCCATTGAACCGAAATCGGCAATCAAATTGTCTTCTATCAATACATAGGCATTGTCAATTTTGGGTAGAATAGCCATTTCTTTTCCTGAAACTTTAGAAATAGCTGCTTCCCTGATTTGTAGTAGTTCTTTGATATTTTTGATTAGGATCTTCATAATTCAATTTTATGTAAAAGTACTATTGTTTCTGGAATTTTATAGAAATTCGATTTTGTATGACATGAAAAGTGTAAAAATAGTTGGTGTAAAATGTTAAAATGATAATGTAATTTCTTAAATTTGAGTAGGATATGATTTTTATATCATCTGATATAAAAAAAACGAAAAATAAATTTGATAAGTTGTAAGAGCATTACAAAAAAGACAACAAATCAATTTTACTATAGAAGTTAGTTATTTAATTCAGGAAAGCTGTCAGGATTTATTCTCACAGCTTTTTTTCTTACCCAAAGTTTTGTAATATTACTACTAAATTTAGTAGAAGTGCGAAAAATAAAATATAAGAAAGGTCGAAAGGTGGTTCCTACTTTTTTAGAATACACAGGAATTCACAAAGATGTTCCCACAGAAATGCAATTGTTTGTCTATGATACCAACGATTTAACGGAATGTGGAGATACTCATTTTTCGAAATTGATTCATCAATTTGATTTTAATAAAAACAATTGGTTCAATGTTCATGGATTGAGCGATGTTTCTATTATCAAAGAAATTGGCGACTTTCTTAGTGTGGATAATTTTATGTTAGGAGATATCCTCAACACGTCAAAGCGAACAAAGATTGATGAATACCACGATATTCTTTTCTTCAACATCAAATCCTTACTGCCAATTCAAAATTCGGATAATATTATTGCCGAACAAATCAGTTTTTTATTGAAAGACGGTATTTTGGTGTCATTTCAGGAAAAAAGAAGTGATTTTTTTACTCACATTAGAGAACGAATCAGGACACATTCCGGTATTGTTAGAGATAAAAAGACCGATTATTTATTGTATTTGCTTTTGGATGCAGTTATGGAAAATTTTTATATTACCATAGAAGCTGAAGAAGACAAAGTAGAAGAGTTAATTAATCTTTCCAAAACCAGCACTAAATTGGAAGTTTTAGAGCAGATAGAAAAACATCGGGATAATTTTCATTTTTTGAAAAGAGCCATTGTGCCTTTAAGAGATTCTTTACATACCATTAAAACGACAAAAGATGATAATGTTTTTAATGTCATCGAAAAAGAAAATTATAGTTTTTATGAACGATTATATCAAAAGGCATTAGAACTTTTGGAACAGATAGAATATGACTTGAGTAACCTCGATAGTGCTTCATCTATATTTTTCTCGATGCAAAGCCATAAAATGAATGAAGTGATGAAAACACTTACAGTTGTTTCCGTTTTTTTTATGCCACTAACATTTGTCGTTGGAGTTTACGGAATGAACTTTGACAATATGCCGGAGTTGCATTGGAAATATGGTTATTTTATGGTACTTGGAGGAATGTTCTTGTTGTTTGTAGGTATGGTTTATTATTTTAAATGGCGTAAATGGTACTAGTGTTTAAAATTAATTGAAATTAGTATTGTTTAAGCGAATAATAACATCTACATTTGTAAAGTATTCAAAATTCCGGAAAATATGTTTGAATTTCAACAGTACTTAGGTTTTCTTTTATTCTTAACCATCCTTACAATGGGGTTTTGGTTAATGATTTTCTTAATTAATTTCGTATTCTACTGGGTAGGAGGTTATTTGTGGGAATCTTTCAAAGAAAAAAGAGCAGCCAAAAGACTTGCAGAAAACGAAGAACAAGCTACAGTTTAAAGCTTGTTTCTACAATAAAAAACCTCGACAAAGTCGAGGTTTTTTTATGTATATTCTTTTTTATCCACCAATGAATTCATCATCACCATTTCCATTTCCACCTTGACGTGGTTTTTGTTCTCTCTCTGTTTTCTTTTTATTGAATCGATATGTAAAAGAAAAAGTGACAGATCTTTTTCTCCATTGCATTTCACTATGAGAAATTACACTTGGAAGTTCAGTGTCCTGAATTCTTTTACGAGAGTTGAAGACATCATTAACATTAAATGAAATGGTTCCCATGTCTTTTAAGATATCTTTACTGAATGCCACATTGGCCGCACCAATTCCTTTATTTGTGCTTTGACCTGTTTTTTGCTGTCCGTTATACGTTAGATTGGTCTGCCAGTCGATTTTATAAGGCAATGTTATTTTAGAGGTTATTCGACTTGACCAAGTGTTGGTTTTTCTGTTGAAGTCTTGTGTAACTTCTTGGTTATTTATATTGGTGTAAGTATAACTTCCAGAGTTAGCAGTGTTGAAAAAGTTAAAATTACCATTCAGTTTCCACCATTTTTTGAAATTATAATTTAGTGTGAATTCAAAACCGATACGCTTGTTTTCTCCTAAATTAAAGAAAGTAGTTTCAATTTGAGGCATTCCGTCAATAAGTATTCCTGTTTCTTTTCTCACTTGCTCAAATGAATCGGTAGTATGATTATAATACAACGAAGTATTCAAGGTTAATTTATCCCATCTTTTTAAATAACCAATGTCGTAGGCATCGGTAAAAGCTGGATTGATATCAGGATTCCCTTTAAATAGGTTTACACTGCTGGTGTATGAAGTAAACGGATTGATAAAACGATCTCTCGGTCTAGCAATACGCTTGCTGTAGTTTAAAGCGATACTACTGTTATCGTTGATTTCATAGGTAAGAAATGCGCTTGGAAACCAATTGTCATATTTTTTTGTTTTGGATATATTATCGGTTAATTGATTGATGTCAATTTTAGATTCTTCATAACGTAAACCAAATAAAAAGGAAAATTTATTAATTTTTGAACCGTACTGAGTGTAAGCAGCAGTCACATTTTCATTGTATTGGAATGTATTGGTAAAATCAACAACATCTGTGTAGGGATTGTCCGGAGAATCTCCCTTTTCTTGCACTTGATAATCAGAGATTGACTTTACATAATTTCCTCTGAAACCGGCTTCAAATCTAGATTTTTTTCCAATTGGCAAAACATAATCCAATTGAAATAAATTACGTTGCTGTTTGTCATTTTTACGTGTTCTCTCTGATGAAATATATGAATTATCGTCTATTTTGGTCCCGTCAATTATTGAATTATCACCATCATTATTGTATGAAATGGAAATATCTGCAGTTAATTTATGTCCATCTTTTTTGAAGTTTTTAATAAAATTAGAGGCATATTCAACGTTTTCATTACTCGAATTCAGATCGTTAAAACGTTTTGTGGTTTCTAAATATTGTTTATTTAGATCGTATTTGTAATAGAAAACATTTTCTATATTTCCACCTTTATTTGATCTAAAATTCAATGAATTAGTCCAAGAGGTTGATTTGTCGAGTAAAAGTTCAATTCCAAAATTTGCGTTTAGACCTTTTCCAAAACGGTTATTGTCTCTTCTTTCGCGAATAAACTCGTTTTGATTAAAATTGGTTTGATCAATTTTAGTGCTTCCGGGATTACTGCGGTCATTGTATCCAATTGTTGTGAAGAAGTTGGCACTTTTCTCTTTAAAATTCAAATTAGCTGAAATTCCAGAGTTTTTAGGTTCGCCCGCAGAAACTACAAATGTTCCGTTGATTCCTTGGTTTTTTCCTTTCTTAAGTATGATATTTAAGATACCACCTCCACCTTCTGCATCATAACGCGCTGATGGACTCGTAACAACTTCTACTTTGTCAATAGTTTCGGCAGGGATGAGTTTTAAAGCATCATTAATATTTCCCATGTTTGATGGTTTTCCATCGATTAGAATTCGTACACTTTCGTTACCACGTAAGGCAACGGTTCCTTCGGCATCCACCGAAACAGAGGGAATATTATCCAATATATCACTAACGGTACCACCTCGAACCATGATGTCTTTTCCAACAGTGTATACTTTTTTGTCTAATTTAATGTCTACTGAAGTTCTTTCAGCTCTGATGACTACTTCGTCAATCATTTTTGCATCTTCTTGTAATGGAATTGTTCCTAGGTTTGTATCTTCAAAAATTGATTTTTCTTTGAGTTCATAGGTTTTAAATGACATAAATTCAACTTTTATATTGAATTTACCAGGGCGGATTTCAATTTTAAATTCTCCGTTTGCATCGGTTAATCCACCGGAAACGACTTGGTTGGAATTAAAACCGATAATTGTAACGGTAGCGTAATCTAAAGGAGAAGAAGTTGATTTCTCAATTACTTTTCCTGTAAGAATAATTTTTTTTCCTTCCTGTTTTTGTTGTCCAAATCCAGAAGTTATGCTAAATAAAATTAGTAGGAATGAGGCTTTTTGGATAAATTTCATGTGCTTGATTTTACAAAAGCAAAAATAAGCCACGTTTTTTTTTATTTTCCTAAAGTAATGTTAAATGGGGTAGTTATAGAATTTCATTGATTTTTTCTGTCGGACGAGCAATTACTGCTTTGTTTCCGTTCACTACAATTGGTCGCTCAATAAGAATTGGATATTGTACCATTGCTTCAATTATCTCGTCATCAGTTAATTGGCGTTCTTTGAAAAGGTTTATCCATGTTGGTTCTTTTTTTCGGATTAATTCAATAGGAGACAGTTTAAGTTTTTTTAGTAATGATTTTAATTCTCTTTTCTTTGGTGATTTTTCAAGATAATTGATAATTTCAAATTCTTTTTTGGATTCGTCTAAAAAACATACGCCTTCTCTCGATTTGGAACAACGTGCATTATGATAAATTGTAATCATTATATTAATTTGTAATTTGTAACAAAATTAGGTATTTGATTACTTATTACAATAACTTAAACCTGCTATTCTATGTTTATCGATCAGTTTAATACCCCTAAATTCAAATTTTTTCTTTATTTGCCTTTTCCACTTTTGTTCTTCGGTTTAATGATTATCAATTTTTTAGCCATCAAATTGCTGAATTTAGATGTAAATCAAATTATTCAGGATGAGATTAATAGAAATGGAGTTAATAGTTTTTTTATTGATTCAATGGTACCTTTTTTGGTTGGATTGATCTTGCTTTTTTTATGGGTAAAATACATTCAGAAAGAAACCTTGGTGCGTTTTACAACTTCTAGAAGTAAAATCGATTGGAAACGTTTCTTTTTTGCTTTTTCAATTTGGGGTACTTTTCAAATAGTAATAACATTGATTAGTTATTTTCTTTCTCCCGAAGATTACGTTTTGAATTTTGATTTGTCAAAGTTTATTGTTTTTTTCGCTTTGGCAGTAGTACTGATCCCTTTTCAAACCAGCTTTGAAGAGTATTTATTTCGTGGACATTTAATGCAAGGTTTAGGAGTTGTTACCAAAAATAGATGGTTTCCACTACTTTTTACTTCTATAGCTTTTGGACTGATGCACATTAGTAATCCTGAAATAGACAAGTTAGGTTACATTGTCCTTGTCTATTATATAGGTACAGGTTTTTTCCTTGGAATAATTACTTTAATGGATGAAGGTTTGGAGCTAGCTTTAGGATTTCATTTAGCGAATAATTTAGTTATGGCACTTTTGGTTACAGCCAATTGGACAGCTTTTCAGACACATTCTGTTTTTAAAGATATTTCAGAGCCAAGTGCTGGTTTCGAAGTTGTGATGCCAGTGCTTATAATTTTCCCTTTATTATTGTTCGTTTTTGCTAAAAAATACGGTTGGAACAATTGGAAGGAAAAACTTACGGGGAAAGTGACTAGCTCTAACAATATTGAAGCTATAGAATATAGTGGTAATGACTAAAGAACTTTTTCATAGTATCCATCCCAATTTCAAATGGAATGCATTTCATTTAAATCGGAAACAACTTCTTGAAATAGCTGAGGAATACAGTAAAAGCAATGAAGACTTTCTCAAAGAAACCGGTTTATTTTTACTTAACTGGTTCGATGATAATGATTTTGTAATTGTTCAAACATCAGGTACTACAGGTAAACCGAAGCGACTACATGTGAAAAAGCAAGCGATGGTGAACTCTGCTTTGGCATCTGCTGTTTTTTTTGGATTATCAGAAGGCAATTCTGCTTTATGTTGTTTACCAGTGAAATACATTGCCGGAAAAATGATGTTAGTTCGTGCTTTGGTATTAGGATTGGAAATTGATTTGGTTGAACCAAAATCAAATCCGATGGATAACAATGAAAAGTACTATGATTTTGTAGCAATGGTTCCTTTACAAGTTGAAAATTCTTTGGATAAGCTTGATCAAATTAAACAGTTGATTATTGGTGGTGCGAAAGTTCATAGTGATTTGGCTGATAAGTTGAAAACCAAAAAATGTGAAGCCTATGAAACGTATAGTATGACTGAAACAGTAACTCATATTGCTGCAAAGCGAGTAGGGGTAGAAGCTTTTACGGTATTACCTGATGTAAAAATTTCATTGGATAATAGAGACTGTCTGGTGATTGATGCTCCTAAATTAAATCCCGATTTGATTATAACCAATGATATAGCGAGTATTGTTTCGCCAACTGAATTTATTTGGAAAGGCAGAGTGGATAATGTGATCAATAGTGGAGGAATAAAGCTTTTCCCGGAAACAATTGAAGAAAAAATTTATGAAAGAATGAGCAATCGTTTTTTTATTGATAGTTTTCCTGACAAACAATTGGGTGAGAAAGTGGTTTTAATTGTAGAAGGTGTTGAGAATAAATTAGAGGAAAGTGTTTTTGATACTTTGGATAAATATGAAAGACCTAAAGTCGTCTTTTATGTAGCAAAATTTCTCGAAACAGAAACAGGGAAAATTAAACGAAAAGAAATTGTCCAACAGTTACTAATAAAAAATCCTGCCTAGGCAGGATTTTTTATTTTATATTCCGATTTCGACCTGAAAACGTAAGTACCAATTGTTTTTGGAAGAACCATCAAAATAAGTCAATTTATCAAAAGAAACTTCACTTTGTAGTTTAAAAGTGTGTTCCCAAATGTATTTGGTTACTCCAAAGCTTAATTGTTTTGAATCCGGCGCTAAATTTTTAATATCGGCTCCAACTTTCTGGGTAGAATAACGACCGATGAATTCATAATTGGACAATGTGTTGTAGCTTAGTTGATAATCGAAACCATCACCTACAAAAACATAATTACTCTCAGTGATATCGTCAGGGTTGATGGTGATAGCATTGTCATTCGTAGTTCTTGACATATAACTTGCCATGGCAGCCCAACCGTTGTACTTGAACATTCCATCTAGTAAAACAGATTTCATTGTTCTGTTTTCAAATAAATAATTACCTAATTGTCCTTGCGTTTTTCGGGCATGGTTATTTTGTTGAAAGGCACCCGAAATTAATAGTTTTGGTTTTTTTTCTCGTACAATATCTCCCTCAAAATAGGTTCCATCTTTCGAAAATGCGCCTAAAGGCATTACTTCTATTTTACCGGTAATAGCAACACCGTCATCCGCTTTTTTAGTAATATTTCGACCTTCTCCCGTTGATACGGCCGCTTTAATGTTGTACGAAAATTTATCTTTGAATTCATTCATATTATGTACCTGAAAACCAAAATCACGGTCAATCGTGAACTTACCGTTATTTATCGATCGGTCAGTTAATTGTAAACCTCCAGAAGAATTCACACGTTGTCTATTTCCTGGTAATTTTGTTTGTCCGAAACTTAAATTCCAATTTTTATTAGGTCTGTAGAAGACTACTGCGTCACGAATGATATTGATATTTTCTCCTTCAACAATTTCACCAACATCGCCAGGAGCAAATGAAAGTTGAATCGCATATAAGAATTTTGGATTACCAACATAGCCATCAAAACGGAGACGTAATCTTCTGATTTGACCATCATAAGCTGGTTTTTCATCCTCATTATCAATATAAGTAACTCTGTTTTGTAATCGGAAACGAATATTGAATTGAAATAAACTATCGGGAGAAGTCAAGCCTACGCCTTTACCAAAACTGTAATAAGGTAGAGCAGATAACTTCAAATCGTTATCATTCTTTGTTTGTGTTATTGTAATTTGCGCATGAAGTGTTATTCCCTGAAGAAAGAAAAGCAGTAATGAAAATTGAACTATTTTTTTCATTTTTAAGTAGTTAGTTGTAATGAATTAATGTTTAGTGAAAGTTGTGTGTAATTTATATGTATGTTATTTTTTTGAGAAAAAGTTAAAAAAAAAGAGACTAAGTTTAGCCTCTTTTTTGTGACAATATCGTTTTTAGATAAAAATTCTTAGGAAATAGTATAATATACCTGCCAATAATGCTGAAACTGGAATGGTTAAAATCCAAGCCCACAATAAATTAACCGTTACACCCCAGCGAACTGCTGATACACGTTTAGTAACGCCAACACCAATAATTGAACCTGTAATTGTATGTGTAGTTGATACTGGAATTTTAAAGTGTTCAGTAATGAATAAGGTTAAAGCTCCCGCAGATTCTGCTACTACACCTTCGAATGCGGTAACTTTTGTGATTTTAGATCCCATTGTTTTTACAATTTTCCATCCACCACTTAAAGTTCCTAAACCGATAACAGTATAACAAGCTAAAGGAATCCATCCTGGCATTTGTCCATCAATTTTAACTCCGTTTTTTTCTGATGGTAATACTACTTGTAACCAATCCGGCATTGACATTACGTCGATTCCACTTGTATTAATGTAAACCGCAACAGCAGCAGCAATGATTCCCATTACTTTTTGTGAATCGTTACCACCATGTCCCAAGCTGAAAGCTGCTGAAGATAATAACTGCGTTTTCTTTAATATGGTTTCCGCTCTACCCGCAGAAAAACTACTGAATAATAAACAAATTGTACTTAAGCTGAAAATGATAAATCCTACCAATAACCATTTAATGTTTTCTGGTTCTCCAACCACACTCCAGAAGTGTGACTCGAATCTTGGTTTTTTAATTTTGTCATAACTTTTCATTACAGTAGATAAAAACCCTACAGTTGCTATCATGAAAGAAATAGTGAAAAGTTTTGGATAAATACTTTTTTTAGCAGAATACATAAACCAAAGCGAAACCAAGTAAGAAATAAGCATACCTAAAAGTGGTGCTAACGCAATAAAAGCAATTACGACTAAAACACCGCTAGGTAATAATTCTCCTTCTTTTGTAGCTTTAAACCAGTTAACAATGGCTAAACCAGTATGTTCTGGGTCGGTAACTCTTCCTGAAAAACCATGCGCCAATGCCGCTCCGGCAAATCCACCAATTAATGTGTGTGATGATGATGAAGGAATTCCTTTCCACCAAGTAAATAAATTCCAAATAATAGCAGCAATAATCCCGGCTAAAATAACCACCAAATCAATATTAGCAGTACTTGCGGTTTTAGCTACTGTATCAGCAACACCAAATCCAAAAACCCAATAGGCTAAAAAGTTGAAAAAAGCCGCCCAAACAACAGCTTGGAATGGCGTTAACACCTTAGTTGCAACAATGGTAGCAATGGAGTTAGCTGCATCGTGAAAGCCATTAATATAGTCAAATAATAAGGCTAAAACTATGATAATAATTAGTAAAGTCATAAGTTGTCAATCGAAAAATCGATATTAAGAATGTTTAACAGAAATTTGTTCGATTACGTTTGAAACGCCTTTACATCTGTCAGAAGCCATCTCAAGCGCAGATAAAACCTCTTTGTATTTGATCACTTTGATAGCATCCGATTCGTTTTCGAAAATATCAGCAACTGCTTTATCGAATACAACATCACCTTTGCTTTCTAATTTGTTGATTTTTTTACAAATAGCTTTGATTGAGCCATGATTTTTCAAATCTTTCAATTCTTTCACTGCAGTATTGATTAACTGACACGCCTCTAAATTGATTTCTGTTAATTTACGGATTGATTTTGTGATTTTTTCAACTTGATACAAACGCATTCTACTAGCAGCACCATGCATATTGTCTGCAACATTATCAATCGAACGGATTAAAGCATTGATATCTTCTCTGTCAAATGGAGTAATAAAGTTTTTACTTAATTCCAATTGTGTTTTATGAGTGATATTTTCAATTTTATTTTCTAATTCTTCAATTTTTTTGAAGTAATTTTCTCTTTCTTCTTTTGGAGCATTTACTGCTTCGTGCAATGTTTCTGCTAAAATTACTAAAGTACCACTAGCTTGTTCGAACAAAGGGAAGAATTTAGTGTCTTTTGGTACTAAAAATTGAAAAATACTGTTTAGGTTCATAAGTTTTAATTTTAATGGTGCAAAAGTAGATGTCGAATGTTAAGAAATTATTAAGTTAATATCAAACTCCTATTAACATTTAGGTAACAATTTGGTAATATTGAAAAAAAATCGATTTGTGAAAGAATTGGTAAATCTATTGCATAAACTATTGCAAAGCAACAAAGTGGATTGAAATTCAACCCACTTTGTCAAAAAAATTAAAACACAACTTACTTTTGTATTTCTTTCAAGATTTTCCCGTAATCATAGACGAAAAACTCTTTTGAATCGTTCATGGCTACAAAAATTCCTTTTGGAAATTGATTGCCTAAATTAGCTGTTGTTACATCGCATCCATCGGTTTCAACTGTAGTTAAATCAATGGCTTTAATGAATTGATTCGTTTTTCTGTCAAACACATTAAACGTTCCTCGTTGCTGGTCTGAAATCAAAAGATATCCTTCTTTTTCTGAAGTCTTTGCAATGGCTATACCTTCAATGTCAGTTAAGAATTTATCTTGTCCAAAAAGAGAAATTTCTTGATTTCCTTTGGAAGGTTCAGCATAGTATTTATGCACTCCAAATTCTTCATCTGAATAATAGATGTAGCCATTTTCGTTATCTACAGCGATGGCTTCAATCTCTTTTTTTCCGCTGAAACTACCAAACTTTCGGACCAAAATAGCTTTGATTTGATTATTAACTGCTTGTAATTCGTATTGATAGAGATAGTTTTGTTTTGGACCATCTTTTCTTCCAACGATTGCATACATCTTTTTGTTTATAGGAGAAAGATACAACGCTATTCCCATTGGTAATCTATAATTGGGTTTAGCTTCGTCAGTAAAAACTTTGATTCCTCCATTATCTACCGGTTTCATGTCAGGCACAGAATAAATCCTAATTTGATTTTTTTCTCTCTCGGTAAACGCCAATAGAGTAACTGTTGTTGTGTCATTGATTTTGAAATCATACGCCAAATCAACATTATTGGGACGCTGTAAATTTCGGATCGTTTTCTTTTCGATGATTTTCCCATTCAAATCGAAGGCATATATGGCGCCGTTGGTTTCTTTGTCGGTTCCGAAAATGATGCTTTCCGATGGATTTTCAGGATTAACCCAAATAGCTGGATCATCGGTATCATTAATGGTTTTTTCTGTAATAATATCGGGTTTAATTTCGCTCAATTCATTGTCTTTTTTGCAACCCAAAGCAAGAATTATAATGGCTGTGTAAAGGAATATATTTAGTTTCATGTTATCTGTTTTGTAATTAATAAAGGTCGTATTTTAAGCCGAGATTGAATGTTTTTCCATAGTATTCCAATTGTGAAACTCTTGAAGAAATTCCCTGATAGTAACGTAATGGTTGATTGGTCAGGTTATTCAAATTTAAAAAACAGCTTAGGTTTTTAGTGAAATTTACATTGGCATTGAAATCCACAAAGAATTGTTTGTCATAGTAACGGTCTTCAAATGCACGGCCGCCCAATTCATCCAGATAAGCATCTGAAAAATTTCCTGATAATCTCAAACTGAATCGTTTTGTAGTATAATTAATCGAACCATTCAAAATGTTTGGTGTGGCTTGTGGTAAATCCAACTCGCCACGCAATTCCCCATCTTCGTTTCTGATGCCTTTGGCTTTGGAGGTAATATGAGTGTAATTCAGATAAATACTGAAATTTTTAGCGAATCCAGGTAAAAAATCCAATCGTCTTTGGAATGAAAATTCGGCTCCTAGAATCGAAGCATTATCACCGTTCATTGGCTTAAATACATCGTATCCATCTGTATTTTCGGATTGGAATGTATAAATAAAATCATTGATTTTCTTGTAAAATAATCCTCCTGAAAGTATTCCTACCGATTTGAAATAATGTTCTGCCATGAAATCAAAATTCATTGAAGTAGTTGGAGTCAGATTAGGGTTACCCAAATAAATTTCTTCTTCTTCACGATTGGTTTCTTTATATGGAACCAAATCAATATAATTCGCTCGTGCCAAAGTGTTGGTCCACGCAGCTCTTACTATTGTGTTGTTGGTGGCATTGTATTTAAAATGGATACTTGGCAATACATTCGTATATGAATTTTTATCGGTTAATGCGTTTGTACTCTCAAAATCGCCATCTTCATTAAATATAATTTCATTTCCTTTACTTTCAATTGAAGTGTTTTCAATTCGGATTCCAGCTAAAACACTCCATTTATCCGAGATTTTTTGGTTAAATTGAGCATAACCAGCATATACATTTTCTTTTACACTAAAATTTGCGGTTGTATATTCTTCAGGTTTGTCTTCGGCTTCAAAAAGTGTCGTATTGTTTAAGTCTAAATTTCCGATGAAATCAATATTGGCAAAATATCCGGTTTGGTATTGACTTCCTGCTAAGAAATCGGAATCAGTATAATTAGTAACTGGAATGTCGCCTAAGGTTTCCATTTCTGAGCCAAGAGGACTATATTCTGTGAAATGATTGTTTCTAATTTTGTCTTTCAATCGGGTTTTAACACCGAATTTAAAATTACCGGTTTGCCCCTTAATAAAAGACAGTGGCAATTGAAAATTGGTTACTAAATTGATGTCTTTTTCATTTGTATGATTGGTTTCATCGGTTAATTCATCAAATTCAAAATTGGTATATTCTGCATCGGCTTCGTTACTAGGAGTAAACCAAGGTTTTTCAGCATCATTATTATAATTAATGGAATACTCATTTTTGTAAGCTACGTATCGTTCATGGTCTTTTTTCTCAGAAGCATACGCATAGGATGCTAACCAATCCACTTGTAGATTATTGATTAAATGATTACCTCCAATACTATAATTCTGCATGCGTTGGTCTTCTAAACGTGCACTTTTATTACGACCACCCGCAATTCCTTGTTTGTTTTCTCTGGTAGCTTCAATGGGGAAAGAAAGTAAATTACCATTTCCATCAACAGTAAAGTCGCCAGTATTGATTGCTTCACCATCTAAAATTTCCTGTCCGAAAGCAAATCGGTTTTCACGATCATCGCGCCAATTGTAAATCGATTTAAAATATAAGGTATTTGCATTGTCTAATTTGTAATCAAAATTTGCAGAAATACTTCTTCTGATACGCTGAATTCGGTATTCTCTGGCTTCGACTTGTTTTGCATAAGGATTTACTTCAACTTCTTCCAGATTATCGGGATCACCGTTGTTGTATTCGAATTCATCTTCCCATTCGGCTTCAATATTATCACTTCCAAAAATTCGATCGTTGAAAGATGTAGAAACAAGCCATCCCAATTTGCCATTTTCAGTTCGGTCACCTATAAGAAAAGAACCGTTTAAGATACGTTTATTGGTAATATAACTAATTCCACTTCCTAATGTTGTCGATAAGCGAAATTTTTGTGGAGAAGTTTTGGTGATAAGATTTACCGAACCGCCCAAAGCATCTGCATCCATGTCGGGTGTAATTGCCTTGTTAACTTCAACGGTTTGAATCATATCGGTAGGAATCAAGTCCATTTGAACGTTCCTATTATCGCCTTCGGCCGAGGGAATGCGACTCCCGTTTAAAGTAACTGAGTTTAATTGAGGTGACAAGCCTCGAACAATGATATTTCTGGCCTCTCCCTGATCGACTTGCATTGTAATTCCTGGGACACGTTTTACAGCATCTCCAATATTTGAATCGGGAAATTTTGTAATTTGATCTGTTGAAATAATAGTGGTGATATTCTCTTTGTTTTTTTGTGTATTTAATGCTTTTGCTTGTCCGTCGTTACGAAAACCTTCTACTTCAATTTCATTTAATTCTTTTGTGTCTGGCGATAAGCTAATAGTAAGGGTTAATGTTTTGGTTTCTTCAATCACTATCTGTGTATCAGAAGGTGTGAAACCTAAATAAGCAACTTTTAAAGTGTATGTTCCTTTAGGAATAGATACAAGTACGAAGCTGCCATCAAAATCGGTGTAGACTTCTTTTTTAATTGATTCGATGTAGAGTTTAGCGCCGGGTAATGGAAAGGAATTTTCATCTATTACTTTTCCTTTAATGGAGCCGTTTTGAGCAGCCATTTCGAAGATTGAAAACAGTAGCAATACCGTTACAAACAGCTGTTTTAAAATAGTTAAATTTTTCATTTGATAAGTTTTAATTTTCATCGACAAAGCTATATTTAACAATGCTTTACAAGGAAAATAACAAGGCAACAAAGAGGCAACAAAGACAAATTCAGACGTAATTGAAAGGCAACATTAATTCAAATTTTACATTGAAGAAACCTTTCTAAAACAAACGCGGTTTTACGCTATAATTCCAATAAAAAAATGATGAGATCTTTCTTCGCATCGATAGGTAATTTTTTTCTGAAACGATGACGAGCAACACGAACACTATCTGGTGTTACTCTTAAAATGGCAGCAATTTCTTTCGAAGATAAATTCAAACGCAATAAAATACCTAATTTCAATTCGGCAGGCGAAAGATCTTCCAGCGCAATATTGGATAAGTTTTTGATGTAATTCGGATGAATTTCTTCAAAGAATATATTGAAATCTTCCCATTCATTTTCCTGATGCAGAACAAAATCAATTTCAGAACATAGATCCTTAATTAAAACATCATGATTGACAGATTTTCTATCGGCCATGTTTTTTAATTTTAAAGAAAGTTCTGAAAGGATTTTATTTTTTTGAGCAATGTGTAAACTGTAATTCGATAAGGTTGCTGTTTTTAAATCCAGACTTTTTTGAAGGTTTTTTTCTTCCATCCATTTTTTTTCCAATTCGGCTTGCAATTTTTGTTGCTGGTACAACTGAATTTTCTCTTGTACTATTTTTTTCTTTCTCATCGAAAAATAAACCACTAACAGAATGATAATAACAGATGCCGCAATGATAATGAGAAGTAATAGTTGCATTTCCCTCGATTTGTTCTGTTCTTCCAATAGTTTGATTTGTGATTCTTTTCGGTCAATTTCAAAATCGGTCAATAAAAGATTCACCTGATTTTTATTTTCATTGACTAATGCCGCTTCTTTGAATTTTTCTGCTTCAATTCGATTGTCATAGGCTCTTTTGTAATCTTCTTTGAGGGCATAAATTTTAGCAAGATCTTTATATGCACTTTCTTGTAAACGGTTATCCTTTAGTTTTTTTGAAAGATGCAAGGATTGTAGGTTAACGCGAATGGCCTCGTCCAATTGCTTCTTTTTTCTGTGTATATCTGCAATATTATTTAAGATGTTGGCTTCTTCTTTGGTTGTACTTCCTTTAAAAATGGAATAAGCTTTTTGAAAATATAGAGATGCTTTATCCAATTCAAGTAAGTCTTCATAAATACTTCCAATATTTTCATATACATTGGCAACCTCAAAAGGATGCTTTTTCGGGGTAAGATAGGTTAGGCTTTTGTTTTCGAGTGCTAAAGCTTTTAAATAATCTCCTTGTTTTTCATAGTTGGCACCCAATAAGCTCAATGAATTTGCTAATCCAATTTTATATTTAAGCTGTTTGGATGTTGTTATGGCTTCATTATAGAAACCGGCAGCACTTTTATACTGCTTTGTATTTTTGTAAATAGTTCCAATTTTAGTATTCACAATGACATACAAACTGTCTTTCTTTTTCGTTTTATAATTCTCCAAAATCTGATTATAGTACTTCAATGCATCTGAATAAAATCCATTTTTTTCATAAATATCTCCGATTTTCATTTTGCGTGTGAAGCTCTTTTCATTGGAGTCTTTTATTTCTTCCTCTTGATTTTTTTTAAGCGATTTTAGTTCTTCCGAATTCTGTGAAAAAGCAATAGGTTGGAATGATAGAAATACAAATAAGAATAACGCCTTCATGTGGGTTGGTTTAACTTACAAAAGAGTTTCTTTTTAGTAAACAGAAAGTTATAGGAGATTTAACATTTGGTTATCAATTTGTTTTCTTGGTTAAGAAAATGGGTTATGTTAAAAACTTTAAAGAATTAAAAAAAAACGTTTTCGTACTTTAGCGTCGCAAAAAAATAATAGACACGACTAACATGGACTTAAACTTCAATAAAAACGAAGATCATAACAAACTTTTACTATCAGATTTACGACAACGTTTTGCTAAAGTAAAATTGGGCGGAGGTGAAAAAAGAATTCAAAAACTACATGCCGAAGGAAAAATGACGGCTCGTGAGCGTATCGATTATTTATTGGATGACAATGAAAATTCGATTGAAATTGGCGCTTTCGTAGGTGATGGTATGTATGCTGAACATGGTGGATGCCCCAGCGGTGGAGTAGTAGTTAAGATGGGTTACATTCAGGGGAAACAATGTATCGTAGTAGCGAATGATGCTACTGTAAAAGCGGGTGCTTGGTTTCCAATAACCGCAAAGAAGAATTTAAGAGCGCAAGAAATTGCTATAGAAAATAGATTGCCCATTATTTATTTAGTGGATTCTGCAGGGGTTTATCTACCAATGCAAGACGAAATCTTCCCGGATAAAGAGCACTTCGGAAGAATTTTTAGAAACAATGCTATCATGAGTAGTATGGGAATAACGCAAATTGCCGCTGTAATGGGAAGCTGTGTTGCTGGTGGCGCTTATTTGCCTATTATGAGCGATGAAGCTCTTATTGTGGATAAAACCGGAAGTATTTTCCTGGCCGGAAGTTATTTAGTGAAAGCAGCTATTGGTGAAACTATTGATAATGAAACATTGGGTGGTGCAACTACACATTGTGAAATTTCGGGTGTGACTGATTTTAAAGCGAAAGATGATGCAGATGCTTTGAACAGAATCAAAAGCATTGTTGGTAAGATGGGTGATTACGAAAAGGCAGGTTTTAATAGAATTAAAGCAGAAAAACCAGCTTTGGATGAAAATGAAATCTTCGGAATTTTACCAAAATCTCGTGCTGAACAATATGATATGATGGAAATTATCAAACGTTTGGTTGATAATTCTGAATTTGATGAATACAAAGCCGGCTACGGACAAACTTTAATTACAGGCTATGCTCGTATCGACGGTTGGGCTGTCGGAATTGTGGCCAACCAACGTAAAATTGTGAAAACGACCGGATCGAAGACAAAACCAAGCGAAATGCAGTTTGGAGGTGTGATTTATTCGGATTCGGCCGATAAAGCAACGCGTTTTATTGCGAATTGTAACCAAAAGAAAATTCCTTTGGTTTTCGTTCATGATGTTACCGGATTTATGGTGGGTTCAAAATCGGAACACGGCGGAATTATCAAAGATGGTGCTAAAATGGTGAATGCAGTTTCCAATTCTGTAGTACCAAAATTCACGGTTGTGGTTGGTAACTCCTACGGAGCAGGAAATTATGCCATGTGTGGAAAAGCCTATGATCCACGATTGATTTTTGCTTGGCCAAGTGCCGAATTGGCTGTAATGGGTGGTGCGCAAGCTGCTAAAGTGTTAATGCAGATCGAAGCTGCTTCTTTAAAAGCGAAAGGAGAAGAAATTACTCCCGAAAAAGAAGAGGAATTATTCAATAAAATCAAATCGCGTTATGACGAGCAGGTATCGCCTTATTATGCAGCATCTCGCTTGTGGACCGATGCTATCATTGATCCGTTAGAAACCAGAACCTGGATTTCAATGGGAATTGAAGCGGCAAATCATGCACCAATCGAAAAGCAGTTCAATTTAGGAGTGATTCAAGTGTAATGGACAATATTCATAAATATTTGCTTTCTGCAATTTTTGCAATTGTATTGTTTCCAATGGGATTGATAGTAGTAGGATTAATTTCTGGAGGAATAAACTTTATGAATTACTACATTGACTCTAGTTTTTTAACTTGGATTTACAGTTTGTTCGTTTTTAGAGATGGCTTATATGAAGAATATGCTTTATTGTCTTATTTGTTAAGTTATTGCATTACAATTTTTATAATAAAAAAAATGTTTGATATTTTTTTAGTTGTTTTTAAAAAGGCCTAAACTTTTCTTAAAAAAAATAAAAAATCGAAATCTACCATTAACTTTACGTGGTAGATTTTTTATTTTATAACTATGAAAAAATTAGTACTCGCTACAATTCTATTAGGATTTTGTCAATTTGCTTCGGCTCAACTTACCGTTGCCAAAGAAGTGTTTACGAGAAGAGATACCTTACAAGGTGGTTTACGTCCGGAACGTACCAGCTTCGATGTGCAACGCTATGATTTGAACATTACAATTGATCCTAATAACAGATCAATCGTTGGTTATAATGATATCGATTTCAAAATCATAGAAAATACCAAAACCATTCAAATCGATTTATTCGAAAATATGAATGTTGACAGTATTGTGTGCAATAATAAAAAACTACAGTACAAAAGGGAATTTTTGGCTACATTTATTCAATTTCCTGAAATGTTGAATAAAGGAACAGCACAAAAAATCCGTTTCTATTATTCGGGTAAACCGGTTGTTGCTAAACGTGCTCCATGGGATGGCGGATTTGTATTTGCAAAGGATACCTCTGCTAAGCCTTGGATTGGTGTGGCTTGCCAAGGATTTGGTGCAAGTTGTTGGTTTCCTGTAAAAGATTCTCAAAGTGACGAACCGGATTTTGGTACGTCTGTTAAAGTTGCTGTTCCAAATGGTTTAATGAACGTATCCAATGGGCGCTTCTTAGGTAGCGAGGATTTGAAAAATGGCTATACGCGTTGGGATTGGGAAGTGAAAAATCCAATCAATACGTACGATATTACCATTAATATTGCCGATTATGTTCATATTCACGACAATCATAAAGGTTTGGACTTGGATTATTATGTCTTAAGAGCCAATGAACAAAAAGCCCGAAAACATTTTGAAGAAGTGAAACCGATGATGGATTGCTTTCAATCGAAATTTGGAAAATATCCTTTTAGTGAGGATGGTTACAAATTAGTAGAAACACCTTATTTAGGTATGGAACACCAAAGTGCTGTAGCTTATGGAAATCATTATATGCAAGGGTATTTGGGTAATGACTTATCGCAAACAGGTGTCGGATTACTTTTTGATTACATCACGATTCACGAAAGTGGTCACGAATGGTTTGGAAATAGCGTTACTTCAAAAGATATCGCCGATATGTGGATTCATGAAGGCTTTACTCAATACTCTGAAATTGTGTTTATCGAATGTCAGTTTGGGTATGATAAAGCGATGCAATATGCTCGTGGATTGCATGACAATGTAAGCAACGACCGTCCAATTATCGGACATTATGGTGTAAATAAAGAGGGTAGTGGCGACATGTATCCGAAAGGTGCGTTGATGTTAAATACCATGCGTCATATTATTAACGATGATGCAAAATGGTGGAGCTTAATTCTGAATTACTCTGAAACATTCAAAAAGCAAATCGTTACACACGAACAAGTGGTGGATTTTTTCAACAAAGAATCAGGTTTGAATTTAACTCCGGTTTTCAATCAATACTTAAAACATACTCAAATTCCTGAATTGCAATTGCGCAAAGAAAAAGGTAGTATTCAATACCGTTGGGTAACTAATGAAAAGAATTTTGAAATGCCCATCGATGTTTTGATTAAAGGCAAACAGGTGAGATTGCAAGCGACTAATGATTGGCAAACAATCAAAGAAAAAGTAAAAGCTACCGAAGAGATACAGCCAGTAAAAGATAAGTTTTTTATAAAATATTGATTTTGAGTAGGTTATTTCTGTACTATTTAGTAATTTTAGGTAACTAATTTAAAAAACTAAACTGTATGGAAACTGTAAAAAGCTTGAACAAATGGGCTAATGCTCATACATCCTATCCGTTGGATATTTTAAGAATTGTAGTGGGGATTTTTCTTTTTTGGAAAGGAGTTTCTTTCATGACCAATACAGAATATTATACGCAATTGGTGGAGCCGATTAAGAATTTAGGTGGCGGTATGCTAATTGTTCATTATGTCATGGCTGCGCATATGGTGGGGGGAGTCATGATTGTTTTTGGATTATTAACCCGCTGGGCCGTTATGGCACAACTTCCTATACTTTTAGGTGCTTTTTTAGTCAATTTTATTGGAGAAATGCATGTAGGTAATCTAATTTTATCTTTTTTATTACTTTGTGTATGTATTTTCTTCCTCTTCTTCGGAAGCGGTAAACATTCCGCCGATTACTATTTTAAAATGGAATCATAATTGAAATACAATAATAAATTCGAATGGAGTCAATACGAAAAAGGAGTTCTTAAATGAACTCCTTTTTTATTAAAATTTTTCTGCTGTGGCTTTTTTCCAAAAATAACGGTAGTTGTCCGGTACTGAATTTTCATGCAATAAGCAACCAGTTTCCAATTCCGGAAAGGTTTCTCCAAAAGTTTCGGTTTTATTGCGTTCTACACGTGTACTTACCACATCTCTTGTAACTCCGTCCGGATGACTAATTCCTGCCGAGGCCATCAATTCCATAGCACTTTTAACCGTTTCATGTTGGTATCGAGCTACACGTACACTTTTTTCTTCGGGTACCAATCCTTTGGTAAGTTTCGGATTTTGTGTTGCAACGCCCGTTGGACAAGTATTGGAATGACATTCCAACGCTTGAATGCATCCTAAAGCAAACATCATTCCTCGGGCCGAATTGCATAAATCAGCTCCAATAGATAAACAACGGATTATGTCAAAACCGGAAATGACTTTTCCGCTGGCAATGATTTTTATTTGATCTTTTATTCCAAATCCATTCAAACTATCATAAACGAAAGCCAATGCATCACGCAATGGCATTCCTACATGATCGGAATATTCAGGTGGTGCCGCACCCGTTCCACCTTCGCCACCATCTACTGTTATGAAATCCAAATAGGTGTTCGTTGCGACCATCGCTTTGCAAATGGATAAGAATTCTGATTTATTACCAATACAAATCTTGATTCCAATTGGTTTTCCTCCTGAATTCTCCCGTAATAATTGAACAAACTTCATCAATTCTCTTGGCGTATTAAAGGCAGAATGTTTGGGTGGTGAAACAATGTCATTTCCTTTTTCAACCAAACGAATTGCTGCAATTTCATCGGTTACTTTTTCTTTGGGTAATATACCGCCGTGACCGGGTTTAGCTCCTTGTGAAAATTTGATTTCAATCATTTTTACATTATCCAATGTAGCTCTCTTTCTAAATTCTTCCACTGAAAAATTCCCTTGTGCATCTCTAGTACTAAAATACCCTGTTCCAATGTTCCAAACCACATCTCCGCCCGGTTCCAAATGATAAGGGGATAAGCCTCCTTCACCTGTGTTGTGGAAGAATCCTCCTTGTTTTGCCCCTGAGTTTAAAGCAAGTATTGCGTTTTTGCTCAACGATCCATAGCTCATGGCACTTACATTGAACATGCTGGCTTCATACGGTTTTGTACATTGGGTTGAGCCTATTTTTACTCTCGGATTTTCATCGACTTCCTTAAAAGGAATGGCTCTCACACTATGATTGATCCATTCGTAACCAACATCATAAACATTGAGTTGGGTCCCGAAAGGTTGTGTTGATGTTTCTTTCTTGCTTCTTTGGTACACTAAGCTGCGCTGAAGTCTATTAAAGGGTTTACCTTCAGTGTCGGTTTCAATAAAATATTGACGCATTTCCGGACCAACCGATTCTAATACGTATCGCATTCGGCCCAATAAAGGGAAATTTCGCTTAATGGTTTGTTTGGATTGAAACATATCGAACAATCCCATGGCAATCAACGGTATGAAAATCAGTAATAAGAAACTGAACTTCCAATTGACATACATTAAAATTCCGGTTAAAGCTAGAATGGTGATACTAAAAACAACGAAGGCTTTTCTCATAAATAATTGTATTGTATAAGGTAATAAAATAACAAAAAATATTTCATCAAAATTTAAAAACTTGTGTCGAGCCGTTATTTTTAATTATTTTTGGTAAAATTTAAGAAGAGAATTATGTACACAGAAAACGATTTAGTATCTAATGTTTCACAAGAACAACAAGCGGAATTTTTCAAAAAAACCTATACACATGTTGCTCTAGCTATCTTAGCTTTTATTGTGGTTGAGACGATTTTGTTGAAAATTTTACCGGCAACTTTTATTTTGCAAATGATTGGTGGAAAAATATGGCTTTTGGTGTTGGGAATTTTTTGGTTAGGATCAACTTTCTCTGATAAATTGGCATTTCATCCTTCTAAAGAGAAACAGTATTTAGGATTAGGATTGAATGTCATTCTTGAGGCTTTAATTTTTTTACCAATGTTAGGTTATGCCGTGCAGTATGATTCGGATGGTAATTTGATTCAACAAGCAGCAATGATTACCTTATTTATGTTTTCGGGTTTAACTGCTGTAGTTTTATTTACCAAAACAGATTTTTCTTTTTTAAGAACAATCGTGCTTGTTGGTGGTTTTGTTGCTTTAGGAACTATTGTCGGCGGAATTCTATTTGGATTTAACCTTGGACTATGGTTTTCGGTTGGAATGGTAATTTTAGCTTCGGCAAGTATTTTATACCAAACGCATCAAATTAAAGAACAATTTGCTACTACTCAGTATGTAGGTGCTGCTTTGCAATTGTTTTCTTCCATTATGTTGTTGTTCTGGTATGTGTTACGTATTGTAATGAGTGAAAAAGAGTAACGATTCGAGATAATATAAAAAAAAGGAGCATTTAGCTCCTTTTTTTATTCATCATTTGTGATTATTCTT
Source organism: Flavobacterium sp. MAHUQ-57 (assembly GCF_051908335.1). Classification (NCBI taxonomy): domain Bacteria; kingdom Pseudomonadati; phylum Bacteroidota; class Flavobacteriia; order Flavobacteriales; family Flavobacteriaceae; genus Flavobacterium; species Flavobacterium sp. MAHUQ-57. The sequence goes on along the minus strand of NZ_JBPZTE010000006.1, from coordinate 572,354 downwards.
CTTTTTGCCCCATCATCATTAGATAGGCTTTCAGGAATTCATCTAAATTCCCATTTAAAACACCGTCAACATCACTGGTTTCATAACTGGTACGAACGTCTTTGATTAGTTTATACGGATGTAAAACATAGTTTCGAATTTGTGAACCCCACTCAATTTTCATCTTGCTCGCTTCAATATCAGCACGCTGCTCCATTTGTTTCTTCAGTTCAATCTCATACAACTGCGAGCGTAACATCTGCATTGCTCTTTGTCGGTTGTCTTGTTGCGAACGGGTTTCCGAACATTGAATCTGAATTCCTGTGGGCTTATGGAATAGCTGTACTTTAGTTTCTACTTTATTCACATTCTGACCACCGGCTCCACTCGAACGAGATGTGGTAATTTCAATATCGGCTGGATTGATCTCAATTTCAATACTGTCATCGACTAACGGATATACATAAACGGAAGCAAAAGAAGTATGACGTTTGGCATTACTGTCAAAAGGAGAGATGCGCACCAAACGATGCACCCCGTTTTCGCCTTTCAAATACCCGAACGAATAATCGCCTTCAAATTCTAAAGTTACCGTTTTAATTCCGGCAACATCTCCTTCCTGAAAGTTCAATTCTTTTACTTTATAGCCATTTTTTTCACCCCACATTAAATACATACGCATCAACATACTTGCCCAATCACAACTCTCAGTTCCACCGGCTCCAGCTGTAATCTGTAAAACAGCACTCATAGAGTCACCTTCGTCCGAAAGCATGTTTTTAAATTCAATATTCTCAATGTGCGTATTTAAGGTATCGTAAAGGCTATCCAATTCTTCTTCGCTAAGATTACCTTCTTTGTAAAACTCGTAGGCAATTTGCAATTCGTCACTTAAATTGACTGCTTTTTCATAATCTTCTACCCATTTTTTCTTAGATCGGAGATTACGTACAATCACTTCAGCTTCTTTCGCGTTGTTCCAAAAGTCTGGCGCAAAGGTTTTTTCTTCCTCGTTAGCAATTTCGATTAGTTTGGCATCAATGTCAAAGATACCTCCTCAACGCACCAAGGCGTTCTACAATACCTTTTATTTGCTCGGCATTTGTCATATAATTTTTATATTTTTGGTTTTTATTTGTAGCTATTTCCCGCTGTCCACTGTATCTTTGCGCTGCAAAGGATGCCGTTCCCATCGGGGCTAAAGCTAAGCAAAAGTACCAATCCTTTTATAATTATGGAAATAAATTTGGTAAGTGATACCGTTACAAAGCCAACTCAAGAAATGTTACACGCCATGTTTCAGGCAAGAGTAGGGGATGATGTCTACAAACAAGACCCTACTATCAATGCTTTAGAAGCTAAAGTTGCCAATATGTTTGGCATGGAAGCGGCATTGTTTTTTCCTTCTGGTACTATGGCCAATCAGGCTGCTTTGAAATTGCATACAAATCCTGGAGATGAAATTATTTGTGACAAATGGTCGCATATTTATTTATATGAAGCAGGTGGAGCAGCTTTTAATAGTGGTTGTTCTTTAAGTTTGTTGGATGGTAATCGCGGTATGATTACTGCCGATATGGTGCGAAAAGCAATTAATGATCCTGAGTTTTTCCACGCTCCTTTAACCAGTCTGGTAAGCATAGAAAATACAACAAATAAAGGAGGAGGAGCTTGTTACGATATGGAGACGCTTCGCGAAATCAAACAAGTGTGTGTTCAAAATCAATTGAAATATCATTTGGATGGTGCCCGTTTATGGAATGCAATGGTGGCCAAAAGACAATCTCCTAGACAGTTTGGTGAGCTATTCGATTCCATTTCTGTGTGTTTAAGTAAAGGTTTAGGAGCGCCGGTCGGATCGGTTTTGGTATCTGATGCGAAAACTATTAAAAGAGCCTTGCGAATTCGCAAGATTTTAGGCGGAGGAATGCGTCAGGCAGGATATTTGGCGGCCGCAGGGATCTATGCCTTGGACAATCATATCGAGCGTTTAGCCGATGATCACCGAAGAGCCAAAGAGTTAGCCTTGATTTTACAACGTTTGCCTTGGGTAGCATCGGTAGAACCCGTAGAAACCAATATCTTGATTTTCTCTATTCAACCGTATCTGGATGAAAAAACAATCATCGAAAAATTAAAGGAAAAGAGTATTCACATCAGTTCAATGGGGCATGGTAAATTACGCATTGTAACCCACTTAGACTACCGTCAGGTAATGCACGAATACGTTTTGGAAATTCTTCCTAAGATTTCCATGTAATAGTAGTGCTTCGGTTTCATATTAAAATTTTTACTCCGAATTGATTTGTTTCGGGATACTGTTTTTTTTGGATTGCTGCTAAGTTTTTGTATTCCCTTTTTTTTCTTAATTAAGACAACCTTATTTAATTTTACTCAAATTGTTTAAGTATAAGCGAATAACTTTTTGTGTTTAGGTGAATTTGTTTATGCGTAAGGGAATGTTTTTTAACTATTGATGAATACTATGTTTTTTGAAAAGTCTCAGAATAGTATAGATCAAAAAAAATCCCACGCTAGTGGGATTGTTGTTTATTTAAAAAGTCCATCCATTCCTGGAATATTCGGCATACCATCTTTGGCTACAGCACCGAGTTCAGCTTCGTTTACAGCAGTTGCTTTTGCAATGGCTTTGTTCAATACCAATACCAAATAGTCTTCCAATTGCTCTTTGTCTTCAAGTAAACTTGTGTCTATGGAAACATTGCGAATAGTTCTATTGGCTGTAAGAGTTACTTTCAACAAACCGTCATTACTTTGTTCATCGACTAAAACGGTGTCAAGTCGTTTTTTGGTATCTTCAATTTTTTGCTGGGTTTCTTTTAGTTTTCCCATCATACCCATAATATCTCCAAACATTTCTCTATTTGATTTAAATTAATTCTGCAAAATTACTAAATTGCCACCCAAATAAACAACTAAACAAAAATGAAAAACCTAACTAAAATAAGCTTTTTAAGCCTTATTTTTACTTTTCCAATTAACAATGTAATTGCTCAAAAAAAAATGTCAAAACACATCCAACCGCCTTTAGCTAAAATTGTCCCCAAAGTTCTTGAAAAACACCAAGATAAGCGAATTGATAACTACTATTGGTTGAATCAAAGGGAAGACAAAGAAGTTATTGATTACTTAACCGCCGAAAACAAATACTATGAGGAGATGACTGCTCATACTAAAGATTTCAGAACTGCATTATTTGAAGAAATGAAATCAAGAATAAAGGAAGATGATCAATCGGTTCCTTACTTTTTTAATCAATATTGGTATATTTCTCGTTTCGAAAAAGGTCAAGATTATCCAATTTATTCTAGAAAATTCAAAAATCTTGACGCCTCAGAAGAAGTTTTATTCAACTGTAACGAATTGGCAAAAGGACACTCGTATTTCCAATTGGGTGGCGTAAGTGTAAGTCCAAATAACAAATTCGCCACGTTCGGAGTAGATACTGTAAGTCGCAGAATTTATACCATTCAAATTAAAAATTTAGAAACAGGTGAAATCTTGGCTGATAAAATCGAAAATAGTACAGGAGGTTCAGTTTGGGCTAATGACAATCAAACTATTTTTTATACAACAAAAGATCCGGTAACTTTACGTTCAAATAAAATTTACCGTCATAAAGTAGGTACCGATCCCAAAAATGATGTTCTGGTATTTGAAGAAAATGATGATACTTTCAGTGTTTTTATCTACAAAGAAAAATCAAAGAAATATATTGTTATCGGTTCTCAAAGTACAATGACAACAGAATACAGAACATTACTTGCGGATAATCCTGAAGGTGAATTCAAAGTATTCCAAAAACGTACTAGAGGTTTAGAATACAGTATATCTCATTTTGGAGATAGTTTTTATGTACTGACCAATAAAGACAAAGCTACCAACTTCAAATTAATGAAAACGCCAGAAACGGCTACTGATAAAGATAATTGGAAAGATGTTATCTCGCATCGTGAAGATGTATTGTTGGAAGATATTGAAATTTTTAAAGATTACTTAGTAGTAGAAGAGCGTGATAACGGACTAACAAAACTTCGAATCATGCCATGGAGTGGGGAAGGTGAGTATTATTTGCCTTTTGACAGTGAAACTTACACGGCTTATACAACTACGAATGTTGATTTTGACACCACCATTTTACGTTACGGTTACCAGTCGCTTACGACACCTTCTTCTATCATCGATTTCAATATGAAAGACAAGACGAAAGAAGTGAAGAAAGAACAAGAAGTATTAGGTGGAAAGTTCGATAAGAACAACTATGAGGAAAAAAGAGTTTGGGCAACTGCTCAAGATGGAACAAAAGTGCCTATTTCTTTGGTTTACAAAAAAGGAATCAAATTGAATGGAAAAAATCCATTGTTGCAATATGCTTATGGTTCATACGGGTATTCTATGGATTGTACTTTCTCGACAACACGTTTGAGTTTGTTGGATCGAGGTTTTATTTATGCAATCGCTCATATTAGAGGTGGAGAAGATTTAGGAAGACCATGGTACGAAAATGGGAAGTTGTTGAAAAAAGTTAATACGTTCACTGATTTCATCGACTGTTCTAAATTTTTAATTGATAATAAATATACTTCTGAAAAACATTTGTATGCTGAAGGAGGTTCGGCAGGAGGTTTATTGATGGGAGCGGTTATCAATATGAAACCAGAATTGTATCATGGTGTAATTGCAGCAGTGCCTTTCGTAGACGTGGTAACGACTATGTTAGATGACTCTATTCCATTAACAACAGGAGAATACGACGAATGGGGTAATCCGAATGAAAAAGAATATTACGATTATATGAAATCATATTCACCATACGATAATGTGGATAAAAAAGCTTATCCGAATATGTTGGTAACTACAGGTTTGCATGATTCTCAGGTTCAATATTGGGAACCAGCGAAATGGGTAGCGAAACTTAGGACTTTGAAAACTGATAATAATGTGTTATATTTAGATACCAATATGGATACAGGCCATGGAGGTGCTTCTGGAAGGTTCGAAGCACTTAAGGAAGTGGCTAAAGAGTTCAGTTTTTTGTTAGATTTAGAAGGAATTAAAAAGTAATTAAATTTTTTTTTATAGATTTGCAAAGTTTTGGACTTACCAAAATTCCAAAAAAAGCCTCGATTATAAAAATATATGGGACAAGATATACAAGCTTACAATAATGTATTGGAACTAATAGGTAACACACCACTTATTAAAATCAATAAGATTACTGAAGAAATTAAAGGAAATTTTTACGCAAAGGTAGAAGCCTTTAATCCGGGTCACTCAACAAAAGACCGTATCGCATTATACATTATTGAGGAAGCTGAAAGACAAGGTATTATTAAACCTGGTGATACTATTATTGAAACAACTTCTGGTAACACCGGTTTCAGTTTAGCAATGGTGAGTATTATTAAAGGGTACGAATGTATACTTGCTGTAAGTTCGAAATCATCTTCTGATAAAATTGATATGTTACGTAGTATGGGCGCCAAAGTTTATGTTTGCCCAGCGCACGTATCTGCCGATGATGAGCGTTCGTATTATAATGTAGCAAAACGTCTACATGAAGAAACCAAAGGTTCTGTATATATCAATCAGTATTTCAACGATTTGAATATTGAAGCACATTACAAAACTACTGGTCCTGAAATTTGGGAACAAACTAGCGGAAAAGTTACACATGTGGTGGCGTGTACCGGGACAGGTGGTACTTTATCTGGTGCTGCAAAATTTTTAAAAGAGAAAAATCCAAATATCAGAATTTTAGGTGTTGATGCGTATGGTTCAGTCTTGAAAAAATACCACGAAACTAGAGAGTTTGATGCGGAAGAAATTTATCCTTATAGAATTGAAGGTTTAGGTAAAAATTTAATTCCAACGGCAACAGATTTCGATTTGATCGATAAATTTGTTAAAGTGACTGATGAGGAAAGTGCTCACATGACTCGTACAATTGCTAAAACAGAAGGTTTATTCGTTGGATATACTTCAGGAGCCGTTATGCAAGCTATTAAGCAATACGCTGAAGAAGGAGAATTTGATGAAAACAGTAATGTTATCGCTATATTTCCAGATCACGGATCACGTTACATGAGTAAAGTATTTAGTGATGAGTGGATGAATGATCAAGGATTCTTCGATAGCGTTAATGTAGAAGAAGCACAAAAAATAGAATACATTAAATAATAAAAAATCCCGCTCAATCGAGCGGGATTTTTTTTATTAACCAACTAACCAAATTCACTATTTTGCAATAGTATATTTTTCTACTGTTATCTTATCCGATTTTGTGTTATAAGTTTCTAGGATGAAATTTCCCTCAACATCAAAATAGCCAAGAGCATATTTATTCTTGTTGTAATAGATATAATTATTATTAGATGTTTTTCTCAAAACAGCATTAAATTTTCCTTCGGATTGTTTCATAGTATAACCGCCTTCATCGGACTGTAACTCGTATCGTTTTCCGTTATTCATCAAGTAGGTTGAGCGTTCAACATCAACTACTTTGGTTTTACCATCAGCATTAATAGCAGTTGCTTTCGTTACTTCTACCGGATTATTGGCCATTGGAATGTTTTTGGTACCTGGTCTTTCTTTTTCTACTTCAACTCCCACTTTTTGCTCCTCTTTGGTTACCTCCGATTTGATTAGTTTTTTTTCTCCTTCTGAATCCTTAATTGTGGTAATTGTTGTTTTTACCTCTGTTTGTACATTCTTGTTTTGTGCTTGAATGGTTAATGCGAATACAATTGCAAGCGTCGTGATTATAGTTTTCATAATAAAATTGTTTTAATGATTAATACATTACAAATATAGAATGGCTATAACGGGAATGTCTTATATGATTTTTGTGAAGTGTTACAGAATTCGCACAGACATAAAAAAAAACTCCGGTAAAGACCGGAGTTTCTAAAAGTATTTTGATAATCGTTATTCCTGCATGGTATGGAAAACATTCATTACATCGTCATCTTCCTCGATTTTTTCCAATAGTTTTTCTACATCAGCAATTTGTTCTGGAGTAAGTTCCTTAGTTACTTGAGGAATTCTTTCAAATCCTGAAGATAATACTTCAATTCCGCGGTTTTCTAATTCTTTCTGAATTGCACCAAAACTCTCAAAAGGAGCATACATTACAATTCCGTCTTCATCCGCAAAAATTTCTTCCACACCGAAATCAATCATTTCCAATTCAAGTTCTTCAACATCTTGACCTTCTGCTGGAATTCTAAAATTACAAGTATGATCGAACATGAATTCTACAGAACCTTGAGTTCCCAGTGTTCCGTTACATTTATTGAAATAGCTTCTAATATTTGCTACTGTTCTATTATTGTTATCTGTAGCAGTTTCAATTAATACTGCAATTCCGTGTGGAGCATATCCTTCAAATAAAACTTCTTTAAAATTGGCAGTATCTTTATCGGACGCTTTTTTGATCGCACGGTCAACATTGTCTTTTGGCATGTTTGCCGCTTTCGCATTTTGGATTACGGCTCTCAAACGTGAGTTGGTTTCAGGATTTGGCCCTCCTTCTTTAACAGCCATTACAATGTCTTTTCCAATTTTGGTAAAGGTTTTAGCCATTGCTGACCAACGTTTCATTTTACGTGCTTTTCTAAATTCAAATGCTCTTCCCATTTCTTATTGTTTGACTTTTAATCGTTTAATTTCGTATGCAAAAATAATGTTACTTCAGACAATTAAAAAAATTTGACAAGGTTTTTTTTATGGTTAATTTTGCCGCTGTTTAATTAAAATTACATGAGAAAAATTATTGTTATCATTGCTCTTACCATTGGGTTTGCCGGGTTTTCACAAAAAAGAGCAAAAGGAACTGTTGAATTAACCCCATTCATCGGTCATTCAGCATCAAATTATTATGGAGAAGATAATTTGGACAACTCTTCACTTACGTCGGTACATTTTGGTGCAGATTTAGATTATTTCTACAATGATCGTTGGAGTTTGCGCACAGGATTGTTATTTCAAACAATGGGTACTAAGTTCAATGGCTATAAAGAAGAGTTAAATTACGTTACTATTCCTGTTAATGCGAATTGGCATTTTGGTAGTACTAGAAAATGGAATTTGAATTTTGGTCCTAGTATTGGTTTTTTGTCATCGGCTGAAGCGAATGGCGTAGATATCAAAGATCTTGTAAATTCAACTCAAATTGGATTAAACTATGGAATTGGTTATAAATTAGAGGTTTCTAAAAAATTCAGCATTTTGTTTGATTATCAAGGAATGACAGGTTTAAGTGAAGTGCCGGAAAACTCTGATTATACGATTAAAAATAGTTTCGGATCTTTCAATATTGGTGGTGTATTCGTTCTTTAATTCGATATGTCAAGAAATAAAAAAATCCGCTTTCAAAAGCGGATTTTTTATTTTATAGAAGATATTATTTTTTATAGAAAGGTAATTTTACCACTTTAGCTGCAACATCATTTTTACGGATTCGGATGAAAATTTCTGAATCTATAGTTGAAAAGGCCGTTGTAACATAACCTAAACCAATTCCTTTATTCAATGAAGGTGATTGTGTTCCAGAAGTTACGATGCCAATTATAGTTCCGTCTGCATCAACAATTTCATAATCATGACGAGGAATTCCTCTTTCCGTTAGTTCGAAAGCAACCAATTTACGGGTTACACCTTCTTCTTTTTGCTTTTTAAGATTAGCTGAGTTTGTAAATTCTTTATCGAATTTAGTAATCCAGCCTAAACCTGCTTCCAAAGGTGAAGTAGTGTCATTAATATCATTGCCATACAAACAGAATCCCATTTCAAGACGAAGAGTATCACGTGCGGCCAAACCAATAGGTTTGATTCCAAATGCTGCGCCTGCTTCAAAAACACGACTCCAGATAGTAGCAGCATCTTCATTTTTGAAATAAATTTCAAATCCTCCTGAACCAGTGTAACCAGTCGCAGACACAATTACATCATTTTTACCCGCAAATTCACCAATTTGGAACGAGTAATAGGGCATATTTATTAAATCGATAGATGTTAATGATTGCATGGCTTCTGCTGCTTTTGGTCCTTGAATTGCCAATAAAGAATAAGCGTCAGAAAGATTTTCCATATCCACTCCCAAATCATTATGCGATGCAATCCAATTCCAATCTTTTTCAATATTTGATGCATTCACTACCAACATGTAATGATTGTCAGCAATTTTATAGACGATTAAATCATCTACAATTCCACCTTCGTTATTGGGTAAACAAGAATATTGTGCTTTTCCGTCAACTAATTTTGAAGCATCATTTGATGTTACTTTTTGGATTAAAGCCAAAGCATTTTCACCTTTTAGCATGAATTCCCCCATGTGTGACACATCAAAAACACCCACACCATTACGAACTGTCTCATGCTCGATATTTACGCCTTCATATTGTACAGGCATATTGTATCCTGCAAATGGAACCATTTTTGCTCCTAAACTTTCGTGAATGTGTGTTAATGCTGTATTTTTCATTTGTTTATTGTGTTAATTTCGAGCGCTAAATTACTTTAATTTTTTGGAATTACTAAAGATTTTGAACAACATAAATTGTACTTTTTGTTATATTTTGAACTCTAGTAAGATGTGTTTTACATCGTTGTAGTTCTCACAATATTGTTTCACTTTTTCGTGATTTAATATTCCTTTGATTTCTACAGGAATTGAAATATCAACCCCTATTATCGCTTTGACCGTTTCCTCGAATTTTATGGGATGCGCCGTTTCAAGAAACACACCGATGCTATTGGGTTTTTCTTTGCATTTCTTTTTTAAACCTAAATAACCAACAGCTCCATGTGGGTCTAAACAATATTTTTGTTTTTGAAAGACTTCCTGCATTGCAATTGAAGTTGCTGTATCTGTAAAAGTGTAAGATGAAAAATCGTTTTTCAATTTGACAAGATCATTGTTATACAGATTGACTATTCGAACAAAATTACTGGGATTACTCACATCCATCGCATTTGAAATGGTAGCTACCGTAGTTTTCGGCTCGTAAGTTCCGGAAGTCATAAATCTAGGAATCGTATCATTCGAATTAGTTGAAGCAATAAAATGCTCAATAGGAAGCCCGAGACGTTTGGCCATCATTCCAGCACAAATATTGCCAAAATTCCCGCTTGGACAAGAAAGAATAATGGACTTATTGAGTTTTTTCAATTCTTTGTACATGAAGAAGAAATAAAACATTTGCGGTAACCAACGCGCTATATTGATCGAATTTGCAGATGTTAAGTGACATTCTTTTAAATCGTTATCCAAAAATGCTTTTTTTACCATGGCTTGGCAATCATCAAAAGTGCCTTTCACTGCAATAGCTTTAATGTTTTGCCCCAAAGTGGTTAATTGACGTTCTTGAAAATCACTTACCATTGAATCGGGATAAAGTATGACTACATTAGTATTCTCTACACCAAGAAAACCATTAGCAACCGCTCCACCTGTATCCCCAGAAGTGGCAACTAAAACGGTAATTTTTTTATTGGTTCCTTTATTGAAATAAGCCAAGCATCTCGACATGAATCGGGCACCAACATCCTTGAAAGCTAGTGTTGGACCATGAAACAATTCCAAGGCAAAAATATTTTCTTCCATTTTAACCAGTGGAAAATCAAAACATAGTGTCTCACTCAGTATTTCCCTTAAACCAGTTTCGGTAATTTCTTCGCCAGTAAATTGATGGATTACTTCATAGGCGATATCTTCATTCGTTCTGTTCTCAATTGTATCAAAAAAAGAATCGGGTAGAGGGGTTATTGTATCAGGAAAAAATAATCCGGAATCTGGAGCTAGTCCTTGTTCCACTGCCTCTCGAAAAGTAACTTTATAGTGTTTGTTGTTTAAACTGTGATAGTGCATGGTTAAAATTTTGATTGGATTATTTTAATGCCTTCCGGATTAACTTTGGATACATGAATTTCGACTAAAATTGACGATTCTAGAAATATTTTTTCAACTTCAAGAGCTATTTTATTCGCTATTTCTTTTCCTTCGCATAATGCAAAAATAGAGGGACCGGATCCGGATATACCAGCGCCAAGTGCACCATTTTTAATAGCTGTACTCTTCACCAATTCAAAATTAGGGATGAATTTTCCCCGTAAAGGTTCCACAATTTCGTCATGGAGTGAACGTTGAATCAATCCATAATCATTGGTATATAATCCAGCAATTAATCCACCCAGATTTCCCCATTGAGTGATTGCTTTTTTTAGTGGAATATCAGGATGTAATACGGCTCTCATTTCAGAAGTTTTCAATTCAATTTGTGGATGAATTACTGTTATATATAATTCCGAAGGACTTTCAATTCGAATGATATCTAACGGATTGTATCCTCTAACAAGAGTAAATCCGCCATAAATAGCTGGTGCCACATTATCGGCATGCTCACTTCCACTAGCCAAAGCTTCACCTTTCATGGCGAATTGAACCAATTGGCTTTTAGAAAAAGGTCGGCCTAATAATTCATTCATCCCAAAAACTACACCTGAAGCACTTGCAGCTGAACTACCTATGCCGCTTCCGGCTTTTATTTTTTTATGTATTTCGATATCAAACCCAAAATCTGGATTGATTTCGTCTAGTAAAGCCATTGCCGCAACACCAGCCACATTTTTTTCAATAGCAGTAGGTAAATCGGCACCAGTAATAGTCGTAATTCGAATGCCTTTTTCTACCGTTTTATGTAAAATCATTTCATCACCGATGGTCTCCAGGCATAAACCTAAAACATCAAATCCACAGGATAAATTCGCTACCGTTGCCGGGCAAAATAGATGTATACTTTTCATTTTTTTTACGTTTAATTATTTCCAATTCGTATCACATCTGCAAAAATTCCTGATGCTGTTACAGCTGCACCAGCGCCTGCACCTTTTATGAGTAAAGGTTGTTCAGCATAACGTTCAGTATAGAAAAGAACAATATTGTCTTTCCCCTCCAAATTGTAAAAAGGATGCTGTTCATCAATTTGCTGTAATCCAACCTTTGCTTTTCCATTTTCAAAGTTTGCAACATACTTTAGTCGGCAATTATTTCTTACCGCTTCCAGATATAAACTTTCAAAATGTTGATTATATGTGATTAATGATTTAAAAAAGGCATCTACAGATTCGCTATTCAATGATTCTTCAGGAAGGAAGGATTCGTTCTCAATTTCTTCAATTTCCATAGGATAACCACTTTCGCGAATTAGTATTAAAATCTTACGCATCACATCGATACCACTTAAATCTATCTTCGGATCCGGCTCAGTGAAACCTTCTAGTTTTGCTTGCTGAACAACTTGTTCAAATGAGTTATTTGTATTGAAATTGTTGAAAATAAAATTCAAGCTACCTGACAATACGGCTTGAATCTTATGTACTTTATCACCAGAAGCAATTAGGTTTTTGAGTGTGTCAATAATTGGTAAACCCGCGCCAACGTTAGTTTCGAACAAGAATGGAGCATTGTATTTTTTAGAGAGTTTTTTCAGGTTCCTGTAGTTTTCGTAGGAAGAAGAACAGGCGATTTTGTTGCAAGTTACTACGGCAATATTTTGCTGCAAGAATTGATTGTAAATTGCTGCGATTTCAGAATCGGCAGTATTGTCAACGAAGATACTGTTGCGTAGATTCAATTGCTCTGCCTTGGCTATGAATTGTTTTACACATGATTTTTCTCCATTTTGAATAGCTTCTTTCCAATTGTCAAGGCAAATTCCTTCTTCATTAAAATGCATTTGTTTTGAATTGGATATGGCGACAATACGAATATTTATTTTCAAATCTTCCTTTAGATAGTTTTTTTGTTGATTGATTTGCTCTATAAATTTTCCACCAACATTTCCAACACCGCAGATAAATAGGTTTAATTGTTTGATGTTATCTTCAAAAAAACTTTCATGTAAGCAATTCAAAGCTTTTTTTACATCTTTCTTAGCGATGATTGCCGAAATATTTCGCTCAGAAGCACCTTGTGCAATGGCTCTGATATTGACATTGTTTTTTCCTAAAGTGCTAAACATTTTACCGCTCAATCCCTGATGGTTTTTCATATTTTCGCCTACTAATGCAATGATTGCTAACTCTTTCTCTATAACAATCGGCTTAATCACTTGCTGTTTGATTTCATGTTGGAATTCCAAATCGACAGCTAATTTGGCTTTATAAGCATCTTCTTCGGATAATCCGATGCAAATGGAGTGTTCTGATGAAGCCTGAGTGATGAAGACAACATTGATTTTTTCTTTGGCAATAGCATTAAATAATCGCTTTGATGCTCCTGACACACCAACTAGTCCTGTGCCTTCGAGCGTTAATAAAGCAATAGTATCGATATGACTTATTCCCTTTACTGGATTTTGATCAGATGCTCCCACATTTTTGATGCAAGTTCCAATAGCTTCCGGATGAAAAGTATTCTTGATATATATGGGAATGTTTTTGTTTAACACCGGCTGAATTGTAGGTGCATATAAAACTTTAGCACCAAAATGAGATAATTCCATAGCTTCTTGATATGAAATTTGAAGAATAGGTTCAGCTTGTTTGACAATGCTTGGATTAGCATTATACATACCGCTTACATCGGTCCAAATCTCCAATTGATTTACATCCAAAGCTGATGCAATAATTGAGGCAGTATAATCCGAACCACCTCTTCCTAAAGTAGTTGTATTTTCTTCTGTAGATTGACCTATAAATCCAGGTAAAACAGTTACAGATGCTTGATTTTTATCAAAATAATACTGAATAAGATAGTTGGTTGTTTCAAAATTGACTTTAGCATTACCAAAATCTGAATTCGTTTGTATGAGTTCCCGACTGTCTTTATAAGTTACTTTGATATTATCTACTTTTAAATATTCGTAAATAATTTTGGATGAGAGTAATTCTCCATACGACAGAATGGTATCGGAAACTTTAGGTGATAATTCTCCTAGTAGATAACAACCTTCCAAAAGTGATTCAATATGAGCAAAGGATTTTTGAATGTACAGATAGCTTTCATTTTGATGAGAATCGTGTACCAGCTGGGAGAGAGTTTCTAAATGTCTGTTTTTTAAAGTTTCCAGTATTATACTATATGATTTGTCTTTAGATTTTGCTAGTCGGATAGCTTCTATGAATGAATCGGTTACGCCACCAAATGCAGAAACTACAACTGCTACTTTATGTACTTCATTTTTAATGATTCCTACCGATTTTGCGATATTTTGAGGATTAGCTACTGAGGAGCCTCCAAATTTTAAAACTTTCATGAGAAATTGTTTTAGCCTATAATCACACAATAAAACATACTATTGAGGATTATAAATGGTGAAATGTAATGAGATTGTGAGTTGAATGAACAACAAAATGCTGTGTAAAAAATACACGTACGCAAACGGATAATATGTAGAAATTATACCCCGAGCGGGGTAGTAGTTGTTGTTGTTGTTGTGGTCGTTGTTGTTAATGCATAAGAAGCCTGTAAATCATTGCGATTTACTTTAAAAGAAACTAATATTTGGCTTTCTTTTTTCATTTACTTCAACCAAAGTAATGAATTCTTTTATAAAGAAACAAGGAATTGCAATTAAATTTTAATTACAATTCCTTGAAAATAATCTTGATTGATAAAAGTTTATATTCCTAATTCTTTAAACTTTGCTATCAATTTCGGATCAGAAGGTCGTGGAGCATCAGCCGAAATAATTTTACCATTTGGATCGATTAGTATAAATCTAGGTATTCCTTCAATAGCATATTCTTTTACAAATTGAGAGTTCCAATCGTTATCAGCAAATAATTGGATACCGCCCAAAGATTTTTCTTCTACCATTTTGCGCCATTTGTCATAATCTTTTTTCTGATCAATTGACATACTTACAAATTCGATGTTTTTTCCTTTGAATTCTTCTTCAACTTTTTGAAGCGACGGAATTTCACGTCGGCAAGGTCCACACCAAGTAGCCCACACATCGATATAAACATATTTTCCTTTTAAACTTTCCAATGAAGTTTTTCCACCTTTAAAGTTTTCGTAATCAAATCCTGGAGATGTTTTTCCAGGAGTTAACGTTTTGATTTGATTGAATTTGGTGGTTAAGTTTTCTTTGAATTTAGTATCTGAAGATAAAGTTAATAATTCATTGTATAAGTTTTCTGCATCAGGATTTCCAGCACTCACTTCATACGCTAAATTCTGAATGATAGCAGTTCTTATCGCTGGACTTTTGATTTTTTTCAATTCGGGTAAAGAATATTGGGAGGTATATTCTGCAGTTTCCCCAGCTAGTTTACTAATTTTATAACTAAAGTTATTGAGTACTAATTGCTTATAGGAATTAGAGAATAAATATTCGGAATTATTGTCTAAATCAAAAGATGGATCTAATTTCGGGAAAGATTCAGAGGCTCTAAAACCCTCTTTTTTAGCATAATGTGCATGGTATTGCGGATAAATCAAGTACTGAAGTAACTCAAAATAATTGATGTTTTTCAATTCATTTTCCTTGAAAAATTTATCATTAAATTTTGTTTTATTGTATATAGCTAAAACATTTTCTTTCAATTCTTTTACTTTGTTTATATAAGCGGATTCTTCAAGTGAATAAAAGTCAGTTTGATTGCCAAGGCTTTTAGTTACCGATTCGTTTTTTTGTTGCCAAAATGTATTTTCAACAGCTCCTGTTCCGGAAAACTGTAATGTTTTAGTAAAATCTTTTTCGTCTGCATTGATCGTCAATTTAGAACCTTTACCTAAATACAAAGGGATTCTGGCACCTTTGGTCATTAATGTATAGCTTCCGCTGTAATCAATTTCAAAAGATTCAGAAAAAGCACCATCCGATTTTAAAACGATTGTCTTTTCAAATGATTCGCCACGAATTGTGAGCTTATTATCGGTAGTATTAATGATTTTTCCAGAAACAGTAATCTTTTCTTTAGAAAAACAGGATAATGAAATGAAGAATGCAAACAATGCATAAAATATAGTTTTCATAGTAATGGAGTTTGTAGAATCAAATATAGGGATTACATAGATTTTTAAATCTTAATTTATTCCTAATATTTATTTTGATTTGAATCCTTTTTTGCGGAATTTTGAAGACCAATTTAACAACCAAGATGGATACAGTACATTATATCAGTTCTGATGTGTTTTCATTAGAATTACTTCATGAAATCGTTTCTCAAAATTTCACATTAGAATTATCGGAAGAAGCTCGAATCAACATTGAAAAATGTCGTGCTTATCTGGATAAAAAAATGGAATCACAAACCGATCCTATTTACGGAATAAATACTGGTTTCGGGTCTTTATATAATATCAAGATTTCCAATGAGAATTTGACAAAACTTCAGGAAAACCTAATGAAATCTCATGCTTGTGGTACAGGTGATGAAGTGCCTCATGAAGTGGTTAAAATTATGTTACTTTTAAAGATTAAATCACTGAGTTATGGGCATTCTGGAGTTCAATTGCAAACTGTTGAGCGATTGATAGATTTCTACAATAACGATGTTTTACCGGTAGTTTATACGCAAGGTTCTTTGGGAGCTTCGGGAGATTTGGCACCTTTGGCACATTTGTGTTTGCCATTGATTGGTGAAGGAGAAGTTTATGTTGATGGTTTCCGTCAGCCAGCTTCAAAAGTATTGGAAAAAATGGGTTGGAAGCCTATTGTCTTGCAATCAAAAGAAGGCTTGGCATTATTGAATGGAACTCAGTTTATGAGTGCTTACGGGTGCTATACTTTGTTAAAAGCAATGAAGTATTCGTATTTGGCGGATGTTATCGGAGCGATTTCTCTTGAAGGTTTTGATGGAAGAATTGAGCCATTTAATGAATTGATTCATATGGTTCGTCCACATAAAGGACAGATTGTTACTGCACAACGTTTTCAGGAATTGTTGGAAGGTAGTGAAATTATCGTTCAACCCAAAAAACATGTTCAGGATCCGTATTCGTTCCGTTGTATTCCACAAGTGCATGGAGCATCTAAGGATACAATTGATTATGTGAAAAAAGTGTTTAAAACGGAAATCAATTCAGTGACAGATAACCCAAATATCTTTCATGAAGATGACTTGATTATATCGGGTGGTAATTTTCATGGTCAGCCATTGGCATTAACCTTAGACTTTTTAGGTTTGGCATTGGCGGAATTAGGTAACATTTCTGAAAGAAGAACTTATCAATTAATTTCAGGTCTTCGTGAATTACCTGCATTTTTGGTAAGTGATCCAGGATTGAATTCAGGATTCATGATTCCGCAATATACAGCAGCTAGTATTGTAAGTCAGAACAAACAATTGGCTACACCAGCAAGTATTGACAGTATAGTATCAAGTAACGGACAGGAAGATCATGTCTCTATGGGGGCCAATGCCGCTACAAAGTGTTTGAAAATTATGGAGAATCTGGAGCGAATTTTAGCTATTGAATTGATGAATGCTTCGCAAGCTATTGAATTTAGACGACCTTTAAAGTCAAGTGAATTTTTGGAAATGTTCTTGAAATCCTATCGTGAAGAAGTGCCACTGGTGAATGAAGATAGAATTTTGCATTATGATATTGAAAAATCAATTGCATTTCTAGAAAGTTTCCAAATTGAAATTTCAGAATAGATTTTTATGTCGTTTTTTATCATTAAAAACGAATATAAATTTATTTATAAATTTTCCTTCGACCTAACAAGTGCAATTGTAAGGGCGCTAATTATATTGGTTTTTTTTATTGGTTTACTGTTTAATCTCAAATGGTATAATATTGCGTATACTTTTTTTATTGGTTATTTTATTGTCTTTGGACTATTCATGCTAATAAATTTTGAATCTTACATTGAATGGAGAAAAAATGGGAAGAGGTTATTGGAAATTAAAGAGAAAGGTCTGTATAGCAATCATAAAAAAATAACCGATTATCATCAATTGAAAAAAATTGGAATTGATTATAATAGTGCTTCAACCAATACAGGGTGGTTTGTTTATTTTGAGTTTTATTTGCATCAGGATTTTATAATAAAAAAACAATTGTCAGAAAGGGAAGCGAAAGAACTTGCTTCGGAATTGGCTCATTTTTTTAGCATTGATGTAGTAAAACTGGGCTAAATTTATAAGCTATGATGGAGTTTAGGACAACAGATTTGGCAGAAAAAAAATTAGTTGGGAATTCACTAACAATGTCTTTTATTGAAAATAAAACTGCGCAATTGTGGGGTGGTTTTATGCCAAAAGTTAAAGAAATACCGAATAAAGTAGGAGGAGAGCGTATTTCATTGCAGATGTATCCGAATGATTTTATGGAAGATCCAACGTTGCAATTTGTTAAATGGGCTTTGGTCGAAGTTACAGATTTTGAGAATATACCTACTGAATTACAAAAATTCAATTTAACAGGAGGCTTGTATGCTGTTTTTCCTTACAAAGGAAATATCGTACAAGCTCCTGTATTTTTTAAAAAGATATTTTCGGAATGGATTCCTGCATCCGTATATGAATTGGATAATTCTCGTCCGCATTTTGAAATTATTCCCGAAGGAAAATATGATCCAATGGATCCAGACTCAGAAGAAACCATTTATATTCCAATTAAATTAAAGGAATAGAACAGACAGAATTCCTAAAACGGCTGGTACAGTCTGAACATATAAAATTCTTTTTGAGGCAGTTACTGCTCCATAAATGCCAGCAACAGCCACGCATCCTAGAAAAAACAAAGCTACATTTTTACTCCAAATTTCGTCTTGAATTATCAAAGACCAAAGCAAACCAGCAGCTAAGAATCCATTGTATAAGCCTTGATTGGCAGCTAAAACTTTTGTGGGTTCAAATAAATGTTCGGGAATACTTTTGAAAACTTTTTTAGCTCGCGTGGTCCAAGCAAACATTTCCAGCCAAACGATATAAACATGGATGAAAATTACAAAAGCGATAATAATAGTTGCAATGATGTTCATAATTAATTTCTTTCGTTAAATGGTGTTATTATTCCTTCTTCTAAGTATTGTTTCATTTGGCGTAATAAATTGGCCCAGCAATAACTGGCAACTTTAAATTCTTTGCTTTCTGTTGTCCAGTCTTTATGATAAAATTCTACCGATGTGACACCTTGTTTTTTTTCGGTTAATATAAAACCAAAGCTAGTTGGCATCCATTCTTCCATAGCTTTGTTTATTGAAAATTCAATCTGCAGATTGTGTTTTAATATGGTAATTTCTGCAAACCAATTGTATTCATCTGAGAAATGGAGGTTAAATACAGAGCCTATTTCCTGTTTTCCACTACTGCGTTGCGTCCACCAATTATCTAATCCATAAGGAGTTGAAACTGTTTCAAAAACTCGCTCTGCAGGAACTTTGATTGAGAAATCATGGTAAATTGTTGGCATATTATTCGGTTGTTGGTTTGCGTTTAGGTCGGATAACTAATTCGCCCGAGCAATTAGGGCAAACTGCTTTCAATTTACGAAAACAATCGGAACAATAGGTACATTCGTAACTGCAAATGTAGGCTTCCGACTGATGATTTAATTCGGTAGTACATTTTTCGCATTGTGTTCGCATTTCCATAATACTGAAATTATTCGTTATCGATTATTTTTTCTATTCTTTTGTCAGGAATTAACCACATCAAAGCAACTAAAATATAAATTATTCCCGAGAATACTTCATGAAAATAGGTCGACAATATGGCTATAGAATACAAAATAGGTGAGATTTTTCCTTTGATGTCTTTTCCAATTGCTTTGGCGAGTAATGAATTTTCACCTTGCGTTTTGATGATTTGCTTTTGAAGAATGTTGTATGCAATTCCACACATAAGAAGGATAAAACCATAAAAAAACATCGGAAATGGAGCAAAATGATGTTCACCGGTCCATGCCGTAGCAAAAGGGATTAAAGAAAGCCAGAAAAGTAAATGAAGGTTTGCCCACAAAATACTTCCGGTAACTTTTTTAACGGTGTGCATCATATGATGATGATTGTTCCAGTAAATACCAACATAAATGAAACTCAAAATATAACTAACGAATATGGGAAACAAATGTAAAAGCGCTTTTAAATTCGTTCCGTCAGGGATTTTTAGTTCTAGTACCATAATTGTGATGATAATGGCAAGAACTCCGTCACTAAAAGCTTCGAGTCTGTTTTTGTTCATTTCGTATTGATTAAAGTTTGATTAGAATAAAATTGATAATCAATTAAGTTTTTAAACGGATAGAGTCAGATTTTTTGATGTAACCAATTAAATAAGAGATTTATGAATTTTTCTTTTGTGTTTGGTTTGTTTTAAATTTTCATTTCCCGATATAATGCTAATGTTACCATCAATTTCAAACATGGCAAGTTTTACCTCATTATGATGCATTACTCCATGCTCACGCATCGCTTCATCCAATTCTTCAGAAGTTATATCCAATCGAGCCAATGTCTTATAGTCAGTTTTTCCGTTATGAATAAGGATTTCAGGTTTGTCTTGAACCAATTCTTTTACGAAAGACGATTTTAGCATTATTTTTTTAAAAACCGAATTGACGATAAATAAAACGCAAGCTGCAATGAGTCCTCCTAATAATGAAGAATCAGAGCCAACCATAGCATTCTGAACAGAATTACTAATTAATAAAATTAGGATTATATCAGCAGTATTGAGTTGGGATAACTCTTTCTTTCCGAAGACACGTAAGGCGATTACCATAAAAAAATAGACGGCTACGCTTCGCAATACAATGTCTATGTACGGATTCATACTCTAATTTTAAAATTCTTTTCTATCGCTTTAATCATTTCGCCCGCGATGTCTTTGTGAGTTGCGCCTTCTATACCTTCTAATCCAGGAGAAGAGTTGACTTCCAGTAAAAGTGGGCCTTTAGAAGAACGAATAATATCAACGCCGGCTACTTTTAAATCCATCGCTTTGGCAGCTTTTATAGCTATTTTTTTCTCATCGGCTGTAACTTTTACAACCGATGCTGTTCCACCCATATGGATGTTAGCTCTAAACTCACCAGGTGCAGCTTCACGTTGCATAGCCGCAACCACTTTACCATCAACAACAAACAAACGCAAGTCTTTTCCGTTGGCTTCTTTGATGAATTCTTGAACTAAGATATTCGCATTTAGACTTTTGAAAGCATTGATAACGGATTCGGCTGCTTTTTTGGTTTCTGCTAAAACAACTCCTTTTCCTTGTGTTCCTTCCAAAAGTTTGATGATTAGGGGAGAACCACCTACCATTTTAATCAAATCGTTAGTGTCTAATGGAGAATTGGCAAACCCAGTTGTTGGAATGTCAACACCATTTCGTAATAACAATTGAAGCGAAAATAATTTATCTCTTGATTGTGTAATCGCTGCAGCTGAATTCAAAGCAAAAACTTTCATCGCTTCAAACTGTCTCGTTAAAGCACAACCGTAAAACGTCATGCTCGGACGTATTCTTGGAATAACTGCATCGAAATTATCTAAAACCCTACCACCTCTGTAATGTATTTCTGGAGTGTTGGCATCAAGTTTAATGTAACATTCCTTGATGTTTAAAAATTCCATTTGGTGACCTCTCATTTCACCTGCTTCCATAATTCTACGATTGCTATATAACTCTGGATTACTGGCTAATAATGCAATTCGTAAACCTTGTTTGGTTTCTCTTGTAACGTGATAATAATTTTTGATTTCGTCAAATGAAGGTTGTCCTAATAGGTATTTTTCTTCTGGGTCAACCAATAATTTTCCAATCATGGCTTCACGCCCTAAAAGCATGCGGAATCCCATGGAATCACGATTGGCTAATGTCATTTCAATAAGCCAATTCGATTCTCCTATTTTTAATTCAGTTTGGATGACATAGCGTTGTTCTCGATAACCACTTGAACTTTTGACAACGCGTTTGTCAACTAGTTTTGCTTCACAATGTTTGACTAATTTGCTATTGTTTTGAAGAGGATTGATATCAAATTTCACCCAATCTTCTCCGTTTTTTGTAAAAGGTACTATATTAGTGGCATGAAGAGATGATGTTTTGGCGCCAGAGTCCACCCTTGCTTTAATATATGGAATATTCAAATCGGGGAATGAGCACCATTCTTCACTACCAATAATTACTTTGTTCTGAGGCATAGTCTTATTTTATATTCAAGAAACTAAGATAATATATTATTTTAAATAAAAAAGCCTACTAATTAGTAGGCTTTTCTGCTTTTTTAATTTTTACCTTAAGCTCTTGTGCGTCAGGATCTAAATCCATTTCAATGATGTCTCCATCATGTATTTTGGAAGTAATTATTTCTTCAGCTAAAGCATCTTCAACATATTTTTGGATCGCACGTTTTAGCGGTCTTGCTCCAAATTGCTTGTCAAATCCTTTTTCGGCAATAAATGCTTTTGCTTCGTCAGATAATCTTAAGTTATATCCAAGATCTTTAACGCGACCATACAGTTTTTTTAATTCGATTTCGATAATTAAATCGATGTCTTCTTTTTCCAATACATTGAAAACAATTACGTCATCAATTCTATTTAAAAACTCAGGAGCAAATGCTTTTTTCAATGCATTTTCGATAATACTTTTTGAATTATCATCAGCTTGAGCTACTTTAGCAGCAGTACCGAAACCAACGCCTTGACCAAAATCTTTCAATTGACGAGCACCTACATTTGAAGTCATGATGATGATTGTATTTCTAAAGTCGATTTTACGTCCTAAACTGTCTGTTAAATAACCGTCATCTAAAACTTGTAACATCATGTTGAAAACATCTGGATGTGCTTTTTCAATTTCATCTAAAAGTACCACACAATAAGGTTTGCGACGAACTTTTTCTGTCAATTGCCCACCTTCTTCATACCCAACGTATCCCGGAGGCGCTCCAACTAATCTTGAAATGGCAAATTTTTCCATATATTCACTCATGTCAATACGAACCAATGCATCTTCAGAATCAAATAATTCTTTGGCTAACACTTTAGCTAATTGTGTTTTACCTACACCAGTCTGACCTAAGAAAATAAACGAACCAATCGGTTTGTTTGGATCTTTCAATCCAGCACGATTACGTTGAATGGCACGTGCAATTTTTTGAACAGCATCTTTTTGTCCAATTACTTTATTTTCAATTAATTCAGGTAGTTTTGCTAACTTATTGCTTTCAGTTTGAGCGATACGATTAACCGGTATTCCAGTCATCATAGAAACTACATCAGCTACATTGTCTTCGGTTACCTGAATACGATTGTTTTTAGAATCTTCTTCCCATTGTTCTTGTGCAATGGCTAATTCTTTTTCCAAACGTTTTTCGTCATCACGGAGTTTTGCAGCCTCTTCATATTTCTGTCTTTTAACAACAGAATTTTTCAATTCACGCACTTCCTCCAATTGACGTTCTAAATCCAAAATTTGCTTCGGAACATCGATGTTGGTAATGTGTACACGTGAACCTGCTTCGTCCATGGCGTCTATAGCTTTGTCTGGAAGGAATCGTTCCGACATGTATCGCTCAGTTAATTTTACACATGCTTCAATAGCTTCTTGTGTGTAAATTACATTGTGGTGGTCTTCGTATTTTCCTTTTACATTGTTTAGAATGGTGATGGTTTCTTCAATAGAAGTCGGATCAACAATCACTTTTTGGAAACGACGTTCTAGAGCGCCATCTTTTTCAATATACTGACGGTATTCATCCAAGGTTGTAGCACCAATACATTGGATTTCGCCACGAGCCAACGCCGGTTTGAACATATTTGACGCGTCCAATGAACCTGTTGCTCCACCTGCACCAACAATAGTGTGAATTTCATCAATGAAAAGAATGATATCGTCATTTTTTTCCAATTCATTCATAACTGCTTTCATACGCTCTTCGAATTGGCCACGGTATTTTGTACCTGCAACCAAAGAGGCTAAATCCAGTGTTACTACTCTTTTGTTGTATAAAATCCTAGAAACTTTCTTTTGAATGATACGTAAAGCCAGTCCTTCTGCGATAGCAGATTTACCAACTCCGGGCTCACCAATTAGTAACGGGTTGTTTTTCTTTCTTCTGCTCAAGATTTGAGAAACGCGTTCAATTTCTTTTTCGCGTCCAACAACCGGATCTAGTTTTCCTTCCTCTGCCATTTCGGTTAAATCACGTCCAAAATTATCTAAAACTGGAGTTTTAGATTTTTTATTGGATTTATTGGCAGGGTTATTGAAATTACCTTCTCTTAAACTGTCATCTTGTCCTGAATCATCTCCATATGAAGACTCGTTCTTAGGAAAATTGTCTTGAAAATCTTCTTCGTTTGGCATCATAGTTAAGTATTGTTCTTTAGCTGTATCATAATCGATTTTCAGCTTGTTTAATAATTTAGTCGTCGGATCATTTTCATTGCGTAAAATACACAATAACAAATGTCCGGTACTGATAGTGCTGCTTTGAAAAACTTTAGCTTCTAAGAAAGTAGTTTTTAGTGCACGTTCTGCTTGACGGGTAAGATGTAAGTTTTTCTTATCATTACCTGTTGTGGGATTAGGATTTGCAGGGCTTAAAATTTCAACTTTTCGTCGTAAATGATCTAAATCAACTGACAAATTATTAAGAATAGTAATGGCTGTTCCGCTTCCATCTCTTAAAATTCCAAGCATCAGATGCTCTGTTCCAATAAAGTCGTGACCTAAACGTAAGGCCTCTTCTTTGCTGTAAGTAATTACATCTCTGACTCTTGGTGAAAAATTATCATCCATAACTTAAGAAGGATTTGAATGTAAATTTAATGATTTATGAAAGGAAAAGCAAAAATCATTCCTGACATGGTAGTACTGACAGCTAATTGACGAAAAATATTTTGAAAAGCAAGTTAAAATTACCTTAATTTATTAACTAAACCGGTAGGTTTTATTGTTAATAAAAAGTTGAAATAAGATGTGTTGTATACAGAAAAAAAAATCAGAAATACGTATATTAGCGCGTTTTGTATAATAAATAAATTAATAACATAAATACTTATGTCTGAAGGAGAAAAGTTAATTCCAATTAACATTGAAGACGAAATGAAATCAGCTTACATCGATTATTCGATGTCGGTTATTGTGTCGCGTGCATTACCTGATGTAAGAGATGGTCTTAAACCAGTACACCGTAGAGTATTGTTTGGAATGCATGAATTAGGAGTATATTCAAATAGAGCTCATAAAAAATCTGCCAGAATCGTGGGAGAGGTTCTGGGTAAATATCACCCACATGGAGATTCATCGGTTTACGATGCCATGGTTCGTATGGCTCAGGATTGGAGTTTGCGTTATTTGATGGTGGATGGACAGGGTAACTTTGGTTCGATTGATGGGGATAGTCCAGCGGCAATGCGTTATACAGAGGCGAGAATGAAAAAGTTCTCTGAAGAGATGTTGGCTGATATTGAAAAAGAGACGGTAGATTTCCAGTTGAACTTCGATGATACTTTGGAAGAACCTAAAGTGATGCCTACTAAAGTTCCTAACTTGTTAGTGAATGGTGCTTCGGGTATTGCAGTAGGTATGGCTACCAATATGGCGCCTCATAACTTAACTGAAGTTGTAGATGGTACGTTAGCTTACATTGACAATAATGATATTGAAATTGACGAATTAATCACTCATATCAAAGCTCCAGATTTCCCAACAGGTGGTGTGATTTATGGTATGGATGGTGTTCGTGAGGCTTTTAAAACTGGTCGAGGACGTGTAGTTATTCGTGCTAAAGTTGGTTTTGAAGAAGTTGACGGGCGTGAAGCGATTATAGTTAACGAAATTCCATATCAAGTGAATAAGGCTGAAATGATTAAAAAAACAGCCGATTTAGTTAATGATAAAAAGATTGAAGGTATTTCTACTATCCGTGATGAATCGGATAGAAATGGTATGCGTATCGTTTATATTTTAAAGCGTGACGCGGTTCCTAATGTGGTTTTAAATACTCTTTATAAATATACACAATTACAATCTTCTTTTAGTGTAAATAATATTGCATTGGTAAAAGGTCGTCCACAAATGTTGAATTTAAAAGATTTGATTCATCATTTTGTGGAACACAGACACGAAGTAGTAACCCGTAGAGCACAATTTGATCTAAGAAAAGCGGAAGAAAGAGCGCACATTTTAGAAGGTTTGATTATTGCTTCAGATAATATCGATGAAGTTATCGCGTTAATTAGAGCGTCTAAAGATGGGGATGAAGCAAGAGCAAAATTAATCGAACGTTTCAATTTGTCTGAAATTCAAGCGCGTGCAATTGTTGAGATGCGTTTACGTCAATTAACGGGTCTTGAGCAAGATAAATTGCGTGCTGAGTATGATGAAATCATGAAAACCATCAACTATTTGAAAGAATTACTTGCAAGTAAAGAGATGAGAATGCAAGTGATTAAGGATGAGTTGAATGAAATCAAAGACAAGTACGGAGATGAGCGTCGTTCAACAATAGAATATTCAGGTGGTGATGTAAGTATAGAAGATTTGATTGCTGATGAACAAGTAGTAATTACTATTTCACATGCCGGATATATCAAACGAACTTCTCTTTCTGAATATAAAACACAGAATAGAGGAGGGGTTGGTCAAAAATCTGCCGGAACACGTGATGCTGATTTCTTAGAGCATATGTACGTAGCTACAAATCACCAATATATGTTGTTCTTCACTCAAAAAGGAAAATGTTTCTGGATGCGTGTTTACGAAATTCCAGAGGGAAGTAAAACGGCAAAAGGAAGAGCGATTCAGAATTTGATCAATATAGAACAAGATGATAAGGTGAAAGCATTCATCTGTACACAAGATTTGAAAGATCAAGAATATATTAATAACCATTATGTAATTATGGTTACTAAAGAAGGTCAAGTGAAGAAAACTTCTTTAGAACAATATTCTCGCCCAAGAACAAATGGTGTTGCCGCAATTACTATTAAAGAAGGTGATGAATTGTTAGAAGCAAAACTAACAACTGGTGAAAGTCAGGTTTTAGTTGCTGTGAAGTCGGGTAAACTAGTTCGTTTCGAGGAAGGAAAAACAAGACCAATGGGACGTACAGCATCGGGAGTACGTGGAATTACACTAGCTGACGAGAAGGACGAAGTAATTGGCATGGTTTCTGTAGATACGAAAGATGTGAACGAAACTCAATTGTTAGTAGTTACTGAAAATGGTTACGGAAAACGTACTAAATTGGTTGATGAAGATGGTGAAGATGTATACCGTATTACTAACCGTGGAGGAAAAGGTGTTAAAACATTAAATATCACAGAAAAAACAGGAGCGTTGATTTCAATTAATAATGTTACTGATGAAGATGATTTGATGATTATCAATAAATCTGGTTTGACTATTCGTATGAAAGTATCGGATTTAAGAGTTATGGGACGTGCAACGCAAGGAGTTCGTCTTATCAATATCAAAGGAAAAGATTCTATTGCTGCTGTATGTAAAGTAATGCGTGAAGAGGAATCTGATGAGAGTGATGAAAATGAAGAAAATACTAATGATTCTATTGAAGGTGCAACTTCAGTAGAAAATGAAAACCAAGAATAAATAATTTAAAAATTGAAAAATGAAAATTAAAAATTTAGCAATTGCTACTGCTTTATTTGCATCGATAGCGACTTTTGCGCAAAAAGATCAATTAAAAGCGGCTGAAAAATCTTTAAAATCAGGAAATGCAGCCGAAGCTAAAGAAATTTTGGCAGGAATTGATAATATGATTGTAAATGCTGATGATGCACAAAAAGCACAATATTATTTCTTAAAAGGGAATGCTGCTTTCGAATTGGCTAAAAAGAAAGTTGATACAGACAAAAATTTATCGGAAGCTGCCAAAGCTTATGGTGATTTAATTCTTACTGAAGAAAATTCAGGAAAAGTAAAATATACTACTCAAGCTCAAACTTCTTTGACAGAATTAAAGGATGCAGTTCGTAATAGTGCAATTGCTGATATTGATGCTAAAAAATTCAAAACAGGTGCTTTGAAATTGTATCAAACGTATTCAATTGACAAAAAAGACACGGTTATGCTGTATTATGCTGCGAACTATGCTTTGAATGCTCAGGATTATGATTTGGCTTTGGATTATTACAAAAAATTAAAAGATGTAAAATATTCCGGTAAAGCAACAAATTATACCGCTAAATTCAAAGCTAATGATCAAGAGCAAACTTTCCCTACAGCTGCACAAAGAGATCAAGCTGTGAAAATTGGTACTCACTATGAGCCAAAAACAGAGAATGTACCTTCAAAAAGAGGAGAAATTGCGAAAAATATTTCATTATTGTATATCCAAAAAGGTGATATTGCTGCTGCAAAAAAATCTATGGGAGAAGCAAGAGCAAATAATCCAGAAGATACTTCTTTGATTTTATCAGAAGCAGATTTGTATTTGCAGACTAAGGATTATGAAATGTATAAAAAATTGGTTTCGGAAGCATTAGCGAAGAATCCGAGTAATGCCGATTTATATTATAACTTAGGTGTAATTACTAGTCAATCGACTGAAAAACAGGCTAAAATTGATGCGGAAGGTTATTATTTAAAAGCCATTCAAATCGATCCTAATTATAAAAATGCTTACATGAATCTTTCTGTTCTTAAATTAGATGGAGAAAAAGAAATTGTTGAAGCAATGAATAAATTAGGAACTTCTGATGCGGATAATAAAAAGTATGACGCTTTAAAGGCTAAACGTGCAGCAATGTATAAGTCAGCTATTCCTTATTTAGAAAAAGCAAACGAATTATTCGGTAATGATGAGGATATAAAAAGTACGCTTTTAAATATGTACTACGCTTTGGATATGACGGATAAAGCAAAAGCATTAAAAGCAAAAAAATAATAAGAGAAGATTATAAAAAAGTCCTGATTTATTTCAGGACTTTTTTTATATAACTTTTTTGATAACTCTCAACTTGTGAGTATGTCTGTTTGTTTCTGCATTATAAATTCCTAAATGATCTAACCGATCAATTCTAACTTTTCCGCTGGCATGAATGATGTAGTTGTTTTCCATGATGATGCCAACGTGAATGATATTTCCTTCTTCGTTATCAAAAAAAGCCAAATCTCCTGGCTCACTTTCTTCGATAAAGCTTAGTGCATCACCTTGAGTTGCTTGTTGAGAGGCATCTCGTAATAAATGAAAACCATTTAGTTTGTAGACCATCTGTGTAAAACCAGAACAGTCAATGCCAAATGGTGTTTTTCCACCCCATAAATAAGGAGCATTCAAATACATGAATGCAGTTTCAATAAGGCTTTGCTTGGGTTTGATGCCACTTACTTTAATTCCTTCAAATGAAAGATTTTCCGTATTGATGCTTTCATAATTCAAGAACGATAATGAGGCACCTAAAGGAATTGGCATTAATAAATTGTCTGGAGATGTAACATATTCAATTAAATCCGCATTTAGAATAATACTGTCTTTACTAAGTTGATGGTATTGTTCTTCTGTGATTGATTTGTATTGCTTATTGTCAATCCAGCCTTCGTAATCATCAAACGCCAATTTGATTTTAGACCATTTTTGTTGCTGTTCCAAAATTATGAAATGTTCACCAAAAAGAACTTGTGAAACGAGTTCACTTCTGTCACTTGGTTCAATACGTAAGGGGATATTGGCTAGATTACAAATACCAAACATTGAATACAATTAGGGGTTATGAATCATGAGTTGTAATTATATTGTTTACAACCCATGATTTATAAATTTTATTTAAGCTCTTTCTATAACAATTGCAGAAGCACCACCACCACCATTACAGATAGCTGCAGCACCAATTTTTGCATTGTTTTGTTCTAAAACATTGATTAAAGTAACGATGATTCTTGCGCCAGAACATCCAAGAGGATGGCCTAATGATACTGCACCACCGTTTACATTCACTTTTTCATTGTCTAACCCTAAAATTTTAGCATTGGCTAAACCTACAACAGAAAAGGCTTCGTTAAATTCAAAGAAATCAACATCAGCTAACGAAACTCCAGCTTTGTCTAAAGCTTTTGGTAAAGCTTTTGCAGGTGCTGTTGTGAACCATTTTGGTTCTTGTGCTGCGTCTGCATATCCTTTGATATAAGCAAGAGGTTTTAATCCTAAGGCAGTTGCTTTTTCTTCACTCATTAAAACCAAAGCAGCAGCTCCATCATTAATGGTTGAGGCGTTGGCAGCCGTAACAGTTCCTTCCTTTGTAAATACTGCATTAAGTGTAGGGATTTTATCTAATTTAACATTAGTGTACTCTTCGTCTTTAGTAACGACTATTGGATCGCCTTTTCTTTGTGGAATAGTGACAGGAACAATTTCTGCATCAAATTTGCCAGCATCCCAAGCATTAGCAGAACGTGTATACGATTGAATCGCAAAATTATCTTGTTCTTCACGGCTTATATTGTGTTCAGTTGCGCATAAATCAGCAAAAACACCCATGGCTTGTTGGTCGTATACATCTACAAGTCCGTCTTTCTGCATACCATCTACAAAAGATGTTGGCCCAAATTTTACGCCATTTCTCATGTGTACATAATGTGGAATTAAACTCATGTTTTCCATACCACCTGTTACAACGATTTCTGCATCACCACACATAATAGCTTGTGCACCCAACATAACAGCTTTCATTCCTGAAGCACATACCTTATTTATAGCTGTACAAGCAACTTCATTGGATAATCCTGCAAAAAGGGCAGCTTGTCTTGCTGGGGCTTGTCCAACACCTGCTTGAACTACATTCCCCATATACACTTCATTTACTAAAGCAGGGTCTAAATTGATTTTATTTAAAGCTCCTTTAATAGCAGTTGCACCTAACTGTGGAGCAGATACGCTTGATAAAGCTCCCATGAAACTACCTATTGGTGTACGAGCAGCTGAAACAATAACAACTTTTTTCATTTTGTGTTCTATAATTTAGTTTTGCGAATTTACTAATTTTAATGGAAACAGAGATTTTGATTAAGATATTATTTAGATTTTAAAATTTATGAATTCTTATAGTGCTGATTATTAGGTTTTAAAAATTTAATGTAAAAAAAATGTAAAAAAAATGCTTGAAAAACTTGGTATTAATACTTTGTTATGCTACATTTGCAACCGCAAAAAAGGTCAAGTTCTTTGCAATAGGAGAGGTGCCGGAGTGGTAACGGAGCAGATTGCTAATCTGTCGACGGGTAACCGTCGCCAGGGTTCGAGTCCCTGTCTCTCCGCTTTTTTTTGCTTTCGGGGTGTAGCGTAGCCCGGTCATCGCGCCTGGTTTGGGACCAGGAGGTCGCAGGTTCGAATCCTGCCACCCCGACTAAGATGACAAATTGTTTTAGTTTACTAAAATGAGGTCCAATAGCTCAGCTGGATAGAGCAACTGCCTTCTAAGCAGTAGGTCTCAGGTTCGAATCCTGATTGGATCACAAAGCCTCACATTCGTGAGGCTTTTTTTATTCCTTATTTTTAAGTATATTTCCAATAAAACTAAAAGATGAAATTATATTTCCCACTTCTTTTTTTATTTTTCTTTCAAGTAAATCAAGCGCAAGAAGTTTCTGACACTACATTTGTTAATATTAAAGATTACACTAAAGAAGTTGTTTTTGATATGAAATATGCTACAAATGACAACTTTTTAAAAACGAAAGTATACGATTGCGATGAATGTTATCTTCGTTTAAAAACAGTAAAAGCGCTTGTAAATGCAAGTAAATATTTTGCTAAAAAAGGCTATAAAATTAAGTTGTACGATTGTTACCGTCCTTTGGATGTTCAAAAAAAAATGTGGGCTATTGTGTCCAATCCAAATTATGTAGCCAACCCAGCTAAAGGTTCAATTCATAATAGAGGAGGAGCAGTTGATATTACTTTAGTAGATGAAAATGGAAACGAGTTAGCTATGGGAACAGCTTTTGATCACTTCGGGCCAGAATCCGCACATGCTTATGATCAATTGGATAGAAAGATTCTTAAGAATAGAAAGCTTTTGAAAAAAATAATGCTCCGAAATGGATTCGAAGCATTTGATTCTGAATGGTGGCACTATAATTTAATAGGCTCCAAGAAAGATAAAATATCAAATTTTACTTGGCACTGTCACTAAATAAACAATCATAATTGTCTTTAAAGAAAGTCTCGGGTTTGAAGGTGGTATTCAGTTTTTCTGAAATAATCTCTTTTGGTAGAACATAATCAACTGCGCCTGATGAATAGTTTATTTTCATTAGAGAAATTGAATGTTTTCTTAAATCTTCAAAATCATTCTTTAAAAAGAAAAAGGTAGCCTCTAGAAAGCGATTATTTTCCTTTTCAGTCTCGTTATAGATTAAGTTGTCACATTTCCCTTCATCTGCATATACAAGAGAATAGACTTTTCCATTTGATAATTGAAAGAAAAGCTTTGATGCGGTGTCTATGCATTTTGGTGTAATGAAATCTTTACTTTTTTGAATGATTTGAACCTTTAATACTGGGATGTCATTTTCACTTGCTAATGATAAAAAAATCAATTGAGCAGAATTCCCAAAAACTTTTTCATAGACTAAGCAACTTTTGGTTTCCTTATAGGTTCCGATAGAATCTTTTATATTAGTAGCAAGCTCACATGGTTTTTGTGCAAAAGCTATCGATTGTAAGAGTATTAAAAAGAAAAGTATTTTGTATTTCATTGTTTCTAAATTTTGTCGCAAAGTAAGACAATTTTATTGTTATTCAAATCGGTCGTAAAAAAAGCGAAAAGTACTCCACCATCTTTGACTTTCCATTTTTTTCTGATGTTTTCAACAGATTCGGGAAAATTTCTAGTGGTAATGTTTGCTTTTTGGTCAAGTAGGTGAGTCTTCATGTTGGATTTGTTATATTCAAAAACCGTGCGGATTATAAATTTTCTTCCGGGGAAATCAATTAAATTACTTGAAGTGTACAAGTGGGAGTGTTGATGAAGTTTTTGAATGTTATAATTTATGGCAATTTGATTGAATGCACCCGATTTTAAAATCGCAGCATTTGGTTCATATATATAACTATTAGGTAGGCTATAATCTGGTGTTTTTAATTCTGCGTCTAAAGTAAATTGAAAAGCTTCTTCGATTTCTTTGTTGAAATTAATAGTTTTGACGGTTATTTTACCGGAATAATTATTTTCCAAGATCCATAATAATTCTTTAACTTCTCCATTTACAGCCACGACATGTATTTCTTTGATGTAATTCAATTCGTTAATTCCAGCTGCTATATCTAAAATTGGTGCAGTTTTTATTAAAATTGAATTCGTATACTTAAAGTAAAGATTTAGATTTGTAGGTACGTCTGGGAGGCAATCTTTTAACATGAAAACTTTGCCTTTGGCCTCATTTCTGCGGGAAGGATCAATATAAATCCAATCAAAACGCTGGTTTAAATGTTGTAAAATTTCAGTACTGTCACCATGATATGATTTTATATTTGAAATTTGTAATTGTTCGATATTGTTGCTAACAATGTTTTGCAATTCTTCTTTAAGTTCACAGTGAATCACTTCATTGAAATTCTTTGAAAAATAATAATCATCTACGCCAAATCCTCCAGTGAGATCAATAATATTGGTACCAGAAATCAAGGAAGCTTTGTATTTCGCTGTTGTTTCTGATGATGTTTGTTCAATTGATAACTTGCTTGGATAAATAATACCTTTTGTTTTATACCAGGTAGGTAATTTTTCTTTTGCTTTGGATTTGGAAGCAACTTGGGTTAAGATTTCATTCCAAGAAACTTCCGGGAATGGATTTTTTTGTAGTGCTAATTTTGAAAAGTTTACACTCAATGATTCCTCAATGAAGGATTGGATTTCTTGAGAAAGAATAGTTTTAGTTTCCACTACTTGATAGATTTTGAGGCTTTAAAAATACTAAAACTTACCCAATAAAAAAACTCGCCAAAAAGGCGAGTTTTACTTATTTTTTATTGCTATATATTATGGTTGAGCAAAAGAATTTCTTGAACCTCCAGAAGCAAAAATAGCGCTCATTCTTGATTTTTGACCATTAGAGAACATATACATACCTCTATCATCAGTGTAATCCATGTAGTTCATATACATTTCAAGTGGAGTGCCAGAACAAGTTGATCTGTGACCTACTGCAGGAACACCATAGTTAGCTGTATTGTGAACTGGAGTATCAGATACTAAGTCAGATCCACAAGTAGCATCACCCCAGATGTGACGTAAGTTCATCCAGTGACCTACTTCGTGAGTTGCTGTTCTACCTAAGTTGAATGGATAAGTTGCTGTTCCTGTGTTACCAGTATATTTAGAATCAATTACAACTCCATCAGTTGCAGAAGAACCTCCAGGAAATTGAGCATAACCTAAAATTCCACCACCGATTGTACATACCCAGTAGTTCAATTTAGTAGTTGGTGAAGTTGGGTTAAGACCACCTTGAGATGATTTCTTCATAGCGTCATTAGTACCCCATGAAGTTTTTGTAGTCGATTTTCTGATTACCTGATCAAGTACGAAAGAAATACCTACGTTTGCTCTTACCGAAGAGTAAGGGTTGTTTGCAGTATTATAATCAGAGTTAGCAGCATTAAAATCTTTGTTTAATACATCGATTTGAGATTGTAATTGTGCTAAAGAAATGTTTTCAGCTGAAGTTCTGTACAAAACGTTGAATACAACAGGAATTTGTACTTTACCATTTACTAATCTTCCATTAGCGATAGCTTCGTTAGTTAGTTTTTCAATTTCTGCCATTCTTCCAGCCAAAGCAGGATTTTCTCTCATTTGTCTGTCTAAAACTTCGTGAGAAGCACATCCTCTGTGTGCAGTAGCGCTAGCTTGTTCTTGGTTTGTTGAATTGTCATCTTTCTGACATGAGAACATTAATAATGCTGCTGAAGCAGACAATAATAATTTTTTCATAATTGGGTTTGTTTGGTTTGATTAATATTTGTTTTTGGAAATTTTATTTTTCCGATGCAATACTAAATAAATTTATGATATTATCAAAGTTTTAATTAAATGTTTAGTAATGATTAAATAAATAGGCTGTTATTTACAATTGTTAATAACTCTGTTAACTATTGTATTTAAAGGGGGTTTAAATATTTTATTTGTTAATAAATACTTACAAAAAATCAATACTTTTTTTTTATAATTATTTGATTCAGTGATGTTTGAATAAAAAAAACTCACCCGAAGGTGAGTTTAAATTAATATTATGTAATCTAAATATTATGGTTGAGCAAAAGAATTTCTAGCACCTCCAGCCGCGAAGATAGCATCCATTCTTGATTTTTGTCCTAAAGAGAACATATACATACCTCTATCGTCAGTGTAATCCATGTAGTTCATGTACATTTCAAGTGGAGTACCAGTACAAGTAGATCTGTGACCAACAGCAGGAACGCCATAGTTTGCTGTATCGTGAACTGGAGTATCCGCAACTTGGTCATTTCCACAAGTAGCATCACCCCAAATGTGACGTAAGTTCATCCAGTGACCTACTTCGTGAGTTGCTGTTCTACCTAAGTTGAATGGTGCAGTAGCCGTACCTGTGTTACCCGTGTATTTAGAATCTAAAACAACACCATCAGTAGCAGAAGAGCCTCCTGGGAATTGCGCATAACCTAAGATTCCACCTCCAATTGTACACACCCAAATGTTTAATTTAGTTGTTGGAGAAGTTGGAGCAATACCACCTCTTTTGGCATTTTTCATTACATCATTAGTTCCCCAAGATGATTTTGTAGTTGATTTTCTGATTACTTGATCTAGTACGAAAGTAATTCCAATATTGGCTCTTACTGTAGAGTAAGGGTTGTTAGCTGTATTATAATCAGAGTTAGCAGCATTGAAATCTTTGTTTAATACATCGATTTGAGATTGCAATTGTGCTAAAGAAATGTTTTCAGCTGAAGTTCTGTACAAAACGTTGAATACAACTGGAATTTCTATTTTTCCATTTACTAAACGTCCTGTCTTCATAGCTTCGTTAGAGAATTTCTCAATCTGAGCCATTTTAGAAGCTAACTCTGGATTTTCTCTCATTTGTCTTTCTAACACTTCGTGTGAAGCACAACCTCTGTGAGCTGTAGCGTTTGCTTGTTCTTGATTTGAAGAATTGTCATCTTTTTGACAAGAGAACATTAATAATGCTGCTGAAGCAGACAATAATAATTTTTTCATGATTGGGGTTTTTTGGTTTAATTAATTATTTGTCTTTGGAATTGAATTATTCCGATGCAATACTAATAATTATTGATATATTATCAAAGTTTTAATTAATTATTTATTAATTGTTAAATTGTATTTTATTCTATCGTATTGTTAGTGAATATGTTATGTTTAAAAAAAAATTGAACATTATGAATAAATCACAATAAATTAACCGAAAAATAGATTTTAATTTAAAGTAAATGCTTAAAACAACAAAACCCGTCCTTTGGACGGGTTTTGTAAATTTGTTTTTTGTTTATTATGGTTGAGCAAAAGAATTTCTAGCACCTCCTGCAGCGAAGATTGCATCCATTCTTGATTTTTGTCCCAAAGAGAACATGTACATACCTCTATCGTCAGTATAATCCATGTAGTTCATATACATTTCAAGTGGAGTGCCAGTACAAGTTGATCTATGACCTACTTCAGGAACACCATAGTTAGCTGTATTGTGAACTGGAGTATCAGCTACTAAGTCAGATCCACATGTAGCATCACCCCAAATGTGACGTAAGTTCATCCAGTGACCTACTTCGTGAGTAGCTGTTCTTCCTAGGTTGAATGGAGCGTTAGCAGTTCCTGATAATCCTGTGTATTTGCTATCACAAACAACACCATCTGTCGCAGAAGAACCTCCAGGGAATTGAGCGTATCCTAAGATACCGCCGCCAATTGTACATACCCAAAAATTAAGTTTTGTAGTTGGAGATGTCGGATCAATTCCACCTTGCTTTGATTTTTTCATCGCATCTCTTGTTCCCCAAGAAGATTTTGTAGTTGATTTTCTGATTACTTGGTCAAGCACAAAAGAAATACCAACATTAGCTCTTACTGAAGAATAAGGGTTGTTTGCAGTATTATAATCTGAGTTAGCAGCATTGAAGTCTTTGTTTAATACATCGATTTGTGATTGTAATTGTGCTAAAGAAATGTTTTCAGCACTGGTTCTATATAATACATTGAACACAACTGGAATTTCAATTTTCCCATTAACTAAACGTCCAGTTTTCATTGCTTCGTTTGTGAATCTCTCTATATCAGCCATTCTAGTAGCTAATTGAGGATTTTCTTTAATTTGTTGTTCTAATACTGCATGTGATGCACAGCCTCTGTGAGCAGCAACGTTTGCAGATTGATCTTCAGAAGTGTTGTCTTTTTGACAAGAAAATAATAATAAGGCAGCAGAAGCTGACAATAATAGTTTTTTCATAATTTGTTTGGTTTAGTTAAATGATTAGTAATTTTTTTCAAAATTATTTAACAATACTATAAATTTAATTTCATAAAAAAAAATTTTTAGATGTTAAAAATCAATAACATAACCGAATTATCCGTAAATATTGGGGTTAAAATTTGAAAGAAAAATAAAAAAAGAATATTGAAACTAGCAAATATGAATTTTTTTGTAGTTATATTCTTAATTATATTTTTGATGAAATTTTGTAAACGTTATGTGTTACGGATTGGTAAATTAATTATTAAAAACGTAGTTCAAAATATTAGCGCCCATTTTTAGCGCTTTTTCTCTAACTTCTCTAGGGTCATTGTGTACTTCAGCATCTTCCCAACCATCTCCTAAATCGCATTCGAATGTGTATAGGAGTACTAGTTTATTATCGATAAAAATACCATAAGCTTGTGGTCTTCCGCCTTCATGTTCATGAATTTTGGGTAATCCATTAGGGAATTGATAAGGTTTTTGAAATAAAGAATGCGAAGAAGGAATTTCGATTAGATTGTTATTGGGGAATATTTTTTTGATTTCTTTTCGGATGTATTTATCCATACCATAATTATCATCAATATGTAAAAAACCTCCTGATGTTAGATAATTTCTCAGATTTTCGGTTTCTTGATTGTTGAATACAACATTGCCATGACCTGTCATGTGTAGAAAAGGATAGGAAAAAATATCCGGGCTACCTGGAGAAACAGTTGCGTTCTTGCTTTTTATACGTGTATTATTGTTTAAATTGGAGAACTTTATTAAATTGGGTAATGATGTAGGGTTGGCATACCAATCACCACCTCCGTTGTATTTTAATAAGGCTATTTCTTGTGAAAAACCGAAATTACTTACCGTAAACAAAAATAGTGCTAGGATTGTTCTCATATTTTACTCGTTTGAATAGACGAAACTATGGCAAGCGACAATTGCTGCAGTTTCAGTTCGTAACCTTGTATTTCCCAAAGATACCGGAATGAAATTATTTTCCAATGCGATTTGAATTTCCTTTTCGGAAAAATCTCCTTCTGGACCAATTAGCAAAGTATATCTTTGTTTGGGCTGAATTTCTTCTTTTAACAGTTTTTTGGATGTTTCTTCACAATGCGCTATGTATAAATTTCCGTTGTGCTGTTGCTTGATGAAATTTTTAAAACTAATCGGTTCATTCAATTGGGGTAAATAGAACTGATTGGATT
This sequence comes from Flavobacterium sp. MAHUQ-57, assembly GCF_051908335.1. Classification (NCBI taxonomy): domain Bacteria; kingdom Pseudomonadati; phylum Bacteroidota; class Flavobacteriia; order Flavobacteriales; family Flavobacteriaceae; genus Flavobacterium; species Flavobacterium sp. MAHUQ-57. The sequence continues at coordinate 533,763 of NZ_JBPZTE010000006.1, read as the reverse complement.
GTTTCATTGCTGATTGTAGAATCTTATCAAAACGTTCTGTCTTTATGGTGGTTCTCTCCGAGTGATCACAGATAATAGGAGTGATTTCGTGAATGCCTATTTCGGTAGCTTTTTCCAAAAACCATTCGTAACGATCGTTCATTTTGGTTGGTGCTACTGCAAGGTGTATGTAAAAATCGGTTGGATTGTGTTTTTCAAAAGAAGTTATGCTAATAGTACATTTTTTTTCCGAAGCTAAAATGACTTTGGTAATAAATAAAAAGCCTAATCCATTGGTAACATGTAAAATATCACCTTCTTTTTTGCGTAACACTTTAACGATGTGCTTGCTTTCCTCTTTGTCAAATGAAAACTCTTTGGAATCACCAGTAATGTCAGGGTTGTAAAATAATTGCATATTAAAACTCTATTCTTGCTTTAGACACAGTTGAAGCATCACTAAAATGTTGTTCTAAAAATTTATGATAACCAACAATTCCAATCATAGCAGCATTGTCGGTCGTATATTCAAATTTCGGTATAAAAGTCTTCCAACCGTATCTCTGTTCGGTTGCCTTCAAAGTTTCACGAATACCCGAGTTGGCAGAAACGCCACCACCAATGGCAATCTCTTTTATACCAGTTTGCTCTACAGCCATTTTAATTTTATCCATCAAGATCTGAATGATAATATTTTGAATAGAAGCACAAATGTCAGCTTTGTTTTCTTCAATAAAATCAGGGTTTTCTTTAACATTCTTTTGAATGAAATATAGAATCTGTGTTTTTAGTCCGCTAAAACTGAAATTTAAGCCATCAACTTTAGGTTTCGTAAACTGATACGCTTTTGGATTACCCTCTTTGGCAAATTTATCAATTAAAGGCCCACCGGGATAGGGAAGTCCTAATATTTTCGCAGATTTATCAAATGCTTCGCCTACTGCATCATCAGTTGTTTCACCAATGATTTCCATATCAAAAAAACTATTGACTTTTACAATTTGCGTATGTCCACCTGAAATGGTTAAGGCAAGAAATGGAAAATTGGGTTTATCATATCCTTCTTCATCAATAAAATGAGCTAAAATATGTGCATGCATGTGATTCACTGCAATTAAAGGAATGGTTAAAGCCATCGCCATAGATTTGGCAAACGAGCCACCAACTAATAAAGATCCCATTAATCCTGGACCTTGAGTAAAAGCTATTGCGGATAACTGTTCTTTCGTGATTCCGGCTTTTTTAATAGCCACATCGATTACCGGTACGATGTTTTGCTGATGAGCTCTAGAGGCCAATTCAGGAACTACACCTCCAAATTCTTCATGAATTTCTTGACGTGCAACAACATTTGACAAGACTTTATTGTTTTGCAAAACTGCAGCTGCAGTATCATCGCAAGAACTTTCAATAGCTAATATATATATAGGTGATGACATAAAGGCACAGAATTTGCGTTATATTTGAAAAACCGACTTAAAATACATAATTTTACATCGAAGCCCAAAATTACAGTTTTTTTATGAATTTACTGTAGTGGCTTAATTACCTTTTGTTTGATTACTCTTGGAAGAAACTAAAAAAAATACTGGCCTCAAAAAAATCCTGAAAATAGCTTTGTATTTCCTACTTGGAATGATTTTGCTTTTACTGGTGCTAGCCATTGCTTTGAATATGCCGTTTGTTCAAACAAAATTGGGTCAGTATGCTACAGAGAGATTAAATCAAGATTTTGGAACGGACATAACCGTTGAAGAAGCAAATTTCACGGTATTCGGTGGTGTAAAGCTTAAAAAAGTCCTTATTAAGGATTACAAAAAAGACACTCTTTTTCATATTAATGTACTTAAAACCAATCTTATCGACCTAAAAAAACTAATGGACGGTGATTTGCATTTTGGAGAAGTACGTTTAGATGGTTTGGATTTCCATATCAAAAATTATAAGGGAGAAAAAGACACGAACTTAGATAAGTTTGTGGCACTTTTTGATAGTGGAGAACCAAGCAAACCTAAAAGCAAAAAATTCTTAATGACTGCAAAAGAGATGCATCTCACCAATAGTCATTTTAGGTTTTTAGATGAAAATCTGAAAAATCAATTGGTGTTTGAAGCCAAAAAACTGAATGCTTACACAACGAATTTTCAAGTGCTTGGACCTGATGTAACTATGAAAATTAATGAAATGGCGTTCGTTGACAATCATGGTCTGGTGGTCGATAATTTGACTTCTGATTTTACGTATACTAAGAAAAATATTCACTTAGCCAACCTGGATTTAAAAACCTCAAATTCTCTATTGAAAGGAGATGTTGAATTAAAATACGATAGAAAAGATTTCGCAGATTTTAACAATAAAGTGATTTTCGATGTAAAGGTGGATGAAGCACAGGTTTCTTCCAATGATTTGAATCTGTTTTATGGAGAATTTGGGAAAAATCAACAATTTGATATTCGCGGAAATTTATACGGTAGTCTTAATAATTTCAAAGCAAGGAGACTTTACTTAGTTGATCAAAACAATTCTGAAATTGTCGGAAATTTTGATTTTAAAAATTTGTTCACCAAAAACAAAGGTGATTTTTACATGAAAGGGAAATTTTCCAATATTTCCTCTACCTATGACGATTTAAACAGAATTCTACCGAGAGTTTTGGGAGATAATTTACCATCTACATTTAAAAAATTCGGACGGTTTACGCTTTCCGGTGAAACTGAAGTTACTCTTAAAACGGTGAAAGCGGATGTTTCTTTAATTACTGCATTGGGTAATGTTGAGTCGGATTTGAGCATGACAAATATCGATAATATCGATAATGCTACTTATAAAGGAAATATTAAGTTGAATAATTTTGACTTAGGGAAGTTTTTAGGGAGAGACGATCTTGGAATCGTTAATTTGGATTTAGATGCCGATGGTAAAGGGTTTAAAGAGAAATATCTTGATACACAAATCAAAGGTGATGTGAAAAGTGTTTACTACAATGGGTATAATTACCGAAATATTGTAGTGGACGGAACTATGATGAAATCCGTGTTTAAAGGAGATATTGTTGTCAACGATCCTAATTTAATCATGGAATTCGATGGTAACTTGGATTTAAGTAAGCGAGAAAACAAATACGATTTTCATGCTAAGGTAGAATATGCAAACCTAAAAAAACTGAATATTTATACTTCTGATGAAGTTTCAGTTTTTAGAGGAGACGTCGTGATGGATTTGCAAGGAAATACGATAGACAACATTTATGGTAATGTCTATATCAATCAAACTTCATATGAAAATAGTAAAGAGACGTATTTCTTCGATGATTTTCAGGTGGAATCATCTTTTGACGCAAATCGAGTTAGAACCATTACAATCAATTCGCCTGATATTATTGAAGGGAAAGTTGAAGGGAAATTCCAATTCAAACAATTGCCTGATCTGATTGAAAATTCTTTGGGTAGTTTATACGCCAATTATTCACCGAATAAAGTAAGTAAAGGGCAATTTGTGAAATTTGATTTTAACGTCTACAGTAAACTTATCGAAGTCTTCTATCCTGAAATTTCTTTGGGTGAAAACACTTATATGAAAGGTGAAATTGATTCGAATGATGGTATGTTTAAACTAAATTTTAAATCGCCATCCATTTCAGCGTATGGGAACCAATTCGATAATATCAATGTCGATATTGATAATAAAAATCCTTTGTATAATGCGTATATCGAAATGGATAGCATTAAAACAAAGTATTACAAAGTAGCTGACCTTAGTTTGATTAATGTTACAGCGAATGATACGTTGTTCTTCAGAACGGAATTCAAAGGTGGAAAAAAGGGAAAAGATTACTACAATCTTAACTTGTATCATACGATCAATGAGGAAAATAATAGTGTGGTTGGTGTAAAAAAATCGGAAGTGAATTTTAAAGATTACTTATGGTTTATCAACGAAAAAGAAGAAAAAGACAATAAAATTGTATTTAATAAAAAACTTACCGATTTTTCTATTGAAAAGATCTCGATGACGCATGGAGAACAGTTGGTACAGCTTATGGGAAAACTAAAAGATTCTACCTATAAAGATGTGCAGCTCTCCTTCAAAGATGTACAGCTCGATAAAATTACACCTTCGGTAGATAGTTTAAATTTTAAGGGAAGAGTCAATGGAATTGTTGATTTCAAACAAAGAAAATCGGTTTATGAACCTACTTCTTCTCTTGAAATTGATAGTTTGAATATTAATAATTTTGCGCTCGGAAAACTGAATATTGACGTTAAGGGAGACGATAATTTTAAAAATTTCAAGGTAAATTCAGTATTGCGTAATGAAGGATTGGAATCCTTTTCAGCAGAAGGTAATGTATTTGTTGAAGGTAAAAACACACAACTGGATCTGGATTTGAGATTGGAGGATTTTAATTTGGGAATATTTAGTCCGTTGGGTGGCGACATTATAAAGAATATTAGGGGATTGGCATCCGGAACCGCAAGATTTACTGGCGATTTCGATGAACCTGACATTACAGGGCGAATGTACCTCAATAAGGCAGGATTGAAAATTCCGTACTTAAATACAGATTATAATTTTGGCAAAAATTCTATTGTTGATGTTACTGAAAATCAGTTTAGTTTCAGGAATATTGCCTTGTATGATTCGAAATTTAATACCGAAGGCCGACTCACAGGCGCTATAAGGCATAACAAATTTGCCGATTGGTATCTGGATTTGAATATTGATTCGGATCGAATGTTAGCTTTGGACACCAAGGATTCTGATGATGCGTTGTATTATGGAACGGCTTTTATCGATGGAGAAGCATCTATAAAAGGACCTACTAACGGTTTGGTAATTAACGTAAATGCCAAATCAGGGAAGGATACTTCTATTAAAATACCTATAAATGACACAGAGGCTACTACTGAGAAAGATTATATCAAGTTTGTGACAAAAAATGGTTTGGCTGCACAAAAAGAAAAAAATATCAAATCAAAAGGATATAATGGAATTGAGTTGAATTTTGAATTGGATATTACACCTGATGCTGAAATTGAAGTAATCATTAACAAAAGTAATGGGCATGGTTTGAAAGGACGCGGAGTGGGCTCTTTACTAATGGAAATCAATACGTTGGGTAAATTCAACATGTGGGGAGATTTCCAAGTGTATAAAGGAGAATACAACTTCAAATACGGTGGAATTATTGACAAAAAATTCGAAGTTAAAAAAGGAGGTTATATTTCGTGGGATGGAGATCCTTTGAATGCTACTTTGAATATGGAAGCCGTTTACGCTACACAAGCAAATCCTGCGGTTTTACTGGATAATCCTTCTATTAATAAAAAGGTACCAACAGAAGTAGTGATCAAATTGACGGATCAATTGGCCAATCCAACACCGGATATTTCAATCAATTTCCCTACGGTAAGTTCAGTGCTGAAATCGGAATTGGAATACAAGTTAAATAATGCAGACAATAGACAAACTCAGGCGATTTATTTATTGTCTACAGGTAGTTTTCTTACCGATAAAGGAGTAGCTGAAAATGCCATTACAGGGAATTTATTAGAAAGAGCTGGAAGTTTGTTTGAAGATTTGTTTTCAAGTAGCGATGATAAATTTAAAGTAGCTCCCTACATCGTAACTGCCGATAAACGTAATCCTGATTTCCAATCGGAAGGAAGGGTAGGAGTAACTTATTCTACACAAATTAGTGATAAATTGACAATCAATGGGCAAGTGGGTGTGCCGGTAGGAGGTGTTACCGAAACAGCCGTTATCGGTAATGTGGAAGTGCAGTTGCGTTTGAATGAAGATGGGACCTTAAAAGCCAGATTCTTTAATAGAGAAAACGACATTAATTATATAGGTGAAGGAATTGGGTATACACAAGGACTAGGGGTTTCTTATGAAGTCGATTTCAATACGTTCAAAGAATTGATGCAAAAAGTATTCTCATCCAAAAAAGCGAAAAAAGAAAAAGAGTCCAAAGACGAAATACCTGATTCGGATCTCTATCCTGAAGGAATTCAATTTACCGATCAACGTCAGAAAAAAGCAACTGAAAAACCAAAAGAGGAGGAGGAAAAAGCGCCTGACGGTAACTAAAACAGGTTGATTTTTAAAAACTTATTAACGAAAACGTTTGAAATTTACAGTCTCGTCTATATTTTAACATATCTTTGAATTTTAACAGATTTTCTTTAGTAATTTTACGTTATAATTAATTTTAGATGTCAAAAATTATTAAGAAAATAGGTGTTCTAACTTCTGGTGGAGATTCTCCAGGAATGAACGCAGCCATCAGATCGGTTGTTCGTACATGTGCTTATCACAATGTTGAATGTATAGGAATATACCGCGGCTATCAAGGAATGATTGAAGGCGATTTTAAAGAAATGGGACCTCGTTCCGTGAACAATATTGTAAATAAAGGCGGAACCATTCTGAAATCCGCACGTTCAATGGATTTCAAAACTCCCGAAGGACGCAAAAAAGCCCATCAAAATTTAGTAAATGCAGAAATCGATGCCTTAGTGGTTATCGGTGGTGACGGTACTTTTACCGGTGCTGAAATTTTCAATAATGAATTTGGTTATCCAGTAATGGGAATCCCTGGAACTATTGATAACGACATCTACGGTACCAGCCATACTTTGGGTTACGATACGGCTTTAAATACCGTAGTCGAAGCCATTGATAAAATTCGAGATACTGCCAGTTCTCATAATCGATTATTCTTTGTTGAAGTTATGGGGCGTGATGCAGGTCATATCGCTTTGAATGCAGGAATCGGAGCAGGAGCAGAAGAAATCTTGATACCTGAAGAAGATTTAGGTTTGGAACGTTTATTGGAATCGCTCCAAAAAAGTAAAGCTTCTGGAAAATCTTCGAGTATTGTCGTGGTTTCCGAAGGTGATAAAATTGGTAAAAACGTATTCGAACTTAAAGAATATGTAGAAGAAAACTTACCGGAATACGACGTTCGTGTATCCGTTCTCGGTCACATGCAACGCGGTGGTTCGCCTTCGTGTTTTGATCGTGTTTTAGCATCTAGATTAGGTGTAAAAGCTGTTGAGTCTATACTTGAAGGGAAATCGAATTTCATGGTAGGTTTGTACCAGGATAAAGTGGCCTTGACACCATTGGAACAAGCCATAAAAGGAAGCTCTAAAATTGACGAAGAATTATTGAGGGTTTCTGATATAATGACAACATAACCCCACTATTATAAAATTAATCTATTTAAATAATAACTTTAAGTAAATTGCTTAAAGCCTAAAGAAGATGACTATGAAAGTAAAATTAGGAATTAACGGTTTCGGCCGTATTGGAAGAATTGTGTTTAGAGAAACATTCAACAGAGATAATGTAGAAGTTACAGCAATCAACGATTTATTGGATGTTGAGCATTTGGCTTATTTATTAAAATATGACTCGGTTCACGGACGTTTCAACGGAAAAGTAGAAGTGAAAGAGGGAAAATTATATGTTAATGATAAATATATCCGTGTAACTGCAGAAAAAGATCCAACATTAATCAAATGGGACGATGCTGAAGTGGATGTGGATGTAGTGGCAGAATGTACTGGTATTTTCACGACTTTGGAAACGGCTAATGCACACATTAAAGGTGGTGCTAAAAAAGTGGTAATTTCTGCTCCTTCTGCAGATGCTCCAATGTTTGTAATGGGAGTAAACCACGAAAAAGCTACTGCTGCTGATACTATTGTTTCGAACGCTTCATGTACAACAAACTGTTTGGCGCCTTTAGCAAAAGTAATCAACGATAATTTCGGAATCATTGAAGGTTTAATGACTACAATTCATGCTACAACTGCAACCCAATTAACGGTTGACGGACCTTCACGTAAGGATTTCCGTGGTGGTCGTGCTGCTTTATTAAACATCATTCCGTCGCAGACCGGTGCTGCTAAAGCGGTTGGAAAAGTAATTCCTGAATTGAACGGTAAATTGACAGGTATGTCAATGCGTGTGCCAACTGCCGATGTTTCTGTAGTGGATTTAACAGTGAAATTGGCCAAAGAAACGTCTTACGAAGAAATTATGAAGGTGCTTAAAAACGCTTCTGAAACTTCAATGAAAGGTATTCTTGGCTTTACTGAAGACGACGTGGTTTCTCAAGATTTTATTGGTGATTCTCGTACTTCAGTGGTAGATGCTCATGCCGGAATTGGCCTAAATTCAACTTTTTTTAAATTGGTTTCTTGGTACGATAACGAATACGGTTACTCAAGCAAATTAATCGATTTGGCCGTTCACGTTTCTGGTTTAAAATAATTTGATATCTTTATAATCCCGTTAGTAATTGTATTAACGGGATTTTTTATTAGAAGCTATTTCCCGCTATTCGCTGTATCTTTTTTTAGAATCATTTCGATAACCGCAATGATCCTAAAAAAAGGATGCCGCTGCTATCGGGGCTAAATGGCACAACTCATAATTTATAACTCATAATTTTAAATGAAATTACTCGTTGATAGCGGTTCTACTAAGGCCGACTGGATTGCCATTGATGATGCCGGTAAGGTATTGTTTACTACGCAATCTTTGGGATTAAATCCTGAAGTGTTGTCTAAAGATGAAATTATTAACCGTTTGGAAGATCGTTTCGATATTTCACACAACAAAAGCCAAGTGTCCAGTTTGTTCTTTTATGGTGCCGGATGTGGCACGGATAGAATGAAAAATTTTCTGACTCAAGTTTTTCAAGATTACTTTCCAAACGCTGTCGTTACTGTACATGAAGATACGTATGCCGCCGTTTTTGCCACTACACCAAAAGGAGAAAAAGCAATTGTTAGTATTTTGGGTACTGGTTCGAACTGTAGTTATTTTGACGGTCATGTTTTACACCAAAAAGTACAATCTTTAGGTTATATCGCGATGGATGATTGTTCCGGAAATCGATTCGGACGTCATTTGTTGAGAGGCTATTATTTCAATAAAATGCCAGCTGATTTGGCTCAAGAGTTTGAAACAACCTATAATGTTGAACCAGATCCGGTGAAGCATAATTTGTACAAAGAACCCAATCCGAACGCTTATTTGGCGACTTTTGCGAAATTCTTAATCAAACACAAAGACACCGAATTCTGTCGCCAATACATTTTTGAAGAAATGGAATCTTTTGTCGAAAATTATATCAAACAATTCGATAATTACAAAGAAGTTCCAGTGCATTTCATCGGTTCTATTGCTTTTTATCTAAAAGAAGAATTACAAAGCGTTTTAGACAAACACGGAATCCAATTGGGTAACGTTTTACGTAGACCAATTGACGGTCTCATCGAATATCATGTTTTAAATAAATAATCATGGAAATTGCAATAATCGCACACGACGGCAAAAAAGCCGATATGGTGCAGTTTTTAAATAAAAATATTGACATTCTAATCAAAGAGAATATTAAGATAGTAGCAACAGGAACTACTGGTAGTAAAGCCGAAGTGGTGGGCATAAAAGTAAAAAAAATGCTGAGTGGTCCATTAGGTGGTGACGCTCAAATTGCTGCTCGTGTTGCCGAAGGAAAATGTAAAATGGTGCTCTTTTTTAAAGATCCCATGAGTAGTCATCCTCATGAGCCGGATATCAATATGCTGATCCGAATTTGTGATGTACATAATGTGCCTTTGGCTACAAATGAAGCTACCGCACAGCTTTTGTTGAACGCAATAACCGAATAATTTAAATCACGCTTTTTTTGGCGTGATTTTTGTTTTTTGGTAGGATATTTTTAATATATTGGCAAACCAAATAACTTATAAACAATGAAAAAAATTGCACTACTTTTAATGGTATTATCGGTAAGTTTATCTTACGGACAAAAGAAGAAAAAGAAAACAACTGCTTCTAAAGCAACAGCTAGCGTTTTAGCGAAGTCAGGTGATGCTTCGGTAGCTTATAATAAAAAGAAAGATTTGTTCTTGGTTGTAGCCAAAGACAGTATGTTGTTGAGTAAAAGCCGTACTGATTTTAGCCCAAGCAATGTAAAAGTAGCGCAGGTAAAAGTGAAAGCCAATACGTTTTACTGTGTTACATGGAATGAAATTGTAAAAACGGAAACGAAGCTTAAAAAGGAAACCGCAACGGTTACTGAAAACCAATTGTGGAATCCGGCTACTAAAACTTTATTGATTGGAAATACGCAAAAAGCAATAGAAGTGCAGGAAATCGTTTTCTTGGATAAATTGAAAACCGCTTCCGAAACCCAATTCAAAAAACGAAGTGAAGGTTACGAATTCCAATTATTGCCCAATGGAGAATTTTTATTGAAAAATAAAACAAAAGCGACCAAGTATGTGTATAACGAGAAATCTTCCCGTTACGAAGCAAAAAAATAATCTATCGAAATAAATAAAAAAGCAGACATCTAGTCTGCTTTTTTATTTACAGTAATTGCTAAAAGAAAAATAAGACTAAATTTTATCCAGTGATTTATTTTTTAAAATAAAATAAAAATCACAGATTTTGTGATTTTCTTTTTAAAATAGAAAATAAATCACAGCTATTTGGTTTAGGTATTTTTTTGCTTTAAGTGAAGCCACAAGAAATAATTTATTCTTCAAACCAGCTTTCTACAACACGATAGGCTCTTTCAATGAAACCTCTTCTTTTACTAGAGATGCCACCTACTTGATAAATCATACCGGTTGTATTGTCAATAAGTGTGGTGTTGATTATAGTGGATTCTCCAACAGTTTTAACCGTATCTTTCATTCCCATAAAAGAATACACTAATTTTTCTCCTTCTTTAACACGGATAGAATAGGTGCCGTCAAAATTACTTTGTACTCCTCTTGTGGTGCCTTGAACAACTACGTTGGCTCCAGGAATTGGGCCCGATGCATCAGATACAATGCCAGTTATTATCTTTTCTTCAGATTGATTTACGGTTTCTGTCGGAACATTCGCAGTGTTTATATTTTTAGTATCTGTTTGTTCTGTTTTTGGTTTTTCCTGTGCAGTAGCTTTGGTGTCAAATAAAGCAACCATTCCAAAAAACAAAGATGCCAACCAGATCGATTTTCTTTCCTTAGGTAGTACCAAGTCTCTATCCAATTGAGTAGTGAGAAATCGACCGCATAAATTTTGATTCTTTTTATAAGCACCGATAATTTCTCTGTCGGTTAAATTGGTAAAATCATACACATTTTTCTGGCAGGCTGCACAAAATCTTCCTTTTTCGTTTGGTGTCATTTGTGCCCAGTTTTCGTGGCAGGGTTCTGGTATGGTTAATTGTAATCTTTTCATAAATGATTCATTTTTTATTCTAACCAAGTTTCTACTGAACGGGGAAATCTTCCATAATAGACACTTTTTTTAGGAGAGTCTGACTTTGAAAATATAATTTCACCAAGAAATACATTATTGTCTTGTAAAGTCGTGTTTATTACGTTTGAAGCTCCAACAGTTTTAACAACATCGTTCATTCCCATAAACGAATAGATTAATTTTTCACCTTCTTTAACACGGATTGAATAAGAACCGTCTAATTTTGTATGCGTTCCTCTTGTTGTTCCTTGAACTATAACATTGACTCCAGGAATAGGTCCGTAGGGATCACTAACAATGCCGGTAAGTATTTTTTCGCCTCTTTTTAATACAACTTCCGTTTCAGTTTTACCTGAATCCTGATTTTTGATATCCGTTTGTTCTGTTTTTGCTTTTTCCTGAGCAGTTGCTTTGGTGTCAAACAAAGCAATCATTCCAAAAAACAGGGAAGCCAGCCAAACCGATTTTCTTTCCTTTGGAATTATTAATTCTCGATCTAATTGTGTCTTTAAAAAGCGACCACACAATTTTTGATCTTTCTCATAAGCATTGATAATTTCCCTGTCGGTTGCTTTTGTAAAATCATAAACATTTTTTTGACACGCAGCACAAAATCTTCCTTTTTCGTTTGGTGTCATTTGTGCCCAGTTTTCGTGACAGGGTTCTGGTATGGAAAGTTGTAATTTTTGCATAGTATATAAAATAAAAAAAATGGTCTGTATAATTGTATAGAGACCATTTTTTAGGAAAAGGTTGGGAGGGAAGAGAAAATTAATGATTGATTTTAATTTCAAACATTTTATCCCAATTTTTTCCGGTTACAAAAATCGTTTTAGTTTTTGGGTTGTACGCAATTCCGTTTAATACATCAATATCCGGATGTTGAGTTACTTTTTCTTTCAATTTAGACAAATCGATTACCGCTTCAACCGCACCCGATTTTGGATCAATGATTGCTAAAGCATCCATTTGATAAACATTAGCATATATTTTTCCGTCAATCCATTCTAATTCGTTAACGGCTTTAATTTTGTTGTTGGCAGTGTATACATTAATGTAATCAACCGGTTGGAATGTTTCCGGGTTTATAAGCGTAATTCTTTCGGTACCGTCACTTTGGTATAGGTTCTTTCCATCATTGGTTAAACCCCATCCTTCCATTTTTTTGAAGTATTTGAAAGTTTTCTCTTTTTTGAAAGTATCGGCATTGTAAACATAACCTTCGTTGTTCAACCATGTCAGTTGGTATACTTTATTATTCAAAATCGTAATACCTTCGCCAAAATAATCGGCGCCCAATTCAACTTTTTTAAGCACTTTTCCAGTTCTGTAGTCGGTTTTTCTTAAACTGGAAATACCACGAACACCAGAGCTGTTTCCGGCACCATTTCCAGTTCCTTCAAATAAAGTATCACGATAAAATTCCAAGCCTTGTGTATAAGCTTTTAAGTCGTGAGGGAAAGTACGAAGTACGGTATAGGTTAGTAATTTTGGTTCTATATGGGAAACCAATTCAATTCTACTTTCTGTTTTTGTTGAATCGCCTTCGAAATAAATGACTGCTTTTAAGTTTTGGTAACCAAATTTCTGATCTTTTAAACTATAATTGAAAGTGGTATTGCCTTTAACTGATCCGATTTTTTTATCGCCATTATAGTAAACAATGGAATCAATGGTTTTGTCTTTTTTATTCTTTACGACCAATGAAACATTGTCGTCTTGATGGTATAACAGCTTAAATTGGGAGTCGTCGATTGAAAATAAATTTTTTTTATCACCGGCACAATTTGTTAAAAGCATGACTAATGAAGTGAATGCTAGTAGGTTATATTTTTTCATTATTAATTATTTTTCGAATACAATATACAAAGGAGTTTTACATTATCAAATGTGCTTGCAAAAATACAAAAAGATTGTATATTTGCACCGGCAAGTCCTACACGACCAGCTCCTGCAGACTCCTCCAGGGTGGGAACGCAGCAAAGGTATGCGGTTGTAGCGGTGCGATGTAGGTCGCTTGCCATTTTTTTCTTAAAGTAATTCAGAATTTGTAGTCCCGTTTGTTCGGGATTTTTTATTTTTAGGACAAATTATTCCTAATGCAATTATCCTGGCAGGTTGTTACCTTAGAACTTAAAGAAACGTTTTCGATATCGTATGGGAATTATTCTCATAGAGAAGCCTTGATTGTAACATTAGCATACAATGGAATTGCAGGTTATGGAGAATGCACCGCTATCGATTATTATGGCGTTAAGCTTTCAGATTTTGAAAAACTGCTTTCCTCAAGTAAAACTTTAATTGAAAATTTTCAAATACTACATCCACAAGATTTTTATCGTTTTTTAAACACTATACAATTGCCTGAGTTTTTGCTTTCGGCATTGGATTGTGCCTATTGGGATTTATTTGGAAAATTGGAGAACAAAAGTTTTTTGGAGTTGAATTCAATTCAGTATCAATCACTACCAGATTCGTCAATAACCATAAGTGTTGCTGATGTTTCGGAACAAATTGAGAAGATAGAAAAATCGAATTGGACCAAATTTAAAGTGAAATGTAATGGATTTGATGAAAAAGCAATATTGAAACTTTCACAAATGCCTCAAAATCTTGCTTTGGATTCCAACGGGAGTTTTAACAAAGAGCATTGTATTTGGTTGCAAAATTATACCGATTCGGAACGATTTAGTTATATAGAACAGCCAATGAAGACTGGGAGTTATTCCGTATTGAATAGTGATTTGAATGCGAATTGGATGGCTGATGAAGATTGCCAAAGCGTAAGAAATTTACTTTCTTTGCAATCACATTACAGAAGCATTAATGTAAAGTTAATGAAATGTGGAGGTTTAACACCGGCACTGGAATTGATTAAAGTAGCTAGAGCATTAGATTTTAAAATTATGGTAGGTTGTATGACCGAGTCGAGTATTGGAATTTCTGCAGGAGCAGTATTGTCACCGTTAGTGGATTATGTTGATTTGGATGGCGCTAATTTAATTGCCAATGATATTGCCTCTGGAAGCAAAGTTATTAATGGAAAAATTCAATTATCAGAAAAGCCCGGATTGGGAATTTCAATTATATAAATAATAATATGAGTAAAGTAGTACTAATCACTGGTGGTTCGTCAGGAATTGGAAAATCAATTGGAGAATTTTTACACCAAAAAGGGTTTACAGTCTATGGAACTAGCCGTAACCCAGAAAGAATCACGAATTCTGTGTTTCCGTTGCTTGCATTAGACGTTCGTAATGTTGAAACCATTCAACAAGCGGTAAATCAAATTATTGCAAAATCAGGTAGGATAGATGTGGTAATCAACAATGCGGGTGTTGGAATCACGGGGCCAATTGAAGAAATTCCAACAGAAGAAATCAAAAATAACTTTGAAACGAATTTTTTCGGCCCCATTGAAGTGATGAAAGCTGTTTTGCCTCAAATGCGATCGCAGAAATCGGGATTAATTATCAATATCACTTCCATTGCAGGTTATATGGGATTACCTTACAGAGGTATTTATTCTGCTTCGAAAGGTGCATTGGAATTGATAACGGAGGCTTTACGTATGGAAACCAAACAATTTGGCATACAGATCACGAATGTGGCTCCGGGTGATTTCGCCACTAATATTGCAGCGGGTCGTTATCATGCGCCGGTTATCAAAGGATCAGCCTATGAAGTTCCTTATGGAAATACTCTAAATGAAATGAATACGCATGTAGATAGTGGCAGTAATCCTGAGGAAATGGCTAGTGCGATTTATAAAATCATTCAAACTCCAAATCCGAACGTGCATTATAAAGTAGGTGCTTTCATGCAGAAATTTTCTATTGTTTTGAAAAGAGCATTACCGGATAAAGTATACGAAAAAATGCTGATGAATCATTATAAATTGTAATTTTGCGTCCGCGTGAGGGATAGAAGCGGAACTCCTTTTTATTCACGGAAGTGATAAAAAGAGTAAAGCGTATAGCACGGCCCAAAGGGACACGCCCAAATTAATTAATATTAATCGTTAAACACAACTATTTTAAATACACACAGATGAAATTTTTTATTGACACAGCCAATTTAGATCAGATTAAAGAAGCACAGGCTTTAGGAATTCTTGATGGAGTTACGACTAATCCGTCATTAATGGCAAAAGAAGGAATTACTGGTACAAATAACATTTTGAAGCATTATGTTGACATATGTACTATTGTTGATGGTGATGTTAGTGCTGAAGTAAATGCGCTTGACTTTGAAGGAATGGTTAAAGAAGGAGAGGAATTGGCAGAATTGCACGAACAAATCGTAGTGAAATTACCAATGACTAAAGAAGGTGTTAAAGCTTGTAAATATTTTTCTGATCGTGGAATCAGAACGAATGTAACGTTAGTGTTTTCGGCAGGTCAAGCTTTGTTAGCTGCAAAAGCCGGAGCTACATATGTTTCTCCTTTCTTAGGTCGTTTGGATGATGTTTCTACAGACGGTTTGAACTTGATTCAAGAAATTCGTGACATTTATGACAACTATGGATTTGAAACTCAAATCTTGGCTGCATCCGTTCGTCACACCATGCATATTGTTAACTGTGCAAAAATTGGTGCCGATGTTATGACTGGACCATTGTCTGCCATTACAGGTTTATTAAAACACCCATTAACAGATATCGGTATTGCTCAGTTCATTGCCGATTATGAAAAAGGAAACAAGTAATTATATAGTACAAAGTATAAAAAAAGCGTTCAGTAAATGAACGCTTTTTTTTATTTTTTAAGTGGAACTTCTACTTCAAATATCTCTCGAAGTTTGCGTCAAATAAGCTAACAAACCCGTTGTTAATGGTTCCATTAGCGTTAATTAGCATCGCACGGTGTATTTTAGTAATAACCCATTTATCTTTTATTTCTTTAAAATCGGCTGCGTGTAATTCATTTTCGGACAAATTGTATTCTTCTAAAGTTTTTCTCCAAGTTTCGTAAGTATCATCAATGTTTACTGCTATAAAATCCCAATCTGGATGTTTGGTTTTGAGTTCTTTAGCTCGTTTATGTGCTGAAACCATGTGTGATCTTGCCTCTGAAGTCCAGAAATAAATCACAGCATTTTTCTTTAAACTTAAATTTACTTTTTCTCCTTTAGGATTAGTTAGTTGTACTTTTTGTAATGGTTTGCCGGGAGACATGGTTTGTGTTGCCTCGGCTATTTTTTTGATTTCTTTTTGTTTTACTTTATCAGTACATAATTTGAAATATTTGTCCAAAAATTTCTGATTGTTCATCATATTTTGGTCTTCCAACATATACATGAAGGCAATATTGTTCAATACCGCATTTTTTATTTTTGGATTGGTAAATATGGAATCTGCCACATCCAATTTTTTAATGTTATTTTCTAAAGATTTATTATTACCATCTTTACTGCAAGTTACATTATTCATCATGGATGTTATATAACGAACAAATGGAGCGAAGTTGGTTAGTTTTTCATTATTGAAATCAATACCTTTTCTGAAAGCATAGTAATCTTTAGGTAATTTTTTGCAAACATCCTGACTGGTTCTGAATTTGTGCGCTAGCGGATAGACTTCTTTTTGAGCTAAATAAGGCATTTCCAACATGGATTTGGCATAAATATCAAAATTTTCATCCCAGTTAATGTCTTCTTTGCGTCTTTCATAAAACGCATTTTTTTCTTTGAAATCGGCGTTTATTTTATCTTCGAATTTTTTCAAATCATAATCGTAGATATCAAAAGTCGTGTTCTTATCGTTTTCATTTTTAAGAAAAAGTTCGATTAAAAAATTGTTTTTTTCATCACCTCTTCCGCAAAACGTTAATGAGTTATCAAATTCGTGAGTGTTCAAACGAATCATCAAACTGTCATTTTTGTCAAAATAAATGTATTGGTATTCCGGATCGTGTTTGAAAGTGTACATTCCCGGAGTTAAAGAATCGTATTTAGTGAAGAATCTATTGTTTTTATCTAATTCGATAGTGTCAATTACTTCATTGTCACGACATAGATAAACCAATTTTGAATTAGGGTTAATAATTTCCCCTCCAAAATAAGCTGAATAATCATTATCTTGAAAGACTCTTGCACAAGAAGTCAGAAGAAATGGACTTATTAAGGTAAACAGAAATGGTAGTTTTTTAAAATAGGCAATCATTCTAATCTAATTATGATAGAGCAAATATATTTTTATTAATAATATCAGGCTGTTAATGGACAGTTAAAGTTGCAATGGGTTGAAATCAATAAAGAAATCCTGTTGAAAAGCAAGTTCCTAAACCAATTATAATTGCAATTACTGAATAGGTGAGTAGTTGGATTCCGAATTTTTTGTCTTCTTTTTGAAAGAAAACTTTATACAAACCGATTAAAAAAGTAAATGGACTTACAAGCAATACAATACCTGCAAACATCATTAATAATAGTATTAAAAGCTCCATAGTGACAATTTAATGCATTCCGCCTAATGAGAAATTCGCAAAACAAGTTCCAAAACCAATTACAAATGTAATGATAGAACCGATTAAGAGTTTAATTCCTGTTTTTCGGCTCTTTTCAGAAGCAATAATCATAATCAATCCAACGAGAAAAAGTGGCGCACTTAAGACTGCCAAAGCCATACCAACTTGTAGTAAGATTTCTGATTGTAGGAAGAATGTTTTCATAGGTCTAATTTAACACTTTTCTGATTTCATCTATTGTATTGTCTCTATAAAATAAGTTCATGGTTTCAAATGGCACCATTTTACCTCTTTTATCAACAATATGCACACAGGATTTCTTTACTGCACGAACATCAAAATCCTGCGCATCCATGAAATTCATGATAATGATACGGAAAAGATTTTCATAATGCAAAGAATCCGATTTTACTCTGGGTAAACAACACATTAATTCACCAAATTCTTCCTCGGCACAATCAACTGAAATTCCGGTACTGAATAAATTCAGCATATGATCTTTCAGTTTTTCGTCGTTTTCAAATACGATGGTATTTTTTGAATTGTTTAATAAATCTTCAGGATTAATTAAATGTGTCATAGGAAGCACTTCTCCATCAATTTTTAATGCATAAGCCATGCATAAAGCATCGGGATTGCAGGGTACCGGAATTAAATCTTGTGGAGTAAAAACGGGATATTGCTCGTATATTTTTCGACGGACTTCAGTTAATGTAATTCTGCCAGCGTTATCGTCATAGTTTTCATTACGTCCTGCTACTTGTGTGGGTTGGAACGTTACACCACGAACACATTTTTGTTGCACGGCATATTCTAAAATTTTGCCAATTTCATCATCGTTTTCTCCTTTTTGTAATGTAATTACCAGAGTAGTGGATAAGTTGAATTTATTTAGATTTTCAATGGCTTTTTTACGGACTTCGGTTAAATCCTCGCCTCTTAATTTTTCTAATACTTCTGGTTTAAAACTGTCAAACTGAAGATAAATTTCGAAATCGGGCATATAAGAAGCTAACTTTTCTACAAAATTCACATCTTTAGCAATACGGATTCCGTTAGTGTTCAACATCAAATGTCGGATAGGTTTGCTTTTGGCAATATCCAAAATCTCAAAAAACTGCGGATGAACTGTGGGTTCTCCACCCGATATCTGCACCACATCCGGTTCTCCTTCATTGGCTACAATTATATCAAACATTTTTTCTATTTCTTCCAATGTTCTGTGGTTTCCGTAATTCGGTCCTGAACTGGCATAACAAGTAGGACACGCCAAGTTGCATCGATCCGTTACTTCTACAATTGACAAACAAGAATGTTGTTCATGATCTGTACACAAGCCACAATCATAAGGGCAACCATAATGAACTTTGGTATTGAATTTTAAAGGAATTTCTGATTGTTTGTTGTAGTTCCTGATTTGACGGTAATATTCTACATCATCGGCAATCATTACTTTAGAATCGCCATGGGTTTTACAATGTTTCAGCATCCAAACTTTATCATCCTGAAAAATGATTTTTGCATCTACAAGATGTAGACACTTAGGGCATAAACTTTTAGTATAATCGTAATAAATATAGTCTCTATTTGGCATTGAAAAAGGATTTAGAAATTCGGATGAAAAATTGATGATAATAAACAAATATAAAAATCGAAATCCAATGTATAATGCTTAAATCCAAAAATAATGCTTGGTAGGGTTTAATGAACTCAACTACAAAACGATACAGAAAATAGGCAATCATAAATAGCTTGAATCGATCTCCGTTTTGCAAAGGATATTTTTTTATCATGATAAAACCAAGTGTCAGGAATGCCATTGTGACAATTTCGTACAAAGCTACTGGGTGTCTAAATTTACCATCTCCTAAATCCATTCCGGTGAAAAAAGTGGTTTCGATACCATAAGTAGGTTCTAAAATACCCATTCCAAAACAACCAATCCGACCAATAATAAGTGCTATCAATATAGGTATGACATAAATATCACCTGATGCGGTTTTAACATGTAAAAATTTCTTGAATAATTCCACTCCAAATAAACCACCAAAAAAGCCACCTGCAACTGTTTTGTTTTGGTAAAAACTAACCCAAGTTTGGTGCATAATTGCATTAGGATTTTCAAACAGTGCAATTACCCTTGAACCAATGAGTGCACCAACCATGGCGCCTAACATAATCCATAACCTATTCATATCAGAAATAGGATCTTGGATGTCTTTTCGTAAAAAATAATAGATGCGGATACCTATAAAAAAGGCAAAGGTTTCCAGAATTAAGTGAATAGGAGCAGCGTTTGAAAAAGGTATTGTCATTTTGATTGTTTCATTGAAGTAAAACTCCACTATTTTTACTACTTTTGCAACACTTTTAAAAAAATAAATAAATGCTTACAGTTTCTAATTTATCGGTTCAATTTGGTAAACGAATTTTATTTGATGAAGTAAACGTAACTTTTACTCAGGGTAACTGTTACGGAATTATTGGTGCAAATGGTGCAGGAAAATCAACATTCTTAAAAATATTATCAGGAGATATCGATCCAACTTCTGGACGTGTTATTCTTGAACCTGGAAAACGTATGTCGGTTCTGAATCAGAATCACAATATGTTTGATGAGCATACTGTTTTGGAAACCGTTTTAATGGGTAACAAAACACTATTCGCAGTTAAAAAAGAGATGGATGATTTGTATGCAGATTATTCTGATGACAAAGTGGATCGAATAGGTGAACTACAAGTTCAGTTTGAAGAAATGAACGGATGGAATGCTGATTCTGATGCTGCGACTTTATTATCCAATCTAGGCATCGGTGCCGATTATCATTATACATTAATGAGCGAAATGGAAGGAAAATTAAAAGTTCGTGTCCTTTTGGCTCAGGCTTTATTTGGAAATCCAGACGTATTGATCATGGATGAGCCTACCAACGACTTGGATTTTGAAACCATCGGTTGGTTGGAGAATTTCTTGGCAAATTATGAAAATACGGTATTAGTGGTTTCGCACGACCGTCACTTTTTGGATGCAGTGTGTACTCACGTATCAGATATTGACTTCGGTAAAATCAACCATTATTCAGGTAACTATACATTCTGGTATGAGTCGTCTCAGTTAGCAGCGAAACAAAGAGCACAACAAAATAAAAAGGCTGAAGAGAAAAAAGCAGAATTGGAAGAGTTTATTCGTCGTTTCTCTGCGAACGTTGCAAAATCAAAACAAGCTACTTCTCGTAAAAAAATGATTGAGAAATTGAACATTGGCGAAATCAAGCCTTCAAGCCGTCGTTATCCTGCCATTATTTTTGACCAGGAACGTGAAGCAGGAGATCAGATTTTGAACGTTCAGAATTTATCCGCTTCGGTTGATGGAGAAGTATTGTTTAAAAATGTGGACTTAAATATGGCCAAAGGCGACAAGATTGTTGTTTTTTCGAGAGATTCACGTGCTACCACCGCTTTTTACGAAGTTTTAAATGGCAACTTAACACCGGATTCAGGAACTTTTGATTGGGGAATTACTACTAATCAATCGTATTTACCTGGTGATAACCATAGTTTCTTTGAAAATGATTTGACCTTAGTAGATTGGTTACGTCAATGGGCTAAAACAGAGGAAGAGCGCGATGAAGTTTATGTACGCGGTTTCTTAGGAAAAATGATTTTCTCTGGTGAGGAAGCATTAAAAACAGGTCGCGTTTTATCGGGAGGTGAAAAAGTACGTTGTATGTTGTCAAGAATGATGATGTTGCGTGCTAATGTCTTAATGTTGGATGAACCTACAAATCACTTGGATTTGGAATCGATTACCGCTTTCAATAACTCATTGAAAAATTTCAAAGGTTCTGTATTATTTACAACACATGACCACGAATTTGCTCAAACTGTTGCAAACCGAATTTTGGAAATTACACCTAATGGTGTAATTGATCGATATATGACTTTTGACGAATATCTTGAAGATGAAAAGATTCAGGAAATGAGAAAGAAAATGTACTCATAATAAAAAAAATCCCGCCTTTTAGCGGGATTTTTTTTTATTGTATTTCTTTACCTTTTTCCGTGCATTTTGCTGTAAACAAATTGGTTTCGTTTATTTTAAATGGACTTTTTATTACGTTTACCGTTTTTACCTTTTCATATTTAAATACTAGACTTACATCTTGATATAAAGCTTCTTTATCGGTTTTGTTAATTTTATGATTGAACTCGTTTTTCTTCTCGTTGAAAGTATAATCTTCTAAATTAATGTCTTTTGAACCGAGAATATTGTAAGAAGGATTTACATACAATACTTCTCTGGATATTGATTTCTCTGCAGCAGATTCTTGTATTGCTTTCAAATCAGTTAAATCTTTTGGCTTAAAATTGCTCTTCTTTAAGATTTCCTTTTCATTAACCATTTGTAACCCTTCTTTTTTAATTGTAAATACTACAGGTTTGTAATAGTTAGGTATTTCTACATAATAAGCTATAAATTCATTGAAATCATTGTCAATTTTAAAATCATAGATAACGTCTTTGGTTTCAGGCAGACCTGTGACATTGGCAGAAAATGACAATAAATCAACTTTTGTATTGAACTTATGTACATTGGGAAATTTCAAACAATTGGGAGAAGTATTGAACACGCGTTGTAATGTAATTACTTTATTGGTTTCATAGCCAACGAATGTTTCTGCTTTTTCAAAATTTTGAAACATAATTTTACATCCTTTTTTTACTTTAGGATTGTGACGACCATATAACTCAAATCGCGTTTGAGGATGAATAGGCGTAAGTGTAATTTTATCTTTCGATACAGCCCATGTTCCTGAAATTAAAGTACCATATCCGGTAATCGCAAATGTGTTGTCTTTCAGAATATAAATGCTTGTCTTTTCACCATTTGCAACTCCCTTTTCTTGATAAAGACCAACAATAGTTGCGTTTTTTTGGGCTGTAATTGATTGTGTGATTGATAAAATAATTGTAGTTACAAGTAATCTAAGCTTCATAGTTTAATTTTTTTGCAAATATACTAATTTGTAAGATTTTACTTAAATAAATACAACTAAAAAATGAGTTAGCTTAAACTTGATGCAATTTCCAATGGATTAGAAAGGATTTTATGAATGGGACATGAATTGGCTATCACTAACAGCCGTTCTTTCTGCATAGCATTAAGCGTGCCTTTTAATTCAATTCTTCTGGAAATTATTGATTTCGATTCTTCTTTACTCCATTCGAATGTAACTTCTACAATGGCTTCTTTTAAATCCCAACCTTTTCTTTCAGCATACATCTTCAAAGTTATAGAAGTACAAGCTGCTAAAGAAGAAGCTAATAATTCACGAGGTGCAAATCCTAAATCTTGACCACCTACCTCAATAGGTTCATCAGCAATGAGCGTATGTGTGGCATTTTTTATTTCTGTTTTATAGTTTTGTTGACCGATGGTTGCTGTAACTTTTTGCATAGTATTAGAATTTAGGTGGAGTTGGTAATGGAACAAATTCAGTTTCTCGGGGAACTTTAGGGAATGTTTGGTTTTCCCAATCTAATTTTGCTTTTTCAATCCGTTCTTTGCTGGAAGAAACAAAATTCCAAAAAATGAATCGTTCTTCTGGAAAAGCTTCACCACCAAAAATATAGACAGCGGAATCTGCTTCCATTTCAAATTCACAAAGTTTTGTGTCTTTTGCAATAAGAATTTGTTTCGAAGTATAATTGTGTTCGCCGTCATTGATACTTCCTTCCAAAATATACAACCCACTTTCTCCATATAAATACTCGCCAATACTTACCTTTTGTTTTGAACTACTCTTGATTTCCAAAAAATAAAGTGGGCTATACACTGGTACTGGTGATTTTCGTCCAAATGCTTCACCTGCAATCAATTTAAAAGACAAACCATTTTGTTCCCATTGGGGAATATCTTCTTTTTCTACATGGGTAAAATTAGGTTCTATTTCTTCCAATTCCTTCGGAAGTGCAACCCAAATCTGCAATCCGTGTAATGACTTGTCTGATGTTCTCAGGTATTCTGGTGTTCTTTCAGAATGAACAATACCGCTTCCGGCTGTCATCCAATTAACCGCTCCCGGCTGAATTTCCACTTCGGTACCTAGACTGTCTCTATGCATAATGCTTCCTTCAAATAGATAGGTGAGAGTAGAAAGCCCAATATGAGGATGTGGTGGAACATCTAAATTCTGATAATCTTTCAAATAGGCCGGTCCCATATGATCAATAAATGTGAATGGACCGACCGAACGCTTTTCTCTAAATGGTAGTAATCTTCCAACCATGAAGTTACCAATATCGGCTGAACGTTCTTCAATGATTAATTGTAGGTTTGACATATCTGTTCTAGCTTAAAATTAATTTCAATTTTCAAATCCTTTAAAGTTTGGATCTACAATTTCTTTCCATTCCGGATGTCTTTTAATGTAGGCAAATACTAAAGGACAAAGCGGTACAAGTTTGTATTGGTCTTTTTTAATATAATCCAATGTTTTTTCAATTACCGCTGTTGCAGCACCTTTTCCTTCAAGTTCTGGCTCAACTTCTGTATGGATTAAAGCAATAACTCCTTCAGTTTCTTTATACGCAATCAATGCCTTATGTTCGTCAATACTGATTTCAAATTGATGCTTCGTTTCGTTTTTTATCAAAGGGATAGGTTCGAATTCTGGTTTCATTGTTTGTTTATTAGTGTTTTTGTTGTTTACTTTAGGAATCAGTCTTCTAAATGACCAAATTTTCCCTGATTAAAATCTTCAATCGCCTGGATAATTTCTTCTCGGGTATTCATAACAAAAGGACCGTGAGGAAAAATAGGCTCATTGATAGGCTCACCACTTAAGACCAAAATGATACTGTTTTCAAGTGCTTCAATCGTAAAATCTTCTCCTTCATTTTCAAACAAAACAAAATGATCGGTAGGCACAATTTCTTCATTATTGATTTTTGCACTTCCTTCAATGATCAATACAGCGGTATTGTAATGAGCCGGAAAGCTAAATTGGGCTTTTCCACCTGTATTTAGCTTGGCATTTTGCATGTGAACGGGTGTAAAAGTGAATGCCGGACCTTTAACATCATGATAATTTCCAGCAATAACTTCTATGAAACCAGCGTTCTCCGCCAATTCATAGCGACCCATTTCGGCATTCGCAATGGCTTGGTATTTTGGCTGACTCATTTTGTCTTTTGCCGGTAAATTCACCCAAAGTTGAACCATTTGAAATTCACCACCGGCTTTACTGAACTCTTCTTCATGGTATTCTTTATGCAAAACCCCCGATGCCGCAGTCATCCATTGTACATCACCTTCACCGATAATTCCACCACCGCCGGCACTGTCATGATGTGCAACTTTTCCTTTGTAAGCAATTGTTACGGTTTCAAAACCACGATGGGGATGAACACCAACACCTTTAGGAATTTCAGAAGGAGGGAAGTTGTATTTCGAATTGTAATCTAACATGATAAACGGACTCATACGTTCCATATCCAAGCGAAAACCACTTGGGATAAAATTATGTACTCTAAATCCATCACCAACAAAATGGGGTGTTCTAGGCTCAGCTACTAATTCAATTTTTTTGGTTGCCATTGTTGTATTCTTTTAAATTGATACTTCAAAGTTACTTCGAATCTAGCTGCTTTTGCTTAATGTAGATTAAGAAAGTAATTGACCGTTTTCTAAGAAAAAACCCGAGAATTCCCGGGTTATCTATTAAAATATATTTCTATCGTCTGTAATTAATTTCAAACCGATAAATTCTCCTTTTTGAAACTGAAGGCGGTTCGCTTTTACTGCAATTGGAAAATGAACCGATGAAGATGAAATCATTTTTATTTGTTTGTCACTTGAAACACTCAGGTCAATTCTACCGTCAGAAGCGGCAGCAAAACCAGCTAGTAAATTCGCATTGATTTCATGTTCGGTATCAATTTCGACAACTAAATTTTTCGCAAATACAATCCCTGAAATGACTAAAATGTTGTTTCTGTTGGCATTGCGTAATAGATCAGGATTCGGATGCACGAAATCTGCATTATGGAAATAATTCGCTATTTCACCTGAAGGAATTTCTTTGGTTACCGAATTATCATAGCTAATCGTAACTTTTTTTCCTCCTTTAATAAGCGAAGTAATATCCAAACTCCCCATTCCCAATGATTTTAAGATATCATCTAAAACGGTTATTCCAATATTGAAGTTGTAATCATTGACTGTTGTCTCTTGAATGGTTAACGCTTGATTTTCAATTTCATTTAATTCTACACTACTACTGAATGCATGATGTAAATTAGAATAATACAATTCGGCTTCGTCAAACGTTTTTTTTACCCAAAGCTGCAATAGTTTATGATTGCGAATCGGACCACCAATCAAATCATACCCCTGACTTTTTAAATAATTTGTAAGTTGCATTATAAATTTTAGTTTGTTTTTAGTTTTTTAAGAGATTTTATTCTAGTTCATATTCTAGTCGGACAGTAATTCTTGCCGTTTTATTTTTGCTATAAGTATCATTAATGCCGCCATAACTGTCTTCTTGCGTCGAGCCTTGCCCGGTAATTTGAAAAACACCCATACTTGCATTTTTCAATTTGCCCAAATCTCCATCGCCTTGACGAACAATTTTTTCTGCTCTCTCTTTTGCATCTTTAGTCGCATTTTCAATCAAACTGTGTTTCAAGCTTGGTAGTTCAGAGTAGGTATATTGCACAGAATTGGATGTCAATTCAATACCGGAATTTATCAATTCTGATGTTTTACTCGAAACATCTTCAATGCGCTTCATTAAATCCGGATTTTTCTTAGCCGAAAAAGTTATCGTTTGAGTAGCTTCATACCCATCAAATACTTGTTCGTACTTGGTGTTATAGGTATTGTTGGGATCTTCGGTACGAACTTCTCTGTATTTTTTTTGAAAATTTACAGCTCCAAAAGTGAATTCATTCGATTTGAATCCTTTCTTCTCAAAGAAATTGGAAACGATTTTTTGATCAGAGATAATTTTACTGTAAGCTTCCTTGATGTCATCACTTTTGGTGGCAAAACTACCAGACCATAGTATCTCATCGGAGACAAAATCTTTCGTTCCTAATCCGATAACTGAAATAGAATCGAGATTTTCATTACGGTTTTTAAAGGCGGCTCCTAAAATCCAAGCAGTTAGCACTATAGCTAAACCGATAATTAATGGTGATTTGATTTTGTCATCCATAGAACTCGTTTTTAAGTTGACTAAAATTACCACAAATTATAGTCCAAATTACGCTTTCCTAAGAAAATTTTTAACAAAGAAAAAGGGACAACAATTGTCCCTTTTTATAGTATAGTGATAATCTCGCTATTAACGTAAACTTGCTCCCAATTCTGTTTCAAAAGTTTGAGTTAATTTACTCATTACTTTATCAATTTGCGAATCCGTTAAAGTCTTTGAAGTATCCTGTAATGTGAAACTCACTGCATACGATTTTTTACCTTCCGGTAAATTTTTTCCTTGGTAAACATCGAATAAATCAATTTTCTTCAATAGATTCTTCTCCGAATTTTTAGCCAAATCATAAATCTTTGCAAATTCAATTTTCTGATCCAGTAATAAAGCCAAATCACGACGTACTTCCGGATATTTTGGAATTTCGGTAAACTTGATTCCGTTAGCAGAAATGTGTTTTAAAATGGCATTCCAATTGAAGTCAGCAAAGAATACATCTTGTTTAATATCAAAATGTTTCAAAACAGTTTTTTTGATAGTTCCAAATTCTACTAATGTCGAACTACCCAATTCATACACCATTCCTTCAGCAAAAACATCTGTTTTCAAAGGTGTAGCCACTATAGATTTATTCAAGCCCAATCGCTCTAAAATACCTAAAACATAGCCTTTAAATAAGAAGAAATCAGAAGGTTTTTGAGAATTGGTCCAGCTTTCAGCATTTTGATTACCTGTAACTGTTAACGTCAAATGGGTGGTTTCTTGGTATCCTGATAATAATTTATGGTAGGTTTTTCCAAATTCAAACAACTTCAAGTCAGCATTACGACGGTTGATGTTGAACGAAACCGCTTCCAATGCCGAGAACAATAATGACTGACGCATTGTCGATAAATCGTTGCTTAACGGATTTAGCATAACAACATTATTGCTTTCGTTAAGGCTATCGCTTAATGCAACGTATGAAGGAGTAGTTAACGAATTGGCCATCATTTCATTGAAACCATTAGCAGTCAATATATTCGCAACAATATTCTGTATCTTATAATCTTCTGTTCTTGCAGAATGTGCTGTAGTGGCGTTTAATTTTTGTGTAAACTCAATATTATTGTATCCGTACACACGTAAAATTTCTTCAATTACATCAATTTCACGGGTTACATCCACACGGTAGGCAGGAACAACTAAGCCCAAACCAACTTTAGAAATACTATTTACTTTGATATCCAATGAAACCAAGATATTTTTGATTTCATCATCTGGAATGTTTTGACCAATTAATTTGTTTACTTTTTCAAGATTCAACAAAACTTGATGATCTTCGACTTTCTTAGGATAAACATCCACAATATCCGATGTCATTTCGCCACCTGCCACTTCTTTTATTAAGATAGCTGCACGCTTTAAAGCATATTCTGTAATGCTCGGATCAATACCTCTTTCAAAACGGAAAGATGCATCTGAATTGATTCCGTGACGTTTCGCAGTTTTTCTTACCGATACCGGATTGAAATAAGCACTTTCCAAGAATATTGAAGTCGTAGCTTCACTTACCCCAGAATTTTTGCCACCCATTACACCAGCAATACACAATGGTCCTTTTTCATCACAAATCATGATGTCTTCAGTGCTTAATGTACGCTCAACTTCATCCAGAGTCACAAATTTAGTTCCTTCTTCAGCATTCTTAACGATAATTTTTCCATGTATTTTTGACGCATCAAAAGCATGTAATGGCTGTCCTAATTCATGCAATACATAATTAGTAACGTCAACCACATTATTTTTAGGTGTTAAACCAATGGCTTTCAAACGGTTTTGTAACCAAGCAGGTGAAGGGCCCACTTTAATATCCGAAATGGTAACACCACAATATCTTGGAACCAATTTATTGTCCTCAACTTTTACATCGATTTTAAGGGTTCTCTTTTCTACTTTATAAGAACTTACCGATGGTGTAATCAACTCTACATGTTCGTCTTGTTGCAACATACCGGCACGCAAATCACGCGCAACGCCCCAATGGCTCATCGCATCGGCACGGTTGGGTGTTAAACCAATTTCAAATACTTCGTCATTCTCAATGTTGAAAACTTTTGAAGCGGGTGTTCCAGGAGCTAAAGCTTCGTCCAAAACCATAATACCATCATGACTATCACCTAGACCAATTTCGTCTTCAGCGCAAATCATTCCATGACTTTCTTCTCCACGAATCTTCCCTTTTTTAATTTCAAAAAAGTTCCCTTCTTTATCATATAATTTAGTACCAATAGTAGCAACAGGAACTTTTTGACCAGCAGCTACATTACTAGCACCACACACAATTTGAATCGGATTTCCATCTCCTAAATCTACTTTAGTGATTTTAAGTTTATCTGCATTGGGATGTTGTTCGCAAGACAATACGTGCCCCACAACAATTCCTTCAAGTCCTCCTTTAATAGATTGGTATTTTTCAATGCCTTCTACTTCTAAACCTAAGTCGGTCAACATTGCTCCGGTTTTTTCCGAATCCCAATCTGTTTTAATAAATTGCTTTAACCAGTTATATGAAATCTTCATTTTACGTGCTTATATTTTTAAGAAAGGCAAAGATAGTTATTGAATTTGGAGTATGAAAAAAGTTACTTAATTTTTAAAGGTATTTATCAACAAAAAAAGCGCTTTATTCGCGCTTTTTGGTTAATTCGGAAATGGAGATGACCATTTTGGGTCAGTATATACGTTCGAACCGGACAAGGTTCGAAGAAATGCAATAACTGCATTTACCTCATTTGCAGTCAAATGCAATTGCTGCCCAAAACCATTAGGTCTGAGTCTCGGATCTAGATTCGTGTTACCAGGTGCTAAATTTATGGTGCCGTAATGCCCAATTGCAGCCTGTAAACTGGATATTCCCGCCGTATGCATGAAATTTCCATTTAAAGTGCCATCCAACTTGACCAAATCACGTAGAGAAGGGGAGCGGGTAATGGAAATATCAATACCGGTTCCAGCAATTGTTCCAATGATCCCATTATTTCTTGCCGCAGGATCTATATCAAATTCGGGAGCACCATGGCATCCTGCACATCCTAAACCACCACTGGTTCTGTTGCCCGTAGCATCAAAAACAGGAGGTGTTAAAAACAAGTTCTTTCCCGTATTTTCTTGTGGAGTAAAATTTGGAAAAGCTTGACCATCATTAGCGACTTGCGCTCTGCCAATATCGTATTTGGAATCGAAAGATTGAATACTTCTTACAAACTGTGCTAACGCAATTTGTATTTTACTTTCCGTAATCTCTTCCGTACCGTAAGTAAATCGAAACAATTCTTTGTAATAGGGAATGCTTTCTAATTTACTAATTAAATCAGTCATGTTTTGATCGCCTTCAGTACCACTAAAACCCATTTCAATATGATTTTGTATCGGCTGAGTGGTTTGCATTTCAAGTGTTAGTGCTCTTTCATCCCAGAAAAATTTCGATTCTCTTGAAAATCTTGAATTAATCAATCGCATTGAATGTCTCGGAGTTGTACCATTAACACCGGTACTCGCAGTAGCGCCATCACTGAATGCATTGGATTGTTGATGGCAACTGGCACACGAAATTGTATTGTTAGACGATAGCCGTGTGTCATAAAAAAGAACGCGACCTAATGTGGCTCCTTTATCGGTAACGGGATTTGAACCACTATTATCTTTGGTAATATAGTTAGGTATAGCTTGATTGGCGTAATTGTATAAATGATCCAAATCCAAATTGGATCCGAATGTTGCTGTTACATTGGGATAATTATCTATTGGAACCGACTCGTAGTCGCTTTCATTACTAGTCGAACAAGAACTTACAAACAAACAAAGGATTGCAATAACATAGAATTGGTGAATCGGTCGCATAGGTAGTTGGTTTTGGTTTACGCTATGACTTTGTATACTGCAAATGGTTTAATTCTAAAATCAATTTTTTTTGTTTTAAAATAATGATATATTTGGCTTGATTAAAAATAGTACAATTTAGATATGAAATTATTAGAAGGAAAAGTGGCAATTATCACTGGTGCCAGTAGAGGAATTGGTAGAGGAATTGCCGAAGTTTTTGCTAAAAACGGAGCGAATGTAGCTTTTACTTATAGTTCATCTGCTGAATCAGCAATGGCTTTAGAAAATGAATTGACTGCTTTAGGTATTAAAGCAAAAGGATACAAATCAAATGCTGCCGATTTCAACGAGGCACAAAAATTAGTCGAGGATGTATTGGCTGAATTCGGAACTGTTGACGTTTTAATCAACAACGCCGGTGTAACTAAAGACAACCTTTTAATGCGTATGTCTGAAGAAGATTTCGATGCTGTAATCGATATCAACTTGAAATCCGTTTTCAACATGACGAAAGCAGTACAAAAAACAATGTTGAAAAACCGCGCCGGTTCTATCATTAATATGAGCTCGGTTGTTGGAGTGAAAGGAAATGCAGGTCAAGCCAACTATGCCGCTTCTAAAGCAGGTATGATCGGTTTCACTAAATCAATTGCGTTGGAATTAGGTTCTCGTAACATCCGTTGCAATGCTATCGCACCAGGTTTTATCGAAACGGAAATGACAGCAAAACTTAACGAAGATGTAGTACAAGGCTGGAGAGATTCTATTCCTTTGAAAAGAGGTGGTTCACCAGAAGATATCGCCAATGCTTGTGTGTTCTTTGCTTCGGATATGAGTGCTTATGTAACTGGACAAGTATTGAATGTTGACGGAGGAATGTTAACCTAGTTAATAGCGCTGAAAATGAAAAAAATATTCGGCTTCACGGCTCTGGCATTGCTTTTAACGACTGCTTCTTTCGCTCAAGAAGTTAAAATTGACAAGGATAAAGTCTTAATCGACAATAAAGAAGTGTTGAAATATGAAAAAATTGACTTCGATCAACACTCTTTATATGACTTGGAAGGAAATGAAATTTTATTGTACAAGTTTCACAACAACGAAACGCATCAATATCTTGAAGATGACTATATTATCTTGAATTTCTTAACGCTTAAAACCAAAGTAGAATCCAAAGAAAAGCAAAGAGTGCTTGCTGGTCTTGGTTTGAATTCCAAAAAAAATGTGGAAAAACTAATAGCTTGGTTGTTGAAAGAGAAAGTTATTGATGCTAATGGTGTGTTGAATGCGGATAGGGTTGAAGTTTTCAACCAAAAATACAATGAAAACATCACGGAAAGAACGATTCGATAAATACATCTAAATATGACACTAATAACTTTATTTTTAGCGGTAATCACTGCGCTTATTGTGTCGTATTTGCAATATTTTTACAAAGCCAAAAACCATTCTAAACTGAACTGGTTTTTGGCTTCTTTGCGTTTTCTATCGGTCTTTCTAATTCTTCTGTTACTCATCAATCCGGTCATCTCTAGGAAAACCTACGAAATTCAAAAAACACCACTGCCTATTGTTGTCGATAATTCGGAATCGATTGCTTTCTTAGGTCAAGACCAAAAGGCAAAAGAGATCACGGAAGCCTTTAAAAACAATTCGAAATTGAATGACAAATACCAATTGCAGTTCTTTGCTTTTGATGAAGAGTTTAATGCCGATAAACCACTCGATTTTAAAGGGAAACGTTCCAATATTTACAAGGTTTTCGAAAACCTAAAACAGCTGTACAGAAACCAAAACCATCCCGTTGTTGTACTTACCGATGGTAATCAGACGCAAGGGAATGACTATGTTTTCAATATTCAACCCAATGCTACCGTTTTTCCAGTCGTACTCGGTGATACGATTGAACATACCGATTTAAAAATCAATCAACTGAATGCCAATAAATACGCATTCCTGAAAAACAAATTCCCCGTTGAAGCTTTTTTATACTACAACGGAAATAAACCCATCAACGCTACTTTTAGTATTCAGGAAAATGGAACAACTATCTTTAAACAGAATGTTGCTTTTTCTTCCAATAAAAAATCTCAAGAGATTGCCTTTGTATTGAATGCCGACAGGGTAGGAGTACATACTTATAAGGCGGTAATCTCTTCTCCCGAAAAAGAAAAAAACACCTTCAATAATGTCAAAAATTTTGCTGTTGAAGTTATCGATCAACGTTCCGAAATTGCTTTGGTCTCAAGTATTGTCCATCCGGATTTAGGTGCGATTAAACGCGCTATAGGATCTAATGTGCAACGTAAAATAACAATAGTTAAACCTAACGAAATCAAATCGTTAAATGATTATAACGTTTTGATATTGTACCAGCCTAATTCGGAATTCAAATCCATAATTGATCAGAATAACCAACTCAAAATTAACACTTTTGTAATCACAGGTTTGAATACGGATTTTAACTTGCTGAATCGTTCTCAAAATGATTTTGAATTTAGAATGGTAATGCAGAAAGAAGATTATTCGGCCGATTTCAATTCTGATTTTAATGCTTTTGCAATAGATAATCTAGGCTTTGAACAATTCCCACCACTGGAAAATCCTTTCGGAACTATCCGTCCAAAAGGAAATCTAAATACGCTTTTGCAAGCACGTATCAGAAATGTGGCCACAGAGAACCCGCTTCTGACTTTTACGGAAAATGGACCCAATCGTAATGCGTATCTCTTTGGTGAAAACATCTGGAAATGGCGTATGGAAAGTCATCTGCAAACGAAATCCTTTGAAAAATTTGATATTTTCCTAGACAAAACCATTCAGTTCCTGGCTTCAAATGCCAAAAAGAAAAACTTAGTGGTAAATCACGAAAGTTTTTACAATTCAGGGGAAAATATCTTGATTTCTGCGCAGTATTTCAATAAAAACTATGAGTTCGATGAAAATGCACAGCTTACCATCCAATTGAAAAATAAAAATACGAACACTTTTAAAGTCTACGATTTTTCGAAAGGTAGCAACGATTTTCAAGTGGATTTCCAAGATTTGGAAGCAGGTAATTATAGCTTTACTGTTAAAGAAAAAGGATCAAATACGCAATATGTTGGCGCCTTTCAAGTGCTGGATTTTGATGCGGAAAAACAATTTGTTAATGCCGATTTTGCACGCCTGAAACAACTAGCTTCCAATACCAATGGGCAAACCTATGGTACGTCTCAAATAGCCGATTTAATGCGCTATCTTGAAAATGCCGACAATTACAAAGCAATCCAAAAAGCGGTTACTACGCGCTCACCTCTAATCGATTGGATTTGGGGATTAATTTTGTTAGCCATTGTATTGGCTACTGAATGGTTCACCAGAAAATATAATGGGTTATTATAAGTAAAATATTGCTTAGATCAAGCGAAGTAAGCCTTGATCAAACAAAGTAAGGCTTGGAAGAAGCGAAGTAAGCCTTGATCAAACAAAGTAAGCCTTGGAACAAGCGAAGTAAGGCTTGATCAAACAAAGTAAGGCTTGGGAAGAGCGAAGTAGAGCTTGGAACAAACAAAGTAAGCCTTGGGAAAGACAAAGTAAGGCTTGGGAAGAGCGAAGTAGAGCTTGGGAAAGACAAAGTAAGGCTTGGGAAGAGCGAAGTAGAGCTTGGGACAAACAAAGTAAGCCTTGGGAAAGACAAAGCAAGCCTTGAAATTAAAAAGTACGCTTTAGAAAATAGAAACAATGAAATCAAAAAACCTTTTAATCTTTTCGGTTCTCTTAAGTATAGGATTTTTATACGCCTACCGAAATAATACCTCCGAAAATACTACCACTACTGTCGAAGTGAATGGAAATACCGTAGCTACGCGTTTCGGTGTTCCTAATGGCTTCGAAAGAACCAATGAAGGCACCAATTCTTTCGGTGCTTTTTTACGAAATCTTCCTTTAAAAAAAGTGGGGTCATTGGTCAAATATTATGATGGCGATAACAAAGACGATGCAGTATATATCGCCGTTGTGGATTTGCCCATTGGAAACAAAGATTTACACCAATGCGCCGATGCGGTCATGCGATTGAGAGCTGAATATCTGTACAAACAAAAACAATACGATAAAATCCATTTCAACTTTACCAATGGCTTCCGAGTGGATTATACCAAATGGGCGGAAGGCTACCGAATCGCAGTCAAAGGAAACAAAACGTCTTGGGTAAAAAAGGCAAAACCAGACTATTCGGCCAAAGAATTCTGGAATTACTTGGAACAAATTTTCTTATACGCAGGTACGGCTTCTCTTGAAAAGGAACTGAAACCAGTTGCGTCGGTAGATGCAATTCAAATTGGTGATGTTTTCATTAAAGGTGGATTTCCTGGTCATGCGGTAATCGTTGTCGATGTGGCGCAAAACAAACAAGGGAAAAAGGTAATGATGCTGGCACAAAGTTATATGCCGGCTCAGGAACTACAAATCTTAAAGAATCCTAATAATGCAAGCAAGAGTCCATGGTACGATGTGAATTTTGGAGAAACACTAATTACACCGGAATGGACGTTTAAAAAGTCGCATTTAAAACGTTTTTAATGAGAATTCTGATTCTATTGTTGATCGGCTGCTTCAGTAATGCTACGCAAGAAATTCCTTGGGGAGCACAAAAACTTTTGAAAGCCTATCCTAATGCAATTTCACACTATAAAGACAATAAACTGTTCTTTACCGATGGTTCATCGCTCGTGTATGATGACGGAAAAGTAAAATCAACCAAAGAACTGTTGGAAAATCCAGACATCGAAGACCAATTCAAATGGAAATACAGTACTCCGGGTACAAATGATGCCGGACGCATTCGCAATGAGGCTTTCTTCAAAAAACTCTACGGAAATTCCAAAGAGGAGGTGGCTATAAAACTGGTGGAAATCGTTTGGTGCCCTAAATTGGTGAACCAAAAAATTAAAGTCACAAGTGTAAATGGTATCGATAAAAAAATCCAAAAAATAAGCGCCGAACTGGAACAACATCCAGAACTGAAACCTTACATTACGAACATTGGCGGTACCTTCAATTGGCGCAAAATTGCAGGTACAAACCGCTTAAGTACGCATAGCTTCGGAATGACTATGGATATCAATACGAAGTTTTCCAACTATTGGCAATGGGATTGCAAATGCACTAACGAAGAGGTAAAACTGACCTACAAAAACCGAATTCCTAAAAAAATAATTGCTATTTTTGAAAAGCACGGATTCATTTGGGGTGGCAATTGGCACCATTATGACTCCATGCATTTTGAATACCGACCGGAATTCTTTTAAAAACAATACTAACCTATAAACCAAATTACCATGAACGAAGCACACTACCACATGCTTGTGAATCATTTCCCAATCATCGGTTTATTCTTCGGAATAGCCATTCTTGCTTACGGAATGTTCAAGCGAAATGCCTTATTAATCAATACCGCCTACATCATTTTTATCTTTTGTATGATCATGGGGAAAGTTTCAATGATGACAGGAGATAAAGCGGAACATTTTGTTGAAGATTTCTCGGGATTTTCTCATGAATTAATCGAAGAACACGAAGAAGCTGCGGAAGGTTTTATGAAAATAATGTATGCATTGGGCTTTGCATCGGCTTTAGGTCTTTATGTTGATTATAAAAAACACAACAAAGCACTTTTGGTTTCCTTTTTAGTCATTACAGTAGCTATTGTAGCCATTGTTTTATCGGGTCCTGTTGGTACTTCCGGTGGAGAAATCCGTCATGATGAAATTCGTGAAGGCACTGTAAAAACAGCACTTCCGACTAATGAAGCCGAGGAAAAAGAATAACCCGAAAAACGAAATAGTTTATTTTTTTAAAAATTTATTTGCGTATTCGAAATTAATTGCCATAACTTTGCAACCAACAAAAAAGAAAAAATGTTTTTAAATCAATTACATCATCATCATCATATTTCCCACGCTCGAGCGAGGTAGTGATGATATTGTGTAAAATCATATAAACTATAAACCCGTTTGAGTATATCAAGCGGGTTTTTTCTTTTCTGAAACTTTTACTTCTCTTGATATACTCATTTAATTCCAAACACAATGAGTATTTTAAAAATTGCAATTCAAAAATCAGGACGTCTCAACGAGGAAAGTATTCAAATCCTCAAAGATTCGGGCATTTCAATCAACAATGGAAATGACCAACTTAAAGCTACCGCTTCTAATTTTCCCTTGGAAGTGTATTACTTACGCAACTCGGATATCCCACAATATCTAATCGATGGAGTAGTGGATGTGGCTATCGTTGGGGATAATCTTTTAGTCGAAAAAGGACAAAACATTCAGGTAATCGAAAAGTTGGGCTTCTCTAAATGCAAAGTGTCGGTAGCTGTCCCTAAAACGTTCAATTACCAATCAATCAAAGATTTAGATGGCTTACGTGTAGCGACTTCTTACCCCAAAACAGTAACCGATTATTTTACCTCTCAAGGTGTTACAATTGATATTCACCAAATATCGGGTTCCGTAGAAATTGCTCCTAACATCGGCCTTTCAGATGCAATTGTAGATATCGTTTCCAGCGGTAGTACTTTGTTCAAAAACAACCTCAAAGAAGTGGAAGTGATTCTGAAAAGTGAAGCAGTATTAGCAGTTTCTCCTCTAATCTCAGAGGATGTTAATCAAGTTTTGCAAAAATTATTGTTCCGTATACAATCGGTGCTTAGAGCAAAAAAATCGAAATACATTTTGATGAATGTACCCAATGAAAAAATACAGGAAGTGAGTCAGATTCTGCCAGTTTTGAAAAGTCCAACCATAATGCCTTTGGCTGAAGAAGGATGGAGTAGCCTGCACTCGGTAATTGATGAAGAAAAATTCTGGGAAGTCATCGACCAACTCAAATCGGCTGGTGCAGAAGGCATCTTAATTTGTCCCATCGAAAAAATTGTGCTATAAACTCAAACGCTATGAAAAAATACCTATATCCCGAAAAAGAACAATGGGAAGCACTTACGGCTAGACCAACTCAAAGTTACGCTGATATCGAAGATACTGTCAAAGCAATTTTCAAAGAAGTCCAAAAGAATGGCGATACAGCAATTGCAAAGTATACTTCCTTTTTTGACGGCGTAACCGTGCTAAACATGAAAGTGTCTAAGAATGAAATTACTAAAGCAGAAGCTTTGGTAAGTAATGAACTTAAAGAAGCAATCGCCTTAGCAAAAGCCAACATTGAAACTTTTCACGCTGCTCAAAAAACAACAAAAATTGAAATTGAAACAACTGAAGGTGTACGTTGTTGGCAGGAAAAAAGAGCAATTCAAAAGGTTGGTTTGTACATCCCGGGTGGATCAGCACCACTATTTTCAACAGTTCTCATGCTTGCCATTCCAGCGAAATTAGCCGGTTGTAAAGAAATTGTATTGTGTACACCTCCAGATAAAAAAGGGAAAATCAATCCCGCAATTCTTTATGCCGCAAATCTTTGTGGGGTAACAACGATCTATAAAGTAGGCGGAATCCAAGCTATTGCAGGAATGACATTCGGCACGAAAACGATAGATAAGGTGTATAAAATTTTCGGACCCGGAAATCAGTTTGTAACCGTGGCAAAACAATGGGCAACACAATACAATGTCGCCATTGACATGCCTGCAGGTCCAAGTGAATTGTTGGTTTTTGCAGACGCATCGGCCAATCCCGCTTTTGTAGCATCTGATTTGCTTAGCCAGGCGGAACACGGATCAGATAGTCAAGTGATTTTAACGACGACTTCAAAATCCATACTGAAATCGGTAGAATTGGAAATCGAAAAACAAATCAACGAGTTGCCAAGAAAAGCAATCGCACAAAAAGCAATCGATAATTCTAAACTTATTTTATTGAAAAACAATCAGGAGGCAATTGATTTTATCAATGACTATGCTCCGGAACATTTCATTATTTCATCTACGAATGAAGAGTTCTTTAGCAATAACATAATCAACGCAGGTTCAGTATTTATAGGTAACTATACTCCGGAAAGCGCAGGTGATTATGCCTCGGGAACCAATCACACATTGCCAACAAACGGTTATGCTAAAAATTATAGCGGTGTCAATTTGGATAGTTTCCTTAAAGCGATGACGTTTCAAAGAATTACAGAAAAAGGAATTCAAAACATAGGCAAAGCAATCGAAATCATGGCAGAAGCCGAAGGTTTGCAAGCGCACAAAAATGCAGTCACAATTCGTTTAAAAGCTCTAAACAATGGAAATTAAACAGTTACTCCGAAAAAACATAGCGCATATGAAAGCGTATTCTTCGGCTCGGGATGAATATAAGGATTTTGAACAAAGTAGGATTTTTTTAGATGCTAATGAAAATCCGTACAACACAGGTGTGAATCGTTATCCAGATCCACAACAAATTTCTGTAAAGAAAAAACTAGCGGAACTGAAAGGAATTGCAGAGCGTCAAATTCTATTAGGAAATGGTAGTGATGAAGTATTGGATTTGGTATTCAGAGCCTTTTGTGAACCAAATATTGATAATATAATTACGTTGCCACCTACTTATGGAATGTATGATGTTTTGGCCAATCTGAATGCAATTGAAAATAGGGAAGTAGTACTTACCAATCAGTTTCAACCCAATGTGGAAGGAATTCTAAGTCAAATCGATGCCAATACTAAAATCATTTTTATTTGCTCACCTAATAATCCCACAGGAAATACTTTTTCAGAAAAGAGTATAGAAATTGTATTGAAAGGTTTTAACGGATTGGTTGTTGTTGATGAAGCGTATATCGATTTTTCTGACAAA
The DNA here is from genome assembly GCF_051908335.1 of Flavobacterium sp. MAHUQ-57. Lineage (NCBI taxonomy): Bacteria > Pseudomonadati > Bacteroidota > Flavobacteriia > Flavobacteriales > Flavobacteriaceae > Flavobacterium > Flavobacterium sp. MAHUQ-57. The sequence continues at coordinate 494,178 of NZ_JBPZTE010000006.1, read as the reverse complement.
GAAAGTTGGTTGAAAAAAATAGAGGAATATCCTAATTTGATTATTGCGCAAACGTTATCTAAAGCTTACGGTTTAGCAGGTATTCGTTTAGGAGTTTTATATGCTTCTGAAGAAATTATTACTATTCTGAATAAAATAAAACCACCATACAACGTGAATGTTTTAACTCAAAGTAAAGCTTTAGAACAATTAAATAATAATGAACAAGTAATTACCCAAGTTGCCAGAATTAAAAGGCAAAGAGAAGTTATACTTAAACAATTACTTGAGGTAAATTTTGTAAATAATGTTGTTTCATCCGATGCTAATTTTCTATTGGTTAAAGTGGATGATGCCGATCGAAGATACAACCAGTTGCTCAACAAAGGTATCGTGGTAAGAAACCGATCAACACAACCACTGTGCGATAATTGCATCAGAATAACCATTGGCACAGAAGAAGAAAATACACAACTTATAAACGCTTTAAAATCAATTCAGAATGACTAAAAAAGTTTTATTTATCGATAGAGACGGAACCATCATACAAGAAACAATTGATGTACAAATTGATAGTTTTGAAAAAATGATTTTCTATCCTAAATGCATTTCGTACTTAAGTAAAATTGCCAAAGAATTGGACTTCGAATTGGTAATGATTACAAATCAGGATGGATTGGGTAAATCTAGCTTTCCGGAGGATACGTTCTGGCCCGTGCATAATTTCATTATGAAAACCTACGAAAACGAAGGGGTTGTTTTTGACAAAGTTTTTATTGATAAAACGCTCCCGAATGAAAATGCACCTACTCGTAAACCACGTACTGGTTTATTGAAGGATTATTTTTCTTCTGCCTATGATCTTGAAAATTCATTTGTAATAGGTGATCGCTTAACCGATGTAGAATTGGCTAAAAACCTTGGCGCTAAAGCTTTATTTATTAATGATAAAACCAACTTGGATACAAGTGAACTTTCGGTAAAACAAGAAGATCTTGCTCCTTACATTGCTTTGGAAACCAACGATTGGGAAAAGATTTACGAGTTTTTAAAACTAGAATCCCGTTCAGCTTCTATAGAAAGGAAAACCAATGAAACGGATATTGTTATTGATATAAATCTAGACGGAACTGGAAAAAGCGCTATAAATACAGGTATTGCTTTCTTCGATCATATGCTGGATCAAATTGCACGCCACGGACAAATTGATCTGAATGTCAAAGTCGAAGGTGACTTGGAAGTAGACGAACACCACACCATCGAAGATACTGCCATTGCTCTAGGTGAAGTTTTCGCAAAAGCATTAGGTACAAAATTAGGTATCGAACGATATGGATTTTGCTTGCCTATGGACGATTGTTTAGCGCAAGTTGCCATCGATTTCGGAGGAAGAAACTGGCTGGTTTGGAACGCTGAATTCAAACGAGAAATGATCGGTCAAATGCCTACGGAAATGTTCTACCACTTTTTCAAATCATTTACCGATGGAGCCAAATGCAATCTGAATATTAAAGCAGAAGGAACTAACGAACATCATAAAATTGAAGCTATTTTCAAAGCTTTTGCCAAAGCGATAAAAGCTGCTGTAAAACGAGATACAGAGAAAATGCTGCTACCAACAACAAAAGGAATGTTATAATGAAAATAGCAATCATAGATTACGGAGCGGGAAACATTCAAAGTGTTCTCTTTGCATTGGAACGGTTAGGGTATGAAGCCGAAGTAACCAACGACTGGAATACCATAAAGAATGCGGATAAAGTTATTTTTCCTGGAGTAGGAGAAGCCAGCAGTGCAATGGATAAACTGAAAGAAACCGGTTTGAATGTTTTGATTCCTACACTCAAACAGCCTGTATTGGGTATTTGTCTCGGAATGCAATTATTATGCAAATCAAGTGAAGAAGGAACAACCGAAGCATTAGGGATTTTCGATGTTGCCATTCAACGGTTTTCAGATAATGTAAAAGTGCCACAAATGGGTTGGAATACAATATATGGCTTACAGTCTCCTTTGTTTAAAGGTATTGCAGAAAAGGAATACATGTATTTGGTACATAGTTATTATGCTCCAAAAAATGAATATACCATAGCAACAACCCATTACGGATTGGAATATGCTTCTGCAATGCAACGCGACAATTTTTACGGGGTGCAATTCCATCCCGAAAAGAGTGCAAAAGCTGGAGAAAAAATAATACAAAACTTTTTAGAATTAAGATAAGATGAGAATTATACCTGCCATAGATATTATCAACGGAAAATGTGTTCGCCTTTCAAAAGGAGATTATGCGACTCAAAAAATATATAGCGAGAATCCTTTGGAAATTGCCAAACAGTTTGAAGCACACGGAATAGAATACTTGCATTTGGTCGATTTAGACGGTGCAAAATCCAATACAATTGTCAATTATAAAATCTTGGATCAAATTGCATCCAAGACTTCTTTAAAAATTGATTTTGGTGGCGGATTAAAAAGTAATGATGATTTACGAATCGCTTTTGAAAATGGTGCAAATCAAATCACCGGCGGAAGTATTGCAGTGAAGAACCCTAATCTCTTTCAAGACTGGATTGTAGAGTATGGAGCAAGTAAAATCATTTTGGGTGCCGATGCCAATGATAGAAAAATTGCTGTTTCAGGATGGCAGGAGGAAAGCAAAGAAGATGTAATTGCCTTTATCGAAGGGTATTCTAAAAAAGGAATTGAGTATGTCATTTCCACCGATATTGCTAAAGACGGAATGCTTCAAGGACCAAGTTTTGACTTGTACCAAGAAATTTTAAAAACTGTTCCTACTATCAAACTGATTGCTTCTGGCGGCATTTCCTCTCTAGATGAACTACCACAATTAGCAGAATTAGGCTGCGAAGGAACAATAATAGGTAAAGCGATTTATGAAGGGTATATCTCTTTACAACAATTGGAACAATTTATAATTAATAGTTAAACACAATGCTAACCAAAAGAATAATTCCTTGTCTGGATATCAAAAATGGGAGAACCGTTAAAGGGGTCAATTTTGTTGATTTGAAAGATGCTGGCGACCCCATTGAATTGGCAAAAAAATACGCAGAGACAGGTGCCGATGAATTGGTTTTCCTAGATATTTCAGCTACGGAAGAGCGAAGAAAAACCTTGATTCCATTAGTTCGTGAAATTGCAAGAACTATAACTATTCCATTCACAGTTGGTGGTGGTATTTCAAGTGTTGAAGATGTGAGATTGTTACTTCAAAATGGCGCCGATAAAATTTCAATCAACTCATCAGCAGTTAAAAATCCGCAATTAATCACTGATTTAGCCCGCGAATTCGGATCGCAGTGTATTGTTGTCGCCATTGATGCAAAAAGAATTAATTCCCAATGGATAGTGCACTTGGTAGGTGGAAAAGTAGCAACAGAATTGGATTTGTTTGAATGGGCCAAAGAAGTACATAATCGTGGTGCCGGTGAAATTTTATTTACCTCAATGGACAATGATGGTACCAAAAACGGATTTGCAAATCAGGCATTGTCTACACTCTCGGAGATAGTAAATATTCCAATTATCGCTTCGGGCGGTGCTGGAAATAGGGAGCATTTTGCCGATGCATTTACTATCGGAAAAGCCGATGCTGCCCTGGCTGCAAGTGTTTTTCATTACAATGAAATTGATATTATTGAACTAAAGCGATTTTTACAACAACAAAATATTGAAATGCGATTATGAAACCTGATTTTACAAAAAAAGAAAATAAACTCATACCTGCTATTGTTCAGGATTGTGAAACTAAAAATGTTTTGATGTTAGGGTATATGAATGAAGAATCATTCGCAAAAACATTGGAAACCAAAAAAATTACATTTTATTCTCGCTCCAAAAATCGATTATGGACAAAAGGAGAGGAGAGTGGTAATTTTCTGGAATTGAAAAGTTACCAACTCGATTGTGATCAGGATACATTTTTATTTCAAGTAAAACCAGTGGGACCAACTTGTCATAAAGGAACTGATACTTGTTGGGCAGAAAAGAATGACGCAAACTATGGGTTTTTATCAAATTTGGAAGCAACTATTGCGAACCGCAAGGAAAACAGTACTTCAGATAAAAGTTATGTAGCCACTCTCTTTGAAAAAGGAATCAATAAAATTGCGCAAAAAGTAGGAGAAGAAGCCATTGAAGTAGTTATAGAAGCAAAAGATAACAATGACGATCTGTTTTTAAATGAAAGTGCCGATTTGTTATTTCACTATCTGATACTTTTACAAGCTAAAGGATTTAAAGTGAAGGATGTAGTATCCATTTTGAAAGAAAGAGCAAAATAATTTTGGAAGAGCGGATAGATTATTGGTACTTTTAAAATAAAAAAATGATTTCAAAAACGGAACTTGATTTTCTCTCAGAATTGGCTCAAAACAATAACAGAGACTGGTTTAATGATCAAAAAAAACGATTTGAAAAACATCAAAATGTTATTAAAGCCTTTTTTCAGGAACTCAATAACGAACTTTCGGTAAAGGATAAACTCGAAAAAATGCAAATTCATCGCATTTATAGAGATATCCGATTTTCTAAAGACAAAACTCCCTACAAAAACAATTTTAGCGTAAGTTATGATCGAGCAAAACCATATTTAAGAGGAGGATATTATTTGCATATACAACCTGGAGCTAGCTTCATAGGTGGCGGGTTTTGGGAACCCAATGCGGAGGATTTAAAAAGAATTCGAAAGGAATTTGAATTGGATGATTCCGAAATACGGACAATTATAGCTGAAGAAAATTTCGTAAAACATTTTGGAAGTTTACAAGGAGCAGAATTGAAAACCGCACCAAAAGATTTTGACAAAGAACATCCAGCTATCGATTTGATACGTAAAAAACAATATTTGGTATACAGACGTTTTACAGACAAGGAAGTAGTAGACGTAAATTTTAAAACCGAAGTTTTAAATACGTTTGCTGCAATGCGACCTTTTTTCGATTACATGAGTGATGTACTCGGAACCAATCTCAATGGAGAGCCGATATATTAAATACCAACTATTCTTCTAATAGCTGTATTTGACTTTTCAATCGTTCAATTAATAAATTCATCATTCTTTTATTAAGATTTGATGAATTTTTTATGTATTCCAAATATTCTTCAACCGTAAAAAGAGCGATGATCATTCCTTTTAATGAGTTACGGAACTTAATATCTTTTTGGATTACATTTTCAATGTAGTTGATTTTCTTTTCAGGAGTTAATCCAAAGAAAACTTTTTTCTGTTTGATTGCATAATTGATAAATACCTGAAGCAATAAATCATTTTGCAATTTTAAAATGGGTCTAATGGTTTGATTTTGAAAAGCTTCTTCTATAGATGATTGAGAGTTCACCGTTCCTAAGGCGTCGCCTCTCCAATCCAAAAGTTGTGTATCGCGCGTTTCCATCGTATTTGTTTTTCTTAAATTTACGAAAATTCTGAGTGGAATAGGGGACTTCTTTCGAAAGTTATTAGTAATTTAGTGTTGAAAACCTTACTTATGTATACCTCTAAAATTTTCGTGACGGTTGATGTTGTTTTAGTCAAAGAAACACATCCCAAACAATTGTTATTAATCAAACGCAAAAATGAACCCTTCAAAGATTGTTGGGCATTACCAGGTGGATTTGTTGATGAAAACGAAGATTTGGAAATAGCAGCCAAACGCGAATTGGAAGAAGAAACTCAAGTTAAAATTAATGAACTCCAACAAATAGGAGCCTACGGAAAACCTTTTCGTGATCCTAGAAGTCATGTGGTTTCCATTGCCTATTTCGGTAGAGTTAACGAAAATACAGTAGCTAAAGCTTCAGATGATGCAAAAGAAGCCAATTGGTTTTCTATTAATGAGTTACCTAATTTAGCTTTTGATCACATCGATATTATAAACGATACCATAAATAAACACAACTTACTATGAGATTTCACACAAGAAAATGGGTTAAACCCGAAGATTTAAATCCGAATCACTCACTTTTTGGAGGAAAACTATTGGCATGGATTGACGAAGAAGCTGCTTTATATTCGATTGTGCAACTGGAAAATCCCCGTGTGGTAACCAAACACATGTCGGAAATAAATTTCATTAGTTCTGCTAAACAAGGTGATATTGTTGAAATTGGACTTGATGTAGTGAAATTCGGAAACTCTTCTTTGGTATTGAAATGTGAAGTTCGCAATATGATGACACGTGAAACTATCATTACAATTGATACAATAACGATGGTGAGTTTAGGTGCCGATGGTAAACCAGTGGCACATGGAAAAACTCAAGTAGAATTTGTTAGAGACCGAATTAAAAGTGTCGAGGAATAATCACTTAAGTTGACTTAACCGAACACCTACTAATTGGGTGTTTTTTTTAGATACACATTTCGAGAATAATAAATTCTTTAGGTAGTATTACGCTTCGCTGAAAGCATTTTTACTAGAGGGCATTTCGAAAATTTCTAGATCAAAATAGATAACAGAAGCCAATATATGATCAAAGATATCGCTCATGATATATTCGTAATTTTCAAAACGCTTGTCTTTTGAAAATACGTAAACTTCCAATGGAATTCCATGAGCTGTAGGTTGCAAATGACGACATAGTAAAAGCATATCTTTATTCAACCCTGGATAATTTTCAAGATAACGAGTTAAATATTTTCGGAACAATCCAAAATTGGTTAAATTCCTTCCATTTATGGATAATGATTTATCAATTTCATGGAGTTCATTATGTTTACGGATATCCGCTTGTTTCTTTTCAATGTAAGTACTAATCAGTTGAATCTTTTTGAAATCTTCCAGTTCTTCTTCTCGAACAAATCGGATAGAGCTGGTTTTAATCAGAACATGCCTTTTAATTCTTCTTCCATCGGAATTAATCATGCCTCGCCAGTTTCTGAAACTGTCTGAAATCAAGCTATAGGTAGGAATTGTAGTAGTTGTATTGTCGAAATTACGCACTTTTACTGTTGCTAGATTAATTTCAATAACATCACCATCGGCACCAAATTTGTCCATCGTAATCCAGTCACCAATTCGAATCATATCGTTGATAGAAACTTGCACACTGGCAACAAAACCTAAAATTGTATCTCTGAATATCAAAATAATAACAGCAGAGACAGCTCCTAATGTTTTTACCAATGTATCTGTACCAATATCCATGATTTTGGCAACAATAACAATCACTCCCAGAATCCAAAGCAAAATCATAATTACTTGTACGTAACTATCGATTGGTTTGTCGCTATATTCCGTTTTACTTTTTAAATGATCTCTAGATGCTCTTAGAATGGATTGAACAATCCAAATCACCAATAGTACAATGTAGACTGCAACAAGTCGACCGAAAATTGTTTCCCATGAGGTAAAATCTTCTAAAATGATGGGAACCGACTTATAAATGTAAATCAGAGGTATTAAATGCGAAATATATTTGGCAGTTTCATTAGAAACTAATAAATCATCAAATTTAGTTTTCGATTTCTTAGCAACAATGGCCATAACCGTTACCAAAATGAATCGGAAAACCATATACATCACATAAGCAATACAGCTTAAAATGAGAATGTTAACCAATAAACTAAAATAAGATGCTATAGTCTCATTAAAGCCTAATTTCATTAATAGTTTATAGCACCAACCGAATATTTTCTCAGTAATTTTAAGCATTTCTTAAATATTTCTTCTCAATATAAAATGTACCAAAAGGTGGAATCGAAGCTAGACAAATTATTGCGTATTTTTTCCATTCCCATTTATTCATAAATTTAAGTAGTGTCGCCATAACAATATAGATCGTGAATAATACTCCATGAGCCATACCTATATAGCGAACAAAAACAGGCATATCAAAAGCATACTTCATCGGCATTGCAAAAAAGAAAAGTAAAATAGCCGAAATCCCTTCAATTAGGGCCAGAGTTTTAAAATTTTTAACTGAAATCATGGGTGTTTTTTATTGAGTTTTATAAACGAATTTTCGGTGCAAATTCTTATGCAAAGAAAAGAAATCTTTTACAAAGAGAAGCTTCACTAATCCATACAAATTAGTTAAAAATTATATAAAGTAAAATTTTATCTTAAAAAGTGCTAGAGAACAGTTTTTTAGGTGTACTTTTGCAAAAATTGATAAAAACAGATGTCAAATCAGGATTTGGAAACTATAACGGAAGGGAGAAAGGAGCTATACAGTTACCAAAAGCGTGATATCAGCGCCATATTTGATCGTATGGATGAAGTTGAACCGAATTATCATCTCTTATATCAATTGCCAACAGGAGGAGGGAAGACAGTAATATTCTCTGAAATAGTGCGCAGATACCTAGAATATCACAATAAAAAAGTGATGGTTTTGACGCATAGAATTGAACTTTGCAAGCAAACTTCCAAAATGTTGGATGGATTTGGTGTTAAAAACAAAATCATCAATTCTAAAATCAAAGACTTACCAGATCAAGGCGAATATTCTTGCTTTGTTGCCATGGTAGAAACTTTGAAAAACCGTTTGAATGACGAAAAATTATTGATTGATGATATTGGTTTAGTGATCATCGATGAAGCACATTACAATTCTTTCCGTAAATTATTTTCCTTTTTCAAAAATTCCTTTATTCTTGGAGTTACCGCAACACCATTGAGTTCGAACATCAAATTGCCAATGTATGAAAACTACAAGCAATTGATTGTTGGAGATCCAATTAAAAAATTAATTGATAACGGTTATTTGGCTAAAGCAAATACGCTTAGTTATGATGTTGGTTTACAAAGTTTAAAAATTGGAATTAACGGAGATTATACAGTGAAGTCTTCTGATGAATTGTATTCTCAATTGGATATGCAGAGCAAATTGTTAAATGCTTATGAAGAAGTCTCAAAAGGAAAAAAAACACTGATTTTCAATAACGGAATTCATACTTCTCTGTACGTTTTAGATACATTTACTGAAGCTGGATATACTATCAAACACCTTGATAATACAACATCTGCAGAAGAACGAAAAGATATTTTGAAATGGTTTAAACATACACCGGATGCCATTCTAACGTCTGTAGGTATTTTAACGACCGGTTTCGATGAACCAACAGTGGAAACTATAATTATAAATCGTGCTACCAAATCGTTGACACTATATTTTCAAATGATTGGACGTGGTTCCAGATTATTACCGAATAAAAAAGAATTTACAATAATTGATTTAGGAAACAATGCAGCAAGATTCGGATTATGGGATGCACCTGTAGATTGGCAGCATATTTTTAAATCACCTGAATATTATTTGGAAAATCTTCGTGAAGACGCTGAAATTGAAATGCATTTTAAATACGAAATGCCAAGCGAAATTCGTCAGTTGTTTAAGAATTCTTTAGAAGTTGATTTTGATATTGATGAAGCATTTAAATTGGCTTTAAAGAAAAATCTTCGTCCCAAAACGGTTATTGATGAATCTATTGACCAACACGCGTTAATGTGCGTTGATAATTCTGATGACTTGAATGAAGCCAAAAGATTAGCGAAACATTTGGAAGAATCTGCCGCATATCGTGTGAAAATATTTTGTAGATGTTTGTCCAATTCTACCAAAAATTACAGGGATTGGCTACTAGAAGAATATAAAAAGAATCTGCAGGTTGCCATTGGCAAAAAGTTCAGAGAAAGATTATTTAGTATGGCCGATTAATTATCGGCTTTATTTTTGAACTATAATTTATATTATGTAAAATAGAAAATTTTTAATTACACTTCTTTCTTACAGATATTGTGCTTACTTTTACCCTTGTAAGACAAACGATATTATAATGAAAGATTCTATTTCTGAAAATGTTGCTAATTTTTTAAAAGATTTCAAACCTTTCAGTTTTTTGAGTTTTGAGGAACTAAAAGTGATTGCGAAAAAAATCCGTGTTCTTCATTTAGAAAAAAATAAAACCTTATTTCAAATTAGTGATAATTTACATGATGTATTTTATGTAATGAATTCTGGCGTTGTGCATTTGACAGTAATTTCAGATGCTGATGAAACACTTTTGAATAAATGTTACGTTGGTGATGTTTTCGGATTACGTCCGTTTTTTGCGAAAAATAACTATCAAATGACTGCCAAAGCCAATGAGGAAAGTATTTTGTATGCTATTCCCATTGATGTGTTTAAACCATTTGTTGCAGAAAATCCAGAGGTTTTGAATTTCTTACTGGAGAGTTTTGCATCCAACTCCAATAATCCTGCGGATAAAGTCACCAATAAATTACTCTTGGATTCGATACAACTGACAGAATTCCAAAATGATTTGTCATTTTTTCAATCTCTTTCCTACAATAAAAAACCACTTATAGTAGATCATGATCAAACCATTCGTGAAGTTGCTTTACTTATGTCGGATAATTTATTAGATAATGCGTTTATAAAAGAAGATGGAAAATTAGTGGGAATTGTGACTGATGCCGATTTTAGATTAAAAGTGGCTACAGGAAAACAAGCAATTCAATCGCATATTGACAAAATAATGACTTTTCCGGTCATAACCGTTACTGAAAATATTTCTTTAGCTGAGGCACAGCTTGTTATGCTTTCGCATAAGGTGCATCATTTGTGCGTAACCATTGACGGTACTCCGCACACCGACGTTAAAGGTGTAATTACTCAAAATGATTTGGTTCAGGCACAGGCCAATTCTCCAGGGGTTTTATTGAAAGAGATCAAACGTTCTGCGACAGCTCAACAATTGAAATCAGTACGCTTGGCATTAGCAGATATTATTCAGCAATCGGTAACCAAAAACATCCCACTTAATCATATTTTCAACGTTTCAGGTGAAATTACGTTGGCTATTATCAGACGTGCAATCGAAATTGCTATTTTAGAATTGGGCTCACCTCCTGTCCCATTTGGTTTCTTTAGTATTGGAAGTCAAGGAAGAAAAGAACAATTACTACTGACGGATCATGATAATTTTTTAATTTATCAGGATGTTGATATTCAAAAAGTTCGCAATGTTAAAGATTATTTTAATCAAATGACCAAGCGAGTTAATGAAATCTTAGAAAAAATTGGATTCAAACATTGTGAGTTTGGCCATAATGCCTATAATCATCATTGGTGTAAATCATTATCCGAATGGGTAAAACAATACGAAAATTGGATCAATACTCCTGGAGAATATACGAATGAGCACTGCTCTATTTTCTTTGATTTCGAATTTGTTTTTGGTGATCAAAACATGGAAAGTGAAATAACAGATACTATTTTTAATCTTAAAAATAAAATTCTCTTTTTTGATTACTTAGGTAATGATGCGATTAATAAACCTGCACCTCTAAATTTCTTCAAAAAGTTCAATGAAGAAGAAGATGGAAAATTTAACGTTAAAGCCAAAGCCATTGATCAATTGGTAGATATTGCTCGTTTATTGGCTTTTCATCATGGTTTAAAAGGGATTAACAATACCTTTTCTAGGTATAAAGAATTGGCTATAAAAGAGAAACAAAATGCCGAAATTTACCTTAATGCGGCTGATGTTTTTCTACTTGTTTCGCGTTTAAGAGCATTAGAAGGTTTAAAAAATGACAATACTGGTATCTTTATTGATGTGGAAAATTTATCAAAAGCGGATAAAGATAAACTCAAAGAATCTTTGCATGTTTTAAAAGATTTGGAAGAAATTGTCAAAGATACTTTTCAATTAACACAATTTTCATAATATGCTGGATTGGCTTAAAAATATTGGTAAGGAATATCCTGATTTTTGGAAAAATTATACAGCTCAATTTGAGCATCATACCAACAGGAAAGTGGTTATTTATCTTGAAACAACCGGGATAAATCCAACCAAAGACAGAATCATTTCAATTGGAGCAGTTTCGGTTGAACATGGTCAAATTATGCTTGAAAATTCGTTGGAAATTGAACTTAATAAAATTGAAATTGTAAAGAGTAAAGAGTTAACCTTTCAGGAAGTTCATGCTATAGAATCTCTAATTAATTTTATAGGAAATGCTACACTCATTGGTCATCGCATTCATTATGATATTGAAATTTTGAATGAATATCTCCATAAATTACACAGTGGTCGTCTTAAGAATGATTTATTGGATATTGAAGTGATGCATGGAAAAATTATCGATCAGAATAATAGGCAATATTCTCTTTTGGAAATTTTCGAATCGTATAAGATACTTCCACCCTATATAACTACTTCGGCCAATTACGCCTTTAGTATTGCCATGACGTATTTAAAAATGCGTGGTAAATTAGGTTTATAATAGTAATAGGAGAAACATTTTATGAATATTTTGAAGAGAAAATACTGCAAACTTCAAATCAGTTGGCTTAAATCTTTTGGTGGTAGTGATGAAAAAATTTCAATTTTACAGTATTACCTAAAAAACAACAAAAAACCTGATTTACGTAATCCAAAGGAGTTTATGGAAAAAACACTTTGGTTGAAATTGTATTACTACACGGAAGATTATGGGAAATTTGCTGATAAATATGACGTTAGAAGGTATGTCGAAGAAAAAATCGGGAAAGAGTATCTTAATGATGTTTACGGAATTTATACTAAAGTAGATGATATCAGTTTTGATGATTTACCCAATCAATTCGTACTTAAAGGCACTCATGGTTCAGGGTATAACATCATAGTTAAAAATAAAAATGAGTTAAATCTTCAAGAAACCAAAATAAAACTGAATCAATTCCTAAAGGATAATTATTATTACAGATTTCGCGAATTGATTTATAAAAATCTTACTCCAAGAATTATAGCTGAAAAATATATTTCGGAAATTGATAGCGATGCGCTGGTTGATTATAAGTTTCACTGTTTTCATGGTGAACCCAAATATGTTTTTGTTCAAAAAAATAAACAGGAAAACCTGAGAAAAAGTTTTTATGACTTAGAATGGAATAAAATAGAACCAGAAAAATATATAGCCGCTTTTTCAGAAGCACATTTTGAGAAACCATCAAATTTTGACGAAATGATTCGGGTTGCAAAAAAATTGTCGGAAGGCTTTATTTTTATGCGTGTTGACTTGTACTCGATTGGTGGCAAAATTATTTTCGGCGAGCTTACTTTTTTCTCGAATGCAGGGTTGATAAGAAGTTCAATTGAAAGATTTAATACAGAATTCGGTGAGTTAATGCAATTACCCCAAGAAACCAACTAGTTTCTTGGGTATAACTTGAGCTTATTTTTTCAATGTATATCGAAGTAATCCCCAATTAACTTCTAATCCATTCTCTTTTTTTACAATTCCCAAAATATCTCGAACACCTTCTGCAATAATAGTATCAGTAGCTTTGTCCAAACCAAAAAAGAGTTTGAAAAAAAGAATCATTTCGGATTCATCAGTAAACAAAAAAGGATATTCATTATACTGACAATCAACTATTTTCTTCTGTATATGGCTGTGTTTTTCGAAATAATTTTCTTCGAAGAATAGGCCTTCATGCCCAAATGAACTGTGCTCATTTAAAAAGTTATTCAAGAAAAAATCAACATTAGTTCCTTTCTTAACATCTGCAAAAATAAAATTTCGATCCTTTTTGAGGACTCTCAAACATTCTTCTACAAATAAAGGTACATTTTTCAAATGATGCATACCACTAAGTGAGAATATGGCATCAAAAGAATCGGATTCAAAAGGAAATTTCTCCGGAGTAACTAGTGTTATATCCTCTTTTGCGAAACCTTCTGAAAAATCAGTTGAGACAACCGTAACGTGATTCGGTAAATAATTTTTTAGATAGCCTCCCCCCGATGGAATATCTAAGACCTTATTTATATTGGCAAAATCAACACCTGAAAGTAATGAACCAAACTCATTGTTTCTTACATTAGGGTATTCCTGCATAGCAAGATGGTAATTGTTGGCTCTACTTTCAAAGAGAGTACTGTAATCATTCATTTTAAGTTTTTTAGTAAAAAAGTAGTCAATAGTTTATTTGATAATTATGCAAAAATAGAATTTTAAAAAAAGGGACCAAAATGGCCCCTTATTTTTTATAGTTTTTGAATGAAAATTCCATTTATTCTGCAATTTGAAGTTCCATCAGTTAGCTTTTTCTCAACTCCATTTTTCCAATACTTGGCTATTTCATATCCCGTTGATCGAGTGGTTTCATATCCAGTTACATAAACATCATTGTCAAAAACTTTTAATTCAGTGATACCTGCAAAATTTTCTCCATTAGTTAAATTAGTACCAACTCCATTTTTCCAATATTTCGCAATACCTAAAGTAGTATTTGGTTTAGTTTCAATTCCAGCAATGTGTATATCATTTCCAGAAGCACTTATGGTAATTGCTTTAGCTCTATAATCACTTTCCAAATCTGTTCCTACTCCATTTGTCCAGTATTTAGCATAATCACCAGTTAGGCCACAAACTAATACATCTCCATTATCATTAATGTCTAATCCAAAGGCTTGCGAAAAATTGGTTTCATCTCCTTCAAGGTTAACTAAAATGCCGTTTTTCCAATATCTTGACCTAAGAACTAAGTTGGGTGTAAATTGAATAGCTGTACCTGCAATAAATATATCTTCTCCTTTTTTTACCATTGATATACTGGTTGTACTATTTCCATCATCTTCTAACAGATATTCAACTCCATTTTTCCAATAAATTGCTTTATTAATCGAAGGATTATTGCTATTAATCTTTTTATAACCCGAAACATAAACATCATTACCTTCTACAACTATAGCACTTGCTGATGTATCATAAGTTCCGTCTCCTAATAATACTTCAACTCCATTTTTCCAATACTTAGCGATTTGATTTGTTCCATCTATATTTCTTTCAAAACCGGCAACATAGACATCATTACCATACACAAAGACATCTGTTGTAAATTCATTTTTAGAGCCATCACTCAAATTCAAAACTTTTCCGTCTTTCCAATATTTTGCAATATAAACGTTAGAACTATTTCGTTCACTACCTATTATATGTATAGTCCGATCGGATTTAGTATTTGAATCATTATCACAAGAAACAAAAAGAATTAATAAGCTTAAGAATAGAATAAATTGAAATGGCTTCATTGATTTTTTTTGCAAATATAAATCAAAAATTAAATTCTACCATCCTTAATTTCATCTATAACCTCAGGATTTAAAAGGGTTGACGTATCACCGAAGTTCGAATAATCTCCTTCAGCAATCTTACGTAAAATTCTTCGCATAATTTTTCCGGAACGGGTTTTTGGTAAACCATTCACGAACTGTATTTTATCTAATTTTGCAATTGGTCCAATTTGATCTGTGATGATTTGATTAATCTCTTTGGATAAATTATCCCTGTCTCTTGTCTCGCCGGTTTCTTTTAAAATTATAAAACCATAAAGTGCATTTCCTTTAATGTCATGAGGAAAACCTACGATAGCACTTTCTGCTATGGCTGGATGTTCATTAATAGAATCTTCGATTGGTGCCGTCCCTAAATTATGTCCAGAAACAATTATGACATCATCTACCCTACCGGTAATTCTATAATAGCCAACTTCATCACGTAATGCACCGTCACCAGTGAAATATTTTCCAGGGAAAGCAGTAAAATAGGTATCTTTATACCTTTGGTGATCTCCCCAAATCGTTCTTGCAATACTCGGCCAAGGAAACTTAATACATAAACTTCCTACCACTTGATTACCTTCAATTTCATTGCGTAATTCATCCATTAATACAGGCTGAATTCCAGGTAATGGTAAAGTAGCGTAAGTTGGTTTCGTTGGGGTAACAAAAGGAATTGGCGATAACATAATTCCACCAGTTTCAGTTTGCCACCAGGTATCAACCAACGGACAACGTTTTGCTCCTACATGATCATTGTACCAATGCCATGCTTCATCATTAATTGGTTCTCCAACCGATCCAATTACTTTTAATGATTTCATGGGGAATTTTTGAACATAATCAATACTTTCTTTAGCCAAAGAACGAATCGCAGTTGGTGCTGTATAAAATTGAGTTACTTTATGTTTTTCGATCACTTCCCAAAAACGACTAAAGTCTGGATACGAAGGTATTCCCTCAAAAATAACAGTTGTAGCTCCATTCAATAACGGGCCGTATAATATATAGGAATGACCTGTGATCCATCCGATATCCGCAGTACACCAGAAAACATCATTATCTTCATAATTGAATACATTTTTAAATGTATAGCCTGTATACACCATATAACCAGCTGTGGTATGTAGCATTCCTTTTGGTTTTCCTGTAGATCCCGAAGTGTATAAAATAAATAACGGATCTTCAGCATCCATGATTTCAGCAACATTATTATCAATTGCTTCGTCCAATAAAGGTTGCAACCAGATGTCTCTTCCTTGCTTCATTTGAATAGCTTCGTTGGTTCTTTTTACAACCAAAACTCTTTCAACTGTAGGACATTTTTCAAGTGCTTCATCGACAATACTTTTCAAATCGATCGTTTTATTTCCTCTATATCCGCCATCCGATGTAATGACCATTTTACATTCACAGTCATTCACTCTGGCTGTAACTGCCGATGCTGAAAACCCAGCGAATACCACTGAGTGTATTGCTCCTATTCGTGCACATGCCAAAACCGCTACCGCTAATTCAGGAATCATTGGTAAGTAAATACAAACACGATCTCCTTTTTTAATACCTTGGTCACGTAAAACATTGGCCATTTTAGAAACTCTTCTGTACAATTCATTATAAGAAATATGCAAAGCTTCTTCATTTGGATCATTCGGTTCAAAAATGATGGCCGTCTTTTCTCCTTTTCTTGCCAAATGTCTATCAATGCAATTCTTGGTAATGTTAACTTTTGCATCTATAAACCATTTAAATTGAGCTTCCTGCATGTCAACGTCAAAAACTTTTTCCCATTTTTGATACCAAGTGAAATTTTCATCAGCAACTTTATCCCAAAACTTTCGGGGTTCGCGTACCGACTTCTTGTACATTTTAAAATAATGCTCCAGATTTTCAATTTTATAATAACTCATGGTAAATGTTTTTGATATTCGGTAAAATTAAAATAAGTTGGGCATTTATCTATTTCAAATTGGATATTTTTTCACTTAATTTGTAGAAACCAACCAACCCAACTAATGCAATTCGATACTCAAAATACGGATGCTTCCACTTTATACAAACTGTTAACCGGAACTGTAATTCCGCGTCCTATTGGATGGATTTCGACAGTAGACGAGAACGGCATTAACAATTTAGCTCCTTTTTCTTTTTTTAACGCAGTCGGTGAAGATCCACCGCATGTTATGTTTTCTACTGTAAGAACGGGTGATAAAAACAAAGACACATTGAATAATGTATTGTCAAATAAGCAATTCGTGGTGAATTTAGTAACGGAAGAAGTTGTTGAAAAAATGAATACTACTTCCCAACAAGTGGCTCCTGACATAGACGAATTTGAACTTGCCGGCCTTACTCCTATTGCTTCTATTCATATTAAACCCAATCGAGTTAAAGAAAGTTTAGTACATTTTGAATGTGAAATGGTACATCATTATTTTTTAGAAGATCATACAAATGGGGGTGCCGCTGTCATTATTGGCAAAATCTTAACCATGCATATCGACGATTCCATACTAATGGAAAATGCACGAATTAATCTGGAAACCTACAAACCAGTTGCTCGTTTGGCGGGATCCAATTATTCCAAATTAGGAGAAATTTTCTCCATCAAAAGAAGCTAATCATGACAACTAAAAAGTTAGAAATTAATGTAGCAATGCAAATTCAAAAACCAATGCATGAGGTATTTGAATCTATTGTTAACCCAGAAAAAATGACCAATTATTTCATCTCACAAAGTACCGGGATGATGGAAGAAGGCAAAAATTTGATTTGGAAATTCCCTGAGTTTGATTTTGAATGCCCGGTTCGCGTAGGCAAAGTTGATAAGGATAAATACATTTCTTTCTATTGGGAAAATTCAGGAAAAGAACTTTTAGTAGAGATTACTTTATCTGAAAGCGTAAATAATTCAACTTTAGTTTCAATTTCCGAAAAGGAAATGGACAATGATGAAGCTGGTTTAAAATGGTTATCAGGTAACTCATTTGGATGGTCCAATTTCCTAGCATGTCTTAAAGCATACCTTGAATATGGAATTAACCTCAGAAAAGGTGCTTTCGATTTTATGAAAAAATAATTAAAGAAATCGCCATAAAAAGCGATAGCAAAAACTATATGAAAATAACTGTAATTGGTGGCGGTCCCGGCGGACTCTACTTTTCCATATTAACCAAAAAGGCAATTCCAAACTGTCAGATTGATGTTTACGAACGCAATAAAGCCGATGATAGCTTCGGTTTTGGGGTCGTATTCTCGGATGAAACTCTAGGTGAATTCTTAACTCGTGATACACAATCCTATGAATTAATACGAAGTAAATTTGCGTATTGGGACGATATTGTCGTAGCTCGTGATGGTGAAAAAGTAAGTGTTTCAGGAAACGGATTTTGTGGATGTTCACGAAAAACACTTTTACAATTATTACAGCAAAGATGCATTGAAGAAGGTGTAAATCTTCATTTCGAGCAAAATAGAGAAGATTTGTCACAATTTAAAGATAGTGATGTAATTGTAGCTGCTGATGGGATTGGAAGTGCTATACGTACCCAATTTGCTTCAGATTTTGGAACTTCTGTAAAACTTCAAAAGAATAGATTTGTTTGGTTAGGTTCCACAAAGCCTTTAGATGCTTTTACTTATTTTTTCAGAACAACTGAATTTGGCACTTTCGTTGCGCATACTTACCAATACGAAGCTGGTATGAGTACCTGGATTTTCGAATGTTCAGAGGAAACTTGGCAAAAAGCTGGATTTGAAGTTGAAAACGAAGCTACTACTGTCCAAATAATCTCTGATATCTTTAAAGTAGAATTGGATGGGCATCCCTTAATTACCAATAAATCACACTGGCGTCAATTCCCGCATGTAACCAATCAAAAATGGTATAAAGACAATATTGTTTTATTAGGCGACGCCAAAGCAACCGCACATTTTTCAATTGGTTCAGGAACTAAATTGGCCATGGAATGTGCCATTGCACTATCAGATGCTATTGTTGAAAATCAAAATAATACAACTGCTGCATTTGAACAATATGAACATTCCAGAAGAAACCGTGTGGAAATGATTCAACATGCCGCTAATGTTTCTTTGGATTGGTTTGAGCATATGGATAGACATGTTCAGCATGATTTTCAGCAGTTTGCCTTCGGAGTCATGACAAGATCTAAGAAAGTTACATTTGAAAATTTAGCAATTCGTGATGCTTCTTTCCCGGAAAAAGTACTGGCAGAATTTAATGCAAAAATTGGAACTGACAGTAAAAACCCAGCCGCTTTTACTCCTTTTAAATTAAGAGAAATAACATTGCAAAACAGAATTGTGATGTCGCCTATGGGACAATATACCGCAGAGGATGGCATCCCAAACGACTGGCATTTTGCACATTATACAACACGCGCATTAGGTGGAGTTGGATTGATTATTGCAGAAATGACTGCCGTTTCAAATAACGGAAGAATCACTCTAGGTTGTACTGGATTGTATTCACAAAATCAAATGGTTAGCTGGAAAAAAATAAATGATTTTATTCATAAAAATACACAAACAAAAATTGGAATTCAATTAGGACATTCAGGACGAAAAGGTGCGATTAAAAAACCATGGGAAGGTAGTTCTGAACCTATTGATAAACCATGGGAATTGATTTCAGCTTCCCCTATTCCATTCAATGAAAAACTGGCCACCCCGAAAGAAATGTCTATATCCGACATGAATCAAATTGCTTCGGAATTTGTTCAAGCTACCAAAAATGCTGATGAAGCCGGATTTGATATGATTGAATTACAGGCGCATCATGGGTTTTTACTAGCCTCTTTCCTATCGCCACTAACCAATAAAAGAACGGATGAATTTGGAGGTTCTATCGAAAACCGATTAAAATTCCCAATTCGCGTTTTTACTGAAATGCGCAACGTATTTCCTAAAGACAAACCAATGTCTGTGCGTATATCTGCATGTGATTGGGCTGATAATGGTATTTCTGAAGAAGATGTTATCAGAATTTCTGAGGCATTCAAGAATGCAGGTGCAGATATTATAAGTGTTTCAACCGGGAATACGGTTGCCCATCAAAAACCACAAACTGGTAGAATGTGGCAGACTCCATTTTCAGATATGGTTAGAAATACAGTTCATATTCCAACTATTA
Organism: Flavobacterium sp. MAHUQ-57; assembly: GCF_051908335.1. Taxonomy (NCBI): domain Bacteria; kingdom Pseudomonadati; phylum Bacteroidota; class Flavobacteriia; order Flavobacteriales; family Flavobacteriaceae; genus Flavobacterium; species Flavobacterium sp. MAHUQ-57. The sequence goes on along the minus strand of NZ_JBPZTE010000006.1, from coordinate 473,966 downwards.
CTGCCGGATATATTCAGGATATCGACCAAATTAACACGATTATTTTAAATGGCCGTGCTGATTTAGTATCACTGGGAAGACCGTTGTTACTAGATCCATTCTTTGTGCGTAACGCTCAAGCCTACGAAAACTTCAGACCAACCGATATTCCTCAGCAATATATGGCAGGAACTACACATCTTTATCCGTTAAAAGCTTCGGAAAGAAAAATGGTGGAAGGAATGAAAAAAACTTTGAAACCGGAAAGTCATAAAATAATTACGAAGTAAAATCATGGATAATAACAGCAAAAAAGTACTATTTAAATATTATAGCGATGTCTTAGAAGAAGAAACCGTAGAAACAATGTGGGCAGAAACCCTTGATGAAGAAAATGGAATTTATAAATTAGACAGCATTCCTTTTTATGGTCCGTTAATTGCCACTGATGACATTTTTTATGCTGAATTTGATGAAAGCGAAGGATGCTTGATGTTCAGGGAAGTAGTTGAATATTCAGGCAACTCAGTTGTACAAGTAGTAATTACTGATGAAAGTTTCAATAAAGAAATTTTAAGAGATGAACTTCGTGACTTGAAATGCTTGTCAGAAGGATTAAACGATACTTTTTTCTCTGTTGAAATACTAGAAGCAATTGATTATAAGATAATCAAAACGTTACTTGATGATTATGAAGAAAAAGGGATCATTTCTTATGCAGAACCGATTCTTTCCGTTAAACATTCTGACGATATCGCTTAAACTACAGACCAACAACCAACTAAATGAAACATTACGAAGATAATTTCGCTCACCATAATTTACCCGAATCAAGCCTACAACCGGATTACACATTTTTAGATTTACCACAATTCAGCCAACCTGAAATGCTTAACTGTGTGGAACGTTTATTGGATGTTCACATTGAAAATGGAAATGGAGATGCTGTTTGTATTCAAACATTTGATGAAAAATGGACGTATAACGATTTGTATGAAAAAGCCAATCAGATTGCTCATGTTTTAGTGAATGATTTAGGTTTAAAATCAGGAAATCGTGTATTGATCCGTTCTGCAAATAATCCAATGATGGTAGCCTGTTGGTATGCCATTTTAAAAGCGGGTGGAATTGTTGTCGCTACAATGCCTTTATTACGTTCCAAAGAATTGACAACAATTATTGATTGTGCAGAAATCACCCATGTATTGTGTGACAGTGCGTTATCCGAAGAAATGGAATTGGTAAATTCTCCTTTTCTCAAACGAATCTGTTACTACAGAAATTCGGAATTAGAAAGTTTAATGGTAACAAAACCAACAACATTTACGAACTTTCATACAAAATCAGATAGTATCGCACTAATTGGTTTTACTTCGGGAACTACTGGATTACCAAAAATGACGGCGCATTATCACAAAGACATTCTAAATATCTGCGAAGCCTTTCCGCAATATTCTTTACAACCAACAAGAGATGATGTTTTCACAGGAAGTCCGCCTCTGGGATTTACTTTTGGTTTAGGCGGATTGGTTTTGTTTCCAATGTATTTTGGTGCATCAACTTTTTTGATGGAAAAACCTACGCCTGATTTACTTTTGCAAGCCATTCAAGATTTTAAAGTATCAATCTGTTTTACTGCACCAACCGCATGGCGTGTTTTGGCATCAAAAGCAATGGATTTCGATATATCCAGTCTCCGCAAATGTGTATCCGCAGGTGAAACCTTACCACTAAAAGTATGGGAAGATTGGTACAATACAACAGGCTTGAAAATTATTGATGGTATTGGTGCCACAGAAATGCTCCATATTTTTATTTCTTCTAATGATACCAATATGAAGCCTGGCGCCACAGGAGTTGCAATTACTGGTTATGAAGCTAGAATTATTGACAATAAAGGTAATGAAGTTGCAAGAAACGAGCCTGGGAAATTGGCTGTAAGAGGTATTACAGGCTGTAAATATTTAAACCGAGAAGAAAAGCAGCGTGAATATGTACAAAATGGTTGGAACTTAACAGGCGATATATTCCGTCAGGATGAAGAGGGTTTCTTTTGGTTTGTTGCCCGAGGTGATGATATGATTATCTCTTCAGGTTATAATATTGCTGCTATCGAGGTAGAAAGCGTACTTTTAACTCACGAAGACATTCTGGAATGTGCAGTAGTTGGTTTGCCAGATGAAGAACGCGGCATGCTGGTTTGTGCTCATATTGTCTTAAAAGATAAAACAAAAGGCAACGATGAATTGGCAAAAAGCATTCAGCAGTGGTTCAAAGAAGTATCAGCGCCATACAAATACCCTCGAGTAATTAATTTTATTGATGTTTTGCCCAAAACCGAAACCGGTAAAATTCAACGATTTAAATTGAAATAATACTTAATTTTATAGACATGAAGTATTTTATAAAAACAGAAAAAATTCGTTTCCAACATATTGATTTTGCAGGAATAGTTTTCTATCCTAGATTCCTGGAAATGCTAAACGGATTAGTGGAAGATTGGTTTGAGGAAGCGCTTGACCGACCTTTTTCCAGAATGCATGAAACCAACGGAATTCCTACTGTTGATTTGAAAGTACAGTTCAAAAAAGCAGCTCGTTTAGGCGAAGTGATCATCAAAGAATTATGGGTTAAAGAATTAAGAAGCTCTTCCCTACTTTGCGCCTTTTTATTCAAAAACCAGCTAGGTGAAACCATTTTAGAAGGAGAAGTTACTTTGGTTAACGTAAAAATTGCTGATGACAGAAAAACAATTGCTGCGGAAGCCTTTAGTGATCAAATGAGAGCAAAAATCAGTTATTTTCTTATAACAGAATAGATAATCATGGAGTTTAAAAAATTTAAAGCGGCTACAGTTCAAACGTCACCGGTTTTTCTTAATGTGGAAAAAACGATTGATAAAGCCATTTCATTTGTAAAAGATGCTGCTGCTAACGGAGCGAAACTAATCGCTTTTCCCGAAGTTTTTGTAGCAGGTTATCCGTATTGGAATTGGGTTATGACTCCCGTTCAAGGCAGTAAATGGTATGAAGAATTGTATAAAAATTCGGTAAGAACAGAAGATGCTGATATGCTGCGATTGTATCAAGCGGCTAAAGAAAATGATATTCATATCGTTATTGGAATCAACGAACGTGGTAACAGTTATGGAGAAATTTACAATACGAATCTAATCATTGACAATAACGGCGAACTTATTGGAAGACACCGTAAACTGGTTCCCACTTGGGCTGAAAAATTAACCTGGACATCAGGAGATGGTTCGTCATTAAAAGTTTATGATACAGAAATTGGTCCTATCGGTACATTAGCTTGTGGTGAGAATACGAACACTTTAGCTCGATTTACATTACTTTCACAAGGTGAATTGATTCATATCGCTAACTATATTTCGTTACCTGTGGCTCCTCCGGATTATAATATGGCAGAAGCGATTAAAATACGTGCCGCTGCGCATTCTTTTGAAGGTAAATTGTTTACCATCGTTTCCTGTTCAACTATTTCCAAAGAAATTATGGAAGCATTAAAAGAAGATGTTCCGAATATTGAAGAGTTGTTAACACGTAAAAATTCAGCTTTTTCAGGATTTATCGGTCCAAACGGAGCTGTAATCGGTGAACCGTTAATCGATGAGGAAGGAATTGTGTATGCTGAAATCGATTTACAGAAATGTATTCAGCCGAAACAAATGCATGATATTCTTGGACATTACAATCGTTTTGATATTTTCGATTTAAGAGTGAATGTCGCTCCTACTCGAAAAATTACATTCATTGACAATCATGACGATTTCTTAAAAAAATAATCATGAAAAACAAAGGAGCAGTTACTGCATTGCTAGCTATCTATAAAAATACGCTTGTTCATTTAAAGGAAAGTATTGCAACTGTCAGTAGTGAAAAACTGATTAGGATTATAGATGCAAACACCAGTGATGACAATTGCCGTTCATTGCAAACCATTCTGGCTCATGTGGTTAATTCAGGTTATAGTTACGCAATCAGTATTTATAATTCCAAAGGGAATAACGAAATACGACCTGCCAAGCTATTTCACTCGGATGTGATCTCTTTTCAACATGATTTGGACAAAATGTTTGCTTATACCGTCTTTGTTTTTGAAAATATTTGCGATACTGATTTGGAAATTTATGAAGAAGCCAACAAAATGAAAACCGGTTGGGGGCAATATTATGATATCGAACAACTGATGGAGCATGCCATTGTTCATGTTTTGCGCCATCAGAGACAAATTAATACGATACTGAAAAATTTAGATAACACTAACGCTATATAAAAAAGTATGGAAGATAAATATAGTGACGATGTAATTGGTCGCGCAAGAGTAAAAGACACTCCCGAACTCGAAGCTTACTATAAAGAACTGGAAGGTTTAGGTGCTGGAGCATTATGGACAGTTGCTAACGATATTGAGCCTTGGGAACCGCGTACTTCTTCTATTCCCATGCTTTGGAAATATGAAGATTTAAGAGCTTTGGTTTTAAAATCTTCAGAGTTAGTCACACCTGAACAAGCCGGCCGTCGTGTGGTATATTTAGTCAATGACAAACGTAAAGATGTTTCAGCAGCTGTGGGTTGGTTGTATACAGGAATTCAAGTTACACGGCCAGGTGAAAGTACATCGGCTCACCGCCATAAAGCTTCTGCCCTACGTTTCATTATGGAAGGCGAAGGTGGCTATACCGTGGTAGATGGGAATAAAGTGACATTTGAAGTCAATGACTTTGTGATTACACCCAATTCAACGTGGCACGAACACGGTGTGGCTGAGAACGGTAAAACCTGTGTTTGGCAGGACGGATTGGACATTCCTTTGGTAAATGCTTTGGAAGCTAATGATTATGCTGTTTTTGATGGGAAACAACCTTTGAAGGCTCCTGTCAATCATTTGCCTTTATCCTATGGTGGAACCGGATTAATTCCTGCAGATGCTGTTTGGGATAAACCGTATTCTCCACTGTTCAAATACTCATGGAAAAACGTATATCGAGCGTTGTTAGAAGCGGCCAAAGTCAATGAAGGTTCTCCGTTTGATGGCATTATCATGCAATATTCGAATCCATTAACTGGCGGTCATGTCATGCAGACAATGGGTGCTTCCATGCAATTATTACGAGCAGGAGAACATACTAAAGCACACAAACACACCGGATCGTTTGTTTATCAGTGCGCCAAAGGGAAAGGCTATTCGATCATTGATGGTAAACGTTTCGACTGGAAGGAACGTGATATTTTCTGCGTACCTTCGTGGGCGTGGCATGAACACGTGAATTTATCCGAAACCGAAGATGCCTGCTTATTCTCTTTTAACGATTTACCAGTCATTGAGAAACTAGGTTTGTACCAGGAGAAAGAATACACTGAAAATAACGGATACCAAATTGTAAAATAAAAATATCGTAAATAAAAAATGAAATTACTTACTTATTCTATTGAAGATTCTGAACCGCGTTTGGGTTTTATACATAACAATCAAGTGATTGACATGGAAGATTTTGGTGATGTATCCAATTTTCCTTTACCCAAAACGATGTTAGAATTAATTGATATGGGTTTTGATGTGATTGCTGAAATCAACGACTTAATTGAAGAAACCAGCGAAAAGCAATTTGCCGAAATAGCTTATGATGTCAATGATGTGACCTTTTTGGCTCCTATTCCGAAACCTCGTAAGAACATTATCGGAATTGGTTTAAATTATACCGAACATGTTGCAGAAAGTGCCAGAACTTTAGACACTACAGGGAAACTACCTCAAAAACCAATTATTTTTTCAAAACCTCCAACAACGGTAACGGCTACTAATACAGATATCATTAAGAATAAGAAGCTTACACAGCAATTGGATTGGGAAGTAGAATTGGCCGTGATTATTGGAAAAAAAGGGAAATACGTAAGCAAAGAAGATGCCTTGGATTATGTATTTGGTTATACTGTAATTAATGATATATCAGCAAGAGATTGTCGTCGTGAAGGCCAATGGATAGTTTCTAAAGGACAAGATACATTCGCTCCTATGGGACCAATTTTGGTGACCAAAGATGAAATTAAAAACCCGCACAATCTGAATTTATCTCTGAAATTAAATGGTATTGAAAAACAGAATTCAAATACTCAATTTTTATTATTCAATATCAATGATTTGATTGAAGATTTGAGTATTGTTTTCACACTGGAACCAGGAGATATTATTGCAACCGGCACACCGGCTGGTGTTGGTGCAGGTCGCGATCCACAAGAATGGATGCACCATGGCGATGTGGTTGAGGCCACTGTGGAAGGCATTGGAACGATTGTAAACACAATTAAGGAGATATAATAATTTCAAATGGACAAAACACAAAAAGCAGTTGAAGTTTTTAATAAATGTGCCAATCAATATCAGGATCGTTTCTTGAATTTTGATTTGTACAATGATACTTTCGACTTGTTTTGTGATAGCATTGAAAAGGAAAATGCTTCCATTTTAGAATTGGCTTGTGGTCCGGGCAACATTACAAAATATTTTTTACAAAGACGAAGCGATTTTGAGGTTTTAGGAACTGATTTAGCGCCGAACATGATTGAATTGGCCAAAAAAAATAATCCTACAGCTACTTTTCAAATATTGGATTGTCGCGATTTTTTACAATTGAATCAGAAATTTGATGGCATAGTTTGTGGTTTCGGATTACCATATATTTCAAAAGAAGAAGCCATTCAATTGATAAAAGATGCTGCCGAATGTTTAAATTCATATGGTATTTTGTATCTAAGTACAATGGAAGACGATTATAGCAAATCCGGACTTAAAAAAGGAAGTACCGGGGATGAAATTTTCATTCATTACCATCAAGAAGAGTATTTATCAGAAGCTTTATTAGCAAATGATTTTAAAATCATAGCTTTAGAACGGAAAAGATTCCCTGAGCCAGACGGGTCAAACACAACAGATTTAATAGTAATTGCACGAAAATAAAATGAAAAAATACAGAATAGGTCAAATCGTACCTTCGTCAAATGTAACAATGGAAACTGAAATACCGGCAGTTTTCCGTTCACGCGAAACTATCTTACCGGAACGTTTTACCTTCCATTCGAGTCGAATGCGTATGAAAAAGGTTACCAAAGAAGAATTGGAAGCCATGGATGCTATGAGTTTAAAATGTGCCACCGAATTATCCGATGCGCATGTTGATGTTATGGGTTATGCTTGTTTGGTTGCTATTATGAGCATGGGACGAGGATATCATTGCGTTTCTGAAGTGAATTTGCATCAGGAAACCATTAAAAATGATTTCCCTACTCCAATCGTGACTTCTGCAGGAGCTTTAATCAATGGATTAAAAGTGTTAGGTGCCAAAAAAGTAGCGGTGATTACACCTTATATGCGCCCGTTAACTGATTTAGTAGTAGATTATATTGAACACCAAGGATTTGAAGTAGTTGATTCTATTGCATTGGAAATCCCAGATAATTTAGAAGTGGCAGCGCAAGATCCAATGAATTTATTGGAAATATACAAACGACTGGATTTAACTGGGGTTGATGTATTAGTAGCTTCAGCCTGTGTGCAAATGCCTTCGTTAGAAGCGATTGATTTGATTCAAAAGGAAATCGGTATTCCGGTAACATCGGCAGCAGTTTGTACTACTTACGAAATGATGAAGAAATTAGGAATTGAAGCCAAAGCGCCAATTGGAGGTGAATTGCTAAGTGGAAAATACTAAAGAATAATGCCTCAATCGAGGCATCATTCTTTTATGAAACTTTGTATTTTATTCACATAATAATCAATTTTCAATTGCATCCGATTAAAAAAAAGATTGCGATCTCTTTTCCCTGACGATTGTAATGATTTAGAATTGTAACATTGATGTTTGAAAAAACCTTCGGCTTCTATACAGGTTTCTTTATCTTCTGTAATAAAATAACCGACCATATTATAGGGAACAAATAAGGATTTTTCGTGTTCAGACATTAATAAAACCGTATTGTTCAATATCAATAATTCATTGTAATACAATTGAAAACTATTGTCGTTACGGTTCGTTTTGGTTTCCACTAAAGTTACCACATTACGTACCTCTTCTAATAAAGCTAGAGCGGTTTCATAGGAAATCAACCCTGCTTCAAAGAAGTAGAAAATCTGTTGCAATGAACTATTAATCGTTGTGTCATTCCAAACTTCGGTAACCTTTACTTTTTCATAAACCGCTTTCAATTGGGAAGTACTTTTCAGTAACTGTGCATCTAATATAAAATGATCAAAAGGAGTTTGCTTTTCTTCCTTACTCAACAATTGCAACCAAACATAGAGTTTGAATTTGGACAAAAGACTTCCTCCAATTGTGTAAAATAAAGGAATGTCTTTGGCCGAATAATATAAATTCGCCTCTTCATTTAAGAATTTTTTCAAAAAAAATGAAGATTGCTCAAAATAGTTTTTAAAATCACTAACTGATTTAATACTATGTGTTTTCTCGACGATTACTTTCTTTTCATCAGCAAAAAGACCATCCATTGCAATTGAATAATGCCGACATAAATTTACTGTTTCTTCAATCGAAAATTTACTTTTCAGAGCTACCCTTCTATGGGAAGCATCATAACTGATATTTAATACGCTGGCAACCTCATCAATTATAGATTGCTGTGGTTTGAGTTGCTTTCGGATAGCCGTTAGTAATAGTTCTTGTGGGTTCATTTTGCGATTTTCACAAATATATTAAAAATATTAATTTTTTATCACAATAAAAATTGCAAATAGCACAATATTTTTGAACTGCAAAACAAAATTTAAAAACTATGAAAAAGTTACTTTTATTCGCATTGCTGACTCTTTTTTCAATCGATAACAATGCGCAAGACACGTTAATTCCGGTAGCAACCAACACTACAAGAAATGTTACCGATTATTTTAAATGGAAATCGGATAATGTTGATCGAAATGATAGCATTAAAATTTTTAGTTTGTCTCCTATTTCAAGAAGAGTAAATCGGGTGAATGGCTTTACGATGGGTTTTGGTCATTATGAAAACAAGAACATAAAGTATCAGAAAGTAAACGGCTTAAATTTGGAGACTAGCCCAAATGGTCTTATGTTATTAAGTGTAGGACTTACTATTCCATTTGAAGGATTGGTTGCAGGAATTAATGACAACGTAATAAGCAATTCTTCCTTTATGGATGATTATGCTGCAACTTATATTGAAATTAATGGACTAAACATTAGTTCGGGGGGTTTTTTAGGTGGCGCTAAAATTAATGGATTGAATATCAGTGTAATCACTGCAATGAATCAGTTGAATGGTTTATCATTAAATGCTTCGGTTATTGATACCCAAAAGTACAATGGTGTTTCAATTGCAGGAATTGCAAACATTACCGATTATGGCAACGGAATTCAAATAGCGCCATCAAATGTTTCTAGAAATCACAATGGCATTCAAATTGGTCTATTTAATCATTCCAAAAACCTAAGAGGTATCCAACTGGGATTATGGAATACCAACGGAAAAAGAAAATTACCCCTTATCAATTGGCAATTTAAAGCGTAAGTAATAAAAAAACAGGGAAATACATTACAGTGGTATTTCTCTGTTTTTTAACTTTCTATACCATTGAATTAATTGAAATATAGCGAGTAATAGAAATACAAAAGGCAATAATGACAGAATTGTACTTAAATTTAGGGCATTATAAGTAGCTACTTTTTGAACGCCCAATATAAAACATAACATTCCGGAGAATGTCCCCAAAAGAGTTCCGATGAGATACAAACCTTTCCAAAATTTTTCTGTAACAATGTAATTTCCATTCGTTAATAACAAATTCCAACTCAACCAAAACGGAATTTGAGCGAAATTGAAGGCGCTTAAAAACAGTCCTGTTACAAAAACAGGAAAATGAAATAGCCCGTTTTTAATATTCGTGTCCTCTGCAATTTTCACATCCGAGGAATAGAAATAGTAAGCCATAAAAAACAAAAAAAAGGCCGAAAACAGATTTATTCTAGATTTCCATTTTGGATTTAAAGTCAATCGTTCTGCTAATTGTAAAGTTCCCCATATCACAATAGCTTCAACCACTAATACACCTAAAAGATAATAGAACAATTGTTCTGTATTGGATTGAATATAAATTTGAAAGCCAATAAGATTCAGGTATCCCAAAGGAATCGAACCTATGCCACTAACTGCAAAACCAATTACTATATTTTTCAGAGCTTTCCACATTAGAAATTTAGGATTTTGGCATTTTGCTCCAAATGCATTTTGTATTGCTTCATTCCTTCTTTATGATTCAAAAAAGGAATGCCCATTTTATTGTTGGCCATGCTAATTTCAAACATATAGGAAATATGTCGGTACAGTTCTTTCCATGCGAAAAAAAGCGAATGTTTAGGATCGTAAATATGAGTAGGTTCGCTCGCTGCACCATTCAATTCGACCATTAAAAAGTTACGCCCTGCTTCCAATTCCTCGATAGATTGATACATCAAATCCATTCTTCCGAAATAGAATCCATCTATTTGCAGACACATTTCATTAATAACTTCTTCTAACTTAGGAGTAATCAAATGACTGGCATCTATAAATTTGGCGCCACGACAATGGTTGCCATATGGAACTAGGTTTCGTTTTACATCTTTATCTAAAACTTCATTTAAACCCTCTTTATGTTCTTTATATAAGGTGTTTAACTGTAATTCATATCTTGGATTTTGTTTCAGTAATTGTTCGATAGTTGATTTTCCGTCTCCGGTTACAATGAGATATTCTTTTGCAACAATTCCTGTGATTTTTCCTTTGGTTTGTTCTGGATAGCGTACATAAAAAATACCGATTTCATTTTCATATGGAATTAAATCCTGAATCAGATAATCAAAATTGGCTTTGTCATGGTAGACTTTCAATTCATGTAGCGTATTAATTTTCTTTACGGCAGAACCTCTTAGACCAATATCGGGTTTAGCAATTAATGGAAATTTTATGCCTGCAGTCTTGATAAGTTGCTCAATCTGATCAAATGCACAACCTTCAATAACTAATTCCGTTTTGGGATAATATTGTTGGGGTATCAAATCGTAGATTTCTTTTTTACTATCCATAATAAAACCACCGTTTCTCATTCCAGGATTAGAGGCATTGAAAAAGAAAAGGGTTCTGGCTTTTACAGCATAAAACGCCCACAAAAAATAGATTGGAATATAGACAACTTTAAAAGGCCAATATTCCCAGTTGGTCAACTTATGGAAAAATAATCGCATAAATATTGATTAAATTACAATGAATGAATTCGTGAATTTTTCGTCTTGTACCAAATCATAATGATGAAGACTTACTTTGTTTTTATCAATAACAGATTGAGTAATACTAAGTGTTTTTAATACATCATCTCTATTGATTACCAAACCATTCTGAATATCGTTTTCTTGAGTATAGCGATGAAAATGATACATATTCTCCTCGTTTACACTATCATGTGTACACATGAATTCTGAAAACCAGTTGGCTCTAGATTCTCTAATTTCTTTGGGATATAAAGTAGCTGAAGACCAAATATGATTTTTATTTTCGTCCAGCTGCAGCGTTTCTTTTTCTTCGCCATCCCATCGGAGTTGGAACAAATTGAGATTTTCAAAAACAACCAAAGTAAAGGGTTCGATACTATCCAGTTCTATTCGTTGCCATTCTTTCAAAATAGAATCGGAACCAATCAAGTCCAAAACCACCAATCCCCTACTCTTTTTATAACTTTCCTTACGAGTATGTTTTTCCCGCGCCCCATTCAGTAATACAATAATATTTGCATTTTCATCTACGGCATACCAAGTACCACCCGCTTTAGCGTCTTTTGGAAAAAAAACATTTTTATGATTGATACGATAATTTTTAGGTTCAATCGCTTTTGGTCGTGCCATTTTCTCATCCCTATTGGAAGTGATTATGAACTGATCATTTGAAGTTACAAAAGTTACTGTGCACATTGTTTTTTATAGGCTATAGTGGATTGGGCAACTCCGAAGTTTTCATCTATCGCAACATTCTCAATATCTAATAAAGCAACTTTAATCAATGCCTGATGATGAATGCAATGCTCCAAATTGTAAACAATTTCTCTAAAATAATTGGTGTCAATTTCTATTGATTCACAATCAATATACTGATGCAGTTGCAACTTTTTATTTTCTTTAGGATACTCGGCTATAATTTGATCCAAGGCAGACAAAGCTGTTGTTTTATAATTTTCAATGGCTTTGTTTCGCTCCCGATGATCATAATTCAAGATTCCTGATTCGTAGGCATTCAACAAACACTGAAACAATTCTATAATATGTCTGGTATGTTGGCCAATCGATGCATTACTTAAATTGGCTATAGGTTTAACATAATCTGAATCTGACAACTGAACCAATAAACATTGTAATTCTTCTAGTGTCTTTTTAACCGAACTGAAATCCATATATTTTATCTTAAAAAGTGACAATCTTTCCTAAATCGATACATTAAAACACTACTACAAACCATAGTGATTACTGCCAAAACAAACAGTGTTCCTCCATCATTATTAATTTCGATACCCAAAATAAAACAATGCGAAAGTATAGCTACGAACATAGTTCCCATTGCTATAAACGCACCTAATAATCGGGTGCTGGTTATGAAAAGTAGTATTGAAGCAATCAATTCTACAATTCCTGAACCAATTCTACCGTAAGGTTCTGCACCTAAGGTAGTAAAAATATAAACCGATTCCGGTTTTGCAGTAAATTTGAAATAAAGCGTTTGCAATAAAATGATAGCAACCACTAATTTCAGCACAGTGTCTAAAGAAATCTTTTTCATGGTTGCTCTATCTTTTTCCAGTTCGCATCTGCTTTCACTTTCAGATTTTTTTCATCTTTATTCCAACTCTTTAATGTATTGTTGAAATAAGCATTGTAAAACAAATACAATTTACCATTGACAATTTTAAAAGTTTCCGGATTGACTTCCACTTTTTTACCATAATCACCCATTGCAAAAGCACACCATCCACCGTATTGTGGTTCATAGGCCATCGGGTTTTTAGCAAATAATGCAGCATTTTCTTTGGTACTGAAATAATAGATTACTCCTTCATGTGTATTGCTGATTTCTTTACTACCTTTTACAGCTTTATTGGATTTAAAATAAGCCACCGGATCATAACCACTTAAAGCTACTTTTTTTTCCAGATTATAATTAGCTACTCTTTTTGGTGTGCTTTGGGAAAAGCTCACCATCGAAACGCTAAAAAAGAAACAGATCAATAAATTTTTCATTGCGATTGATTTTAAATTAACACTGTAAAATTAGTTCGCTCCGAAATCGTGTTTTGTCATTTACCCGACAACTGCGCTATATTTTTTATAATTTTTGAAAATCGGGAATTAAAATTTCTTTTCTATTGTATTGAATTAAGCCACTTTCTTCCAATTCATTTAACAACACTGTGGCGGTTTGCCTTGAAGTACAAATAATTTGAGCAATATCGTTTTGAGTCAGGTAATTTTCAATACTCACTTGGTTATCTGTAAAAACCCCTTCTTTGTCTGCCCATTCCTTAATAAATGTCAATAATCGAGTTTTGGCATCCTTGGAAATCAGGTTGGCATAATTATTTTTCAAACGCTTCATTTTCCATCCAACAAACTTCGTATACGACAATGCAAGGTTGGGATGTTTTAGCATTAAGTGTTCAAAATCTGACAGCAAAAAACTACAAATAGCTACTTCATCGGTGAGCGCTTTCGCATATTCATTGACCTGGATATCACTTTCAAGAGTCAGTTCACCGAATAAATCCCCTTTTTGAATAATATCCTTAATACTTTCATTGCCTTCTTCATCAACAGAGACAATCTTAATGGCGCCTTTTTTTAGTAAAAAGATTCTTGGTACTTCTGAATTGGAAAAATAGATTATTTCGCCCTTTTTTGCTTTCTTAAAACCAACAATAATGCACAATTGTTTAATTTGAGCAAAACTGAGCGTTCGAAATAATTTATGGTCACGTAAATACCAATACTTTAGTTCTTCATACATATATTGAAGTTTAATACTTTATAAATATACGAAACCATCCTGAAATTGGATGGTTTGATTAATGATTTAAGAAATTTCTTAACTTATTATTAATTCTGTTGTGCAATTGCGTAAAGATGATTGTATTGTTCGCAATGGATGAGTACATAAGGATAAGCAGACAAATCAATTCCTTTGGGAATGGAATATTCCGTAGCCGATGTTAAATCTCCCAAACTAATAAAAGATTCGGGACTTGAAGAAGTAGATAGATACACCTTTAAATCTGGACCTTCTGAAATACTAAAGTTTTCCAAAACGACTTTTCGATCGCTATTTTCCTTATAAATCTTAGCAAAACCAGTAACTGTAATTCCTGATGTCGCTTCGAATTCACCATCTGACAATACAACCGGTTGTATTAGTGATAAATCGCCATCGGCTTCACAAGAAATCAGGCAGAATGCTGATATGATTAAAAATACTATCTTTTTCATGATTAAATTTTTGTATAAAATTAGATAGGATAGCGGTATTCTTTTGTCGGCTAGTTTACATTTGGCCGTAAATAATTAAAAAGCCGCAAAAAAGTTTTGCGGCTTTCAATTATTGGGTAAGAATCCAATTTAAAATTTTGGCGATATTTTTGGCATCATCCACCCCCCTATGATGGGTTCCTTCCAAGGGAATATTCAAAATATGCAAAGCACCATTCATACCTGTTGGTTTTTCTAAACCGTATACTTCAGCGAAGGTAGTCTTAACGTTGATATGATGAGAGCCCATTGGATAAGGAATTCCGAATGATTTACACTGCCTTTTCAGCATATTCAGATCGTATTGTCCATAACTTGCCCAAGTATATTCATCCGGACGGTATTCATTAACCAATTTTTCGATAGCTTCTTCAAATGAAATCCCTTTCTCATCTAATAATTCCTGAGTGATTGTAGTCAATTCATTACAAAACGAACTGATTGTGGAACGTTGTGGTTGTACCAAAATTCCCTTATTTTGCGAAATCTCACCGCTAACAGTATCTAAAACTGCTAAACCGATTTCAATAATTTCATTTTCCTGACCTTGAGGAACGGAACCTTGCCAACAGGAAGCCTCAAGATCGATAATAATAATTTTATCTGTTGTTTTCATTATAATTTCATTAATGAAGGAGACTTTCCTTCTATTTTACAAATATCTCTTTCAATTGACCGATGATATTCCCACTTCCGGAAATTGTAATTTCACCAATTCTATCGGCAATTTTTTCTACATATTCCATTTCCTTCAGTTTCCAAAGCATATCATTTTCTTCCATCAATTTTGCGGTGTTTAACAAACTTCTTGTGGCAGCAGTTTCTTCTCTTCTCATGATACTGTTGGCTTGTGCTTTTTTCTCTGCAACCAACACCTGATTCATGATTTCTTTCATGTCTCCTGGCAATATAACATCTCTAATACCCGCATCAGAAGCTTTTACACCCAAAGCTGCAATTTTTTCAGCAACTTCAGACAAAATAATTTCAGAAAGACTGTCTTTTTTCAGCAACAATTCATCCAATGTAATGCTTCCTACAAACGATCTCAAGGCCAATTGCATCACAACATACAATTGTTTTTCAAAATCTTTGTTTTCCAACAATGCTTTTGCCACATGGATTACTTGGTATTTCACAAAAAAATTGATTCTCAAAGTTGCTTTATCTTTAGTCAATAATTCTTGTCCTGAAATTTCCAATTGCTGTTGTCTCAAATCCACTGTTTTTACTTCTATTGAAGTCATATTGTTCCAGAAATAATAGGTTCCAGATGCAATTTCTTTTTCAAATTTGCCATCTACAAACAATACTCCTTTTTCGAAATCCTGCACTTTAAATTGTCTTGTAAAACTTCTAAGTTGGCTAGATTCCAATAGATAGTTAGAAATAGCTTCCGTAATGTATACTTTGGTCAAATCGATTACTGTAAATGTATTCCCATTTACTCCTTTCCAGAAAGCGTGTGTACCTACATTCAAGATAGATTTGAAATTACCATTCACGAACTGCAATGCAATTTGACCATCGGCTACTTCTACCACGTCCAACATCGATCGTAGTGTTTCATTTTGAAGTAAAAGGTTCAAATCGGTTGATGGTATAAAGGCTTGATTCATTTCAAAATATTCGACTTCTCTGAATCCATAAATCCAATGAGTTCCTTCTTCCAAAAGGGTTGTCAATTTTCTATTTTTAAATACCAATCCCACTTGGTATCCTTTTATTCTAATTCTTTGAATCATTATTTTTGTTTTTATTTATTAATAATAAAAAACCTCCGGATTGCAATCCTCTCAAAAGGACGGAAAGATGTATGTCTACTAAAGCATCATAATGGTTTTGTACTGTTTTTTGTGTTCCACTCTTTTGAAATCAATCAAGCACAAGAGCAAAATAACGGTTCAGTAAACAAAGTCATCTTTCAGGTCAGTTGCAGAGTGCAGCATCAAACAAGTTGAACCCTACCGACTCCAAACCGAAGATTTTAAATTGCTTCTCTTTTTTACGAGGGAGAAAACTCAGGCTACATAAAAGTGTAGTGCTTTAACCAGACTAAGCTATACCGCCTAAGCGATAGCAGGATTCGAACCTGCGTAACATTCTATTGTTCTAACCAACTGAACTATCCCGACAATGCCAGGAGCGGGATTCGAACCCACGACCCACAGAAATGGTGACTGTTTTCTGGAAAATAGTCGAAACCTTCAAATCAAGTTGCATAGTAAATCATGATACGCTTTGCGCAACGTTCACTACAATAGTGCTATACAGAAACACCCAACAAGACTTGTTTGATATTGTTATAATTGAATTGTTTTTACTTCGTAAGTATCTGTAAAGTCTTTAATAAGAACATTTTCAATAGTAACTGAAATATAATGCGGCATATAACAATCTGAAAATTCAGTAGCCACTTCATGTCCGTTGGGACACAACAAATTTATTCCGTCTATTCCGGAACTTCCACAGCATCCACTGAATCTTTTAGAATCAGTATGCTTTTTAAAGTAATACTCTTCGATAGCGATGACTATTTCTTTCTCATGGGTAAATTCATTCATATATACCGAAAATTGATTTGGACCAATCATGGGTACATTGTCCTCAAAACGCAAAACCGAAGTAGTAACTTCTTGAAGTGTATATGTTAATGGTATACCACACTTTTTACAATACATTTTAATTGTTCTCATGTTCTTTCTTATTGCTGAACAAAGATTCAGAAACCAGTGCGCAATTATTCTGCGCACTGTTTAAAAATTATTCTAATCCTAATCGTTTCTGATGTTCTTTATCTCGTAGATCAATCGCTCCGAACGGACTGCCTTTAAAGAATCCAATGTTTTGAAAACCGTTCTCTTCGGTAATCAGCGATTCTTTTTTGGTAATGGCTCCTGTGTATTTGGAACCATAGTTACCGGTTATTTTTTTTGTGGCAGGATCTACATCACCCCATTCAGGAGTTTTACCGTTATAAATTGGCTCCACAAAATAGGTGATTCCAGTAATACGGGATTTCATGAGAAATCTACCCGTTTCGTCTGTGTTCGTTAAAAATCGTTTTAAAATATCGGTTCTCATACTATTATTTTTTTACATTAATTGTTTACTATTTTACTATATAGTTTTCCTATGATTTAGTACTAATTGCGGCTCATACGGGAATCGAACCCGTGGCACCCGAGAGACAGTCGGGCATGTTACCATTACAACAATGAGCCAGTTCCTTTCTAAAGAACTTCTTGTGATTCCGACAGGATTCGAACCTGTAACCAACTGCTTAGAAGGCAGTCACTCTATCCAATTGAGCTACGGAACCAGTAAATAATGAGCATAAAAAAAGCACCTCGTTAAAGGTGCTTCATACATTACAATAGGACACTGCTATCCTACTGCCTATATGGGTACACCTGTTCCGCTTCAACTGCTAAGTTGAATCTCAGTCTGAAATCGCAATCATTTGATACGAATGTATTTTTCATACTTTTTTGTGTTTTATAATGTGATGCTACTGCTTTCATTTTATTTTTTTATACTACTCCTGCGCAATGTTTGAGGAGTTGATTGTAATTCAATTCGTAATAATTTCGGTGCAAAGATAAAGTCAAAAAAAAATAAATTCCAACTATTTTTTACAATTTATTTTTCTGATTTACAGTATTTTACGGTCGTTTATATGCATAAGAAATACTGTCCGTATACCTACAGATAATTTGTTTTTTTCAAATGGCTGTCTCTCATCTGATTACTATCCAAAACCGATTACTTTCTATTTTGTTTATTCATGAAACATTTTCTATTTTTTTTGTGTTTTTTTTCTTTGTGCGATTCTTTTTTAATTCATTTCAGCATTTTAGCCATAAAAAAAGCGTCCTTTTTTGGAGGACGCTTACTGTTTTTTATGTGGATAAACCGATTTATTTCAAATCTGATACCTATCAAAACGAACAAACGTCACCTGTTGCACAGGAAATTGATCTCCTGAACGTAAGTCTAAACTTCTGTTTAGTAAAGCCATATGTTTGTTTTGTGTTTTCATTTCGGTAGCAAATGTAGGATAATTTTTTAATTTAGGCTGTGAGACAATGCAATTTTTAGCCTGAATGTTATTTAGAAGCTAACAGCGCTTCTTCTTCAGGAGTGATATCAACTACTGCGTAAGTGGGTGTTCTGGCAATTGCTAATTTATCCAAAACGTTTACCAAATTACCATAAGTGGATTGTTTTGATGATTTAATTATAACGATTAAGCCACTTTTATCACCATTTAATTTTTGAAGCATTTCATTTTTGAATAGTAATTCTTTTGTCAAATCGTTATTATTATAACTGAATTTATTTGGCCCTTCTAATGGAGCATTAAAATCTCCAAAATAACTTACTATTTTGTTATCATTACCCAATAATAAAGTCATAGTGCGATTATCTGTCAAACCCCAATAGCAGTGAGTCGAATGATCAATTTCATCTTCCTTATCCGGCATCCCCAATTCCATTGCATTATTTCGTGCTAAAAAGGAAGTCAACATAAAAAAGACAATCAGTAAGAAGGATACACTTACCATTGCGGTTAAATCTACTCGAGGATGTAATTTTTTGGTTTTTGGAGTTAAGGATTTTCTGCCAAACTCATTTCTTGCTTCGCTCATACTATTTGGTTTATTGGTTCGTAAGAAATAAGCAGCAAGAATTGTACCGAAATGTTAAGAAAATCTAAAAATAATCATACAATACAAAATGATTTACAATTACTACTTCTCTCCTATCTTCTTTTTTTACGCTTCAAGCTTTTTATTTTTAGCAGCAATAGGTAACATTACTAAAGTATTCGATGTCTTCCAGGTACCACTACATTTTCTCCATAACCATTCAAAAGGACCGTAGCTATGCGATTGCAACCACCAATAACTAAATAGAATTTGAAGTACATAAACTATTATGGCCAATACAAAGTAAAAGTACAAAGGCATATGATGAAACAAGCGCAAACCTACACCTTGAAACACCAACAAATTGAGTATGTTTTGCACTAGATAATTCGTAAAAGTCATTTTTCCTACCCATGAAAACGCGTTGAATACAAATTGGCATTTCTGATGGCTATACAATACGACTATTCCGGAAGCAGTAAATAGCATAGTGGTGAGAACTATCCAATAATTGGACGCAAAATATTTCAAATAACTCCATTGTAATGAACTGGAAAGAATTAGGATGGCCCACAAAACAAGTGTGAGTACTAATGAACTAATCATTATTTTTCGAAAAAGTGACTTCTTATCCTGCAGGTTTTCAAAAAAATGACTCTTTTGTAACGCCAATCCAATCAGCATACAGGTGAACATTACCCAATGTACCGTAACCGAATAGTGTAAATTGAGTACTTCAAAATAATACGAGCTTAAAAAATTGTACTGCAATACGTCGAACCAATGATGACTGAATCGCAATGGCGCTATACTATTGCTCAATGCAGTTACATAGGAGTTGTCAATACTATTGATTTTTGCGGCTAAAAAAGGAATAATCAATACAAAGGCAGCTATAGTAATCACTAGTTTACGGACAGAGAAATGAAGGAAAAATAGAAAAAGTAAGCCCAAAATGGCATAATCTCTTAAGATATCGCCATCAAAAAGCAAACTGTTGAAAAAGGCGAAAACCAATAAAACCAGTAACCGTCGGGTAAGGAACGCATAAGTTTTATGTTGCATTCTAGTGTATAGAACCCCAAATCCGTAACCAAACAATACAAAAAGTAAAGTCCATCCTTTGGCTGAAAAAAAATAGCTTTCAACAATTTGTATTAACGATGACCAAAAACCTTTGCCATTGATTTCGCCTTCCGGACTATAAGCATAGTACAAATAATTGGAAATAACGACCACTAAAAGTGCCCAACCTCTCAATACATCAATAATCGCTAAGCGTTTTGGTGTTTGCATACTTGTTTTTTAAGGGTAAAAACTGATTAAAATCAATTTTATTCTATGAAATGATTAATTTGATTTTTGTGTATTGTTTATCAGCAAAACACTCATTCCGAAATACACGGCAGAAATGACCAGTTGCGTCAACAGAAAAAACAACACAATATTGAATGAAAGTAGTACTTTTAGTCGGTACAGTATCATGATGTAATAAAGTAAAAGCGCTATACTTGAAACCGTCCCCAAAACAGTATTCATTTTTTGAAAAAGAACCACCAAATTTCCCACTAATAATAAAGACAAAGTATACGTAAAAAGGATGGCAAAATAGTGAGGTTGAATGAGCATTTCACTCAAATAAAATGTTCTGAAAGTCTGTGCGTCCAGGTTACCTAAAATTAAATCGTAAATTTTACAGTTCAACGTAATATAAGGTGTGAAGGCTTCTTTAACTGATAAATAGGTAATTGAAGCCAAAAAAATAAGTAGAAAAACACCGAACGTATTCAGAAGGACTTTGAATAATAACGGATTATTCTCCTCCTCTATTCCTTTGGGCTTGACATAAGATGTTAATGGAATCCATCCCAAAGCATAGGAAATTCCGTTTCGATTAACAGACATCAGGGGCTTCCAGATGCTTGCCAAATACGAAACTTCGACAATATCTACCTGATTCCGCTTTAGAAAAAAAACATAACAGGCGTTGGAAAAAAACAAAAATGTACAAAAGAAAAAACTCAAATAAATGGTAAACCATTCCAGATTAGTAAAACTCATAATTCATTCAGTTTGATAGATAGTTGTATTAAATTCCTTTTTTTTCGATAAAGTAATAAAGATCCTGTAAATCACGCTTAGAGAAAATAGGAAAAGAAGGCATTAAAGCCCACCCTTGTTTGGAAAGTTGTAAGGCGATAGGATCGTTCATTTGTTTCATTTTAAAGTTATCTGTGGTATAACGAAACAACCAATCCATACTTCTTTTTTTGGTAATCCCAGCCAATGCAGGTGCTGTCATTACCTGTTTCATATTGATGGCATGACAGGAAGCGCAATTCCTTTTGAAAAGGGTTTCGCCTCTTTTGTACTGTGGATCTTGTTTTTGTACTAGTGATGGTATACAGTAATCTGATTCCGAAGTGCGATAAGCAGAAAATAATCCAAAACAACAAAACAATAGAAAAATTCGAGTCATATACCCTAAGAAAAATGAAAAGTAATTTTATTTTGTGTTCAACACGATTTGTTCCTCGGGTGTAATATCTACTAAAGCATAGGTGGGTACTTTGGTAACAGCCATTTCATCCAATATCTCCACCATTTTTTTATAGTCTACATTCTTAGCCATCTTTATCAAAACTACTCTATTGTCCTTTCCCTCTTTAGTAATAGAAGACTTCAGTCGAAGCAGTTCCTTGCGAATTCCATTTTCGCCATATTCAAATTCTTTAGGTTTTTCTATAGGAGACTCAAAGGTACCGATATAGCGAATCACTTTAGTATTATCCACTAACAATGTAATAGTACGTTCAGGAGCAACTTTCACTTCATCCGTTTTTTCCTTATTGATTGTTCCTAGATCCATCGATTGCGGTTTCGACAACATCGTTGTTATAGCGAAAAAAGATAAGACAAAGAACAACGCTCCAACTACTAAAGCTATATAAAGTATAACTTTAGATGTGCTAGAAGTGGTTTTACGCTTTTGATTGGTATTACGATGCTCTTCCATTGATCACTACTTGTTTTTGAGATCCGAATATACAAAATACTTATGGTTTGTATTCGTATGTAGAAAATATATTCTAGTGTTTTTTGTCAAAAAAGAATTACCCTGAATTGGATAAAACAATTTTAATTCAAACCTATTGCAAAAAAAAACACCTGAAAGATTGCTGAAATCCATCAAGTGTTGTGTAGTGTACTCTGTACTAATTTCAGTAGTTCAAAGTTGTCCTTCTATTTTTAAACGCTTAGGCTTGATCCGCTTCTGGCTTCTGTATTTTGGGACTTGCAGCATCTGTTGATGCAGTCTCTGCATTTGTTTTCATAAATGCTGGGGGTGTATTGGTTAAATGTCCGTTTTCATCCACGTAAACGATCATACTTTCCAACCCTTTTCCTTTATTATTATTCGCTTTTCGGTCTTCTCTTTTTTGACTTTTTAGCTTTTTCTTTACGATTTTTTTCTTTCTATTTTCTTTCTTAAAAAATGAATCTGCCATACTTTTTATATTAAATTTCCACATCCCTGTATCTACTGTTTTTTTTATACTTCTGAAACTTTAAGCTTTACTCCTATTAGTTTCTCTATGTTTCTTAGGTCTGATTTCTCATCAACGCTACAAAACGTCACTGCAGTTCCGCTTTTACCTCCTCGACCGGTTCGACCAATACGGTGTACATAGGTTTCGGGGACATCGGGTAAATCAAAATTGACCACATGCGGTAACTCATCAATGTCAATCCCACGTGAAGCAATGTCGGTAGCAACCAATACTCTCAACGAATTCAGTTTAAAATCTTCCAATGCTTTCTGACGTGCATTTTGCGATTTATTTCCATGAATGGCTGCAGCAGTAATTCCTTTTTTGGTTAGTTTTTCCACCAATCTGTTTGCACCATGTTTAGTACGGATAAAGACTAGAGATCGCGAAATTGCGCTGTCGTCCAAAATTGTGGCTAACAATTGTTCTTTATCGTTTTTCTCTACAAAGTAGACCGATTGTGCTACAGATTCTGCAGTAGAAGAAACCGGATTAACACTTACATATTGAGGATTGGTAAGTATCTTAGCCGCTAAACTTTTAATACTATCGGGCATAGTGGCCGAGAAAAACAAAGTTTGTCGTTTGACAGGTAAAAGGTTCACGATTTTTTTCACATCATGAACAAATCCCATATCCAACATACGATCGGCTTCGTCCAGTACAAAAATTTCCAAATGGGAAAGATCAATTTCTTTTTGACTGATTAAATCCAATAGCCTTCCCGGTGTTGCAATTAATATATCAGTTCCCTTACGTAAGGCTTTAATTTGATGAAAAGGGGAAACGCCTCCAAAAATTAAAGTATGTTTTAGCTCTAAATGTCTCCCATAACAATTGAAATTATCACTGATTTGAATCGCCAACTCTCTAGTTGGAGTTAGTATAAGCGTTCGGATGGCATTGGGTTTCTTCTGTGGATTTTGCACCAATTGCTGTAGAATTGGAATAGCAAAAGCTGCCGTTTTTCCTGTTCCTGTTTGTGCACAACCCATTACATCATTTCCCTTTAAAACAAAAGGGATCGCTTGTTGCTGAATGGGTGTTGGTGTTGTATAATTTTCCTGTTCTAGTGCCTTAAGAATCGGATCTATTATATTTAAATTTTTAAAAGTCATAGTGTAAAAATTATAAGTCGTAATCGACTTGAGTTACTTCAAGAAACCGTTGCTCATTTGTAGCGTTAGTGGTTTCATTGAATGGCACAAAGTGGTGCCTATTGAGGTAGTTGCAATACAAAAACAAGTCAAGCGAATTACCAGGGAAAGCCGAAACTGGAATTCGTTGCTCAATTTTTTGCGAATACAACAAAAAAATTGTGATTAGTGGTGTACTTGGGTACAGAGTCAGTGCGCTGATACCTTTTATTGAATATACAAAATGGAGGAAAACAGTATTGTTTTCATGGAGAAGTGCTTCTGATACCTAAAGGAATGGTAGCACAGTTGTGGTACTGAAGCTAAAAAGCTCAGTTTTCCAACATAAATAGTCATAAAGGGAATTGTTATTAATTACTAATAAGGCAACTGAAACGCCAAAACTGAAGAGAACTAAATAACAAATTGCAGATCAGGACGAGCACTGGCAGAAAACCAATCGATGGCAAATATAGTCATAAAATAGTAATTTAGAGCACTTTTCGGGATAAAGTTGGGATTACCAGATTATTAGACTGTTCGATTCTTCGACTTTAAGGAACTTTAGCCGCTCAACCACTACCTAGACTCCACCAACCGAACTAGTTCCGAATCCATACTCCCACGTTGGAATAATTCATGTTTCAACCTTTCATGCTTTAGCGTAAGGATGTCCAGCTCCATTTGTAATTTAGTTTGAGGCAAATGACTATTCTTCTTTAGGGTATGCATGGCTTGACTTTTTAATGTGTCTACATGTTCCATATCCATATTCCAATTGTCAGAAGGATGGCTTTCTAAATAATCAGCAAATTGGATAATCGAAATGGCTTTCTCGTATTTAGTCTTAATTCTTCTGAGTTTGTTTTCAATCAGCATCTGTCTCTTTTTATTCTCAAAAATCTCATTCTCTAAAAACTTTTTGATTTTCTGACTTTCCACTTGCGTCTCCGGAAAAATAGGACGTTTTGCTTCTAAATTCAGTAACTCTGTCAAATTGAACTCAACTTTGTAATGGCTTGACCTGGCAGATTTCGCTTTCCAATTTCAAACATGGCCAACTGGCTCTTATGCACTTTCAGTAACAGGCAAAGATCATTTTGGGTTATTCCTAATAATTCTCTTAACGGATGTTTTTCTATCATTGGTATGACTATTTACTGTGATTATTTTTTTTTAAAGAAACTAAAATCACTGTTTTTGTGATTTATTTTTTAAAATGTAAGAATAATCACAAAAACGATACCACACCGAAAAGCATTGGATGAGAATCACTACTACTAAACCAGCAAAAAAATTCTTACAATAAATTATGATTGCACATTTGCAATTTCATTCCAAAATAGTACATTAGTAGCACAATTCTTACAAATGAATTGTATTCAATAACAAACTAAAAAAAAAAATCATGTTAAAAAACATTTTAAAACTGAACGGAGCGCAAAAGCTTTCGAATGAAATGCAAAAATCAATTCAAGGAAAAGGAGACGATCTAATGGCTTGTATTTGTCCTGACGGCCAATTGGTAGTAACACACGGAGACAGCTGTCAGCAAATTATAGCTCAATTTTGTGCTATGGACGCCTAAGAAGCGACTCTTACATAAAAAATCCCCAAGGAATGAGGCTTTGGGGATTTTTTTTGATCTTTACTCAAATAAATATTTTTAAAATGAGGCTATTTTACTACTTCTAAGTACATTTGAACCGAATACTCTTCAATTTTTACTAATCACGAAATTTCGAAAAGCGTATGATTAAAAAGCTTTTGCTGTACTTTTTTCTTCTTGCTGATTGTACAATTGTTATTGGACAAATTAAAATCCCCGAAAGACCTGCTCGGATTCCTTTCGTTATAGACAGTACGAACACGCTCAACATATACGAACGAACTATTTTAGGAAGTAAATTAGAATATTACTGCCGAAATACCACTACAGAAATTGTAGTGATGCTAGTTTCCTCAACCCATGGAAACAATATAGAAACCTATGCCAAGGAAATTGGTCAAAAATGGGGCATCGGAAAAAAAGGAAAAGACAACGGTATTGTCATGTTAATTGCGATAAATGATCGAAAAATGAGCATTCAAAACGGTCGTGGGATAGAACCTATAGTAAGCAATACCAAAACAAAACAGATTATTGATGAGCAAATCACACCCTATTTTAAAACCAACGCTTATTTTTTAGGAATCAATAATGGGCTCACAGCCCTATTTGGTATTTTGAAAGATGAATTTACCAATGAAGGGAATTCAGATGCACTTGCGCATTTTATTGTAGAAAGTCGGTCCACTTCAGGAACCAATCAAGTAGAAGATTATACAATCGGTGAAGGACTATCCAAAGAAGACAATACAGGAGTTATTGTGCTACTTTTAGTCTGTTTGGTAGCATTCATTTTTATCGTTGTTTCGCTTATAAGAGCGGCGACAGGCAGAGGACTGATTGGTTACAGAGGAACTACGATTGGCGGTAATGGTGTACAAAATAATTTTTACAACAAAACCAGAGTAAACAATACAATTAATTTTTTCTCCAATCGAGCTAGCGGTTATGGGAGTTTCAATAGTAATTCAGGAAGTAGTTCCGGTAGTTTTAGTAGTTCCGGTAGCTCCAATAGTTCAAGCAGTTCAGGAAGTGGCGGCACTTTTAACGGCGGCGGTGCTTCCGGTAGCTGGTAAATTATAGACAATAAAAAAAATCCCCAAAGTAGGAAACTTTGGGGATTTTTTTTATTGTTTAACTAAGGAATAACTCCAATAATTCAAATACTGATCATTAATTGAATCGGTGTTATTCTTTGATTATTTTTATTGGTGTTTTTTCATCTCCCGAAGTTACTGTTCCTAAATAAATTCCTTTACTCAATTGAGAAACATCTAAACTAAATTGCAAAGAATTAGGCTTTATATCTATGAGTTTTTGACCATTAATTGTATAAATTTCAATAAAATTGATACTTTTTTCAGATGAAAAATTAATAGTGTAATTTACAGGATTAGGATACATTTTAAAATTATTTGTAGTGTAGTTATCAGTTGAAAGCGTCGGTTCATCTAATAATGCAATACGATTTCTACCGACTCCATTATAGGAAGTAAATAAACCTCCAATCAAAATTTTGTTATCAGATGTCAATTCAATTTCCGAAATCCTATTATCAGCGCCTGAACCTGTAACAAAACTATTATCCAATGATCCATCTGAATTTAAACGAACTATATTTTTAACCGGAGTACCATTATAATTTGTAAAAGAACCACCAATTAGTAATTTTCCATTAGATAACAATTTAATTTTAAAAACTCCAGGATTGTCAAAGCCAGTTCCAATAACAAAACTTGTATCTAAAGATCCGTCAGTATTTAAACGGGCTAAACCATTCATAGGGAAATTGTTATACGATGTAAACGGACCAGCAATTAAGATTTTCCCATCTGGTTGGATTATAATTTCATCAATTGAAGTAGTATTACCACCATTGCCAGAGTTGAAAGAAGTATCCAATGTACCATCAGTATTCAAACGGGCAATATTGTTTCGAGACACACCATTATAAGCTGTAAAATCACCTCCAATAATAATTTTCCCATCTTGTTGAATATCCATTCCATAAATTGAATTAACACCATTAGCTCCAGTACCACTAGAATTAAAATTAGTATCTAATGATCCGTCAGAATTTAAACGAATTATACCATTAAATGGATAAGCTCCATACGATTCAAAACCACCACCAGCAACTATTTTACCATCCGATTGAATTTTGAATACATTAACTCTGTCTAGAGCATCAAATCCAGCACTGAATCCAGCATCTAAAGATCCGTCTGAATTTAAACGGGCAATAGCATTTCTTTGTGTTCCTCTGTATTTATTGAACATTCCACTAATAATTATTTTCCCATCGGATTGCAATTGTAAATCAAGAACATTTCCATCTGCTCCAGTATCAGTATTAAAACCGCTATCTAAAGTACCGTCACTACTAATTCTGGCCAGTCTATAATTTAAAACTCCGTTATAACCAACGAATCCTCCACCAATGATAATTTTTCCATCCGTTTGTTTTTGCATGACAGTTACACCTCCATTGGCTCCTGTACCTAGATTATAAGGAGTATTGGGAGTACCATCATCATTTAATCGTACAATGTAATTTCTACCTTTTTTATTGTAATTCGTAAAACTGCCCACAACAACAATAGTTCCATCAAGTTGCGGTTCAACAGAATAAAAAATACTTAAAGCAGCATATCCTACAGTAAATGAAGGATCTACAGAACCATCAGTATTCAAACGAAAAACACCAGACTCCTGGTTAGTTGGAGCCAAATCACGATTACCAATAAGAATTTTACCATTTTGAAGAAGTGATACAAATTGAATCCCTTCACTTAAAGAGGTAAAATTATGGGCACTGAAATTGAAGCTATTATCCAAATCACCGTTTGAATTTAATCTTACTATCCTATTTTTATTAGTCCCATTGTATACTGAAAACATTCCTGCTACAATAATCTTACCATCCAATTGTACAGCAATTGAATAAGCTGTTGCATCAAATCCAGATCCAATTGTAAATGCTGAATCAATACTTCCGTTTGTATTCAAGCGTACGATTCTATTATGTGGCAAGCTATTATAAGTAGTAAAACTACCAGCAAGTAACACCATTCCATCAGATTGTATTTTAATAGAATGTATATTGGCATTTGCTCCAGTCCCTACATTAAAAGTAGAATCTAACGTTCCGTCGGCATTTAATCGGGCAATTCTGTTTTGTGATAAACTATTATAAGTAGTGAAATTACCACCCATCAAAATTTTGCCATTGGATTGTATTGCCAAAGTATTGACCGTATTATTGGTACCTGTTCCTACTATAAAAGTAGAATCCAAAGATCCATCAATATTAAGACGTGCTACTCTGTTTACTGAAGTTCCATTGAATGTTGTAAAACTTCCCCCAATCAAAATTTTACTATCAGCAAGTAAAACTACAGTTTGAATGGCATTATTTGCCCCAGTACCGGGATCAAATGTTGTATCTAATGATAAATCGGAATTAAGTCTTGCTATCCTATTTCTGGAAATTCCCATATACGTTGTGAAATTTCCACAAACAATAATTTTTCCATCCGGTTGTGTCACACTAGAATAGATAACAGTATTTGAAGTGTTACCATTTCCAAATCCGGAATCAGATAAATTAAAAGTCACGTCTAAAGTCCCAGCTTGTGAAAGAGCTGTCAAGGAATAGATGAGTAAAAAAAGTAGTGTAATTTTTTTCATAGTAAAATTTGGGTTTTGGGAACAAAAGTATTGTTTTTCAATCAAAATTTAATTGCTAAATAGTTAATCCATTTCAAAATAAGCTTTGGGGATTTTTAGTATTGTTTCTTTTTATGACTTTGTTTGTATCGAATCACATCTTTAACGATGGTGGTATTGTTGCCGTTAAAAGTGACTAATTCCGAAACTATCTGCGGATTGGTCTTTATTTTTTGGGCTACAATTTCATAGGCGATTTCTTTTGTAACCTGCTCCAATTCATGGTGTTTTTTAAATTCGCCTTTGATTACTTGTAAATAAACAGTATTCGTATTTGTATTGATTTTCTCAGCATAAATACGCTCTATTTCGGTGGAAAGTTCTTCAATGGCATCGAAAGTGGAAAAATAAAAGCTCATACAATTGGCAGCGTCTTTTTGTTCGTCCCATCCTTTAAGTACGGTTTGTCGTGCCTCATCCATCAATACCATTTTTTCTTTGTAAAGCAATGCCGCTTTGATATACTTAGCACCTGAAAGGTATTGGTCTACGACCAACTGGTACTTTTTATTGGCCTCTTCCCTATTACCCATCTTAACCCATACATCACCGGCTTTTTCGTGTTCGTTCAGTTCAGTATACAATGCTAATGCTTCTTTGAAGGCATAGCCTTTTTCATAACACTCAGCCGCTTTGAATTTGTTGTTGTTGTATTTCAACTGCATTACAGCAGCCTCATGATACAATCCGCCCTCTTCGAGTATCGTGGCCGCCCTATACGTATTTTTCAATAATTTGTAGTAAATATGGGCTGCCATTTTATAATCTCCTTTGGCCAAATAGTCTTCAGCAACCTTTTCATAGCGTTGGTGCAACGCATCAAAACGATGGTTATCGATTAAAGCATTGCCGTTGCCATAGGTTCTTCTAGTGTTGAAATTATGGGAATCGAAAAGGTGGGCATACAACAAACCACCTAAAATTACCAAAGTAAGAAAACCAATCGAAATGCCCAATCCCTCCCCAAAATTGTTAGCATTACAGCTGCGTAATGACATAATAAAAAGAATTACGAACACAAAACGAACAGCGCCATAATTGGACATTACCCAAGAAATTTTCTCCGCAATACCACCCATGTCTAGTTTAAAACCGTCGACATTCCAACCGCGGTTAAAAATAAAACGACCGTCATTTCCTCCTCTGGACGAACCAATTGCATCCAATGGTATTCCCAATTGCAATGCTTTCTCAGGATGTTTCTCCAAATACGCCAACAGTTTGTCAATTTCTTTGGTATTACCTGCCATGATTTTTTTAATATTAAAAGGCAGGTTTTCCAAGGCTTCTTCTTCAGTTAGCGGATTTTCTATGGCCTTTTGCAAAGCTTCCTGATCAATACTGATTTGCAATGAAGTAATCTGTTTAGGAATTTTAACCGACTGCAATGGTGCTGTAATTATGCATTCTTTTATTTCTGGTAATTGTAGCAATTTAGACCAATCGATTGCTTCTTCGAGTTCGCACAATCCGATTTCGGGATGCATCAGGTGAAAATGCGGTGAAAAAACGGTGGAAAATTCTCCTGCGCTCATTTCCGGCACTAATACGGTTCGCTCCGGAATGAATATTTTATTTTCAACCAACTGGAAATAGGAATTTTTACCTAGGTCGATTCCGTTTTGTTCTTCTTCCATCATTACCAATACACCAAATAACTGATTGGCAATTGTACCCGCTACAGGAAACACTTGTAGTTGTTCCAAAGCAAAACCCATGCGATCTATTTCACTTATCCAATGTTCCAACGAAGCACTACGGATAAAAATACCACGTTTCGGAAAGTGTGATTTGGTATGTATTTTTAATTTAAGTTGCATGCGTTATAATGGTATAAATGAATGGTCTATAATAATTTTGAATGAATACTTCGGGAGATAAATCCAACTGAATTCCTTCTTCTTTAAAATACGGATTTCCGGTAAAATCTTTTTCACTAGCCATTGCGGTTTGACAATTCATCACAAAAGGAATATAAAAAACAGGAATCTCTTCATTACTGCTTTTGAATACCAATACACCATTCTGATTCGTAATTGTACTTCCGTCTTTCGATTCGGCACCGATAGTTTCGGTAAAACAAACGGCACCGGTTTTTTCAATTGTTTCTTTTATGGCTTTTGCCTTGACTTCCGAAATATTCGAAAGGATAAGTCCAGAACCTTCGTTCGCAATTTCATTTGCCTTTTGCAAACTAAGTCCAGCTTCTTCCTTAATGGCTTTGATCATCGGAAGCATCTTGGAACTCGGTCGCTTCAGATACAAATTGACTTTCATTTCAAATTTAGTATCATGATTAGCAATCATACTCAAAGTAGGATATCCATTTTTATGAAAATGCAACGTATTCGTATCGAAAATAAAAGAATTAAAATAGAATACATTGTCATACAATTGAATTCTATCCAAACGCCTGACGATATTGTATCGTGGCTTGCTTCTTTGGTATTCCATTACAAATTGCGATAAACTGTCCTCATACTCGTTATAAGCTTCTTTAGTTTCCTTCCTATTATCTTCGAGTAATTTCAGGTTTTCTTCAAATGTCCAAGTTTTTAATTCTCCTTTACAATGAAATACACCTTTACAACTGAAAAAGAAAAGATTCTGATTGGATAATTTAGTATCGAACACTTTCTTCTTCTCAATAACACTACCGCTTTGCAGGTCAATCAGGGTGAGTTCCAGTGGCTCTTCATAATTGTAAATCAATAGTTTATCTCTACCTTTGGCGTCTGTTACCATTGCAAATCTTCCGTTTACAAAAGGTAAATCCGAAGCAACTTTCGTCAATCCTTTTTTAAACTTTTCTTCTGAAAAACGGTATAGACCTCGATTAAAATAGGCATAGTAAATTCCGTTGTGGTGAAAAACAGCCTGGTAATTTCGATCGATACTGTATAGCAACGGTATAGGATGCAAAGGATTAAGTGCAAGTATCGTGCTTTTACTAGCCGATTTTTGTTGTTTTCGTGCCCACAATTCTTCCAAAGGCAAAATCATTTGTTGCAGCAATTTGCGGCCTTTGTTTTGACTCTTATAAATGCGAATCATACCATCGGCTTGTGCTATAAATACATATTTAATCGTATCGCCATAACTATTCATTGCGCGTTGCATCGGCAGTTGCTTTAGACTTTCTTCGGTCGTAAACAAGAATAGTTCTCTATGTTTGATTTCTTTTTCATGATCCATAATAAAAGATTCCAAACCAGCACCACAATCCAACAGACCATTCAATTTCCCCAAACCGTCAATTACTTGAGCGATAGAATTAATGTATACTTTTGTATAGTCTTCCCCAAGGGCAAACACTTCACAATCAATGTCAGTTTTTGGGTGCTTGGCTACGGCCAGTGCTGATGCAAAAGAG
This sequence comes from Flavobacterium sp. MAHUQ-57, assembly GCF_051908335.1. Lineage (NCBI taxonomy): Bacteria > Pseudomonadati > Bacteroidota > Flavobacteriia > Flavobacteriales > Flavobacteriaceae > Flavobacterium > Flavobacterium sp. MAHUQ-57. The sequence continues at coordinate 441,350 of NZ_JBPZTE010000006.1, read as the reverse complement.
AGATTCTTAGGATTTCCCCAATTTCTCAGTGTCGTATCAATTAATAAAACCCGTTTAAAATCATCCGGTTGCGGCGGAATTTCTCGTTGGATATACAAGGCTTCATGATTTGCAATTCGCGACAGAAAGACATCCTCATCATTTGCAAACTCCGAAATGAGCAACTTGTCAAAATCGCCCTTATTGGTTAAATCGGAAATACCGCCTAATGGCTGCATGCTGGGTGTATTGTGATGTAAAGGAATAGTGAGACCCGACCAAATTCGTTTGATTAGACTTCCCACCGGAAAGGTTTGTTCGTTTTGCACTAATTGGTCGATGAATTCCTCTGATGAAAGCGTTGAAGTATCCTCTAAAATTTCCTCGTTCCATTTTTCGTTCAATTCCTCCTGCGGCAGATTTTCCATCGCATTGATAATCGATTGCGTTAATGGAAAAGTCGTTTTTAGCAACGCAATTGTTCTAAAATCTTTGATGAAGTTCCCTTGATTGAAAGGTATTGGAGTATTCTCTTTAAAAAAGTGTTGTTCGTAATTTTTAAACTGAGTCAGCATTTTTTTCGCTGAATCTCCTGATATACGGTTATGACACTCATTAAATATAGTTTGAAACAAAAGGATGCGTTTCTCTCCTACTTTATATTCGTTGGGAAGCGCTTGTAATTGTTTTAAAAAACCAATAATCGTTCTACTTTTTAAATATTTGAAATTCTTTAGATTGTATTCTTCAACCTTTCTATTTAAAAACGTTTCTATTTGAGCTATTCCTTTTTCACTTTCCGGATTGGTAGCGATAATGGCTAAAAGTAAAGAACCTAGTGGCGGAATCGTATCTACAGATAGCAAGTCCAGGATTTCCAAAATATAATCCGAATACGCGATGGTATCTTGAGTGACAGGAATCTCATAAATGTAATTCCATTCACCGAAGTCATCGATATACAACTCTGCTTTCCAGAAATAGTCATCGTAGGATTGAAAATATTTTTTAAAGTCCATTATTATGAAAGTGTCAGTCGGTAAGAACTGATTGATAATTGTTTTAAATTGTTTTTAGGAAGTATCGAATACGTACTATCGGTATGAAAGACGATCCAGTTTTCCTGATTTGGATTCAACTTTTGCTGTAATGTTCGCGTAAGCACCGGATAATTGAAATCCATTCCCGAAGGCAATAAGAAACCTTGTGAAAGCCATACTGTTTCTCCTTGCAACGGCAACAGTGGTATTCCCAGAATAAGTACAGCCTCATCCATTATGGTCCATTGCAATGGCTTCAGACGAAAATCAGGGGCTGTATTCATATACTTTTCAAACACCTCTCGCGTTACAAAGAGACCGAATGCTTCTCTTGATTCATCCGATACTTTTAAACGAATGGCCAGCTCTTGTTGAACACCAAAATAATTAAAGTTGAACGAAGGAAGCTCTACCGGCAACACATTCTGAATGGGTCTCCATAGCAAAGCCGACGGTAATTTCCCTGAAGGCAAAACACTACCGACAGGAAATAACAAATTGTCTTTCAATTCATACATCGAATGAAAAGGAATTTGAAGAATTTCAGCAGCATGAATTTGTTCCGGCTGGAAATCCTTAATCCATATCAATTCTTCATGAACCGTAGCTTTAAGATTGTCCCAATGCCGAATGCCGGCCAGATAGTCTTTGTGTTCTTTAGGTAGAGATAAATAGTACATTTTAAACCGTTTGAAGGATTTGTTGCCATAAGGCTTCTATTTCCTTCTGAATGTATTGTTTTTGATCATTGTTTTTAACCCAGTCGCATCGGGTTTGCACATAACGCAACTTGTCTTTAATCACATTTTGCTCTTCAAAAGAAAGCGATTCATCTTGCCATTTGGCTGCGAGATACTGTACTTCTTTCATTACTTCTTCGGCATTAGGCGCTTTATTGTACAACGCCTGAGGATGTGCCTTTCCTGAATCGTCTTTTTCAATAATTTGGTTGATGATTCCTTCCAAAATTTCAATTTGTTCTTCGGTATCCCAAATGTATTTCAATACCCATAAATCCGATACAACAGCAGTAGTTCTTCCACACATCAATGCACTGGCAGCAATCAAGTTTTGCAATTTAACCGCACGACGGTCGGACACCTTAATCCCGGTATTTCTTAAGCTATGAACGATATCCACATACTGGTTTCGAATGGGTGAAAGATCTACATTTCGGCATTCTAATTGCAATGCCCGAATTTCATCAGCAGTGATTGTTGGTTTTTTGGTAGTCGCATTACCTTCCAATTTCCAACCCGCCAATAACACTTGGTGCAATAAATCCGGATTTACATAATCGCATTGGATACGAATCAGAAAACGATCCAACAACGCATTCAAGGCTTCATCTTCCGGTAGTACATTACTAGCACCCACAAACATTAGTGCCGGTAATTTTTTGGTTTCTTTACCTCTACGGAAAATTTTCTCGTTCAATGCCATCAATAAACTGTTCAAAATAGCCGAATTGGCATTGAAAATTTCATCCAAGAATACCATCGATGCTTCCGGCATCATTCCTTCGGTATTCGTGATCAACTCCCCTTCTTTTAATTTACGGATATCGAACGGACCGAAAATTTCATTCGGTTCGGTAAAGCGGGTTAATAAGTATTCAAAGTTTTTTCCTCCTTCAATTCCATTGGACAAGGCACGAACGATAGCACTTTTGGCGGTTCCCGGAGGTCCCAACAAAAAAGCATTTTCTTTGGCCAATAATCCAATACCTAGTAAGTCGATGATTTCATCTTTACCCACAAAGGTTTCCTTTATGTCTTGTAGTACTGCGTTTAGTTTTTCTGTGCGATTCATGCTTGTATTTTCATTACTATTATATCTTCCGGTTGAACCATAGGCTTACCAGAATTTCCACCAACTTTTTTTCACTCGTTTTGCCTCTACCGGTTGTTCACCACTAAACGGTAATTTCATTTTTCCGGAATCTATAAGGTATTGTATTCTTTTGTAACAATCGGTGATGTCAAAATGAATTTCTTTACCCGATTGTGTTGTAATTTTATCTAAAAACTTCCCGCTGTCGTTTACCAAAGACTGATGACCGAATCCTTCTTCCAAATGCATTAGAAAATCACTTTCGTCTGAAATACGAGTCACCACATAGGGCGATGCTAAAGAACCATCACCCGTTAGTTCCAGATTGTCTATAATACGAAATGCGAATATGCTTTCAGATCGAGCATCGTCCTCTCTACCCAGTTTTTTCAAGGCAAAACTCTTGTACAAATGCGCCTTCGGACATAAAAGCACATTGATGTTATGGTAATCGACCGCTTCTTCAAATTTACCCTCGTCGAGTAACGTTTCTATAGTATCCAAATCATCCGAATACGGATCATACTCTTCATGGTTGATTACAAAATCTCTTGATTTCAGAAAAGCTTCCCTGGAAGGTTCCTGGATAAATTGAAAAAAATCATGCTCCATTTTTATTTTTTGTTTACGTTAAAACTCTTTCCAATACATTTTTTGATAATCCCCAAAACAGTGCAGCAATGCGGTTTTGATTCTCGGAATAGCAGCCAATCGACTATCTTTTCTTTCTACGATCCGATCCAAATACAATTGTTTGAGACAATCATCTGTAAAAACTATGGTCGAATCGATTGCGTTCGTTGTTGTACCAATCATCGAATAATGAAACTGATGCAGGTAATCGGAAAAGATATTCACTACCGGATCATCAGCATCTACCAATTTCATTTCATGATAAATCTGCGGAAGAAAACGAAGACAGATATCGGCCGAAAGTACAGCAGAAGCATCGATAGTACCTTCATATTTTGGCAAAATCGGTTTCAATTCCTCCAATTTGTGTTCGCGATATAGAAACAGCTGAGCTGCAAAATAAACTGTTTTAGCAGCCCATAAAGCCGCTTTGCTATTAAATGGCGGAGCTGTGTAAGGATAATTCAATGCCTCTTTTTCGTATTCCGTTTCCAAAAATAACATTGCATCGGCTTCCTCCTGCTTGGGTATTTCGATAAGCTTATCATACAAAATGATCTGCTCTTCGGTACGCAAATGGTATATCGTATCTAAAAATGCTTTTGTAGTATTCATTGCTTATTCTTCCTTTGTTTTGGTATCCATCAGTTTCAATAGGTACGGCAATCGGAATTCGCCATGCATACTCTGAACCTGTTCGGCTACCCATTCTTTGTCCATGCCAATCGCCGATACATACAACGGGTTTTTACTTTCTCCTCGAAACACTTCGACAACCGTTTCCTTATTGGCTTGAAATTGGGTTTTGGCCACGCCAACTACCGGAATTCTCTCTCCCAAAGCGGCATACAAGTGACCACCCAATCCGTATCCTCCTTTATTGTCGACATAAATATAACCGTCAACAATGAACAACGTTACCTGTTCCAAATCAATTTTTTTCAATGCTTCGGTAATGCAAGGCAATTCTCTTTTGTAAAATGCACCGGGGATGTATTCTTCAACATGATCGATATTCACTTCTATCACCTCTATTGGTATTTCACTTTGCCAGTTTTCAAACAATAACAATACTGTTTTGGCATAACTTTCCTTATAATGAACATCGACGGCTACAAGCATATTTGGGGGACATTGGTGAACAAATATAAAATTATATTCAGATACTATAAAATAATAGTATTCCTATATTTGCAAAACGGGAAAGGATGATCGCTTAATTGGAAAAAGTGCCACGGAGTCCGTGGAGATATGGGTTCGAGTCCGATTCGCCTTTCCTTTACCATTACTTTTTTTTCATTCCACTTTTATCAATTAAGGCACTATAAACGGTTCTAAAAAACCTATTAATTCTGTTCCTTCTCTATTCCAGCGTATTCCATTACCGTTGGGGATTCTGATTTCATACACCCAACCGTGTTTGTAGTGATAAAACACATTCCACCAACTGGCATTATCAATGATGTGTGCCACCAACTCACGTACTTGCTTTTCCTTTTTATAGTTATTCCCTTTCATAGTTCCCCAGAAATCGGTATGCCCTCGTCCCAAGTGTTTTTCCCAAGCCCGTCTGGCCACTGTAATTTCGTTATTGTACGCTACTGCACAACTTTTGATGAGCGTTTCCCGTGAAGGAGGCAACGCAGAGACATCGGTAGCACTCGATTCGGTGAACCGTTGCCCCATTATAGCCAACCAATGAATAAAAGGCATTTCCATTAGCAATTTTGCATAATCTCTACTGAAATCGTCTACGTCGTGCTGTTGGGCATATAACTTTCGAAACTGTGCAATCGTCTCCGACAAATCAATATGAATTTCCTCTGTATACAATGGCAATCGGTTTTTCGGCTGTCCTTTAATTAACATTGATAAAAGATTGAATTGAAATAGTGTAAAACACTTTAATTCAATACAATAACCGTATTCGTCTAACCATTCTTCCGTGAAGTGTTGTACAATTGCATTGACCAATTCCGGGGTTTCGATTGTCTTCATAATTCCACTTCAAAAATAGTTGCCGGTAGTTGTTTTTCCACAATTAAATAGCCGATGGCATTAAACCAATTTTTACAATTCCGAAGTATATACGCATCAGAAGTCACGGTGATTTTTCCACTTTTGATAATTGCTTCATCGGCATTGTTTTCCAAAAGCACTTCCCACTTCATGTTTTCAGAAGCCGCCCATTCTTCGATCATTTTTTTGATCCGTCCACTATTGGATACCGGTTTATCGAATATCCAAAGGATACTCTTTATTTTATTTTCTTGGTAAAAACGAGACACAGCCTCGAGTGCCAAAGAAGTTTGACTGACCTTCTTATAGGTTCCGTGCACGCTGGACAAATCGCGATAACAGCCATCAAGTCCTTTGAACAGGTACGCCTGCGAAAACAAACTCTCCAACAAAATCAACACATTGAATCCGTCAAGAACTAAATCTTGTCCAGCTAGCTTATCTACCGTCAATTCTTTCTCTTTTACACTATCCAATTGTTCCTGTGAGGCACCCATGCATTGCAACGCACGATTTTGACGTTGTGTCAAGCGATAGCGAGTACCCACCACTTGTAGTGCATTTTTTTCGGAATACTTTCTTGAAAGCAAATAATGTAAATCGCGCAAAGCATCGGTAAAAACAGCTTTCACCGTTTCGCCAAACAATTGATCGTCTTTCGCTTCTTTTCCTCTGTTGGTCTGTTTGCCCATACTCACAAATATACTAATCTCTTTGATGGTACAAAGTTGAAAAAGTACTACGCAATTATTTTACGTACTAATCAATTCTTTATTTTACTTCTTGAAATTTTGGGCTATTTTGAGTTCTTCTTGTAACTGATTACGCTGCCATTTTAGGGTTTCTAATTGGAGTATCACTTTCTTTTGTGCTGCAGGTCCGTTTTGATTGAGCTTACTCATAGCGAGAATGTTTAAGAACTTCGCATTTTGAATGGATGCTTTATTGTTCTCCAACACATTGGTCTCAAAATATTCGCTTAAATGAAAATTAGCAATAGCTTTTTCGTATTTAGCCTTCATATCTTCTATTTTCTTTTGACATTTGAAGAGAAGCGATTCATTTTTTTTGAGTTCTTGCTCTAACAGTGCAATGATTTTGGTATTTTCATCTTTCAAAATTGGATGTATGAATTTCCCCTTTTGTTTTTCCAATAGATGTATGTTCATTAATGTCATACCTAAACTAACCTTTGAAGGCAAATCACGCTTCTTGGTTTCGTACATTGCTATCAAGCTGATCGGAATATTAAATAGAATGGCCAACTCTTCCTGAGTCAATCCTAAAGCTTCTCGTAAATGATTGTTTCTGTGTTTGATTTTTCCCATGATGATTGCTTTACAAAAACCATGACATTCTGTAAGAAATGTTTTATTTTTTTTAAATATGTGATAATTTTTTTGTGATAAAATATATTATCACACATTTTTTATCACAAGTTTGTGATAATTTTTTCGTGATATTTTAAAATATCACAAGAATTTTATCACGAAAGTATTTATGCAGTCGTTGTAAAATAAGACTATTTCTTTCTGGTAACGATTTCCCAGTTTTCGATTTGATTCGGATTGGTAATTTTATCGATGTTGATCAAGATGCGCATTTCTCTGAAACGATCTACATTTTGATCAACCAATACTCTGAAATTATAACCGTTTTTGAGTTCGATGTAGTCTTCGGTTAAAGGATGCTCTTTACAATAGTTGGTTACGAAAGTCAGTTCTTTATTGAATAGTGTATTTTTCGAGAGGAAAGTTAGCAATTGTAAAGCAGCTGCTTTCTTGAACTTTTCGTCTTCCCATTTTCCTTCCTCAACTTTGAATGTCGATTCAAATGTCAGTAGCAGGTTGTCACAGCCGCTTAATTCTGCCGTAATCAGTGTATCGTTTTGGGTATACGATTCTGAAAAAACTTCGGTGTAATTATGGCCTTCAATGGTTCTTTTTCGTTTAATCCCTTTTGGAATTGCTTTGAAAATGGATTTCGATTTCAATTGAGCCAATTTGCAATTGGTCAAATACGAGGCTTCATACATGTTGTTGTTTTGGTAGACAAACGTTGCTTTGGTCGAATCCAATTCCTCCGCATTGTATACTCTGAAATTCTGAGAAACCTTCACTTCCAACTTGTTGTTTTTAAACTCATAATCGTCAATGACATTATATGAGAAAGGAGCATATCCATGAAGTGTATACTCTTCTTTTGGATTCAGTCGGTCTTTCATAATGTAAAAAAGAACTTGCTGATTGGAGTTAGCATTGCCACCTAACATCCCTTCCGAAGTTCGGTCCACAATATAATCCATGATACCATCTTGGTTAAGATCGGTTCGTTGTACTATTGAGAACGATACCGTGTACGGATCACCATCATTGGGATAATGCACCGAAAAGGGCATTTTTTTGATTTGCAATTCTTCGTATTGCTGTTCGTCTATGTCATCCCTAATTAGCTTTTCAAGAAAATCATAGCCTTCGGAAAAGTCGGCAGCTACTTCTTTTGTTTCAGTCTTCTGAACCGTAGCTGTGGATTTGCGGGATTTCTGAACAGGAGAAGTTACATCATTCTTGCAAGAGATGAATGACAATAGGGCAAACAACACTAGTTTTCTCATTGCTTATTGGTGGTTTTTACTTCAATTGTAAAAATAGAATTTAAAATGATATCTCATATGAAATGTAAATGAATAAGTGTTAATTTTTGCAGCGCCTGAAAAAGTAAAAAAAGTTTTCATTACCTTTAATTAACTGATTATTAGTCAGTTGTTTTTTTTACAAACTAAAACCTTTACTTTATGAAAGAAAGAATTTTAAACCTAGAAAATGTTCAACTCCTCACAAGAGAAGAGCAAAAAAGAATTAATGGCAGTGGTGATGACGAATACATTGTTTGTCCTTGCCCGAACGGTTCATCGGTAATTGTTCTCTCAACAATCACCTGTGTAGAAGCAGAGGCGCTGTATTGTCCTACTGATATGTGATGCCTCTGAAAAGTAGTGTTGAAGTTAACCCTTTTTGAATTGCTTTCAGCACTTTTGAACTTGAAATGTCCCCAATCTATATAGATAAGTAAAACATTGCCTAACTATGCAATTGTAGCAAAGATGACTACTTCCCATTTTTGCTACAAACATAGTCAAAGCACCTACAAAGCAATCGTAAAGTACTTTGTCAAATAACCCATTAGAAAACTACTTTCCTACTCTCCTATTTTTTAGTCTTCTTTGCTTCCATCATCGGCCATACGAACCATTTTTGGTGTGAACTTTGCCACAACATCTACCAATTCCTTTTGGGATGCCATCACTAGATTGATGTCTTTGTAGGCAATAGGTGCTTCATCGAGTCCCGCACCAATGAGTGTAACGCCGTGGTCTTTCAATATCTTTTGCATATCGTGATGTCTAATATTCTGAATGGCTTTGGTTCTACTCATTTGACGTCCGGCTCCATGCGATGCCGAGTTGATGGCTTGCTCCTCACCTTTACCTCTGACTAAAAATCCAGGTGCGGTCATGCTCCCCGGAATTATCCCCATCACGCCTTTACCCGCCGGTGTTGCTCCCTTACGGTGTACGATCACTTCTTCCCCATTCCAAATTTCCTTCCAAGCGAAGTTATGATGGTTTTCCACTTTAGCCAATACGGTTGCTCCCAAGGCTCTTTCCATTTTGTTATGAATGATTTCATGACAGGCTGAGGCATAATCACCCGCCAAATTCATGGCAATCCAGTATTCCTGACCCAATTCTGAATTCAAATCCAGGTAGGCTAAGTTTTGTGCTTCGTGTGGTAATTTACAAACCTGCTTGGCCATTTTAGTATAATGTCCGGCAATAGTTGCTCCGAAACCACGCGAACCCGAATGCGTCAGTAAGGCTACATATTTTCCTTTTGGAATGTTCAATGCAGCATCATCTTCAGCAAACTCCATGATGCCGAATTCCACGAAATGGTTTCCGCCGCCTGAAGTTCCCAATTGCGACCAAGCTTTGTCTTTCAACTCTTTAATGAAAGTATGGTTGGCAAACTCTTTACGTTCCAATACCTCATGATCCGAACGATATTGACCGTGGTATCCATGACCTGCACCGAACTTCGTATGTGCCACCAATTCCCGTTTGAATTTCGCTTCCTGCTCATAATAAAAAGCTTCCGGAATATCATAAACAGACAAGGCCATTCGGCAACCGATATCCACACCCACACCATACGGGATGATGGCATTGTTAGTCGCCAAAACTCCACCAATAGGCAATCCATACCCTTGATGCGCATCGGGCATTAAAGCGCCGGCCACAGTCACCGGTAATTTCATGGCGATTTCCATTTGCTTTTTGGCGCCGTCTTCGATATGTTCAGCCCCGAAAAGTACATATGCATTCGGATTTTGATTTAAACTGATAAAGTCTTCCGGTTTTTCATTGGCTTTTTCAATTAGTGCTGAAGCCAACTTAGCAAAGATTTTATCATCCAGATAATTTTCCGGAGTTTCCAATACACTTTTATAGAGTGCTATCATTTGCTCACGGGTAAACCCCAGTCTTTTTTTATTGATGTTCAAAGCGATTCCCAACGGAGCACCTTGTTGGTATCCTATCGCTAATAAATCGTTACCGTTGATTGGTGTGTTCATTTCTTCTTTTTTAAGGGTCAAAGATTTTTTACATCTGCACAGATATTTTAAAATCGACCACCGTTATCCAGTTGCTGTAATAGAATTTCATGAATTCTATTAATTTCAGCTATTATTGGTTTTATTTCATATTCCACATTGAGCATCTTAAAAATTTGCTTATCATAAAAATATGCTCTAAAAAATGTTCTTATATCATCTACGTAAGTTATTGGTCCCACGTATTTTTGCATTACTGTTCCGTTAATAAATTCTTTTAAAAAATCATCTAATTTCTCATCAAAATGCTCGATATGATTTCGCATATCTCGATTTTTCAAAATACTTGAATCATAAACATGATAGACTTCGCGAAGCTTTTTCGCTCTGATTTTATAAATTCCAGTATTCTTTGAAGGCCAAAAAAATCTAGAAATACCCCCTACATTAAGAATGATATTTTGAAGTAAATCCAGAATCGTATCATCATTTTTACAATCATGATATCCAATTTTCCAAATTTCATTTAATGATTCAACATCATGCAAAATTGAACGTGTTCTATTTAATAAAGACTTAATGTAGAAACCTTCATTAAAAGGATGAATTTCAAATTCTGAATCTCTCATATTTATTAATTTTTATAAAATTAGACAATCTTTTTATTATTTCATTTTGATGGTACAAAGTTGAAACACTGTTGCGCAATTATTTTACGTACTACAGTTTTTTTTAAAAATACTTTAGGAAATCATAGCAATAGCTCAACTCCTGAAATTTCTCTTTGTTGTTTGAATTCATGATAAAATCTTCAATAAACGCTATAAACTCGTGTTTATTCAATCGTATCCAGTCCAATACTAAATCGGATAATTCTCTGGAAACAAATGCTCCTGAAATACGCGTTCCCTTCTCATTTATATCATAAAGCAAAAGAGTACAAATCATTCCCATGCCATGCTCATTTATATTAGTTTTCCAAATATCCAACAGCGGTGCTATCGGAACCTGAGCGGTATAAAACATATTCAACAGGTCAATCATTCCTTCTCCATCCGGTATTGAAGGTATGGATAGGCATTTGGTTATGAAAGCCGAAGCAAATTCTTCTATCACTTCTTTTTCTTCCTTTTTCTGCCAAAACAATTCGTTATTAAAATTCAGATTTTTCAGACTCAGGGAAATATCTAATCCGGAAGAAAACTGAAAATGCTGTAACAAATCCAGATATCTGGGCAAAAAGTATTTGAATTCCTCCATATTATAGTTCGTTGCCTGCGCATGATCATTGTATTCGTTAATCAATTCCAAAGGAATTTCCTTTAGCGGTAGCGTAATCAGTTTTCGGGCATCTTCTGCACTTACACAACAATTTGTACAAACATTAGTAATACTTTCCGGTCTTGGATAATCAAATACGGAATACGCTTTCGATACGATATTGGCTAGTGACATAACTATGTATTTCATTTTGATGATACAAAGGTGATAGCCTGCTGCGCAATTATTTTACGTAGTGGAAATACATCTTGATTGGATCAACAAAAGCGGCACCGAAAGTAGATATAATAAAAAAGCGCCCTTTATAGGGGCGCTTTTCAAATAAAGAAATTCAATATTATTGAGAACAAGTCAATCCGTAAGTCAATACAGGAATATTCGAATTGTCAGTATGTGAGAATTTTGTACTGTAAGGAGCATTCAAATCTAACATATATAGCACGGAACTGGCAAATCGTTGTTTCAATCTCCCTTTTCCAGTTCGGTTTTTTGGGTTTGGAGTAATAAACGATTCAATGTTTAAAGTTGTACAAGTATTTCCAACAACTTTAGAAATCGGACCATAAGTATATACCGTTTTTGTATTGGGAACTCTGCATCTGAACTTATTCACAAAAACGGTCCCCCCACCAAGTATACTGGCTCTTTTTTTAATTTTTTGAACCAATCTTACTTTTTTGCTGTTGATTGTGGTATGAATTCCATCATTACTTGGGCTCTTCCAAGTAGCGGATTCGCGCTTACACGGATCTCCAATCCCCAGAGTCGTCGATGTTTCAAATTTAATCGTACATAAAGGTGTATTGGTGGTAATATAGGCATTAACAGGATACTCTTTTAAATAACATGGTACGTCATAATCGTGATTCACAACTGCTGAATTCGTTGTTACCTGTGTTGTTCCATCACCGAAAGACCATGTAATAGTATAATTATTGGTTACACCTAAATAATCCAATCCTTCAATACTAAACTGATAGAGCCCAGTGGTAAAGTTCAACATTTTAGGAGAAAGCGATAACGGGCATTTAATATCGAAAGTCTGAAAATAAGTGTCACTACAGCTATTGGAGCTAATTGGATTAACAATGGAAGTCAAGTAAGCTTCTACCTTTGGTACTTCGTTTAACGTAGCATAGTTACTGAAATTGATTTCTACTTCAAACCACTGACCAACATATAAATCTACCCAAGAGCCTGTGTATCCATCACTGTTTACAATGGTTACAGATTGGTATTGACCTGAATTTGGAATTGTGAAGGTATTAATTGGGTTCAATCCAATGGGTGCTGCTGTTGTAGCGCTAATCTTATATCTTACCGTTTTATTCACAGGATTATAAGCTGTCATTTCGTGAGACATCACCGCTTCAAGTCCACAAGAGTTTTTTTGAAGATTAGCCGGAGTTTCCTTTCTGTTGTCTACTTTTATACCTTGTTCCGATAGTGAAGCAAAATCGTAACGTGGATCCAACCCTACAACAAGATCTTCAATATCGTAATTAACTTTATAGTTTCTGATAGTTGTATTACTAGCATAGGGTGATTGGATCAATTGAGAATAATCCAATAATTTGTAATAGTTGGCACATGAATAAGGAGCTCTGTGGATTACTGTTCCATCAGACCAAATGTAAATGTAACCTGCGATGATCACCATTCCGTCTTTGTTCAGTATTGTTTCCAAAACACTATCACTGGTGTAATTGAAGGGATCAAAAGAGGGATCATTCGGTATAATTCCCTCTGTCATTTCATAGTCCTTTTTTCGCAATGAATAGAAATTGTTGTGTGCAATTTCATAGTTCTCAAATACGATTTCTTCTTCAGCACCAGCTATAAAAGCATCGTATAATGTTTTATGTTCCAACTGGATCGCATCCAAAGAAGGGAAATTTTGTACCACGGGATGACATGGAATTGAAATTGGACCAGTTTTCGATAAATTGGCCTCGTTAGCTTCTTTTGTGTCGTATTCGCTACAGCCAACAATACAAATCAGCAGAAGTCCTACAAAAATGGACAGGGTCAAAAAGACTTTTTTCATATAGGTAAAGTTTTAAAGTTTGTGTCGCAAATGTATTTTCATTGCAAGCTATAAACCCCTTTAAAAAATAGCTTTGTGACGAACCCCCTATATAATAGTGACGAATTTTGTATTTATTTACTTACAGTATTTTTTTAAATGTGATCCAACAGGACTTTTTGGGATAAGATTCTTTTGCAATTATTTATTTACAAGCAATAATGCACTTAACTCCATTGAAATTATTTTAGAAAAATTAAAAAAGAATTTTATCCAATTCGGCAATGTAGGTTTCACCTACAGGTATTTCATGATTTAGAATATAAACCGCTTTTTTACTTTTTTGTTCAATTTTATCCAGACGAACAATATAAGAACGGTGTATCCTTAAAAATTCCAAAGGATCATGAACTTGTGACACAAAATCACTTATTTTGCTACGCACAGTATAAGTTTTCAATGGGGTAACAATATCGACATAATTGCCTGAAGACTGTACGAATAAGATATCGGAGGTTTTAATTCTAATTTCTTTTCCTGATTCTTTAAAAGAAAAATAGTTGTCTTTCATTTTGATTTTTTTCAGCAATAATCGTAGTAACTCCCTAACAATATCTTGATTATAAGAAAGTACTCGTATTTTAAAGAAAAAATAAATAAGAGTCACTACTAGAATCAGTATAAATCCAATAAACCAGAATGTTTCCCAGAATGGTTTACAAATATGAATCGGAATTACAATACTTTCATTGGAATAACTTCTGTTGTCGTCCATTACTTTAACCACCATTTTGTAATCACCTGGAGGAATATAGGAATATGAAATTTTTCGTTCCTTGGTATTTTTCCAGCTTTTGTCCAATCCTTCTAATTTGTACCGGTATTCGATCTTTTCACTACCACTAAAAGAAACGGCTTCTACACCAAAATCAAGTTGATTTTCATCATAATCCAACTTTAGTGGCTTTCCGTTTCTAATGGTATAAAACGTATTATTAACTTTTAGCTCTTTTAGCCTCAAAAAATAATGTTTTTGAAGCTGCATTCGTTCAAACTGTTGTTTTGATAATGAGCTTAAACCTTTGGTAGTAGCAATGTAAATAGAATCCTTAATTATCTCGACATCCTTGATTTGGTTGCTCAACAATCCGTTTGCTGTAGTTATAAAATCAACAGTGTATTTTGTGGGACTGCTGAAGCGGATTCTACTTAAACCATAATTAGTACAAGCCCAAAGCGTTTTGGGATCTTCACGATATACTTCGGTAACAATATCATCCGATAACCCTTTACTTTTATCGATTGCATACACCTGATCTTTGGCCAAATCATAAACAAGCACCCCTTTTCCCAATGTAGCTATGTAAAGCGTTTTATTGGCTTCCGAGTAATCCAAATCATCAATGCGGTACTGAAGTAATGGCTTTTTCATTTGGATTATTTTCCCCTTTTCCTTTATTTTCAATCCGTCTATAGTTCCAAAATAAAACCGACTACCAATTTTCGATATGTCATGAATCCTGAAGTCCATAATTCCCTCATCATATTTGTCCTTTTCCCAAATGGAATAATAACCAAATTGAGACATGCTTAAAACAGAAGGATTATCATCAGACATCTTCGTTACCTGTATTGTGGTTTTACTCACTAATTGATCATTAAAAAAAAGTCGGCTGCCGTTACAAGAAACCACTGCGTCTTTACCTTCGAAAAACTGAACATTAGCAGGGAAACTCTGTAAAGCTTTCCGTATCCGAATAATGGGTTTATTCAATTCCTTCCGGTACAAATCACCGTTATAAGTTCCTATATATAAAGTATTACGCTTGTCTTTCGTTAATGATTGAATCACGTTATTTTGCAAATTAAAATTCCTGATGGGATTGGGAGGCAAATAATATACCCCATAGTCGGTTGTAGTAACCCATACTCCTCCGTAGCAGTCTTTTGTTACATTAGAAACAGTAGCATGAGGCAAGTAGAAAGTGGTACATTTTCCTTTAAAATCATAAATTTTTAAGCCATTGTTCCGGAAACCTACCCAGAAATGCTTGGAGTCGTATTTTCCGCCGGAAACAGGCAAATCTGAACCAATGTTGATGTCTAAAAATGTACCATTTTTGCTTAAAACACGAACCATACTATCGGCAATTAGTAGCCGAGTTTCAGGCTTAATATTCATTAGTTTTCTTTGTATACCGGATCCATCAGGAAGTCTAAAATTCGATCTATTGATGGAAGTGTATAAGATTTCACAGTTTTCGTCTACTTTTAGACTATGAATATAAGAAGGAGCATTGTTACTTCTCCCCTTTTTTTCCTGCTTTCCATTCGATTGAACATACTCTGTCAATTTTCCTTTTGCATCAATACTAATCAGCCTATTTGCACCATTAGACAAATACACTTTCTTGTTATTATCCACTACTATCGATTTGATAAAAAAGGTAATTTTGTTATTTTTCCTGATATAAGCTTCAATTACATTGTTGAATAGATAAGGAATGAAGCGATTACTTCCGTTTTCAAAATAAAAAATCTTCTTATTAAACGTTGCACACCATATCTGACCGTTCTTTTGCGGAAAGAAATCAAATATCGTAATATCGGTTAAGCCGTCTTTAGGAGCATACTTTTTAAACTCATAGCCATTGTATTGGCACAATCCTCTATCGGTAGCCAACCAAATCGAGCCTTTTTTATCTTGCAACACATCGTACACTTCATTGCTAGGAAGTCCTTCTTCTGTTGTAAAGTGTTTGAAATCTTGAGCAAATACTTTTACGAAACAAAACAAGGTAAGAATCGGCAGAAAATAATTGGATTTCATACTCTTATATAGCTTGAAAAAAAACTTTAGTATTAGGTTGCACAAATAAATCGCTTCAAAAATAACAATAAAATTCGTACATATTTTAAAGTTTCAACCAACCAAATCTCAGCATATCATTGCTTAATTTTAAACAGTGGAATAAGTTTAGTAATTTTGATAAAAAGGAATCATGAATTTAGAGGAATTGTTTTTGAGCTTGCTCGCTAAAATTGGTTTTTCAGATGCTGAAGCTGCAGCAAAGTGGAAAGAATTGCACAAAGCTTATTCCGCAAAATCTCGCTATTATCATAACCTGAAACACTTACAGGAAATGATAGCATGTTTTGAAAACTATCGCGATTTACTACAACATCCTGACGAAGTCTTGTATGCCATTTTCTATCACGATTACATCTATAAAATCACCAAAAAAAATAACGAATTGCGTAGTGCCCAATATGCGGTTAGTATACTACCTACTGATTCATCGTTGGATAAATACCGTGTTTTCAATTTAATTCTCTCTACGAAAGACCATCAATGCAGCAATAATGACGATGAAAAATGGCTCATCGATTTCGATTTGAGAATATTGGCCAAAGAGTGGGACGATTATCTATTGTACGCACAACAAATCAGAAGGGAATATCGTATTTATCCAGATTTCATGTACAAACCTGGTAGAAAAAAAGCATTAGTTCATTTCTTAACCAATCCATTCATTTTTCAAACTGGAACCTTTCAGAGTTTATACGAAACAAAAGCACGGGAAAACATTCAGCATGAAATCGCCTATTTAAGCAACTAAAAGCTCATAATTTTAATAATCCAAGAAGTCCAAAATATAACAAATGGCTCAAAATAAAAACGCACTTATTCGTTATAAAACCATTGATAAATGTTTACAGAACAAATACCGTCAGTGGACATTGCAAGATTTGATGAACGCCTGTAGTGATGCATTGTTCGAATATGAAGGAAAAGAAAGTTCGGTTAGTAAACGTACTATTCAATTGGACATACAAATGATGCGAAGCGAAAAATTAGGCTACAACGCACCTATAGAAGTCTACGATAAAAAATTCTATCATTATGCAGAGGAAGACTTTTCCATTACGGATATTCCCTTAACCGATACCGACATCAATGTGTTGACCGAGACAGTTTCCATGCTCAAACAGTTCAAAGACTTTTCATTGTTTAGTGATGTATCTGATATTTTACAACGATTGGAAGATAAGATTTATGCCGAGAAATCACATACCCAACCTGTCATCCATTTGGATAAGAATGACAATTTGAAAGGTTTGCATTTTTTGGATGAAATTTACCAAGCTATAATTAAAAAAGTAGTTCTGGTAATTACCTATAAGTCATTCAAATCCAAGAAAGAACAAACATTTAATTTTTGTCCATTTATTTTAAAAGAGTTCAATAATCGTTGGTTTTTAGTTGGAAAAAAAAGGCCCAATTTACCTGTTTCCAATTTAGCATTGGACCGAATTATGGCTATCGATTATGACTTTAGCTTACCTTATATTCAAGACAATTTCAACCCCGAACAATATTATAAAAACGTAGTGGGTGTTACCGTAAATGAAGGATTGCGACCTGTACGTATCGAACTTTGGATTGACCACATTAATGCACCTTATGTTATTACCAAACCCATACATCATTCACAAAAATTGATTGCAACACACGAGGACGGCAGTGTAACCATTCATATTTTTGTTATCGTCAATTTTGAATTGGAGAGAATCCTATTGGGTTTTGGAAGTGGTTTGGAAGTTATTAAACCGGACTATTTTAGGAAACGCATCAAAAAAATCATTACCGATACAATAGCGAATTATGAAGATAAAACAACTTTGGAAGTGATTGAAAAACAAGACACACAAAAATAAAAGGAATCCTGTTCGAAACACTAATGCTTTCTGAGCAAATCTATACAATAATACTTTTTATTACATTTGCGGCTCCCCTTAATAAAAGTGTTTTGCTAAACGATTTATTTAAGTTTTTTAAAATTAAATGTATTTCAAGAACAGGAAATTACACTACAGGATTTCGTTATTTTCATTAATTATATGTTCCCTATGTTTTAAACCCCATTCCGTAATTTTATGAATTAAGTGCTCCATTTTTCTTCCATATGGAGTGATTTCGTATTCTACAGTGATAGGTTTAGTGTTCATTACTGTTCTAGTAATGAGTTTGTTTATTTCTAATTCTTCCAAATCTTTAGATAGTTTTTTAGCCCCAATGCCATTTGTTGTCTTTTTTAACTCCATGAATCGCATTTTGCCATGAACAATTAGAGTAGCAATTATTTGGATCTTCCATTTACCTGATAATATTTCCATAGTATCTGAAATGGCTCTGATTTCTTGATTACACTGTTGTGTTAGTATAATTTCTCTTTTCATTTTAGTTAGTTAAGTTAGTTTCCTTCAAGAAACTAGTTTACTATAGGAAACTCATATCAAAAATATGCTATTTGTATTTAACTTCGCCAAATAACGAGTAAAAGATTACAAAAAAATGAAAGCGAGATTATTTTTCTGGATTGTAGCAGGGGCTTGTGTTATGATTCTTAGATGTTCGCTAATTAAAAATGAAACTTCAAAAGCTATGGAAAATACTACTAATACAAAAAAAGCAGATTACGAAAACAGTTTTGCGTGCGATGTGAATACTGGAATGTGTACAATATCTCCCAACTCCAATGATGAGATTGACTCTACATTATCAAATAGTAAAAGTGGGAAATTGATTTATGTAGGAGACCCAATATGCTCTACTTGTTTGGCATTTTCCTCAGAAATTAAGGAGTTGAAAAAAGAGTTTGATGGAGAATTAGACTTTCAATTGGTATTAGGCG
Organism: Flavobacterium sp. MAHUQ-57; assembly: GCF_051908335.1. NCBI lineage: Bacteria > Pseudomonadati > Bacteroidota > Flavobacteriia > Flavobacteriales > Flavobacteriaceae > Flavobacterium > Flavobacterium sp. MAHUQ-57. Next base: position 422,229 of record NZ_JBPZTE010000006.1, on the reverse strand, counting down.
GGCTTAGACCTTATGGAACAGAGCCAATTAGTAACATGAGAGATTATTTACTACCCCATTTTGATAATCTAGCTAAAATGACTGGGCTTCCTATCAATAATAAGGTACTGTATGATAATTCATTTATCCTTGATACCGAACCTCCTTCCAGAGCAGTAGTCGTAATCAGAGCGCTTGCTCCTGAAGTGGAAAATGAATTTTATGAGAGAGTGCAAAAAGCCTTTTATTTAGATAATAGCAATACAAATTATGTTGAAGCATACTTAGATTTTGTGGAGGAATTTGGAATTAAGAAGGAAGTATTTAAAGAAAAATTTGAGTCTAATGAAATAAAAGAGTTAGTGAAATCAGATTTTGAATTTGCTCGAAAAATGGGGGTTAGATCATTTCCTACGGTGTTGCTTGAGTCAAATGGGCAATTTTCGATTATAACCCAAGGGTTTTCAAAAAGTGAGCAAATGATCAATAAAGTTAGGAGTCAGTTATATTCGAAAACAAGCGAAAACTAATATAAAAAGATTAAAATTAAATTCAAAAACAAACTGCAATGACTAAACCAAAATTAGATTTACCAATTCAATGTTTTAATATAGATCATTATACTTTGATTGTACCTAATGCCAAAGTTGTTTCTGACTTTCATCAAAATGTACTAGGGTACAAATTAATAAACACAATTTTAGTTAATGCAGGTTCAGCCTCTGAAGGGAAGCATGATATGTTGAACTATGTTCTTGGTTGGCCAAATAATGAAAAAGGTGTTATGGTGGTAACTGAAGGCTTAACTAAGGAGTCTATTTTTCATAAGTTTTATGAGAAGTTTGGACAAGGTATACACCATGTAGCTTTTGAAGTAGATGATATTGAAGATATTTTCGAACTATTAGTTACTAAAGGAATAGAAATGACTTCAGATAAAATATTAAGAGATCCGTTATCAGGATTGAGACAATTTTTTATTTCGAATAAATATGCAGGAGTTTTCATTGAGTTGATAGAAAGAAAAAGTGAAACAGAAGATAAAACTTCTGAGAAACAAGGTTTTTTTACACATGATAATATGTCAGGATTAGCCAATACAATGAAGTCCTATTTAGATGATCCTAACTTGAAAAACGATGATGATATTAAATCTTTAGACAAAACAAATTATTTTGAAGTTATAGAGAGTATTGATGTCGATAGAATTGATAATATTCAAATTAACGTTGCCGAAGTTCAAAGTGCAAGAAAGTTCCTAAATAGTATTTTGGGGTTTAGTATAGAAGGTGAAAAAATGATCAACCCTAATGAAAAGGATAAGTTTTTGAGCTTAAGTGAAATTCAGGAATCTCATAACGGAGTTATTCCGGTAGAATTAGCACTAAAAACATTCAATTTTGAGAAAAGCAAAAACATTCTTGAATCCTTGAATTTAGATTTTACAATCGAAGGAGAAGCCATAAGATTAGAGAAAGAATATGCTGGTTATCCGTTAACCTTGCTGCATGACTAATATTTTTAGCGTAGAAGTTTTAGCTGAAAAAGTAAAATTAATAGCATTTTTAGAAAATCCTGTTAATCTTAAATATTGGACTGTACATACCAATTTGGTTGTAATTGATGATAGCTGCTATGAAATTACTGGTTCTACTGGAGTAAAAACAAAAATAAGTGTAACTAATACGAATCATAATTTAGATGATTCCCTAGATTTCACATGGATTTTAGAAGGGGAAATTAAAAAACAATTTCAGTTTTTAATAACAAATGGAATCAATGGTAAAATGAGTGTTCAGGTATTTATTCCTTCCACAACTTTAAATAAAAAGCTATTAGATCTTCAACGTTTATTAAGCGTTGAGTTTAAAATATTGGAACAGCTTCTAAATGATGGAAAATACGAACTGACGGAATCTGAGAAAATGATAATGAAAGAATACCAAAATAAATATGTTAATGACAGAGCAAGTGTTACCTAAATTCGAAGGCAAATTTAGTAACGAAGAAGAAGCCTTAGCAAAGGTAAAAACAGATTTTGGACAAATAATTACAGTAAATTCTGTCGGGTGTTTGAACCCTAAATCAACAGAAGATGTACAAAAGATAATAAATTATTGCAATAGTAACGATATTCCAGTTAACACAAGAGGGATGTCTCATTCCGCAAGTGGTCAGTGTTTAGTAGATCAAGGTATTGTCATCAATATCAAGACGATGAATCAGATTCTTTCCATAGATTTTGATGGAAAAACGGGTTCTGTTGTTGTTGAAGGCGGTATTACTTGGGAAAAATTGGTAAGAGAAACGTTAAAACTAAATGCAACCCCACCCACCCTTACAGATTGGCAAAAATTGACCGTGGGAGGAACCATTTCAACTGGAGGATTGGGCTTTATGAGTCATGATTCAGGAATCCAGGCAGATAATGTTCTTGAGTTAGAAGTTGTTACAGGCGATGGTGAAATTAGAATATGTTCGCGTACTGAGAATAGTGATCTTTTTAACCTTGTAAGGTCTGGATTAGGGCAGTTTGGAGTAATTACCAAGGTAAAAATGAAATTAATTCGTGCTCCAAAAATAATGCACGTTACAAAATTACTTATTGATACTACTAAGGAGTTTCATGATTTAAATACGCAACTACTAAAAGAACCTGATTTTGAATGCATACATGCTTTTTTAATTCCCAATACAAAGGTTGAATTTGAAAAGAAAATGGGACAAACCGTTGTTGCAGAAAAATCCGATTACTTTGCTGAAAAGTGCAAAAAAGAAGAGCAGTTTACCTTTTTTGTAGAATTGGTACAGTACGAATATGAAGATCAATTTTTTTTAAAAAAAGAAATTCCTTTGCATGGTTTAAAACATAGTTATCAAGAAGATTTTTTTAACTATGTAACCAAAGAGCCACCCTTAATAATTACTGAAAAGGAGAAAGGGAAAACAGCGCATCCAGAGTTAGCTACTTTTATCCCGTTTTCACAATTTTCTGGTTTTATGAATGAATTTCAATCGATGCATAAAGCTGAAGATATGAGCGATGGCCCTGTGCTTTTTATTCCAATGAAATCGTCAAGCATTCAAACTCCTTTATTTGTAAAGCCTGAGGAAGATTTTTACTTTATTGGAATATTAAGAAATGCCTATCCAAACACAAAAGAACGTATAAATTATTTAAGTGAACTAAACAATCAATTGTATCAGATTGCTTTAAAATATGGAGGAAACAGATATCCTTGTGACAGTATTAATAAACCTGGAAACCCAGAAGAATGGGCGGTACACTTTGGAAACCAATGGACTGAGATGACAGCTGGTAAAATAAAGTTCGACCCTAATAATACCTTTAGCTCCATGTTAAATATATTCCATAAATAGAATAGTTCAATTTATAGTATGATTTTTTTAGATAAAAATGAATTCCCGACTGATCTCCCAAAAGATATCAAGGAAGAAGTAATTAGTGAGTTATTAATTTCTGACTGGAACAGATATCCTGTTGCTGAGTCTCAAGAACTTATAGCTTTACTTGCTCAATTGAATAATGTTCCTAATGACTCGTTGATTCTGGGTAATGGGTCTTCCGGGTTAATTATGAGATTCTTAGGGGAGCTTTCAAAGCACTATAATAGAATTGTTACACCAAATCCAAGTTTCGAACTATTTGATATTTGTCCAAAATTGTTCAATCTAAACCATATTAATTGGGATTTTAATCATGAATTAGAATACGATTATGTGGGGTTTCCTAGAGGTAAGAATTCAATTTATGTGTTTTGTACACCAAACAATCCAACAGGAACTTTAATTGATCCAATATTTGTAGAAACAGAAATAGCTAACGATCCCTCTAGTGTTTTTTTAATTGATGAGGCATATGCCGAATTTGCGAATGATTCCTACGCACATTTAACTCAAAAATATAGCAATGTCATTGTTTTAAAAACATTCTCGAAAGCTTTAGGAGCAGCAGCCATTAGATTAGGGTATGCCATGTGTTCAGATACTATCAAGAACCAATTGAAAAAAAATGATCTTCCCTTCAAGTTCTCACCTTTTACTATCATTTCTGCCAAAGTCTTACTAAATAATTTTGAGAAAGTTATTCAACCTAGAATTGAAAAAATTATTGAAGCTCGTGAAAAAATGTATCATACTTTAAATGAAATGCTTTTGGATGGGGAGGTTAAGGTTTCTAAATCTCATGGAAATTTTATTCCAATTCGGTTTTATAATGAGAGTTTAAAGAATGAATTTATACGGCGATGTACTGATTCAGAGATAACAATTGGTAAAGTTAGAAATTCACCTGATTTTTTTCGAATAACAATCGGGTCAGAAAAAGAAAATACTAAAATCATTCGAGTTATAGAAGGTTTAATTTTAAAGCCTATTTGTATAGACGATGCAGTACAGTAGTTGATTACTTAGCATTCTATCAATATACAAGCCAATCCAAAATGAGATAGCATCTGTTAAATATAAGTGTGTTAATGATATAATCTCCTTTACATATTAAAACAAAAAGCCGGAACTATTACTCCGGCTTTTTTATAAACTATAAAATATTAGTATTTTAATAATTCTAATAATTCTGTTTCAAAACGTTGTTTCGGCAAATATTGGTCTTCCAATGATTTCATGAACGGAATGGCACTTTCTAAACTTCCTACTCTGCGAACAGGAGCATCTAAGTGTTCGAAGCAATTTTCCATAATCATCGCAGAAATATCGCTCGCTACACCGCCAAACAAAGTGTCCTCTTGAAGAATGATTACTTTATTGGTTTTCTTCACTGAAGCGTAAATAGCTTCCGTATCCAATGGCTGTAAGGTTCTTAAATCCAATAGATCTGCTGATATTTCAGGATTTTTGGCCAATGTTTCCAAGGCCCAATGTACTCCAGCTCCGAAAGAGATAATCGTTACATCATTTCCTTCTTTTAATAACGAAGCTTTACCTAATGGTAATGTATAATAATCTTTAGGTACATCTTGATAAATACTTCTGTACAACTGTTTGTGCTCAAAGAACATCACCGGATTAGGATCGTTAATAGCAGTATTTAATAATCCTTTCGCATCATAAGGAAACGCAGGGTAAACCACTTTTAATCCCGGCGTTTTGGTAAACCAAGCTTCATTGGTTTGTGAGTGGAAAGGTCCAGCTTGTGTTCCACCACCGCAAGGCATACGCACTACCACGTCGGAGTTTTCCTGCCAACGGTAGTGTTGTTTCGCTAAAAGATTGACAATTGGATTAAAACCAGTTGAAACGAAATCCGCAAACTGCATTTCAACTACAGCTTTAAAGCCATTGATAGACAAACCGTTGGCAGCCGATACAATAGCACTTTCACAGATTGGCGTATTGCGCACACGTTCTTTTCCAAACTCCGCTACGAAACCATCAGTTATTTTGAATGCTCCGCCATATTCTGCAATGTCTTGCCCCATGATAACCAAGTTGTCATGGCGTTCCATTGACTGGCGCAAACCATTAGAAATAGCATCAATCACACGAATATTTTCCAATTCATCAAAATGATCAATTTGCTCGTATTCCCATGGACGGTACACATCGTTTAATTCTTCATTCAGATCGGCAACAATTTCAGGTTCTTCCTGAACTTTAGCCCAATCGGTATCGATTTCTTTCTTGATTTCAGTACGAATTGCTTCATCTTCCTCTTCCGAAAGTACAGCAGTCAGTTTCAAATATTTTCTATAATTCTCTACCGGATCTTTTTCCGCCCACATATCCATTAATTCTTGTGGCACATATTTGGTACCACTCGCCTCTTCGTGACCTCTCATTCGGAATGTCATGAACTCTAAAAGAACAGGACGAGGATTTTCTATCATTGAAGCTTTCAATTGGGCAATCAAATTATACACTTCTAAAATATTATTCCCATCTACCACATGGCTTTCCATTCCATAGCCCACACCTCTGTCTGCCAACTGTTTGCAACGGTATTGTTCATTGGTTGGTGTTGATAATCCGTAACCATTGTTTTCAATCACAAATAGCACCGGTAAATCCCAAACCGAAGCAATATTCAACGCTTCATGAAAATCACCTTCTGAAGTTGCTCCCTCACCTGTAAATACAGCAGTTACTTTGCCGTTTTTACGAAGTTTGTTCGCTAAAGCAATACCATCGGCAATACCCATTTGAGGCCCCAAATGTGAAATCATACCAATAATCTTGTATTCTTGTGTGCCAAAGTGAAAGCTTCGGTCTCGACCTTTGGTAAAACCGTTTCTTTTCCCTTGCCATTGTGAGAACAAACGGTGTAATGGAATATCACGTGTTGTAAATACACCTAAATTACGGTGCATCGGTAAAATATACTCATCTTTATCTAAAACCGAAGTAATACCTACAGATATTGCTTCCTGACCAATTCCGGAGAACCATTTGGATACCTTACCCTGACGGATAAGAATTAACATTTTCTCTTCTATCAATCTCGGTTTCAGTAACTTTTTATATAAATCTAAAAGCTGCTCGTTGGTTAAGTTCTTTCTTTCGAAGTCCATTCTTTGTATGGTTTTTAAATCGCTCCCAAAATTAAAAAAAAATAACAGATAACACGGGTTTTGTGATATTTTTTGCCATTGTTAATAACTTTTAAAATAGATATAATTTATTTATATTTACATTTGTCAAATCAAGGTTTTATCCTGAAAAAAGTTATTAACAAAAACTAAGTACAATGCAAAACATTCCAAGTGTTGACTTACGTGATTTCCTATCGGATGACCCGGTACGTAAACAAAAATTTGTAAATGAAATCGGAAAAGCCTACGAAGAAATTGGTTTCGTAGCACTAAAAGGTCACTTTTTAGATGACAAATTGGTTGAGGATTTATACGGCGAAGTTCGTAATTTCTTTAACTTACCTCTAGAAGTGAAAGAGAAATACGAAATACCTGGTATTGGAGGACAAAGAGGTTATGTTTCTTTTGGTAAAGAACATGCTAAAGGTCGTTCAGCAGGTGACTTAAAAGAGTTTTGGCACTTTGGCCAATACGTGAGTGAAGGCTCAAAATATGCAGAAGAATATCCTGCCAATGTTGAAGTTTCCGAATTACCAAAATTTAATCAGGTAGGTAAAGAAGCTTACCAGATGTTGGAAAAAACCGGTGTATATGTATTAAGAGCTTTGGCTATTTACATTGGACTAGACGAGTTCTACTTTGATCAATACATCAAAGACGGAAACAGTATCTTAAGACCAATCCACTACCCTCCTATTACCGACGAACCCAAAGACGGTGCCGTACGTGCTGCTGCTCATGGTGACATAAACTTGATCACTTTATTAATGGGTGCGCAAGGAAAAGGTTTACAAGTACAAAATCACGACGGACAATGGATTGACGCCATTGCTGAACCGGATGAATTAGTAATTAACGTAGGCGACATGTTATCTCGTCACACCAACAATAAATTAAAATCAACTATTCATCAAGTAGTAAACCCTCCAAGAGAATTGTGGGGAACTTCACGTTTTTCCATTCCGTTTTTCATGCACCCGGTTGGTGACATGTCTTTAAACTGTTTGGACAAATGTATCGATGAAAACAACCCAAAATTGTATGAAGATATCACTGCAGGTGAATTCTTGTATGAGCGTTTGGTTGATTTAGGATTGATCAAGAAATAATAAATTCCAATAATTTAAAATTCCAAATTCCAACTTGTTTGGGGTTTGGGATTTTTCTTTTTTTGTAATTTTACACTACTATGGATTTACAAGACCAATTAAAAAATTTATTCCCTGACCATATTCCTTCCAATGAACCGGATGAAGTTGAAGAAACTGAACACGAATTATACGTTCAAAAGGAACCAATGATTTGTAAGTACGAAAAAAGAAAAGGGAAGCCTATCACCATAATTGAAGGATACGAAGGTGAAGACGAAGACTTTAAACTTTTAGCCAAAGAAATCAAAACTAAACTAAGTGTTGGTGGAAGTTTTAAAGACGGGAGCATCATTATTCAGGGAGATTACCGTGATAAAATTATGACTATTTTAAAAGAAAAAGGATTTAAAGTAAAACGCGTAGGCGGATAAAACATACAATAATGAGTGAAATTAAATCATCAGAATTAATTCTGAACCCAGACGGAAGTGTATACCACTTAAACCTTAAACCGGAACATATTGCACATGATATTATCTTTGTTGGTGACCAACATCGTGTAGAGAAAATTACCCAATTCTTCGACTCTATTGAGTTTTCAACACAAAAAAGAGAATTCAAAACCCAAACAGGAACGTTAAAAGGGAAACGAATCACTGTAATGTCTACAGGAATTGGACCTGACAATATTGATATTGTAATGAACGAATTGGATGCCTTGGTTAACATTGACCTTGAGACACGCCAACCCAAAGAAAATTTAACTAAACTAAACATTATTCGTATTGGAACTTCGGGTTCTTTGCAAGCAGATATTCCTTGTGATAGTTTTGTAATGTCAAAATACGGATTGGGTCTGGACAATATGTTGCGTTCATATTTAATTGACGACATTTCTGAAAAAGACATCGAAACTGCTTTTGTAGAACAAACCAATTGGGATTTACGTAAAGGAAGACCTTATGTAGTTGCTTGCTCTGAAAAATTGGAGAAATTTATCGAAAGTGAGGAAATCCACAAAGGTTTCACAGGAACGGCAGGAGGTTTTTACGGACCACAAGGTCGTGTATTACGTTTGAATATTCAAGATTCAGAACTGAACAGTAAAATGGACGCCTTCAATTACAACGGCACTCAAATGACCAACTTGGAAATGGAAACTGCTGCTATTTATGGACTTGGAAAGCTTTTAGGTCACGAAACCTTATCATTAAATGCAATTATCGCCAATAGAGCAACTGGTACTTTTAGTGCCGACCCATACAAAGCGGTTGACGCTCTTATTGCGTATACATTGAAGAAATTATCGGAATAAATGAATTATAAGTATACTCCATTCAATATAACATCAGGAATTATAGGTGTATTTTCAATATTGTATTGTATTCCTATGCTCCAAATGGCAGCTGAAGGTTTTGACTGGAGTTTACTTTATTTTTTAATATACCCCACTATAGCAGTACTTTTATGGTTTTCAGATTATTACTTCCAAAAAAAGGAAGTGAAATATTGGAAATTAATAGCCGTAGAAATGCTTATTGTTGTATTAATGTTGGCTTATTTTAGGAATAGTACACCAACCGATTTTTAAATGGATTTACTATTTGAAACCGACCGACTATTACTCCGCCCGTTGAAAATTACGGATGCCGATGATATCTTTGAAATGAATAATAATCCCAATGTCAATCGATATTTGAGAAATCCGATAGAAACATTATCGGAAACCAAAGCATTGATCGATAAAACTCGGAATGAATATTCAAAAAACGGTATTGGTAGATATGCCGTCATTTTAAAGGAAAACAACAAATTAATAGGGCTCTCCGGTTTAAGATTTAGAGATATTGAAGAAAATGGACATTCTAACTTCTATGATTTAGGGTACCGATTCTCAGAAAATTACTGGCGAAAAGGTTATGCTAAAGAAGCCGCATTATTTTGGATTCACTACGGATGGAATGAAATGAAATTGAAAACAATATATGCCTATGCTGAAAGCGAAAATACTGCCTCCAACAGTTTGCTTAAAGTCATTGGTTTTACATTTGAGAACAAGTATATTGCAAAAGACATTGAATACAATTGGTATCTTTTGAAAAATAAATTGTAATGAATATCAAATTAGAAACGGAACGTCTTATTTTAAGACCTATAGAACTAACTGATGCTGAAGGCATGTTTTTATTGGACAGTAATCCGAATGTACATCAATACTTGGGAAACCATCCTGTTAAAACATTAGAAGAAAGTATCGGTTATATTGAAAACCTTCAAAACCAATACAAAAATAATGGTATCGCCCGCTTTGCTGTTATACTTAAAGAAACCGGAGAATTTATTGGGTGGTCCGGTATAAAATTCATCACTGAAGAAGAAAACAACCATATCAACTTTTATGAAATCGGGTATCGTTTTCGTGAAGAATTTTGGGGAAAGGGATATGCTTACGAATCAGCCAAAGCCTGGTACGACTTCGCATTCAACGAACTCAAAGTAGATGTTTTATATGCTTCAGCACATATTGACAATTTGGGTTCAAGAAGAATTTTAGAAAAAATTGGATTGAATCTCAAAAACGAATTTATCTGGAATAATGAAGTACCATGTGTTTGGTACGCCTCCAATTAAATAATAGATTTACTAAAATACGTTTAGAATGAAAACAGTAAGAATTGCCGGAGTACCGGAACATTTTAACCTACCTTGGCATTTGTGCATAGAAAATGGTGAATTTGATCAAGTCGGTATCGATTTACAATGGACAGATGTACCCGAAGGAACCGGTAAAATGTGTCAAATGCTTCGTAACAATGAAACAGATATTGCCGTTATTCTTACTGAAGGTATCATCAAAGATATTACAGCAGGAAATGATTCTTCAATTGTTCAAGTGTACGTACAATCCCCTTTAATTTGGGGAATCCATGTTGATGCAAACTCTAATTATTCGCAATTATCTGATTTAGAGAAAACTACATCTGCTATATCAAGAATTGGTTCAGGTAGTCATTTAATGAGTTATGTGAATGCTCAACAACAAAATTGGAATACATCTGATTTAGAGTTTGAGATTGTGAATACTATTGATGGCGCAGTGGAAGCCCTAAAAAACAACAAGGCAGATTATTTCATGTGGGAACGCTTTATGACCAAACCACTGGTAGACAATGGCACTTTCAGAAGGATTGCTGACTGCCCTACTCCATGGCCTTGTTTTGTGATTGCAGTACGTAACGAGTTTTTACAAAACAACTCAGCTACAATAGAATTAATTTTGGAAATCATTAACAATACTACAGCCGAATTTAAAATCATACCGAGTATCGACAGAACTTTAGCTTCCCGTTATCACCAAGAACTAACAGATATTCAAGAATGGTTGAAGCTAACTCGCTGGTCACAAAAACAATTGGATAAAAACACATTTCATAAAGTACAGGAGCAATTGTTAGCGTTAAATTTAATTGAAAATAAAATGCCTTATGAATCGGTAGTTAAATAATTCGTTATTTTTACCTTTTTAAAAGCAATGACAACAACTACATTCCAAAATTTATACGCCAAATATAAAGATCGTCTTTCTGTACCAAGACCTTGGGATACGGTTGTTATCTTTTTGTTGAACATTCTGTTAGCAATTCCAACTTTCATAATTGCACATCAGAATTTACAAGAATTGGATCTAAAAATACCAATTGACCGCATTGTACTTTTCATTGCCATTCTTATTGTATACCAACTGTTACTCCGTAAAATCAAAAAATACCTAATTATCGGCGTTTTTATCTACTCCTTAATATTGTTGTACGGAACTTTATTTGGTGGCTATAGTTTTTACAGGGTATACGATGATTACCGTTCGATGATGTACACCATGGGTGACAACCCTTATCCACAGGATATTATCATTAGCAAATTACTTCCCTTTCCGAATAAATATAAGGTTATTAATGCTATCGATTTTCAAAATCCAAAAGTCCGAAACTTTGCTTTACACGCCACAACAAAACACTTCACCGATAGTAAAGGAAAAAAAGGCTATCGTGATTATAGAACTATTATTCAATGTTTTGCCGTTTTCAAAGAAATTAAAACCCATTGGAATTATGTTAACGATCCATTGGGTAACAATTATATCGCTTCGGCATCTGAATCTTTACAGCATTTTTCCGGCGATTGTGACGACCATGCTATTTTGATGGCTGCAGGAATTAAGGCTGTAGGCGGTGTTCCTCGTTTGATTCATACTGATGCTCACATCTATCCTGAAATGCTAATAGGAACCAAAAGAGATTTGGAGAATGTAGTATATTTGATTCACGATGTTCTATTCAAAGAAGAAAGCAAGGGAAAAGAAATCCATTACCATATTGACGAACACGGTCAGATTTGGCTAAATCTGGATTATACAGCTTATTATCCTGGAGGAAAATTTATGAGTGAAGCCATTTTAGGACAGTTGACACTGAATAATTAATTTAAAAAACCTCTAAACCATTAATTTTCAACACCTAATTCCGCTTTATTTACTTCAAAAAGGGTAAACTCAACTTCTTTTCCGGAAGCATCTAAACATTTTCCGGATGTTAATTTTCCAGCATCATAGATTTCCAATCGAATTAAAATACCATTTTCATCGTACCCTTTAAGCTCTCCCTGTAATTGATTCATTTTGAAAAAAGCTTCTAATTTTAATTTACCATTCGGATAATACATAATGCATTTCCCATCCAAAATAAGATAATCCATATCAAAACATTCAACTTTAGAAAGCAACTTTCCTTCTATATTTTTTGCGAGTATATAGCCGTTATTAAAAATTTGATTGGTCGTATAATAATAAAACTTTCTACTGGCTTTTAGACTATCTATCTTTTTGCCTATTTCATCAAGAAATACTTTCTTAATCAATTTTTCCTTAATATCCTTCTCATAAAAATACTCATACTTTTGTTTTATGGATTTGTCAAAAAATTCCTTTTCCAATAACAGTTTATTGGTATCGAAATAGTATTTATTTTTTACGTAGAACTTTTTACCGGTTTTGAACTCAACTAAAACCGTTTCATTCTTCTGCCATTCATATTTACTCATTATTGAAAAGCGATCTGATTCGACACCATTTCGAAATTGGACATGAGTTACTTCTCTTTCCAGCCAATTCGGTTCGTAAGTTTTTATTGTTTTTTTAAACAATTGATTACTGAGGAAATCCGTCTTTTCTACTACTGTTGAGTTGAATAAATAGTTCGTTTCGCTGACTTTCTGCTGCTTCGAGTCGAATCTTTCTTCTTTGCTTAATTTTCCAGATACTGCATCGTAACTATATACCGTGTATCTGTCAATATTTCCATTTTCAAATGAATTGAATTTTATACATCTTTTATCATTATAGCTATATTCACCAATTTTAGTAACGGGAACATTCGTTCTGTAATTAACCTTTTTCGAAAGCAAAGGTTGACCTAGCTTATTAAAGGTTGTGATTTTAAAATAGGAAATATCAGCAGTCCCATAAGTCATACTTACATTTTCCTTAATAGTTCGTATCTTTAGTTTGGCATATAAGGAATCTGTTTGATACGGACTTTCAATAAATTGTTGGGTATAACTTACAGATGTAATCACCAAAAAAAGTAGTGTATAAATATTTTTTTTAATTTTCATTTTCAATTTATTTCTCAATAAGTTATTCATTACTAAAGCATTACCACTCAATCCCGATTTTCCCTTTTTCTTCCAAATAAAAATTGGTTTGTTTAAAATGATCATTCCCAAACCAAAAACCTCGATTCGCACTCAATGGTGATGGATGGCCGCTCTCCAAAACCAAATGCTTTTCACGATCAATTTTGGAGCCTTTTTTTTGAGCAAAACTTCCCCAAAGTAAAAACACAACATTTTTAGTAGTATCGGAAAGGTAGTGAATGACACTGTCAGTGAATACATTCCATTTCAAATGTTTGTGACTATTAGCCATATCTTTGCGAACAGTCAATGAAGCATTCAACAACAAAACACCTTGTTTTGCCCAATGTTCCAAATTACCCGATGTAGGAAAAAAAACGCGATCATATTCGCTATTGATTTCTGTAAAAATATTTTTTAATGACGGCGGAATTGCCACTCCATCATTGACAGAAAAACACAAACCATTTGCCTCTCCTTCTCCATGATAAGGATCTTGTCCAATTATTACTACCTTCAAATCCTCTAATTCAAACTGGTTAAATGCATTAAAAATCAATTCTTTCGGCGGAAAACAAATAGTATTCTGGTATTCTGCATCAACCTCTAACATCAATTCTTTAAAATAAGTTTTCTGCATTTCGGTTTCGAAAAAAGAGTACCAAGAAGAGTGTACATTAATCTGCATTTTCTGTGAATTTTAAGCAAATATATTACTTTGAATCTTTGTAACTTTGCTTACTTTATCACTTTCTGTTAAAAATGATTTCAATACATACTAAAACCCTACAAGACTTACAATTTCAAACTGTTCTGGAGACCATTGCAGAACTTTGCATCACCGATATCGGGAATGAAAAAGCACAGCATATTGCCCCCTTAAGAGACAAAGAGGAGTTAATGCAATCTCTTTTACAAACCTCAGAATATAGAGCTTCGTTTGACAACAATAACGCTTTACCTAATCACGGTTTTGAACCCATTACAAACGAAATTAAATTCTTAGCCATTGAAGATAGTTTTTTAGAATTGGCAAGTTTTCGAAAAATCCACTCCATATCTGAAAACACGAATCTTTTATTGCAGTTTTTAAAGAAATTTCAGGATTATTATCCTGCTTTACATTTGAAATCAAGTGCGATAGAAATCACAAAAGATATTACTAAATGTATCGATGCAGTTCTCGATAAATATGGCGAAATCAAAGACGATGCGACTCCTGATTTACTGGAAATTCGTCGTAATATGAATGCGATTCGCGGCAAAGTAAATCAAAGTTTCGGATTGGCTTTGAGTCAATATAATTCTTTAGGCTATTTGGATGAAATCAGAGAAACCGTCGTAGAAAACCGACGCGTTCTTGCCGTTTTAGCAATGTACAGAAGAAAAGTGAAAGGTTCTATTTTAGGAAGTTCTAAAACCGGAAGCATTGCCTACATCGAACCCGAAGCAACATTACGCTACTCAAGAGAATTGGCTAATTTAGAATACGAAGAACGTGAAGAAATCATCAAAATTCTAAAGAATTTGACCAATTCAATTCGTCCGTTTTTATCCCTATTGATTCAATATCAAGAGTTTTTAAGCGATATTGATGTTATTTCCGCGAAGGCAAAATACGCCAGAAAAATAAATGGATTATTGCCAACTATCACGGAAGAACGCAAAATATATTTCCGAGAGGCGTACCATCCTATTTTGTATTTGACCAATAAAATCAAAAAGGAAATTACCTATCCACAAACCTTTGATTTTAATCCCGAGAACAGAATTGTAGTGATTTCCGGACCGAATGCTGGTGGAAAAACCATATCTATGAAAACGGTTGGATTATTGCAATTAATGCTTCAGTCGGGTATGTTAATTCCTGTACATGAACGAAGTGAAACCTGTTTGTTTGATCGGATCATGACAGATATCGGTGACAATCAATCCATTGAAAATCATCTAAGTACATATAGTTACCGATTGAAAAACATGAACTACTTTCTCAAGAAGTGCAATGATAAAACGTTGTTTTTAATTGATGAATTTGGTACTGGATCCGATCCCGAATTGGGCGGTGCTTTAGCAGAAGTTTTTCTTGAAGAGTTTTATCATCGTGAAGCTTTCGGGATTATTACAACACACTATTCCAACCTGAAAATGCTGGCAAACGAATTGCCCTTTGCAACGAATGCGAATATGCTTTTCGACGAAAAATCATTGGAACCTATGTACAAATTAGTTCTTGGTCAGGCTGGAAGTTCCTTTACTTTTGAGGTAGCGCAAAAGAATGGAATACCTTATGGTTTAATCAACAGAGCCAAAAAGAAAATTGAAGGTGGTAAAGTACGTTTTGACAAAACCATTGCCAATCTTCAAAAGGAACGTTCTAAATTGGAAAAAACTTCTCAAAATTTAAAAGAAGAAGAAACCAAGGCTAGAGAAGAAAGCAAAAAGATGGAAAACATCAATGCTAAAATCCAAGACAAGTTAGAACGCTACCAAGAATTGTTTGATGCTAATCAGCGTTTGGTCTATATGGGTCAGAAAATCGATGATATCTCCGAGAAATATTTCAATAATAAAAATAAGAAAGAATTAATCGGTGAATTTTTAAAAATGGTTGAAATTGAAAATTCGAAGCGAAAAAAATTGACTGTAAAAGAGAAGAAAGAGAAAGAAGTCATTGTTAAAAAAGTCATCGAAGAAGTTCAAGTTAAAGTTGAAGAAATTCGCAAGGAAAAGAAAGAGAAGAAACTAAAAGCTAAAATTGAAGAAGAAAATAAACCTAAAGTAATACTTAAGGTTGGCGATCGAGTGCGTATGATTGATGGGAAATCAATCGGTACGATTGATACAATTGAAAAAAATAAAGCTACAGTGAATTATGGTATCTTTACTTCAAAAGTAAGTTTAGACCAATTGGAATATATACAGCCTAAGTAATATGGAAGGAATACCACAAGATAAAAAAATAATTCTTTTTGATGGTGTATGCAATTTGTGCAATACCTCCGTTCAATATGTTATCAAACATGACAAAAATGATTTGTACCGATTTGTAGCATTACAATCTGAACTTGGACAAAAAATAATCAAACATTTAGGTATTTCCCAGAGAAATATAGATAGTATTGTATTGTATGAACCCGGAAGAGCTTATTATTACAAATCGGCTGCAGCGATTAGAATAGCTGGTACACTTGGTGGATTTGTCAGTTTACTTTCAATATTCAAGTATTTCCCTTCCAAAATCAGTGATATTGTATATGATTATATTGCTAAAAACAGATACAAGTGGTATGGTAAAAAAGAATCTTGTATGAATCCCACACCCGAATTAAAGGCTAAATTTTTATAACAAAAAAGCGACCAATTGGTCGCTTTTTTATTTTGTATATCTGGTCATTATTCTTTTTCCCATTTACCTACAACTGAAGTCGCTAAAGCATTTCCTAAAACATTTGTTGCACTTCTGAACATATCACAGAAGTGGTCAATAGGTAAAATTAATGCGATTCCTTCCACCGGAATATCGAACATTCCACAGGTTGCAGCAACCACAACCAAACTCGCTCTTGGTACACCGGCAATTCCTTTACTGGTTAGCATTAACACCAAAAGCATCGTCATTTGCGTTCCAAGATCTAAAGGAATTCCGTAGGCTTGCGCAATAAAAATACTGGCAAAAGTCATGTACATCATACTTCCGTCTAGATTAAACGAATAACCTAAAGGTAACATGAACGATACAATTTTGTCTTTTACTCCGAAACGTTCTAATTCCTCAGTTAATTTAGGAAAAACCGCTTCACTGCTTGTAGTACCAAATGCAATAAATAATGGACTAATTATATGCTTCAATAACACCATCATTCTGTTTTTCAAAAACAAAAACCCAATTAAAAGCAAAACGATCCAAAGTGAAGATATTCCTACCAAGAATGAACCAAAATATTTGGCATATGTAAACAGTAATTCTTCCAAATCACGAATAGCAAAAACCCCGGCAATCGCTCCGAAAACACCAATAGGAGCAAATTTCATCACATAGTTTACCATTTTTAAAATGATATGTGAAGTTTTATCCAATGCATTAATAACCGATTTAGAGTGATCTCCTATAGATGCAGCTGCCAATCCGAAGAAAATAGAGAAAATTACAATTTGTAATATCTCATTAGTCGCCATTGCCTCAACCACACTTTTGGGGATAATATGCTCCACAAAATTCTGAGCAGAAAAATGCTGAGTTTTTTCAGTCACTTCTGAAGCGGCTGATAAATCAACATCCGATAAATTCAATCCAGTTCCTGGTTCTAAAAGATTAACCCAGAACATTCCTATCAATAATGAAATAAACGAAGCGGTAAAAAACCATCCCAATGCTTTACCACCGATTCGCCCCACAGATTTGATGTCACCCAATTTGGCAATACCCACAACCAATGTGGTAAATACTAGCGGAGCAATAATCATTTGTACCAAACGAATAAATATTGTCGCAAGCATTTTAATATACCCACTAAATTCTTTTGCTGTTTCTGGCAGATAATTATTATGAACAAATATTCCTAACACTGCTCCCAAAAGCATTGCTACTAAAATTTGTACAGTTAAATTCGAAAAAATGTTTTTTTTCTTTTCCGGTAAATTGGCTTTATGATTCATTATTTTGTTTGGTAAATTTTGTTTAGTAAGTAAAAATCGGTCATAACCATAGCTGCCATTGCTTCCACGATAGGCACTGCTCTGGGCACAACACAAGGATCGTGTCTTCCTTTTCCTTGTTGTTCTATCAGTTCTCCTTTATTGTTTAAGACTTCCTGCTTTTGCAAAAGTGTTGCAACCGGTTTAAAAGCCACCCGGAAGTAAATATCCATTCCATTGCTGATCCCGCCTTGAATTCCACCGGAAAGGTTAGTTTTAGTGGTTCCGTCTTCATTAAAAGAATCATTATGATCGCTACCTTTCATTTTGGCACTACAAAAACCACCACCGTATTCAAAACCTTTTACAGCATTAATGGAAAGCATTGCCTTTCCCAATTCGGCATGCAGTTTATCAAAAACCGGCTCACCCAATCCAATCGGCACATTTTGAATGACACACGTAACGGTTCCGCCAACAGTATCACCTTGTTTTTTGATCTCCTTAATATATTGCTCCATTTTATCGGCAGCTGCTAAATCAGGACAACGCACCGGATTCGCTTCAATATTTGAAAAATCTAAATCCTGATACGGTTTGTCGATAAAAATCTCACCCACGGAGGAAACAAAAGCTGTTATTTTTATATTCGGAATTACCTGTTTGGCAATAGCTCCAGCTACTACTCTACTGGCCGTTTCACGTGCAGAACTACGTCCACCACCACGGTAATCGCGAATTCCGTATTTTTGTTCGTAGACATAATCGGCATGACTGGGGCGATAGGTATCTTTAATATGGGAATAATCGTCTGATTTCTGATTGGTATTGGGAACAATGAAACCGATTGGAGTACCGGTAGTTTTTCCTTCAAAGATTCCTGATAAAAATTGTACTTCGTCTTCTTCTTTACGTTGTGTAACGATAGTTGACTGACCTGGTTTACGTCTTTGCATTTCTGTTTGAATTGCAGTAAAGTCCAAGTCGATACCCGGAGGACAACCATCGATAATTCCACCCAAAGCTTCCCCGTGAGATTCGCCAAAAGTGGTTATCTTGAATATAGTCCCGAATGAATTTCCAGCCATTTTATTTGTTTGAAAACAAAAATAAGATTTCTAATCAATCTTTTAAAGTTTAAAGTTGGAAAACTTAACCAATTTGTAACATTCTAAAAATATAACAAATCTCTAAAATTTTGTAAAATCATCCCTGTAAAATGCTATACCTTTGATTATCAACATGAAATATATGTAATTGCATTTATTTTCTCTAAATATCATAAAAACAGTTGCTTTTTACGGTATAAAATTTTGATTCGGGAACAATATTTGTAAATTTACTTTCGTTAATGAAAACTAAACAAAAAAAATCATGAGAAAATTATTTTTATCTGCCTTTATGTTATTAGGTTTAGCATTTAGTGCACAAGCACAAGACATTTCCAAAAACGCTTTAGGTTTACGTTTGGGTGATAATGACGGATTTGGTGGGGAAATTTCATATCAAAGAGGATTATCTAAGAAAAACCGTTTAGAATTTGATTTAGGATGGAGAACCA
This sequence comes from Flavobacterium sp. MAHUQ-57, assembly GCF_051908335.1. Classification (NCBI taxonomy): domain Bacteria; kingdom Pseudomonadati; phylum Bacteroidota; class Flavobacteriia; order Flavobacteriales; family Flavobacteriaceae; genus Flavobacterium; species Flavobacterium sp. MAHUQ-57. The sequence goes on along the minus strand of NZ_JBPZTE010000006.1, from coordinate 402,703 downwards.
GCAATCATGTAGACGCTTTGAAATTAGCAGGTTTGTACCAATGGGTTTGGAACATTGATGGAGGTTTCAACTGGTACGCTGGAGTTGGGGCTGGTATAGGTACATGGAGTACTGATGATTACTACATTGGAGGGAATAGATATGAAGGCAACAGTGAAGCTGTTCTTTTTGCAGCTGGAGATATCGGAATTGAATACAATTTTGATGTGCCTATCCAATTATCATTAGACTTTAGACCTGAATTTTATTTTGGTGATAAATTAGAAGATGATTTCGGTCCAGATATCGCTTTAGGTATCAGATACCGTTTCTAATAATTAAAAAGCCTTCTAAAAAGAAGGCTTTTTACTTTTTATTGAATTGAGTGCCTGATGATAGACCTCCTCGTATTTTGGAACAATTTTATCAATTTGAAATTGTTTCGCAGTTTCCAAAGCATTGGTTTTAAATTGAGCTAGAATGGCATCATCAGTAAGTATTTTCAAAGCATTTACTGCCATATCTTCAACATCACCTACATTACTTAAATATCCCGAAATTCCATTAATATTTACTTCAGGAAGTCCACCCGTATTACTCGAAACAACAGGAACACTACATGCCATGGCTTCCAACGCTGCTAAACCAAAACTTTCGGTTTCGGAAGGCAACAAAAATAAATCGGAATAACTTAAAATCTGATTGATTTCATTACTGTTACCAAAAAAGATTACTTTATCTTGAATACCTAATTTTTCACATAATTCTTCTGCCACTCTTTTTTCTGGACCGTCACCAACCATCATCAATTTAGCTGGAATTTTTTGTTGAATTTTATAAAAAACCTTGACTACATCTGGAATATTTTTAACTTTTCTAAAATTACTAATGTGCGTAATAATGCGTTCCTCGGATTTCGCCATAACAGAACGTTTACATGTAACATTTTCTTTTATGGTTTCGTCGATTTCGATAAAGTTCGGAATTACTACAATTTCATTTTTCAAATCAAACAAACGAACTGTATCGTCTTTCAAACTTTGTGAAACCGATGTTACCACATCCGACTTATTGATACTAAAAGTTACTGCTGGCTTATAGAATGGATGATTTCCTACCAAGGTTATATCTGTTCCGTGAAGTGTAGTTACCATAGGTATTCTAATTCCTTCATCTTTCAGCATTTGTTTTGCCATATAACCGGCATAGGCATGCGGAATAGCATAATGCACATGAAGTAAGTCGATTTTATATAACTTCACCATATCAACCAATTTGCTGGACAAAGCCAATTCATACGGCTGATAATGAAACAAAGGGTATTCAGGAACGTTTACTTCGTGGTAATGTACATTCGGATTTAACAATGCCAAACGCACTGGTTGTCGGTAAGTAATGAAGTGAATTTCATGTCCACGACGGGCTAATTCTAAGCCTAATTCAGTAGCTACAACTCCACTACCTCCAAAAGTTGGGTAACAAACTATTGCAATTTTCATGTTACGAATTTAGGCAATAAAAAAAAACTCGTACTTAATTTTTGGTTAAAATTAACGTATTAATTTAGAATCGCTTCGTAGATTATTTGTTGTATTTTTTCGCGGATATTTTCTTTGGAAAGCTTATTTACAGCATTACTATCTGGGTAGGTTCTATTCGACAAAAAAACATAAATAATTTCTTTCTCTGGATCGGCCCAAGCAATTCCACCTGTAAAACCAGTATGACCGAAACTTGAAAGTGAGGCACAGCCGCAAGTAGGGGCATCACCTTTCAGTTGTGGTTTATCAAAGCCAATGCCTCTCCTATTCCCTTCTACGCAAAAATGGCATGTATTAAAGTCATCAAAGGTTTGTTCAGAAAAATAATGAACACCTCCATAATTTCCTTTTTGCAAGAAAAGCTGCATCATTTTAGCAATATCTATACTGTTTGAGAATAATCCAGCATGTCCAGCAACACCGCCTTGCATAGCAGCTGCCATATCATGTACATATCCTTGGACCACGTCATGTCTAAAATAAGTATCTTTTTCAGTTGGCGGAATAACATCCATGTCAAACTTTTGCAACGGATTGTAAGTTGTACTCGACATTCCTAATTTTGAAAAGAAATTTTCCTGAGCCAATTGATCTAAAGATTTGTTATGATGCGTTTCTAGATATTCTTTCAGCAAGATAAATGTAAAATCACTGTATTTGTACTCCTTTTTTGGAAGTAATTTACTTTTCATGATTTTGGCAACAATGGAATCCTTGTAGGAATTAGAGAGAAATAAATTTTCCGACACTTGAATTTCGAAACCTTTAGATGCTGTATTACGATAGTATTTTTTTAAAGGTTGTTTTGTAATCGAATCGATAGTTGCTTTATAAAAGGGTTCCCAGGCTTGAAGACGTGCATAATGTGTTAATAAATCTTTAAACACAATAGAGTCTTTATCTGTTCCTCTTGCTTTTTTTACCATTTCACCCAAAGTAGTATTCATGGTGATTTTTTTATCATCATAATCCAACATTACATTTGGGAGTGTTCCGATAATTTTAGAAAGAGATGCAATATCATAGATATCAGAATTTTTTACTTTAATATCTTTTCCATAAGTATGATATCCAAAAGACTTTTGATAAATAACTTTTCCTTTTCTAGCAACTAAAACTTGAGCACCCGGAGCAATTTTATCTACAATTGCTTGATTAACGATTTTATCGATTTCCTTCAATTTTTCCGAATTCATACCCACTGTTTCAGGATTTGTAAAACCTAAAACATTCAGTTTTTGAGTTTCCAATCCGTGGCCAACCTTATACTCATCATTTATAGAAACCGGGAGTTTTCCTTTGGAACCTAAAGCACCGAATAAAATCTCAGCAGAAACTTCCTGTGCCACTTCACCATTTTGATAGGAAACCACAATACTTTCTATGTGGTCCATGTTTTTCAAAGGCATTAAAGCGTAGGGTTTTGAAAATACATTTAAAATTACATGATGATTCTGAGCAATTTTATCTATTAATTCAATTTCTTTTGCAGAAAATTCATGCTTTTTCCACCATGTTTTGTCCGAAACGTGAAAGCCAATGATAACCTTATCATAGCCTTTCAACTCAAGGTTCAAACTATCTATATTTTGATGAGCTACTTCTGTTACTTCAGTATATTTTTTGATTGTGGTCAAAAATTTATTACCGGAATCATCACCCAATTTAATATATGCAATCTTAGTTTTGGCTAAATTAGTCAGTGGTAAAGTGTGATGTTCGTTTTTTACTACCGTTACTGCATTTTCATACAATTTATACAAAAGTCCGTTACTGTAAGGCGTATTAATATCCTTAGCAATATTGGTCAAATCAATCGGTTTGTAATGATTTAACCCCGCTTTGTATTTGAATTTTAATATCTTTTTGACGGAATGCTCGATACGTTCGTCAGTAATTAAAGTATCATTATAGGCTTGGGTGAATTTTTGTATCGCTGTTGGAACATCTTCTGCGAAAAGCATAATATCATTACCTGCCTGAAACGCAGCCAAATCAATTTCTCCTGGTTTTTTAAAGTTACTTGCACCCTTCATATTTAAGGCATCGGTAAAAATCAGCCCTTTAAATTTCAATTGGTCTTTTAAAATATCATTGACAACATGGTAAGAAATCGATGTTGGGTAATTTTCTCTTGGTTCCAAACTAGGCACATTTAAATGCGCAACCATTACAGAAGCCAAACCCAAATGAAACATTTTTTTATAGGGATACAGTTCCACTTCATTGATTCGTTCTTCAGTAAAATTAACCATTGGTAAAGTATGATGCGAATCAGTTTCTGTATCACCATGACCCGGAAAATGTTTACCTGTCGCAAAAACGCCTTGATTTTGAATACCTTTCATTAGAGCAACCGCTCTTTTCGTAACTTCTTCTTTATTTTCACCAAAGGAACGGTTACCAATAATTGGATTATTCGGATTGGTATTGATATCCAAAACTGGTGCAAAATTAAATTGAATCCCCATTCGTTTGGCTTCTTTGGCCATTTGACCGCCTAAATCTTCTATCAATTTCATATCCTGAACAGCACCCAAAGTCATATTCCATGGATACTTGTAGGTCGAATCTAAGCGCATACTTAAACCCCACTCCGCATCATTACCAATAAACAAAGGGACTTTCGAAGAAGCTTGAAAACGATTCGTTAACTTCGCTTGACGTCCCGGACCACCTTGAAAGAAAATCAATCCACCAATTTTATATTTTTTAACGAGTTTATCAATAGCATTAAAATGAACGGTATCCTTATTTGAATAGGTCGCAACCATAAAGAGTTGTCCTAATTTTTCATCAAAAGACAATGAATTGTAAATGCTATCTACCCATTTTTTTTCACTAGGAGTATCTTCAAACAAGTTAAATCCTTCCAAAGAAGGATCTTTAAATTCTTGAACAATTGTATTTTCGGAAACTGGTGTTACAGTTTTAAAACCACTTTTTTTATTGACTGAACAATTGACAGCAAAAAAAGTGATTGCAAAAATCAGAAGTAACTTAAAACCGGTATTTTTCATTATGATATTTTAAAAGAAACGACTATGCCAACTGTCTTCAGCTGGAATTTCCCATGATTCGTTAAATTCTTGAATGGTATTGATTAGATTATTGAAAACAATGGTAGAACCAGAAACCGCTTTATCTTTGGCCATTTTCTTAAATTCCAATAATGTTTTGTGAGCAATGAATTCACCATTTTTAAAAGTAACATTCATTTTATCCAATAAATCTACTTCGTATTTGCTCTCTAAATTTTGAATAAACTGAACAGAGCTATCAATAGAACAACCTGTAGCAGCTTGCACTTCCTGGTTTACGGCGAAAATAATAAATCGATTGTATTTAATAACATAAGAAGCTTCAAGGCTCGTTCCGTGTGCCGACCAATTGGACACAAAATCTTGTAAAGCAGCATCGATTTCAACTACTTCATCGTCTGTAAATTTTCTATTCGATTGGTAAATCCAAATACGGGATTCTAGGGGTAAAGTATCAAAGTTTACTAGCATAATTTCCAACTAAATTACAAAAATAGCCTTTTAGAATTATAATGTAGTAATCTTAAATATTTTTTAGCATAAAAAAATAAACCATTGAGCTGGGGACGCAATGGTTTATCTACCTATAAACAAACTAAAAAGAAAATAATATAAAAAAAACCTAGTCTCTGATTGCTATTACAATCCATTTTTGAATGGAGCCATCGTATACCATTTCTACAGTACCAATACCAGAAGTAGAGGTTGATGTACCTATAGTATCAATTGAATTTGCTGGTGTTGATGACAATAAATGATCAATTTTCATATTTACCGGAGAAGAATTGTATAAAATTACATGTCTTCCTGTTGAGCCTCCTGCAATTCCTGCAATACTGAAGTTAGCTGTAGCTCCGGTGAATCTAAAAATAACCACGTCACTATTTACACCAGTAAGATTTAAATTCAGGTTATCAAAAGTATAATTGGATACTGGTGTAATAATTGGAACTGAAGCTACCCCATAAAAAGCAGTATTCACACTAGAAGTCAACTCATTGGATGACAATGCAAGACCCTTACCAATTTTCACATCAGCCAAAATTCCCTGGCTGCAAGTACCAGTTAACTTGGTTGTCGATGTTGTGTTGCTAGTGTTTGAAACTCTCATAGTACCTTCCACATGAAGTGTCGATAAAGGTGTTGAAGTTCCGATCCCAACTTGAGCGAAAAAGCTCATTTGTGAAAAAAGCACGAATACCACGCATGCTATTTTCGATGAGTAATTTTTTTTCATAACCCTTTGTTTAAATTTGTGTTACTCAAAATTACATCCTTAATAGCAAACTTCATAAATTACCCGATGAAAAACCGTAAAATTTGTTAAAAAACAATTAAATCGACAAAAAACAAATTAAACCGACGAAAATTAAGTAAAAAACAAAAATGCCAGAATGTGCTTCTGGCATTGTAAACTATAAATAGTAAAAATTTTACAAATCTTGTGCGTTTGCAATCAATTCGGCAACATCAAGTACTTTGACATCGTGTTCACGATGCTTGGCTTTAGTTCCGTCTGTTAACATCGTATTACAGAATGGACAACCGGCTGCAATAATTTCAGCTTTAGTTTCCAGTGCATCTTCAGTTCTTTCTACGTTGATGTCTTTATCACCGTTTTCTGGTTCTTTAAACATTTGCGCTCCACCAGCTCCACAGCACAAACCGTTTGCTTTAGAACGTTTCATTTCTACCAATTCGGCATCTAATTTTTCAATTAAATCGCGTGGTGCTTCATACACTTTATTGGCACGTCCTAAATAACAAGGATCATGGAATGTGATTTTTTTTCCTTTAAACTGGCCACCTTCAATAGTCAAGCGCCCAGCGTCTAATAATTCTTTTAAAAATTCCGTATGATGAACCACTTCATACTTTCCACCCAATTCAGGGTATTCATTTTTTAACGTATTAAAACAGTGAGGACAAGCCGTTACAATTTTTTTAGCTTCATAAGCATTAAGTACTTCAATATTCATGAATGCCTGCATTTGAAACAAAAACTCATTACCTGCTCTTTTTGCAGGATCACCAGTACAACCTTCTTCAGTACCCAATACTGCAAATTCAACATTTGCTCTGTTCAATATACGAACAAATGCTTTAGTGATTTTTTTAGCTCTATCATCAAAACTTCCTGCACAACCTACCCAAAATAAAACTTCCGGCTGTTTTCCCTGAGCTAACATTTCGGCCATTGTAGGCACTATTAAATTTTCTGACATACAATTTATGTTTAATCTTTGGTTAGGTTTAACTATTCTCGTTTTCGTCGTCAAAGACTTCGATGGTTACTTGTTTTTCGATTAAATCGGTAAATTTCCCTCTGTATCGGGTTGCTTTTACCAAATGATTGTCAATCCAATGGTAATTTCCACCTCGTGGTTTACCCATAATCATACCATGGTATTTAAAACCGTGTTGTTTCAACCAAATTTCCGTATATTCTCTATGCGCTTCTGTTCTTGAAGTGAAGAAGAAGATAATATGTCCTTCATCATACCATTTATTCAAAGTAGCCAAAGCATCCGGATATACCGCAGCTGTCAACATTCTTTCCGGTTCTTCATTGGGAATATCGTCACAGATAGTTCCATCAATATCAATTAAATAATTTTTAATTCCTTCAGGCAAGATGGGACTGATTGCATGACCATCCTCAGACGCTGCAAGTAAATTCTTATCTAAATCTTGTGTATTCATTATTGCTCGTCTTTCCAGTTTAATCTATCCATTTGGCTGTACTGCCAAGGTGCACTATTGTTTTCAATATTCGTCATCATTGCGTTTAATGACATTGGAGCCGCACTTTGTTCCATTACTAAGTAACGACGCATATCCATAATAATGGAAAGCGGGCTGATATTTACAGGACATTCTTCCACACATGCATTACATGATGTACAAGCCCAAAGCTCTTCCTGAGTGATATAATCGTTCAACAAAGATTTTCCATCAGGGATAAAGACACCTTTATTTTTATCCATATTATCCCCTACTTCCACCATACGGTCACGAGTATCCATCATAATTTTACGTGGAGACAATTTTTTTCCAGTTTGATTTGCAGGACATGATGAAGTACAACGCCCACATTCTGTACAAGTATAGGCATTTAACAGTTGTACCCAGTTTAAATCCTGAACATCCGAAGCACCAAATTTACTTGGAACTGCATCAGCATCTACTGGAGCTGCAGCAAAAGGATCAGCATTAGGATCTAGCATTAATTTCACTTCGTTTGTTACACTTTCCAGATTATCAAATTTCCCCAGTGGATTCAAATCGGCAAAGTAAGTATTTGGGAATGCTAAAATAATATGCAAATGCTTCGAATAATATAAATAATTAAGGAAAGCCATTACCATCATAAAGTGCCCCCACCACCCTACTCTTTCTAACAGGTGTAAAGTTCCTTCACTTAAAGAGCCGAATAAAACTGGTCCTAAATGTTGAGAAACTGCAAAATTAAAAGAGCCTTGTCCTTCAAAATGCGATTTCCCCATATTGTAAAGCACTTCATCAGTTCCATTCATCGTGAAAATACAGCAAACCAATACAATTTCCATGATCAGAATCAAATTTGCGTCTTTCATCGGCCAACCTAACAATTCTGATTTATTTAAACGTGGTAATTTCAATAAATTTCTTCTAGACAAGAAGGCAACAGTTGCAATCAAAGCCAATAAAGACAAAACTTCAATAAAACTAATCAAGAACGTATAAAAACCTCCTAAAGCAGGTTTGAAAAAACGATGAGTTCCAAAAACCCCATCAACTAAAATTTCAAGTAATTCAATTTGAGTAATCATAAAAGCAGCATACAATGCAAAATGCAACAAAGCCGGAACTGGGCGTGTAAACATTTTCTTTTGACCAAGTGCCACTAGCGCCATATTCTTCCATCTTTCGGAAGAATTATCGGAGCGATTTACTTGTTTTCCTAATTTAATATTGCGGATGATTTTCTTTACATTTTTAGCAAAGAAACCTCCTCCTACAGCAAGAATGATTAAAAATACGATACTACTTAAATAATTCATATTGGTTTATTTGGTTATGTTTTGGTCTGTTTACTTCTTATTTAGGTTGTTCTTCCGGCGCTTTATAAGGTTTCTCTTTTTTTCCAAAAACTGAAACGTTCACATAGCGTGTTGGGTGTAGACGTACATCTTGTAGTAATAACTCCAATTCTTTTGATGTTTTGGATAAATTAGTATAAAGTGCATCATCTTTCATTAATTTCCCCATAGTTCCTTTGCCCGATTGCATATCTGCCAACATTTTATTGACATTTCCTAATGTAGCTTCAAGATTATTAACCGTTTCTGAAAGCTTTGCTTTTTCAAGATCAGAAGTAATCTTAGCCATACTTCCAGATGCTTTTTCAGCATTGGTTAAAGTATTGCTGATTTTTTGATTATTTTCAGTCATCAACGCATTAACTTGAGCAGTGGCTTTGTTTAATTCTGTCAATGTTTTACTAAGCTGATTAATACTAGCTTTGATATTCGCTTTGGTTTGTTCATCCAAAACACTATTAACATTAATCATTAATTTATCAGCGTTGGTTACCAATCCGTCAATTTTTTGTTGCGTTGGCGCTAGTTTATTACCTAAAGAAGCTGTAAGTCCTTGCTTTATATCTGCAGAGAGTTTATCACCAGATACCGCTAAAGTTTTATCTTCAAAATTAGGAATAATTGCAATTTGTTTACCTCCGATAAATCCCGGCTCATAAATTTGAGCTATGCTGGATTTTGAAATTGGAAAACTCTCTTCGTTGATTTGCATTTCGACCAAAAGCTTTCCATTAGGGTTTAGTGTTATGGTATTAACCTTACCAATAACTTTACCACTTATAGTTACGGGAGCCGCAGGTGCCAAACCTTCAACATTATCATATTCTACAAATAACTTTTTATGATTATTAAACAGATTGCTTCCTTTTAAAAAGCTGTATCCCCAAATAAATAATAAAAGTGACGCAATAACCAGTATTGCGGTTTTAATTTCTCTTGTTAATTTCAAAATCGTCTTGTTTTAAGCAAAATTAATAATTTAAAGCTTTCAATTACTTATTCTTTACTGCTTCGTTCAATGAAATTTTAATTCCGTTTTTAAAAGGAACTATAAATGCAGAATCATATCCCTTTGTTTTAGCAACTGCCAAAAGTTTTTTAGAAGCTTCATAGTCATTAGTTTCTCCATACAAATATTTGTAATAATCACCTTCTAATAGCATAGAAATATTGTCCAAACCATTAAAATTTTCTGATTTCAATTCAATTAAATTTTTACTTGCTTTAATCTGAATTTTATAAACAGGTTTGTTTTTATTTATTGCCAAAGTTTTATTTTCTACCGCTTTGATTGCTTCTTTGGTTGTTTCCTTTACTACTAGAGTTTCTTTTGCCGGTTTGTTTTCAACCACTTTTTTGATCGAATCCTTTTTAACCGGTCTTTCCGATTTCTGAATATCCAATACTGGCACAGTTCCTCCAAAATGATCTACTTTCATTCTAAAAATAGCATCTGCGATAGATTTTGCAACATTTATTTGACCTTCTTCCGAATTTAAATAAGCACCTTCATCTTTATTTGAAATAAATCCCATTTCAATCAAAACTCTCGGCATGAATGCTTTGTGCAGTACCATGAAAGGAGCTTGTTTAACACCACGCACTTTTCTGTTCAACTTCACATCAAAATTATCTTGAACACGGTGTGCAAATTCAATACTTTGATCAAGATATTCTTCCTGAATTATTGTTGCACTAATTAAAGATTCTGGTGAATTCGGGTTATATCCTGCATACTTTTGTTTATAGTTATCCTCTAAAGTAATTACGGCATTCTCTTTTTTCGCAACTTCTAAACTTGAAGCACTTTTCGAAAGTCCCATTACATACGTTTCCGTGCCATAAGCCTCCGTGTTTTTGTTGGCATTACAGTGAATGGAAACAAATAAATTGGCATCAGCTCTATTGGCAATATTTGCTCTTTCCACTAAATCTACAAACACATCCGACTTACGAGTATAATTTACTTGAATAGACGGATCTTGTTCCAAAATTTTTCCCAGTTTAAGCACAACTCCTAATGCAATATTTTTTTCAACAAATCCGTGGTAAACTGCTCCAAAATCATGATCACCATGTCCTGCATCAAGTGTTACTTTAAATTTTGTATTGGTTTGTGCAAAAGCGGATGAAACTAAAATTAGCGATACAATCGATAAAGCCTTTTTAATTACTGTCATTTTCATATCAATATCTTTTATATAGACCCAAAGGTTATAATTTTATTAAATGCTTAATTATTTTTAAAAATAGATGTAAGTTTGTCACTTCAAAAATTAAGCCATATTTTTACAAAAATAGCATTTATAGCTTTGCGTACAAACTTATTTCATATCGTTTTATTACCAATTTTATTAACTCTTGGTGTTTCAAAAACTTATTCTCAAGAGTTACCTAAAAAAAACAATTCAATATCTACTGATAAACAGAAAGATAGCCTAAATATTGGTTTAAAGAATGTTGTTACCAATAAAGACACAATTAAAAGTGATTCTGTCAAAAAAAAGAAACCTCTATTGGATGGAAAAATAAAATACAAATCCAAGAAGTACGCAAAAATTAATCAAAAAAAGAAGCAAATCACACTTTTTGACGAAGCTGAAGTATATTATAAAGACATCGAACTGAAGTCGGGTATCATCGTTATTGATTACGAAAAAGATGAAGTTTATGCCGGTAAAATTAAAGATTCGGCTGGTGGTCCTTCTCAATATCCTGTATTCAAGCAAGGGCAAAATATTGTCGAACCTGATTCTATTCGATTCAATTTTAAAACCAAGAAAGCTTTAATTTGGAACTCTAGAACTGATCAAGGTGAATTCAGAGTTAAAGGTGAAATTACTAAAAGAGAAAATGATTCTGTATATTTTATCAAAAATGCCCGTTTTACTACTTCTAAAAACTTAGACGATCCGGAATATTACTTTCTTGCTCGAAAAATCAAATTAGTACCAGGAAAAAAAGTCGTAGCAGGTTTAACCAATTTAGTTATTGCGGATGTACCAACGCCAATTGGGGTTCCTTTTGCTTTCTTTCCGATGACGAACGAAAGTACATCAGGTATTATACTTCCCACTTTTGGTCAAACGAATCAACAAGGTTATTTTCTACAAAACGGTGGTTATTACTTCGCGATAAGTGACAAAATTGATTTAGCCCTTTTAGGTGATTACTATACAAACGGTAGTTACGCTTTCCGAGCTGAGAGCAGTTATGCCAAAAGATATCGTTTCAGAGGAAATTTCAATTTCAGATATGAAAATCAAATCACAGGTGAAAGAGGATTACCTGGATATGCAAAAACGAACCTTTACAATATTCAATGGAGCCATGCTCCAGATTCAAAAGCCACACCTAATTCGAGATTTTCAGCTTCAGTAAATTTAGGAAGTCAAAAATATTATCAAAGCTCTTTCAATCAAGTGAATAATGCTAACTTTTTGAATAATACGTTAAGCTCTTCTGTTTCTTATTCCAAAACGTTTAATGTTATTCCACAAGTAAACCTTTCCTTAACGGCCACACATTCACAAAATACAAACACAGGCGTAATCAACATGACTTTGCCAACATTTCAGGCTAACGTTGATCGTTTTTTCCCTTTCGCAGGAAAAAACCAAACTAAAAAGGGAATCATAAAAAATCTTAGTCTTAACTATAGTGTACGTGGTGAAAACAGAATTTCTACAGTTGATTCTTTATTTTTCAAACCTGAGATGTTTAGAAATGCTCAAAATGGTTTGCAACATACTATTCCTTTAACAACCAATTTTAAGCTTTTCAAATACATTAATGTTTCAGCAACTTCAAATTATCTGGAAACATGGTACATGAAAACTATTGAGAAAAGGTTCAATACCACCGAAAATTCTGTTGAAGATGTTGAGAAAAATGGATTTGCTGCTTTTAGAACTTATAATTTTTCAACAGGATTAGGAACTACGATTTATGGAACTTTCAAATTCAATGAAAAAAATAAAATTCAAGCCATTAGACATACATTGAGTCCATCTCTTAGTTATAGTTACACTCCTTCATTTGATAGGTATTATGATAATTATATTATTGATGCTGCTGGTAATATAGCGCGTTACAACAAATTCGAAAAAGGAATTTTTGGCGGACCTTCAAATAGTATGAGTAATATCGTCAATTTCTCATTAAACAATACGTTCGAAGCTAAGGTAAGAGATAAAGACTCCACAAAAGTTGAGCCTAAAAAAATATACTTACTTAAAAATTTAAATTTTGATGTTAGCTATAACATGAACGCTTTAAAAAACAAATGGTCCGATTTGAATGTAAAAAGTGGAATCGATTTATTTGAAAATAAAATGAACATGAATTTTGGCGCTTCATTTAATCCTTATGCCATCAATTCGAATGGAGAATTAATGGAAATGTTCAACATTGACAATGGTGGAAGCTTATTCCGAATGACAAGAGCGTATTTCAATTTAAATTATTCGCTTACCAATAGAAATCAAAAATCAAAAGATGACAATTCTTTTAATAATAGAGGTTTAAGAAATGGAGGTCGAGAAGATAATTTATTCGGAACTACAACCGATTTTAGTGATCGCAGAAACAGCCAGTTCGACGATGATGATAAGGAAGAAAAGTTCGATGGTTTTTACAATGCAAAATTACCTTGGGATTTACGACTTGCTTACTCACTTACCTATTCCAACACCAAAAGAGAAAACAAAATCACACAAAGTTCATTAATGTTATCCGGAGATGTAGACATTACCCCAAAATGGAAGGCTGGAGCTTCATCCGGATATGATTTTGTACAAAAAGGAGTTACTTATACTCAATTAAGATTTCAAAGAGATTTATTGAGCTGGAGAATGGATTTTAATTGGAATCCATTTGGTGACAGAGCTTCATGGTATTTCTTCATCGGAATAAGTTCTTCCGTATTAAGCGATATTAAGTGGGACAAACGCAGTGTACCCGATAGAACACTTAACTAAAACATACATCTATCTTAAATAAAATTAAAAAGTAATGAGCAAAAAAGTAATTTTTACCGAAAAGGCTCCAGCTCCAATCGGTCCATATAGTCAGGCGATTTTGAGCGGAAACACCTTATACACTTCCGGCCAAGTTGCCATTAATCCTGCCAATGGTGAATTGGTTTTAGACAATATTGAAGTAGAAACCGAACAAGTAATGCAAAATTTGAAGGCGGTTTTAGAAGCTGCGGATATGACTTTTGATCATGTAATCAAAACCACGATTTTCATCATGAACATGGGGGATTTTGCCAGAATCAATGCGGTTTACGGAAAGTATTTTGATGAATCAAATGCACCAGCACGCGAAACTGTCCAGGTTGCTACATTACCTAAAAATGTAAACATTGAAATCTCCATGATTGCAGTAAAATAAAAAAAAAGCCATTCCTCAGAATGGCTTTTTTTATTATTGAATAACATCGTATTTGATATTATTAAATTTTCCTTCAGTAATTACAATTTCATCAGGAGTATTGACTTGATCTTGTAATTCTCCTACTTTCTCCAATACAGATGTAAAGGTTCCCGAAATCACATTATTGTTAATATCTTGCTGTGTTTTATAAATTGACACATCAGATGGCATGTGTTCTCCATACGTATTTCCACCGACTTTATAAGAAGTATAAAATAATCCCTGATTGTCATCTAGATTTGCGTTCTCATCTGTATACTCATTAGTATTAAATTCCTCATTCATAGAAGTACTTGCAATAGCAATTTGAAATGTATTGGAATTGTTTTCTGCTGAGATGTCAAACCTTTTGCCTGCACCATCAATATACGTTAAGGTAGCTGAAGTCACTCTTGCACTGATTTGTTCGCCATTAAATTTCATTGAGATGGTACCGTGATTAGTGTCATCTGATCCGCCTGAGCATCCAAGAAAAAGGGAAGCTACAGCTGCTAAAAAAAAAGTTTTTTTCATTTAAATAAAAATATTGATTTGGAGTCGCAAAAATAACCTATTTTTCTTAATAAAAAAACCGGGAAAAATCCCGGTTTTATAATAACATTTAAGTTTTGATGCTTAATTATTTTACTTCCTCAAACTCTACATCTTGAACATTATCACCTTCATTTTGAGCTTGTGGCTCACCTTGAGGTTGTTCTTGACCTTCCGCTTGTGCTTTATACATTTCCTCTGAAGCATTTTTCCAAGCTTCATTTATTTTATCTAAAGCTGGAGTTATAGCTGAAATTTCTTTGGTTTCGTAAGCAGCTTTCAATTCATTCAAAGCAGCTTCGATCGCAGATTTATTACCTTCTGATAATTTATCTCCAAACTCTTTCAATTGTTTTTCAGTTTGGAAAATCATTCCGTCAGCTTCGTTTAATTTATCCGCTTTTTCTTTAGCTAATTTATCTGCCTCAGCATTCAATTCCGCTTCTTTTTTCATTTTCTCGATTTCTTCCGGTGTCAATCCTGAAGACGCTTCGATACGAATATCGTGAGATTTACCTGTACCTTTATCAACTGCAGTTACATGAATAATACCGTTAGCATCGATATCGAAAATTACTTCGATTTGAGGAACTCCTCTTGGTGCTGGCGGAATACCGTCTAAGTGGAAACGACCAATTGTTTTATTGTCACCTGCCATTGGACGTTCACCTTGTAATACGTGAATTTCTACTGATGGTTGATTATCAACAGCTGTTGAGAAAACTTGCGATTTTTTTGTTGGAATAGTTGTATTCGACTCAATTAATTTCGTCATTACACTTCCCATAGTTTCGATACCTAATGAAAGTGGTGTAACGTCTAATAACAATACATCTTTCACATCACCTGTTAAAACTCCACCTTGAATTGCAGCACCAATAGCTACTACTTCATCTGGGTTTACACCTTTTGATGGTTTTTTACCAAAGAATTTTTCTACTTGCTCCTGAATTACCGGGATACGTGTAGAACCTCCAACTAAAATTACTTCATCAATTTCAGAAGTTGATAAACCTGCATCTTTTAATGCTTTAGCAACCGGTTCCATAGAACGTTTTACCAAAGTATCTGCTAATTGTTCAAATTTAGCACGAGTTAAAGTTTGCACCAAGTGCTTTGGTCCTGATGCTGTAGCTGTAACGTATGGCAAATTAATTTCTGTTTGTGCGGACGCTGAAAGTTCAATTTTAGCTTTTTCTGCTGCTTCCTTCAAGCGTTGTAATGCCATTGGATCCTGACGTAAGTCTACACCTTCAGCAGCTTTGAAATCATCAGCCAACCAATCAATGATTACTTGGTCAAAATCATCACCACCTAAGTGAGTATCTCCGTTTGTAGACAATACTTCGAATACACCGTCACCCAATTCAAGGATTGAAATATCGAAAGTACCACCACCTAAATCGTAAACAGCAATTTTCTTGTCATGTGCTGCTTTATCTAATCCATAAGCCAATGCCGCTGCAGTAGGCTCATTGATGATACGCATAACTTTAAGACCAGCAATTTCACCCGCTTCTTTAGTAGCTTGACGTTGTGCGTCGTTGAAGTAAGCAGGAACAGTGATAACCGCTTCTGTTACTGAGTGTCCTAAATAATCTTCAGCAGTTTTCTTCATTTTTTGAAGTGTCATAGCTGATAATTCCTGTGGAGTGTATAATCTTCCGTCGATATCAACACGTGGTGTGTCATTATCACCTTTAACTACTTTGTAAGCCACAGTTGATGCTTCTTTAGCGCTTTCAGTGTATTTGTTACCCATGAAACGTTTAATTGAAGCAATAGTCTTCGTAGGGTTTGTTACCGCCTGACGTTTCGCCGGGTCACCTACTTTAATTTCACCACCTTCGACAAACGCGATAACGGATGGTGTAGTTCTTTTACCTTCTGCATTAGCGATTACTACTGGCTCTCCACCTTCCATAACCGAAACACAAGAGTTTGTCGTACCTAAATCGATTCCGATAATTTTACTCATAATATAATTCTCCTTTACTTTAATTCATTTTGATTACTCCTCTACGAGTGAGCAGTGTTCTTCACACGGATTGCAAAATGACAAGGATTGTGCCAAGTCTTTATTTTATCAAAATTGGCAGTATATGTCAAAATCAATATGACAAAATGACAATTTCAGACGTTAATAATTAATCATAACTTTGGCATACATTAAAACTGTCATGAAAAAAATCATTCTTATACTATTCACGAACTGTTTTCTATCGGTTCATTCTCAACAAAACTTGTTCACTTTAGACAACTTTTTATCTATAGAACTAAGCAAACTCGATAGTTTAGAGCATGGAGTTCATTATATGATAAATGATGAAATGGTGAGTGATGAAAAAGTAAAACAAAATCTTCAATACCTCAAAACAATTTGTCAAATCGATTTAAAAAAATACAATCTAAAAACAATTCAAAGACAAAATCATACTATACGTATTTGTGAAGCAATTAATAAGTCCTCAAATATAAAACAGATTATAGAAATTGTATCAGTATACCAGACACTTGACAAAAAAAACGAGTACAATTTTTTCAATTATTATATTGTTTCTAATAAAAAACAAAACCCATACATATTTCCTTTGATGAGAATGGAATAACTGGTTATCAATTAGGAAGAAAAAAGACTAATGTAGTAAGAGAAATGATTATTTTAATTGAAGATTCAATGAGAGAAATTGATATAGAAAATAAGAAAATAACCCACTCAGTTGCTAACGAAAAATTTGATTCGTTTATCGAAGAAATCGAACATTTAAAAAAATATTATTTCAAATAAAAAAGCCGTCCAAAGGACGGCTTTTACAATTCAAAGAAATGAATTCAACTTATTGAAGGTTGAAATACTCATTATCAGACATTTGGCCTGATTGAATTCTTCTTAACTCATCCATGTGTAACATGATATAGTTGTGAGTTTCTTCAGAAATATTAGATGGTTTTGCCAATCTATAAGTTCCATTCAATACTCCATTATAGTAGTAGAAGAAATTATAATCAAACTGAGAAGCTGTTAATTTTGCGTTTGCAGGATCTGCCAATAAGAATCCTAAACGTACAGCTGAACGACGTTGTGGAGGAGTTCCGTGGTGTCCTGAACTAGTTGTCTGGTAATCTCCAATTGAAAATGCAAATTCATAACCTGTTGCAATAGATGCGAAAGTTGTTTTACCGTAACCTCTTCTTAAATAGTATCCAGCCATACCATCTGCCTCTAATTCATTAGGTCTTGCTGTGCTTTCTTTTTTTGATGGCAATCCAAAAGCATATTGCAATTGATGACCGTATTCGTGTGCTAAAATCATCACATTAATTAAATTCGATGCATCTTTAGATTTAGCATCTCTGAAAATTCCTTCACCGTAGTAAATTTTTCCAGTACTATACGAAATTGCATTGTACGTTGAACTCCAGTTTGTTCCATTTTGAACAAATCGGAAAGTAGGCGCAGCTACTGAAGTTCCTCTCCAGAAATTTTTAATTGCAGTGTTCTGATTTACCATCAAAGTTACATCAGAAGAAGTTCCAGCCCCCGCAGATAATGTAGTTGATAAAACTGCAGATGATGGCCAATAGGCATCAACATAACTACATTCGTTTTCAATTCCTTTAGGTTGTTCAATAACTACTGAAGTTTGCTCTCCTTGAGCCGAATCGTCCTTCGTACAAGCGAAAAACGTAGTTAGTGCCGCAGCACTTAAAAACAATAAAGTTTTTTGGTTGGTTTTCATAATTTATTGGTTTTTAGTTTATTGAGGGCAAATATATAAACTTCACCAAAAGAAATTTAACAAAAAAACACTTACGCTCTTGAAAAAATCACAACGTTGCATTTCATCGATTTTATCAAACACTTAATCGATTGTAAATGTCGATAATTAATATTTTTTCACAACAAAATAACAAAAACACAAAATTATAACAAGAAATCAGATAATTCTACAACGACTTTCTCTTGAAAATTATTTTCTCATTAAAAATGATAATGGAAGTCATAATTAAGCCATTTGCAATCATCTGGGCAGCATTTATTTTTTCATTAAAATAGAAAATTGCCAATATAAAATTGATTAGTGGATTAGTATACATTAGAATACCTACCGTTGAAGAATTCATTCCTTTTAAGGCAAACAGATTAAGGAATAAAGGTATAATTGTAAAAAGTACAACAATTAGAATCATTAAAATATAAAACAATCCTTCTGTAGGTGTTGTTCCTTTATAAACTGGAAAAAAAGGCAGTAATACTAAGGAAGCAATAACCATTTGAACCGTCAAAACCACAAAACGATCGAATTGATTGTTTTTACGTTGACTAATAAGATACAAAGCAAATGTGGTTGCAATTACCAAACTATAAATCAAATCTTCTACATGACCATACGATAAAATACCACAACTGACAATACAAAGTAAAACCGAAAACCATTGCCACTTACTCAGCGTTTCATTCAGAATAAAAAAGGCTAAAATTGTGGTAATGATTGGACAGATTAAATAAGCGAATGAAGCCGATTGTAAACTAACATGATTTACGGCATACATAAACAAAAACCAGTTAAATGTGAGCAAGAATCCACCTAAAATAGTCAATGCAACTGTTTTTCTTTTGTCTTTTTGGGTAAAAGTTTTAAAAAATTTAAAATCTTTCTTCAGTTTGTCTTTTCTAAAAAACAAGTTAATTACAAGTAATAAAACGGTGGCATAAAAAACCCTGTAAAATAGTATATCTAAGGAAGGATAATCATGTAGCGGTTTAAGCGCTAAACTGAAAAAACCCCAGATAAAAAAAGATGTAAAAGCAGAAAAAAAGTATTTATTGAATTGCATTTTATGGTAGTTGGTATGAAAATAAGGTTGGAAAATCGATTACAGTTTCATCTAAAACACCTTCTTTAGTATAGGCTTTCCAAGGAGCATTAGAGAAGAAAAACAATTTGTTATCATTAATTGTGGCCAATGCTGGTTCTTCAAATTCGGGGCGGTTATTGTCAACTATTTTGAAAGAAGCAATTTCATTTTTATCATTAAGTAAATACTGTACAATTCGTATCGGTTTCACTCCATTATGTACCGCGAACAATGATTTTTTGTTCCAAAGAAGTCCATCAATACCTTTTGAGGTCGCATTTTCTGGAAATGCAAGCCAATTTCTATCCGATGGATTTTCCCTATTGATTTTCAAAATTCCTTTCAAATAATCGGCAACAAAAAGTACCGATTCTTTATCATTGAAAGTCAATCCTTGTAAATTGAAGGCTTCCTTTTTCAAATCCAGCCAAACCTCCATTGAATTATTTGTAATTTTAAAGATTGTGGCCTCTCCACTATCAGAAACAAAAACATTTCCTGTTTTATCAATCACTAAATCTCCAAATACATGATTTCCAATCAGCTCGAAACGTTGCTCAATTTTTTTGGTTTTAATATCAATTTTGAGAACTACAGACTTTCCTTCAATGTCTTTTTCGAAACCTTTCATTTCTGGAATGGCAGTAGAAGTAACCCAAAGTGATTTTTCATCGTTATCCGCTTTTATAGCAAAAACTGAGTACAAACTAGCATCAGTAAACCAATTGCTACATTTTCCCGTTTTACTATCAAAACTGACAATCTTGCGATTTCGAATACTTGTTGCCAACCATTGTTTTGATTTTTTTAAGTAAAGTAAACCTTCCGGATGTAAATCTCTTTCGGATAAAACCAGAGCTTTTTTCGAAGAGATTACAGGATTGGCCAATTCGGATTGCAAAGTCAAAAGTGATGCATACTTTTCTGATTTTTTTATGTTTTCCAAATCAATTTCGTTTTCAAATGCAATTGAATTATTCATCACAAGACATTTTTTCAATGCAGTAATAGATTCTTCAATTTTATTATTCAACGCATAAGCACAGGCCAAATTGTAAGTATAGGTGGGATGTGAAGGACGAAGGCTGTCCAATTGTTTTGTTGTATTCAAGAATCCAATAAAATCCTTATTTTGATAGCATTGTACACTTTTATTGTATATTTCTTTAAGTGATTGTGAATAACCTGAAAGGTTAAAAAATGAATAGAATACTACAAAGTAAAATTGCTTCATGGCTATAAAATAAGAATCGGAGTAAAAGTACTCAATTCCCTTTCTCCGATTCTTTAAATTAATATTTCTTTAAGATTTTAATGCGTTGCATCCACTTCGATTGCGTCTACATCAATATTTTGTTTTTTTAGAATCCCTTTCACTATAATAGCGAACAAAGTCAAGTATAAAAAACATACAACGGCAACAATATAGGACTGATGAATTCCAATGATGTCTGATAATTTACCTTGAATTGGAGGAATAATACCACCACCTAAAATCATCATAATCAAAAATGCCGAACCTTGTGACGTATATTTTCCTAAACCTAAAATTGACAAGCTAAATATTGCTGGCCACATAATACTGCATGCAAGGCCACCAGCCAGGAAGGCATAAATAGCAATAGTTCCGGTAGTCATTAATCCTATAGTCATTGCTCCCAATCCAAATAATCCGAAAATCATCAATGTTCTTGCCGGTTTATCTTTACTGATAAAAGTAGCTATGATCTGCAATGCAACACACACAATATACCAATACAATGGTGACATATTCTTACCTGTAATGATATTACCTGCTAATACCACTGCAAAAGCAATTATCGGTATAACAATTAACGCAATTATTTTCTTATTGCCTTTTAAATTAAAAACACTAATGGCACCAGCCCAACGACCAATCATCAAACTCCCCCAATACATTGATATATAAGGTGCAATGTCTGAAGATTCAAGTCCACCAAATTCTTTTAATTTTAGTAATTCTCCTAAATTACTTCCGATTGCTACCTCTACTCCAACGTAAGTAAAAATAGCCAACATACCCAAAACCAGTTGCGGATATTGCATCGCTCCCCAACCTTCAGAATTTTTCTTTGCCGAACCATACGCGAAGAAAATACCACCCAGAACTACTACTAAGGCTCCAGACAACCAAAGCATTCGTTTTTGTTCTAAAGGTTCCTTGATTACTTTGATTTGAGCATCATACTTATCGAATGCTTCTTTAGCCGCCTCAGCAGTAATCTCCATATTTTTTAAATTATTTTCAAATTCGGCTTTTTCTGACAGTAGTAATTCTAATTTTTTAGACTCTTCACTCTTGTAGCTCTGAAAAATTGGCGTAAAACAAGCCGCTAATAGAAGTGTCATTACCACAAGTGTACGTAACGCTTTATTAGCCTTTTCTATAGGTTCATCAGAAATCCCAGAAGGCACTTTCTTAGAAAAATAAAACAGAGCAGCAGCACCAATGAAAAGCAAACCTACAGCTACATACAAAAAGATCACTTTATTCAGTTCCAATAATTTGATTTGCTCTTCTGTAACCGAAGCAGCTGTTCCAAACAAAGCCAGTGAAATAACGATTGGTCCAATGGTTGTTCCCAATGAATTAATCCCTCCGCCTAAATTTACACGGCTCGCCCCTGTTTTAGGATCACCTAATAAAATTGAAAAAGGTTGTGCTGCAGTTTGTTGCAGGGAAAAACCCAAAGCAACAATAAAAAGCCCTAATAACATACCGGCATATACACTAGCTTCTACAGCAATTATCATAGCTCCAGCTCCTAATGCCGAAAATAACAATCCGTAAACAATACTCTTTTTATATCCCCAAGTTCCGACAATGTCTTTTCCTCTTCTATCTCCCAAAATAAAAAGTAGCAGTGCGCCAATATAATAAGCAGTGTAAAAAGCAAAATCAACCAACTGAGATTGAAATTGATCCAACGAAAAATAACTTTTACAAAAAGGGATGAAAATACTGTTTCCTGCGGCAATAAATCCCCAAAAGAAGAAAACCGATATTAACGTATAAAGCGCAGGAAAATTCGTTTTTTGCGTTTCAGAAGTCATAAAAAATGAGTTTTTTGTTTTTGATTAGTATCCAAATATAGGCATTTTGTTTAAATTCTCTTAAAATGACATTCAAAGCTTTTATTAGAAGTTAAAAGTAGTATTTTTGTTAAAAAATAGATTCTGATGAAATACGTTTGGGCTTTATTAGTAAGTGTTTTATTATTAACTGGTTGTGATGACGGTGATATCATTGTTGAAAATTTCAACTTTGAAACTGCTACCGTACAAAAATGTACAGACGCCAGTACATTATATAAAATCAATGATAAAGAAGCCTTAATTTTTACAACTCCGGAAAGTAAATTTGCTAACCAAACGCAAACCCAAACTTATAGTGTGGAAAGTGGTACATCCATCACCTATAGAAGATATTCGCAAGCTGTTGCAACTTCTTCTATTTGTGGAACTCCAACACAAACTGTTACTGAAGAATGGATTTGTTTGGACGGTGGAACAGTAGAAATCAAATCAACTCCAATCTATGATACTGTTGTTCCGACAAAAATCATCGGTTACAACCATGCCATAACATTTATAAACATTGTTTTTCAAGCACCCGGTAAACAGGTGGTTTATGACAACTATGTATTTGGCAATTACAGAACTGATGTAACAGATTTGGCTTTTAACTTCACTTCTCCATCAGCAGTTCTGAAATGCGATTCCAATAATTTGCTTTTCAAATACAATTCCAATAAAGTTTTATTACTAGATGTAGTAAAATCCAATTTATTTATAAACGCAGTGACTCCAGTAGATAATCCAAGAACTGCATTGATCAATTCTACTAATAACAGAGTGGTGTATAGAGTTTACAGTGGCGGATTGAATGAAGAATTTTTCTGTTCCTCTATACCGCCATCAAATCCAACTTTATCTGAAGAATGGATTGCAGATAGTGGAGAAACCAATGTTTCGGGTATCATCAAAGTAAAAACAGAAGCTACTATTGATCCCAACACCTTCAAACACACCATTTACCTTTTCAATACTACTTTTAGACGTGGAGTAAAATATTACAGTCCAAAACCGGGTGAAGATTATGAATTTGGAGTGTATTATACTTCTTTATAGACTTTTCTTTTGGATAAAGTAGACTTCGGTTGCACCTAATCCGTATTTCTGGTAATTAGCATCTTGAAAACTGATATTATCATATCTACCAAGAAGAAAGTCCAATTCTGCTTTTAATACACCCTCACCTACGCCGTGGATAAAAACCACTTTAGGAATTCGGTTTCTTTGAGCAAATTCCAATTGTCTTTTGGCCGTATCCATTTGGAGGGTGAGAATATCATAATTACTCATTCCGCCTTTATTTTTGACTAATTTTTCGATATGAAGATCGATTTCAAGAACAAAATCCTCTTTTTTGGATTTTTTTTCTTTGATAAAACTTCTAGGCTTTTCAATTTCCTTTTCTTTCTTAATCGATACAAAATTGGTTTTTGCTATGCTGTTCATTAAATCTCCTGAAGATTCAATTAAAATAAGTTCTTTTTTTTGGAACGTTAATTCAAATCCTTCCTCTGTTTCAATTGTCACTTCATTACCCAATACTTTCACAACGACACCATTAATATCGTCATCCAAAACTGAAACCTTATCTCCTTTTGTAAACATTATTCTTTATTATCTTGATTTTTACTCGGTACTTTTCTGCTCAAACGCATCATACCATAAAACAAAAGTACGAATCCCATAATTTGTACCCAAGTATTAGGTTCCTCTGAGGCTTGCTGCCAAACCAAAACTCCAATAACCAAAATCACTAAAACAAAAATGATCACCTTTTTCATACTGTTATTTTTTTTCAAAAATACAATTTAACGTCAAAGGTTTTTTAATTTGTAGGATATTTTGTAAAATTGGTCAAATTTAAAAATTATGAGCGCTGAACAATATATGATTCCATGTCTAAACAAAACTCTATTTGGAGTGGAATGCTTTGGGTGTGGTACACAACGTTCACTGTATTTGCTTTTCCAAGGAAAATTTGTAGAGGCTTTTTATATGTACCCACCTATTTATACTTTATTGCTTTTTTTTATGGCAATTGGTTTTCATTTCTTTGATAAGTCGAGAAATTATAATAAAATAATAATTGTATTGGCCATTATTAATGCAATAATCATGGTCACTTCATATATTTATAAACAAACAAACTTTTAAATCAGAACTATGCAAAAACAAAAATTACCAAACGAACAATCAGCAATGATTTTAGCACTAACTTCTTTTGTAGGTTGCTGTTGCACAAGTGGTGTATTGGGGATTATATTATCACTTATCGGAATTCATTTAGCCAAAAAAGACGAAGCTACTTACAATGAAAATCCTGAAAACTACGACATTCAAAATGTAAAAACATGGAAAACTGTAAACACCATTAGTTTGGTCTTAAGTATACTATCGTTAGTTTATGCCATTTACATGAAAGTTACTGGAAAAGATGTAGAACAACAAGAGCAATTAATGGAAATGTTGAGACAGTTTCAAAAGAACTAATCTTGTTTACTCTTCAAATAAAAAACCCCGAGAATTTCTCGGGGTTTTTCTATTTATTTCTCAAATGACTTTAGCGTTGAAATAATGATTGAAACACAATCCAATAATTGTTCTTCTGTCATTACCAAAGGTGGAGCAAAACGAATGATATTACCGTGTGTTGGTTTTGCTAATAAACCGTTTTCAGCTAATTTCATACAGATATTCCAAGCTGTATCGCTATCTTCTGTATCATTGATAACAATAGCATTTAACAAACCTTTACCACGAACCAAAGTTGCAATAGATGATGTTTCGATGTATTTACCGATTTCACTTCTAAAAATCTGTCCAAGACGTTCCGCATTTTCAGCCAGTTTTTCATCTGTAACCACATTCAATGCCGCAATTGCTACTGCTGCTGCAACAGGGTTTCCTCCAAAAGTAGAACCATGCTGTCCTGGTTTGATAACATTCATAATGGAATCGTTAGCTAAAACAGCAGAAACTGGATAAGCACCACCTGATAAAGCTTTACCTAAAATTAAAATATCCGGTTGTACATTCTCATGTTGTACGGCTAATAATTTTCCTGTACGAGCAATTCCTGTTTGTACTTCATCTGCAATAAACAAAACATTATGCTTTTCACACAATGCTTTTGCTTTTGCCAGATAACCTTCAGTTGGCACATAAACTCCAGCTTCACCTTGAATAGGTTCTATTAAGAAACCTGCAATTGAAGTAGAAGATGTAATTGCTTTCTCTAAAGCATCAATATCATCGTACGCAATTTTAATAAATCCAGCTGTGTAAGGTCCAAAGTTTTTACGGGCATTTTCGTCGTTAGAAAAAGAAATAATTGTTGTCGTTCTTCCATGGAAGTTATTTTCACAAACAATAATCTGAGCTTCATTCTCTTGGATTCCTTTTTTCTCATACGCCCATTTTCTACACAATTTCAAAGCAGTTTCAACAGCTTCAGCACCTGTATTCATAGGCAAAACTTTATCAAATCCAAAAAAGTTGGTTACAAATTTTTCGTAAACACCTAATTTGTCATTGTAAAAAGCTCTTGAAGTAAGCGTAAGTGTTTGCGCCTGCTCCATCATTGCTCCTACAATTTTAGGATGACAATGACCTTGATTCACTGCCGAATAAGCCGACAAGAAATCATAATATTTTTTTCCTTCTACGTCCCACACATAAACACCTTCCCCTTTGTTTAATACCACCGGTAACGGATGATAATTGTGTGCTCCATGTTTGTCTTCTAATGCAATGGCTTCTGCTGAACTTAATTTTTCTAAAACTGCCATGATAATAATTTGTTATTGATTGGTAAAATCGCAATTCCTTCTTAAGGTGAGAAATCAACCGCTAATTGCTACAAATGTAGAAAATATAAATTCCAAAATCAAAATTTCAAATTGGTCAAATGAAGTGGAAAAGAATAACTTAAAAAATAGCTACATCTTAATTCTCTTTTTGCGAATTCGATTTGATTTCACGCAAAAGTTGTAATTGTTCTTTTTGAATTTTAATTAATTCAAGATGCTGATGTTCCAAAATATGATCTAGTTTCTTTTGTAAAATTCGAATCTCTTCCTCTGCCTTGAGATTAATTTGAAAATCTTTCTTGGCTCTTTCTCTATCCTTCTCTTCTTGTCTGTTTTGACTCATCATAATAATAGGTGCTTGAAGTGCAGCAATACAGGACAAAATTAAATTCAATAGAATAAATGGATAGGGATCAAATCCTTTGTTAGCCAAAAAATAAATATTAGCAAAAATCCACAGCGATAGAAAGAATAAAAAAGAAATGATAAAGGTCCAACTTCCACCAAAAGTAGCAACCTTATCTGCAATACGTTGCCCAAAAGTTCTTTCAGCATCATCTTCTGAATCAACAATTCGTTTAATTTCTTTATCCGTCATAATTATTAGAAATAAAGTTTACTTCAAAAGTACAAATAACAACTCCCATAATTACAAATTTGGCGCTTTATCTTCTATTCATTCTCGAAGTTTTGGGTTGAAACAGTTCAAAAAACCACTAATTCAACTTTCACCTTACATTCTCCTTACTTTCCATCAAATTGTTAACCTTTTCTTACAATTTTAAAAATATTTAGGTTAGAATTTCGTAACAAAGGCAATCTAAGTTTGCATTGCAATCAAAATTAATTATACATGAAAATTTCAAAAGTTTTATTGAGTTCGGCTTTATTAGGTTCCTTTATTGCCTGCAACTCTGACGAAGACAAAGCTCCAAATCCCGTAGAATTAAAAAATCATTCAAAGACACCTGTGTTTATTAGTAAAAAATCCGGTTTTGAAAAACTAGAGATTTATTCACTTTTAAGCTCTGAAGACAAGTTATCGGGTTTTCCAGAATTTGTGTACGGATCTATGGCAGATGGAAATGGTTTACTCAAGAATTCCGATGGAACGTATTCACTCTTAAATAACATTGAAGCACATTATTCGGTAGCTCGCATAACTTTTGATAAAACGTTCAAACCTGTCAAAGGAGAATATGTTTTGAATGCTGCTGGTACAGCTAACACTGCAATGTGTTCTGGAACTATGGTAACGCCAGAAGAACATGGTTTTGGTCCATTATTCCTCTCTGGTGGAGAATGGGATGGAAATTCTAAAAATGTATTTGCCACAGATCCGTTTAAAAACACTACCGAAGCGGGAACTGGCAAAACGCTTCCTGCATTAGGTCAATGGGATGTTGAAAATGCCGTACCACTTGGAAAAGACGCATACAGTAATAAAACAGTCGTTTTAATTGGTGACGATTATGCTGATAATTTCACACCAAAAGGGCAATTAGCAATGTATGTAGGAAATCGTGGTGATTTAGATAACGGAAAATTATATGGTTTGAAAGTGAATAATTCTGCAATACATTTTGAAATGGATATGGTTGAAGGAACATCTTATGATATTTCGTTCGTAGAATACAATGAAAAAACATATAATGAAATTGAAGCAGAATCCGCTGCAAAAGGAATCATGGGATTTTCAAGAGTAGAAGATATTGATTACCGAAAAGGATCACCAGAAAATAACCGTGAATTTTACTTTGCCGTTACCGGAAGAAAGAAAACGGACTTAATTGGAAAAGGAACCGTTTACGGAAGAATTTACAAAGTGATTTTAGATGCTAATAACCCTTTAAGCGGTAAAATCACTTGTGTATTGGATGGTGATAAATTAACGGGAAAAGCGAAGCAATTTCACAGTCCAGACAATGTAGTAGCTACAAAAGATTACTTATACATCATGGAAGATCCTAATGGTTATCCAGATACTGCTGACAAAACACACAATGCATATTTATACCAGTACAACTTAAAAACAGGAGCTTTAAAAGTGGTTTTAGAATGCGATCAAACAATGGCTGAAAGTAAAGGCTATGGTAATACTTCCACTTCATGGGAATTTACTGGTATGGTGGATGTATCCGATAAGATTGGTATCGATGGGTCATTTCTTATCATAACACAAAATCATGGTTGGAATAACAATAGTTTCTTTGACCCCAAAGCTGTTACATCAACAACCTATAAAGAAGGAAGTACATTATACTTAATCAAAGGTTTAGAAAGATAAATGAAAAACATTTTTTGTTTCTTAAAAAAGGCTATTGTTTTAAATAGCCTTTTACTGCTTGTTACAAGCTGTAAAAATGAAAATACTTATGAATCGAGACAAGCGTTTATACAACTTGAAAAACATTATAAAGCTTGTCTTGATAAATCTTCATTGGCATTCGATAAAATGGATAAAGCTTCTTCTATTATAGAATTCAAAATGCTTTACAAAGAAGCCAAAAAAAATTTCAAATTGGCCGAACCCATTTTAGCATTTATTGATGAAAGTAATTATAAGGCTATCAATCAACCCAACATTATCAAAGTTGCTGAAGAAGATGCAACGAATATCAGAATTAGTAATCCCTTTGGATTTCAAGTATTGGAGGAACAGATATATAATGCAAAACCGGACTATGAAAAAATAAAAAAAGAGGCCAAACTTACATCGGGTCGATTAAAACTTTTGAAGAATAATAGTTCATTGTCTCAATTGGATCATCATCATATACTTTGGATAATTAGAGATGCCTTAAACAGAGTGGCTTTAAAAGGAATTACAGGATTTGACAGTACTGCAGCATTTACTTCATTGGAAGACAGCAAAACCGTATACGAATCGCTAAAAAAAATACTCTTTTTATTTGAAGCGTCTTTTACTGACAAAAGGCTTTTTCAAAATTGGATGATTGAAATTGAAGAATCACAAAAAGCTTTGCAAACCGATTTCAATAGCTTTGACCGCTATACTTTCATCAAAAACCATACGCATTCCACTTTAATACTCTGGAACAAGACTGTTACCGATTGGAAAGTACAATTTAAAATCCAACAAGCCTTTCAATATGATATTGTGTCATTGTTCGACAAAAAAACTTTCAACATCAAACATTTTACCGATCAGGATGACCCAACGAATTTGGATAAAATTGCTCTAGGTAAACAATTATTTAATGATAAAAACTTATCTGAAAACAAAACTATAAGCTGTGCATCTTGCCATAAAGCGGAACTAGCGTTTACCGACGGAAAAACCAAGTCGCCAGGAACAAAACGAAACTCACCAACCTTACTGTATGCCGGTCTTCAAAAAGGCTTCTTTTATGATAACAGGACAGGTGGACTTGAAGGTCAAATTGTAGATGTAATCACCAATCCTAATGAATTTCACAGTTCACTGGATGAAATAGTTCACTATGTGAAAAAATCATCTGTGTATCCAACATTGTTTCAAAAAACATTCAAACAACAACCTACAGATTATACTATCAGGTCGGCTATAGCTCTCTATATCTTGTCGTTAAATCCATTCGACTCTAAATTTGACAAAAATATATCCAACAAGGAAAACACTTTAACGCAAAGGGAAATAAATGGTTTTAATTTATTTATGGGAAAAGCAAAGTGTGCCACCTGTCATTTTGCCCCACTTTTTAATGGAACAGTTCCCGGTAGTTACCGCGAATCGGAAATAGAACTTATTGGTGTTCCAAATTCAAAAAACAAATTACATCCAAAAATTGATTCGGACTTGGGAAGATATGAGGTATTTAAAACTGAAAATAGGAAGTATTTTTTTAAAACCCCTACCCTTCGCAATATTGCCAAAACTGCGCCATACATGCATAATGGAGTCTATACGACCCTAGAAGAAGTAATTGATTTTTATGATGCAGGCGGTGGCAACGGTTTGGGATTACAACTTGAATTCCAAACGCTTCCCTTTGATTCATTGAATTTAAGCGCTACAGAAAAATCAGAGTTGATTGCTTTTCTGAAAACCTTAACTGATGAAGTCCAAAATAACAATGCAAGAAAGTAGCTATTCGATAAACAAAGAAATCATTTTATAAAAAGGTTTTTTAAATTATTTAGTACTTAAATATAAATCAGTAGCATCTTAACGGGTTAACAATAAGAAGATTTAAGTTAATAAAACCAAGAAAGAGTCCAACTCCAATGCCAATTCAAATGATCTTTCAATAATTAAATTATTGAAACGACATATGATGACGTAAACATCGAATGTAGGATGGATTAATACCAAAAAACATAATAGGAATCACCTTCGGAGAGTATTTTCTTCGAAGGTTTTTTTATTCAATCTTATACGAAAACACTAATATTTTTTCGGAAGTATAAAATTCATTATTTTTACACAGTCTAAATAAAAATAAATTGAAAACTATAATCTTACTAGATTCTCCCAATCTCTACAGAATCGGTTTAAAAACGTACCTACAAAAATTATTGATCAAAGTTAAAATCATAGAATTTGAAACTTGGCAACAAGCTGAAGATAAACTAAAAAAAACCTCAATTAATTATTTATTTATTGGTATTGAAACTATTAACAATCAAGAATTTAAAGAAATCATATCTTTCAAAAAAAAACATCCATTAATTAAACTGATTGTTCTAAGTTTGAATTTTGATAATAATGAATTCAATAAAGATACCAATAGTAACCACCTAGAAATAGATGCAATCCTATCGAAAAATACATCTGAAAATTCAATTTTAGAAATGATGAAAACGATCAATGCTGACAAAAAATACTATTGTATCGATTTTCTCCAAAAAAACATCATAATCCAGAAAAACAATACACTTTCCACAAGAGAATTCGAAATACTTCAACAAATTGCCACTGGACGTGATGCAAATGAAATTGCAGCTCAAATGTATATTAGCATCCACACCTTTCGTACACATAGAAAAAACATCATGAAAAAAACCGGAATTCATTCAACTTCAGAACTCATACTCTATGCTATCCGAGAAAAAATTGTTTAACCACAATTTTTCTGTGTCTTTTCCTCACCAATCATACCTTGATTAGGGTAGTTCATTTTAACCTCATTACTGTATTGTTTCGCCACTTTTAAGAATTTAGCTTTGCCTTTTCTTAT
The DNA here is from genome assembly GCF_051908335.1 of Flavobacterium sp. MAHUQ-57. Classification (NCBI taxonomy): domain Bacteria; kingdom Pseudomonadati; phylum Bacteroidota; class Flavobacteriia; order Flavobacteriales; family Flavobacteriaceae; genus Flavobacterium; species Flavobacterium sp. MAHUQ-57. The sequence continues at coordinate 371,145 of NZ_JBPZTE010000006.1, read as the reverse complement.
TCTTTAGAATTAATCTAAATAAAAATAAAATGAGCACTAAGGAGCAAATCAAACCAAAAAAACTGACGGAAAAAGACACCGAAATTTATAATTTACATCTGTTTTCCAATGAAACTAAGTCTATTCATGCATATAAAAAAAGTATGAAAAAGGCAGTCAAGGCGATCTCAAAAAACCTTCAAGATAGAAATACTCCATTTACTGGAATAGCCATGGATATTCTCAAAAAAAGAATTAATCGTATAGATTTCAAAAACGATGAGGGAAAATCATTAGACTATGTAATTGAAGAATTAAAAGAAATATATCTAAATGATTGTGTTCATTTCCATCATCCAAAATACATTGCGCATTTAAACTGCCCTATTCTAATACCAACTTTAGTTGCAGAAGCATTCATATCATCACTAAACTCTTCAATGGATACATGGGACCAAAGTGCTGGTGGAACCTTCATTGAATTAAAATTGATCGATTGGACTTTGGAACTTTTGGGCTATCCAAAAAACGGTGACGGCATTTTCACCAGCGGTGGAACACAATCCAACATGATGGGGCTACTATTAGCTAGAGACCATTACATCAAAAGCAATTATGCAATCGATCCCAAAATGGATGGTCTTCCTCAAGAGGCATCGAAATTTAAAATTTTATGCTCTGAAATTAGCCATTTCAGCTTGAAAAAAAACCTTAGTTTATTGGGGTTAGGTCAAAATGCCGTGGTCGCAGTTGCTGTTGATGAAAATTTCAAAATGTGCATCGCTGATTTAAAGGCCAAAATCAATCGACTTAAAGAACAAGGAAATATTCCAATTGCTATTGTAGGAACTGCTGGCACGACCGATTTTGGTTCAATTGATCCTTTGACCGCTATCGCTCAAATTGCAAAAGAAAACAAGCTATGGTTTCATGTTGACGCTGCATATGGTGGCGGATTGTTAATTAGTGAGTCGTACAAGGAAAAACTCAAAGGAATGGAACTATCCGATTCTTGCACTATTGATTACCATAAAACATTCTACCAACCGGTAAGTTCAAGCGGATTCTTTATGCGAGATACATCTTTTGTTGATTATATCAAATACCACGCAGATTATTTGAATTCAAAAGAACAAGAAGATGAAGGAATTCCTAATATGGTTAAAAAATCAATTCAAACTACTCGCCGATTTGACGCATTAAAGCTTTGGTTTACTTTGAGAATTATAGGTAGCAAAGGATTAAGTAGTTATCTTGAAAAATCAATTGAAAATGCAAAATTCACAGCAGCTTATCTTAGCCAAAGAAACGATTTTGAAATCATCCATCAACCCGAAATAAGTGCTGTAGTTTTTAGATATACTCCTTACACAGGAAATAACGCTTCTTTCTGCAACCTTAACAGCTACATCCGAAAAGCAATTTTCAACGAAGGAAAAGCAATAATTACAAGTACTAAAGTAAAAGATGAGGTGTTCTTAAAATTTACTTTGTTAAATCCACTCACTACAACGCAGGACATCGAAGAAGTTATTGAACTAATCATTCAACACGGACAAGACTACTCATTAATAAACTAATTTCTAATTATCATGCAAAATAAAATATACGACTTTATAGCTATTGGCGTAGGACCATTCAATCTAAGTTTGGCTTGTCTTACCGAACCTTTAAAAGAGGTAAACGGCCTTTTTTTTGATAAAAGTGAAAAATTCAATTGGCATCCCGGCATGCTATTACAAGACACTACATTGCAAATCCCTTTTCTGGCCGATTTAGTTACTCTGGCTGACCCAACAAGCCAATTCAGTTTCCTCAATTACATCAAGGAACAAGGAAAAATGTACTCTTTCTATATCCGTGAGAACTTTTTAGTACTTCGTAACGAATACAATCAATATTGCCAATGGGCGATTAGTAAACTTCCGAATGTATTTTTCAATACCGAAGTCACTCATATCGAATACGATGAAACTACCGGGATTTATTTAGTAACTACAATCGATACGCAAGATAAAACTGAAATCATTTATGCTACTCGAAAATTGGTTTTAGGCACCGGAACAACTCCTTATATTCCTAAATCCTGCCAAAATTTGAAAGAAAAAGCCATTCATTCCTCACAGTACTTACAACACAAAGCACAATTACAAACCAAAAAATCAATTACGGTTTTGGGAAGCGGTCAAAGTGCTGCAGAAATTTTCTATGATTTATTACAGGAAATCGATACATATGACTACCAATTGAACTGGATTACTCGTTCTCCTCGCTTTTTCCCGATGGATTACAGCAAACTAACGCTCGAAATGACGTCACCAGAATATGTCGATTACTTCTATAAGCTACCTGCCGATAAAAGAGATTCTTTATTGTCTGAACAAAAACAACTGTACAAAGGCATCAATAAAGATCTCATAGAAAACATATTCGATACCATTTATTCCAAAAAAGTAATTGCTGCTATTGATGTAAATCTAAGAACAAATTCGGCTTGTGTCGGCACTGTATTCAATGAAGACAACCAAACTTTTGAAATCGAATTGCATCAAGTGGAAGAAGACCAAAACTACCGTCACTTTACAGAAGCGCTTGTTTTAGCAACAGGATACGGTTATGAAATGCCAAAATTCATCCAAGGTATTGCTGAAAGAATTGTTTGGGATCACAAAGGTCGATTTGCCGCACATCGCAACTATTCCATCGATCATAATGCCAATGAAATTTTTGTTCAAAATGCCGAATTACACACCCATGGTTTTGTAACTCCCGATTTAGGAATGGCATGTTATCGCAATTCGTATATCATCAAAGAAATCACAGGAATTGAACATTATCCAATTGAAAAACGAATTGCTTTTCAGCAGTTTGGAGTTTCCGAAGCTGAAAAAATCAATTCCAACTCATTCGAACTCATTTCTTAATACAAAAATGGACAACATTCAAAAAAATAAAAACTCCAGAATACAGGCCATCGACTTTGCTCGTGGTCTCAGTGTTCTCTTGATGATAGTTATACACACCATGCTTATCTACGGAAGTATTCCTACACAAACCAAAACAATTGCTGGAACCATAACGCTCTGGCTAGGACGAGGAACTCCAATGTTTTTAATTACAATGGGAATATCTTTTGTTGTATCGAGAAGACAAACTTTTACTGCAGTCTGTAAAAGAGCGGTATATATTTTAAGCGTTGGCTATGGGATGAATATATTAAAATTTCTCGTTCCTGAATATGTCTTTGGTGGATTGCCCACTGCATTTGTAAAAGCCTATGGATTAACATCTCAAACTCTTGAATCGGCTGTGTTTTTCTTACTTCTTGGAGATATTTTGCAATTGGCGGGAATAACGCTTTTCATAATGGCAATAATCAACCATTACAGCAACAACAAATGGATTCCATTGATAACCGCTTTGATTATACTTACTGTATCTAAAGAATTCAGTGGCCTTACTATTGCAATTCCTGTGATAAGTTATCTTTTTGACTTATTATTCAGCAACCAGTTCAATGTCTATTTTCCTGTATTTCCTTGGAGCGCTTTCATTTTAATAGGAATGTTTTTTGGAAGATGGTTTAAAGAACTCAATCAAAACCAAAACATTTTCTTCAACAAAATGGCCTTTCTTGGAATGGGTTTCCTAATTCTTGGCGGAGTATTCAATTTGATTAATCCAGAATACCACTTCGGAGATTATTATCATTTAGGCCCAGGCGGTTGTATCGTATTAATCGGCGTCAATTTAATTTTCCTTTACTTGGTTCATCAATTGGTTTCCGCAATAAAAAATACAAACCCTGTCTTTCGTTTATTCACCTTTTGTAGCAAGAACGTAACATCAATGTATGTAATTCAGTGGACGCTTATCAATTGGGGTATGTATGTCTTCGGATTTTGGAAACACGATGCTTTTACTGTGCTACTTATAATTCCGTTGTTTCTCATTCTTACAATTGGGTTACAAAAAGCAATTATAATTCTCAAGAAGAAAGCCAAAAATACTCCAATTTTAGTTTCATCATAACCCGGAAATAAACATACAATGAACAAAGATTCAATAGGACAATACGAGAACAGATATACTGTGTATACCTATTCGGTTCCAGAGCTTGGACTTATAGAATTCCGTCCCTTACAACTTGAAACAGACGCTATAACAATTCATGATTGGGTTAACCGTGACTATGCCAAATATTGGGGACTTCTTGGGAAAAATCTGGAAGAAATCAAAAAAGAATACAAAGTGATCCAACAACATTCAGAAGTGTTCATAGGATTGGTGAACGGAACCATTTCTTTCATGCTTGAACGCTACGATCCTCGCAAAGACAGTATCGGAAACTATTATCAAGTCAAAGAGTATGATTGTGGTATTCACGTAATTGTCGCACCAGCAGAAATTCCGAAGAAAAACTTCACTTGGCATATCTTTTCAAGTATAATGAAGTTCATCTTCAATGATCTTACCGTACAACGAATTGTGGTCGAACCCGATATTCGAAACCAGAAAATGTTTGACATCTGTCACCGAGTCGGTTTTGTTGAGGATCAAATTATAAAACTCCCCCATAAAACTGCTAAACTGGCATTCTGCACCAGAGAACAGTTTATAAAAAAAGTAGGTTTATTTAACGTAAAAGACTCTCGTATGCAATACAACGAACAAATAGAAACTCCCGAAAAAGCAATTCAACATATCGACTCGAAGAGTTGGAACAAAGCCAATCTGCTCTTGGTAAAAAAAGCCATTTGTGAATTCTCTCACGAGCTTTTAATTGCACCCAAAATCATAAATGAAAACGGAAATTGGAACAATTATGTACTGATTACTGATGACGAATCCATCGAATACCATTTTAAATCACAATTACTGGCTTTAAATCATTTGGCAATCGATGAAAATTCAATAATCAAAAGGAAAAACAATGAAGTAGTTACAATAGATGCTGTAGATTTTATCCTGGAATTCAAAAAAAGTATTGGAATATCCGAGGATATAATTCCATCCTATATTGAAGAAATCATCAGTACGCTTTACGGAAGTGCTTACAAATTGGTGAAAAACAATCCACCAGCCCATGCATTGGCAAAAGCCGATTTTCAAACGATTGAGCAAGCCATGTCGGAAGGCCACCCTGGTTTTGTGGCCAACAACGGTCGCATAGGTTTCAATAGCATGGATTATAAAGCATTCACTCCTGAAACTGGCAATCCATTCCAAATCATTTGGTTGGCCGGACACCGCGACCGAACAGTATATGCCGGAACTCAAAAACTGGATTATGATACTTTAATCCAACAGGAATTAGAGGCCACAACAAGGGAAAAATTCAATCAAATAATAATCAGTAAAGGAGCTGAACCCAAAGACTATTATTTCATACCAGTGCATCCTTGGCAATGGTTCAACAAACTGGCCAATTTGTTTTCTCCCGAAATAGCTAAAGGCAAATTAATCTGTTTGGGCTATAGTTCCGATTTGTACCAAGCGCAGCAATCAATCCGAACGCTTTTTAATGTAAGTCATCCGCAAAAATTATACACCAAAACTTCTCTTTCCATACTTAATATGGGATTCTTACGCGGGCTTCCTGTGTATTACCTGGGAACAGCACCAGAAATGGCAGAATGGTTAGCGCAGCTTTTAGGAAATGATATATACTTGCAACAGGTTAATTTCGGAATGCTAGGTGAAGTGGCTTCAGTAAGTTATGTTAATCCGTATTTTGAAAGCTTCGGAAAACACAATCCCTACAACAAAATGATCGCTTCTCTCTGGCGTGAAAGTCCGGTGGCTTACCTAAAAAACGGACAACAATTAATGACGATGGCTGCTTTCTTGCATATTGATGTTGATGGAAATGCTTTACTACCGGAAATCATCAAAGCGTCCCCACTCTCCACTGATGAATGGCTGTATGAATACTTCAAAGTATATTTAACGCCGTTATTGCATTGTTTCTATCAATACGATTTAGTGTTCATGCCGCATGGCGAAAACTTAATTATCGGTTTGGAAAATCATGTTCCGGTGCGTTCCTTCCTAAAAGACATTACTGAAGAAGCGGTAATTCTTAATCCTGAAGTCGAAATTCCAAAAAACATCGACCGAATATATGCCGAAGTACCAGAAGAGGTAAAACTGCTGTCAATTTTTATCGATATATTCGACGGATTCTTCCGATTCATGTCGGCTGTTTTAGTAACAACTAAAGGCTACAATGAAAATCGCTTCTGGGAACTGGTTGCTTTATCCATCACCGATTATCAAAAAGCGCATCCGCATCTTGCCGATAAATTTGAACGTTACGATTTGTTTGCTCCAGATTTCGAACTCTCCTGTTTAAATCGCCTGCAATTGAACAATAACAAAACGATGATCGATCTCGATGATCCGGTAGCACTACTTCAATTCCAAGGGAGATTGTCAAATCCTGTAGCTCCTTATAAATCGGTAATCCTTCCAACTGAAAGTATATGATAAATGATGTAAAAACCGAAACATCTCCTGTGGTGTTCGTAAAAACTGTTCCTGGATTGGGTGTCTTCGAATTGCGACCGTTCGATTTGAATAACGATATCTTCGAAATTCATCAATGGGTGAATCAATCCTATGCAGTCTATTGGGGTATGAATGGTTTCTCAATTGAAGAAGTGCGAGAAGCCTATGAAAGAATTGTATCTCACACCACGGTGTACATGGGATGGCACAACGGGAAACGTGCTTTCCTTATGGAAAGTTATCTTCCAGAAAACGACTTGATTGGTTCATTCTACACCGTCGAACCCGGCGATCGAGGGATGCATATCTTGGTAGCTCCTACCTCCGACCCTCGTAAAGGTTTTACTTGGACGGTCTTTTGCTTGATACTGGATTTTATCTTTAGTGATGCAACAGTACAACGTATTGTCGTAGAACCGGATGCGCGCAATCATAAAATTCATGTCTTAAACCAAAAAGCCGGATTCGTGTTTCAAAAGTATATCGATTTACCCCATAAAAAAGCACGCCTTGAATTTTGCACTCGAACCAATTATTACCTAGCATTACAACACATCGAATCATGAAACCAATAGTTACACCTCATATAACAGAGAGTATTCAACATCTTAGCCCGGAATTTTGGAACCATGCAAACCGTATTTTAATCCGTAAGGCATTGTCCGAATTCGCTCACGAACTTTTAATAACTCCGGAATACAACGAAATGCAAAAAGGATATCAACTGGAAACGCCTAACCAAAACGCGCGTTATTTCTTTTCTGCCAAATTACAGGCGCTGAATCATTGGTGTATTGACACTCAAAGTATTCAAAAAAGGAATTCGAATGGGGAAAACTTACCGTTGAATCTATTGGATTTTATAGTTGAATTTAAAGATCAATTGAATATAAGTGATACGCTGTTACCTAACTATTTAGAAGAAATCAATAGCACTCTTTATGCTACTACCTATAAATTAGCGAATGCAAAGTATTCTTCGGAAGATTTAGTTACCGCCGATTACCAAACCATAGAACATGCTATGACCGAAGGACATCCGTGTTTCCTTGCCAATAGCGGTAAAAATGGTTTCAACGCATTGGACTTTGCTCATTATTCGCCTGAGGCAGATGCGCCAATTCAATTGATCTGGTTGGGCGGACATAAAAGTCGTGCTACATTTAGCGCCATTGATTCGATTACTTATGAAAAAATAATCGGTCAGGAATTGGATGTGGATAGTTTCCATCAATTTCAAAAAATCATTACCGATAAAGGGTGTAATGCAAATGACTATTATCTATTTCCTGTTCATCCATGGCAATGGTTCAATAAATTGAGTCTGATTTTCACCAATGATATCGCGAATCACTTTTTAATTCCTTTAGGTTATGGAAAAGACTATTACTCGGCTCAACAATCGATTAGAACTTTCTTCAATAGTAGTAAACCGAAGAATTGTTACGTTAAAACCGCACTATCTGTTATCAACATGGGCTTCATGCGGGGTTTGTCTCCGTATTATATGGAAAGTACTCCAAGTATTACACAATGGGTAGCCAATGCTGTTGAAAATGATGTTTACTTGCAATCCAAAGGTTTTACACTATTGGGTGAAATAGCCACTTTGGGTTACCGCAATCTTCAATTTGAACCTTTGGGAAGAGCCATTCCGCACAACAAAATGTTAGCCACGCTTTGGCGCGAAAGTCCATTAAACAAACTTAATGAAAAGCAACAATGCATGACTATGGCGGCGCTTTTACACGTAGATGCGAATGGCGAACCTTTGGTAAAACATCTCATCAAAGCTTCAAAACGCACTGCAAATGATTGGATTAGGGATTATCTAGATGCCTATCTGGCACCATTATTACATTGCTTCTACGCGCATGAAATGGTTTTCATGCCGCACGGCGAAAATCTGATTCTAGCCTTGGAAAACCATTCGGTACAATTGGTATTCATGAAAGATATTACGGAAGAAGTCATGGTATTCAACCCTAAATCGCCTTTGCCGGAAAAAGCAAAACGCATTCACATTGAAATGCCTGAAAAGTTAAAAACACTATGCATTCAAAACGACATTTTTCAGCACTTTTTCCGGTTTCTGTCTTCTATTTTAGACGAACACAAAGTGCTGGAGGAAAAGCAATTCTGGAATCTTGTTTCGGAATGCATTAGTAACTACCAACAAGAACATCCGCAATATCAGGAATTGTATAACAAATATGATTTGTTTGCCACAACATTCGATTCGTGTTGCCTGAATCGCCTACAATTGAAAAACAACAAACAAATGCTGGACTTAACAGCACCAACAGACAGTTTACAGTTTGTAGGCCAATTAACAAATCCGGTACAACCAATAGAAATCTTAACCTAATTCGCTTTCGTTGTACATTTCTAAAAGCTTGGTAACGGTATTCCAATTGCGCATGGTTGCCGTTACATTGAGCTTTTTCTCTATATACTTCTGGTCAAAACGGGTCTTCCCTGCTCCTACTGCATACTTGACATAGATTCTGTTTTTGTCAATCACGGCTTCATCTGGCTTTACCTGACTCATCTTCAAATCGTGAATGCTGTTCTCGTTCAATTCTTTGGAGATAAAAGTGAAATAGAGCTTTTTGGTATCGGCGTCTTTTTCTTTCAAATACGGATTATTATGCTGACAGGCTTCTAAATCTTCTTTAGTAACCACTATAATCGGAACATCATAACCCCATTCTTTGAAAATTTCTTGCTTGATTCGGAAACCAACTGTCGGCCCGTGGGCTTCTTCACTATCCACAAATACATTACCGGATTGGATATAAGTTCTCACATTCTGAAATCCCATGCGTTCCAACAATCCTTTCAGATCGTCCATTTTAATCATATTGTGCCCGGAAACATTAATGCCGCGAAGCAGTGCTAAGTGTGTAATCATTGTTTTAAATCGTTGCGCATTACGTCGATATTCTTGCGTAATGGTGAATTCGTAGAAGTAATATGTGAAAGTGCTTCTTTTGCCCATTCTTCGAACTTCTCAGCGTCTTTTTTGACAAAATAACCTTCCATTATGTAATAAGAAGCATCGTCCAAGTGCTTGAGAGACGTTATTTTTTTCATATCGGAAAAAGCAACTGTTGCATCCTCTAATTGACCTTCTTTGGCCAAAGCAAAAATAAATTCTTTGTAAAATAACGGATCGTTATTTCCTTTTGAAATTTCAGGCTGAAGCAAACCGATAACTTTCTTAAAATCACCATTATCATTAAAGGAATAAACCAATTCATACAACAGGTTTTTGGCATTCGGATTGATTTTCTGTGCCTTTTCCAAAAGCGGAATTGCCAGTAAACTAGCACCAATATGATTATAGTGTGATGCTCTTAGCACCAAATCCTCTGACTCATCAGCTACAACTATTGATTTCATAAACACAGGCTGGCTTGTTATGCCCAATTCCTTGAATTTCGCTTCGGGAATAACCGCACAAATAGCATCAAATTGCTGGATTCTGGATATTACTTTACTGATACTGCTTTTGGGTTGCGGTATAAACTTACCGTCTTTAGCTATCTTGAATTTTTTTTCGGAATGAAAGCTAAAACCGGCATCTCTATCGATGTAAACATAACCCAAAGCATAAACCGAATCTTTCTCTTTTAGAGGATAAGTAACCCATTTATTCTCACATTCATAAATCTTATTCTTAAACTCAAGTAGATTATTTTGTGCAGCGGTTGAGGTGATCACAAAAAATAAAAATGCTTGGATAATTGGCTTCATCGTATAAATTTTAAACAAAAATAACGAATTCACTTCTAGCATTATTGCCAATAGCCAATAAAAACCAAGTAATCACTATTGAACGGCTACGCCAAACGAAAAAACTACTTCCTATACTCGCTCCTTTTTTCAATCAAAAAGGCAATCACATCCAAAGTATTGTTTTGAGGAACAGGTATCGATGCAAAATCTTTACTGCAGAAATCAATAAAATCGGGGATTTCTCGCTCTTCCAAATGCAACGTATTGATAAAGAAATCCTTCGAAAAATCGGAAGCTACATGACTTCGAAATGCTTCGACCGCCTCTTTCTTGCGTTTCTTTTCACTTTTATCTTTGAATAATACCAATATCTTTTCACCAACCTTCACAAAATCAATTCCATTTACGGTCTCTCCAGTGTAAACACCTATCGGTTTAGGTCGGTCTTGTTCCTTCTCTATTTTTTGATAGTACAAAGCATCACTACTCACATCCACATTCAGTTCGGCTTCTTTCTTAACTTCCACTTCTTTCAACTCAATCGTCTTTTTGGCCAATTCAATACGAAAAGGATTAGACATAAAGTCTTTTTCATCCAATTTGACCTTTTTTAACTGAAAGTGTTCCGAATACACAATCAATTCATCATTGGTGGCAGCCTGAATACTAAATTCTCCCTTGGCATTGGTCTTTACCATGTTTTTATTCCGACTGTTAATGACTTCAATGGCTTTTACCGGAAAACCATCAGACAATACTTTTCCTTCAATTTTCTTTTCTTGTGCCCAAAGCATATTTCCAAACACCATGACACAAACAAAACTAATTTTAAATGGTAGCATACGAATGGATTTAAAAAAAATTAGTACTCAATAATGGCGAATAACAGAAGATTTTTCGCACTCTAAGGCTGTCTTAAGCAGACCACAACCTTACTACTACAAGTTACGAATAAATTCTTATAAATTGCAATCCTTATTTTAGTATTTCATTTTATTATCTTTGCGCCATGGGAAGAAAACAAACAAAGAAAGTCGTATTCGAAAACGTAAAAGTCCTTGATGCAGGTGCAAAAGGCGTTTCAGTAGCAAAAGCCCCGGAAGGGCAAGTAATATTTATCCCGAACGTAGTACCGGGAGATGTAGTCGATGTACAAACCTTTAAAAAACGTAAATCGTACTTTGAAGGAAAAGCCATCAAATTCCATAGCTTTTCAGAACACCGCGTAGATCCGGTTTGTAATCACTTCGGCGTATGTGGCGGTTGCAAATGGCAAAACATGAACTACAGCCAACAATTGCATTACAAACACCAAGAGGTATTCAATAACCTTAAACGTATCGGTAAAATCGAATTGCCGGAATTCGAACCTATCCTTGGCTCTGAAAAACAATTTTTCTATCGCAATAAAATGGAATTCGGTTTCTCGTCTTCTCGCTGGATGACACAAGAAGAAGTAGAGAGCGGTGCCGAATTGGACAATAAAAATGCCGTAGGTTTCCACATCCCTAAAATGTGGGATAAAATCCTAGACATCCAAAAATGCCACTTGCAACAGGATCCTTCCAATGCCATCCGTAACGAAATCAGAAGCTTTGCCAACGAGAACGGATTGTCGTTTTTCAATCCGAGAAACCACGAAGGTTTACTAAGAACATTAATGATTCGCACGGCATCAACCGGCGAGTTAATGGTGTTAATCCAATTCTTCGACAACAATAAAAAAGAAATCGAACTGGTAATGAACTTCTTAGCAGAACGTTTTCCTGAAATTACCTCGTTGCAATACGTAATCAACCAAAAAGCAAACGATACACTCTACGATCAAGAGATCATCCTTTTCAAAGGGAGAGATTATATTTTGGAAGAAATGGAAGGATTACACTTCAGTATCAATGCGAAATCCTTCTACCAAACCAACTCGGAACAAGCTTACGAACTGTACGCTATCACAAGAGAATTCGCGGGATTAACAGGTAACGAGCTAGTTTACGATTTATACACCGGAACAGGTACTATCGCGCAATTCGTTTCCAAAAAAGCGAAAAAAGTAATCGGTGTGGAAGCGGTTCCTGAAGCAATCGCTGATGCCAAAGAAAATGCAAAACGCAATAACATTACCAATTGTGAGTTCTTTGTAGGAGACATGAAAAATGTGTTCAACGACGATTTCATCGCTGCGCACGGTCACCCGGATGTCATCATCACTGATCCACCCCGCGATGGTATGCACGCCGATGTAGTAAAACAAATCTTGAGCATCGCTCCGGAAAAAGTGGTGTATGTGAGTTGTAACTCGGCAACACAAGCGCGTGACCTTGCCCTAATGGATGAAATGTACAAAGTAACTCGAGTGCGCCCGGTAGATATGTTCCCGCAAACGCATCATGTGGAAAATGTTGTACTTTTAGAAAAAAGATAATCTAGTTTTATGAAAAAGTTGTTACTGGTTCTTGTTTTTGCCACCACTATATTCTCGCTATGGAATTGTGAAAAAGACGATATCTGCGAAGAAGGTACGCCTACCACACCGCGTATGATCATCGAATTTTACGACAATAACAATCCTACCGCTTTGAAAAGTGTAACCGATCTAAAAGTAATTGCCGATGGGGAAGCCAATGGAATCGTTTTCAATGAAAATGCTACCGGTGACGAAAAATACCGCTTCAACGGAAATAAACTGCAATTGCCTTTAAAAACTACCGCCGATTTCGTAAAGTATTCTTTCATTATTAATGAGGGGAATGCGAACACTGCTTTAACGAATACCGATGGTATCGACATCAATTATACGCGAGAAGATGTGTACATTTCTAGAGCGTGCGGATTCAAAACGGTATTCGAACTCACCAATCCCAACGGAATGGTACTCAACCCGGACGCGCTCAACTGGATTGAAGAAATTACGGTACAAACCAATACTATTGCCAACGAAAATGAAGTCCATGTCAAAATCTATTTTTAACCTGTTATTCCTTTTTTGTACTGTAGCAGGTGTTGCACAGGACGCTACCAAAAAAGAACAACCGAAAACCAATGCCAATGATTCGGTGGTGAAAACCGAAAAATACGGTTTGCGTATCGGGGCCGATCTTTCCAAATTAGCTCGTAGCCTCTACGATAAAGACTATAAAGGCCTAGAATTGGTGGGTGATTTTCGCGTAACCAAAAAAATGTACCTTGCGGCCGAATTAGGAAACGAAAATAAAACCACCGACGACGATCGCCTGAATTTTACAACGAAAGGAAGCTACCTGAAAGTGGGTCCGGAATGGAACTTCTACCAAAACTGGCTCGATATGCAAAACTCAATCCACCTGGGATTTCGCTATGGGGTGAGCTCTTTTAGCCAAGAACTTAATAGTTATAAAATCTATGATCCTTCGGGCTACTTCCCTCCTAATTCCGATGTGATTGCAGGAAAAAAATACGAGGGGCTGTCTGCCCATTGGACCGAAGTCGTAGCGGGTATGAAAGCAGAACTTTTCAAGAACTTCTACGCCGGATTCAGTGTGCGTATGAATTATTTGGTTACCGATAAAAAACCGGACAATTTCGATAATCTTTATATACCGGGCTATAATCGTACCTACGATGGAAAATTCGGTGTGGGATGGAATTACACCCTAACATATTCGATTCCAATCTATAAAAAGACAACAAAAACGAGCACGAAACCCCAAAAAACAGCTCCTAAAGCCAAAAAGTAAGCTTTACGTCTAGTGTAGAACGTCTTAGGTCAACTGCAAAATGGCTTAGACCAACTGCAAAATGCCTTAGGTCAAGTGAAAATTAGCTTAGGTCAAGTGAAAAATGGCTTAGACCGAATGCAAAATGGCTTAGACCAACTGCAAAACGCCTTAGACCAACTGCAAAATGGCTTAGACCGAGTGCAAAACGCCTTGGGTCAACGGCAAAATGCCTTAGGTCAAGTGAAAAACGCCTTGGGTCAACTGCAAAATGGCTTGGGTCAACGGCAAAATGACTTGGAACAAGTAAAGTAAGGCTTGGATGAAGAAAAGTAAGCCTTGGAACAAGCGAAGTAAGGCTTGGAACAAACAAAGTAAGCCTTCGAACAAGCGAAGTAAGCCTTGATCAAAAAAAGTAAGCCTCGGAAATAACAAAAAAAGCCACAACTAATGTGGCTTTTCTTTTAAAACGTATCCTATCAGTAATTGGTCTTTACTTTAATTCTTTAAGTCCTTTAGTAAAAATCCATTTCATAAAAAGTCGCTCTCCATCTCTAGTCTTAACTGCTTGAAATTTAGGCGATAAAATGGTACCCACTACTAAAGCGGTCAATGGAATCCACAACCCTTCCAAATGGGTATAGGTTGCAATTAGATAGCGCAACGGGAAAAAGAATACTGCAAAACCTAACAAATTGTAGATAAATGCTTTGGTACTTTTATTCATAATCTATTATTTGTCATTCCCGCGCAGGCGGGAATCTATTTATTTTAATTTGATTCCTCTGATTTGGAATTTGGAATTTAGTTATTGGAATTTAGTCATTGGAATTTGGAATTTATTCCTCTGATTTGGAATTGGAATCCTGAAACTTCGCTCTCTTACTCCCTGCATACATCTCATACTTCACCAAACGGGCTTCCAGCTTACCGTTAAACAATTTAATCTTACGGGAAGGCTTCAGTCCTACATACTTCAATGCTTCTAAGTTGGCCGTAATAAACCAAGCATTGGTATTCGGGTAACTTTGTTTCAACGTATCTCCAATTTCTCTGTAAAAACGCTCCAAATGAATATCCAAACGTTCTCCATAAGGCGGATTGAAGACCATGTGCAACGGTCCTTGGTTCTCTTTCTCAGTATCAAAGAAATTACGCTCGCTAATTTTGATGTATTCCTCCAAATTGGCATTGCGGATATTGTCTTTCGCTTTCATCACCGCACTCGGCGCTTTGTCATAACCGGTAATCGTATAATGAAACTCTTTCACTTTCTTCATCAGTGAATCCATAATCTGGTCAAACAAATCGTTGTCCCAATCGTTCCACTTTTCAAAAGCAAACTCCTTACGGTTAATATTCGGCGGAATATTACATGCAATCATCGCTGCTTCTGCCAAAATAGTTCCGGAACCGCACATCGGATCGATAAAATCACAACTTCCGTCCCAACCGGACAACAACAACATTCCTGCAGCCAATACTTCATTGATTGGAGCAATATTTGTAGCGGTTTTATACCCTCTTTGGTGTAATGAATTCCCCGAAGAATCCAATGATACCGAACACTGATCGCGATCAATATGTACATTGATACGCAAATCCGGATAGTCTTTGTCAATACTCGGACGCGTACCAAACTTCGCTTTAAACTGATCCACAATCGCATCTTTACACTTTTGCGCCACAAACTGTGAATGCTTAAAATTATCCGAATGTACCGTAGTATCGATTACAAAGGTCATATTCTGGTTCATATACTTCGACCAGTCAATACCTTGAATCCCTTTATATAAACTCGCTTCGTTAAAAGCTCTGAAATTGTAAATCGGTTTTAAAATCTTCAAGGCAGTACGCAATCCCAAATTGGCTTTGTACATAAATCCTTTGTCGCCAACAAAACTAACCATACGGGTTCCAATCTCCACATTTTGAGCACCCATCTGATGCAATTCTTTGGCTAATATTTCCTCAAAACCAAATAAGGTCTTGGCTATCATTTTGAAATTATGTTCCATAATTATCTTTAAATTCCAATTTCTAAATTCCAAAAAAAGAGGGAAGAATTTTTATCTTTGATTTTGGGATTTGTTATTTTTTTAGCCCACAAAAGTACTTTAATTTATTTGGATTTTGAAATTTGTTATTTGGAGTTTACAATTTCATTGTCAAATTACTGTAAATTTGCATGTAAATTCGAATAAATGTCAGAAAACAATTCTTCACAAGCAAACAACTGGTTCGAAACCTGGTTCGACTCTCCGTATTACCACATATTATATAAGGATCGCAACGATTCTGAAGCGCAATTGTTCATGGACAATCTTACGCAATACCTGAATGTTCCCGATGAAGCTAAAATATTGGATTTGGCCTGCGGAAAAGGACGCCATGCCATCTACCTGAATCAATTAGGGTATGATGTAACGGGTGTCGACTTATCCGAAAACAGTATCGCCGAAGCATCAAAATCCAGCAACGATTCGCTCCGTTTCAAAGTTCACGACATGCGCCAACCCACCGATGAAAAATACGATGCGGTGTTCAATCTGTTCACCAGCTTTGGCTATTTTGAAAATGAGGAAGACAATTTCAAAACCTTATTGGCCATCAAGGAAAGCCTAACTGAATATGGCTTCGGTGTCATCGATTTTATGAACGCCAACTATGTCATTGACAACTTAGTACCGGAAGAAGTAAAAACGGTAGACGGTATCGATTTCCATATCCAACGTTTTGTTCAGGACGGACATATACACAAGGAAATTCGATTTGAAGATAAAGGGCAAACCTATCACTTCACCGAAAAAGTTAGAGCGTTAACCTTACAAGATTTCGAACAAATGATGGAAAAAGCCGATATTTATCTGTTGGATATTTTTGGCGATTACAAATTGCGTAAATTCTATAAAAACGATTCGGAACGTCTAATCATGATTTTTAAATAATAACTTGATAATTGATAATTGATAATTGATAATTGATAATTAACAACTTATAATTCATAACTTATAACTCATAACTTATAACTCATAACTCGTTTTATGATCTATATAATTCCTTTTTTATCAGTAGTATTCGGGTATCTGATTGCCACTTTCTTCCAACCGAAAAGCAAAAAGAAACTGAAACTCGTATTGGCGTTCAGCGGTTCCTTCCTTCTGGCATTAACCGTTTCGCATTTACTACCTGAAGTATATTCGGTTTACAATACGTCACAAAGTGCTGATCATTATCATAGTAATACAGGCATCTTTATCATGATAGGTATTGTGTTCCAAATTGTTTTGGAATACTTCTCACAAGGTGCCGAACACGGTCACGTACACGGTCACGACAAAATGAACCATATCCCATGGGCGTTGTTCATCAGTTTGTGCTTGCACGCCTTATTGGAAGGAATGCCGGTAAGCCAACACCATCACTTGGCGTGGGGAATTTCAGTGCACCACTTCCCTATCGCTATCATCTTGACCACCTTCTTAATGCAATCGCACTTGAACAAAGTATCCCGATTCATTTTTATGATGGCCTTTGCTTTAATGACACCACTAGGAACATTAATTTCAACCGATTCGAACTATCTTCTTCAATTCCAAACCGAAATCACCGCGTTTGTTATTGGTATCTTATTTCACATTTCGTCCACAATCATCTTCGAAAGTAGCGAAGGCCATAAATTCAACATGGCCAAACTGTCCGCTATCATCTTGGGAATTGTACTGGCGTATTTTATGTAAAATAATTGGGGCGTGACCACAAGGGTCGGGCTATCCGTTGCAATCTTTTTACCATGCTCCGCTAGCGCTTCTCATGAAAAAGGATTTCCACTGCTATCCCTCACGCAAACCAAAAACTTTGTAACTTTAAACTTTATAACATTACAACATAAACAATGTCTTTCACAAAAACCACCGAGCAATCCTCAAAATACGAGCATTTAGAACAAATGTCGGTTCATGACTTATTGACGAACATCAACAACGAAGACAAAACCGTTCCATTAGCTGTAGAAAAAGCGTTACCGCAAATTGAAGCTGTTGTGACTAAAGTAGTCGATCAAATGAAAAAAGGCGGCCGTTTGTTTTATATCGGTGCCGGAACTTCAGGTCGTTTAGGCATTGTCGACGCTTCAGAATGCCCGCCCACTTTCGGTGTACCTTTCGACTTGGTCATCGGAATCATAGCCGGAGGCGACACCGCCATACGTAAAGCGGTAGAATTCGCCGAAGACGACAAACAACAAGCCTGGAAAGATCTTCAGGAATGGAATATCAATGAAAATGATATGGTCATCGGAATTGCAGCCT
Organism: Flavobacterium sp. MAHUQ-57; assembly: GCF_051908335.1. Lineage (NCBI taxonomy): Bacteria > Pseudomonadati > Bacteroidota > Flavobacteriia > Flavobacteriales > Flavobacteriaceae > Flavobacterium > Flavobacterium sp. MAHUQ-57. The sequence goes on along the minus strand of NZ_JBPZTE010000006.1, from coordinate 352,913 downwards.
CAGGAACAACGCCTTATGTAATCGGTGGATTGGAAAAATGCAACGAAAATAATATTGCTACAGGTTGTATTACGTGTAATCAAGGTAGTCCGCTAGCACAAACGGCTCAATTACCAATCGAAGTCGTGGTTGGCCCTGAATTTGTTACCGGAAGTAGCCGCATGAAAGCCGGAACTGCTCAAAAATTAGTATTGAATATGATTTCTACAGCTGCCATGATCCAATTAGGCCGCGTGAAAGGCAATAAAATGGTCGACATGCAATTGAGTAATGTGAAATTAATCGACAGAGGCGTTCGCATGATCATGGACGAAATTCCGGTTAGCTACGAAGAAGCTGAAAAATTACTGAAAGAACACGGTAGCGTTAGAAAAGCTGTGGAAAGTTATAAGTTATGACCCGAGCCGAAAGCGAACGGAGCGAAGCTCGTTATGAGTTATGAGTTATGAGTTATGAGTTATAAGTTATAATAATGATTAAATTTCTAACAATCTAACAATTTAATAATCTAATAATCTAACAGTCTAACAGTCTAATAATCCAATAATCCAACAATCTAATAATCTAAAAATCCAAATGTCCACCAATAAAGTAGTACTATACAAAGGAATAAAATGGATGGGATATGCGCTACCGCTCCTATTCATAGGACCTTCCCTAATTCACATGTCGTTTAAAAACCAACAGCATCCTATGTACATCCCTATTTTGAGTTTGGGCATACTGTTGTGTGTACTGTCAATATTCCTTATATTTAAAGGTTTAAAAACGATAATGAAAAGCTTATTCGATGGAAACTAATACCATTTACCTGGAAAGTGTAAAAAAGCAAATGCTGTATTACAAAACGATTGCGGAAAGAGCAATGGAACAACTGGAAGACGAGCAACTCTTTTTTTCTGCCAATGAAGACACCAACAGCATCGCAATTATTATCAAACACATGGCCGGTAATATGTTGTCTCGTTGGACCGATTTCTTAACTTCCGACGGTGAAAAAGAATGGCGCAACCGAGACGGTGAATTTGAAACAGGTTCAGAAAGTAAGGAAGAACTTTTGCAACTTTGGAAGAAAGGATGGGATTGTTTCTTTACTGCCATCAATTCGCTTCAACCCGAACAATTGTCGCAAATTATTTATATCCGTAATGAAGGCCAAACTGCCATGGATGCCATTAACAGACAATTGGCGCATTATCCTTACCATATCGGGCAAATTGTTTTTTATGCCAAAATGCTAAAAACATCCGAATGGAATAGTTTGTCCATCCCTAAAAATAAATCCAACGATTACAATGCTGATAAATTCTCTAAAGAGAAAAGTGTTCGCCATTTCACCGATGACGAATTGAATAAATTACAAAAATAACGCTTGGCATTCGTAAACAGCTCCAAATACAATGAAAAAAACACTTCTCCTATTCAGTCTTTCTCTAGCTTCTTGTTATCAACAAGAACGCAACTGCAGCGATTTTAAAACTGGTAAATTTGAGTTCACACAAGAAATTGAAGGCAAAAAAATGACTTCGGTTTTTGAACGTAATGATTCGATCCAAATCGAAACGTTTAACGGAAAAACCGATACAGCCAGTGTGCGATGGATTAATGATTGTGAATATATTTTGGAAAAACTGCATCCTAAGAATAGGCAAGAGAAAAAATCCATCAATATTAAAATACTGACAACCAACAAGAACCAATATTTATTCGAATATTCGTTTGTCGGCGAAGCAAAAAAACAAAAAGGAACTGTAACAAAAATTAAGTAGTTCCGTATAACTTAAAAATTCAAACAAATCTTATGGAAATTCTAATGAACCCTGATGCATGGATTGCATTATTGACATTAACCTTTTTAGAAATTATTTTAGGTATCGACAACATCGTTTTCCTATCTATCGTATCCGGAAAATTAAGAGCTGAAGACCAACCTAAAGCAAGAAGAATCGGATTGTTATTAGCCATGGCATTCAGAATCATCCTTTTATTCGGTATTACATGGGTAATGAGCCTGAAAAAATCATTCTTTGATTTCGATTGGGGATTTGTAGCCGGTGGAATTTCCGGACAAAGTTTAATCGTATTTGCGGGTGGATTATTCTTACTTTATAAATCGGTTTCTGAAATTCATCACAAATTAGAAGGTGAAGAAGAAGGTACTGCGGGGAAAGCAAGTAATTCTCTTTCTGGTGCTATTATTCAAATTGCGTTATTGAATATCGTATTCTCTTTCGATAGTATCTTGACGGCTGTTGGTTTAGTAAGTTCTGCTGAACCACCTGCTGGTTTTGGTCCTGCTGGTGCATTGGAAATCATGGTGGGTGCGATCATCATTTCAATTGTTATCATGTTAATCTTTGCTGGTCCGGTTTCGAAATTCGTTAACGAACATCCAACTATTCAAATTTTAGGATTGTCTTTCTTAATCTTAATTGGTGTAATGTTATTGGCTGAAGGATCTCACCTAGCTGAATTGAAATTCTTCGGCGGAACAGAAGTACATAGTATCCCTAAAGGTTATTTATATTTTGCTATTTTCTTCTCTTTATTTGTGGAGTTCTTGAATTTGAGAATGAAGAAAAAAGGAAGCCCTGTACAATTACACAATAACAAAATCATGGACAGCAAGTTGGCTGACGATGATATCACCAATTAAAAAAAGCATATGAAATTAAAGTTAGCAATTGTTGCCACTTTTTGCTTGTCGTACATGGGTTACGCACAAGAAGAAAAACCTATCGAATTCAGTAAAGAAAATATGCTGAAAGAATTGGCTGAAAATGCTTGTAAATGCATTGATTCTATCCCAACGGATATCAAAAGAGATTCGATGACTGCTGCAATGAATAAATGCATCGACGATAAAGTTGGTGCCTATATGCTTGCTTCGAAACTAGGAAACATTAAAGATTTGGAAGCAAAAGCAAAAGAAGTAGATGGCAAAAAGGAAATTGATATTTCCATCAACTTCGACCCTTCTTCTAAAGAATACAAAGAGGCTTATTATGAATTGGAACGCCATTTGGTAGACAATTGCCCAGCAGTTAAAGCCAAATTAGCATCCAACGATTATGATACATCATCACAAGGAGCCAATTCGGAAGCCATCAAATATTATAATTTAGGATTGAAGGAATCCCAAAATGAAAATTATGCAAAGGCGGCTGAATATTATAAAAAAGCAACCGTTTTTGATCCTAATTTTGCTTTTGCCTTTGATAATCTTGGTCTTACTTACCGCAGACTGAATCAATTTGACAAAGCAATTGATGCGTATGAAAAATCATTAAAAATAAATCCCAACGGAATGATGCCACTGCAAAATATTGCCATTGCTTATCAATACAAAGAAGAGTTTAAAAAGGCAATAAAAGCGTATGAAAGAATGGCAAAAATTGACCCTAAAAATCCGGAAGTATTTTATGGTATTGGACAAATTTATGCAGTAAACCTTTCTGATAACGAAAAAGCACTCGACAATTTATGTCAAGCCTATAATATTTATGTGGAACAAAATTCACCCTATCGTACCGATGCAGAAAAATTAATCAATGTGGTGTACGGTAACTTGAAAAAAGAAGGGAAAGAAAAAGTCTTTGAAGAAATATTAAAAAAACACCACATCAAAAGTAACTAATAAAAAGCCCTGTGAATTCAGGGCTTTTTTACTATATTGCCTAAATATTTTACAATCAAAATGGATAATAATACAATTGAGAGCTTACTAGAAGCTTTAAAATATTCCCCGGATAATCTTCCGTTAAAATTTCATTTGGCCGATTCGCTTCTTAAACTCAAAAGATACGATGAAGCCGAAATCCAATTCATTGAACTAATTCGTCTTTCCAACTCGAATCAATACAAATTTGGCTTGGCACAAACCTATTTTGCTAAAAAAGAGTTTTCCAAAGCTTTGGTTATTTTGGAAGATGTTTTAGATACTGAAGAACATTTCGATAGCTTGATTCTGTTGTCTAAAATTTTACTGGAAGAAAATTCCATTCAAAAAGCACAACACTATTACCAAAGAGCACTGGACATTAATCCGGAATACAAAGACGAAGTACTCGATTCCAATTTGAGATTGGGTAACTTCGATTTGAACCTGGATGATGATGATGATGATTTTGATGATGACGACTCTAATTTTAAACAAACCTTGAGCTCCAATCAGTTTTTACAAATCTCCGACATCAATTTTAACGATGTTGGCGGTATGGAACAAGTCAAAAAAGAAATTGATTTAAAAATCATTAAACCTTTAGTACATCAGGATTTGTACCGATCGTACGGCAAAAAAATCGGTGGAGGAATTTTATTGTACGGCCCTCCAGGCTGTGGAAAAACATTTATTGCGAAAGCTACAGCAGGACAAATTCAATCGAAATTTTTTACGGTAGGCCTAAACGATATTCTGGATATGTGGATTGGAAACAGCGAAAAAAATCTTCACGGAATATTCGAAATTGCCCGTCAAAACAAACCATGTGTTTTATTTTTTGATGAAATTGACGCTTTAGGTGCAAGTCGAAGCGATATGAAGCAATCGTCATCTCGTCATTTAATCAATCAGTTTTTACAAGAATTGGATGGAATAAACAGTGATAATGAAGGTATTCTCATTATTGGTGCTACCAATACACCTTGGAATTTAGATACTGCATTTAGAAGACCAGGACGATTTGACCGAATCGTTTTCATTCCACCACCGGATGAAAAAGCCAAAGAAGCGATTCTTAAAATTAAATTGGAGAACAAACCGATTGATGCTATTGATTACCAATCGCTTTCCAAAAAATTGGAACACTTTTCGGGCGCAGATATTGAAGCGCTTATTGATATTGCTATTGAAGCAAAACTGGAAGAATCGTTCATTGATGGCATTCCAAAGCCATTAACGACTAAAGATTTATTGAATGCCGCTTCGAAACACAAACCCAGCACACAAGAATGGTTTAATACAGCCAAGAATTATGCGTTGTACGCCAATGAAACAGGATTGTACGATGAGATTTTGAAATTTTTAAAAATAAAGAAATAAGATGTTTGCAGAACAACTGGAGAAAATACAATTGCTTATCAATTCCGAACGATTTGATTTGGCTCAAAAAGAAATTAATCAGTTGCTGATTGAAAATGCAGATGAACCCTATTTGTTTTATTTGTTGTCGGCTATTAAATTTCATCAAGATGAGTACAATGAAGCCAATGAATTAATAGATAAATCAATCCATTTATACCCTGACGGCGCGTTTTATTATTATTTTAAAGCTTGCATCCAATTGGCTGCTGAAAAATACGAAGAAGTAGAACCGTTATTGCAAACTGCAATTAAAATTGATCCTCAAGATCCTGATTTTAAAGCGAAATTGGCGCAATTCAGACTTCTAAAAAAGGACTATGATGGCGCATTACAACTTGCCAACGAATCCTTAGAATTGGATCCTGAAAATATTTTAGGTCTAAATACTAGAAGTACCGCATTACTAAAATTAAATCGCAAAGAAGAATCTTTTGAAACCATTGAAGGTGCCTTGCGTGAAGATCCTGATAATTCCTACACCCATTCCAATTATGGCTGGGGTTTATTAGAAAAAGGAAATCACAAAAAAGCGCTGGAACATTTTAGAGAATCCTTAAAAAATGATCCAAACAATGAATACGCACAATCCGGAATGATTCAAGCTTTAAAAGCAAACAATATCATTTATAGAGGCTATTTAAAGTATGTGTTTTTTATGCAAAATCTTACTCAAAAGAATCAATGGATTTTCATTATCGGTTTTTATTTCTTGCAAAAAGCTTTAAGAACATTAGCTCAAACTAACACAGCACTACAACCGTATTTGACTCCAATCATCATAGTTTTAGCGGTATTTGCTTTTTCAACATGGGTAATCAATCCGTTAAGTAATTTATTATTTCGAATGAATCCTTACGCCAAATACATGCTTGACAAAAACGAAATGAAAAGTTCTAATTTTGTAGGTGTAAGCTTGATTATTTTCCTAATTGGAATTGTTAGTTATTTTATAACAGGTAATGAAAACTTTATCATCTTGGCAGGATTTGGATTTTTAATGATGGTACCTTTCGGCTCTATGTTTGCCGTTTCGAAATATAAATATGTACCACTTATTGTCACTATTGTATTGGGAACTATAGGTCTTTTGGCTGTTTTAACTGCATTTTCTTTTAATATGCCCAATAATTTGTTTACCAGCATTTTCATCATTGCTTTTATAGCTTACCAATGGCTTGCTAATTTCTTGTTAATCAAACAAAGTAATATTTAAAAAAAAGCCCTGAAAATCAGGGCTTTTTTTTAATAGTTCATTGTCAGTCCAATTCCTAATCCCATATCGCTGTCATAATGAGAGGATAGCGCAGAATATCGGTTAAGGATATATTTCATTCCAACCATATATTCTTTGTCGGTATTCACCATGAAAGCCATACGCAATCGTTTAGACAAAGGGATATCTTCTCTCATCAGTTGCATACGAAGTGTTCCATCTGTAAAGACTTCTCCCTGAAAAGTAACAAGCATTGGTAAAACATAACTTGCTCCAGCGCTAACTACAGCTCGTTTATCTTTGGTATTGTACTGTCCGAAAATATTCTTTTCGACATCATCATGTCCCATTTTTCGATACCTCCAATCAAATCCTATAAACGGCATAAACCACTGCATTTTACCAATATATCTTCCTATGTGTGTTTCGGTTTCATAGCCATGCATGTCGTTGTAACCAAGTCGCCATTCTGTTCCGAAACTCCAACGCGTATTTTGAAACATCATCATACCGTCATTTCCATTAGTTGCAAAATCATTTTCCGCCATAAAATGAAATTCACGATCATCAGCCTTTAACTTTCGATAGGCTTTTTTAGGATTGGGTAATTCAGGGTTCGGTTTTTGATTTTCGTAAGAAAAAATGCGGCCCATCCCACTCATCATATGATACAAAATATGACAATGAAAAAACCAATCCCCTTCTGCATTTGCTAAAAACTCAATGGTATCTGTTTCCATTGGCATAATATCTAGCACATTCTTTAATGGAGCAAAATCGCCCTGACCGTTGATTAAACGAAAATCATGACCGTGTAAATGCATTGGATGTCGCATCATCGAACCATTATAAAGTGTAATCCGTAGTATTTCTCCTTTTTTAACTTTTATTTTATCGGTTTCTGAAATCACTTTATTATCTAAACTCCATACATAGCGATTCATATTACCGGTAAGTTCAAAACGAAGTTCCTTAACAGGAGCATTTGAGGGCAAAGCCGTTTTAGTAGTTGATTTCAACATGGCATAATTGAGTGTCACTATGTTTGATAATTTATTGGCTTCGTAACGATGTTGTGAATGGTTGGTTTTTTCGTCCATTTTGTCCATTTTATTGCCAGTGATTTCAGGATACATCACCACATTCATATCCATTTGATTCAGACTCATGTTCATTCCCATATCGTTCAGTTCACCGTTCATTTTCATCATATCGTTCATCATCTTCATTCCCTCAAAATAATTCAATTTAGGCAGCGGTGAAACCAATTGTTTAATTCCATTACCTAAAAAAAGTGATGCCGATTGCGTTCTGTCTTCCGGAGTGGCTTGAAATTCAAAAGCGGTATCTACTGCCGGAATTTCAACCACGACATCATATGTTTCCGATACTGCAATAAGCAATCGGTCAACTTCAATCGGTTCGACATCGTTACCGTCATTAGCTACAACCGTAATTTTACCACCTGCATAGGTTAACCAAAAATTACTAGAAGCTCCCCCATTTGAAATACGTAAACGCACTTTATCTCCGCCTTTGATGTCTTTGAATTGATTTTCTGATTGTCCGTTCACGAAGAACTTTTCATAATACACATCACTCACATCCATGGCCAACATTCGCTTCCCTTCATTAGTGAGTTTTGTTTTAAATTGCCCTTCCCTGATTGCTTCAGCATAACTCTGTGTGCTTCCTTTTTTTATAGCAAACCAATCGGATGCATTATGAAGCATACGGTGTACTTGTTTCGGATTGATAGTTGTCCATTCACTTAAAATGACTGGATAGGTCGGTAAATCATCAATTCCTTTACGGAAAGTTGGATCATCTATTTTTTTATTGAAAATCAATGAACCATACATTCCTATTTGTTCCTGTAAACCCGAATGACTATGGTACCAATGTGTTCCGTTTTGTATTACAGGAAAACGATAAACATGAGTACTATGAGGTTGTATCGGCATTTGTGTCAAATACGGAACACCATCTTCTTTATTGGGTAAAAAAACGCCATGCCAGTGCATTGATGTTTCTTCCTCCAATTCATTATGTACGTATATTTCGGCAATATCACCTTCAGTGAAAGTCAATGTTGGCATCGGAATCTGACCATTAACAGCAATGGCTCTTTTTTCCTTTCCTGCATAATTCACTATTGTATCCCGCACATATAAATCATACCGAACGACCTTTTGAGCAAAGGCCGTTGATATCGATAGGAAAATTATACTATATATAAATAATCTCATTTTTTAATTAATTAACAATTGAAGTAGCATATAAGCACTCATGCCTATCATCAATGCATCTTCAATAATGGTTATTGTACTCATGGGCAAATTGAAAACAGCTCCCAAACAAGCACATTGTATTCTTTTTTTATTCAAAACCGATTGTAAAACACCTATAATACTAATAGACATTACTAAAAAAGTAATTAAATTGACGATTAACGGATTGAAATCAATCAGATACGCCATACCCAAACCTAGTTCTACAAAAGCATATACATAGGCCCAAGCTGGTATTTTTCGTGCAATTACATCGTACATTACATAACTTTCAGCAAATCCTTTCAGATTTAACAATTTAAAAAAGGAAAACACTAAAAAGAAACCAGCCATAAAATGGCGCATCCATTCCATAAAATTAAAGAAACCCGATTGCCATTGAATCAATAAAGTAACGACTGTAATAAATCCAAAAATCAGTACAATTGGTTTATAGGTTTCCAACCAAGATTTTGTTTGTTCAACTATTTCGCTATGTTCTTTAACATTAATTCGATATTTGCTGTCTTTTTCAGTCAGTGCATTTTGCAATTCTTTTAATGAAACATGTTTGTCCATTGAAATTATTGCCGAGTTAGTTTCTTTTGAAACTTCTACATTAGTTATGTTCGGTATCGAAAATAAAGCCGATTTCACTTTAGCTTCACAGCTTGAACATGTCATTCCTGTTATTTGATATTCGTGTGTCATTATTAGATAATTTTAAAAGATTAGTAATGACAAAGTTCCGAACAGATGACATAGAATGCTTTACACTATTTCGGTAATGAATTGTAATTTTTATAGTTCTTCTATCTGTTTCCGTTTCTTTTCTTTCAGTTGCTTGAAATACGTTGGAGTGAAACCTGTAATTTTTTTAAACTGATTACTGAGATACGCTACACTACTATAATTCAGTTGATATGCAATTTCACTCAAAGTCAATTCATCGTAGACCAACAGTTCTTTCGCTTTCTCAATACGTTGAAGAATAAAATACTTCTCTACAGTAATACCTTCAACTTCCGAAAAAAGATTACTCACATAATTATAATCGAGTGAAAGTCGTTCACTAATATAATCGGATAAATTACTCTTCATCTCATTGTTGCTGTGATGAACCAATTCGATTATGATTGTTTTAATTTGTTCAATCAAACGGCTTTTTTTATCATCTATCATTTCAAAACCAAATGAATCGAGTTGTTTTACGATCAACTCCTTTTGGGTATTGTCTAAAGAACCTATGATTTCTACTTCGCCCAATTCAACTGAAAGAAGGTGAAGCCCGAGTTTTTCCAACTCGGACTTAACCACCAGTTTACAACGGCTGCAAACCATATTCTTAATATAGATTTTCATTATTTCAACGTTTCCACCGTTTTTCCACAAGTTAACATCATTGAGCCATAATAAGGATTTTTGATGTTGTTTTCCTTGCTTAACCAATTCGCTCCCTTACCATCATTGGCCATCGGACAAAATTGATAATAAACCGATTCATTCAATTTATCAGATTTCATTAAGGCATATATGCTTTTAGAAAGTGTCATAAAATGATCCCTTTGATGTTTAACATCTTTAGTTTCAGAAATATGTTCAGCATCTTCAGTAAGGTTCTTTTGGATTTTCATCCAAACCATGTGTGCCTCATTTTCTAACGATTCCATTTTTACATCTTTGATGGAAGCAACCAATTCTTTAGAAAGTGAAGAAGCTTTTTCGCCATCTGAATTTACTAAAGCTTCTTTTAGTTGAAAGTAATTTTCATAAAGTTGACTCAATTGATTGGTTTCTTGTTTAACTTCAGAAGTATTGGTATGCGTATCATGTTGATGTGAGACTTCACTTGAAGTAGGTTTTACTAATTCTTTTTTAAACTCTCGTTTGTATTGACAACATTCCGGTAAGTTTGCATAGGCTTGATCTGGAGCCAAAAATGATTCGCTGTCATAACCCGCCAAAGCGATTTTCTTTAGGATTTCATCTGGATTGGTCTTTCCAGAATCATAGCTTATTGTAGCTAATTTTGTGTCTTTATTCCAATCTACAATGGCAACTCTTTTAAGGGTACCTGCTTTTTCAATTGTTTTTTCACACATTTCACAATTTCCACTGATTGTAACAGTCGTACTTTTCGCATTTTTGATTTGTGCATCACAAGCAACAGACAATAGTGATACACTCAATAATAGTGCTATATTTTGGATTAATTTTTTCATAAGTCAAAGATTTAAAGCCTTTATAAAAGCTTATAATTAGTATAAATTTAGATAAATAATTGCAAATGAGAGTGATAAAATCTTTCCCAACAGTATACAATTATGGCTAGTCGTAAATCTTTAGCTTATTTTAGGCGGTGTCCAAACCGATAGAAAGACCTTATTGGTCAAGGAAGTATAGTGAAAGTTGTCTTTCTTAACTACTACAGATACAAAGTAACTAGTAAAACTCTCAGTCGTTTTCAAAACAAATGAAGAACAACTTCCGAAAGCACTGCAATGACATTTAGAATTATCACAATTTTTGGTACAACCTTTCTCCTCATCAGAAGAATTTTTAGCACAGCAGATTTTTTCTGCAGTCTTTTTTGGAGTAATAGATTGATGAAAAGTAGAATCCATTTTCTTAGTACAAGCATAGCTATCCTGAGGCAGAATAAACATGCCGAACAAGAATACTACTATAACCGTAACTAATTTCTTTTTCATATTGTGGAACAAATATAAAAAAAGTAACAGTCGAAACTGTTACTTTTTTCATAAAACTTAATCCAAACTGAGTGTAATTTGACCATCATCGTCCAGACTGATATTATAATCTGCTAGATCAGTACCAGCTTCTGAGTTGGATTCATTCACTTCAATTTCTTCAGGTATAACCTCAATTGGTTCTTCATACGGAAGTGATTCCAATAAATTCACCTGTTTCAATTTATCTGTTGTCAATTGATTTCCTAAAGCCTTAATTCCTTTCACGGCAATAAACTGCTCCATATCAATCGTTTGGTTTTCTTTCTGAACACCTTTACTCTTGGCAAAAACCAATTCTGCTACAGGACGCCAGTCAGTAGAAACAATTTCCAATTGCGATTTTTCATGTTCTGAGATAAAGATTTCCTCTTTATTTTCATTTTCAACTAAGAAACGTTTAATGAAATAACGTTCTTTTTCACCATCATAATAAATTGCCGAAATTGGTTTTTTAGGATGCCATTTTTCTAGAATAATCATATCCTCATCAAAATGCGTCGTTAACTCCGGAATAATCGTTTTTAATTTTCCGGATTGATTGATGATTAACAAACGATCGTTAGGTCGGAATTCTCCTAACAATTCCCCTCTTCCATCCACATTCAAACGCTGAACGGTATCATCAAACCAAACCTTACGCGGACGTAAAGTCGATATTCCTTTCTCTTTCAGTTCAATTTTCTTGATTGGATATTTTGAAACTGTATTTCCTTTAGAAGCACGACCTTTGATAGCAATATCGGCAAAATCCAAATCCCATTTCAATTTCTTCACACTTCCCACCTGACGTAGCAAAATGGTAACTACTTCGGCTTCACCATTTGGATTATGAGAAAAATACAATACTTGAGAACCCGGTTTCTCCTGAGTCAAATCATACGCTTTATCGCGAGTCACACCTGAAACATTGAAACGTTTTATAAACGACGAACCTGATTTCCCATCACGATAAATCATATTGTATATGGTTCGCTTATCGTTCTTGTCGAAGACAGCAATATGGATAATATCTTTACCAATGAATTTTTTGTCGTCGACTTTCGTTACAACCATTTTACCATCTCTCAAGAATACAATCACATCATCAATATCCGAACAATCCGCTACATATTCATCTTTTTTCAAACCGGTTCCAATGAAACCTTCTTCGCGGTTTACGTATAACTTCGTGTTACGCAAAACAACTTTGGTTGCTTCGATAGTATCAAACGAACGCAATTCCGTTTGTCGTTCTCTTCCTTTACCGTATTTCTCTTTCAGTCTGGTAAAATAATCAATTGCAAATTCGATCAAATGAGCCAAATGATGTTTCACTTGTTCCATTTCTTCTTCGAGTTTAGCAATTTGTTCATCCGCTTTATCCGAGTCAAAACGGGTAATACGAATCATTGGAATTTGCGTTAGTTTCTGCAAATCCTCGTCAATTATATCTCTAACAAATGATTTTTTGAAAGGTTCGAAACGATTGTACATGTATTCGAATAACGATTCTTTATCGGAGTACAGTTTGAAATCGATGTACATTTCTTCTCGAATGAATATCTTTTCCAAAGTCGAGAAATGCCATTTGGTCTCCAATTCCTGCAATTGGATTTCCAACTCCTGACGCAACAAATCAACTGTTCTGTTCGTCGATATTTTCAACATATCCGACACACCAATAAACAATGGCTTGTTGTCTTCAATAACACATCCCAAAGGCGCTAACGATGTTTCACAACCTGTGAAAGCATATAAAGCATCAATCGTTTTATCCGGAGACACTCCCGGCGGAAGATGAATTAAAATTTCAACATCAGCTGCGGTATTGTCTTCAATTTTCTTGATTTTGATTTTCCCTTTTTCATTCGCTTTCAAAATACTGTCAATCAATGATGATGTATTGGTTGAAAACGGAATTTGAGTAATTACCAACGTCTGTTTATCCAACTGGGAAATTTTGGCACGCACACGCACTCGTCCGCCGCGTAACCCATCATTATAATTGGAAACATCAGCAATACCAGCAGTAGGAAAATCAGGATATAATGTAAACGGTTTATTTTTTAAAATTTTGATCGATGCATCAATCAATTCATTGAAATTGTGTGGTAAAATTTTAGTGGATAAACCAACTGCAATACCTTCTCCACCTTGTGCTAATAACAAAGGAAATTTTACCGGAAGATTAATTGGTTCAGCACGACGACCATCATAGGATAATCCCCATTCGGTGATTTTTGGAGAATATAAAACTTCCAAAGCAAACTTACTCAAACGTGCCTCAATGTAACGTGATGCAGCTGCTCCGTCACCGGTTAAAATATTACCCCAGTTTCCCTGAGTATCAATTAATAAATCCTTTTGTCCAATTTGCACCATGGCATCACCAATACTGGCATCTCCGTGCGGATGGTATTGCATTGTATGACCGACCACGTTTGCCACTTTATTGTAACGGCCGTCATCCAACTCTTTCATAGAGTGCATGATACGACGTTGTACAGGTTTAAATCCGTCTTCAATAGCCGGAACAGCACGTTCCAAGATTACGTAAGATGCATAATCCAGAAACCAATCTTTATACATTCCAGTTACTTTCGTAATGGTAGCATCCGGATTTTCTTCGTCGTGTTCGTAAAAGTGTTCGCCTTCGAAAGATTTACTATCCACTGAAGGGATTTCTTCAGCATGATTTTCTTCTTGTGGCGTTAATTCTTCTTCGTTTATATTTTCGTTTTCTTCGCTCATAATTCAGTTAACACTTTTCAGTTAACAGTACTCAGTTTATTTATTTCGATTCAGAAATTACCAATCAAGTAATTTTAACTCGTCAACTCCTCTACAGTATCCAATTCCACTTTTAGGTTATTGATAATGAATTCCTGACGGTCTGGTGTGTTTTTACCCATGTAGAATTCCAATAATTTTTCAATGGAAGTCGCTTTATCCAGCATAACAGGATCCAATCGGATATCGTCACCAATAAAATGTTTGAACTCGTCTGGAGAAATTTCTCCCAATCCTTTGAATCGGGTGATTTCTGGTTTTGGTTTTAATTTATCTATGGCGACACGACGTTCTTCATCGCTGTAGCAGTAAATCGTTTCTTTTTTGTTTCGCACACGGAACAATGGCGTTTGTAAAATATACAAATGACCTTCTTTGATTAGTTCCGGAAAAAACTGTAAGAAAAAGGTAATCAAAAGTAAGCGAATGTGCATACCATCGACATCGGCATCGGTTGCAATTACGATATTATTGTAACGCAAATCTTCCATACTTTCTTCAATATCCAAAGCAGCCTGTAACAAGTTAAACTCTTCGTTTTCGTATACAATTTTCTTGGTCATTCCATACGAATTCAAAGGCTTACCACGCAAACTGAAAACCGCCTGTGTGTTCACATCACGGGATTTGGTAATCGATCCCGATGCCGAATCTCCCTCGGTAATAAAAAGGGTACTTTCCAAACTTCTTGGATTTTTGGCATCAGTTAAATGAACGCGGCAATCTCTAAGCTTTTTATTATGTAAACTTGCTTTCTTAGCACGTTCTTTGGCCAATTTGCGAATACCTGACAATTCTTTGCGTTCGCGTTCTGCTTGAAGGATTTTGCGCAATAGTAAATCGGCTACTTCCGGATTTTTATGTAAGAAGTTGTCTAATTTAGTTTTGATAAAATCGTTGATAAACGTACGAACAGAAAGTGCATTAGGTCCCATTTCGGTAGAACCTAATTTCGTTTTGGTTTGTGATTCGAAAACCGGCTCTTCCACTTTTACTGAAATCGCGGAAACAATAGATTTACGAATATCCGAAGCCTCAAACGGTTTATTGTAAAACTCTTTAATTGTTCGAACAATCGCTTCACGGAAAGCACCCAAGTGCGTACCTCCCTGAGTCGTATTCTGACCATTCACAAACGAATAATATTCCTCAGAGTACTGAGTTTTACTGTGAGTCATCGCAATTTCGATGTCATCACCCAAAAGATGAATGATTGGGTATACCATATCTTCTTCTGAAATGGTTTCCTCCAATAAATCCTTTAATCCATTATCGGAATAAAACTTTTCCCCATTATAAATTATTGTCAACCCTGTATTTAGATAACAGTAATTTTTCAACATTTTCACAATGTACTCGTTACGGTACTTGTAGTGTTTGAAGATCGTATCATCGGCTACGAAAGAAACTTTAGTTCCTTTGCGTTTCGTTGTTTCAACTACATCTTCTTCTATAGTTAAATTACCAGCAGAGAATTCAGCTGCTTTTTGCTGATTGTCACGTACCGATTCAACTCGAAAATAAGTTGAAAGTGCATTCACAGCCTTCGTACCTACCCCATTCAAACCAACTGATTTTTTGAAGGCTTTGGAGTCATACTTTCCTCCGGTATTCATTTTGGATACAACATCCACCACTTTCCCCAAAGGAATACCACGACCATAATCACGAACAGTTACCATTTTATCCTTTACGGTAACTTCGATTGTTTTCCCTGCACCCATTACGAATTCGTCAATACAGTTATCGAGGACTTCCTTCAATAAAATATAAATACCGTCATCAGGTGATGAACCATCACCTAATTTTCCGATGTACATCCCCGGTCGCATACGGATATGTTCTTTCCAGTCGAGAGAACGGATATTGTCTTCGGTATATTGATTTTGCTCTAGCATTTTGAAAATTATCGATTTTGCGCTAATATATAGTAAATCCAATAGATATAAAATAGGTCAACCATAAAGTTATCGACAAAGAAGCAAGTAGTACTTATTAACACTTCATTTCTCATAAATATTATTTTCACAAAAAATTAACATTACATTTTTATTTATATTAGCATCAAATTAAACGAACTAAAACAATGAAAAAAGTATTAACTATTATGTTATTATTTTTTGGGGTATGTATAGGATATTCCCAAAAATTAGTTACCGGAACGGTAAACGACAATAACGGTCAGCCAGTGGTAGGCGCCAATATTGTAGAAAAAGGCTCTTCTAACGGAACAACCACAGATTATGAAGGAAAATTCAAAATCAATGTAACCAATTCCAACTCTGTTTTGACTATTTCATCTTTGGGGTACAAAAAAATGGAAGTTAGTGCAAGCCAAAGTCCGATAGTTGTAAGTTTGGAAGAAGACGGTGTGCTTTTGGACGAAGTTACAATTCAAGCTGTAGGTTCAAGAAATACGAAACGAACTATTATTGACTCACCTGTAGCAGTAGACGTAATCAATATGCAGGATGTTGTTACTAAAACGGGACAAATTGAGGTAAATGCTTTGCTTCAGTATTTAGCGCCGTCATTCAATGCAAGTAAACAATCTGGATCGGATGGTGCTGACCACGTTGACCCTGCTACTTTGAGAGGTTTAGGACCAGATCAAACATTAGTTTTAATTAACGGTAAAAGACGCCACCAATCTTCATTGGTTAACCTTTTCGGTTCAAGAGGTCGTGGTAATACAGGAACCGATATGAATGCCATTCCTGCAGCTGCCATTAAACGTATTGAAATCTTAAGAGACGGTGCTTCTGCACAATATGGTTCCGATGCGATTGCCGGTGTAATCAATATTGTATTAAAAGATAATGTTGAAGAATTCAATGGAAATGTAACCTATGGTACATACAACTCTAAAACTCCTTATGGTGACGACGATATCAAATCGGATGGTTTTGATGGACAAACCGTTCAGGTAAATGGAAATTATGGGTTCAAGCTAGGCGATAAAGGCTTTTTAAATGCTACATTAGACGCATCGAAAAAAGACCATACGAATCGACCAGCCAATTCAGACAAATACGATATCTACAGAAATCAGTTTGGAGATGCAGCTGCTAAAAACGGAACTGTATTTTTGAACGGTTCTTACAATGTAGGCGATAATTCAAGTATTTATGCTTTCGGAGGTATTGGTTTAAGAGATTCTGATGCGTATGCTTTTACAAGAACTGCAGACAGTCCGAGAAATATTCCAGCGATCTACCCTAACGGCTTCGATCCAATAATCGGTACAAAAATAACCGATGCATCAATTTCTGCTGGTTTTAAAACTAAAATTGCGAATTGGGATGTAGACTTCAACAATACTTATGGAAACAATCATTTCAAATATGATATTCACAACACTTTAAATGCTTCATTAGAAGAAAATTCACCTACTTCATTTGATGCTGGTGGACATTCACTATCACAAAATACAACAGGTGTACATTTTACCAGAAATTTTGATAGTGTTTTAAAAGGGATGAACTTTGCTTTTGGTGCTGAATACCGTACCGAAAACTTTAAAATTTTTGCAGGAGAAGAAGCTTCTTATGCTTTATACGATGTTAACGGAGATTTAGTAACTGAAGATACAGATCCAGCGGATTATGTTGTTGATGGTAACGGTGATCCAAGACCAGGCGGATCTCAAGGATTTCCAGGATACAGCCCAGACAATGAAGTAGATAAATCAAGAAGCAACTTTGCTGCCTATGTTGATACTGAATTCGATTTTAACGATAATGTAAATTTAGCAGTAGCTGTACGTTATGAAAATTATAGCGATTTCGGTTCAACTTGGAATGCTAAAATTGCACAACGCATCAAGCTAACCAAAGATTTTTCAATGCGTTATTCAATGAGTACTGGATTTAGAGCTCCTTCATTAGCTCAAAAATACTACAACTTAAAATTCACAGACTATATCAGTGGAGTACCATCTGAAACCTTATTAGCTTCGAACGATAGCGAAATTACTAAAGCATTCGGAATTGACGAGTTGAAAGAAGAAAAAGCGTTTAATGCCAGTTTAGGTTTCACTTACAAAAGAGGAAAATTCACAGGTACAGTTGATGGTTATTTTGTAGATATTCAAGACCGTGTGGTTTTAACTGGTCAATTTGACGGAAGCGGTATACCAGGTCAGAATGTGGCCAATGTACAATTCTTTGCCAATGCTTTGAATACTCAAACTGTTGGTGTTGATTTTGTATTAAGCTATGATGAGAAATTCGGGAACAGTTCTCTAGGAACTTCTTTCATTGGTAATATCAACAAAATGAGTATTGGTAATATCGGTGGTGGAACTGGATTGGATCAAGAAACACTATTCGGAAGAAGAGAACAAAACTTCTTATTGGCTTCAGCCCCTGAAAGTAAATTTGGTTTAAGTTTCAACTATAACTACAATAAAAAATTCAATGCTAACGTAAGATTTACTCGTTTTGGTGCAGTTGAATTAGTAGATTGGTTAGATACAATCGATTATTACGGAGGAAAAATCGTTACCGACGTTTCGATAAATCAAGAAATTACCAAAAATTTCAATGTAACATTAGGAGTTAACAACTTGTTGAATGTTTATCCAGATATTCAAGATACAGAAACAGAAACCGGAGGTAACTTCGACTCTGTACAAATGGGTTCTAATGGTACTTATGGATTTGTACGATTAGGAGTTAAATTCTAATCCATTTGAAAGACAAAAAAAAAGCCGCTCAATGAGCGGCTTTTTAATTTCTATAATGATCCAAAATACCGGTATCTGTAGTTGTCCAAAAAGCTGCTTTTTGGTCGGACGCTTTTAATGCATTATTAGCCCAAGTGTTACACGTATGAAATAAGCTATAACTACCTTTTGCTTCATAAAAAGCATCGTTTTTACCATATACAGCATTCGTATTTATAAACTTATACTGCTCTGATTCGGTTACAAATGAATCATTAATAAATGCAACTAATTTCTGGTACTCCGATTGAGAAACCACTAAACGTCTGCAATTTGAATTCTCTTTTAAACTTTTATAAAATGTGGCATGAATTGCCGAAGTACTCAATCCAGAAGCCGCTTTGAAGGCAGTTGAAAATTTCAAATCATTCCATGTTGGTGTTTCCAAATAAAACCCTTTATCTCCCCATCCAAAAGCCACCCACTGAGCAGTCGAATCTTTCGTTATCGTGTTTTCAAATTTTACTTTTTGACTCCAATCGTACAATTCATTTTTCACTGGAAGAACAATATCCGTATGCACACCATTTGAAAGTATATAAATTGGTATAGTTTTTCCTTCGGTTGAAATATTTGAATTCACAGGTATTTTAGGTAGCAAAAAAGCACCTAAAATATAAATTAGTAGAAACCCTACAAAACCCAATACCAGTTTTAGAAGGAATTTTGCCACTTTTATAATTTTCACCATTATATATCTTTATTAAATTTATGGAATGGCGATTTCTTACTGAGTTCCATATACTTTTTAAACTCCCTTCTGGACGGTGAGAGGATGAATTTTGTTGAATCAATTTTCTTGGATTTAACTTTTGTTATAGAATCAAATTGATCTAAATCACTCAAATCACCTATATATTCGATTGCAACCGATTTTTTATCAAATCGCACAATTTTTGCTTTCCAAAAAACTGAATCCTTTTCATTTAAAATAAGACAATTCCCAACTCTTTTCATTTTCTGCCTATCTGAAAAACCAAAAAGGGTATTAACGTTAATATCTGACAATTCGATAGAATCACCAACGAATTTATAATCAAATTGAAACTCAGCATCATTTTTGGAAATGAATTTATCTTTGGTGACATGGAATTCCACTTTTAATGAATCCAGTAAGTTTTTATGAAATCTGTAGGTATCAAAATGCTTGGTTACAATCTGATCTTTGGTAACCTCCAAGAAAAAATTTTCATTAATACAGTAGGATCCAAAAAACCTAGAAGGGATTTTCGATAATTCGGAATCATTTACCGGTTGGGGTTTTTCAAAGTATAAATCGAAGCTTTCTGTCGGTTCTGACAAATAATTTTTACAAGACAAAAAAGGCAATACGAGCAACACCAAAAAAAATTGACATTTCATAGGGAATAGTTTACAATTGGAAATCAAAAATTGAGCCAAAAAAAAGCGAAACCACTAGGTTTCGCTCAAATATCTTTGTATCAAATAGTTTGATTTACACATTAAATCGGAAGTGCATCACATCTCCATCTTTAACCACATATTCTTTTCCTTCTACTCTTAATTTTCCGGCTTCTTTCACTTTCGCTTCCGAACCGAAGTTGGAGTAATCTTCAAAAGCAATAACTTCAGCACGGATAAATCCTTTTTCAAAATCAGTATGGATTACACCGGCAGCTTTTGGAGCTGTATCACCAATATTGATAGTCCAAGCACGAACTTCTTTCACACCTGCAGTAAAATACGTCTGAAGGTTTAATAATTTGTAAGCTGCACGAATTAATACAGAAGAACCTGGTTCTTTTAAACCTAAATCTTCTAAAAACATTTGACGCTCTTCGTATGTTTCCAATTCTGTGATATCTGCTTCAGTACCTACTGCTAAAACAATGATTTCAGCATTTTCATCCTTCACCAATTCACGAACCTGCTCCACATAAGCATTTCCGGTTGCAGCCGAACCTTCATCCACGTTACAAACGTACAATACTGGTTTTGCAGTAATCAACTGGAAGCTTTCCATTAAAACTTCTTCATCTTGGTTTTGAGGAACAACAGTACGCGCTGATTTAGCTTGTAGTAATGCATCTTTAATTCTATTCAATAAAGCTTGTTCAGCCTGAGCTTCTTTATTACCGGTTTTTGCAGCTCGGTTTACTTTTTCCAAACGTTTTTCAATCGTTTCCAAATCTTTCAACTGCAATTCAATATCAATCGTTTCTTTGTCGCGAATAGGGTTTACATTCCCATCTACGTGCACAATATTGTCATTATCAAAACAACGCAAAACGTGAATAATAGCATTACACTCGCGGATATTCCCAAGGAACTGATTCCCTAAACCTTCTCCTTTACTCGCTCCTTTCACTAACCCTGCAATATCTACGATATCTACAGTTGCCATCTGTACACGCTCAGGTTTCACTAATTCTTCCAAACGGTTGATTCTTGGATCTGGAACGTTTACCACACCTATATTAGGTTCAATCGTACAAAACGGGAAGTTAGCACTTTGTGCTTTTGCATTAGATAAACAATTAAAAAGAGTGGATTTTCCTACGTTTGGCAATCCTACGATACCTGCTTTCATTATTCTGATTTTTAAAAGTGTGCAAATATAGGTTAAAAGTTGTAAAGTCTCAAAGTGATACAATCAATCTAAGATTAAAACAAAAAAATGCAAATTGAGATAAATCCCGTTAGACAAAATTTTTAATGAATCCTAAAATAAATAGAAATACAAATAATGTAAAAACCAATTCATAGTAATCTATCCAATAGTAAAAGACAGAATAGATGTACGTTTTATTATCATTCTGTTTATTTTCAAGAACAATTATTTCCTCGTTTACTTCAAAATTAGTAACTAATCTGAGTTCACCCTGATCGTACCTTATCGTATCATTGTTTTTATAATACTCCACATTAGGAATGTCTCTCTTAATAGCCACATAACTTCCTCCATTTATTTTTCCAGCACTTGAAACTTTTGAATGAATCTTTTCTAATCCGATTACTTTCCCAGGGTAGAAATTATAATTATTCAAATTCATAATTTTGAAATAAAAAAATCCTATTAAAACCACTGCTGTGGAGAATAGGATTGAATGCAATCGTATAAATTTTCTCAATGGGTGCACCATTGAGTTATTCATTATGTAAAAATGCCTGTCGGTTCAGTAATGTTTCTTCATCCTCAACATGATTATCATCGGGAACGCAACAATCTACCGGACAAACAGCTGCACACTGTGGTTCTTCATGAAAACCTTTACATTCGGTACATTTACCTGGAACAATATAGTAAATATCGTCCGAAACTGGGGTTTGCGCTGCATCAGCATCGATTTCGGTACCATCCGGTAAAATGATTTTACCACTTAAAGAAGTACCGTCTTTCCAACGCCAATCATCAGCGCCTTCATAAATTGCAGTATTTGGACATTCCGGTTCGCAAGCACCACAATTGATGCACTCATCTGTTATTATAATTGCCATATCGTTTCTGCTTTATGCCTTAAGCTATAAGCTATAAGCTGTTAAAATGATTTTAAAATAAAAAGGTTATAGCATATTGCATACGGCTTAATGCTAAAAAACTTATTTTTGCACAAAATTACAATGTAAACCACACATACGCAAAAAACAAATGCTACAAAAAGACAAAATACATGCCTTTATTGAATTAGGAAAGTTTTTACGTCAGTTTCAATTGGAAAATTCGGTAAAAGCTAACGATGTAAAACAGAACGATCAATACTTTGAGCGCTTTGTTTCATTGATTGAATTATCACAGTCGCATAACGGTTGGTTTACGCCCGAACAAGTGTATTATTCGATCAATTCATGGGCAGAAGCATTAACAGAAGCTAATTTAAGTACATGGGTTGCACCCTATGATTTTTCAAAAACAAATGTCAAAACAGTTGGATTAATTTTAGCAGGAAACATTCCATTGGTTGGTTTTCATGATTTTTTATCCGTTTTGATAAGCGGACACAAAGTGCTTATTAAAACTTCATCTAACGATCAGCATTTATTACCGTTTTTAGCCAATTACCTTATTGAAATACAACCTGAATTAAAGCAATTTATTGTATTTACTGAAGGCAAACTGGAAAATTTTGATGCTGTGATTGCTACCGGAAGTAATAATACCGCACGTTATTTCGAATATTATTTCAAGGACAAACCAAGTATTATACGTAAAAATCGGAATTCGGTTGCTGTTTTAAACGGGAATGAAACCAAAGAAGATTTAACCAATCTGGGCGAGGATATTTTCCGTTATTTCGGATTGGGTTGCCGAAATGTTTCCAAGCTATTTGTACCCAAAGGATACGATTTTAAAAATTTCTTTGAAGCCATTTTTGTGTATCAGGATATCATCAAATATGAAAAATACGCCAACAATTACGATTACAACAAAGCGGTTTTTCTAATGAGTCTTTATCAGTTGTTGGATAATGGTTTCATTACCATAAAAGAAGACACTAGTTACGCCTCTCCTATTTCTTCGGTTTTTTATGAATTCTATGAAAATATTGAAGATGTCAAAACTAGATTGCAAAACGATGTTGATTCGATACAATGTATTGTGTCAAATGGCTTAATTGACAACAGCATTGCCTTTGGACAAACACAAAAGCCAAAACTTTGGGATTATGCAGATAATGTCGATACATTGGATTTTCTTTTGAATTTATAACAAACGAAAACGTTTTCGTTAATAAACTAAAGCCTAATGTTAACAACAATTAGGCTTTTTTTGAACACTTTTCACGAAATTTGTGTTTTTCTTTTAAAATACAACAAACAACACAATGAAAAAACACAATTACAGTGCTGGTCCATGTATTCTTCCACAGGAAGTTTTTGAAAAATCAGCACAAGCTATTCTCAATTTTAACAATCTTGATTTATCTATTTTAGAGATTTCCCACCGAAGCAAAGATTTTGTAGCAGTGATGGAGGAAGCCAGAGCATTGGTACTTGAACTTTTAGGATTAGAGAATAAAGGATATCAAGCCTTATTTTTACACGGGGGTGCAAGTTTAGAATTCTTAATGGTTCCTTATAATTTAATGAAAGAGAACGGAAAAGCCGCGTATCTTGATACGGGAACATGGGCAAGTGGTGCCATTAAAGAAGCAAAACATTTTGGCGAAACAGTTGTAGTAGCCTCTTCCAAAGCAGAAAATTACAATCACATTCCTAAAAATTATACCTTACCTAGTGATGCCGATTATTTTCATTGTACAAGCAACAATACTATTTTTGGAACTCAAATGAGAGAATTTCCAAAATTGGATATACCAGTGGTTTGTGATATGAGTTCGGATATCTTTTCAAGAAGTATGGATTTTTCTCAATTTGATTTGATTTATGCCGGAGCTCAGAAAAACATGGGACCAGCTGGAGCGACTTTAGTTGTAGTTAAAGAAGAAATTCTGGGTAAAACCGGGCGTTATATTCCTTCAATGTTGGATTACCAACAACATATCGACAAAGAGAGTATGTACAATACTCCACCCGTATTCCCTATCTATGCCTCATTACTTACCTTGCAATGGTTGAAGAATTTAGGTGGAATCAAAGCTATAGAGAAAATCAATGAAGCTAAAGCCAATTTACTCTATACTGAAATCGACAGAAATCCGTTATTCAAAGGAACCGCCAATACACAAGACCGAAGCAATATGAATGCAACTTTTGTATTGAATGACGAAAGTCATGCCGAAGCCTTTGACAAACTTTGGAAAGCCGCAGGAATCTCCGGATTGACAGGACACCGATCGGTTGGTGGTTACCGAGCATCGATGTACAATGCCTTACCTTTAGAAAGTGTACAGGTTTTAGTTGATGTCATGAAAGAATTGGAAAATAACATATAATTAGCCCCGATGGAAACGGCATCCTTTTACTTAAGCCATTGAGGAACTCAAAATGGCTCAAGTAAAAGATACAGTGGACAGCGGGAAATAGCTCCTAAATAAATAATTACAATGAAAATTTTAGCAAACGACGGTATTTCAAAAAGCGGTGTTACGCATTTGGAAAACGCCGGATTTGAAGTTATTACAACAAAAGTGGCTCAGGAACAAGTAGCCAACTATATAAACACCCATCAGATTGCCGTATTATTGGTACGCAGTGCCACTAAGGTCAGAAAAGACATTATCGATGCTTGTCCGTCTTTAAAAATCATTGGACGTGGTGGTGTAGGTATGGACAATATCGATGTAGATTATGCCATTTCAAAAGACATTCAGGTAATCAATACCCCTGCTTCATCTTCTAACTCGGTAGCGGAATTGGTATTTGCTCATTTGTTTAGTGGAGTACGTTTTCTACATGATTCCAATAGAAACATGCCTTTGGAAGGCGATAGTAATTTTGACGGTTTAAAGAAAGCATATGCTAACGGAATTGAGTTAAGAGGAAAAACCATTGGTATTATTGGTTTTGGAAGAATTGGACAGGCGGTTGCCAAAATGGCCTTAGGTTTAGGAATGAAAGTAATTGCATCCGACAGTTTTGTAGGGAAGGCACAAATACGCGTTGAATTTTACAACGATCAATTTATCGATTTAGAGATTTCAACCGAGCCTGTTGAAGAATTACTGAAACATTCCGACTTCATTACACTACATGTTCCTTCGCAAGATGGCTATTTAATTGCAAAAAAGGAATTCGAAATCATGAAAGACGGAGTAGGAATTATCAACTGTTCCCGAGGTGGAATTATTAATGAAGTTGATTTGATTGAAGCATTGGATAGTAAAAAAGTAGCTTTCGCTGGATTGGATGTATTTCAAGACGAACCTACTCCGGCTGTACAGATTTTGATGCATCCACAAATATCAATGACTCCTCATATCGGAGCAGCAACTGTTGAAGCTCAAGATAGAATCGGAACCGAATTGGCCGAGCAAATTATAACATTATTAAAACACGAAATCTAAAATTATTTCTTACATTTATGTCTTACTAACTAAAAGACAATTAAGAAATTATGGCTGGATTAATGGATTTATTAAATAGTGATTTAGGCAAACAAATTGTAGCTACTGTAGGTCAACAGGCAGGTACATCGGAAACTGAAACTTCTTCTGTTTTAACATCAGCATTACCTGCATTGGTCAATGCAATGCAAAGTAACGCATCTTCAGAAGAAGGAGCCGGAGGATTGCTTGGTGCACTTATGGGCGGAAAGCATGATGGCGGGTTATTGGATAATTTAGGAGGATTACTAGGAGGTGGCGGAGTTGATGTTGAAGATGGAGGCAAGATTCTTGGTCACGTTTTGGGAGGAAATCAAACCAGTGTTGAAAATGCATTAAGTCAAAATACTGGAGTAAGTACTGATAAAATCGGAATGATATTGAAAATAGCAGCTCCACTTTTAATGTCGTTTCTTGCAAGCAAAGCCAAAAGCTCTAATGTGCAGAACGGAACTGATTTAGGTGGATTGCTTGGCGGATTGCTTGGCGGAAACAACACGGAAACAGCTGCAATACCTTCTGGAGGTGGCTCTATTTTAACATCTGTATTGGATCAAGATGGAGATGGTCAGTTAGGTGTAGGTGATGCCGTAGCGGCAGCAACAAAAAAAGGAGGCTTAGGCGGACTTTTAAGTAGTATATTCGGAAGAAAATAATAATAACCAAACCACGCTATTCATAGCGTGGTTTTTTACTATTTTACGATTATGAGAACTTTAGTGATACTAATGGTAGTGGTACTGAGTTTGGTTTCATGTAATACAAAAGCTCAAATCACCGCAAACAACGAAGTTGCCAATGCTAAAGTCATTAAGGGCGACACGGTTAAAATTGCCAACGATGCAATAGAGTATTCTGTATATATCATTGATCCAGGATTCACTCATTGGTTACAATCTCGATCTTTTGCTCGAGGTTATCATAGTGAAATCTTTCTAGAAAATAAAAATCGTTGGTATGTTGAGGAATGGAACAGAAGAGTTTTACAACCCCAACGTTATGATTCTAAACTCTATGAAATGCAGATCAATTATGATCCAAGGATTCGATATGGATATGAAGTAAATTATCTGATTTATAATTATATGGTTTACTTTCAAAATACCTATAAACAAAACCTATTCGGTATTGTACCACCAAGGTAAATTTTTATATTTGCCTTATGAACAAATTAAAACAACGCTGGGGAATTACATCGAATTGGCAGTTGACCGTCATTTTTGTCGTTTTTGCCATCACCGGTTCTTCTAGTGTAATGGTTTCTAAACCTATATTGGATTTCTTTGGTATTGCCAAAGACAGTATGCCTTATATCTTGTATATTATCCTAAAGATTGTAATTGTATTGCCTGTATACCAAGTTCTTTTGGTAGGCTTCGGGTTTATATTTGGGCAGTTTAAATTCTTTTGGGAGTTCGAAAAGAAGATGCTGAAAGCTATGGGCTTAGGCTTCCTATTCAAAACATAAAAAAATCCCGAATTTTCGGGATTTTTCTTTTATTTACTATGTTTCTTATCTTGTAAGTACTCGTACAACCATGTGAGCGTAAAAGTGGGTACAAAATCTAATCCAATAATTATCTCCTCGATAAAAGCAATGGTACCTCCTATTTTACCCACGCTCCCTTTATACATCATAGATAAAGCGAAAGCAGCAATGGGAGCCCAGATTACATCAAATGCATCACCTACAATGGGAACTGCAAACGTAAGCATACCCAATGCATCAAATAGCAAACTGATAATCAACTTACCAGTTGTTGCCTGAGGTTTATAAGCAGAAACCTCTACCTGTACTTCTTTTGTCATTCCACAAAAAATTAAAGTTTATGCCTATATCGTATCAAAACAGATGCCAAATTACTTTTTCAGTTTGTCCTTGAATTCTTTTCGTACTTTTTCTACTTTCGGAGTAATTACGTAAGTACAATATGATTTTTCTTTATTTTGATTGTAATAATTTTGGTGGTAATCTTCGGCTACATAAAAAGTAGAGGCATCACTAACTTTAGTAACTACCTTCTTACCAAAGGTATTCTCATCGTTCAATAACTTTATATAGGCTGTTGCCAATTCCTTTTGTTGGGCATTTGTAGTAAATACTTCGCTTCGGTATTGGGAACCCACATCGGCACCTTGACGGTTGATGGTAGTTGGATCGTGTGTTGCAAAAAACACTTCCAACAATTCACCATAACTTATTTTGGTTGGATCAAATACAATCTTTACCGCTTCGGCGTGACCGGAATATCCAGAACACACTTCCTCGTAAGTCGGATTACTGGATTTGCCACCAATGTAACCTGGTTTAATACTTTCCACGCCGTTCAATTCCAAAAAAACAGCTTCGGTACACCAAAAACAGCCACCAGCAAAAATTGCGGTTTCTTTTCCATTGGAGATACCCATAGCTTGAGGTTCTATACTTTCCATAGATTTTGCTTTCGAATCACAACTCATTGTCATGAGAGATATTAAAGATAAAAAAAATGCTTTCATGATTACTCTTTTACCAAAATTAAAAAATTAGCGACTTGCCGTTTCGGTCTTAACGAAACTTTATCATTATATACGCAGATTATGCGCTCCCGGATTTTATAAAACCGAAAATCTTTGTTTCTTTGTAGAAATTCACACGAATGATCAAAGCAAGTAATATTCAAAAATACTACGACCAACTTCAGGTATTGAAAGGCGTAAATCTTCATATAAAGAAAGGCGAAATAGTTTCAATTGTTGGCGTATCAGGAGCAGGAAAAACCACATTGTTGCAAATCTTGGGCACCCTAGACAAACCTTCAAAAAACAGTAATGCTTTACTTGAGATAAATGGAGAAAACGTATTGAAAATGAATGACAAGGAACTTTCAAGGTTTCGTAATCTCAATTTAGGATTCATTTTTCAATTTCACCAATTATTACCCGAGTTTACCGCTTTAGAGAATGTGTGCATACCCGCTTTTATTGCCAATAAACCCAAAAAGGAAACGGAAGAAGAAGCCATTCGTTTATTGACGTATTTAGGTTTAGGCCATCGCATTCACCACAAACCCAATGAACTTTCAGGTGGTGAACAACAACGTGTAGCGGTAGCTCGTGCTCTGATTAACAAGCCCGCGGTTATTTTTGCCGATGAACCTTCCGGTAATTTAGACACTCATACCGCTGAAAACCTGCACCAACTGTTTTTCAAACTGAGAGATGAGTTTGGGCAAACCTTCGTCATTGTAACACACAATGAAGATTTAGCAAACATGGCCGATAGGAAACTAACTATGGTGGATGGTGATATCCGAAATGAATCGGTTAACCCTACAAAAGTTTTTGTATAATTCATGGAGTTTAGTGAACTACACGAATTTCTTGACGAGAAGGTAGCGTTGTATAACAACCCTAATTTCATTGAGAGCGATCCCATACAAATACCTCATTCGTTTACTTTAAAAGAAGATATAGAAATCGCTGGCTTTTTGGCTTCGGTAATAGCATGGGGCAATCGGAAGATGATTATCAAGAACGCCCAAAAGAAGATGGAACTTATGGGGAATTCTCCTTATGATTTTGTTATGAATCACACGGAGAAAGATTTGGAATTACTTCGCTCTTTTGTTCACCGCACCTTTAACGGACAAGATTTTATAGGCTTTATCAGCGCTTTAAAAAACATTTATATCCATCACGGTGGACTTGAGGCTGTATTTTCAAAGCACCATGCCAACGGTTCGATGCAACAAAGTATTTCGGAATTCAAAAAAACATTTTTCGAAATTGATCATTTACCTCGCACAGAGAAGCATTTACCGGATCCATTAGGAGGATCTGCAGCCAAGCGCATTAACATGTATTTGCGTTGGATGTGTCGTCAAGACCAAAAAGGAGTTGATTTTGGTATATGGAAAAGTATACCTGCCTCTTCCCTATCTTGTCCTTTGGATGTACACTCTGGAAATGTAGCCCGAAAATTAGGATTGTTAACCCGAAAACAAAACGATGCAAAAGCATTGCTGGAATTGGACACCCAACTTCGATTATTGGATACCAATGACCCAGTAAAGTATGACTTTGCGTTATTTGGATTGGGTGTTTTTGAAGGATTTTGATGTAGACTCGCCCAATTGCTAGAATAGCAGCATTGAGATTGTTAGATTACTTCGATTTATCGATAGCAGAAATTAAGGATCGAAAGATGCACGCCACATGAATTAAGCACTGTCGGGGTCTGGAACCATTGATACTATGTGCATTTACATCCAAAATCCAAGGAGTTTACTAATCGTATAAACTAAAAACCTAATAATCCAATACTAGGTTGATATTACTTTGATACTACTTTGATACTACTTTGATACTACTTTGATACTACTTTGATACTACTTTGATACTACTTTGATACTACTTTGATACTACTTTGATACTACTTTGATACTACTTTAATACTACTTTAATACTACTTTAATACTACTTTGATACTACTTTGATACTACTTTGATACTAGTTGGTTAAAACTTAGTAATTGTTTTAAAGTGTAACCGTTTAGGCGAATAACAATTCCTTTAAAAGCAGAAGTTCTGACTGTTTTAGTTAAGTTATCCTTAAATAGCGATTTCCTAACGGTGATTATTTAGTAACTTTGAGCTACTTTTCATTATAGCTATGAATTTTAATAATTTCCCAGAGAATCCTTTTCAAATAAAGATATCCTTTCATAAAGTACTAGAGGCATTAGAATCAATCGCAGATTCGGATGTTGATTACCGTTCCAATTATGCCAAAGCTTTGCTTGCTGAGACGGCGCCTTACCCTGAATTAAGAGAAGGTATTACCAGTATGAGTCAGATTCATGAAAACGAACAGCTCATTCAGCATTTGATGGCCGATTTGTTTCCAACTGCTTTAACCCACAATGAAATTAAAGCAATTACGATTCCGTTTGTGAATATCACCTTCAACTATACAGAACGTTTCAAGAAAATATTGAAAGATGCCGGAACTGATTTTGACATAACCATTCGTGATTTAGACGACAGACAATTTTACATCATGAGTTGTTGTCTTATTTTGAATGTGTATTATCATCAGCATCTTGATTTCAGCAAACCTTTGTTTTATGATATTCCGGATGCAGAGGGGATTATGAAACATTACCGAATATTGTACAATGCTGATTTTCTGGAAATACTGCCAACGGATAAAGCGGTACAACTAACTCCCGAAGATATTGCCTTACTAATGGACAGTTTTGACAATATTGCCATTTGGAAAGAAAAATTCCCGGTAGAAAGTTGGATTTTGAAAGGTTTTGGAATTGTAGTTCTTTTTGATGCAACTACCGAAAATGCCGTTTCCAATCTTAAAAGTACCTTATTACGATTGAATGATGAGGAAGAGAATGAAGATTTCAATGAAATTCTGAAAGGCATATTACAATCCATATACAAAATACCCGATTTACGTATTGGTTACACCACTTTTGCCCAAGACGAAACCAAGTTCAGTACTATGGACAAGGAAAAGAAAGTAGACAGTTTTCTACTTTGTGGTTCACCAGAAATGAAATGTAAGAAAGCCTTAAATAGCGGTATTTACAAAACATTAATAGAAGACAAAAACTATGTCGCCATCTCTAATGTTGCCGAATTTGTCAAAAGCGAGGAAAACAGCTTCTTTGGCAATCATTTATTGGCACAAGGTGTTATGAGTTGTGTTTTTGCTCCTGTGGTAAAAGACGGCAATTTATTAGGAATCATGGAATTGGTTTCCTCAAAAGTTTCCGAATTGAACAGCCTCAATGCCAACAAACTGGACATTGTAATGCCCTTTATAGTGGATACTATCGATCGTTACAATTCGGAAATTCAAAATAAAATAGAAGCCGTTATCCAAAAGGAATACACCAGTATTCATCCGAGTGTTTATTGGAAATTTCAGAAAGAAGCCAAAAAGTACATCGTGAATGAACATTCCAATCCCGATTATATTTTCAAGGAAATTGTCTTCAAGGATGTGTATCCGTTGTATGGACAAATAGACATCAAAGAATCTTCAGATACCAGAAACAGAGCTGCTCAGGATGATATGAAAAACCAGCTGAGTACATTAATCAGTATTATTGAAGCGTTACACGAACGAACTAAATTACCTATACTCGAACAACGGAAATTCGAATTGGTTACCTATTTGAATGATTTGTTCGTCAACCTAAAAGCCGATACCGAGCAACAAATTCAACGTTACATTGAAACTGAAATCCATCCGATTCTTAAAAATGAGAGTCAAGATGCATTGGTAGCGAATTATTTCGACAGTATTGATGAAACCACCGGTACTTTTTACCAGGAAAGAAAGAAATTTGATTCGACTTTAACAGCCATCAATAAAAAATTGAGTGTCGTTTTAGACAACAAGCAAAAAGAAGCTCAAGCGATATTTCCACATTATTTTGAACGGTTTAACACCGATGGCGTTGAGCACAATCTTTACATTGGCAATTCAATTACACCACAGTCGAATTTCAATTTGAATTACTTGTACAATATGCGTTTGTGGCAACTTCAAGTATTGGCTGAGATGGAAAGAGAACATTATGCATTAAAAGACACTTTGCCCTATCCGCTTGAAGTGACCTCGTTGATTTTAGTATTCAGTTCCCCGATTACGATTCGTTTTCGTATGGATGAGAAACGATTTGATGTGGATGGATCCTACAATGCCCGTTATGAAGTGGTGAAAAAACGAATAGATAAAGCACTGGAGAAAAACACCCAAAAGCGCATTACCGAGAAAGGTAAAATCACCATAGTCTATTCGCATTCCGATGAAGAAAAAGAATACACCAAGTACATCGAATACCTTCAGTTCCAGAAAGTATTAGAACCTATGGTCGAATACTTGGAAGTTGAAGATTTACAAGGCGTATCCGGATTAAAAGCCATCCGTGTTAAAGTTTTATTGGATTAAAGTCCGGATCTTTTGAATGCCCAAATAAAGGCAAAAACCGAACAAATGATTCCGATCATGAAAACCGTATAGGTAATTCTCAAGAGTTTGTATTTACGGTTTAAGACCAAACCTAGAAAGTACAAATCCTTAATCATGGAATTGTAAAGATACTCACGATCCTTCATCAGTTCGTTGACAGCCCATTGGTATTCCTCCAGCGGCATTTTATAAAAGTTTCCGAAGAACAACAGATTTACCTTTTTATCTTCGATATCCTGACGAGTAAATGTACCGCTAGTTACTTTCGGACGGGTTGACATGATGGCAAAAATGATGGATATCACGCTAAAAAGCAACAAAATGAATGTAGGCACAATCAAATGTACATTCCCTGGACTATCTAGTTTTGGGATCAATGTAGACAATGCGATTGAAATGATAATTGCATTAACGGATAGCAGAATATTCGCTTTACTGTCGGCAATTTCACTCAACCGAGTATGATTATTCAATGTCGTTCGGAACATGGTATCGATACCTCTTTCCGGGCGTTCCAACTTTTCCAGTTTTTTCTTTTTCAGTTTGTTTTTTGAAAGATTTTCCGGGTTATCTGACAGTTTTTGGATTTCCTTATGCAATTGCAAGATATTTTTATCCTTTGTTTTTTGCCATTCTGTTTTAGCATAGGGAGTAAAATAGCGATGGCAACTCACTAGAATTCTTCTATTTTCAGACAGCCATTCCAAATCGGTTACCACTTTATCTTGCGTCAGTTTCCATTCTTCGCGCAATAGTTGACTCGTAGCAATATAATCTTCACTTGCAAAATGGCAATAATCGGCATCTTTGATGATCATTTCCGAACTATTCTGCGGCACGTAGTTTACTTCGGTAGCTCGAATAAGTCCAATTACTTTGTCGATATACTCCTGTTCTTTTTGATTTTCCCGTAAAAACTGTTCAACAATTGTTACACTTTTTTCTTCATGTTTCTCCCAGCCTTTAGTGTAACCAACGTCATGGAACCAAGCGGCAACTTGAATTATTTCTGCATCGCTACCTTGGATATTTTCCTTTTCGATTAGCAATTTAGCAGCGGCTACTACTTTTTGCGTATGATTAAAATTATGGTAAGTATATAAATTAGAAAGATTATCTTTGAGTAAGTTGAAAACGAAATCTTCTGCGTGTTGAATAAAATTCATACAATGATCATTTAATACTACTAAATTATGAAATTGTTTTGGGTAAACGAATCAATCAAACAAAATTATACACTGTTTTGCTATACCGCCCTACTATTCCTGTTCAATGCCTGTGCTACCCATACGATACAATTCGGTACTTCTACTACCTCAACTAAGTCAGAAGAAGAAAAAGACACGATAAAAAACAGTCATACTTTGTTTTTGGTGGGTGATGCCGGAAATGCAGATGACCAACAAACGCAGCAAACTTTATCACTACTTAAAGCAAAACTGGACAAGGCTGATAAAAAGGCAACGTTACTATTTCTTGGAGACAATATTTATCCTTTGGGCATGCCCGTAGAAAAAACAACCCAAGAACGGAAAGAAGCCGAAATCAAATTGAACAATCAACTCCAAGTTACACAAGATTTCAAAGGGAAAACAGTATTCATTCCGGGTAATCACGATTGGTATCACGGTTTAAAAGGATTACAGGAACAAGAGTTATTCGTATCCAATTTTTTGAAACAAAAGAAAGCCTTTCTTCCAGGAAAAGGCTGCGGAATTGAAAGTCTTACACTCAATGACAACTTGGTATTAATTGCCATCGATAGTCAATGGTATTTGGAAGATTGGGACAAACAACCCTACATCAATGACAATTGCGATATTAAAACCCGGGATCAATTTTTTGGAGAATTGGAAAGCTTGATCAATAAGAACCAGAACAAAACCCTAGTATTGGCCATTCACCATCCCTTACTCACTAATGGTCCGCATGGTGGGCAGTTTTCCCTCCGAAAACAATTATATCCTTCCCATTTTCCGATTCCTTTACCTGTCTTAGGTTCCTTTGTCAATTTGATACGAAAAACATCCGGTGTGAGTCCGCAGGATATGCAAAACAAGCAATATACCGCATTTGTCAATCGTTTAAAGCCCATTATTCAGGACAAAGACAATATTATCGTAGTATCGGGTCATGAGCATAATTTGCAATACATTGCTCATGATGGCATCCAACAGATTGTGAGTGGTTCCGCTTCAAAACGAGAGGCAGCCAGAGCCATTTATCCCAATAACTTTTCCTTTGGTGGTAAAGGTTATGCTGTTCTGAATGTCAAGGAAAACGGCAGTGCCCAAGTTGTGTTTTACAGTACAGAAGGAACTACTGAAAAAGAAATCTTCCGTCAGGAGATTATCAAAGAAAAAAAGGAAACCCCGTTAGTCTATACCGGACAGACCAGCAAGACGGTAAATGCCGTCATTTATGACCAAAAAATGACACAAAAGAGCGGTTTTTACCGTTTTTTATGGGGTAAACATTACCGAGAGTATTACAGCAAGCCTGTTGAAGCACAAGTCGTTCAGTTGGATACGCTTTACGGTGGATTACAACCTACTATCTCTGGAGGCGGTCATCAATCATTATCCTTACGACTGAAAGATAAAAACGGTAAAGAATATGTAATGCGCGCCTTAAAGAAAAGCGCGAAACGTTTTCTGCAAACGGTGGCATTCAAAGAGCAAAACATTCAAAATGATTTTCAGAATACCACAGCCGAACGTTTTATATATGATTACTATACCACGGCCCATCCGTATACCCCATTCATTGTTGGCGCTTTAGCTGATAAAGTAGGCATTTTTCATTCCAATCCGAAATTGTTTTACGTTCCGAAACAGCCGGCTTTGGGACAATACAATGAAGGTTTCGGCGATGCATTGTACATGATTGAAGAACGACCAACCGATTCACAGAAAGATGTTGAAAGCTTTGGAAAACCCGATGCCATCGTAGGTTCTGATGAAGTAATGGCCAATTTACGAAAAGATGAAAAGTACCGGGTGGATGAAGCAAGTTACATTAAAGCGCGTCTTTTTGATATGTTGATTGGCGATTGGGACCGTCATCCTGACCAATGGCGTTGGGCCGAATTCAAGCAAGGCAACACTATAGTCTACCAACCCATTCCACGTGACCGAGATCAGGCATTTGCCAAAATTGACGGTAACTTATTGGGTTTGATTACCGACGTTCCTGCTGCCCGTCATATGAAATCGTTCAAAAAAAACCTACCCAATGCCAAATGGTTCAATTTTGAAGCCAATGGTATGGATAGCGCTTTCATTATCAACAATGATCCTAACGTATGGATACAACAAGCAAGGCATATTGTTAGTCAACTTACACCAGAGGCTATTGCGCAAGCTTTTGCTTTGCTTCCAAAGGAAATGAATAATGATGCGACTACGGCTGAAATCAAAAGTAAACTTAGCCACCGTCTTCAAAATTTGGAGGCCTATGCTTTGCATTACCGTGAGCTACTGAACCAAAACGTGCTATTGTTGGGAACCGATAAAAAAGACAAGTTCGTTATTGAACGACAAGAGAACGGGATAACGGCAATTAGTCGCTTCCGAATTAAAAAAGACGGAGAGGAAAAACTGTTTTCGAGAACCTACTCTGCCAATGAAACAAAGGAAATCATTATTTATGGTTTGGATGATGAAGATAGTTTTGAAGTGCATGGAAAAGGTTCGAACCTCATCCCTATCCGACTTATCGGCGGGCAAAATCACGACAAATACACCATTGACAATGGCAAAAGAATACGTATTTACGATTTCAAATCGAAAGAAACTACCTTAACTGGAAATGGTCATCCGTGTGTGACACTGACTGATAATTACGAAATCAACGAATTTTACAGCAAAAACAAAAAGCCGAATGCTTTGATGATCTTACCTTCCATTGGTTCCAACCCCGATGACGGTGTGAAATTGGGTGTCACTTTAAATTATACGCGTTACGGTTTTAATAGCAATCCGTATACGGAAAACCATCAGTTCAAAGGCAACTATTATTTTGCTACAGAAGGTTTCGAGATCTTTTACAAAGGAACTTTTGCCAAAATTTTAGGCAATTGGGATTTAGCGCTAGATGCCCGTTATACCACGCCCAATTTCAGCATCAATTATTTTGGTTATGGCAATGCAATCGACAACAATGATGATGTCACGGGAATGAATTACAATCGGGTAAAAATACAACTGTTAAAAATAGCACCATCGCTCATCCGAAAAGGGAAAAACGGTAGTACTGTTCTGGTGCAACCCACCTTTGAAAACATAGAAGTTGAAGATACACCGGGACGTTTTGTTGCGATGCCTGGCGCGGTGAATCCAAAAGTATTCGAGTACCAGCAGTTTGCCGGAATCGATTTCAAATACACTTTTGAGAATTATGACAATGTATCCAATCCGACTATGGGAATGACGTTCTCGGTATTGGCCAGTTGGAAAACCAATCTTACTTATCAAAATCGCAATTTCCCCTATTTGGAAGGCACCTATGGTTTTAGCCATAAAGTTTTGCCCAAAGGCGAGTTGGTTTTTGGTACTTTAGTAAAGGCCAAAGCCGTACTCAACAACAATTATGAATTTTACCAAGCCGCAACATTAGGAGGAGATTATGATTTAAGAGGCTATCGAACCGAACGCTTTTTAGGAAAGCAATCCTTTTATCAGAGCAGTGATTTACGGTTACGATTGGGGAAGATACGCCAAAGTTTATTACCTATGCAGTATGGCCTTTTAGGAGGTTATGACTATGGACGTGTTTGGATAGATGGAGAAGATTCGAAGCAATGGCATCACTCGGTAGGTGGTGGATTATGGCTGAACGGACTAAATGCAGTAACCGCAAGAATCACCTATTTTAACGGATCAGACGGAAATAGGATTGCGTTTGGGTTAGGTTTTGGATTTTAAAGAGTTTCAAGTTTTAACCCAAGTCTTGTTGAAAACGAAACAAATGGAGTAAAGCAAAGTATGAGATATACTAATTGCTAAGAACTAAGGACTAAGAACTAAGGACTAAGGACTAAGGACTAAATTAATAATCACTTAAACATACACATCATGAAATTTACACGAAAAGCAAATGCCAACTGGAAAGGCACCGGAATGGAAGGAAAAGGGACAATTTCGACCCAAAGCACCACATTAAACAACGCCCAATTATCCTTCAAGACACGATTTGAAGACGGAAGTATAGGCACAAATCCAGAAGAATTAGTAGCAGCGGCTCATTCAGGATGTTTTACCATGCAGCTGAGTTTTTTATTAAGCGGTGCTGGATATACCCCTGAGAATTTGGATACCGAAGCCAAGATTACTTTTGAGGACGGTACCATCACTCAAATGCACTTAACCCTTAGAGGCAGTGTACCGGGAATCAGTAATGAGGAATTTCAGGAAACTGCTCAAAAAGCGAAAGAGATATGCCCGATTTCTAAATTACTGAATACCGAAATTATCCTTGATGCACAGTTAGTTTGATCTGAGACAAAAAGGGACTGAGATGCTAAACTGCTACGAGTTTAAAACCTTAGAAGCTTAGTAACTCACTACTCTTTTAAAGTATATTCATAAACCCTGCCGCCCGATTTTTTCACTTTCTCGTCGGCAATGTATAGAACCGAATTGTTGATAAATGTCAGTGCTTCTTTTTGGGAGTAATGGTTTAGTGACAATTCGGTTTTTGTACCCTCATGAAATTGGTCAGAGGTAAAGTCTTTAAAGAGCCATAACTTATTGTGACTCAAGATAGCCACTTTCTGTTGGTCCGGACTAATTGCTGCTGCAGTAATTGCGCAGGTATTAAAGTCGGTACAACTATTCAATTTCCCTAATACAACAGCTGTTTGAGTTCCCGGTTGATTGGGAATTTTATATATTGTTACGCTACCATCCGAATTCGTACTTCTGTTTTTGGTAAACAGATAAAAATAATCTTGGTAAACGATAAAAGCTTCTACATCGAAAAGTCGTTCACTGGCTGGAGGAGGAAAAGCCGTTTGGTCCGGATAACTGAACGTTGTTTTCGCTGCGGCAGTTGTAGTTGTATTGCCTAAGGTTTCCTTACTTACTTTATATATACATAAATCTTGGCGTAGGTTGTCATTGTTTCCGAAATCTCCAATATAGATATTCCCTGTTGCATCGGAAGCCAAATCTTCCCAATCGACATTCGTCGCATCAGTAATACGGATTGTGTGTGCTATCTCACCATTCGTATCCAAACGGTACAAGTCGTTATCATTACCACTGTCTTCAATAGCCCAAAGCGAGCTGTCCACCCACTCTATTCCGGAGACTTCTTCCAGTGCTTTAGGCAACTTGTAAACCGTTTTCAGTTCTTCTTTATCGGAAGAACAAAAAGTAAAAGCCATTAGGGTTATTGCTGCGACTGAAAACGGTAAATAGTTCATAGAAGTAATTTTACTGCTAATTTAGTGATTTTAGTTTTTAGTGCATAGTACTTAGTCCTTAGTGACTTTAATTGAGTGATAAGTACCAAGTAAAGAGCACTTAGTTCTTAGCGATTAGTACTGTCTAAAAAGCGATTAGTACCACTTGGCTTTGCTACTTCGACAAGCTCAGTAACCATAACTCAGCTACCTAAACGACCAATACCAATTAAAAGCGATTTGAATACTAAAAACCCACTAAGTACTATGCACTAAGTACTCCGGACTAAACGCTAAGGACTATGTGCCATCACTCATAACTCATAATTCATAACTAATCATTACCTTTGCCCAATCCATTTTCAAGAAGAAACATGATTCATAATGATACCATTGTTGCCCTGGCTACTCCTTCGGGGGCTGGAGCTATTGCTGTGATCCGACTATCCGGAAAAGACGCCATTACTATTGCGTCGGAAGTATTCCGATCGATACACAACAAAGATTTAACGAAGCAGAAATCACATACCCTGCATTTGGGACATGTGGTCGATGGCGACAAAGTATTGGATCAGGTATTGGTATCGCTATTTAAGGGAACCAATTCGTATACGGGTGAAAACACAGTGGAAATTTCGTGCCACGGCTCTACTTTCATCCAACAACAAATCATTCAGTTATTACTGCGTAAAGGTTGTCGTATGGCACAAGCCGGTGAATTTACCTTACGCTCGTTCCTGAGCGGTAAAATGGATTTATCCCAAGCGGAAGCAGTTGCCGACTTGATTGCTTCCGATAACGAAGCGAGTCATCAAATCGCCATGCAGCAAATGCGCGGTGGCTTTAGCAATGAAATAGCCCATTTACGTCAGGAGTTGTTGAACTTCGCTTCGCTGATTGAATTGGAATTGGACTTTTCGGAAGAAGATGTCGAATTTGCCGATCGTACCCAGTTCAAAGAACTGTTGAACCGTATTGAGTTTGTCTTGAAACGTTTAATTGATTCCTTTGCCGTAGGTAATGTCATCAAGAACGGAATTCCGGTAGCCATTGTAGGAGAACCCAATGTAGGGAAATCGACTTTATTGAATGCCTTATTGAATGAAGAACGTGCCATTGTGAGTGATATCGCCGGAACTACCCGCGATACCATTGAAGACGAATTGGTTATTGACGGTATCGGTTTTCGATTCATCGATACGGCCGGTATCCGTGAAACGAAAGATGTGGTGGAAAGCATTGGTATCCAAAAAACCTTCGAAAAGATGGATCAGGCACAGGTCGTGTTATACCTATTCGAAAGCCTAAAATTCAAATCGCAAAGTGCCGAATACATTACCGAAATTGAAAAAGTAAAAAACAAATACCCACTAAAACCTTTATTAGTGGTCATCAATAAAATTGACTTGCTATCGGATGCTGAAGTAGCAGCGATTAAAGAACAGTTGGAAGCCTTGAGTGTAAACCTGGTAACGATTTCAGCGAAACAAAACCTTGGTATTGACGACTTAAAGCACCAATTGTTGTCCTTCATCAATACCGGTGCCTTACGCAATAACGAAACGATCGTGACCAATACACGCCACTACGACTCCTTACTCAAAGCCTTGGAAGAAATCCAGAAGGTACAATGGGGACTGCAATCGGGCTTGTCTTCTGACCTAATGGCGATTGATATCCGTCAAGCCTTGTATTACTTTGGTGAAATTACAGGAGAAGTAAGTAATGATGAATTGTTGGGGAATATCTTTGCGAATTTTTGTATAGGTAAATAGACTTCTTAGACTTTTTAGACTTCTTAGATTTTGAGACTGTCTAAGTCATCAACTTAATCAATTTTGAATATTAAAAAGCCTTGGTTTCCAAAGGCTTTATTTTTACCATTTCCTTTCAAGGAATTTATTATATTTTCACTACAATTTGACGATTGCATAAGTTACAACTCTTATGAATTCGCATCTAAAAACTTAATTAGTTTCCGGTATAAGTTGACGATTCCATATACACGATTAGTGTTACTGCTATGCTTAGTATACTGGTAAAAGTATTTAAAAAATAGTCGAAATTGTAAACGGTTTCGGCTACAAAAACATGCTCTTTTACTACCAAAAAATTTATCATGAGTTCTTGTCTAAAAATTTAATCAGTTAACATTTCTTGTAAGTCAAAACTATAGCCATTTTTATTACTTCACAAATCATATTACCCTGAATTCATAAATTCTAGTTTTGATTTAATAAATTATTTCTTACAACTTCCTTTTTTTAATATGTTTGCAGACGATTTTCAAATATTAAAAAATACCTCATGCATTTCAGAAGTTTCATCTTAAGCTTATTCATTTTCTCTTTTTCCATCATGTCTGCTCAAAAAGAAGCTAAAAAGGAAAGTTATGATGAATTGAAAAAACTGTTTTTTGATAATGCTAACAACAAAACAAAACAGCAGATTTATGCTAAAGCATTTTTAGATAAGGCAAAAAAAGAAAAGAACAACAATAAAATTATCAGAGGATACTACCTTCACTCCTTAATACATGAAAAAGACAAAGCATTAATTTATTTGGATTCTGTCATACTATACTCCATTAATACAGATGATGAACATTTTCCAAATTCGGCCTATTGTGAGAAAGCATTTATTTTAGAAAGCCTGTTTAAGTATAACGAAGCCTTACAAAACTATTTACTTGCCGAAAAATATGCAATTCATAAAAACAGAATCGATGATTATTATGTAGCCCGATATTATGTAGCCATTACAAAATCAGAAAGTTTAGGTGAAACCAAAGAAGCTTTGAATATATATAAAGAGATATTCAATCACTATAAAAATGGGGAAGTCTTCGGAACTGATTATTCAAAAGTTATTTATCAAAAAGCGATATTCGGGATTGCAGATTCATATAAAGCATTAAAATCAACTGATTCTGCAACCTACTACAATAAGTTAGGTTACAAAGAAACTAAGAAAACAAATAATGAACAGCTGCTGAATCTATTCATATTAAACGAAGGTGCAAATCAGGTTCTCACAAAAAACTACAAGACTGCATCTGACAGTATAAGTAAAGCTCTACCTTTTTTAAAACAAAATAATGATAAGGCCAACATTATGGCTTCCTACTACTATTTAGGAAAAATTAATGAAGGACAAGGAAAAACAAGCGAAGCGGTAAAAAACTTCATCAAAGTGGATTCCATACACCAAAAGGATAAAATAATGTTTCCGGAATTAATTGGTGGGTATCATTATCTGATTTCACATTATAAGAAAACAGGCAATAAAGAAAAACAACTGGAATATTTAACAAAGTATATCAGTATTGACAGTACTTTCCAGAAAACTCACAATACTATGTACAAATTACTTGTAAAAGAGTATGATATACCTCATTTATTCAAACAAAAAGAAGCATTGATTGCATCCTTACAAAATAATAATTCGATTTACCTGATAATTTCAATACTACTAATAATTGCTGTAGTAGGATTATTGTACTATCAATACAGGATAAAGAAAATTTACAAAGAGAGATTTCAAAAGATCATCATCGATACCCAAAGTAAAATAACCATAAACGATGCTAAAACACAACCATCACTTGAAGAAAAGGATACTAATTTAAAAGAAAAAAATTCAATTAAAAGTAAAGAATTAAACATTGCAAAAGATGTTGAGACTCGTATCCTAAAAAGTCTATATGACTTTGAACGCCAAAAGACTTTTCTAAAACAAGGCATCACATTGCAATCTCTGGCAAAAGATTGTAATACCAACACGGTTTACTTATCGAAAGTAATTAATACACATAAAGAGAAAAAATTCAATGACTATCTTAACGATTTACGGATAGATGAATGCGTTCTTGGATTACAACAAAATCCTGAATTTTTAAAATATACGATCGAAGCAATTGCTACAGAATTTGGTTTTAACAATGAAGATACTTTTTCAATAGTTTTTCAAAAAAGAATGAAGATAAAACCAAGTTTCTTTATTAACGAATTGAAAAAAATGAAGGAAAGTGCCTGATTTCAATGAATTCGACCCTGAATTTATTAATTCAGGGAACTAGGCGCTGAATTCAGAGTTTACGAAAATCCCAAATAATTACATTTGCCGAAATCAAATTTAAAAAGACAT
Source organism: Flavobacterium sp. MAHUQ-57 (assembly GCF_051908335.1). NCBI lineage: Bacteria > Pseudomonadati > Bacteroidota > Flavobacteriia > Flavobacteriales > Flavobacteriaceae > Flavobacterium > Flavobacterium sp. MAHUQ-57. The sequence continues at coordinate 309,604 of NZ_JBPZTE010000006.1, read as the reverse complement.
GAAAAAAATTAAAAAAGAAAAGTTACAATTTAAAAAATTCAGTGTTTTAGAATTGAATAATTTAAAATCAGTTAAAGGAGGAGGTAATGATGCGCCGCCAACCGTTACAATTGACTTAACCATTACAGGAGGAAATGGTAATGGAGGAGGTGCTGGCAACGGAGGTGCGGCAAGCTCTTCAGCCGATTGTCTGAAATAATTCCTAATGATTTGAATTGAAACTTTATTTAAAAAATAAAGTTTCAATTCTTTTATCTAAACAAAAAAATCAAACACTAAAAAATGAACTCAATTAAATACATAATTCTACTATTTTTAATAAATTTTAGTTTGTATTCACAAAAAACTGTTGAAGAAAAAACGATTTTAAAAGACTGGTATAAAAAAGACTTCGAACAAGATAAAGTTTTAGGCATTTCGCTGAATAAATTCCACAGCCTAAAAAAAGGAAAAACAACTAAAACGAAAAAAGTCATTGTTGCTGTATTAGATACACAAATTGAATTAAATCATGAAGATTTAAAACCTGCCATTTGGATCAATAAAAAAGAAATCCCTAATAATGGAATTGATGATGATAAAAACGGATACATTGATGATATAAATGGGTGGGATTTTCTTGGAACCAAAAAAGGTGGCTATATGGTTTACGAAAATTATGAATACGTTCGCTTTATTAGAGAACATAGCAATAAATTTCAAAATGTAAAAAGAGAAGATGTTCAAAGTGCTGAACTTGAAAACTATGATGAGTTCCAAAGAGCCATCAAACTTTATGAAACTAAAGATAAATTTTATAAAAACTGGAGAAAATCGTTAGTATTTAAACTTGGTGTGTATAAAAATATTAAAGATACTTTAAAACATTTTTTTCCGAAAGAAGATTATACTTATAAACAATTGGACAGTCTATATAAAAAGTATAAGATAAATGACAAGACCTTTAGGCAAAGAAGAGACGACAACGATCAGGATTTAGGAGCTTTGATTCATTATATGATGACAAGTTTTGAAGTTGGACATACTACTTTAGAACATATACAAGAGCAAAAAGCCCAACTAGATTCGGTTATAGAAAGAAACATAAATATTGATTTTCAAGAAAGAAGGGAAATAGGCGACAATCCTAATCAATTAGAAATCGGATACGGAAATAATAAGATTGGTGCAAATATCTCCGGTATTCAATTAATCAATGAACATTCCACCAGAGTTGCAGGAATAATTGGAGCTTGTGGAAAAAATAATATTGGGATAAGTGGATTTTCAGATGATATAATTATAATGCCTTTACATGTTTCTGCTTCAGGTGATGAACATGATAAGGATATTGCTACCGCAATCCGCTATGCAGTGGATAACGGTGCTAAAGTAATCAATATGTCTTTCGGTAAGAATTTTTCGCTTCACAAAGACTGGATTAAAGAAGCCTTTAAGTATGCTGAAAGTCATAATGTGCTTTTGGTACATGCAGTAGGTAATGACGGACTGAGTATTGATGAATCCCCTTTCTATCCGAATGATTATAACTATGACAACAAAGAAGAAATAAGTGGCAATTTTATCAATGTGGGTTCCATTAATAGTAAATATGGGGAAAAAATGGTTTCGTATTTTTCAAATTACGGTAAAAAGAACGTTGATTTATTTGCACCGGGGGAAGATATTTATACGACTGTAGAGGGAAGCAAATATAACTTTGATTCGGGAACTTCGTTAGCCGCACCAGTGGTTTCCGGTACAGCAGCTTTGATTTGGTCTTATTATCCAAACTTAACGGTACAGCAAGTAAAACAAATCATATTAGAATCAGGAACAAAGATTGATTTTGAGGTAAATGCACCAACACTAAACAAAAAAGTTCCATTTTCAGAACTGTCAAAAACGGGAAGGGTTTTGAATGTGTTTAATGCAATGGAACTTGCTGAAAAATGGAGTAAAGGGAAAAAATAATTCGTATTTACAAATGAAGAAAGAAAACAATACATCAAAAAAAACATGGATTATTCTGATTGCAGTGTGTGCTGCCTTTTTTCTGTTGATTTCCTTTTTTGTTATTACAACCTCTTTATCAAAGCCTCAATCGATGGAGCTTGGTGTTATTGAGGATGGTGAGATCCAAAAAGATACAATCAGTATGAATCCAAAAAAAGCTGCGAAAGCAATAACCATATTAGTTAGTGATAGCAATAAAGTCATACGTTATGTTGGCCTCTTGTCTTCTCCTCTGGAAAAGCCTAAAGAATTTGAGTATGGAGAAAATGGTATCCGAAAGGAGTTATTACGATTGAAGTCGATACTTTCAAAAGATGGAAAAGATGAGAGAATTGTACTTATCAAAATGAGTAAAAAAGGGGGTTATAAAAAGATGATGGATATTTTGGATGAGATGGCTATTGCTAAAGTACCTACTTACGCGTTAGTTGATATTACTCCGGAAGAAATGCAATTACTGACAAGCAAAAAGTAAAATACAATAATGAGATATGTACCATTTTTAATAGTTAGCATCCTGTTAGATTGTTAGACTTCTTGAAATTAGAGTAGTAATCCTGACAGGATTTGTTGATACAAACGGCAACCCTACCTCCACTCCACCCGAAAACCGAATTGTTCAAAAAGGAACTAGTACCAAATAAATCCTTATTTATCAGTATTTTAAAAAAAAATAGATTACGTTTGCACAAATTAATACATTTACAATGCAAGAAGGTACAGTAAAATTCTTCAATGAAGAAAAAGGTTTCGGTTTTATCACACCAAATGACGGTGGTAACGAAATATTTGTTCACGTTTCAGGACTAACGGAAAAGATCCGTGAGAATGATGAAGTTCGTTTTGACGTGGAAGAAGGCCGTAAAGGTCCTAATGCAATAAACGTAGTTTTAGCGTAATACACTATTATAAGTTGAGTTACAAAGTCCCTGCCCATGGTAGGGACTTTTTTTTATCTCTATTTTTTTTAACTATCATTCAATACACTAAACAGTATTTAGACTGTTAGACTTCTTGAAATTAGAGTAGTAAGCCTGTTAGCATATAACGCTTTGACAAGGTTTGTTGTTTAAAAACACGTAGAAACACGTATTTGATGTTGTTTGGGGAATGGTTATGTTTGAGTTATCCTATTTTATCCAACTGTACTTTTTACAGAATGTCTTTAGAAGAGGTTGACTTTTATACATAATTTTAATTACTAAGTATTTATATAAAATTATAATGATAGAAATTCCAGAAAATAGTTATCAAAATCTTGTTAAAACCAAAAATCAGATTAAAAATAATTTACCGTTACTTATACTTATTCCAACGATTCTTGGAGGACTACAACAAACAATTCAATTAATTATAATTTCACCTTCATTGATAAGATTTTTTTCAATAAGTCAATTAATTGCTGATGGATTATTTATCCTTTTATATTTTACTTCAATCGTTATTCTACCCCTATATATTGCTAAATATATAATGAAGATTACTAATAATCTTTCAAATGAAATCAAACTAATCATAAGTTATTTCATCATAATATTACAAGCTATTAATATACTGATAATTTTATTTTATAACAAGGAAACTTCTTCAGATACTTTGCTTGACTTCCTTCATCAAGTATCAATATTTTTTGTGTTTGGATGTAGTATTTTCTTAAAAATTGAAAATAATGATAATGAACAATCAATAATAAAAATCAATAAAATAAATTGGATTGTTTCATTAGTCATTTTTTTTACAGGTCTCACTTTAAGCATCATAATGTTTATAAAAATCAATATTACCATTCCAATTGACAACTTTACAAAGCTAGAAAAAAAATACGGTGACATTAAAAATATTGAAATATTGTATTTCAATGATAAATATATTTTTTTAAGAGTTTTAAACAAATCATCAGATCATAAAATTCATATAGAAAAACTGGATACGGTATTGTGAACATTTCTTTTAGTTAGAATACCTAAAAACTGAGTTGAAGCACATATGAAAGCATTAGGTATAGAAAAAATAAATTTTAAATATTGCTATCAGATAATATTGCTTTTATCTATTCTGTAGAAAAAATATTATGCAAAAATATTTTGATGATTTTATTAAGATTCAATGGCCCATATAGCTTAAGTATATTTAAAAGTAGAATAACGAAGTGTATTTTTGATTTTATTCTAAACATTGGAAAAGTATGATAATTAGCAAAGTCCTTATAACAAATTACCGAAATTTTAAATCATTTGAAATAGATTTAAAAAAACTTACTCTTATAATTGGAGAAAACAATATTGGCAAAACAAACCTATTAAATGCTCTTGGCTTAATTTTTAGTCAGGATATTTCTTTTTATAGAAAAAGAACCTTAGAAATTGAAGATATCAATTTTAATGCAATAAATGATTTTAAAGCAGATGTTATAGATGCCAATAAACCAATTAAAGACATTAGGTTTGTAGAAGTTAAAATTGAAGTAGAATTAACCAATTTTGTTGGCAATCCAAAACAAGAAGCTGTTGTTGCCGATTGGTTGATTGATGAATCCTTAACTACTGCAAAATTAACATATCACTATTCATTAAGAGAAGACTTGACAGAATGGATAACCGATATAAGAAATAAAGGTATTACTAGTATCGATTTTCCAATAAATAAATATGAGTATATTGTCTATGGTGGTCTTGATGAAACCAAACAAGTTGATTTTTATTTTTTGAAAATGCTAAAATTTGAATTTTTAGATGCCTTAAGAGATGCCAAAACTCAACTAATCGCAAGTGGAGATTATAGACTACTTTATAAAGTACTGACAAATCTTGGAGAAGGAAAATTTGAAGATATAAAAGTAGTTTTAAAGGCTCTAAAAGATGAAGTTGATAAAAATCCAACCTTAACAAATTTAAAAACTGAAATTTCAACATTCCTCGAAAAAACATCTTTAGTAGAAAATGAAGATTTCAATAAAGTTGATTTTGAATTTACAAAAATTGAGGAAAATGAAATTTTAAAAAAATTAAGTTTGGTTTATGGGAATGCCCCTATTACCGTAGAACGAAATGGTCTTGGTAGAAATAATATTCTTTTTATATCCTTAATACTTTCGCATTTAATTTCAATTAATGACAATACTAATTGTTTTAGAATTATAGCTATTGAAGAACCAGAAGCACACCTACATCCTCATTTACAAGAACATTTAGCAAAAAACATTCAAAGACTAACAAATGATAGCTTACAAATAATCATCACTAGTCATTCAACACACATAACAAGTAAATTAGATTTAGAAAATACTGTAGTAGTTTTCAATGACCAAGAAAAAGGTTTAATATCAAATCACTACATCCTCAATAATTTTGCAAATGCGAATGGGAAAATTGATGCAGATGCACAACATAGTATTAGATATTTATCACGATTTTTAGATGCAACGAAATCAACAATGTTTTTTGCTAGAAAAATAATTTTTGTTGAAGGCATAGCTGAACAAACATTACTTCCTATCTTTTTTGAGAGAACATATGGTAGGTCTCTTGAGAAAGAGGGAATCTCTGTCGTAAATGTAAATGGAGTCTCATTTGAACATTTTTTGAAAATATTGAAAAACGGTTATTTCATTAAATCTTTAGTCCTAACAGACAGCGATATTAATACAAAACAAAGAAAAAGAGCTGAAAACTTACAGGAAGATTTTAAAGACTACAAAAACATTGTAGATATTCAAAAAACAAATACACCTACTTTTGAAATAGAAATCATTGAAGAGAACAAGAATGATGAAAATTCAAGAGTTACTATTCTTGAAGCAATAAAACTAACAAGACCAAATTCAGGGAACAAGGATTTTGCTGATGCTTTTAACAAGAGTTTGGATACGGGTGCTTTCTTTCATTTAATTGAACCCAAAAATGATAAAGGAGAAAAAACAGGAGATTATAAATCTGAATTCGCAACAAATTTATCTGAAATCCTTTATAATGAGGATAACGAATTTAATGTTCCTAAGTATATTCTTGATGGTTTCAATTTTCTAATACCTGCTAAAGATGGAAGTAACTAAACCTAAAGTTGTAATTGCAGGTGCTGGTGGAGGTAAAACACATCAAATGATTAATGAAATTATCGAAATAATTCCTCATCTAAAGAATAATCCTGAAAAATTTTGTGCAGTTGTTACTTATACTAATGCAGCCACAGAAGAAATAAAAAAAAGGGTATCTAAAAAAATTAATATTCCTCATAATCTTCATATAAGTACTACTCATAGTTTTTTGACAAAGTTTATTATTGACCCTTATGCATATTTATTCAATCTATTACCTTTAGATAAAAATTATATTGATAAAGTAAATTTAACTTATAAATCAAAAAATTTCTTTGCTGAAAAGGCAAGCTGTATAAAAAAGGCTAATGAACTAAGCTCTCAAAAAGGAATTATAATATATGATAAAATTTTAGAGACATCATTTGAATTAATAAGTCAAGAAACTATTTGCAATCAAGTTTCAACTAGATTAGCTTATATTTTTGTTGATGAATATCAAGATATGAGATTGTATCAACATAAAATTTTTAATGAAATTATCTTAAAAGGGAAAACCAACTTTTATTGTATTGGTGACCCTCTTCAATCAATTTATAATTTTTCTTATACACAAAGTCAATTATCAAAAGAACCAAAACCAAATGGTTTTTTAGCAAGTCCAATTTTAGAGTTTAATAGAAATAAACATTTTGAAACTAACACAATTACAATTAATAATAGATGTAGTAAGAGTATCATTAACCTAATAAATAATTTCAATAATAAAATTGGTTATCAACAAGAATTACCCGAAGAGAAAAAATGTAATCAAATACCTGTCTATTTTATTATAGGTGATACTAAACCTGAAATTGTAGAAAAATACAGTCAAATAATGGTCAATCATAATATTCAAAAAGAAAACGGGAAAATGTTTAGCCTAATTATTGCTAAAGATTGGGATACATTTAATGACATTAGTAATGTAAATAAAATTAATTTTGACAATGGAACTACTAAAACTATGTTTCATGAATGCTCAAGAATAATATTAAGTACACTTGGAATAAACAAAACTACATTTTTAAAGATTATCCCATACAAAGACAAAAGAGAAAAACATTTAAAATATAGAGAGTTTTGTTTCTCAATTTTAAAAGATATTCGAATTCACAACTTTGAAGTTGATAGAGCGTACATTATTAATGAGTTTAAACAAAAATTCAAAATCAATCTTCCAGATGACACAAATAAAAACATCAATACTTCTAAAGCATTAGAAGGTTTAAAAATAGTTACAAAATATTCAGATAGTGATCGATTTTGTTCATCTATACATAATTCAAAAGGACTTGAAGCAACTAATGTTTTAGTAATATCAAAAACAAATAAGCAATTACTAAAATGGCTTGATTTTAAAAACGTAGTTCATGATACAGATGATGATTATAGACTTGGATATGTAGCCTTTAGCAGAGCAAGAGAGATATTGTGTATCACATCTCTAGAGAAACCCGATAAAACCGTAATCGATAAATTAAAATCTCTTAATATCCAAATTGTCTAAAATGATTGAAAAGATTATTATTTCCACATTATTCACTGAGTATTCATTGAGCCAACCTCAAAACACCACATAAACAAAGGGTGCATTTCTTTTTGCATCGGGAAGTAATAACATTTTTCACCCTTGATACAATCAAAAATAAAAGTACTTTGCGCCTCCCAATACCCAAAATCTGATAGCGCGGATTTGTAATCCATACAAACAATCGATTAAAAAATAAAAACACTAAAAAATTTATCGGATACATTTTTAATAAAATATATTATCTTTAATAGTAAATAAATCAATTCCGGTTCTTACTAGGTAAAAAACTCAAAAAAATACATGTAATTTTAACCAAATTCGTTAGCAATGAAGAAACTTTTACTATTGTTCATTTTAGTATTCCCACTGGTAGATTGTTTATCACAAGATTGGATAGAAGTAACTCAAACATCTTCAGGAAATCAAATTTTTATCGCTGATAAATACATAAAAAAAGGAGGAACATTCGGTAATGATGAAGGAGTTTACAGAATATGGACTAAAACTGTTTTAAAAAAATATGAACAAAAAAAATATGGAAAAACAAAAATATACCAGAATGCAGTTTTAAAATCATTAAACGACTACGATTGCATTAATCAAAAAACAAGGTTGATTATGAGTATCTTGTATGATAGCAACGGAAATGTTATTCAATCAAGTGATACCGATGAATACGGAATGGATTGGAATTTTGTAATACCTGAAACTGTTGGTGAAGCAATATTTAGGCTTGCTTGTAAATTGTCTAATGAAGATTGAAAAAACCAAATGTGTATTTTACTTGTTGTATAAACGTTACACATTAATGCTATTACACGATTTATACATCCCTTCACTGTGCCAGAGCTCATCAATAAATCAATTAAGTCTTAACCACTACCCTTTCCCACTTGAAATTCTTATTTTAGTCTAATAAATAACAATCACGCCCCCAAAACTACTTAAAGCCTAAGGAAAGTTAACAGCAACTGAACCTGAAAATTAAATATAAAACAAACGGGATAGAATGAAAATAATCACTTGGAATTGCAATATGGCATTTCGAAAAAAAGCGGAGTTTATATTAGCGTACGAACCAGATATTTTAATCATTCCTGAATGCGAAAATCCTGAAAAACTAAAATTTGAAAATGTAAGTCTAATACCAAAAGATCTTATCTGGTATGGAAGTAATCAAAATAAAGGCCTTGGAGTCTTTTCATACAGTGATTACCAATTCAAATTACTTGAATGCCATAATCCAGATTTTAAAAATATTTTACCAATCTCAGTAACGGGTGGAAAAATTGATTTCACATTATTTGCTATTTGGGCAAATAACCCAAATGACAAAGAAGGGCAATACGTTACTCAAGTTTGGAAAGCCATAAATTATTACGAACAACTATTATCTGAAAAAAGAATTATATTAATTGGTGATTTCAATAGCAATACAATATGGGATAAACCGCGAAGAGAAGGCAATCACTCAACTGTTGTCGATAAATTAGAATCAAAAAAAATATTTAGTACATATCATACGTTTTATAAACAAGAACAAGGAAAAGAAGAACATCCTACTTTGTTTATGTATCGTCATGAAAATAAACCCTACCATATAGATTATTGCTTCGCTTCAAATGATTTTATAGAAACTTTAGATAGTGTCGAAGTTGGAAATTATGAGGATTGGACAAAATATAGTGACCATAAACCTCTAATAGTTAAGTTCAATTTATAAAAAATCAATCCCTACCACTATAAAAAACCTTCAAGTTCAAAACAATCTTATTTTTTGTCATGCTGAACTTGGTTCAGCATCTAATAAAGATATATCAGCATCTCAAAAAACAATACCAATAGCGATGGCGCAAAGAAGTTACCACAATTACTGGGTGTATATCCTGACCAATAAACCCAATGGAACGCTATATATTGGAGTTACTGGTGGAATAGATGATAGAATGGAACGACACATAAAAGGACAAGGTTCAAAGTTTACAGCGAAATACAAATTAAAAATGTTGGTCTATTTTGAGGAGTTTCAATATATCGATGCTGCTATTGCTCGAGAAAAGCAGTTGAAAAATTGGCATAGACAATGGAAAATTAATTTAATTGAGGAACATAATCCTAACTGGGATAATTTGTGGAATCGAGATGCTGATCGAGATGCTGAAACAAGTTCAGCATGACAAAACTTTCCAACTTAATTTCCAGCTTTTTGAATTGACATTTACCCTATTTGCTTCGTGTTCCACCCTTTTTGCTTATTACTAAACAATCCTATTTTTTGTCCTACTGAACTTGGTTCAGCATCTCAATAAAGACCTATTAATTATTATTGGAGTTACTGGCGGAATAGACGATAGAATGGAACGACACATAAAAGGAGAAGGTTCAAAGTTTACAGCAAAATACAAATTAAAAATGTTGGTCTATTCTTTTGTCATGCTGAACTTGTTTCAGCATCTCAATAAACAAGTAGTACTTCTTAAAAAATTCGGAATAATGTAGAAAATTTTGACATCCACCCTTTTTACTTATAATTAATCCCTTTTTACTTATAATTAATACCTCGGAGACTATAATTATAACCTTTTTGCTTATAATTAATACCTCAGAGATTATAATTAATACCTTTTTGCTTATAATTAATACCTCAGAGGTTATAATTAATACCTTTTTGCTTATAATTAATACCTCGGAGGCTATAATTAATCCCTTTTTGCTTCTAATTAAACCCTTTTAGGTATATAACAAAAAAAGACCCCAATACTGGAGTCTTTTTTTTCGATAATTACAATCGGGAGCTTGTTAATTAGAACTACTTCTGCGGGTTCTTTTGGCAAACCGCTGACTTAAATCTTCATAAATCGGTTTTGCGGTGACAATCCCTTTGCTGTGTGCTTCTTTTACCTGTCCGTAGTACAATAACGAGGCTTGTAAGGCTTCACTTCCGGCTAACATGATGGTGTCATTCACATCGGTAGACAATTGTGTACTCAAATTGGCTATCGGACTTAACAAACTTACCAACGCTTCGTCTTTTAAAAATTCTGTTTTGTCCATGTACGCCGGTACAAACTCGGGATTGGTATCTACATACGATTTGGTTTTTTGCACCGTCGCTACCGTTTTGTTCCCCATTTTAAAAATCGTAGCGCGTTCTTCTGCTGTCAATCCTTGCAAGTACGGAGCTAAAGCTGTTTTACATTCTTGCAATTTTTCTCTTACCGTATCCACCACCTCTTGTGGTATTTCGATACTAATTTGGTTTTTTGTTCCCATTTTTAAAAGTTTTATGTTTATTTAATCTTCTACCCACATGCAATTTGTATACCAAAAAACCAATTTTTATGAAAAATTTATAGTAAAATTCTTATAATTCAGTAAATCCAAGGCTTTAACCATTGTACTTCTTTCTTTAAAGAATGCCTACAAACCAAGTACTTACACCGCTTAAAAGCCTTAGTTCCAGTTGTATACTACAAAAAACGGTTTGGAAAATCCAAACCGTTCATAGCACCTAGTGTTGTGTAATTATTTCCCTGTAGTGGAAACGATGATCTTTTTAGTCATCTTTTCCACACCATTGTCTATATGTAGGAAATAGATCCCATTCGGTAAGAAGCTCAGGTCATAATCCAAATTATACACCCCTTCTTCTACATTGTCATGCACCAATACGCCAACTGATTTGCCTTGCTCATTGAACAATTCGATATGCATAGCAGCGGTATTTGATACTCCAAAATGCAAATGGGTTTCTCCCACAGAAGGATTAGGGTAATTGCCTAAAACCACCAAACTAGAAGTTGCTGTGTTCGATCCTTTTTGCAATGGTGCCTGCGCACTTGCTGTACCGGTAAACACCGACGGATTGTTGGCTTTCTTCAAAAATTTAGTTCCATCGGCAACATAATACCCGTGTGAGAAAAATTGATCGGTACTTGGTCTATCTACAGTCGCAACATAATTCCAGTCGGCTTGTACCTTAGCCGAGGTTACATCCAAAATAAAATAACCGTGATTGCTCAAATCTGCTTTTTTAATGTGCGGATTGAAAGTATCCACCAACCAATTTAAGAAAGAACTCGAGAAGCCCACAAATTCGTCCAAATTGGAAGAAGTAACGCTTGGCGCCACAAACTCCACACCCATTGAACCGGTTTTGATTAAAGAACTGTATTTCAACAACGTTTCCGGTAAATCGGCTACAAATGTCATGTGAATATCGCCGGTGATGACTACAATATTTTTAACATTATTGGATTTGATATAGTTGTACAAACGTTCTCTTTCTTCCGTATACCCGTTCCAAGTATCTTTCAATTGCAAAGGCAAAACAGGCATCATTAAAACCTGATTTCCAACCACTTTCCATTTTGCTTTGGAAGTAGACAGTTGCTGCGTAAACCATTGAAATTGCGCTTCTCCCAATAGCGTTTTAGAGGCTTTCTTGTCTTGAATAGTAACTCTTTGTAGCTTGTCAAAGATCTCAGTTCGCAATGCTTGCAATTCGGTGTCGGAAATTGGGTTTTCCAATCGCTTGGCATCCCACTGGTATTTATTCAAATAGCCTAATAACTTCGTATACAACGCATCAAATTCAGCTGTTGTCAATGCTTTATTTTCTTCATTCATTTGGAATGTAGTCTCCAAAAAGTGGCGCAGTAACCATTCATTGGATTGTTCTTGCGACATTTTGGAGAAATCCTTACTCTTTACAGTTCTCAAAAAGGATTGATCCTGTTGCTCTCTCCCTTCAATACGGGTATCCAATAATAACAAATCGACTAAATTCCCATACTGTATTTTTCTATAAATCTGGTTCGGGCGAATGGCGTTGTCACGAATCGGCATCCATTCAAAATAAGCTTTCCAGGCATTATTTTTTCGGGTATTCCAATCGCCTTCTGTGTCCGGCTGATGGTTTTCTGCGCCAGAAACATAGGCATCGTTAGCAAACTCATGGTCGTCCCAAACCACGATAAAAGGATGTTGTTGGTGTACTCTGCGCAGTGCGTTATCCAATTTGTAAAACGAATGACGGACTCTATAATCGTCTAAAGTTATAATTTCATTTTGAGGTTCATGTCCACGTCCAATAGCTTCACTGTAGCCAAAGCCACCTTGCTCGTACTCATAAATGTAATCCCCAAGATGAATAACGGCATCAATATCATTACGTTCCGCCAAACGGTCGTATACATTGAAATAACCATTCTGATAATTGGAACACGATACTACGGCAAAACGAAGTTGTTCTATATTTTGAGTAGGAACGGTTCTGGTTCTTCCCGTTGGTGAAGTTACCCCTAAGGCCGTAAAGGTATAATAATAGGTTTTCCCCGGTTGCAAGCCGGTAACATCCACTTTTACGGTATAGTCTCTACTATCGTTGGTGATAAAGGTACCATTTTGTACCACTTGCTGCATTTTAGGATCAAGCGCCACTTTCCAGGCTACCGGAATAACCGCATCATTTTTAGGGGTAACACGGGTCCAAAGAATAACATTGGTAGTCGTAGGATCTCCCGAGGCAACGCCATGGTAAAACGGAAATAAGGAAGCATCCATTTTTCCTGAATTTTCAATTTCTTTTGTCTTTTCGTACGTGTGACTAATTTTAGTCAATCTACTCTTTACAGCACTTTGTCCAAACACAAAAGTGGTACAAAAGATTAGAAACAAAAAAGAAGTTTTTTTCATAATTGTAGTTATTAGTTAAGTATTTTCCTGCAAAACTAGAGCCGCTATATTACCTCTTCCTTAACAAGAGATTAAGAAAAAACTTTAGCGGTGCATTAGGCAATTATTGTGCTCCCGATTCTTTTTAATCCCTAAAATCGGCTTTGTTTTTTCGAAATTGGTGGGTACGAAGTGGACTTTCAATTCGGTTGGCTTCTACAGAAAAAGGGTGAAAAGTAATTTGTACGTATAAACTTGCAATACCTCCGTTAATTCGTACCTTCTTTTTGTATCTTTGGTGAAGTATAAACCCACCAAAGGCGTAAAAAAACCAGCGTCTTTCGATTGCTACGGACTCATTTGGCAATTGCAATCCCTTCCTATTCTTTATGAAAATCATTTTGCAACTCGTTGTTCTTCTTTCCTTACGTTGTTATGCACAAGGACCCAATCAAAACACGACCACCATTCCGCTCGGAACAATAGAAACCATTACCTCTACCGTACTCAAGGAGAAGCGAGAACTATTGGTGTATCTTCCTGCATCGGCTAGCGCCGGAAGCACCAACCGTTATCCGGTGATGTACTTGTTAGACGGTCATTCGTTTTTCCATTCGGCAACAGGAATGATGCAATACCTTAGCGCCATTGGTAAAATGCCGGAAATGATTGTTGTGGCGGTTGTCAATACTGATCGTGTGAGAGACCTTACTCCTACGCATTCCATCTCGTGGTCGGATGGCGAAGAAAATCCCAATTTTCTAAAAAATTCAGGTGGCGGAGAAGCCTTCATTTCCTTTTTGGAGAAAGAACTCATTCCATATATCGACGCCAAGTACAAAACAGAACCGTATCGTATGTTGGTGGGGCATTCTTTAGGCGGATTGCTTGTTATCCATACCTTGCTGAATCACACTGAATTGTTCCATTCGTATGTAGCGATAGACCCGAGTCTATGGTGGGACAAACAATTCCTTGTTCAACAAGTAGCGCAGGTATTGGAGCAAAAAGAATGTAATGGAAAGTCGCTCTTTTTTGCTGCGGCCAATACCAAAGAAAAAGGAACCTTGGTAGACGAGAAAAATCAAGCCTCGATAAATGTTCCGGCAAAAGACAAAATCCTTTTTCATGAACTCCTTCAAAAAAACAAAAAAACGAAGCTGGCTTGGCATTGGAAATTTTATGAGGAGGACAATCACGCTTCGGTACCACTGCTTTCAATGTATGATGCTTTTCGCTATTTGTTCAAAAATTATGAATTGGACAAAGAGGTCAGCGATACTACAATTACCGTAGAGTATATTCAAAACCACTATCAAAAATTATCGGCTTCTTTACAGTATACTTTACTCCCGGCGCAAAGTACCATGAACCAACTGGGATATAATTTCATGGCCAGTAAACACTATGACCAGGCGTATTCCTTTTTCAAAATGAATATTGACAATTATCCGACCAGTTCGAATGCATACGATTCGATGGGCGATTATTATTTAGAAATAAAAGATACCAAAAAGGCAATTGCTGCATTTGAAAAAGCCTTGTCGCTGAAAGAAGTTTCCGATACCAGAAGAAAGCTTGAGCAACTGAAAGCTACTAAATAAAATAATGAACAAAAGTAGTGTATATTTATAGTACTGAGTAACGTAAAAACCAAAACCGCCTTTCGAGGCGGTTTTTTATTGGATATCGTTTGAACTACTCTTTATGATAAGGACATCCAGAAGCAGCTGCTTTTGTTTTCGACGTTGGAAATTGTCGTTCTATCAATTCCCTTTGATCGGCAGGAACGTCTTCTATTTTACGAAGGGTATTGATTTGAATGTGGGGCCAACTCGTAGTACCACCATCATCACCAAAATGGAATTCAAAGAAAATGATTTGCTCGTATTGCAATTGTAGCACTTCTTTTCCGTCTTCAATCACCGTTTCAATCCACATGCGCATGTTCATTTCTACAGTAGGTACATAGCGATTAACAAACGGTACATTTAAAATACCGCCTTGTGCTCCCGTTTTATTTTTAGATGACATCTGAATGAATACGTGATTTTTCACTTTATCTTCCGCCAAAGAATCACGCAAACGCAAATCAGGACGCACCGAATACGGATATAAAGGATTCGCTAATATTCGTTGCGTGTAAATTTTATTTTCACCCGGGTCATTCTGATCGTTCAAGGTTTCGAAAACCCAAGCCGGTGGCGCTTGATCCAAGTTGATGGGATTGGTTTCACTCGCTCCTGCTCCACCCATTGTTCTCGAAATGGAAAGATGATCGTATTTCCAAGCGGCATCTCCATGAGGGAATTGTGGTGCACCATCAACCAAATACCCTGAGTTGCCCGGTACCAAATCGCCCAATAATGTCACGGTACTTCCGTGTGGAATTACCCCACTTCTGGAGATGGAATAATCCGGTATAAAGTAAGGCCCTGTTTGACCGGCTCCTTTTTTCAATTCTTTAGCGGAGATGATTTCGGTATAGTGTCTTCCTTTCAGATTTTCCTGAGTAACATATTCCTTTTCGCCTTTTTCATTGACAATCAGAAACAAGGTTTCATCCTGATACCCGCTTGGGTATAAATCTTTATTCGGATTATCCGGAGCAACGGCATGAATCCCTCGGTCTTCTTTAATCGATTGGTCGGTAGCTGCATGATTGAAAACATCACTCAACCACAAGTACATTCCGTTTTCTTCGTGAATGGGCGTATATTGCAATTGGCCATTGACATCATTCACACTTTGAATGCTTTGTTCGTATTTCACTGCGCCACAGAATTGTTCGCTTCCGCCTCCACGATTGCGAACACCGCCCGGAACCAAATCAAAGGTTAGTTTCTCGATATACTCTTCACAAAGGAAACTGTATTTCCCTGGTATTTCCCCTGTATTTGTACCCGGTGAAGGCATAATCGTAGTGTGAATACCGGTACCGTTCATTTTTCTTGGACTTTGGGCACTGTTGTTATAACTTACCCAGGTGCCTTCCAATGCCTGTAAAATACCATAATCCACATTGTTGACTACTTGTTGTAAATCATCCACATAAAATGGACGGATTGGATCTTCAATCACGAGTTTGGAATAGCCTGACATCAAATTCTCCAAAATTCCTTGGTCTTCCTGACCATCACTAGTCAGTACCTTTTTGGCACTATTGGCCTGGTCTGCAAGATTTTTACGTTGTAACATTGTATTTCATTTTTTAGTTAGTTGCTTCGTTAGTTGTTCCTCTTTCTACTCTCCTTTATTGCTTACAATAGTAGGGCAAAATTTAAAATGGGAAATAGGTAGATTTACGTGATTTCGTTTAAAAATTAACTCCTAAAAGTTGGAATGATGGAGCCCGCATCAACGAAAAGAGATTGTTTTTTTTCTATGCATCGATAGTTGACTCCCTCAGTTTATTTGATTTTTCTTACATCCATTTTACTATATTTGTAAAGAGAACCTATTTAATTCCCCAATCTAAAAAATGAAGGGCATTAAATACTTTTTGAATTTCGTTGGACGATAAATACTATTGAATGAAAGAAATCTACTCTAAAACGTACTACTTCTGGATTATTACCAGAATCCTTATCATCGTATTTTGCAGCATTGATGTTTGCAGTTTAATTTCAAAATTTGGTTTTTCCCTTTTGTATTGTGTTGAAATCGTATACGTACTCACAAATGCAGTCTTACTTTACAGAGCGCTTTTACAACTCTCTCCCATTATTATTCTGAATTACGTAGTCGGTACCTTATCCATTGGTTTAGGTTTGTTTCTCTTTTACTGGAAATTCACAGAACCCAAACCAACTTGGGGAATCGCCAAATACCAATTCGATTATGTCCGCTTGTTTTGTTATATCGCATCTGGTTGGCTTATCGCCTTCGGAGTATTCGATTTTCTTGTGATCAATAAAGAAACAGAAGAATAAAAACAATACATCCCTGCCCTATGAAATACAAAAAAGAAGCCTTATGGTTGCTAATTCCTCTACTATTTAGTATCCTCTGTTATCAATTGGTCTTTGATTTCAGAGATCCGGTCATCGATTTCCCATCGCTTTATTTTTATGTAGAAACCTGGATTGGATTTTTGGAGTTGACCCTTTTGCTATATACCGTATTTTATGGCTATCGAATGGTGCGATTGAAGTACGAAAATCAATTCTCAACTACTGTATTCTTAATCACCAATGCGTTGAGTATACTTTCGTTCCTTTACCTCGCTCGGTTTTTTTATTTTTACAATCAGAGTTACATCTATATGCCTGAAGAGGCCCATAGCCAAATCAAGAATGCCGATACAGCGACAGCATTTTGGACAGTTGCATTAATCGCTATTGGTCTATTTTTGATGGAATTATTTGTAGCCATCAAAATCTATAAAAATTACAAGTCATAAGTTTTTCAATTTCAAATCGGTATCCAATAATTTACAATGGCTTCGTAAAGTTTAAATAATAAGGGTCGATTTTACAATTGGCTTTTGAAGTAATTTCATACTTTTGCACGCTTTTTAGAATAGCTGTGAAACCTTATTCCGCGCGACTAAAAGTAATACTACTTCCTATGTAGGTAACGATAGACAAGACAAAGTAAATTAATAAAGAGTAAACCTGAAAATGAAAAAACAAATTGGAATTCTAGCCTTATTGGGGCTTTTATGGTCATCATGTGACAACAACGATATACAATATACTGGAGATCTCGTAGTATCGGCCTATGGAGTTACTGAGGTTGATGGAAAACCGATAGATAACCTGCATGTTGGCGTTTTTGATATAAATTCCGAAATTTATTGGTACAATTATGCTATCGCAACGGAACGATTTGATCAAGGGCAAGTCAAATTCAAAGATCTGAATCCAGGAAATTATACTGTTGTGCTTATGGAAAATTCGAATGGTCATCACAAGATTGTTCAAGTGAAAGTAGGAAAAACCACAAAATTGAATTTGTTCAGATAAGTAAGAAAAACAAAGGTAGAACACAAAACTGCAGTAATAATTATTGAGTTTTGTGTTTTTGTTTATAGGGATTACTAAATTCACATTGCTATGGAAATAAGACCCGTCATCATTGAAACCGAAAGACTCTTTTTGAGAGGGTATTCCCCTCAGGATATGACTACTCTATTTGACCATTATTCGAAAGAGGAAATTCAAAAACGATTGGGGCACCGTTCGGAGGAAGAGTACGAAAAGGAAGCATACAAACAAAAAAATGGTTATGCCTCTTATAACCGTAGTTTCCTTCTTTTTCTGTTGGAGGAGAAAACCTCTCAAACCATTTTCGGACGATGTGGACTTCACAATTGGTTTGCAGAACACCGTCGTGCTGAAATTGGTTACCATATTACCATTGAGGACTACAAACGAAAAGGTTTTATGACCGAAGCTGTAAATGCTGTAATTGACTATGGTTTTACCGAATTGAAATTGCATCGAATAGAAGCACTTGTTGGTAGTACTAACATTCCGTCATTGAAAATCATGGAACAACATCACTTTGTTAGAGAAGGGCTGCTACGACAACATTACTATAGCAATGGTAATTATGAAGATTCGGTGGTATTTTCAAAATTGTCAAGTGAATACTTTAGTTCTAGTGACTAAAGATTTCATTGAACCACTCATTTTCAATTTTTATCTCGGCCAAATGAATTGGACTGGACTATTTCATGAGGAATAAAAATGCTACTATAACTATTTTAAATAAAAGGTAATGTATAACCTTTTGTATATTTGACGCTACGACTGATGAGTTATTCAAAAATAACAAGTTCGTCGGCACCAAGAATTAGCTAGAATATCATGCAAAAAGTAATTGCACTCCTATTTTTGATTGCATTCGTCTCTTGTAAACAAGAAAAACCTAATCATACCGAAAGCTTTGAGGAAAAAATCGTTGCGATGGCGATTGAACAAAAAAACAATAGAGCAATCGAACTGAAAGACATTTATGACGATCTTGCTTCTGAAATCCCTGAAGATAGCATTGAAAAATCGGTATTGGTTGAAATCTTAAAGGAAAAAGGATTTGCAATCATCCATTGGGGACGAGGCAATTTTACGCATGGTCCCAGAGTTATCCACTATACATTAAAAAAGGGGAATTGTGAATGTGAAGTCGCTAAGTATTATTATTCAACTACTGAAGAAGCAACCTACTTAAGATCCGAAGCCATTTCATGTCAATAAAAACTATGTATTACCAACAAAATACGATGCAAAAAACCAACTATCTCTTACTCATTTTATCCATTTTCACTTGCATCTTTTGTAGTGGACAATCCAAAAAAGAAACGCATTCGAACGATAATAACTACCTATTTTTTCTCCACAATAGATTTGTAGAAGAAAATGATTTGGATGTCAAACATCCCGAATACGGCAAAGCGGAATATCTTGAAATCATTACCTCCTTTGAGAAGGATGGTTTTATTGTGCTGAGTGAAAAAAGAAAGAAAAACACCGATGTTAAAAAATATGCCGAAAAAATAGTAACCCAAATTGATAGTTTGCTACAAAAAGGAGTCCAACCCAATCATATTACTGTTGTGGGAACTTCCAAAGGCGGCTATATTGCTCAATATGTTGCTACATTTATGGCCAATCCGGAAGTGAACTTTGTATTCATTGGTAGCTTTCGGGAAAGTGATATCGAAAACTATCCCCAAATTCAATTTTGTGGCAATATCCTAACCATCTATGAAAAATCAGATGAATTCGGTGTTTCTGCAGTACAACGAAAAAAGAATTCTACACTAAAAATAAATAACTTTAGAGAGATTGAATTGAATACAAATTTGAAACACGGATTTTTATTCCAACCTTTACCAGAATGGATTGAACCTTGTAAAATGTGGGCGAAAAGAAATTATACTTTTGATAACCAAACAATAATCAAACATTAACTAAAGTTCAATGTTAGCAATTATTTAAACAGCCAATGCACCATTTAGTCACTATTCGCGAATACGAACCGAATGATAAAAAGGAAATCATCAACTTGATTCGATTAAATATACCGAAGTATTTTGCCGTAGAAGAAGAGGAAGATTTAGACCGTTATTTGGAAACTGAAAGGGAGTTGTATTATGTGGTACTGTACGATCAGAAAATAGTCGGATGTGGTGGAATTAATTTTGCAGACAACACTACGATCGGGAAAATCAGTTGGGATATTTTTCACCCGGATTATCAGGGAAAATCTTTGGGCACTTTATTAATGCAGCATCGCATCGATTACTTGCATTCGATCCCAACAATACAGAAAATAGTAGTCAGAACTTCTCAGGTGGCTTACCTATTTTATGAAAAACAAGGATTTGAACTAGTTGAAATCATCAAAGATTACTGGGCGGAAGGATTTGATCTTTATTATATGCAATTACCACATAATTGAAATTATACCGGAAAAGAAACTAGAAAAGAATTGAATAGATAGTGATACGATCTAACCCAAACTTAGCGATTACTGGTTTTGAAATGTAGCCGAAGGACTAACCTAATTTCAGCCTTGGTTTTGTAGTTGAATTCTTTTAGGCTATATTTACGAGAATTGGACATAACAGATATGGCTGTAGTAATAGTATTCCAACAAAAAGCTGCTAGCATTTCGTAAACCTGCAATTCGGTCGAATGACAACAACTATCATAATAACATTTTGCGTATTACTGCTCATTGCATACGTATTCGATTTAACATCCTCCAAAACAAAAATCCCATCTGTAATTCTATTACTGATTTTGGGTTGGACAGTACGACAAATGACCGATTGGTTGAACATCCAACTTCCTGACTTTTCCAGTGTTCTTCCAGTTTTAGGAACTATCGGTCTTATTCTGATTGTATTGGAAGGTTCACTCGAACTCGAACTCAATGCCTCTAAACTAGGACTTATCAAAAAATCTTTTTGGGGCGCTCTTCTACCCATGCTGGCTTTAGCCTTTCTGTTTGCCTTTGCTTTTAACTATTTCGGAAACTTCGGCCTTAAAGACAGTTTGACTAATGCCATTCCTTTTTGCGTTATCAGTAGTGCTATTGCGATTCCAAGCGTTCGGAACCTGTATTCCTACAACAAAGAATTTATCATTTACGAAAGTAGCCTATCGGATATTTTAGGAGTGCTCGTTTTTAACTTTCTTGCTCTTAATGAAACTATCAATGCCGAATCATTTGGCCATTTTGCTTTGCAAATCCTTTTCATTACTATTATTTCTTTCATAGCAACCATTGGGCTTTCGTATTTACTCAGTAAAATTGAGCATCATATTAAATTTGTTCCCATTATTCTTTTGGTCGTTTTGATTTATGCCGTTTCTAAAATCTACCATTTGCCGGGATTAATTTTCATATTGCTTTTTGGATTATTCTTAAATAACCTTGATGAACTGAAACAATTCAAATGGATTGAACATTTCAAACCTAATGAATTAAACAAAGAGGTATTGAAATTTAGAGAAATTACCATTGAAGCTGCTTTTTTGGTAAGGGCCTTGTTCTTTCTGTTATTCGGGTATTTGATTGAAACTACGGAAGTCTTGAATCTAGACACTCTTTCATGGGCTTTGGGTATTGTAATTTTCATTTTCCTTTTTCGTGCCATTCAATTAAAACTGTCTAAACTACCTTTACAACCTTTGTTGTTTGTGGCTCCAAGAGGATTGATTACCATTTTACTTTTTTTGTCTATCGAACCAACACAAACCATTTCTCTTGTCAATAAGTCGCTAATCATACAAGTAATCATTCTGTCTGCATTGGTTATGATGATGGGTTTAATGGTCAATACACCTCAAAAAAAGGAAAACTAAATCGTAAAATCAACGGGAGATTCTTCGGATATGAGATCAATAATTCAACAATTAAGAGAAGAGCGCAATTTAACACAAACCGAGCTTGCAGAAAAGAGTGGCCTTTCGTTAAGAACAATTCAAAGAATTGAAGCGGGAACTACTCCCAAAGGATTTACGCTGAAAGCATTAGCACAAGTATTTGAAACCGAACCTGAAAAGTTGATTCCCACCAATGAAACTTTAAAAGTTGACAGAGCGAAATGGATCAATTTTTCAACTCTAGCCGGACTGATTATTCCTTTCGGAAGTATTTTATTTCCATTGGTTTTAACCTATAAAACAAAAGATCCCAAAAATAAAGAACTAGGAAAATGCATTGTAAGCTTTCAAATACTTCTCACAGTTGTCATTTCTTTAGTTTTAATCGTAATTCCGTTTGTTCAAAAAGGACTATCACTTCAATTTCCTCTATTTTTAATTCCTGTACTTTTACTAACTACTTTAAATTTAGTGGCTTTTATTGTAAATGGAATAAGTTTGAACCAGCAAAACGACTTACACAAAGCCTTCAAAATCAATTACCTATAAGCATTGTCGTAAATTGACGTAAAATTGGCGTATGCTTTTTACAAACATTTCCCTTTTTGAAAAGGAAATTTGTAAAAAAATAATCCAATGAAAATTATACGAAAAATTGTATTTGCCTTTTTGGCAATTAGTGGTGTAGCCGCAATAGGTGGCGCTCTTTATTTTGACCGAAAATTTACTCCCAAAGAAAATTATTTAACCGTTGAAAATGAAAGTGGCATTGTCCCTTTGATTTGGGAAGGAACGAAAAAGAATGCGCTATTACTTCCCATACATTTTGAAAAAGATACTGCGACCTACTATCTGCAATTTGACACCGGTTCGCCGTATACTATTTTATACTCACAATCCATACAAAACCTTCCTTCTATCACAACCAAGGGAACTGTTGCAAAAGCCTCCTTTTGTATTGGAAAAACTAAAATCTCATCCGATCAATTCAGCATTTACAATCAAGGAAATGACATCAAAAAAACTGTGGAAGCGCTAAACATAATTGGTACTTTGGGAACTGATGTATTGGACCAACGAAAAACACTGCTCAATTTTAAAGAAAACTATATGGTTCTCAATTTAACCAAAGTACCTGCTACATTTCAAAACAAACTAACTGATTTTACATTCAAAAAAAGGAGACTAATTATTGAAGGAGAAGTACAAGGTAAACAAAGTAATTTTTTATTTGATTCGGGAACAAGTGCCTTTGAATTAATAACCAATAAAGAAGTTTGGGAGAATTTGAAGCTAAAAAATTCAAAAATCACAATTGAAAAATCGAAATCATGGAATAAAATTTTGTCTACATTTACCGCAAACAGTAACCAAAAA
The DNA here is from genome assembly GCF_051908335.1 of Flavobacterium sp. MAHUQ-57. Lineage (NCBI taxonomy): Bacteria > Pseudomonadati > Bacteroidota > Flavobacteriia > Flavobacteriales > Flavobacteriaceae > Flavobacterium > Flavobacterium sp. MAHUQ-57. Next base: position 286,110 of record NZ_JBPZTE010000006.1, on the reverse strand, counting down.
ATACATTTTCACAAAAGCGAAATATCCTTAAAGAATGTCACTTATGTGGAAGGTTACTCTCCTATTCAATATGCAATGATGCAATTTTCAGGTATGACAGGTATGCTGGGAAACAAAATCTTCCTAAACAACAGTTTGTATATTGATTGCTCAGAAAACAAAATCGGAATTGAATAAAACGAAACCGTAACAGGATAAATAATAACCTCAAAAAGACTTTACAATGGCTATTATTTCCTTTCTTTGATGAAATAATAATAAAAAACTAAGTATCTTCGGATGCAATAGTCAAAACTTAGAGTTGAAACCCTTTCTTTTTTGCCAAGGAATGGATAATCGTAAACCAATCAGGAAGTACGAATGCCTTACTAAATTCATTTGTTTTTTCAAAAATTTGGCTTCCATTCCAACCTTTGTATTGTTTTTCATCTCTAAGTAAATAAAAATAAAACAATGTATAAACTACAACTACTTACCATCGCATTGGTTTTGCTTCAAAATTTACAAGCACAGCAACTTGTAGGAAAGTGGATTAGTACTAATTTAATCGATTCGGAGAACCAACAAGAAGAATACACGTTACAACCACCCAGCAAAGGTTTTCAGTTTGGTCATAGCCTTACTTTAAACCCAGACGGTACGTTTTACAGTTACCGTATACCAGGTTGCGGATTGGACCGTAATCCGCCTAGAACTCAAGGAAAATACAGCATTATAGACGAAAACTACATCCATTTTTTTCAAGAAAAGAAATACGAGGGAGCGGAAACCTTAATTAACAAAGACCTTGGCAACTTTTACTATTATCAAAAAGATTCTAATTTCATTTTAGTGAAAAGTACAGGTGATCTTGAGCAAGACAAAAAAAATGTGCTGTACCGAAATTTGCTTACCGAAAAGGAGAACGAATTGCGCAACTATGAAAATCTTTTGAATTGGATGCCAATAACGATACAGTTACAAGACGAAACCCAATTCATTTCTAACTGTTTGGCAGAAAACCAAATTAACCATTATGCCATTTTACACTACAAACCTGCTGCCTACCAAAATCAGAGAATCTATTTAGTACAAGTGGGAAATGATTTTAAATATGTCATTTATGATATTCAACACAAACGAATAGCATTGTTTGATGATCATTTGATAACAAAAACAAACACATTGGTTACTGCAATTGACAAGGATACGAACCTTAAAACCACAATTCTTAAAGAGACCTATATTCCAAATAGAACATCCTCTGAAAACAATACGATTACGGTATATCGAAAGAAAAAGAAAATCGAAAAAATCATTTATAATCAATATTTTACAAACGGTGGTGGTTGGTTTACGACTTTCTATTTTGAAAACGACCAACCTGTGTATGTAGAATTTGAGGAGAAAGCGGTATTTAACAACCGTGAAATGGCTTCAAAAATTGCATGTTACATCTCTGATAGTAAAAACGCTAAAATCATAACCAAAACGATTCAATCCGAAGTAGGTAAACTCTATTTTCCCAGCGAACATTATAATCGAGCGATAAACGATGTAAACCAACAACTCAATTATAACTTCAAACCTCTTTGATTTCCTATTGGATATGAAACCTTTCGTCTATCTCCTATTTTTTAGTTTTTCTTTCATCTCATTTGCGCAAAAAAAGTATGAAGTTACTGATGGTGATTTACAGTACATTCATCCCTCTAAAGGAATAATTCTTAAAAAAAACAATGCGTACTTCCAACTCCAAATTGACGTCGATTATACATTGCAACAGCTTAAATTGAAGTCGGTTTTACATCCTATAACACAAGAGGATGCGATTCAATTTGCTCAAAAAAAGGAATCCATTTCTTATAACGAAATCGATGGCAATTTTAATTATGATGCACTTCGAAAAAAGCAATTTATCTATTCTGAAGAAGATACAACCGAAAGCAACTATACGCTCTATAAGTTTTGCCTCTTCAACCCGAATTACTTCGCTCTCTTTTCAGAAGAACATGATACCGAAAAGAAACAAATACATACCCGATGTGAAGAATTCCTACCTTATTTGTTGTTACACTTCGGCAAAAAGAAGATAATCTACACGTATGCGCATGAAAAATTATACCTAATACCCGCTAAGAACAAAATCAACTTGTTCGGATTGCATAGTGATTATGTTCCCCAATTAAAGGCTGAAAAAATCGCATTAACCAATCTGGAAATTTATAACTTTTCCAATCATGCTTTTTATGAACTTCAAGAAGAGTATTTCAAAATCGATACTTTATCCGATAAAAAAGTGCTACTGAAAAACAAAGACAATGCAATTCTAATTTCCAAAAAGTATGACTCTATCACTTTAGGAAAAATAATCATTGGCTATTCTCAAAAATCGATTGATTTCTACAATTTAGCCTTGCAGAAGTTAAATTCAACTCCAGTTAAAAGCGGAAAAATAAATCTCGGAAGCATTCAACTCATCGAGAACAACCATCTTAAATTAATTGATTGGACTGGAAAGGAGTTAAAAAAAGCAAAGAATTACACTTTTACTCATTTGTACGAAGCAACTTCAAAAGACTATTACTATGAACTGTCGTTCACGAAATCAAAAAAGAATCATCAACTTACCATAAAGAATCTGCCTTTTTTTTCTTCAGAAAATGAAGCGACGGTGACTGACACAATTCCTTTGATTAACACCTCCGATATTCAAGCAATGTATATCAATACTAAAGCCTTGGATACTTTGGTAACGTCAAAAAAGTACAGACCAACTTCGTCTGCCTCAAATTCAACTGAAAATAGTAATCCAATTCCATTCTACGACTCAATTGTTACCTATTTAAAAAAAGACGGCACCTATGGCATGAATTATTTGAACCATTTTCTCAACCTCGACTATAAAAATGAATTTTTTACGAATAACGAGCTAGCGAATTATCAAAATTTGCAGTCAATTCGGTATATTCCTCCTTTTTACCAATTAAAAAAGAACAACTTGTATATGGTATATCCGTTGCAAAACCAATTCCGTTACAAAACACTCGGCGATTTTCAAGGCAATTTTGCGCGTTTTGAATTACCCAACGGAGTAAAGGGATGGCTCGACAGTAGCGGTAAAGAATACTTCGACGATTAAAACACCTAAGAAATTTACCGTTATGCTCATAGCATTTCAATCGATAACTTCAAACAGCATTTGTCGTGTTGAAATCGTAAAATCCATTATCTTTACTTTATCAACCCACCGTATGACAACAGAAGAGCAAATCCAAGACTATATCGCCTCTCAACCTGAACCGAAACGCAGTGAAATGCAGGAACTTCATCAGCGCATTCTTCAATTGATGCCTAATGCTACGCTTTGGTTTTTCGATGGTAAGAACAGTGAGAATAAAATAGTTTCCAATCCGAATATTGGCTATGGCATCCGAACGATTCATTATGCCGACGGAAAAACCAAAACGTTCTATCAAGTTGGAATCAGTGCCAACCAAACCGGCATTTCAATATATATCCTGGGTATTGATGATAAAAAGTATTTGAGCGAAACCTATGGTAAAGAGCTAGGCAAAGCAAGTGTAACGGGCTATTGTATTAAGTTCAAAACACTGAAGGACATCAATAGCACCGTACTCGAAGCAGCGATTCGTTATGGATTTGATACTACAGCCTAAAACTGCACTTCCCAATGAATTGTAATTACTCCCCAATTATTACTTACCACTACTATGATTAAATACCTATTGCTTTGTTTATCTACTTGGACCGTTTTTTCACAAACGAGCAATCCATTAGAAATTGGGGGATTAACCATTGATCCAACGGTAAAAGAAAAGGTCGAAATCCATATAAAAGATTCGGAAGAATTTGAGGCAATGAAATCAGTAATGCAGATTTACGAAAATGCTGTTTTGGGTGAACTCTATGAGAATGATACTCTGAGTTTCTCAAATACTGATGTGTCCAAAAAAATGCTTTTCAAATCCTTTTATTTCTGGAAAGACGGAAAACTAGGCATTGATGGTGCATTTGGTCTTTTTGGTAGTGCCGGGTTTCATATTGCCATCGAAAACAATCAGGCCCATCTTTACCACATGCTAAGTTCTGATGACTTTCCTACCTATGCCTACGATGAAAAAAGTGATCTGATTGATCGTTTGGAAGTACCTTGTACCGAAACCAAAATCATACTCTCTGAAATTCCAGACAGCACAAAAAAACAAATCATTTACGGTTACGTAGAATTTAAAAGCGATTCCTATTATGGGATCAGCGGTGCCTATTCCAAAAACCAAACACCTTTAAGAAAAAAGTACCGAAGCACAATGCGAATCTACTTCCGAAGTGGATTTTTGAATCTATAAAGGAACATGAATGGCACAACTAAACCACGCAAACAGCGTTATTGCATAAACGACCAAAACGAAACACTATAACATGGAAATTGTAACACATCAATTTGAAGAATTCGTTATCACTACCGATAAAACCAAACTCGATCTTATTGCCATACATGATTTTTTATCCAATCATTCCGGTTGGAGCAATCATATTCCATTGGAAAGAGTTAAAACTTCAATAGATCACTCCCTCAATTTTGGGTTGTTTCATCAGGGAAAACAAATTGGTTTTGCCAGAGTAATTTCCGATTATTCCACGATTGCCTACTTGGGAGATATATATATTTTGGATTCATATCGTGGCCAAGGTCTTTCCAAAAAACTAATGGATGTAGTCATGACACATCCCAATTTACAAGGGTTACGACGTTGGATTTTATTAACTTCCACAGCCGATTGGCTCTATGAAAAATACGGTTTTCAAAAACTCCCAAAACCCGAATTGTATATGGAATTATTCAATCCGACTGTGTATACAAACAACACTGAATTATAGAAATAATTACTAAACAAACTATACTTAATCGAACCCCTCCGTTAAACAACATTACAAATATGATACGATATACTTTTTTTATTGGTGCTGCTCTATTGTTTCTTATGACTACTGCTTGTAAGGAAACCAAAGCTGAAGCGACAACACAAACGATGCCTGAACCTCCTACCCAAGAAGCAACGAAACGTGATACCATCAGTACCACAACAGAATACAAACAGAATCCAACTGATTTCATCCCTAAAGGGTTTGTCCTTTTTGAAAAAATTTTGGGCGATGTAAACAAAGATGGTGTAAAAGATTGCGTGTTAATTATAAAGGGTACTGACCAATCCAAATTCGTTACTGATGAATACCGAGGTAAACTTGACCGAAACCGAAGAGGTATAATTATTTTGCTAAATCGGAATAAGGGTTATGAATTGGCCGTAAAAAATTACAACTGCTTTTCTTCTGAAAACGAGGACGGTGGTATTTATTTCGCTCCCGATTTGATGGTCAGTATTGAGAAAGGAAATTTATACATCCATTATGCACACGGAAGATATGGCTACTGGAAATATACGTTCCGTTACCAAAATTCGGATTTTGAACTGATTGGTTACGACCAAAGCGAAAACAATGGCCCAATTGTAAATGCTGAAACGAGCATTAATTTTTTAACCAAAAAGAAAGTGACCAAAGTAAATACGAATGACGAAAGTGAAGGCGGAGATGAAATTTTTGAAACTACCACGACCAAAATCAAAAGTGCTCAACTTTACAAATTGACCCAAATTAAAGATTTTAACGAATTTGAAATGAATGAAGAAGGTTAAAAAAGAAGACAATTATACATCTGCTTATTTCATGAACTATAAAACCACTTTACTCCTACTTTTCCTGACATTACAAGTAGTTGCACAAACAGAGAAAGACAACATTGCAATGGTAGTAGGGAAAAGCAATATTGGAAAAACTTATACTTTTGGGGAATGCGACGGCAAAACCAAAAATGAAACGCAACTCACCTATCTTGGAAATGTAAAAACCAAAAAGGGAATCGTTTATAAAGTAATTACTTCGGTATGGACTTGGGGTATGTCGTGCCGTTCCACACACAGAATATTGATTTTCAATACTAAAAATCAATACGTTGGAAATTACTACATCTTGGACTACTGTTCACTGCCAACACAACTGCAAAACGGTTTTCTAATTGTTCACCAAACCAATGACACAGAATGCGGAAAAAAGACACAACAAATCAATCTCAATAACGGATTGCCCAAAAGCATTTTCGGAATGGAATTTCAAGAATAATACCGTTATTTACAACATCAAATGTATTGACCAATGACAACCTATTTAATTGTACCCGGACTTGGAAATTCCGGACCGGAACACTGGCAAACCTATTTTGAAAATTCAGGCGATAATTTTCACCGAATAGAACAAGAAGAATGGGATGCTCCTTCCTGCGAATCCTGGATTACCACTATTGACCAAAAAGTGGCTGCCTTTGATGCATCCAATGTGGTGTTAATTGGACATAGTTTGGGTTGTTCGGCTATTGCGCATTGGGCAGTAAAATATCAAAAACAAATCAAAGGCGCTTTGCTTGTCGCTCCAAGTGATTTAGAGGCACCTCACTATACTTTTCCTGCAACTGGCTTTGCTCCAATTCCGCTGCAAAAATTATCATTCCCTTCAATTGTGGTGGCTAGCGCAGATGATATTTGGGTTTCCTTGGAAAGAGCCCAATTTTTTGCTGAAAACTGGGGAAGCGAATTCATTACTATCGGCAATGCCGGGCACATCAACGCAGCTTCTGGACACACGAATTGGGAAGAAGGATTGGCAATTTTGAGGACGATAGGTTGATAAAAAATACTTATAAGGTTTTTATACCCTATAGTAAACATTGTAAAAAATGCTACATTTATCATAAATGAAGCTAGAATCTCAGTGAAGATTCATTTAATCATACACAAAACACTATGGAAGAATCAAAAAAAAGTATTTCGTCAAAAGATGCCACTCCAAAAGTAACCGGAATTGGCGGTATTTTCTTTTTCTCCGACAACCCAAAAGCAACCCGAGATTGGTATGCCCAAAATTTAGGATTGAATGTCAACGATTGGGGATCCACTTTTGAATCGAGAAATATCGAAAACACAGAAATAGTTGAAGCATTACAGTGGTCTCCGTTTAAAAACGGAAGCGATTATTTTGCGCCCTCCAAAAAAGAATTCATGATCAATTATCGTGTGCAACACATTGAGGCATTGGTTGAGAATTTAAGAAACAACGGAGTAACCATTGTTGATGAAATAGCAACCTATGACTATGGTAAATTCATTCATATTTTGGATGCTGACGGAAATAAAATAGAACTTTGGGAACCGACGTATTAACTGTTAAAGTCGAATCAATACCCACTCTTCCCTGAACAATAGTATTACAACAATTAATAAACCTACTGATGAAACACCTCTATCTTTTCGTATTCTTTGCCGCACTATGTTATGGACAAGAAAAAGAAAAAAAAGGCGATAAAAAAGCGGAACTCTACTATGAAGAAGCGTTTGAAATTCTGAACAATACCACGCACAATTCCTTATCCGAAGAACTAGCCCTCAAAGCTTTGGATTTTTCTAATAAAGCCATTAAACGAAATCCTAAAGTATCAAAATACCATCGGGTTAAAGGTACTTGCTATATCCACTTGAAAAAATACGATATCGCAATAGAAAATTTAAATGTAGCAGTTCAAATTGACTCTACCAACGCTCTAGCTTGGATGGGACTCGGTATTGCTTACGAAAATACGGAGCGATTCGAATTAGCGGAAAAAAACTATAGGAAGTCGTATGAACTAGACAACAATGCTACGCTAATGGTCAATTTTGGCTTATTGTACGATAAATGGGGTAAATTAGACCTTTCGATTAAAGCCTACGACATAGCGATTCAATTGAACCCTAAATCTACCAGTGCCTATATTAATCGCGGTTCAGTCAAACTTAGAAAAGGTTTGTATTATGGAGCTATTGCTGATTTTAACAAAGGAATTGCATTGGATGATCAAGATAAATTATCGTATAACAATCGAGGGCTTTGTAAGTATTATACAAAAGACTACCAAGGAGCTATAGCCGATTTTGAAAAAGCGTTACAAATTAATCTGGGGCAATCCTTCGATGAAAATTTTGACACGGACAAATATTCGTATAACAATATGGCCAATTCGTATTTTGAACTTGGTAATACAGAAAAAGCCTGTGAATTTTGGAATATTGCTCTCCAAAAAGGCTATCAATACCAAAAAAAATGGAAAGCCATATACAATATAGATGACCCAAAAGAACTCATTCAAAGACATTGCAACTAAAAAACCAGTGGAAATCTTTTTTTGTCAATGCACATCTCATCAAAACTAGTATCTTTAGCAAAAATAATCCCCAATCCTGCAATACAATAATCTAGTCAATTGCACTAAAACAAAATGTATTTATGAAACAACTTTTCTTCTTATGCCTCACTATTTTTATTGGCAACTCTACGATTTCTGCTCAAAACATCAAAGAAATTGATTCGTTGAGTGTTGAAATGTGCAATACACTCTCCAAACAAAGTGATCTTTCCGGAGAAAAGAAAATTGAAGCTACTTTCCAAAAACACTTGGTGGAATACTTTCAAAAAATCAACGTCTCTACTCAGGCAGAAGCCGATTCGATAAGCACTCGAATTTTCTATAGACTGCAAAAAAATTGTACCGCTTTTACTGAATTACTTGGTGTTCTGGAAGAAAACAAAAGTGATTGGGTTAAATTAACGGAGAAACCCATTTCAAAAATTGCAAAAAAAGACTTTACTTCATTTGCTAAAGGAGGCCAATTTTACTACAAAGAGTATGATGGAACTACTGTAAGTGTTGTCGTAACCAAAAACTCATGGACCGAAACGTTTGCTGATGGTACTACTTCAAAACTGACTTTCGTACCGAAAGACAATAACGAATTCGAATTAATTTTCATTGAAAGCAATAACGAAACAAGAAAAAATTTCAGTATGAAAGGCGATAAATACAAATACGGTATTTATGATAAAAACAAAGACGGATTACAGATTTGGACCACTACGGAAGACAACGTCTATTTAGGTTTTACACTTTACAATAAACTATAACATTTCATGTGCTGGTATGCCATGTATCCCTACAAACCTCATTATGCCTGCTTTTCTTGTCAAAAGACATTTAAACGCAGGCTATTGGGTGATGTACAGCGTGACTCCAAAACATCCAAAGAAGCCAAATGCCCTGAATGTAGCGGACTCATGGCTAACATGGGACTGGCTTTCGAATCACCGAAAAAGGAAGATGGTAAAGCATGGAACCACATAAAAGCGCTCTATACTGTTGGGATTACCTTTCATTCCTGTGGTTGTACCGGACCAGGCTATATCCCAAAAGACAATGAAATGCTCCTACTTTATTTGAAGGAAATTCTAGAAGAATACAACCAACAACTCTCTTTTTGGAGAAATCGAACTGAACCTTTAACCAAAAGTGAATTGGATAGAGAATACAGTAAACACGGGTATTATATCGGCCAAATTCCTGCTGAGTTGCACCCTAAAACAGGCGCTATTTCAAATGAGGATGCTAAAAATTACTGGTTGAACAGAATTCAGGAAGTGACTCAAAAAATTGTTCAAATTTCTAAATCCTAAACGCTTACCAATTTCAATGTACTTATGAAAATCTATTTTCTGTATTCGTTTGCTATGATTACACTTGTATTGAGCTGTCAAAACAAGAACACATCTCAAGAAAAAGAAAAACAACGAAAACAAATTGAAGCGATCAAAGCAGATATAAAAAAAGTGACCACTACAATACCTTCAAAAGATGAGTATACTGAAGGTACTACCGAAATTATTTGCGATACGTTTTATCCCAACGAAGGTTTCAAAATAGTACTACGAAAATACGATGATAAAGGAGACGATGAAACCGTGAACAACTCGGTTTTTATACTTAGTAAGTTACAAAACGGCAACTACCTAGAAATATATAGAGATTCTATTTTCCGACGATTTAACGAAATCCAATTCAAGGATTTCAATAATGATGGTGTAAAAGACATTCTCATTGAGAACGACTCCGATGTACGAAGCAATCTGACCTATTATTTGTACTTGGTCGATTTGAAAAAAGACAAACTGAAGAAAATAAAAGGATTTGAAGAAATCAAAAACCCTAAAAATTTACCTGAGTATAATTTAATCGACAGCTCGGTGATGTCAGGAAGAGATTGGACCGGTTTCTACAAAATTCAAGGAGACAGCATCAAAGAGTTTGACGACATAGTGTATTGGGGTCAAGATGAAGAAGGCAATCCCAAAAATCCGGAATTGGACTACCAAAAAACAATAAAGAAAATACTGCAACAGGAAAAGAACAAAAGATAAGCACCATGACTAATTTTAAAAAAAAGGCTTTTACTCCTCTTCTATTACTTCTTACAATTTGTTTCGGTTGTCGAAATGAAACTATCGATAGTACGGTGCCTAAACTAAAAGAAACAACAGTAGTTGCAACTAACATCAATGAAAATTTTGATGATTTTCTAAAAAAATTCAATCAAGATAGTGTATTCCAAATGAGCCGTATCGTATTTCCGCTAAAAATCACGACCCTTAACGATGACTTTGAACCTATACAAGAAACAATCAGTAAAGGGAACTATACCACAATGGATTTTACGTATCCCAAAGAGGCACAAACCCGAGAATTGGATCGATATACTCAAAAAATAAAAGAGGCAAAAGATACCGCAGTCATTGAGATTCGTGGTATTGACAATGGAATTCTTACGGATATCATTTTTGAAAAGAAAAACGGAAAATGGCATTTGAAAACTTGGAACGATCAATCTACCTAAAAAATTCACTACACTTTAATTGGGCATCCAATTTTTAAGAAAACCCTATCAACCTTACTTCTTTTATAAGTAAGTATTTTTCAATTGCTTTAGTGTGTGGCAAAAAAAATAAAAATAAAATTCTGCCACTACTTTTCACGTGGCAAAAAAAAATTAATTGAAAAATTTGTCACAATTTTCGTGGCTGCTTTTTTTAATATTAAATTTTGCCACACCTAAAAATTTAAATTTCAATACTAAATTACAGTTGAAAAAGTGAGTGCTTTCGTTATTTTCAACCTATGTCTGAACGAGATTCAATTCATTACGGTAGTGATACAGACAAAACTATTCCCAATTATCCCAAATCCTAAAATAGATACGCTTTTAGAATCTTAAAAGATGTTTTTGATTACTTATGTTTGCAGTACATAATCACCCAATTCACAATGAATCCAATAGTTAAAAAAGTACTTATAGTAGCAGGAGTTATATTCACATTGTATAGTATTACTTCCTTCTTTGGAATTTTCAAAATGTACAACAATTCAACGATGGCCAACGAACCCAATCTCAAAATAGGTTCCAAATTCTTCGTGTCTAACCTGGTAACTCCCAAAAATGGCGATTTTATTGCCTACTCTCATGAAGATCCCTACTTAGGCAAACACAGTCGAATTCATAGACTTTGCGGTATGGAAAATGATACTATAGAAATCAAAAATGGTGTGTTGTATTTGAACGGAATCAATACCGATACAGCCTATACTTTACTGCATTTATACCAAACAACGGTTCGGGATTATGAAAAAATCCGTCAAGAGGAAAACATCCCTGATGAGAATAGGGTTGAATCGATTGGGTTCAACACGATGAATGCAACGTTAGCAGATGCAGTTGCTCAAAAATACGGAATAGCGGATCGAATAATTGAACCGAAAGGAAAAGTCGATAAAACTATTGCTTCGGTTTTCAAACAGAATTGGAACAAAGACAACTTCGGTCCGTTGAAAATTCCTCAAGGAAAACTATTTGTTTTGGGTGATAACCGAGATAATTCGGAAGATTCAAGATATATTGGTTGCATTGATGCATCGAATATCTTGGGAGTCGTAATTGCTAAATAAGTAGATGAAAATAAAATGATTCCGGATCCTAAAGTTGATAAAATCATACAGACCAATTATACGGCTAGCTTCATGAACAATTCAAAATGGCTGAAGCTCATTCGTTTATTGGTAGACAATGCTCAATGTATAGCGCGTTGTGATGTCAAACTGATTTATGATGACAAAATCAGGCAATTGATGATTAACGGAGAGGAACAGTTTAATTTTGATTTCTATGAAAATGCCATGGAAGCCATGATTACTAATCCGATTGCACCCGGTTGGACATTATACAAAGAAATAGAATGGATTTGTTTTCCTATATCCAGTGAAAATTCAGAAAACATACTAAAACTAACGCAATTGGTCCAAAAGTCTGGAGAATTTCATACTCACCGAACTGATGAATACTATCGGATCATTGCTTATATATAAATTAAACCCAAATGAAATATAGAATCGCTATCCTTATTCTGACAAGTTTGCTGATTGGAACTGCCATCGGATGGTATGCCGCTACAAAGTACACTTCTTCAAAAATAGAAAAAGTGGTCCCAACATCTGCGGCTAGTTCAACAGCTCCTGATAACACTAAAACAGCTGAGAAAAAGGAAGATAACGCTAGTAAAATTTCGATGAATGATTTGGGTGAATGTGCCAATGACATTGTTACTTTAGAGCCTTTAGTGGTGCGATATGCTCAAAATGCGACTTGCAACTGTGATACCGCGCAAACCACTTTAGAAATAAGTTTTTGCTCCAGTATCGAAGCGTGTATCGAAAGAAAAAAGTTTGATCTATTGACTCGAAAAATTTTGGCACAATATGATCCTGAAATTACCGAGCAAAATATGTTCGTTCAAATTGCTGAAAAAAATAACGATCCCTCAATACTACAAAGTATACCTGATTATAAAGCAGCCAAAGCTTTGCAGGAAAAAGCATTTCTATTGTTTCTTGACTATGTGGAAATGGAATCGGAAATCGTAGGCATTAAAATGGGGAAAGGAAGAGAACGTAGTATTCATGAGAACAGTAAAACTACCGGACTTCTGAAAACGAAAAACCAAGAATTGGAAGCACTTCTGAAGGAATAAAATAAACATACTTTCAACATCAATACAATTCAAAAAAAGATTGAAAATATATTGAAAAAAGTATCTTTGCACCATTAATTAATTTTAGTCAAGAACCCAAAGTTCTTTTTATCTATCCTCTACACGTTTATGCGCTTACATTTCTCATTTTTAATTGCACTTTTATTGTTCTCATTAGGAGTAAATGCACAGAATCTTAAGAATATCAATACATCTGATTTAATTATCGAGTGTAGCAAAAATGGTGGTGAACTACCTTCGAAACAAATAGCAATATGGTATCCTTCTCAAATTTGGCAAATCATTGGTGAACAAATGAAATTTACGCCAAATGTTGTTGATCATCTTACCAATGGCACTAAAGATTATTTGATTTTTGCAGTTGTAGATTATACAGTTGGCAGTACTCTCCCTTTATTTAAATTTAAATCCAAAAGTGAAATTTCGGAAACTATGATACTTACGGATTCTTCCAACAAAAAGCATTTTCCGCTTAAAAACGAAGATATGTCGTATTTAACAAGAAAAATAGTCACCGATCTTGAACCCATGTTAGCCAAAATGTTAGGACAATTTGGGGAAGGTATGCAAATCATTGTTTTTAAAATGCCCGAGACTTACGGCAAAGACGGTTTAGATATCTCCAAAAAAAACAATTTTAGTTTACATTGGAACTCGACTACTTTGAAATGGAAATTACCATTTGCTAGTGTTCTTCCAATCAAACATTGCCCTATTGATCAAGAAGAAATGAAAGGCAACTGGGATTTTTGTCCGGAGCATGGCAAAAGTCTAAACTAGTCGTTTTAGTTTGCCCTCATGTAAAGGGTTTCTCAATCACAATTCGAAGAAATGATGACACAATTTGTTTTGTATATTTGGTAACATCTATACCGCTAAACTATGTTTCCATTTACCGCCACTATTGAACGAATAGGCATCAATCCTTTTGTTTTTGTTCCAGAAGAAATTCTTGCTGCCCTTTTTGAACAAGCGGGTAAAAATAAAAGTCCTATTCCGATTCACGGCACAGTAAATGGCGTTGTTTACCAACAAAATTTGATGTTTTTTAAAGGCGAATGGCGACTTTACATTAATACCTCTATGCTCAAAGATTCGCCTCAACGCATTGGGGAAAACATCCAAATGACTGTTGCTTACGATCCGTCGGAAAGAACCATTGCGCCCCACCCTAAATTAACAACTGCATTACATGAAAATCCTGAGGCGTTCGCTGTGTTCAACGCGTTGATACCTTCCAGACAAAAAGAAATCGTTCGGTATATTGCTGCATTGAAAACAGAAGAAAGCATCGATAACAATGTAAAAAAAGCCATTGCTTTTTTACTAGGGCATGGAAGATTTATAGGACGGGATGGACCCTAAAGGATTTCCTATTAATTTTTATTCTAAATCAATTGTAACAAAAGCCTCTTTTGCTCGTCTTACTGCAAACAATTAAAAAATCAATCATGAAACTAATTCAAAAACTTGTTGCCGTATTTTTGTTTGCTTTTGCATTCAATACTGCAACAGCACAAATGGCAGAATCCAAAAACTTAATCGTAAACAAATGGTTTATTGATAAAGAAGCGATGAAACCGGTAATCAAAACTATGTTGGCTACAAACCCGCAATTTATGGGAGCAGATGAAGCAACAAAAGAGAGCACATTAACTATGGTATTAGAGCAAATATCAGGAATTCGTGTAGAATACAAAAGTGACGGTTCCATGCTTCGCAATGATGTGAATGGAGAAGTTGCTGGAACGTGGTCATTGAGTGCAGACGGAAAAGAGTTAACCACGAAAGCCGAAGGAAAACCGGATAAAAAATATACTCTTTTGGAAATCACCAAAACCAAATTGAATTTACTTTCAGCCGACGGAAGAAACATTATCTTGAAAACCGAATAAATAGAAAAGCCGAAACATGATTTCGGCTTTTTTTTGCCTTCTCTTTTTTGTAAATTTGGATGTACTTGAAAATATCTTAATTGCTTTACCATGCTAACAGCCATTCATCCAAAATTACCGATGCGAAATAAAGCCATCACCAAAGCGTTCTATTTGAATCAATTGGGATTCAAAGAATTTGGCGATTCGGACTATGATGGCTACTTAATGGTTGAGAAAGACAACATTCAAATTCATTTTTTCGAGTTCAAAGAACTGGAACCCAAAGAAAATTACGGTCAGGTGTATATCCGTATTCATGACATTGATACGTGGTATCAAACTTTGTTGGACAACAAGGTACGAATACATCCCGCCGGTCATTTAGAAAACAAACCTTGGAGACAACGAGAGTTTTCTTTGTTGGACCCCGACAACAACTTACTGACGTTTGGTCAAACGATTTCGTGATAAAAAAAGTGAAATTGGAAAATTTCCTTCGGTGAATAGCTTCTCTTTTTATCAGATGACCATCAAATCAAACACTTTTGATTATTTTTGCACTACCAACTAATGTGAAAAAACCTTTCAATCAAAAGAAAAAATGACACAGTATTTCCTATTTCTGGTGGTAATTATCATCGGTTTCGGCTATTCTCAAAAATATGGGAAGAAAGCCCAATCGGATATTCTCATTTGGAAAAAGAAAAAAGAAAATGAAACCAAAAAATAATTCAATTTTAAAATCAATGCTTTTACTTACTGTATGAAAAAAGCAGTACTCTTACTCTACTTAGTATTCCCTTTGGGAACCGCTTTCTCACAACAAATTCACGTTCCTAAAAATTTTGCACTTATCGAAAAGATATCGGGCGATTTGGACAAAGACGGCATCAATGAATTGGTCATGGTCTTTGACATTCAAAAAGTGGAAAAAGAAGTTCCGAACGAAGTAAAAGAACCAACCGAAGAAAATGAAGCCGTTTTTGAAGGTGTCCCTCGAGAACTTCGTATTTATAAGAAAAAAGACAAACAATGGGTGCTTTGGCAAAAATCCAATCAAGCCTTATTCGGTAGTCGTGATGGTGGAATGATGGGCGATCCGTTCGAAGAAATGAAAATTGAAAACGGCGTGCTACTTATCAGTCAGAGTGGTGGAAGTAGCTGGAAATGGAGCCAAACCGACAAATACCGCTATCAGGACGGAGAGTTTCTATTGATTGGGTACACCAGTACCGCAGGCAAAATTTGTGAATATTGGAAAAACGTTGACTTTAATTTACTGAGTGGAAAAATGATCGTAGAAATGGAATACGAAAATTGTGAAGAAGAAAATACGACCCAGGAAGCTTTCAAGAGCGAAAATGAAACACTTTATAAAAAGGGAATAAAAATCACATTAAAAGAACGCAGAGTCAAAGAAATCAAAATTACAACTCCAAAATACAAACACGAGATTTATATCGCTACTACCGAGTAACGATTACTCTTTTGTATCTTTGAAAAGATAAACCTTTCCCAATCTTTACCATTACATGGAAAACTATTCTGTTTTTAGAAAATATCCAACCCTAGAACAAGCACAGGAACTGATTGTTTTATTGGAACAAAATACTATTGCATCACAGCTTGCGGATAACATTTCCCCTTTGGATGCGACCTTTTCGGGCAATACCGTGCAGCACCAATACGAAGTTAAGATCCATCCTTCCGATTTTGAAAGAGCAAACCAACTCGTAGATGAATTGGCTAAACATGAAATTGAACAGGTTACTGAGGATCATTATTTGTTTGGTTTTACAAATGAAGAATTGTACGAAGTGCTACTCAAATCTGACGAATGGAGCGAATTTGACTATGCTTTGGCACAAAAAATTCTGACTCAAAGAGGAAAATCCATCGACACCGATTTGCTGGAAGGCTTGAAAAAAACGAGATTGGAATTATTGGCAAAACCGGAAACCGGTCAAAAACCATGGATAATTGCGGGTTATATACTTGCTGTACTTAGCGGACTTATTGCAATTCCGATCGGGTATGCTTTATGGCAATCAAAAAAGACATTACCGGACGGTACAAAAGTGAATTCCTACCAAGAAATGGACCGAATGCATGGAAAAAACATTTTCTTTTTAGGTTGCATTGTATTTCTTTTAGTATTGTTTTTTAAAATTGTCTTTTGGTATTAACTCTGTTCCAATGAAAAAAGTCATTTGCCTTGGTTTTGTTTGTTTTTTTCTATTACGTTGTACCAAAAATGGAAAAGAAGCTCAAATTAAAGCATCAACCTCCGAAACGGCTAAAATGTATAGCGTTTCAAGGAATGACCAAATTGTACAAGAAGTACAAAAAGAGGTTGTGGAGTTTGCGCAACAACTGGATAAAGAATACCTCACAAAGGAAGAAATCCAATTTGCCAAAGATACCTTTGCCATTCATCTGAAGAACCAAAAAAGACAAGAATACGATCCTTCCACCGAAGGTATGAATAACGCGATGTTGGAAATGACAGAGGCTTACCAAAAACTAATGGACAAGTATTATCTACTGTTGAAAAATGCAGTAAATGACACGGATAAAGCAGCCTTGGAAACTGCTCAAAAGAAGTGGCAGGACTACAGCACTAGTGAAAAAATATTCCAGGAAATTATGCAAAATCCCCAATACAATTCGGGAGGAACCCTTCAATCCAACATTACCCTTGGCAATTATTTTGACCTAATCAAAACAAGAACCGAACAGTTATTTTCGCATTACAATTCGATTGTAGAAAAAAAAGAATCGGAAGAGTAACAAATAGAAAATCTAGCTTTTTTAAAGAAATTTGAATCGCAATTTTACCCAAAACGAAACATCACATGACGCATCAGGAAATACTACGAAAAGTGGAATGGAAAGACCTAAAAAACTTAACCCTAAAGGAAATGCTGATTGAAAACAACCTAACTATTCCTTGGTTTGTTATTTCACTGTCATTAGCCTATTACGGCTATTACCTAATAGCACTACCCTTCTCAGGATTTTTCTTCCTGACTGCACTTCGTCAAGTACACAACGGTTTTCATAATTCACTAGGCACCTCGAAGTTCCTTACCTGGTTGTCTCTCTACCTCAATAGTCTTCTCATGATGGTATCCATTCATGCGGTAAAATTCAATCATATCAGACACCATAAATATTGTCTTGGTGAAGAAGATTACGAAGGAAAATCGGCTGCTATGACTTGGTATGGCGCCATTTTATATGGCCCTGTGCATATGTTCCTAATACATAAAGTAACCTTACAACTTGGCAATAAAAACTACAAACGAAATGTGCTGTTGGAACTTCTTTCCATCTTTGTTTTGATAGGTTTAGTAGTGTATTTCCAAATTGACTTTTTGATGTATCACATGATCGTCATGTTCGTTGGAGAATTTTTGATGGCATTCTTTGCGGTTTGGACCGTTCATCATGATACCCACGACAGCCCTGAATTAGCCAGAACACAAAGAGGTTTTTGGAAAAACAAACTTACATTTAGCATGTTTTATCATCTGGAACACCATCTATTTCCTGCTGTTCCCACGATCAAACTTCCAGAACTTGCCGAGAGGATTGATGCCGCTTTACCGGAAATTGAGAAAAAACAAACGTTTTAAAAGTCTAACACGACTGTAGAAACTAATAATACAAGGTAAAGCCCATCGTTTTACATAAAGCATAGTGGTTTTCGTATAATTCTTCCACAATGGTCACTACATCATCATACTCCTGACACAATCTGAAAAACTGATGATCAATGACTGTACTTAAAACCGGCACCGATTTTCGGTAGCCTGAAACTGCTTTAGCTCCCGTTACATCCAAAAAAAACTGTGCTTGTTCTTCATCCAAATCCAAAAGTTTCGTATTGGCAAAATGAAGAATTTTCCCTTTGAGTTTTCCTTCAAAAACTTCAGCAATTTCTTCTAAGGTATAATAATAATTGTCCAAAACTATGGCATTATCCCTACCTGCAAAAACCAGATAAATAATGGTATAATCCCTAAAATTGCGATCTTCATACAGCAAAGCATTCAAACTTTCTTCCACTCCCTCTATGCTATCACAGGTTTTATAAATATTGGTAATATCGTGCTGCAGGGCTAAACCTTCTAAAAAAGGGACAATAGGGCTTTCTCGATTGACGGTTACATCGTTTACACCTTCGAGGCAAAAGAGTTTGGAGTGGTCTTGATACTGTGACATGGGGAAATTTTTCAATAAAGATACTAAGCTTTGAAATTCCAACCAAATGCATCAGCGTAACTAAAATTGACATTTTTAACTGTAAGAAGCTATCATATTTGACACCAATTCTTCTTTGTTTTTAGTACTTTTACACGTATCAAATCGATAAAAATGGAGGAAACAAATAGCACTGGAAAAACATTTGATGGTTTCCGTTTTTTCTTTAGAATACTATTATCACTTGCGATAGCCAGCTTGCTAATAGCTTCTCTTTTAACTTTGATGACCAGTACTTCAGCCAATTATTCCTTTAACTTTTTTTCCATTTTTTTCTCCTTTTACGCGCTCCTTTTTTCAATTCTTGGTGTAATTGGAATTGTACTTTATAAAGTAGTAAAAAATGAGCCTGTATGGAACTTAGTACAAAGAGAGGTACTTCTTTGTTGCGCAACAGGTTGTGGGTTGTTGCTTTTGGGGTTTGTTACCAACTATATTGCGGCAACTTAATACAGCCGATTGCATTTCGTATCTATATTTACTAAAAACAAATATTATGGACAGAAACGAACAGATTAAAAACTGTTATAAAGAGGCCGATAGCTACCCTGATTTAGCACTAAGACTAAACCGTATCGGAGTAAACTCGTATACCGTTGATACAGCCACTGGGTCAATACTCTATCGGTTTGCAGATGGCGAAACAAACCTGCACCAAGAAAACATTCCTACACGTAGCATTGTATCGCTGTTTAGTGAAGCGTTGACCATTCAGGCTATTAGAGACAATCAACAAGGCAAATCGGATTATCCCGGTTTTATGGATGCTATTGCTGCTGCTGGAGTCTATTTTTATGAAGCAACATTACATGGTACTAACAGAAGAGTAACCTACATTGGAAAAAATGGGCATTATGCCGAATCCATTCCTTAAAAAAAGTATTCGTCAAGCTATACTTTGTACTAACGCATCCGAAAGCAAGCATTTTTTGTAAATGAATTCTGTACTATAAATGGTTTATTTTTCGATTCTAAAAAGAAAAATTAAGAAAAAGAGTACATAATTTTAGCTCGTACTTTTGCAATTGATGGTTAAATACCCTCGGAAAACTATCGCCATTCTGTAAATCTCTGACATCTAAGCTTTAAGAAGCCACCAAAAAGCAATTGAAATACTAAACTTATTCATTCGCACTATTTTGCATTAACTTTCTTTTAGTTACATTTGTCACTCTTGTCCCCAAACAAGTAAAAAACAATATCTTAACCTAAATCTAATGAAAAGAACACTACTTTGTTTAACACTTGGTTTTCTCACGATTGGCTGCCAATTTGCCTCTGATCTGGATGAGAAAAGTCCACAACTCCCCGATACCAAAACGGTATTGATGAGTTCTTCCGGTGGAACTACCGCTTTGGCCTTCGTCAATGAATATGCTAAAGTTTACACTTCCATGGATGAAGCCCAAACCTTGCAATGGGTTAGTGCCAACGCTTTGGTCACTCCAGAATTTAGAGATTCGTTAACGCATCTTATTACTGAATCATTGCAAAAGAATCCCGAATCAGGTCTTAAATTCAATCCTATTTTTGATGCTCAAGAAAATCCGGAAGAAGGATTTGAAGTGGTATCTACCGATTCCAAAACAGGTTATATCACCCTTAGAGGAAAACATTCCAATGAGTTAAAACTCAACTTAAAAATGAAAAACGTTAACGATACCTGGTTGGTAGACGGCTGTGGTATCGTGAATATTCCTCTCGAAAAAAGGATACAACGATAAAAAGTAACATTATACAAACACCATGAAAAGAAAACTATCGCTTATAGTAACCTTTCTAACCTTACTAGTCATTGGAGCCAATGCACAAGGTGCCAAGGAAAGGGAAATTTTTAACAAAGACTTGAACTGGACCATATCGATTCCGGAAGGCTTTGAAGCCATGAGCGAAGAAGAAAAGGCCAGAATTGAGCAAAAAGGTAAAGATGCTCTTGAGAGCACAACCGGAGTTACCATTACCGCTCAGGTAAAAAGTCTTTTTGTCTTTAAGAATGATAAAGCGCATTATTTTGAAGCCAATTATCAGTCTTTTGATCCGTCACAAGAAGGCGACTACATCGAATCGTGCAAAGCGGTAAATGATGTGATGTATAACACTTTTAAAAGTCAGATGCCTGGCGCAAAAATCACAAAGAAAGAATCAACAGAAAAAATAGACGGATTGGATTTTCATACTTTTGCTGTGGAGGTTGAATTACCCAACAATATGACTATGAAAATCATCATGTTTAACCGCCTTTTTGGCAACAAAGACCTATCGGTTAACATGATTTATATCGATGAATCGAAAGGAAAACAGATGATGGACTCCTTTCGAAAATCAAAATTCAAACGATAAAATTCCCATCACTCAAAAAATACAAAGTCAAAGAGAAGTAAATCTCTTTGGCTTTTTTTTATGCTTATCTCCACAGAATTATCTCTTATCACAATATAATCCTATTTTACAATATAACCTACGGGAAAACCTCATTTCGTAAGAGGAAAAACACTATCTAAAAGAGGTGTTTTCACTACCATTCAGACAGTAGAACCAATGTAACTTTATACCTTAAAAACACATTAGGTCATGTCAAAATTACCATCAACCTTTTTTGGATTTCAGGATATACAAGCCTTCTTCCGATTACTGATTTACACTGTAATTATCATAACTCTGGTTATTTGTACCGGATTTTTATTCTTTAAAAGTGAAAATCGAATAACCGGAGTATTAACCTTACTTATGGTTGCTGTGGCCAGTTTTTCTGGAGGTGGCGCAATTGGTTTCCTATTCGGTATTCCAAAATCAGAAAAAGTAATTGCCAAATCGGACAATGGTACGACCACTGCTGTGAAAAACTATTCAGACAACACCAATCTGGAAGAAATATCTGATTGGATTACTAAAATTATCGTGGGAATTTCATTCATCAAATTCCGTACTGTAATGTCTTGGTTATCGGAAAGCGCGCAATCTATGGCCGACAGTCTTAACCCGGGAAGTCATTTCAACTTTTATGTTTTTTCCTATGCGCTCATCGTTTTTTATTTTCTTTCCGGTTCCGGCTTACTGTATTTGTGGTGTAGAACGAGTCTTTCCGATATTTTGGAAATGAGCAAACGCAACAAAGAATTGCTGGACAAGAATGAGGAATTGGAAACCAAAAATAAAGTAATCGATGAAAAAAATTACTCCTTGAAAACCACGGTTCAAAAAATGGCCAATGAAACCAACCTTAACAACCTAGTGACCACACTTGAAAGTAGCGAACTAAAAACCTTAGAAAATAACGAAGGATATGAGCCCAACACGACGTTCCGGGAAGAAACCAAACGATTGTACAAATCCAAAAAAATAATAGACTCCGATGATTTACAACTCGGCAGATGGGGCGGAAAATCAATCGTGCAAAACAAGGTGTTAGAAGCTAGTTACCAACCCTCTGAATCGTTTGAAGGTTTGTGCAGAATTCACCTATCTGTTTATTCTGCCGATGCAACCCAACCGTTACAAGGTGATGTAGCCTTCTTCCTTCATGATACGTTTCCCAATGAAATTGTGTTTGCCATAGCCAAAAACAATAAAGCTGAATTGAGTATCAGTGCTTGGGAAGCATTTGTAGTGGGTGCCCGATTGGAAGATGGTACCGAACTGGAACTGAACCTCAATGAGGTAAAAGGGTTTCCCGATGAATTTTATTGGTAGTTAGAAAACCACCAAATGGCTTAAATCCAAAGTTAAAATACAAAAAAACTAAAGCTGAAATCATGAATATCGAAACATACAAAATAGGAAACAATGAGAATCCAATTCTTCTAGAGATGGAGATCTTAACCGTTTTCGGTGCATTAATCACTCCTGGAGTTGATGTATACATTGGAAGCAAACGAGTTCCCAAAGAACAACAAGAAAACACAACAGACATTCATCCGAGTTTTTTAATTGGCAAGGCGTCCGATTTGAGCAATGGCCTATTGGCTGTTGATGTTGTTATCAACTTGAAATATGTAGATCCGGATCTTTGGGATGATGCATATGATGATCTCGTCATCAACTACAAATTGAAAGGAGGGCTGAAAGATGAAGAGTACAAACACAAAGAAACAGATATCAAACACAAAAGCAATACCGGTCGAATAATCCAGACTGACAAACGCTTTTTCTTACAACAACAATCATGAAACCTATAGCCTATCTGATTTTAGCCATGTTTGTTTCTTTGCATTCATTGGCTCAGGAAACCGAAAATTCCAATGCAATCGAACTTCAAAACATGAAGACACCTAACGCACCGGGATTCCAACTATTGGACATTTCACCATCACTAATAGAAAAACCTTCGAATCCTAAAGAATTCACGGCCACTTTGATGAGTTTATCCAACAATGGTTCTATACTTCCGAAGAATTTTGCCATGGAAATTGCACCCTTTTGGCTGTTTGATCAACATGCACCGATTACCAAATATTTGAATATTAAAGATTCCCAAGGAAATTCCAATGCCTTTAGCGGTATTTACCGTAAAATGAGTATTTCACTAGCGTCGGTTCACAACGATTCGACGGCTGGAACCTTACTCGAGAAAACCAACTATCTGGCCTTTGGTATCCGCACCAATATTGTCACTCTACGATCCAAAAGCCAATCCGATGCAATAACCACTGCGCTGAAAGCCTACAATAGAAGAATCAACGAGTTGCGAGAGCCACCGGCTGAATTATTGGTAAAACAAGCGAATTTACTACCCAAGATAAGTGTTTTACAAGAGTACAAAAACACTACACCTATCGAAGCTATTCATTCGAAAATCGCCGATTATAAAATTAAATTGACTACTGCAGCTACCGAAAACGAGAAAAATCAAATACAAAAAGAACTCGATGCAGCGATAAAAATAAAAACGGATTATGATGCGGTGGTGCAACAACTTAATGACTTAACCGCTGAACTTTCAATTACCGAAGCTCAAATCAAAGCTGCCTATACACTATCGACACAGGAATTGGAAAAACGAACCGAAAAGGATGAAAAACTACTGGAATACTATAAAATCATCGAACAACCACCCGTTTTCCAATTGGATGCCGCTTTTGCTTATTCCGATGCATACCAAGACAACAAATCGGAGAACAAACGTTTCAACAGAAGTGGTTTTTGGTTAACCGGTACGGTGAATCTTTCGGGCTTAGATGAGGAAAATTTGAACGATAAAATTTCACTACTGTTTACCGGAAGATATCTTAATGACAATGTACTAAAAGATTCCATTGCCATGACTTTTGAAAAAGAGAAAGGCTATGATATCGGTATGAAACTGGAATACAAAATCAAAAAATTTTCCTTAGGTATTGAACACCTTAAACGCAATTATTCGGGCAGATCGGATATCCGCTTTCAAAGAACGGTGGGTATCTTGCAATACAAAATCAATGACGAACTCTATTTTACCGGTTCCTACGGCAAAAATTTTGGTGAGGTCAATACGCTATTTACCCTCTTCGGAATTAATTATGGCTTTGGTAAATCATCCGTAACCAATACTTCCGAATAAATTAATACACAACAAAAAAACTACTACTATGGCTATCGATTTTTTAATATCCAGTGCTGTTTTGTCCAGTGGCAGAAAAGTATTTTATGGTAAAAAAACATCCAGTAACGAAGATAAATTCACTATTGGATATACAACAATGTATGAAGGTAATTTTGGTTTGTACAATATTTTGCAAACGGAAGGTCAAATATATCTGCCGGAAAATTACCCACAGTATGGTTTCTGGAGTTATTTCCTTTATCCAACTGCCATGGCAGAAAGTAAAGGTTCCTTCAAATGTTTGAATACGTACGATCGAGCACGATTTACCTTTGGTTTCATGCAATATGCGGCGCATGTTCCCAATGGTGATTTTGTGGTTTTCCTGAAAGAATTGCTATTACTTCCGGATGCTTCGGCGTATTTTCCAAAATTGGCACTGAAGGACAACCGAATACATTACCGTTCCAACAATGGCACTCTAACCCTATTGGAAAGCGACAGTAGTACCCAAGCCTTAATGGATTACCTTAATCCTTCGTTATCCCAAGTTGAAAATCAAGAGTTAATCTGTTCGGCTCGAATGGTACATTGGTCAAGTACAAGCTTAGCTCATCGCGAATTGCAAGTCAAAACAGCGGTAGAACATTATCAAAAAAACATGAAGTCCTATCATACGCGATTCGGCTTACATGGTGCACCGGCAAAAGTATGTGCATTAGTGTGTGACATCCGTCATCAAGGTCGCGGTACCAACAATCGGATCGCCGCCGCACTAAACACCAATGGCGATTATGAAAAAGCGTATTCCAATCTATGCACTATCGGCCAAGCGAATTACCAAAGTCGGATTACCACCGTTAAAAATACCATCAAAAAATTAAGCGATCTAGGTCTTTTTCAGATGAAATACGATGCCGAACAAGCAACTTTTGTGGCGATGTAGCCTTTATCATTCATTGAATCAATTCTTAAAATAAACGATGCATTTCCTAGTAAAAGGCGTCGTTTTTTTACTTCAAAACAGGTATTTCTACGCTATCCCCTTTCTGTTCAGGTCAATATATTTGTTAGTAATACAATCAAAACTATAAAACAAACATGAAAAAGACAAAATTAACGTGGGCTACGGGACTACTTACTATGGTTTTCCTAGCATCCTGTACACCCAAAAGTGAAGAATTTGCAATGATCCCAACGGATGCGGATACTACCTGTACCGTTTCTGCATCGGAATTCAACAATTGGTTCGTCAACGGAAAAGCCGAAGAAAATGGAGCTGTAAAAGCAGCAAACAGTGTCGATTTTGTACACAACAACAATTGTGATTTCTACAAATGGTCGGCACAAATGTTCTTGTGGATTACCTCACCGGAAGGAACCGGCACTACGATGGAATCATCAACATTCTATACGGTTTCCCCAAAAGAAAATAATGAACGCCAATTGATTCCTCATAAAAAAGGGCAATTATTAAGAGCTTTGGCCAATGTGGATAAAGACCAGACAATTAGTAGTGAAGAAGGTCAGGCTACCGATGATGTATTAATGGATCGTAATGGCAATTTAGTCTATTACATCTCTATGGTGAATGATGTCTATGCGCAATTCTTAACTGCCGTTAAAAATGATAAAATGGGTGGAAAAACATTCCCAACCACAGCAGCCGAAAGAGATAGTATTTTCAATTATGCTAAAGCCAACGGAGTCGTTTTAAAAGATCCGAATGCATTAGCTATTGAATTGAAAACGTCATGGGTATTGGCAGAATCGTTAAAAAATGCAAGCGATTATGTTACCGTAGATGCTATTATTCCTACCTATACAAAATCAGATTCTATTTGGACATTAAAAGGCGAACGCAAAGCGAAATTGGCGTTAATCGGAATGCATATTGTGGGTAGTACTTCAGGTCATCCGGAAATGGTTTGGGCTACGTTTGAGCACCATAAAAATGCCCCTAATTTAGCCTACCAATACATCAATACTCAGAAAGAAACCATTACGGTTCCTGCACAAGGTGGCGACGATTGGTTGTTGAATACCAATCCGAAAGATTCGGCTAATATTTCCCATATGGTATTCTATACGGATACGGTGAACAATACCGAATACATCAAGAGCAAACCGGGATATACCATTAGTCCGAGTAACACGACCAAAACCAAACCGTGGGGTGTGGCGTATTCGGGACAACCCAATGCAGAAAACCCAACAGCAGCCGCATCGAATACTGAGATTTTATCCATCAATGCAGCCATTCAACAATTACTACCAGGTAATGACGTACGTAAAAGGTACTTATTATTGGGAGCGACTTGGACCGATGGTGGCGCCGGACCGGATGGAACCAGTTATTCACCACAAAACACGCAAGCCGGAACTGCTATTGGAACCAGTCAATTGGCCAACAGTACTATGGAAACCTACATTCAAAACGGACCGGATTACAACAAAGGCGGCAGTTGTTTCTTGTGCCACTCCAACAACGGAGGTTTACAACCAGACGACTTGAGTCACGTTTTTAAAGCCATCCAACCTTTACCGAATAGGAATAAATCACCAATGTAATACAACCTTACTAAAGCGGAGAACTTCTCCGCTTTTTTTTATGCTTACTACCTTCAATACAAAAAAATTACAAAAACGGAGGCGTTAGTCGGTATTTGTGGGAAAACAATACCAATCCGACTTTCGATTTGATGTTGAACCGTTCAAACAAAGCAGTGCGGTACGCTTCGATGGATTTTACCGAAAGATGCATCCTCTCCGCCATTTGATCGTAGGTCAATTCATTGGCATCGCACACCAATTCCAAAAAAGTCAACTCCCGATCCGAAAGTACAATGCTAGCTTCTTCCAAAGGTGTTGGCGCGTTATAGTTCCGGATGCGTTTCAGGATATCGGTAATATTATTATAGCCAATTTTAACAATAGTATCGATGGCCGACTGCAAATCGGCAGCGCTACAGTTCTTGTGCAGAAAACCTCGCGCACCATGATGATAGGCCGCATTGATAATGTTCTCATCAAAATGTTGGGTGAGCAATAAGACTTTGTATTCTCCTTCCTTATTTTCCAATTCCTGCAACACTTCTATCCCATTCTTATGCGGCATCGAATAATCGAGGATGTACATATCCGGTGGCGGATGCAAAGGTAGACTTTCCAAAAAGTCATCCCCATTGTCAAATTCATGAATCACCTCATAGTTATTGAGTTTGTGCAACAATTCTTTGAGTCCTTGTCGAACGATGGCGTGATCGTCGATAATGCATATCGTGGTGTTCGTTTTCATTCTCTTATGGTTTTTCAGCTAGCTGTATGGTAGTGCCCTCGCCTTGGGCGGTATTCACGTTTAACGTGTAGTTGATAATCGCTGCACGTTTGCTCATATTGGTAATACCCAGTGTTTTCGGATGATTGACTATCCGCTGGTAATCGAATCCCTTTCCGTTGTCTTTCACTGTCATGGAAAAATGAGGTGTTGTGGTGATGTTCACTTCGATTTCGGAAGCTTTTGCATGTTTGAGACAGTTGTTGATGCACTCCTGAAAAATACGGTATACCACTATCTTTTCATTGGTTGAATATTCTTTCCCCGAATGGTTTTCTATCGTCGATTGAATACGGATTTTGGTATTTTTCTGTAATCGTTTCACCTCATTGGCAATGGCTTTGATCAAATCTTGTTGCACCAATAGCTGATTACTCAGGGAATGACTGATACTTCGAATCGAATGCGACACCTGCCCTACCGATTGCGACAACGGATCGAGTGAGGTTTTCAGTTCGGCGTTGTCCAATTTCAGGTTTTCCAGTTGGAAGTTGATATACGTCAGTTGTTGCCCCACATCATCGTGCAAATCCTGCGCGATATTATTTAGCACCTGTTCCTGCGTTTCCAATATGGTTTGGTTGAGTGCCTTTTGGAAATCAATGTCTTTTTGGTAAATGAGCTTCGTATAGTTCTTTACTTTATTGATATAGAGTTTGACTATCAAGATACAAAAGAGCACCAATAAAAGTACAAACAACAAACCGATGATGATTCCGAAGGCAATGCTATACATGTTTGCGTTTTTTTTCCTTGAAGATGTAAATATTCAGTAAAGTATAATACAAAGCGTTCACCACCGTCATAATCAGTGGATAGAGCTTGATATGATCGAAAACCACCGTTGTGGCCAATTCTTTACTTTTGAATCCGAAGACAAAACTCAATCCAAAAAAGAACAAAACCGGAGCTGCCAGCAACAGGTATTTGTTGGCGGTAAAAAAATCAAAATTTTCCTGCTTCAGATGGCGAAAACTTTCCCAAATGAATGCACCGATATACAGTAAAGCGCCAAAAATGAAGGTATTGTAATTGAATTGTTCGGTACCTTCCAAAAAAAACAAATTGAAAACCGCGAAACAGATAAAAACAAGAGTAATGATTTCCATTATTTTTTTCGACTGACTGTTTCTGTACAGCAATACCAACCAAAGACCGTGATGTAGTATCACATTGATCGTAGAAGAAAAACCAATAGGTCTTTTCACAAACAATAATGTCGAATTGATAAGCTCTGTTCCAAAACTGACCATCAGTATAGTAATCAAAATTTTGTAGGTCCCTTTTTGAAACCCCAATGTGAAGGCAAAAATCAGTGTGAACAACACATAGATTTTAATCCAATTGATCGATTGTAAAAAAAAATCCAGCATACGATAATAGTTTTAAAGGAACAGCGCCCAAATTCGTTTAGAGTCCTATAGGAAAGTAATAGCCCAGCAACCCGGGAAAATCGGATAAATCATAATAAGCCGCTTCCAGATTGTCTTTCCCAATTTTGAAAATGATCTTTTCCATTGCTGTTGACTGTTGGTTGATGGTTACATCCACTTTCGCTTTGGTAAAATAAAGAGTATCCGTGTCTTTCAATTGGTAGAGTTGTTCCAAACTGATTAAAAAAGGGAGCGAATAACACGATGTTTCTGTAGTAAAGTCCTTCACTTTTTTCAATTCCAGTTTATCGGTTGCTGCGTCAAAACTCAAGTAAGCTTCATAGCAACTTACGCCGGCCAAAGTCTCCTTAATTTTTTTCCATGGAATTTCGTAGTATTTTATTTTCACTTTATTTTCTGGATGTGCTCCTGCAAATACTTCAAAGGTATCGGCATTCTTAATTCTATGAATCGGTTCGATACATTCGTATAGGTTTTGCGTACATATCTTTTGACCATTGGATTGCAACCACGCTACCCTATCTTGTTCTTCGGCACATAATAGTCCACGAATTAACTCATTGTTCTGACAATCTACAGGTAGATTTTTAAACCCTTCTGAACTGGTAACTTCACATTCCGTTACGGTTTGCTCTGTTGCTGATGGTTTTGTCGAATCGCCATCCTTGTTTTCTTTGTCTTTACACCCCACCATTGTCATAGTTAGGAGTGCCAATAGTACTGTTTTTTTCATCGTTACAATATTTAGTTTATAGTTCGTTCAAAGTTGGTTACTCCTTCTTTTTTAGCCACTAGGGAAAACCCTATTTCCGGTTCCTTCTTTCCCTACTAGCGGGATTAGTGCTAAAATATCACTTTTTTCTTAATAAAACGGATGCAATTCGCTGTTATTTAAAGGCTAGTGAAAAAACCCTAACCCACTAGGGTTTCCCCTATACCCTCCATTGAAGCATCGAAGTAATTTTGGAAAACAAACTTTAAACGAATACTATTATGACACGAGAAATCAAATCAGAAAAAGAAGTTAGGGAGCTTGAAGTGGTAAAAGCACCAAACGATTACAAAGAACGACTGCTGAAATTAATCCCTACCGAAATTGTTACGGCCTATATCACCATTGCCGGTATTATTGAAGGCTTCAAAATAAAAAACAACGAGACTATTTTATGGACAGTCATACTAGTACTCGTATTAATCACTCCACTCTACTTATACAAACTATTCAATGTGGTGAAAAAAGGACAGCTTTTTTTCTCCACCATCGGTTTTTTCATTTGGGCACTCGCGACACATTCGCCAATCAAGCCGGAAGACACTGCCAACGAACTACCAGTAGCCTCACTGGCATCCATAGCACTCATCATTTACACCTTGTGTATCCCTATCTTTTATAAAGGTGAAAAATTTTAATCCTAACTTTTAAAAACTACAATCATGTCACAAACAAACGAAGAAAGAATCCAACAAAAAGTGGAAGAAGTAAAACAACGCTTTGAAGAACAAATTGCCAAAATTCAAGAAAACGGCAATGCAAAAATCAAAAAAATCTCTGAAGAATCACCGGAACCCAGCAGTTTGGAAGCCGGTATCAATGCGACCTTTGACGTAAAATGGAAAGAAACATCCATTCAATTTGACATCCCGAAATTTTCCATGGAAAAAGAAACCATCAGTTTTGATGTACCGGAAGTCACTATGGAACTAAAATCGATGAAATTCGATGTCCCTGCCACCCGAATGGTTCGCGCTTGTTTATTCAAAAAACCGGAGGTTGTGGTACGAGGAATGAGTGTTACCACCAGAATGACTTGTGTTTACGGAAACAAGCCGGAAATCTACATGAAAACCATTGAAATCAAAACGGATATTCCAAAATTCACTACCAAAAAAATGGAAATCATTTTTGATAAACCGGTGGTCCGTTTGGAAACTACAGAAATCGTTCTGAAGCTCCCACAATTTTTCCTGAGAGAACTTTCTACACAATTGAACGAACAAAAAGAGGACCTGGAAACCGTAGGTCATGAAATGACGTCTGAAATTGGAAAAGCAGAAAATGAAATGCGATTTTCATTGGAGTCGGAAGTAGCCAACGAACTCAAAAAAATCAACGATGAATTGCGTGAAGAACTTCTAAAAGAAAG
Source organism: Flavobacterium sp. MAHUQ-57 (assembly GCF_051908335.1). Lineage (NCBI taxonomy): Bacteria > Pseudomonadati > Bacteroidota > Flavobacteriia > Flavobacteriales > Flavobacteriaceae > Flavobacterium > Flavobacterium sp. MAHUQ-57. The sequence goes on along the minus strand of NZ_JBPZTE010000006.1, from coordinate 254,557 downwards.
AGACAATGCGTGTAAATATTATGATGATGCCATTGCGAAAACCAAATCGTCAATACACATCCTAAAAGCGAATAATTTCAACAGTGAAGTGGCCCGACTTGAAGCGGAGTTGTCGAAAATGGTTAGTGATTATCAAGCCATCTTAGAACAAATCGACAATGGCATTCAAAGTATGAATACGTCTATTTCTGAATCGATCAACGGATTGAAAGCCGCCTAAAAAGAAACGGCAGTTGGGGTATTTCTCCCAACTGTCGTTTTCATTTACATTCCATTGGGGAAGAAAAAATTTGAAAACAAAAGGAATATTCCTACATTTAGTACGTAAACCAACTAATTAAAAACTATGAAAACAAAACGACATTACCGTATCTTTTTCCTTTTGTTATTGGCGCATCTCACCGTTTTCGCACAATTACCCAGCGTAAGAGAAAAGAAAACTATGATTCCGTATAAAGACAATTCGAAAACCGTATTGATAAAAATTAAAAAAGCGGACTACGATAAGGCGTACGAGGCTTCTAAAAAAAAGGCGGAAGGGCCAACTGAACAAAATCTATTCGATGCCAACCAACGCCAACAATTGGATGTTTTCAAAAACAAAGCACCACTCGCTGACACTTCCGACCTCTATCTTTTTACAGGAAAAGAAAAGGACAACCCTTTTGTAAGTGAGTTGAAAAATAACGGTGGCAATGAAATCAACTATCTCAAATCGAATATTCTCTATAACTACTATAAAAGAAAAAAAAATGAAGTCGAACAACAAATTCAATCAAAATTCAAAGAGAGCAAGAAAGAGGATAATCAAGATAACTTAGCCGTTTTAACTAGCCTCACTAAAAGTATTGATAGTCTTTACATAGAGCAACAAAAATATGTCGATAGCTTGAGCACTTTTAAGAGTCAAGATTTCAGATGGATTTTCCCTTCATGGTACAATAGTAAACCGACCAAAAAAGAGGCTTTCTTCGAAACCTTGTATGGCAAGTCGCCCGACAATGATTTTTACTTTGTCAACAATGCGGCCTTGCAATTGAATAGTGCCGGTAGTACCATCCAATCCGAAATTACCGCTGCCTACCTAAAACCTTTGCGTGTATCCTTGGGTACCTTGGTGAGTAATTCGGGTACGGAGGCAAGTGACGAACCGGACAATGAAAAAGAAGCCGATGATACCGAAGCCTTCCAACGATTATTGAGCGGTGGTGGTAACATTTATATGAACATTGAACTTCCTTTCTTGTATTACGGCAATGATTTCTTCAAAGTATACAGCACCTTGTATGCCAAGGGAGCGATGGAAATTACCGAATTCAGTAATGATGTGGATACCTCTACCGGAAACGGAAGCCTGGGAGGTTCGTTGTACCTGAGTGTGGCTACCGACAAAAAAGAGTTCGTTTTTTATACGTCGGCCAATTGGGGTCTCTATGCCGGTAGCGATGCCTTCTTGGATCGTTTGCAGGTACAGAAAAATTATTTCGGATTTGGTCAAGTTACCGTCGGAGTCACTGTACTGGATCGCTTGCGCCTTTCCATGATGACCAATACGTTCGGTGTGCATGAATTGCAAAGCGGCAGAGTCGTTTTCGGAGTGCAGGTATTATCGGGTTTATTTGAATAACACCAATGATGAAAAAAATTGTAGTACCCTTACTGTTCCTTTTCGGTTGCTTCGAACTATCGGCACAAGGCAAAGAAGGATTTCAGGTGCTGATCACCCATGAAAATGATTTCCTTACCATTGCCAATAAAGACGAGAATTATACAGGCGGGTTAAAACTGGAAACGCTTTTCAAGGAAATCAAAGGGAAAGGACTTCCTTTTCTAAAGTACCGAGGAGAAAATACCCTTACAATAAGCCGTATCGGCATGGGTGCCACGGCCTATACTCCTCAAGATTTAGCCAGCGAAGCGGTTGTGGTAGGCGACAGACCCTATGCGTCTCTGGTCTTCGTAAATTTCGGGGCCAATTCCTACCATCTGGTGCGCAACGAAATGCTACAGTCGGAGGTACTATTGGGTATCATAGGTACTTCCCTACCCGGGAATGCCCAGGCCTATCTGCACGAAAATCATTGGTTCGGTTCTGAAAGACCGGTACCGAAAGGCTGGGACAATCAGATTGGCTACAATGGAAGCTTTATCATCAATTACAATACCCGCTTTCAGAAAGCACTATTTTCCAAAAACTCGGTAAACTCCGATTTCCAATGGCTGGCGGTTCATGGCGTTGGAAAAGTAGATCTGGGTAATTATATGATACACGCCCAGGCCGGATTGAAACTGAATCTCCTGAATTGGAATTCGACACTGTTGCAAGACCAGTATCCCAATCTGGAAACCCTTACACGAAACGAAACAACAACCAAAAAAATACGCTGCAATCTTTTTGCCGAACCCACGGTGCGTTTTGTTGGGTACAATGCCACTTTGGAAGGCTTACTTTTTAAGGACAACAGTGTTTACGAGATCGACCATTCCGATGTTAAAAGAATGTTGTTTGAAATCAATGCCGGATTCAACCTAACGCTCTATGATGTGTTCTACCTGCGGTATTCGCATTCCGGGAGAAGCAGGGAATTTGAAGGAGGCAAGTCCTTTCACAACTGGGGCGCAGTCACTCTAGGATTCTCCCCACAACGTTGGCATTCAAAATAAGCCGAAACGTAACAACCCATTACAACAGCACTCTTTTACAGTGCTGTTGTAGTTTATTTCAGTACCACTTTTAAAAAAACGGCACTCTTTTCTTAATTTTTTTAGCTTTGTAACGTACCAATAAAAAACAACCATGCGATTCCGAATCCTGCTCTTTGCACTATCATTACAACTCACCTTTTCTGGTATGGCTCAGGATATGAGACGAGAATCGCTCAAAAAAAATACCGTTGCCGTATTAAAAGCAATGGCCGAAACGCGAAAAAAGCAAGCGGTTGATACCACATTGGTGAATATCTATTCGGTAATCAGTGCCAAACTGCTCTATGTGAACAATGCCGAAGCCAAACAGTTTGCCCAAAAAGTGCTACAGTTGTCCCAAAAGTTGGATTACCAACGCGGGATGGCTTCCGGTAAAAACGACTTGGCCTTGGTTGAATTGGCAGAAGGCAATGGCAACAAAGCCTACCAACTATTGCATTCCAATTTGGCCTATTATTCCGGGGTGCATGACGATGTGGGCTTAGGCACCAATTACTTGAATATCGGTATCGTACACGGCAGTCAAAATGATTTGGCCAAAGCCATCGAATGCTTCAACCAAGCGCTAGTACACTATAAAAAAGGAAACGCTAAAAATTCGTTATTGGCGAGTGCCTATTCCATGTTGGGTAATGCTTACTCCTATCAGAATAACGAAGCGAAATCCATCACGAATTATCGAAAAGCCTTACAATTGCAAGACGATCCTGAAGACATCATTAACTTACAAAACAATTTAGGGAAAGCCTATGCGGAATTTAAACAGTACGATTCGGCACTGTACTATTACAAGAATGTGATTGTGTTGAACCAAAAAGTCAAATCCACCTTTAACGAGATGAATTCGAACCTCAACATTGGTGATTTGCACTTGAAAATGCAGCAACCGCAGCTAGCCATCAGTTATTTGAAAGAAGGGCTGCGCATTGCGCAAAGCGAAAAGCATCTGGAGATCCAAACCCAATTGCAACAGCTATTATCCCGAGCCTATCAGAAAACAGGCGATTTAAACAATGCCTTCAAGGCCCTGCAACAGTATACGGTGTTGAAAGACTCCCTGCAATCCCTAAGCAGCCGTGAAGCCGTTAAAAAGATCGAAGCCCAATTCGAATTGGAACGTCAGGATGCCAAGCTGAACCTATTGGAAAACCAAAAGCAACTGAATGAAGCGAAGCTCAAAAAATCGAACCTTATGCTACTTATGGGGGCTATTGTTGTACTTCTTACCCTAGCATTGGCTTGGTATTGGTACCGTCAGCACAAAACCAAAACCTTACTCAACCAACAACAAGAGATACAATTCAAAACCGCTTTACAATTGAAAGAAGCCGAATCCAATCTGGAAGGTCAATTGATGGAACGACGACGGCTCGCTCAGGAATTACACGACGGATTAGGGGCAACCATGGCCGGTATCAAGCTTTCGGCCTTGGCACATTTCTCGGGACAGCAGGACAAAAACAGTCCGTTGATTGCCTCGTTGGACGACGCCTACAATGAAGTCCGCCGTATGTCGCACAACCTAATGCCCCCGGAGTTTTCCCAGGCCTCCTTCCATCATGTCATCGAAGAACTCCTTCGGAAATACGAAGGCCAGACCGCTACAAGCCTGCAGTTGTATTGTAGCGAAGGGAACGATTTGGACCGTTTGGATACCCATCAGAAAAGTCAGCTCTACCGCATTTTACAGGAAATTATCAACAATACCCTCAAACATGCCCAGTGCAGTTCCCTTTCGATACTCATTACCAGCTTTGGGGATTATATCAATATCATTGCCGAAGACAACGGTATCGGTTTTGATCCGACGAAAAAGGCAGAAGGGATTGGTTTACAGAACATTCGAGAGCGTGTCAAAGCACTGCACTCCGAATTGGTAATCGATTCTTCACCCGGCAACGGAACCATAGTACAATTCAATATACCATTCGCCACATGACACCCTACAAAATAGTTTTAGTTGACGACCATACCATGTTTTTGAACGGACTCGAATCGCTGCTTCGAAATCTGAACGATGCCACACTTACCGCAATGTATACCGATCCTGTTGTAGCACTCGAACGTTTGGAAACGGATGCTCCTGATTTGGTCATTACCGATATTAGTATGCCGGGAATCAATGGCATTAGTCTACTCAAAAAAATACGCAGTAGCCATCCGACTATTGCCGTTATGGTATTGAGCATGCACAACGAGGCCGCTATGGTCAAAACCGTTTTGAAAGAAAATCCACAAGGGTATTTGCTCAAAAACACCGATCAGGACGAGCTTTTCCTTGCCATACGTACCATCCGTGAAGGCCAACGCTATTACTCCCCTGCCGTACAAGCCGTTTTGATTGATGACCTACAAGGCGTGACCCCACCGCAAGCATCGATCATTCCGGTATTGAGTCCGAGGGAAAAAGACGTGCTGCTACTGATTGTTGCGGAATGCACTACCCAGGAAATTGCCGAACGTTTGTTTTTGAGTGTGAATACCGTAGAAACCTACCGTCAGAACCTCTTGCGCAAACTGGAAGCCAAAAACTCGGCCGGAATCGTTGCCAGAGCCTACCAATACGGCCTTGTGTAAAGCTCCCTGAAATCAGCCAACTTTATTTTTGGTGGTTTTCCGTCTTGTACGGCGAAGCCTACCCTACTACTTTTGAATTCATCAAATTAAAACAACGAAACATGAAAAAGCTAGTAGTCGGATTTGCCGCATTTCTTACCCTATGGTCTTGTGCTCCGGAAGAGTCCAATACCGCATCACAACGACTTCCCATCACCATCACCCGTTGGAAAGGGAACGGCGACTTAAACTATCGTCAGGACATTACCTATGACAGTCAACACCGAATTTCGAAGATCGATATAACCGAATCGAATGCCAGTTTGAACCGTACCATCACCTATACGTATGCTTCCGGAAAAATAATCCGAAATTTCAATTATACGGATCCCACGCAAACCGATTACGAATATGTGCTTTACCATCGCTTTGGAAAAGTGACCAAAGAAGAAGTCTACCACGGTGGTCAATTGAGTAAGGAATTTAACTGGACGCACAATACTGATGGTACCAAAATAGTGCAATGTACCAATGGTAGCGGAGGGTTGGAGTATGTTTTCCGTTATTATTTTAACGAACTCGGCAATTGTACTTCGGTACGAATCGACTTTGCCGACACTTCTAAAAAGGATGTCACCGTAACGTACGACAATTATGACAATCACCCTCGTGCGTTGTACCACCACGATTGGTTGGCGCCATGGTCGGAGATTCCTGAACTCATTCGCCAATCGCAATTCACTAACGAACCGCAATTGCCGAATAATCCGGGTAACTATACCTATAAGCCGGACGGTGAAGTACCTACACAAAACTATATTTTTGATTACCAGTACGATGCCAATGGCAATGTGGTCTTTCAAAAAACACTGGTTGGCGGATCCCTACTGCATACTATCGTTTATGACTATGCTACGCTAGAATAACAAAAGGGTACCGATGGGTACCCTTTCTATTTGCTTCTTCCTGAACTTCTTGGAGTTACCTCTTATTTCAAAATTGGAAGCGTAATCGTACTGTCGTTGAACCATTCGATTTCCAATGGCACTTCCCCATCGGCCATTGTTTCCTCACTCACCGGCTTTCCGGTACCGTAGTTCACTTCCCAGTTCGGGTTCTTGTTCATCCCCAACACAATCACAATACGACTCCCCTTTTCAATCTGTTTCGAAATCGTATAGGTATTCTTCATGTGGATGGTTTCTATCGTATTCGGACGCAACAATTGGCGTTGGCTTCGGTCTTTGGCATAACTGGCGCGTTGCAGGTTGTTCGTAAGTGCAAAGTAGTCGTTATTGGCGGTCTTTTCATACAGCTGCAAGGCTATGTCAATGTCTTTTTTGTTGCATCGCACTTTCAACGCCGCTTCCAAGGCACCACTAATCGTGATGGCTTCCTCCAGCGGTTCGCTTTCAAACACCATCAATTGTTTTTCCAGGAGCAACTCTTTGTTGATTACCGCCGGGAAATTGCACACATCGCTTTTTTTGTAAATGTTGATTTCACTTCGGTCTTTGTAATCTACCGTTTGGGTAATTGCACTGCGCTTTTTGGGCAATTGGTGGAGCAATACCTTTTGGTTGTTTTGGCTACCCAAATAGAACGTACGTGTACTGTTGTGCATTTTTTCCAAACTGGCTGCGTGTTGCCATTCGTTTTTCCCCATCACTTGAAAGTTCACTTTGTCTTTCAGCAATTCCGGACGTTTCCCGTCTTTCAGCGTATAATTGAACCAATCAAACACCAGTTGGTTGATATCGATCTGCGCTGCCGCATCGATTTCATAGCCCCCCAATACTTTTCTGGGATAGGCTTGTGCCCCTCCGTGATTGTACGGACCAATCAACAGGTAATAGTTATTGCTTTTGTTCCACTTTTGGTATTCTTTGTAATAGGACAAAGCCCCCAATTGGTCGTCATCGTAATACCCGGTTGTGGTGAGTATCGGAATGTTGATTTTGGCATAGTCCTCCTTTTGTGGTACCATATTCTGCCAATAGCTGTCGTAACTCGGGTGATCCAACCAGCGTTGGAAGATGGGCGACACACTGCCTTCGATACTGTCTAGCGAGCGGAAACTGGCGCCCTTTTGATAGTACTCCGTATAAATCTTAGCCCATTTTTCGCTATTGTCGAAATCGGCATCATCGGTCAGTTTGTTGTTCATTACAAAACGAATCCACGACAAGGCATAGCCCATGAAAACCCCATTGTGCATTGGGTAATCGATACCGATACCCACGGATACCTGAGGCACGATGGTTTTGAGTGCGGGGTGTAGCTTTTTGGTTGCACTCCACTGGCTAAAGCCCAGGTAACTGCCGCCGTACATGCCTATTTTCCCGTTGCACCACGGTTGTTGGCTCACCCAGTCGAGAATGGCATAGGCGTCGTCGCCGTCGTGCTCGAAAGGTTCGATCGGGTCATTGCTCAGTCGTTTCCCTCGGGTATTGGCTATAAAGCCCACATAGCCCCTACTGGCGATTTCCTTGCACAGTCCCAATTCGATACCGGCATAAATGTTATAGAGCATCACCACGGGTTGGGGTGTGGTGACTTTGCTACTGCGTACCAGGGTTCCGGCAATGGTACTTCCGTTCGGTAAAGTAATGAGGATATTCTCATCAATGACATACTTCTCGGCTACTTTTTTGGCGATCCATTGCTTGGCCAATGCTAAAGTCCCTCCATAGGCCTGTACATTGGAATACGATTTACACAAGGCTACGGCTTCGTTGATGCTAATACTGTCTTTGGCTTGCGCCGCTTTGAGTTGGCTGGCAAACCGATCTTTGAACACATCCACCCAACTGTTGTACATATCATCAACGTACCATTGATTTTCCATATCCATGGTATCATAATAGGAATCAAAAAAGGTTTTGAATGCCGTGGTGAATTCCGATTGGTTTTTGGGTTTTTGGCTACTAGTTTTTACATACACCCTTTGACCGAAACCAAAACTGCTGATGTGCACGCTATCTTTGACCATTTCCATCTCTAATTTTTTGAGCGTTGCCTCCATGGCAGGGTAACTTTTGGCCAAAAATTCCAGGCGAAACCTATTCTCGAGGTAGGCCTTTTTGTCTTTGTTTTGGTACAGCGGAATGAGTTTTTCGGCTAGTGTGACCATGTTTTGGGCAATGGCGGTACTATCGGTAAACTTTTCCTTGGGAAACGGAATGTTTTGTGCCCATCCGGTTAGGGTGCAACTCACCAGGAGCAGCAGTAGGGTCTTTTTCATGCGATTGTTGTTTTTTAGTTGGCAAGCGAAAGTAGTGATAAATTCTTACGCTTTGGATACTAATCAAACGAAAAAAAGAAAGCAATAGGATATATCTACTATTTATTTGAACCAATTAAATCAACAAACTTCAAAACTACTTTTTATTGTTTTGTAAGGAATTAACTGTTAAGTTTGCTTACAAATCAAAATAATAAAAAAATAATATCAGTAAAAAAGAAATCAAACCATTTAATTTAAATGTTTTCCTTCTAGATTATACTGATACAATTCATAATATTTTCACTATGACGGTCATTTCAATTTTAGTCTGTGTACTATTCCTTATAATTTTTTTTTCTACGACTTATGGCATAAGTTGGATCATTTATCGCTTTTTCCTTCAAAAAAAAGTAGACAAATTTGGTTCACAATTAAGTAGTTTGGATATATTTCTGATATTAATTTCCATCAGTCTAATCTTATTTTCTTTATCAGCCCCTTTTATTTTTACACGTACTAGTGTTTCATCTGACTTTAATTTTACACAAACAGGGCCAATTGGTGACACCATTGGTGGTCTAATGAGTCCTTTCATAAATTTATCAGCTGTTATAGTTACTGGACTTGCCTTTTATATGCAATACAGAGCTAACAAATTACAAATACAAATTTTCAAAGAAGATGTAAATACTACCCAAGAACAAATTAAAACTGACCAAGAAAAACAAGATAAAAATCATCAAAAACAACAATTTGAAAGTCAATTCTATGAAATGTTACGACTACACAAAGAGAATGTCAATGAAATTGAAATTGATGCAAAAAAAAGAATTTCACATCAAGAACCAATTATTAAAAGTATGGGGTCATCTGATGATAAAGAACCAAACTTCAGAATATCTTATACCTATAAAGATTATACAGTTACCAAAAGAAATGCTTTTGTTGAAATGTTAAAAGAACTTGAATTTATGATGTATAAACTAAAAGTTTCAGATACACCAGAATTGAATTTTACAACTTTTCAAAAAATATATGAAATTTATTTTTGGGGCTTAACTGGTTACGAATCTCTTGCTGGAAAATTTACAGATGAAAACTCAAAAAAATTTGAAGATATTTTATTTAATATTCAAGAAAGTCAATATTCAAAGGATGTTTTTAGTTTTAATCAGGATATACCAATTAATATACCAGCGTTTAAAGGTCATTCCAATTTTTTAGGTCATTATTACAGACATCTTTTTCACATGGTAAAATTTGTTGCTGATTATGATGAAACTATCGTTAAAAAAGATGAAAAAGTAAATTATTTGAGATTATTGAGAGCACAATTATCAAACCATGAACAAGCTTTACTGTTTTATAATTGGCTTGCAAAATATGGTGGAGCTTGGCAAGATGATCGAAATAATTTCCTCACAGAATACAGAATGATTCATAACCTTTGGCATGGAGATTTGCCCAAAGAAACATTTGTAATGAAGAAATTAAAAGAATTGGTGGCAAAATACAAAGTATTAGGTTATAATGATGATTTATTTGAAATGGGAGACAGTGATATAGTTAATTCATAAATTTCTGCACTACCTAGTTTTTATTAAAAAATCATGTTGAGTTTAAAGTTTTATATATAAATAAGTACATCAAAAACTATACCCCACAAAAAAAGGGGCTGATTAAACCCCTTTTCTTTTTTTCTTGCGAAACTTAGTTCGGCAAGGTAGCTCTGTGCGCATTTAAAGCAGCAATAAAAGCGTCGTACTCTTTCAATTTCTTATTAATTAGTTGTACTTGTACTTCTTTTTTCACTAGTGCTACAAAACTTTGCGATTCCTTGCGGGATTCCAACTGGAACTTTTTGTACTCCAGTCGGACTTTACGTTTGAGTTCAGCCTCTTTTAACTGTCCATCCGGTAGTAAACTAATCGCCAATTCCGTAGCCGCTAACTCGGATGGCAGTCTTTGAAGTTGCACTTCGATGGATTCTGCAGTGGTACCAAGCTGAAGCGTTGTTTTTTCTGCTATACTCTTTTTTTGGGCTAAAATGTCTCTTTCCTTCTGAGCCCAATTCAATGCTACATCACAATCGGATGTCTGTGTAATTTTGGATATTGAATACATATCGTACGTTTTTTGATTTCTAATTTTTTCTTCGATTCACGCTTAGGCTTTACCTAATACAACCAAAAAAGGGGCTGATGAAACCCCTTTTCTTTTTTTCTTGCGAAACTTAGTTCGGCAAAGTCGCTTTGTGAGCAGTAACCGCCGCGATGAAAGCATTGTACTCTTCCAACTTTTTGTCGATACAAACCAATTCCAGTTCTTTTTCGACTAAGGCCACTCCGCTCTTTTTGTGTTCTATCACAAATTTTCTGTGCTCAAGGTTGGCTTTTTTCAAAATTTCAGCATCCCTTTTCTTGCCCGGAACGAGCATTCCTAGTGCAATTTCACATCCAGCTAGTTCCGCTAGAATTACTTGTAATTCTGCTTGTACTTCAACCGAATTAAAACCAAAATTCTCCGTGAACCTCACGTCCCCAATTTTTTTAAATTCTAAGTCCCTTTTTTCTCTTTGAACTGAACTTAATACTACATCGCAATCTGTTGCCGATGTCAACTTGTCTAATGAATAAGCCATGTCTATTCGTTTTAAATGATTAATATTACTTTTCCTACAAACAAACTGCGTGCCAAAAACTTAAAAAAATCATAAAAAACGTACGCATTAAATTATAAGCGCTTGATTATTAGTAGATTATTTTTTAAATTTTTTCATTTCTTTTTTAATGAACGTATTTTGCAATTGGAGTAATTCTTTATCATGTTGGTACTTTTTTAACAATTTTTGGTTTCTTTTCAACCTGGCCCTCGCTCTGCATTGAATAACATTCTGTATCGTGGCTGTCCGCTTATTTTCGGGTTGTGCCTCGAGATATTCCACAAGTCGTAATGCGGCTAGCCCTTCTTCATATAATAGTTGTGCTTTTTCTATATTCCTGTCCAGCTTTTCCCCTATTAATTCATTTTCCAGCATTTTCTTGTGCAGCAAATCATAGAATCCTTGCTCCTCTTCGATCATAAAATCCTGAACCGGCATTTTTTTGGCACCATTTTTCTGAATGTAGTGCAATATGCTGTTCAGTTCGAATACGGCATGCGGCGGCAGCTTTCTTTGTCCTAATTCGTACATGGACCATTGTGTTCTTGTTACTCCCAGGATTATGGCTAGTTCTCCTTGCGATATTCCCAGTATTTTTGTGAGTGAATCTTTTTCTTTCATTGCTTACAATTTTGTGGCAATTTTTTTTTATCCCAAATAGTTTGCCACACTTTTTTCTGTGGCAACTTTTTTTTTGAAAAAATTATTGCCACGAAATCCGTGGCAACTTTTTTTTGAGAATTTTATTTGCCACAGGTTTTTTGAGAATCAAATTGGCATGAAAATACCTAGATATGGTGATTGTGTAAGTCTTTTTTTATAGTTATGTTTGAGGGATACTAAAATTTGCTTTCAATGCTTGATAAAAAAAAATTATCAGAACGTGATATTTGTTCAAAGTATATAACACCCGCAATTCTAAAGGCAGGATGGAATCTTCAGAATCAAGTACTTGAAGAAGTTAGTTTCACAGATGGCAAAATTTATGTTCGTGGTAAATTGACTACTAGAGGTGAACGCAGAAGGGCTGATTATATATTATACTATCAAGATAACCCAATTGCAATTATTGAAGCAAAAGATAACAAACACTCTGTAAGAGCTGGAATTCAACAAGCTTTAGATTATGCCAGAATATTAGATATACCAAGTGTATTTAGCAGTAATGGAGATGGGTTTGTGTATCACGACAGAACTGTTACTAATGCTTTTATCGAAACTGAATTATCTTTAGAGAATTTTCCTTCTCCAGAAGCATTGTGGTTAAAATACAAACACTACAAAGGCATTGTTACTCCTGAAGGAGAAAAGATTGCTTTACAAAAATACTTTTCTGATGGTTCAGGAAGAAAGCCAAGATATTACCAGCAAATTGCTATAAATAGGACTGTTGAAGCGATTGCTAACGGACAAAACAGGATTTTGTTAGTGATGGCGACAGGAACAGGAAAAACATATACCGCTTTTCAGATTATCCATAGACTTTGGAAAAGTGGAGCAAAAAAAAGAATTTTATTTTTGGCAGATAGAACTGCCTTGATTGACCAAACCAAGCGTGGTGATTTTAAACATTTTAAAGACAAAATGACGGTGGTTAAAAACCGTATGATCGATAAAAGTTATGAAATATACTTGGCACTCTATCAAGGTCTATCTGGTTCAGACGAAGATGCTAATGCTTACAAACAGTTTTCTCCTGATTTTTTCGATTTAATTATCATTGATGAGTGTCATAGAGGAAGTGCTAAAGAAGATAGTGCTTGGAGAGAAATTTTAACCTATTTTAAAAATGCCACCCATGTTGGTTTAACTGCTACTCCAAAAGAAACTAAAGAAACAAGTAATACCGAATATTTTGGAGACCCAGTGTACACGTATTCTCTAAAACAAGGCATAGATGATGGATTTCTTGCACCCTACAAAGTAATTCGAGTAGCCTTGAATGTAGATGCTGAGGGATATAGACCAGAACAAGGCAAAATCGATAAAGACGGTAACGAAATTGAAGATCGTATATATAATAAAAAAGATTTTGATCGAAGTTTAGTTATTGATGAAAGAACAGATACAGTTGCAAAAAAAGTAACCGAATATCTAAAAGGTTTTGATCGTTTTGCAAAGACCATCGTATTTTGTGTAGATATTGACCATGCCGAACGCATGCGCAATGCCTTGGCAAGAAATAATGCCGACTTGGTTTCTGAAAATTATAAGTACATAATGCAAATTACTGGCGACAATGATGAAGGTAAACGGGAATTAGACAATTTTATAAACCCTGAAGAAAAATACCCAGTTATTGCTACAACTTCAGAGTTAATGACAACCGGCGTTGATGCTCAAACTTGCAAAGTAATTGTTTTGGATGCCAACATTAATTCTATGACCAAATTTAAACAGATTGTAGGTCGCGGCACCCGAATTAATGAAGAATTTGATAAATTATATTTTACTATAATTGATTTCAGAAATGCTACAGATAATTTTGCAGATCCAGAGTTTGATGGACATCCTTTACGTGTAAAACCAATTACTGAAACCACTGATTTAGAAACTATAATTGATGAAGAAGAAACCGAAGAGCTACCAATAATTGATGAAGTAACTGGTTCAGAAATTGTGATAGCCCCTCCTGTGGTAAGAGAACCTTTTACTGCCTCTGATGAATACCAAAAAAAGCCAAAACAATATATTAATGGAGTTGATGTTTCAATATTAGTAAGCAGAGAACTGTACTTTGATAGCAATGGAAAACCAATTACCATAAGTCTAAAAGATTATACCAAAAATATCATTCAGCAAAAATTTACTTCATTAGATGATTTTTTAATGACATGGAATAAAGCCGATAAAAAGGAAGCCATCATAAAAGAATTACAAGAGCAAGGAGTTATGGTGGAAGCTTTATATGATGCAGTGGGCAAACAATTGGATTTGTTTGATTTGATTTGCCATGTTGCCTTTGACCAACCTCCATTAACAAGAAAACAGAGAGCCAACAATGTAAAAAAACGCAACTACTTTACGAAATATGGCGACCAAGCGCGTAGAGTATTGGAAACACTTTTAGATAAATATGCCGATGAAGGGGTAGAAAATATAGAAAGTATTGAAGTATTGCGCGTCAAACCATTTGATGACTACGGCTCACCTATTGAAATTATTAGCCATTTCGGAAACAAACAACAATACTTAGAAGCAGTAAGAGAATTAGAAAACGAATTGTATAGAAAAGCATAAAATATGGCTTCAAATTATTTAGCAAGACTTTCCTCTGGAGATAGAGAGAAATTAATTAATGACTTATGGACAATCCAAAATGGTAAATGTTTTATAAGTGAAGATGCAATTGATAAAATCTTGCATAAAGACTTACTTGATATTGACCATGTCATTCCATCAAAAATGGGTGGAAAAGACGACCCAAGTAATTTTGCACTAACATTTGCATCAGCAAATAGATCAAAACAAGCGTCTGACTTAAAATTAGCTAGAATTCTTCATCGATTCAAAAAAATTCAAGATAACTTAAAAGAAAATGAAGATAGAAGTCCAAATTTGAATGACATATTAAAAACTAAGCAAGGTTCTAAATATAAATTAACTTTTAAAATTGAAGACAATCATATTCTTTATTCTTTAGCTCAAAGTGGAAATAACTCAGTTGTTAAAGCTCCAATTTATAAAGATAAATTAAGTGGTTTAGATTATTTTTTTGCAGTACTGCCTATTGAATATGTTTTTCACGATGATAAACTAAACCCTAGATCTATTGGAAGTAATATTTCAAAATTAATAGATGAGTTTTATCAAGGTAATCCACAATTACATATTTCTTTAGGATGGATAGATATTAACAATACTTCAGATGCCTACGTAAAAATATTTGATGGTCAACATAAAGCAGCAGCTCAAGTTATATTGGATGTTAAAGAAATCCCTGTACGTATTTTTATAAACCCGAATGAAGACTTAATAATCTTAACAAATTTTAGAGCAGGAACTGTATTAAAACAAGTTGCATTTGACAAATCAATACAAAGACATCTTGGAAATACATTGTTTTTTGACAGGGTTAAAAGATACCAAAGTGAATTGACTCTAGAAGAAGATAATTTTAATTTTTCAGAGAGAGAACTTGTAAATTATTTCAAAGGTGAATCACGAGAATTAAAAAGATACATTCTAGATTCAGTTCGAGATGGTGTAACGAGAAATTCAGAAAATAAACTGATGGAATATGTTGATTTAGGTGGTCGTGCAAAGGAAAAACCTATGTCATATAGTTCTATAGAAAAAACATTTTATTCATTTTTCATATATCAAGATTTATTAGACACTCCCATTTCTTTTAAACTCGAAGAAGGAACCAATCCAAGAAGTCTTGAGAAATCACAAATTGTAAAATTGATGAATATCATAGCGGAGGAAATTTTTATAGGAAAATTTGATTTTGAAATTGGTACTGCTCAATTAGAAAGTAAAATTCAAAAAAATGAAATTTTACCAGAAGAACATATGAGAGCTTATCGTATGGCAAAAGAAGAAATTCTATACAATTGGTTAAAATATTTAAGTCAGATCATACAAACGCATTTCATATCATTAGGACATCCTGTTGATGAAAGAAAACTATTTCAGTATGAGTTTTCTGATACTTTGTGGAATAATATTCGAAACTATGTTGTAAATCTTTCTGAATTGCCTCTTTGGACTAATAATGAATTGTCAAACACTGTATTTGGTGGAAAACAAAACAATCAATTTTGGCAAACAATATTTTCGACAGGCTCTACACCACAAGGTTATAGAGTTCTGGTCAATCCATTAAATTTAAATCAATTACAAATTTCAAAAGTATAAAGATGGATGAATTAGATTTATTTGAACAACAAGTAATAAAGTCTTTAGAAAGAGTTGAAGATTCATACTATAAAACGACTTATCATAATATTCAAACTTTTCGAGATGCTTTTGCATATAGATTAGGGAGAATAAATAATAATAACTTTGAAAGATATGGTGAAAGAGTTTTCTGTTATGAATTTTATCATCAATTGAGAGTGCTGATTGATGAAGTTCGTCAAGATAATCCAACTTTTCTTGAAGGAACAAAATTGCAAGCAGAAGTACATAAAATGCAAATTATTGAATTAAATCAAAAACTTGGTTTAAATCCTTTAAGTGGTGAATTTGCTCCTGATTTACTTATGCATTCTCCCGGAAACGCTAATTCCCATCCTTTTGCTATTGAAGTTAAATGTGAACATAATATTAGTGGTGAAAAAATATTTAAGGATTTAGAAAAGCTGAATGAATTTGTAACACGCTATAATTACCAAAGAGCATTATTTATTGCAATAAATGTAGACAACAATCTAATTCAATCAAGAATTGATGAACTTCAAGATAGAATAAATCAACTAGAAGGAAAAAATAATATAAAAATAATAAGTAAAGAAAATCAACAAGCCCAACATCATATTTGGCAATTATAATTATGAGTAACATACCCTCCATCCTAAAATCCATACAAACCATAATGTGGCAAGACACTGGTCTAAACGGTGATGCCCAACGTATAGAACAACTCGGTTGGATGTTGTTTTTAAAAATATTTTCGGATAAAGACAAAGAATTAGAATTACTAGACGACAATTATACGTCGCCTATTCCTGATGAATTTCATTGGGTGAAGGAAAAAGGCAATTGGGCAGGCGATGATGAAGGGATGACAGGCGATGAATTGCTAGAGTTTGTAGATAGAAAATTGTTTCCTGCGTTGCGTAATATTGACGTAAGTTCAGGCAACCGCCGTGCTTTGATTGTACGTGAGGTGTTTGAAGGGAACAACAACTACATGAAAAGTGGTATCAACATTCGTAAGGTGTTGAACAAGTTGAATGAAATTGACTTCAACATTGCCAAAGACCGTCATGCTTTTGGGGAATTGTACGAAACTATCTTAAAAGGCCTACAAAGCGCAGGTAAAAGTGGGGAGTTTTACACGCCTCGTGCCATTACGAGTTTTATTACCGAAATGATTAACCCTCAATTAGGTGAAAAAATACTAGACCCCGCTTGTGGAACCGGTGGATATTTAACCTGTGCCATTGAGCATTTAAAAGCACAAGCCAACAGCGTAGAAGAGCGCAAAAGTATAGCTGAAAATGTAATGGGTTGGGAATACAAACCGCTACCGTATTTATTAGCGACGACCAACTTGATTTTACACGATATGGAAGTGCCAAACATCCGTTTTGGTGATGCCTTAGACCAACCACTGTCTAACTTTACCGAAAAACACCGTGTAAACGCTATTTTAGCCAACCCACCGTTTGGAGGTATTGTAGCCAATAACAACGAAAACAACTTCCCGCAGAATTTTAGAACCAAAGAAAGTGCCGACTTGTTCCTGATTTTAATGATTCATTTATTAAAACAAGGCGGAAGAGCCGGTATTGTATTACCTGATGGCTCCTTAACAGGTGATGGTGTAAAACAACGCGTGCGTCAAAAGTTATTGGAAGAATGTAACTTACACACCATTATCCGTTTGCCCAACTCCGTGTTTCAACCCTATGCTACCGTAGCGACCAATTTGTTGTTTTTTACCAAAGGTACCCCTACCAAGGAAGTATGGTACTACGAACACCGTTTGCCTGAAGGACAAAAAGCCTACAACAAAACCAAACCGATACAAGCGAAAGAGTTTAACCCCATAAAAACCTGGTGGAACGACCGTAAAGAAAGTGATATTGCTTGGAAAATAGATATCCAAACCATCATTGACCGTAATTACGATTTAGATATTAAAAACCCTACGAAGCAAGAAGAAGTACACGAATACAATAGTGCAGAATTAATGGAACTATTACACACTTCTTTTGCAAAAAGCAATGCACTATT
Organism: Flavobacterium sp. MAHUQ-57; assembly: GCF_051908335.1. Classification (NCBI taxonomy): domain Bacteria; kingdom Pseudomonadati; phylum Bacteroidota; class Flavobacteriia; order Flavobacteriales; family Flavobacteriaceae; genus Flavobacterium; species Flavobacterium sp. MAHUQ-57. The sequence goes on along the minus strand of NZ_JBPZTE010000006.1, from coordinate 236,498 downwards.
AAACCAATTAAAAGAAGCGGTGAAATGAGTTTAATGAGAATTGATGATTTATTTCATTTTGAAAAGGGAAGTTTACAAAGTTCAAAATGCACTGAAGGCGAATTTGATTTTATAACTGCTTCATCTGAATGGAAAACGCATAACGAATACACACATGATTGTGAGGCATTGGTCTTTGCAGCAGCAGCTTCTGGTTCATTAGGTAGAACGCATTATGTGAATGGTAAATTCATAGCAAGTGATTTGTGTTTTATAATTACTCCCAAAAATCAAAATGAATTGCCAATTGATTTAAAGTTTTACCATATGATTTTTAACGAGTTTAAAGATGATATTGTAAAGAATACTAAAGCAGGAACTTCTAAAGAAGCAATTGGTTTAAAAGCTTTTGGAAATTATAAATTGCCATACTTTGATATTGATAAACAAGTTGAAGCTAAAATTCAATTTGTTAATATGCAAGAATCTAAAGTCGAATTGAATATAGAACTAAACCACCAACTCGACCTAATAAAGCAACTGCGTCAGGCTTTTTTGCGTGAAGCGATGCAAGGTAAACTTTGTCATGCTGAACTCGTTTCAGCATCTCAAGAGAGCGGTCTCGACTTGTTAACCAAAATAAAAGCCGAGAAAGCACAATTAATAGCTGAGAAAAAGCTAAAAAAAGAAAAAGAATTACCACCGATTACAGAAGATGAAATTCCTTTTGAAATTCCTGAGCATTGGGCTTGGTGTAGAGGTAATGATTTAGCAAATTATATTGACCCACAACCAAGTCATCGAACTCCACCAGAAAGTAAAGATGGTATTCCTTATGTTGCGATGAGTGATATTAAAAAAGACGGTACGATTGATTTTACTTCTACTCGAAAAGTCTCTTTAAGTGTTTTGGAAGAACATAAAAATAGATATGTGCTTGAAGATGGAGATTTTATTTTTGGTAAAATAGGAACTCTAGGGAAACCAGTATTGTTACCAAAACCTTTTGAATATACTTTATCTGCAAATGTCATTTTAATACAAGCTAACAGAAAAATTATTAGAGCTGATTATTTATATTATTTCTTAGGAAGTCCAATTGCTGAAAAAGAATTATTAGATAAAAAGAGCACTACATCATATCCAGTTTTTGGTATGGCTAAAGCTAGAAATATGATTATACCTCTCCCACCACTTCACGAACAAGAACAAATCGTAGCCAAGTTAGAAGAGTTAATGGCGTTTTGTGATGGATTAGAGCAAAACATCAAAGAAAGTCAAGGGTATAATGAAAAGTTGTTGCAACAGGTATTGCGAGAGGCGTTGCAGGGGAACGAGGTAGAAGTTTAAAAAATAATTACAATGGATTTAAACGAATATTACGAAGAACAGCGAAAAAGAGTTAGAAAAATATATAATGGTAAAAAACATTTTAGTTACAATAATAGAGATGCTTTTGCTAATTGGTATGTTGAGCAATTAAAAAAGTATGAGTGCAGATGTTATTATTGTGAAACATCAATACATGATATTAAAAGATTAATTGATGCTAAGGTTTTAAAAACCAGAGCTGTTAGAGGTAATGGAAGTAGAGGGTCTGTATTAGAGATAGATAAGGATAATATATATTCTAAAGACACTTGTGTTTTAGCTTGTTATTACTGTAATAATGATAAGAGTTATACGCTAGAAAAAGAAGATTATAAGATATATTTTGGTGAGAATAGAAAAAAGTATTTTAAAAAGTTGTTGGAAAGTTTGTAAATATAAAGTCTTATATTTTTTCAATAAAAATCATTTACCTGAATTTGATGATTTAATTATCCTTTCGAGGTTTTTAAAAACAACTGAGTTAACAAAAATTGTTGAACGAAAAATAACTTCTATTGGAGGATATCAAACTTCTTTTTGGCCAAATTTTAGAGTTTCAGGTTTTTATAGAACCAGAACTCATAATCAGCTAAAAGGCAACTTAAGGGAGGGTGTTTTACAGGAGTTTAGTCATGAAGGTGAATTTTGGAATCCACCTGCTAAATTTACACCAATAGGAAGGTGCAATGACGCTGGAGAAAGTTTACTCTATTGTTCAACTAGTTGGGAAACTGCTATTATTGAATCCAGGCCAAAAGTTGGAGACTTTATTTCAGTTACAAGTTTTAATTTAAAAGATAAAGAAAAATTCCCATTTGTTGAAAATGGTTCAAGAATAAATCATATTGGAATTCAATATTTATCTCAAATTAATGATTTGAAAGAAAATAATATGTTTGCTAACTATGATTTTGAAAACAGAAGTAGTGAGTTTAAAAAGTTAGATGTTTTTTTAGATGATTTATTTCATTTAAAAACAAATGATAAAAACAAGTTTGTTTACAAATTGAGTGTAGCTGTTACCAAATGTATGATGAAAAATATACAAATGGGAGAAGCTCTTAAGCAAATGCATGGTATGATTTATTCCAGTATTGAAAGGGATAAAAAAAATTACAATCTAGTATTTAGACCAAATCATGCAAGAATGATGTTTTCAATTTATGAAATTCAAACTTTTGAAATTTTAGAAATTGATAATAATAGAATCAGACTTAAATTAAAAAGAATTGGTAAAACATACGGTACAAAAAATCATCCTTTAGATAATTTTAATATTCTATGGGAAGAATTAATTGAAAAAAATCAATTAGAAGAAACAATCAATTACTCATAAATAATGCTAGAAATCAGAAGAAATCGGTTTGCAAAACCTTATGAAAATGAGTTTTTTAGAATTTTTTCTAAAAAGCTTAGCGATGCATTTGAAAAATTAGGCATTCATGGTGTGCTACTGGGAAGTCCTGTTTGTACCTTACGAAATGATTTGCAACTCGATGCGCTTCTAATTACTGAAACTGGCATTGTAATTATAGATTTTAAAAATTATGCAGGAATTATTCGACTTCCAGAAAAAGAAGAAGATTTTGCAAAAAAGAAATGGTTGAATGTTTCTAAAAATGGTAGTACAATAGAAATTAATAAACACAGTCATAATCCATTTGCGCAAACGTTCAAACAAAAGGAAAAATTTGATGAAATTTTAATCAATGTAATAAAACCCAAAATACTTTCAGATGAAAATATAGCCACTAGAGATACCTATCCAATGGTTTGTTTTCAACAAGAGATTACTATTGAAGGTAGAATTCCTGGAAATTTTCAACGCATATTTCATATTACCTCACCTTCAACCATAATTAGTAAGTTAACTGATTTACTTTATGTGGCTCCTAATGAATGGAATGGAGCTGTTAAAGGGTATAAACTCAGTCAAAATACCTTTGACAATTTAAAAGCTGTTTTTAGAGCTGATGCTTACAATCCTTTTGAGGAGTTAAGTATGTTTGAAGAATTTGAAAAAATTGATTTTCTAGATTATGTTGAAGAAGCCCTCTTCATAGAACAACAGTTTGAATTCAATAAAGCAACTATTGATGATTTTATAGATTCGGATATTGAAATTTTGCAAGTTAATTGCGATGCTACTCCTACAAAAATTCCTTTTGTTTCTAAAATTGTTTCTTACTATTTAGAGAAAAACAAGTTAGCAGAAGAAGAGAAAGGGAAAATTTATTTTTTAGCTCCAACGAATAAGCATGTTGCCGATTTAAATCGTGATGGTGCAGATTTTCAACTCCAATCTCTGTACTCTAGATTATATGATTTTGAAAATACTACGATTGAGTTAATGGACAATGCTATTAACGAACGTGAAACCTTTCCTTTATTGTCTAACAATGATCCTGAAGAATCTTTATACATTATTTTTAATGCACATTTAGTATACAACTTTGAAGGAAATGAAGAAGATTTGGTTAAGTTTGGTTCTGGTAGTTTATGTAATGATACTTTAACCTTTATAAATGCAAAGGCTAGGAAAAATAAAATTATTCTACTTAATGATAGCAATTTCTATGGTTTTCGAGCAGAAACCATAACCAGTAATACGATTTTAATTGAAAACAACTTATCATATATAGAAATTTCTCTTGACTGTAATCCGTTATCTTCTAACGAAAAAACAATTGCAACAATCGAGAAAAAAATAAATAGCGGGATATTTAATGAACTGTATTGGAATTCTAATCCCAACATAAAAACGCTTAAAGAAGAACATTTTAAAGCGCTTTTAAAGAGTCGTACTATTAATAATCAGTTACATAAAACCCATATTTTAACCCGTGAAAAGCATGAGTCTGAAGCAACTAATTCATGGGTAAGGGCTATTCTTAAAAACTCAGGCAAAATTAGCCAAAGAGATGTAGTCTGGATAAAAAATAAAATAATGTTACCCGAAGTAACGGACCCATTTTCAATTCCAAAGTTTGCATTATCTGGTGATATGGGTGAAATAATTGAAGTGAGCAATCGCTTCACCTTCAAATCAGACAAATACAAATTTATACCCATAGAAATTTCCTTGTGCAAAATTCGCTTGCATGATTATGACACCATTAAAGATATTTATCTCTATGATTACCCTAATAATGAATTAGCAAAAATGAATGCAAGGGGTAATATTAAGCTAGAAATAAAAAATCATATTCAAATTAGATTGCGTGAATTGGTAGATGATTATCTAAAATCAAATGAAATTAGTATCAAAGATGTTCTCCAACCAAAACATTTTGAACAATATGAAAATGAATTACATATTATAAAAAGTACATTCATTATAAATGATGAAGAAAAGCTAAATAAAGAGATTAATACACTTAATGCTAAATGGAAAATCAACAAGAAAAAAGAAAATTATGCAAGAATAGAACTTCATAAAAATATTCACTCCGAGTATTTCATCTTAAACGAATTTGCTTTTTATGAACTTGGCTGGTCACTTCCTGTTAAAAATGCTTATGGCTATCTATTTGAAGACACTTTTTTAACTGAATTTGTATTACCTGAGCAAAATGCCAAAAGAGTGCATCAGTATCTTTATTCAGCGTTGAGTTGTACCCATAATTTGTATTTGCATAATTTATCAGAGTTTTCACCACTAATAGGTTTAGGCTTTAGTAATATTATTATACCCGATGAAAGAGTAGAAAATAATAACAACACAATACTTTTTACGCTTACTGAAGGTTTTGAAAATGAATTTACAAATGAGTTTAAACAAAAGTTTGAATTTGAAAATAAACCGATTTCATTATTGAAATTTTGCGAATTCATTTCAAATAAAATAAGTGCTCATGATAAGTTGAAACTAGTTAATGTTAGTCATTTTAATTTTCAAGAACGTTATCTTTTTGAGTTAGAGGGTAATCATTTAACTGTCAATTTTTCCTATAACAATAAGAATGAATTTAAGTTAATGGCTAATCAAACCATTAGTGATGAGGTTTTAAATCTATTTACTTCCGAAAATATGACTAAAGAACCCTATCATTTTATTAATGATGGTTCTTGGCAAAGTAAATTATTTATTGAAATTCAAGAGAAGTTACTTGAAAAAGAAGCTTTTATTTATGAGTTTAATCATCATGATTGGTTGTTTGATTTTAAAGTTATCCTTGATTCTGAAATTACTCGTTTGCAATTCAATTACAATGGTGATGGGTTTGTTACAAGATTACATATAGTTTCTACTACAAACAAAGTAGCGACAGAAAAGATTTTACAAATTTTAAAAGAGTTAGTAAGATAATGAAAAGGGATTTAGAACAACAAGCAAGAATGTTAAAGGATTCCAATCCATTAGAAGCTGTAAAAATTTATCATGAAATTTGGAAGGATTATAATGACGAATTTAATGGTTGGGATGCCCTTTTTACCATTCAAACGCTAAGAAAAATTGAATGTTCCAATACAGATATTGATTGGGCGTTTGAACTAGGAGAAAAATTTCCTGAAGAGAAAGTGACTAATGTTTTAGGTTGGCTTGTTTTTGATAAACTTGTAAAACATACTAATAAGCAAGAACTTATAAGTAATGAGGCTAAAATACTTAAAATGGCTCAAATTGTCCCTCAAAAGAATTTAAGAGAGGATGAAAGTTATCCATGTCCAGTAACAATTTCATTATTTAAATTAGCTAAAAATTACAGTAAATCTTTTAATAAAAATAAAGTAGAACAAATTTTAGAATTAATTAATCCAGATTTTTTATCACTTAAAGAGGGTACAAATAATGAAGATTCAGAGGATAGCTATTCTTCAGATTTTGAAAAATTTATTTCATTAAATACTAAGTTGTTATTAAAATTAGAAAAATTTAATGAATGTATTAATTGGTGTGAGATTGGTTTAAATAAAATTGAAAGTTTTCATGGTAATAATGACACTTGGTTAAAAATGCGAATAGCTCTTTCTGAAGATAAATTGGGAAATCATGAAAAAGGGGAAGATTTATTGCAAGAAATCTTAAAAAGTAAAGCAGGTAGTGATAAGTGGTTTTTATACCGTGATATTTCAGAAATTTATTTTGAACAGAAGGAATATAATAAGGCTTGGAAGTTAGCTGTTGAAGCTACATACTATGGTAATGAACCTCATTTTTTAATTGGTTTATTTTTGTTGCAAGCTAAAATATTATTCAAACTTAATCGAGTTAATGATGGTAAACTATTAGCTGAACTGATTGCTGCTATTATTACAGAAAATAAATGGGGTGAGAAACGAGAATACATAAGACTTTTTGATTTTTATAAAATAAATATTCAAGAAGTTGATTCAGTCGCAAATTTGTTTTCTAAAGCTCAAACTTTTTGGAATAATGAACGATATGGAAATATTCCAATTTCAAATGGTAGGATTATTTTAGTTCACAAAAACGGTAAAATGGGTAGGATAAAAGATGAACTTGGTATAGTAATAGATTTTCATAAGAAAGATTTAAAAAAGAAGTTACGTAGCGTTGAAAATCTTAAAGGTTCACAAGTTAAATTTTATTGTATTAAATCAGTTTCGGGAGTACTAAGAGCGGAATCTATTGAAGTAATTTCAGTTGATAATGTCATAAACAAATTGGATTCTATTGGAAAACAATTCAAAGGTCAAGTTAAAAATATTACTGATTTTGGTGTATTCATAAAAATTGAAGGAATGAGTGATGGTTTGTTACACAAAAAAAATTTTAAGGATTTAAACTTTAAGGATTTTAAAGTTGGTATGTTTATCAATGTCAAAATAATTAATGTTACTGACAAAGGGATTAGTTTAGAAGTAGTCTGATAATATTTTATTAGACCCCGGATAAAGCGGATTACTTCATCAGTTCGCTACGTTCGAATGTGATTTACGCCATAAAGCTTTACATCCAATCAAGCACTCCCCTTTTTTCTCATTGTTATCCTCAGTTGAAATTTGAGGAGTAAAGGGTGAAAATAGAGTACATAAAAAAATCGACAACTATTTCTCCATTTTGATTTATTGAGTATATTGTAAGAAAATAAAACAATCCAAGAAAGCGCTTCACTATGTTGATGAATCTACATAATTTAGGGTTACCAAAGGGAAAAGAATGGATAAAAAGTTTTCGCAATGTCTAACTTTTTAAACCTATCCCCTCACCGCTCAAAGGGCCTTCATGCACCCATTTTCAAGAATGCACTCCAACTGAAAAAAGATGCAATCACTCTTGCGGAGTCTAATGCTTCCTACAGTACTGCGAATTCGTTGCTGATTTTAAGTTCTGAGGAAGTGATCAAGGCGATACTCGTTTTACTGCATTCGGAAGGCTATCATGTGTATCGAATTGATGGCGCGAAAAAATTTTTCACCAATCATAAAATTAGACATGAGTTGGCCAAATTGATTGAGGTAATCAAAGCAATTTTAGAGAGTCTAAATGCACTGGTCAGTGAGATTCACGCTACTAATGCTACCGGTAAAAATCAGTTTTGGATGAACTTATTCAATGGAATTCATAAAGTACTTTCTGTTGTAGGACCTATTGCGATTTCAGCCCAACGAATAAACGAACTAGAACAATTCGATGACTATAAAAACAGGGGTTTTTATGTCGATTTCGATCAGGAAATAAGCATTCCTGAAAACCAATTTAATTTGTCCTCTTTTCAAAAAAACAGTGAAATAGTAGCGCGGATTTTTAAAACGTACAGGATTTTACAATTACTGCATAGCCCCCAATTTTTAAAAAGAACGGGGAATCAAGAAATCAAAGAATCGATGCGTAGTAAAATAAATGAGGAGCTTAAAAATTTTTCAATTAAAGAAATCTTGTAGGGTATGTTTCTATTGAGTATTACAATTTTTATGGATGAACGGTTTCCCGATAGTACGGATTTAGTTCGTCAGTTCGCAGGGCTCGAGAGTAATCTGAGTAATCGTGGTTTTCTTTAGCAGGGATTATAAATTCGTGCTATCGAGCTTACTCTTAAAAAAACATATTGGCCCATATCAATTATTCACAAACTAATCTCTAGCAATACATAAAATAATCAATTCATGAAACTAAGAGTTGCCACATCAATAGACGAGTATTTAAAAATAGTAATTGACATTCAAAATGAAAACAATCATGAATTGTGGTTTAGAGGTCAAAGTAATGCCGCTTATTATTTATTACCTTCTCTGTTCAGAGAAAAAAAAATAATCGGATTAGATCATAGCGGGGCAATACATAATTACAATTATCGAAAATCGGATGCAATAATGAAATCTGATTTTGCAGCATTAGATAAATTTATAGTGGCTTATGACAATTTAATGCGCCCATCACAACAACTTAATAAAATTGATTATTTGTATTTAATGCAACACTATGATATCCCTACTAGATTGTTGGATTTTACAAGAAACAAATTAATCGCACTCTATTTTTCGCTCTCAAAAGAAACAAAATCAAATGTAAACATCGATGATGAAATATCAGATTTCATGGATGAAAGCAGTAATTTTACTAATGATTACACTCCAAAAGGGTACTCTCACTTTGGTTCTAGTATTTATATCATTTCTCCACATTACACCAACCTGAAATCAAATGATCAAGAAATTGTGTTTGACTTAGCTTTAAATGATTTTGGCACACTAAAAAAGATTGATCTACCAATATGCATACAAACCCATTTTAACGATCCACGATTGATTGCTCAAGAAGGTGTTTTTGTTTTTTTTGGCAAACTTTACAACAGTTATGAGTATTATAATGTGCTTGAAGAAAATACTTATAAAATTTTTATTCCAAATACAGTTAGAAAGCAAATGTTTGAAGAACTTAAATCAAAGTTTAAAATAACACATTCAAAAGTATTTCCTGATATGAAAGGAATCGCATTAGAAATTAATGATGAGATTAATGAAAAATATAAAAAGGATTGCGCAAAAATCTTTACTAGTTAAAGTCGTACTATACAACACCCCATCCTCATGAAAACCTTATACCTCCTGGTCCTACTTTCCCTAGTTTCTTGCCGGTATTCCGAAAAGCCGATACAATCCATCCGTTCCGGATTTGTAGAAGAACCCGGAAGGTATTTTATGTTCAAGAATTTCAACTATTTGCATCTCAAAGAATGTGTCGATGGTTCGCTGTTCTTTGGCATTACCAATCGCAAAGGGAAGTTAGTGTACCAACAAAGTATGAACCGGATGTTCAGCAACTACCACTATTGGAGTTTGTATGTCGATAAGGAGGGTAACATTTGGACGTACAATTCGGATTTGAGCACCACTGAAGTTGTAGTGTTTGATGCCGAAACCCAACAGTATACCGTAACCGATTATTGTACTACAAAACTCCCATTGCCCAAGGAATTCGAAAAAGAAATGAAAACCCATAATGCATTGAAGAATTGTGCATCACTCCGTTAAAATTATTTGACTATTAAGAATAAGGTTTTGGATTATGTGATGCTTCCTTACGTCAGCATGACAAAGGAAGATGAAATTATTATAGTGTTACAAACTCAAAAAAAAGCGACAATACAAATGCCCTACAAAATCCACGTGCTCCTTGTTACTTTCCTCCTATTTGCTTTTATGGGCTGTGCCGATAATGACAAAAAAGAAGTCAAGACAACAATCGAATCAATGGACAAACCTGCTCCGAAAAAAGATACCTTGACTGTATTGGAAGAAGAATACACGGACAGTACTACCATTGGGGTAAAAGGCAGGAATAAACTCGAATTGAAAAAATTCAGGAATGCCGACAGTGTGTATGTTGCCATCTGCTTTTTTGAGAAAAGAAAAAACCAATGGAAACCCGTACAGCGTCTTCATTTTCTAAAAGACGGTATAACGGGTTGTGACGTTGCTTTTTCTGATTTCAATAATGATGGTTATAATGACTTTACATTTAAGTCTTCAGTAGCTGCAAGAGGAGCTAATGAAATACGGAAATTGTTCATTTTTGACAAAAAAAGCGGTAAACTGGTATTTCTCAAAAACTCGGAACAGTTCCCTAACATACGATACAACAAAATTTTGGACTGCATCGACGGTTTCAGGGTGTATGGTGGTAGCCAAACCGCATTTGCTAAAATTGAGGGAGATTCTTTAAGAGAGTTTGCTAATGTTGAAGTGTATGAGGACAGAATCATCGTCAATACGATTGACAAAAACGGTAAGAAAAAAAATATCAAAAACGAGAAGTATGAGAAAGGCAGCTATATCCGTTTTGAAAACTTCGCTCCTCCTCAGGAACTTCAGGAAGAATATTAAAATGGTGAATGTCTATCCATAAAACCCCACTCTATCTCCTCTTTTTACCATGCGTTTCCAATTAACAAGATTACCTTATCTATTCTCATCCACCCAAAGAGGAGTAGTATAATATACACTATCGCTCCATTTGGTATTCACGAAAGTAAAGTAGGTATCCATACTCTTTATCAATGATAGTAACTCGTCATAAGGAATATTGTCAATATTGATACCCATACTCTCTTTATTCGTTGCTATTTTAGTATAAACTACACCTTTCTTGTATTCGTATTTAAAGACTCTATGTTTTCTTTCTAATAACGATATTGAATAAATGGGCATCAATTTATCATCCAATACATACAAGGAATTCGGTCGTAGGCTATTTCTGATTAACTCTGGTCCTGCTGAAACAATTGCGAGTCTCATGTCTTTTTCTTTATCAAAAAAAAGCCTCACTTTGTTATTATTATAAACGACTTCATATCTTTTATCCGAAAACACCACTTTGTAGTCTTTCAACTCTTCATTTCCGAAATCGTTAAATAAATGATTTTTACATCTGTAGTTATCTTTTACAAGTTGGTTAATATCTATCAGGTAATTCATTGCAATATTTCTATTCGGACAATTGCTATTGCAACTGATTAAAAAGCAGAATACAAAAAAATATTTTATCATTATTTGATTTTTTTAGAATTGATTTCTTTGGAAACCCTTCGCTGTCGTGAATTCCCTGCCCTTGCTTCCAACCCCAAGATACCACAAAAAATTGTATTATTAAATTTTTGACTCGAGCCGGAAGTTATACCAGCGTCCCGAAACCCAACAGTATACCGTAACCGATTATTGCAAAACCCAACTCGCATTGCCCAAAGAATTCGAAAAGGAAATGCAATCCCATAATGCCTTGGACAATTGTGCATCCGTTCGTTGAAATTATTTGACTATTAAAAATAAGGTTTTGGATTATGTGATGCTTCCTATCGTCAGCAGGACAACAAGAAAGTTATTTTACTATCTTTACCTTAAACACCTACTTCAATTATGAAAAAAATAGTCGCCCTACTTTTTTTTAGCATTGCTACCGTAGCGATGGCGCAAACCCACCGCAAAGCCTTCACACTAGAGATTGCTGCCGATGCAACCCATCAGTACGGCGCCAACATCCCGGAAAGTCCGTACTTTGTGAAAGAAAAGATCCTACAATTGTACTGTGGTGAAAAGCTATTCGTGGAATGTGAAACCAATGGAGATACCATTACCGCTATGCAAGTGGTGCCGGAAAACAAGCATCCCGAAAAAACCATCGAAATCGATTTCACCCAGAATGCCGAAGACCGAACCAGTATCGGAACCACGCTATCGGTTAAGAATCCGTTTCAAAAAAGGCTGAAATACAGCGCTGTGATGTTCACTCCTATCGAACAAACGTGGACTTCCACGAGTATCATTCCGGTGTATCCCGGTTTGATGGGACTGGAAATGTGGCCACACGCCATTGTTACCATGGTCTTGGAAAATTGGGAATTGGTGAAGTAATTTCAAAAACACAATAGTTTTAGACCACTTCCCTTTTTACTCACTTCGTGAATGCGCAACGATTGTATCTAAGCAATAGACTACGCTATTCCAAAAAAAATCCGTTCAAAGTACCAGACCCTGAACGGATTTTAGAAAAAAAAAAACGATTTTATTCAATCACTACCTTTTTGGTGATCACGGCTCCGTCGGCACAACGTACTCTTAGGGTATAGATGCCCGGTTTGTGTTGCGCGTTCAAAGGAATGCTTATCAATTGGGTAGCGTTCTTTCCTATAGCCAATTTATGGGTGTTGCCTAGAAAATCCACTAGCTGAGCATCGGCTACTTTTCTCTCGCCCACTGTCAATTGTAGGGTGGCTCCTGCCGCTACCGGATTCGGATACAAAACGATATCTTCTGTGGTTGCTGATGCGGAAGTTCGGCTTTCCTTGGTTTTTTCTTCGATCATATATTCTTCAATGGCATAGTCCGGAGACCCATCGGCCAATAAACCTTGTACAACTACACGGAAGGCTTTGCGGGTTTCGTTCCATGGCATGCAATCGTTCCAAATACCGTGTTTGATGTAATACCAATGATTGACTACCAAATTGGCAGAGAAGGTGGCGCTGGCATTCGAACAACACTGATCCGGATTCCCGCTTACGTTGGTATTCCCGGTAGTAGAACCGTTGGGTGCTTCAAAAATCGACCAATGATGGTTGACCAACACAGGGTTGCTATGCGCTGCCGCCGTAACGGTAACGGTTCCGTTCAGGTTGGCACTTGGCGCCATGTTGAAATTGGTGGTATAGTTGGCCCACATTGCCGTTTGTGGTAACGCGGTACGTTGTTCGGTCCAATTCACACAGTTCCCGAAAACACCATGCTTGATGTAGTAGTTTTTGGTATGGCTCAATCCGGTGAATGTTACCGTTGTCCCCGATTGAATCCCTCCTACCTGAGCGATCGTAGCTGCATCCGAAACAGCTCCCGGTGCATTGGTTTCCATTAATGCCCACCATTGGTTCAAACCCGGTGCCGTAGCACTTGCCGTAGCGGTTACCGTTATAGTGCCGTTGGCAGCACAAGAACTGTTAAAGGTAAAGGCAGCGGATGCCGAATTGTTGGTTACGCGGAACACTTTTGTACTTTCTACCCACGATACACAAGGTGTTGATGCGGTAGCCAGTTTTACTTGGTATTCAAAACCACTGGCAAAGGCATAACTTTGTGCCGCAAATAGGTTGGACAAATTCAATACTCCTACTTGTCCTGCAGACCAGCCGTTTGCACCCAATTGTGCTTGCCATTGAAAAGCGGAAGAGGAACCGATGGGTCTTCTCCAAACATCAATATAGTACTGATTTTCCCCAAAGGAAGCGGTACCATTCATGAAAATGGATTCCCCATCACAAAAATCGGTTGTTGCTACACCATTTGCATTTTGAAATTGAAACACCGAAGTTACCGGAGGGATCACCACCACATTGTCGACTTCCATTTGAATTTGTGCCGAACCGTTGGCACCCGAATTTGCAGTCATTAAAGGATAAAACCACAATTGGGTTTGGTTACTTGTAGGTGAAAAACTCACCGTTACCGTCCGCCATCCCGTACCGGCATTGGCCACCGTACTGCTCCAAATGGACTGTGAACTTGAAGGTGTTGGAATTGCAGTACTTGTTCCTCCCGAAATTCCAGAGGCTGCACGTACATTTAAAGTGGAACCCAGAACTGTCGCATTCGGATTACTAATGTTCGTAGTAGCGCGAACATCAAACGTTACTTGATAAACTCTTCCAGCCTGAAAATTGTAATTGGTCACAATACCTTCCCCAGTATTCGAATGTGACCATAACCAAGCCCAGGTATTGGTTCCCACCGTGCCATAAACCGATGGTGTACCGTGACTCGCAGTCCACCCATTGACACAATTATTGGCAACATTGTAACCATTCCCGGTACAGGTACTGGTTAAAGCTCCGTTCGGAACGCACTGTGCGCTTACGAATCCCCAAAAAAGCAATAGTGCTTTTGTAAACATAATTTTTTTCATAGTACTTTTTTTTAAGTAGTTTGTTTGTTATTGTTGAGTACAAAGATGGGTAGGAACTGTATCGTATTTATTAGGATTATTCCTATAAATTGCCAAGGTTTACACCCCAAAATCATCACTATATTAGGTTAGTTCCTACAACCGGATTTTAGGGATGTTGTTCAATTTGGAGTACGACTGAAGGCTGAAAGCAACAAACCAATACACTATACTCGCCGGTTTCAGTTGCGAAGTAGGCACTGCTTTGGGTCGGGCACTTCCAATACAGTTCCACAAAGCAGAATAATCAGTCGAATTCTCCTAATCTCACTTGATTTTCAATACCTTTGTACGTATCCTAAGCTTCCTCTCATGAAAATCGCGCACCTTTTTCTAATACTGTTGGTAATCGGCACGGCTGCGGCCCAAAAAAAAGAAACCATTAGTGTTCCGGAAGGTGTGGTTTACCACTACTGTGATCCTAAAATAATCGAACAGGCCAAACAGCGGATTCAGGAAGGTTTGTCGAGCAACGGATCGGCACTATTGCAAGACCATTTGATTGTTGGTCCGGTATTGTGGATGCGCTTCAAAGACCATCCCGAGATTCAAAAGATTGAAAACGGCAAGGTTACGTTTCATGTCAACGATTTGGAAATCGAAGGCAAAATGTGCCAGAGTGTAAAGGATTCCGAAATCATCTGGAACGAATTGCGTAAGGAAGTAGCGGGCGACTTTCAGATTCGCAAAGCTACACCATCGGAATTGCAGTACTACTGGTCGGTCATTTCCTTTGATATTGAGGAACCCTTACTGATTGTCGAAACCCGAGACCACAATTATATTTTGAATTTGTTACCCAATGACCTGAAATTGATGTGGCTGGACGAAGCACCCTGGAAAGCGAGTACGCAAGCCAAAAAGGAACACATCTATCAAAACGGTGTGGAAATTAGTGCGGTTCCCAAAGGCAAAAAGGAAACCAAACTGGAAAAAGTGATTTTACTGAGTTCGGATGAGGTGCTGTTGGAAAACACGTCGGTGGAAGATTTGAATCGGATTATGGCCAAAATCAATACGATATTCGAAGATTTGTTTCTAAAATCGAACAAATCAGGAAAAATTATCGTCGAATTCGATATGGGCAAAACCCACAATGATATCTTGTTTGCCATCAAAGACGATTTGGATTTGAAACTGATGAAAAAATTTGAGAAACGGGTGATGAACGAAACCTATCCCTTCTCGAAAAACGATCCGATCAAATTCCAATTGCTTTTCAAAATAAACGCTTTTAACGAAACTGAATGAAGCCTAACCCTTTCAGGGTTTAAAACCCTGTAAGGGTTAGGCAATGGATCGCCATCCTTTAAGATTTGAAACTAGATCCAATATCAAAACACAAAAAAAGTGTAAATTAGCACCTATACTAGCCATGATTAAAGTAATAAACAATGCCACACCTAAAACAACCTCTAGAATATGGTCATTTTTACCATATCTACAATCGGGGCAACAACAGTGCAACCCTTTTTTTTGAAACCGAAAATTATAATTATTTTCTCAGATTGTATTCAAAGTACATAGATCCCATCGCAGAGACCTATGCTTGGTGTCTACTAAAAAACCATTTTCACATTTTAGTTCGTATCAAAGACAAAGAGGAAATAGAAAAATATACCACAAATGAAAACGATGGAAACAATTTCAAAATAAAACAACCATCTAGGCAATTTGGTCATTTGTTCAATGCATACACACAGGCTATCAATAAAAAATACGGTAGAACAGGATGCCTGTTTGAAGGAACATTCGAAAGAAAATTAGTCGATTCCGAAAGCTATTTCCAAAAACTACTGTTTTACATCCATAACAATCCTGTACACCATGGATTAGTTACAAGTATTGTAGATTACCCTTGGAGTTCTTATTCAACAATTATTTCGAAAAAGCCAACAAAATTAAATAGAGAAACTGTTTTAAAAACCTATGACGGTTTAGAAAACTTTATCTTTTTTCATCAACAAGAACAAGATCTTACAGCCATCGAAAATATAATTATCGAATGAAGCCTAACCCATTCAGGGTTTAAAACCCTGTAAGGGTTAGGCATTCAAAAAAACTTAAAAAACAAATCTTTTCTTTTTGAATTAAAATTTACATTTGCCCTCCCTAAAAAGTGAAAATATGAGTGCAACGTGGTATGAATGCAAAGTAAAATTCAGAAAAATTGACGAAAATGGTATCCAAAAGGTAACTACCGAACCGTATTTGGTGGATGCGTTATCCTATACGGAAGCGGAATCTAGAATTACTCAGGAAATGATGAGTTATATTAGTGAGGAGTTCAAGATAACCAACATCAAGGTAGCCAATTACAATGAGATTCATCCGTTTGAAAATGCCGACCGTTGGTTCCGTTCTAAAGTGGCCTTAACCGCTTATGATGAGGAAAGTGGCAAAGAACGTAAAACGAATATTTATTTGCTGGTACAGGCGAATGATGTGAAAGAGGCTTTTGACAATACAATGTTTGCCATGAAAAACACCATGGGCGATTATACGATTCCGGCCATTTCGGAGTCTCCGATTATGGATGTTTTCCCGTACTTCAGCGGTGAGGAAGACGGATTGGAACAAATTGAAAAATTCAACGCATTGAAAGCTTCCAAACCGGTGGTTTCTGAGGTGGAAGATCACATGGAATTTGATGCGGAAGTGGTAGCTGAATATCAGGAATAGGTCTATTTCAAATTCCATTATACAATGTGGCGATTTCGTTTTAGAATGAAATCGCCACATTTTTTTTTTTACTTTCTCGAATACTTCCACCAACCGATGTTGAACTAACATACAGCACTTTGTATTCAAATTCCTACCCACTTCGGAGTACGGGCAAAAAAAAATGTTGACTTACGTCCAACCTTTTCAAAAAAAATCAACTCTATATAAGAACAAGGTTTCCCCACCTTGAACATCCAACCAAAAAAAATAGTAAAACCAACTCCCATGAGTGCAAAGATGACCATCGATATCTGGACTGACCTTATGTGTCCGTTCTGTTTCATCGGGAAAAAAAACCTCGATAGCGCACTGCTGCAATTTTACGATCGCGACAGTCTGGCTATCGAATGGCACAGTTATCTTTTAGCGCCCGATTTTCACCCCAGATCGAAAAAAAATGGACCTAAAATTTTATCCGAATACAAAGGGGTTTCCTTAGACAAGGCCAAAGCAATGAGTGTGTATGTTACTCAAATGGCTGAACAAGCCGGTATACAGTTCGACTTGGATCGTTTGCAATGGGCCGATACCCTTCAGGCACATCGTTTACTGCAATGGTCGAAACCTTTAGGCTCTGCCTATTCGCTTGAACAACGTTTGTTTGAAGCGGTGTTCTGCTATGGAGAAAATATTGGCGATGTCCGAACTCTGCTTCGAATTGTGGAAGAAATCGGACTTCCGGTACAAGATGCGTTTTCGGTTTTAAAAGGCAACGACTTTACCGATGCCGTAAAAAAAGACATGAGGCACTCGCTAACCATTGGAATGCGTAGCCTGCCATTTTTTCTAGTAGATAATAAATTTACTTTTAGCGGAGCGGCACAACCTACCGATTTTCTGCAAATCATTAGCGATAACTATACCGAATGGAGAAACGACAATCCTCCGTTCTTTTCCAGTACTGGTACAGATGGACCTTTATCGTCGTAATTGGTACTCTATTTTAAAAAACGAGCTGACAATTTTTTCTTTTACTATATTTGCGAACGCTAGGATTTCTTTATGCTAGTCTTACAATTGTCCCCCATTCTATAATTATGCAACAGTTCAAAATTGATCCCGATCGTTACCCTGAAATCCATACAAAAATGCGCAACCAATTGCTCCTTATAATGGGGTTGAGTTCTTGTATTGCCCTAGTGATTTTATACATCAATAGGGACAATCAGAACGACAACTTCCTTTTCTACGTACTTCCGTTAGTAGTCATGGGGTATACTTTCATCAACAGTATTACTAAAAATCTAAAAAAACAGAAAGAAGCGCTATTGAGTTATGTTCTTACGGTAGATGCCGATTATGTTTTGAGGGAGCAAAAAGATACCCCAGCAATCCGAATCCCAAAATCGGAAATTCAAGAAATTATCAAATATTCCAATGGAAGTTTTGTAATTAAAGGTACATCAACTGCACAGTCGATTGTTGTGGTTACACAAATCGAAAAGAAAGAACTCGTTGCACAATTGCTGGCGGAATTGCATCCTCTTAGCGAAAAAAAACAGTTGCCTTTTATGGAACGCTACGGTATGCGACTTTCCTTTTTAATCATGGCAATGATGTTGGGTGTATATGCCTGTGACGACAAGGCTATCGTTAGTATTTGTGGTGCGGTACTGTTAGTCGTTAATGGCTACGCTTTTTACCAAATACAACGAAATCAAAATCTTAGTCCAAAAGTGAGAACTGCCTCTTGGTTAATTTTGGTGGTCATGGTTTCTATTGCTGGTGTAATGTTTCTTAAATTGACTAACCGAATGTAAATCGGTACCCTTTGTAGTGTTGAAAGTAATTGGTAAGGCAATCCATAAAAAAACACCCGAACCGAACTGATGAAGTACCTGTCCGGTTGGGTGCTACCCATGCAAAATTGTGTTACTTAAAACTTCTGCATAAAATCATAGATATATCTGTAGTTCTGACCAGTCGTACTCGTATTTAACAAGAACGAAGGATTAGGCAATACACAAGGTGTAATATTGATATTGTTCGAAATAATCCCCATGGAGCTTCCAACGGTCCAACGTTTACCGCAGCATGCATCAAAATGGAATCCCAGTTCTTTCATGGTCCAACTAGGATTTGCCGTTAGATTTTTATACGAATACTTCGCTACATACGGTCCCCCAGCCGTGTTGTACTCAAAAATATCGCCGTAAGTTGGATTGCAAATCAGATTGGTGTTACCGGAAATGGCGTGAAATTTATTCCCCACTACGGTCAATCCATTGTATTGCGGTGTAGGTCCAGCAGGAGCAAAAACACTACATACACCACCTGGAACAGACACTTTCATCAATTGAGAGGTACCTTCTCGTACTGCCACAAACAATCCGGTAGTGCCATAATTTTCGATATCCTGTAACGGAACGGTTGTTGTGGCAACTACGCTCGCACTTCCGGTGGAAATTTGTACTCTCAATAGTCTACTCGGAAAATTGGAATTCACTCCGGTTACTGCCCAAGCAAAATCGGGAACACCGGGCATATCACACAATCCGGTTACCGAACGCACGGGAACTCCTCCTACATTGATCATAGAAACAAAGTTATAGCCTGTCGGACTGGCACATAAATCCACTTTAAAGATCGTTGAGGCAAAACCTGCTGGAACAGGCGAACCACTTGAGCCGGATAACACCAAAGCATACACAGGTGCACAAGGTGCTAAAGCTTGTACCGTTGCTTTCTGGTTTTGCTGTTTTGAACTGCCTTCCTGCTCGATATCGTTCTTCTCACAAGAAACCGTTGCAGCAAGTAGGAAGATGGCACTGACTGCCAACGCAAAATACTTTTTCATAATAGGTTGTTTTTTAGTTTGTTAATAATCAATTAAAGATAATACGCTTTTTCTTACACGCTATGAGGGAAAACCTCCAATTTTGATATGGAAAAACCGTAATTTTCACTATTAAATTGGCTATTACGAAATGTAAAACTGCAACAACAAACCATAAACAACAAACCATAAACAACTAGCCATAAATTTTCCGAACTTTACACCCATAAAACTACTATCGATGATACCTAAAATGACAATTGCTATTTGGTCGGATATGCTATGTCCGTTTTGTTTTATCGGGAAGAAAAATCTCGATATGGCATTGACGGAATTTCCCGAGCGGGATCAAATTAGCATCGAGTGGCACAGCTTTCAACTGGCTCCTGATTTTTATCCGAAGAGCGGAAGAAATGCACACGAAGTATTGGCAGAATATAAAGGGATTACGGTAGAAGAAGCGCGACAAATGAATGCTTATGTGGCTCAAGTGGCATCTCGTTCCGGAATAACATTTGATATGGATCGAATGCAATGGACCAATACGTTTACTGCCCACCGTTTACTGCAGTTTTCGAAACAGTTCCAATTGGATTCCCTTTTGGAGCAACGATTGTTTGAAGCCGTGTTTTGTAACGGTGAAGACATTGGTTCGCTTTCCAAATTGGAAGCCATCGCCCTAGAAGTAGGTTTACCCATTGCCGAAACTCATTCAGTACTTAATAGCACTGCCTATACTGAAGAAGTACGACAAGACATCCGACAATCGCAATCGATGGGTTTACGCGGTGTTCCTTTTTTTCTGATCGATAACAAAATCACTTTTAGTGGTGCACTACAACCAGCCGATTTTCTTCAGGTAATTCGTGAACGTTTTAGTCATTGGAAATCTGAAAATCCGCAACCGCTTTCCTTTGATGGCGAATCATGCAGTCTAGACGGTATTTGTGAATAATACAAAATTGCTTAACCCCATGATTGAACGGTATTCTATCGTATTGCATCCTTCTCCTGAAATTATCAGTACTGTTCAACAAATGAAAGAACAACTGGCGGCTACCATCGGATGGTACAATAGCAAAAATTCGGTGGCGCACATCACACTGAATGAATTTGAGCTACCAGTCACTGAATTCAATGCTATTCAAAACCATCTCTCATCGATTTGCCGCTATCTGACCGCTATTCCAACGCACTTTGACCGATTCGATACTTTTCCTAATGGCGCCTTTTTTCTGGCTCCCCACGATTCCTGTAAAGAGGGACTAAAAACAATAATGAAAGAGTTTCATCAGGAGTTTCGTTACAAAACCGAAATCAAAAGCAGTGAACCCCATATCTCAATCGGACGCCGTCTTTCTCCAGAACAAATTGCCAAGGCCTATGCTCTATTTGCCCCACCCTCCCTCACCTTTTTATGTGATCGTATTGCTTTGAGACGTTTCAATCCAGACCGTAAACAGTTTGATTGCATTGCGGAATTTGTTTTTGGTGGAGAACAAAAGGAGGCTATACAGGGAAAATTATTTTAAAAAACAGACACTTCACTTTGGTTGAACACTATTGAATCGCCAAAAAAAAAGTAGCGGCACAATTTCTTTTGTTTTACTGCGTTAGTACTAACTGATAAAAAAAATAAAAAATCACGCAACCTTTCGTTTTTTTTCTGACTATAGGATAACCTTAAAGCCTAAGTTATGAAAATAATGACTGAAACTTGTTCTTATAAAAGTAGTTTCAAACATCGGAGTCGTACTCTTTATTTCCTATTGTTTTTAATTGGCGGACTGTTTTTCAGTTGCCAGGTTGAACCTTTTGAAGCGGGAACTTCAGCTGGAACGTTGATTACTCAGGACTCCGAATTGTTTGAATTACTGTCGCAAATAAGCACCGACAGTAACGAACCTTTGGATAGAATTACTTGTATTGATTTCATCTACCCGTTCAAAGTTTTTATCTACAATTCAAATCAAGAAATTATCGGAGAAAAGTCGCTCACCGGAGATGATGATTTCAGTTCGTTTTTGGGTGGCTTGCCTGATCATCAAGCGATCAGTATCAGTTATCCCATCCAAACAACTCTGGCTGATGGATCGCTATTCAGCGTAAACAATAATGACGAGTTAAAGGTGGCCATAGAAAGTTGTTCACGCGAAGATATCCTAGTGTATTATTCCGGTTTATTTGGTGGTGGTGCGAGCCCTACAAAATGTGCCTGGACTGTTCCATACACTCGAAACGGCGACAATACCTATGCCGGAGGCGTATTTGAAACCAATAATGACGGTACATTGCGTTTTACTTACAATCACGAGCGGTATTTGGGTACTTGGACATTTTTGTATGTGAACGATGAACTGCACCTCAACATCAATCTTGAAGGAACTTCTGCCGTAGCTACCTATTGGAATATCGATCGTGCAGTTGGCATCAGTAATGACTTTCTGGTAATTTTCAATGAACCGAAAAATAGAATACTTTCCCAAGTTTGCGAAACGACAACCACCTACGCAATTGGCGATGTTGGTCCGGCTGGAGGCATTGTGTTCTATGATAAAGGCTATTACAGCTTCGGTTGGAGGTATATGGAAGCTGCATCAAGCGATTTGGATTTTTTTGAATGGGGTTGCAGTAACACTTCGGTGCCCAATAGCACTTCGGGTGCCCTAGGAGATGGATTCCAAAACAGTATCAATATTGTCAATTTTCATGATAGCTTGGTAGATTATTATACAACTCCTGCTGTCTGCAATCCGCTAAATAATGGTACTGTAGCCGCAAAAGAAGCCTTATACCATATCGCTGCAAGTGAGTTTAAAGATTGGTTTTTACCTTCAGCTGACGAATTGAATACATTGTATACTAATTTACATGCACAACAATTGGGTAATTTTAGTGCTACTTCTTATTGGAGTGCCACCGAAGCCGATAGTGCAACCGCTGTGGTAATCGATTTTTCAACAGGAATTACTAGCACAAGTTCAAAAATTCCAGTGGTGAATACCATAAAGACCCGAGTAATACGCTATTTTTAACCGATTTTTGGTTGTATCCGATGAAACTATCGGTACAACAAATAGAAACCTTATTCCATTTTGAGTTTAGAGAAACTAATAAAAAATTGTATCAAGCAAGACCGGAAAGCACAAGAAGAGCTGTATCATTTATACAAACAGCCTCTTTTTGTGTTGAGCCTAAAATATTGCAGTAATGAAGCGGAAGCGGAAGACAATCTGCACAACGCTTTCATTGATATATTTACGGGAATACGAAAGTTTGAAAACAAAGGCTCATTTGAAGGCTGGATGAAGCGTATTGTCATCAATAAGGCCATCAGTTCGTACCGTAAAAGCTTTTTTCTTGTACCCATTAAAGACGAGTACACACAAGACACAACGGTAACTGTCGAAGAGTTTGATATTCCTGCCGATAGTATTTTACAACTCATACAGGAATTACCCAATCAGTACCGACTGGTTTTTAGTTTGTATGAATTAGACGATTACTCGCACAAAGAGATTGCAGTAATGTTATCGATAAGTGAGAGCACTTCTAAATCGAACTTACATAGGGCAAAACAAATTTTAAAAGAAAAAATCAACCATATTACTTCCGCAACGTATACTAAACAGCATGGAAAATAAAAAAGATATAGGCAGCGCATTTAAAGACAAACTTAAAAACTTGGACAAAAGCCCAAGCGATGCGTTATGGTCTAAAATTGAAAACGATTTAAACACCAAAAAGAAACGCAGATCGTTCGTGTGGCTTTTTCCTGCACTTTTAATTTTAGGATTATCGTCGGGAGCTTTGTATTATTTCTTCCCAGCAATTACGGGAAATAAAAAAGCAGGCGATTTGCTTTACAGTACAGAATTCAATCAAAGTAATCCCATCTCAAATAAGGTAGGCAATACAAGAGGAAGTTCGGAAAACGAAAAGCATTTGAAAACTGAAAGCACTGCTGAAAATACTATAGAAACCAAACAGGAAGCTGTCAATTCGACCGAGCTTGAAAATAGTAGTACGGCCAATTCCAACAGTAAAACAACGGCTACTTCGGAAAAAGAAGTGACTACTTTGCAACCGGATCAGGAGAATCCGAAAATAAAGTCCAAAAAACAAACCGGAATTGCCGAGTCAGGAGGCACAACTTCTTTACATCCGATTTCGAAAACTGGAACGGATAAAACCTACTACAGCAGAGAGGCAACAAAAGTGACGGTTACGAAAAAACGATTGGTAAAATCTACTCCGGAGTATGACGAATACGAAGTCGTGAAAACCTATAGTTATGTGGTAAAAAAGAAAAAAGTAAAAGCACCCGTGAAAGTAAAAGTAACTGGAACAACAGGAGCAACGAATAGCAAGAACCAGTTTAGCACTTCACATCCGAAAACCAAAGTAGGTGTCAGAAAAAAAATGCCTAAAAAAAACAAACCGGTAAAAGCGGTGTCTTCAACAACAGCTACAAAGCGTACAACTAAATCGGTTCCAAGTACTTCATCGGATACCACTTCTGATGCTACAAAAAATGACAACGAAACCCATCCGGTTACTTTGCAGTTAACTAATACGGAACCGAAAGAAGAAAAATTAGACAGCTTGTCTACTACACCTATCGTTGAAAAAAAGAAAACCAAAAAAATAATAGCCGAAGTAAAACCTCAAAAAAAGGATTCTTTGCCGAAAATTAAAGTATATCCATTGGGCGTATTTGGCTACGTTTCGCCAACACTTTCGTTTGCAAAAGGAAATAACTCAACGATTGACACCAGACTAAACAACAATTCGAAAACTTCTGCAGTACAATGGAGTTATGGTGCCTATTTGTGTTATACGCCCGAAGGAAGACTAAGTTCAAGAATTGGTATCGGTTTTACCAACTTGAATTTTAAAACTGAAGATGTACCGGTGAATACAACAGATTATTCGAACCTATCTTACACTAATGGTTACTCGAATATGGTAATTTACAATCAGTCCAATCAATCGGAAAAAATGACGCTAGTTCAGGAAATTTCATATGCAGAGGTTCCTTTGGAAGTTAAATATAAAGTGATTGACAAAAAAATAGGTGTCAATGCGATTGGAGGCATCAGTATTCTGTATTTAAATAAAAATAAAGTAACTGCAATTACCAGTAATGGGAACCACTATGAAATAGGAAAAACCAAAGGACTATTGGATGCTACTGTTGGAATCAATTTTGGTTTCGGTTTCGATTATACAATTAACAAGATGATGAAATTGAATGTAGAACCAATGATAAAATACAACCTTAAAGGATATCAGACAATCAGTAATAGCAACTTCTTTTCTGGGAATATTTTAACCGGTTTGCAGTTGTCTTTTTAGAATTTACCTTAGTCGATCAAAACCACTCGCCATCCACATAAAACCATCTGCCTTCTTCGTTTTGGAAGGTAGATTTTTCGTGATGCACATGGGCTTTTAAATTACTGTCAAGGTAATAGGCTTTGAATTCCACTTTCTTTTCGGAAGTGGTTAAAATTTCTAGTTTCACCCAATGATTCTCAAGGGCAAAACTCAAAATATCTTCTTTATGATGATTTTTTCTGGTACTGCTGTGTGTGGTTGCTATCAAATAGGCTGCATTGTGAGTGCAATAGGCTGAGTAACGCGAACGCATCAATTTTTCAGCGGTTGATGGAAATTCACTTCCTAATATAAAAGGTTCACAGCAGTTTGAAAATGCAATACCGGAACCACAATAACAGTTATTGGCCATTTTTTTGTTCTAATTGATCCAACAAAATACGGTACCGACTCAATTCGATCAAATCTTCATCGTTATCCGCAAAATCAGTAAGTTCTTCCAATAATTCTCTGGCTTCAGTGAGACGTAAATCCGTCGTTTTCTGCTCTTTTGCCACTATACTGTCAATAACTTTTTGGACTCTTATTTTTAATTCGGTGAAATTAATTGGCATTGTATCGATTTTGGATTCAAAGTTACTACAATATCTCGTGATAGTAAACTTTTACCTAAAAACATCTAAACTACAGCTATACAGTTTTTTACACAAAAAACACATTGCATCTCAATTAAATTCCGTAACTTTAATAGTATAATCAAAGAAAAAAATTGGAGTGTAACCTAATGGTAATCATTTAGGTTAAATACTAAGTGTAGGGATAGCCAATTATACTATTCTTCTTTGATTATTTGCAATGCAAAATTTGGCTATCCCTATCTAATTTTTCTTCTACTACCCTTTTAACAAATGAATACTCACCGTTGCATAATCGGTATGTGGAAAGCGTTGGAAGTACTTTGGTTCCGATTGTAGTCCTGCCAATGCTGCCACTTTCACAAAAGCATCAATTTCAAGAATATACTGATCGGACAATCCGTGTGTGACGTCGTAAGCTGTTGCCGGTGTACTTCCGATATTGGCCGCTGTGATTTTGGAATCGACTGTATGCAATTCAATCAAAAGCAATCCAAAACGTTGTACATACGGTGACCATTTTTGGAAATGTTCCAATAAATTCGCTTCCACCTGATTGTTGGATAGTCGTACACCACGATATGCAAATGCGCCTGTAGACTGACTTGTAATTCCATGCTGGTTGTCTGGAGTCGACCAAATACGGTTGTGATCCAAAAAGGTGCGTACATTGAGTAAGTCTTTTAAATCAATTTTATAATTATCGGCTAAATCCTGGGCCAGCAAATCGGGATTTCCAATATCACCCCAAACCACTTTGGCCCAAATATCGGCTTTGATTAAATTGGCTCTTGTTACTTTTAAAGCAACCTGATTGTAATCGACCCCAACCAAAAACAAAGGATGCTCTTCCAACATTTTACCCCGTAAAGTTTGTCTTTCAATTACATCAAATATGTGATGCAAAAAAGCCCCGTTTCCGCAACCCATGTCTAATATTCCTTTAGGTTGTTCGGCAATCGGTTTATTGAACAATTCGATAATAATTTCGTCGATCACTTTAAAGTAGGTACTGTGTGCTCCTCCACTTCCCCATACGTTCATTTCACGGTTGACGTGAATTTCGGTTTCGTTGACTGCAATGTCCCGTAAAGCATTCGGATTACCGAAAAGGAGCATTTCAATATTTTTCAACATGGGAAGATACGACACGGTAACACCATAAGCGGAAGCACGTTTGGCAAAGAACAGTCCTTCATCAGTAAACTGATATTTACCGTTTCTTTCCGTAAACCAACCCAAATCAGTAAAGAAATCGAGCATTTTCGTGAAAGCTTCCGGTTCCTTATGAAATTCATCCGCACTGAAAGACGTTTCCATAAAGTACTTATGAAACATTCCCGTCATTCCCAAGTTCACAATCAATGGAGCGGCCAAATAGCCTTCAATATGTTTTAAAATCTGAAACTGAATTTTGCCTTCAAAAGAGTCAATAGCTGAAATCTGCTGGCGTTGTTTCTTGTAATTCTCAAATTCCGGATTCAGTTGCCCGATAGAAGTTGAAGTGATGGTGTTGGCTGTAAAAACATCGGTCGTGAAAAGCAATCGACTGATTCCATCGTAGTTGTAAAATTGAGAAAATGCGTAGGCACTGGAATCATTTATCGAAATGGTAACTTCATTGGCTACATTATCCACATGGTATTCCAAAAAACCTTGCGAGGCCAAAGCTCTTAATGCTACATTCAGATACCCTTCATTGGCTTTGTAAGTTTCACTAAGTGAAGTAAGTGAAGTGGTTTTCACATCCAATAGATGCTTCAAAATTCCTTTCTTGTTTAAAATAGAGGCAATCGGAATCAATACAATACCATCCAAATGCCTAAAAATGGCTTCTCTACCTGTTGTATTTGTCATGTTTTTTAGTCTGTTTAGCCAAATATAGGATTTTTAACGAAACAATAACAGGCCAAGCCAATTTCAGAATAGTATATTTGTAGGGATTATTCAGCAGCATCATGAAGGCAACTCTAAAGCAACTCTTTCCAAATTTTAGTCCGCAACTCCTTGAAGAAGTGGAAAAAAATGCAAGTATCCACTCTGTCAAGGCAGGTGAAGTAATGATTCGCTCCGGGCAATACATTAAAAATACGGTTTTGATTTTAAACGGTAAGGTAAAAGTGTATCGAGAAGATGAGGATGGAGGCGAGTTTTTCATGTATTACCTACAACCCGGACAAGCGTGTGCCATTTCGATGATTTGCGCTACGAAACAAGAAACCAGTCAGATCATGGCTAAAGTGGTTGAAGATGCAGAATTAGTGATGATCCCATTACAAATCATGGAAAAATGGATGGCCAATCATCGGTCTTGGTACGAATTTGTGATCGAAACGTATCGTAGACGCTTTGAAGAAGTTTTAATGGTTATTGATAATATCGCTTTCAAAGCCATGGACGAGCGCTTGGAATTTTATTTGAAGAGACATCAAAAAGCTTGCGGTTGCAACGATGTTAAATTGTCTCATCAGGAAATTGCTTCCGAACTGAACACTTCCCGTGAGGTTGTTTCCCGATTACTTAAAAAAATGGAGCAACGCGGTTTGGTGAATTTGCACCGTAGTCATATTGAAATTTTGCCTCTCTTGAAATAGTGTGACATTTGTTACTGACTGCTATCCAATTAAACCCCAAATTTGTATCAAAATAAATCGTGTGGAAATAATTGGTTACATAGCGGCGGTTGCCATCGGAATCACTTTAGGCCTAATAGGTGGCGGTGGTTCTATTCTTACAGTACCTATATTAGTGTACTTGTTCCGAGTGAATCCTGAATTAGCAACCAGTTATTCTTTATTCATTGTTGGTGTTACAGCTGCGATTGGTTCCTACAAACACTACCTTTTTCAAAATTTAAAATTGAAGGAAGCTCTCTATTTCGCTATCCCTTCTTTGCTCTCCTTATTGACTGTACGAAAATTTATTTTGCCGGCTATACCTCATTCGTTATTTCAAATAGGATCAATTACAGTTACCAAAGATCTTTTAATTATGTTGGTGTTCGGAGTCGTAATGCTGCTCGCGTCCAAAGCCATGATTAGCCGCAAAACCGAGCTTTGCAAAACGGAGATCAATTATTACAAACTGGGCGCTATAGGACTATTGGTGGGATTTATCATCGGTTTTTTAGGTGCTGGAGGTGGATTCTTAATTATTCCTGCATTGATTTTCTTTGGAGGTATTCCAATGAAAAAAGCAGTGGGCACATCATTATTGATTATCGCCATTAATTCGCTTATTGGTTTCTCCGCAGACATCATCAACGGCATCACGATTAACTTAATAGTATTGCTTTCAATTACTTTTATGGCGATCATTGGAATGCTCATTGGTTCTATGCTTTCGAAAAAAGTAGAAGGAGGCAAATTAAAATCGGCCTTTGGTTGGTTTGTATTGGTTATGGGAATTTTAATAATTGGAAAAGAGCTTTTTATAAAGTGACAATTATCATTAATTTTATACGTTTTTATATAGTATTTTTGCAAACAAAGAATAGATTATAGTAGTATGTTAATAGAACAAATATATACAGGATGTTTAGCTCAAGGAGCTTATTATATTACCTCTAATGGTGAAGCCGCTATTATTGATCCGCTTCGCGAAGTACAACCGTATCTTGACCGTTTGGAAAGAGATGGTGTTGTACTGAAATATATCTTTGAAACTCATTTCCATGCCGATTTCGTTTCGGGACATTTGGATTTGAGTACCAAAACCGGAGCACCTATTGTGTATGGACCAACGGCTACTCCAGAATTCGATGCGCTTATTGCAACAGACAATCAAGTTTTCACCATTGGAAATATCACAATTAAAGTACTTCACACTCCAGGGCATACCATGGAAAGTACTACTTACCTATTGTTAGACAAAAACGGAAAAGAGCATGCCATTTTCTCAGGCGATACCTTATTTATTGGTGATGTAGGTCGACCGGATTTGGCACAAAAAGCCGCTGATATGACTCAGGAACAATTGGCAGCTACTCTATACCAATCTTTGCGTTCCAAAATCATGACACTTCCTAATGAAGTGATTGTATATCCTGCACATGGAGCAGGTTCTGCATGTGGTAAAAACATGAGTAAAGAAACCGTTTCTACCATTGGAGAACAAAAAGAAAAAAATTACGCTTTAAGAGCCAACATGACGGAAAGTGAATTCATTACTGAGGTATTGGATGGGTTAACACCACCTCCAGCCTACTTTGGTATGAATGTAGCCATGAATAAAAAAGGGTACAGCAGTTTCGATTCGGTTTTGAATAACGGAATGAAAGCGTTGTCTGCGAATGATTTTGAACTACTAGCGGATACGGCCGATGCCTTGATATTAGATACGCGCAATCCTGCCGAATTTTACAAAAAACACATCCCTCAGTCAATCAATATTGGCATTGGTGGTGATTTCGCACCATGGGTAGGTACATTGATTGCCGATGTAAATCAACCGCTACTTATTGTATGTGATGCCGGAAAAGAAGAAGAAACCATTACCCGTTTAAGCCGTGTTGGTTTTGACAATGTACTCGGGCATTTAGAAGGTGGTTTTGCAACGTGGGAAAACTCTGGAAAAGAAACGGATGCCGTTAAAAGAATCACGGCTACGCAATTTGCTGCTGAATTAAACATTGAAAAAGACAAAGTAATTGACATCCGTAAAGAAGGAGAATATAGTGCTGAACATCTTGATGAAGCCTATAGCAAACCTTTAGCTTATATCAATACCTGGATAAACGAGATTGATCCTTCAGAGCATTTTTACATACATTGTGCCGGAGGGTATCGCAGTATGATTGCGGCTTCCATTTTACAAGCGCGCGGTTACCGTAATTTTACTGAAATTGAAGGTGGCTTTAACGCAATTGCCAAAACTGAGTTGCCAAAATCGGATTTTGTATGTCAAAGCAAAGTATTATAAAAAAGGAGAATTGAATTACTGTTGTAAATCAGAATTTTCATTCTCATTAAATTTCTTCAAAATAGCTTTAAGTTGAGCCTTGCGCTCAACTTTTTGTTTTGCAGCTTTTGCTTTTGCTTTGTGCAACTTACTATTGTGTTTGTTTCGATTTTCGTCGTTATTTCTGCTCATGCATACTGTCTTTTAATTTCATCCAAAGTTTTGTTGGTATAGATTAAATCGGTTACAATTTTTTTTCTGAGTACTTCTATTTCCCAATCTGGAAAATGTTTTGCCCAATTTGTCAAATGCAAAATGTTACGAGCCTGTCTTACCCTTTTCATTGTATCATCGCTGGTTCTCACTACGGCCATATCGTCATAATTTTTGCTTAATTTATGTTGGTACAATACTGTTCGAGTTTCAAAATCGACAGTTACATAATACAAGGCTTCGTATTTGTTATCCGGAAAAAAGTCTTCCCAATTGGCATAACCAAGTTTTACTTTTGAAGCCGATGTATCGCCGTTTTCAATAAGACGCCATTTGGAATTGCCTAATCTACCCCAATGGTTCGACAAACGGTACATTCCTTGTTCTGTATAATAATATTTACTTCCAGAATCACTCTCAAAATCCGGACTTCTGTCCTGTAGATTTGACACATTTACTTCTGTGAATACACAAAAAGTATTTTTAAAAGTATTGGGTGGTAATTGAAATGTTGCGTTTTCCCGAATCACACAAAACAAGTATTAAATAAAGTATAAAAGTAGTTTGATTTCTGAACAAATCATTTATTTTTGCGAACAAAATTATAAAACTGATGAAAAAATTAGCAATTATTGCCCTTTCTGTTCTTGCCGCTTCATGTAGCAAGTATAAAGTTTCAGGAGAAATCAAAGGAATGCCTGATGGAACTAAGGTTTATTTAGAAAAACAAAATGAATCTGCTACAACTGGTATTACAGGAGTTGATACAACGGTTGTAAAAGATGGTAAATTTGAATTTGAAGGAAAAGCAGAAGAGCCTTTAATGCACAGAGTACGTTTTGATCAAATTGGTGGATTTATGTTAATTCTTGAAAAAGGAAACATTAATGTAAAAGGAACTAAAGACAGTTTAGCACTTGGTGTTGCAACTATTTCAGGAAGTACCACTAATGATCAGCTTAATGCATACAGAAAAGACTTGATGAAAGTCCAAGTGAGAGTAGCAGCTTTTGAAAAAGATAACGAAAAGGCTTATGGGGAAGCAATGGCTAAGAAAGATACTCCTACAATGAAAAAGTTGACGGATGATTATAAAAAATTAAATGAAGAGTTTACTACAGTAAAAACAAAGTTTGTTGAAAATAATCCAGATTCATTCCTTTCATTATTAATCATTCAGGAATTGTTTGCAACACCACAAGCTGATATTGCAAAAACAAAAAAACATTTTGAAAACCTTAGCAGTAGTGTAAAATCAACTTCAACTGGTAAGAGAATTCAAAAAAATCTTGATGATTACGAGAAAGCATTACAAGAGTCTCAACCAGGTCCAAAAAAAAAAGTAAACTAAAAGAGACTCCTGCACCCAACTTTAGCGCAAAGAATCCTGAAGGTAAAGTAATCTCATTACAACAATCATTAGGTAAAGTTACGATTATTGATTTTTGGGCTTCATGGTGTCCTCCTTGTCGTAAGGAAAATCCAAATGTTGTAGCACTTTATAACGAGTTACATTCAAAAGGATTAAACATCATTGGAGTTTCTTTGGATAAAGATGCAACGAAATGGAAACAAGCCATTGCGAAAGACAAATTGACTTGGAATCATGTATCGAATTTAATGTACTGGGATGAACCTATCGCAAAATTGTACGGTATTGAAAGTATTCCTTCCACATTTGTTCTTGATGCCAAAGGAAATATTGTCGCAAGAGATATTTATGGTGCCGAATTAAAAGCTAAAGTGTTAGAATTATTAGCAAAATAGCCTTTAAAATCCTAAAAATTAAAAGCCCAGCGTTTGCTGGGCTTTTTTTATTGTATTTACTACCAATCACTTACAAAAAAGTTTAAAATTATCTTTATTTTTTGTTTGGAAACCCGAAAAATGATTCTATATTTGCAACCGCTTTGAGAGCGAAACTATTGAGAATATAGTTGGGGAGATACTCAAGCGGCCAACGAGGACGGACTGTAAATCCGTTGGGAAACCTTCGCAGGTTCGAATCCTGCTCTCCCCACAAGATAATTAAATTAAGAAAAGCACCAAGTTTACTTGAGTGCTTTTTTTGTTTTAATTAGCTTGAGTAAGGAAACCTTACTCAGGATCACGAAACGAAGTGCAGTAATCCTGCTCTCCCCACAATAAAGGCGAACCTAAAGGTTCTCATTTTTTATTCCACCTTACTAAAACCACTAAGTCCAGATTATTTATTTCTTCACTACTCAAAATCTTTTTTAGCCAACAAAAAGTAATACACCAAAACATAAAACGATACCACATAACTCAATATACTTATACCCATAAAAAATATAAAGTTATTGTAGAAATGATACATTACAAAAAACAAATCGCTTACAATAAAAGTAAAACTCGTCATCATCAAAAAAAAATTGGTTTGATTTTGTTGCAGCGTATACAATATAGTAGCTGATGAACCAAATGTTACTGATGAGATTCCGTAAACAATAATTAGTAAATACAATTCAAGTTGTAAATCGAACATTAAAACCAAGCTAAAATATAACAAGCTCAAAAAAAACAAGAACATCAAAATCATATAGGATAAATTTATTTTATCCGGAAATTGAAATTTAATTTCAAAAATGTTTTTAAAAACAAAACACAAAAGAATACAATAGGCAATAAAGTTTGATAGTATTACAAAAAAGAAACTTCTTTCGTCATAAAAAAGATTTAAAATCCCCGAAACAAACAACAACAGCAAAATCATTGAAGACCAAAAACTAATCTTCCCTCTACTCTCTTGCCAATAATAAAAAAAAATAGAAGGTATAATAATTGGCTTTACTATTAGAGTCAAATTTTCAATTCCTTCAACAACTGCTATAAAATATAATAAACCTGATACAATGTACAGGACCAACGCTGGTGAGCTCGCTTTCATTGATAATCTGTTTTTGTGTATTTCCAATTTGTTATAAAGTCTTTTTTGGACAAAAAGAGAACAGAAAATAAATGGAAAACAGAATTTCACACTTATTGTTATTAAAGTTATGAATTGATTTTCAATAATAGCAGAAAAAATATTCAATTGAATAAATATTTCTAATCTTTTACATTAAAATTATTTCGATAGTGCTTTTCTTTTTTACTTATATTAAGTTTTGATAGGATTCCTTGGCAGCTTCATATCCAATCTTATAAATCATATCCATTTTTGTCTTACTGGTCTCAAAAGTGCCGAATTTGACCAATTCTTCAGGTTCTATGACCCAATCACAAATATTGAATTTATGCGTATTCGAATTAGCAGAAAGCAAATCAAAAGCACGTGAGGTAACCGATCGGATGGAAGACAAATCTTTCGCTTCAATCTTTTGAATTGGACTCACATAAACACCTATCAAGGAATCACAACGACCTTGCAGTATATCGGTTGGAAAATGGTTTAAAATTCCTCCATCACTGTATAAATTACCATCTATTTCATAAGGCGACAAAACTCCGGGAAAGGAGGACGATGCAAGAACAGCATCTACAATTTTTGTATCGTTACCAAATACTTTTAATTTCCCTTTGACCAAATCAGTAGCCGTAATATGTACATTGATATTTAACTCACCCAATGTTTTATCCTCAAAAATACTTTTGAAATAGAGTCGAAAAGCCTCGGAATCGATAATACCCGCTTTTTTAAACGTAAAATGCTTCCAGTTAAAAAAATAAATCGACTTGAAAAAGGATAAGATTTCTTCGGGAGATTGACCACCGGCATACAACGCAGCAACGATCGCTCCAGCACTGGTTCCGGCAATCTGAACGGGTTTAATTCCTTGCTCTTCTAAAAACTTTAAAACTCCGGCATGCGCCAATCCTTTTGTTCCACCACCGGATAAAATTAAACCTATCGATTCTTTATTTAAAATCATTGTTGTAAAAGTAAATTCTTACAACAAATATAACAAAGGAAGTACAACCGTAAACACCAGACATAAAAAAACCCCGATAATCGGGGTTTCATTTATTCTAAAACAAATGTTACATTGACATTTGCTGTAATTTCGATTTCGCCGATGGCAAGTGTTTCTCTTGGAGCACCAGCATCCATGGCTTCTGCTCTAGCTCCTTTGAACATTACCGGATGTGGATAATAAGTATTTGAATTATCTGTTATCAATAACACTTTTCCTACTTTTTGGCCTAATGCGCTAGTATAATCATTTGCTTTTTGCTTGGCAACCAAAATCGCTTTTTTACGTGCTTCCGCTTCGTATTGCTCCAATTTCGAAGATTTGAATTCAACTCCATTAATGTTCGTAATTCCAGTATCTGTGATATCCATCATGAAAACATCATACTTCTTAATATCTTTTAATGTAACTGTGATGGTTTGGCTGGCTACATAATTGTTTTTCTTTTTCTCATAATCGTAGGTTTTATATAAACTTACTTGAGTAGTTTGAAAATCAGTCTGAGGAACACCGTTTTTCTTGATGTATTTCAACACTTTATCAATAGTTTCATCATTCGCTTTTTTCACTGTTGCAGCGTCTTTACCTGTATTCTCGACACCTATTGTGATTGTCGCCATATCAGGTGTAACTTTTATCTTTCCTTCTCCGGAAACGTTAATTTGTGGAATCTGAACTGATTTTTGATCTTGCGCGTAAGTCATCATGGTACAAAATGTTATTACGATTGCTACTAAATTTTTCATAGTCTATTTATTTTTAATTTGTTTTGAAAGTATTCAAAAGTTGTGCCATTATAGCTTCCCCGCCTTTTCTAAAATAAAAAGAAAAACAATTGGAATTGCTAATACAATGACCATAAAGGTATTATCCACAAACAAAGAAGGATCTTTAAATAAAGTAATAGCATATCCGCCGATGGCTCCACCGAAATGAGCTGTATGTCCAATATTATCATTCTTCTCTTTCATTCCGTAGATGGAGGATAGTAAATAAATTACTCCGTAAATACTACCTGGAATGAATCCGAAAAACAACAGACTGTCATTTATTAAAATAGAACTAAAGATAATGCCCACAACAGCACCGGAAGCACCAACCGCTCGGTAATTAAAATCATTCTGATGAAAATACATGGTCAACAAACTGCCTGAAATCAAACTTCCGAGATAAATCAGCACAAACGAAAAAGTTCCCAATCCATAGATTACAACTGGAGCAAACATGTAAAGCGTAAACATATTGAAAAACAAATGAACATAGTCAACATGTAGAAATGCCGATGTAAACATTCGATGTTGTTCCCCTGCACGAATGCTACCGGTATGAAATTCGTTTTTACGAAAAAAAGAGATATCGTTAAAGCCTTTATAGCTATAAAGTACATTAGCTGCAATAATTGCAATCAGAAAAAGATTCATAAAATTTAATTTAGAGTAAAGATAGCAAAACCATTTTAAAGGCATAAAACCACAGACAAGAATAAAACTCTATATTTGTAACAAAATTTTCAACAATGCAATTCTTAGTTTTTGTCATTATTTATCCGCTACTTTGGCTAATATCGATACTACCCTACCGACTTTTTTATTTATTTTCAGATGTAGTTTACTTTCTCGTCTATCATATTATCGGTTATCGTAAAAAAACAGTGCGAAAAAATCTTGAAATCGCACTTCCTCACTTGAGTAAAGAAGAACGATTGGTAATAGAAAAAAAATCGTTTCAACATTTGTGCGATATGTTTTTGGAAATGATTAAAACGTTAACCATATCCGAAAAAGAAATGGAGCGTCGTTTTACGTTCAAAAACCTGGAAGTCTACAAACAATTAGAATCTGAAGGAAAAAGCATCACACTTATGGCTTCGCATTATGCTAGTTACGAATGGGTGATATCTATGAATAAACATGTAAAATTCAAAGGAATAGGTATTTACAAAAAAATCGCCAACCCTCATTTTGATAAATTGGTGCGTGACATTCGTTCGAAATTCAAAGCCGAATTAGTAACTACCAAGGAAACCAAGGCAACAATTGTCAAAAACCATAAAGAAAACATATTGTGCGTTTATGGATTCGCAAGTGATCAAACTCCAAGATTGTCCAAAAGAAATTATTGGTCTAGCTTTATGGGGATTACTACTCCAGTTCACGTTGGAGCAGAATCTTTGGCTAAAGAATTTGATATGAATGTAATTCAGCTTAAAGTCAGAAAAGTAAAGAGAGGTTATTATGAAGCTTCATTCGATGTATTGGCCAATGGAAACACGCAATCGATTCCAGACTTTGAAATCACTGAAACCTATCTTCGAAAGGTAGAGCAACAAATATTAGAAGCACCGGAATACTATCTTTGGACACATAAAAGATGGAAACATAGAAAATAATTCCATAAAAAAAGCGCAGTTCAACCTGCGCTTTTTTTTATATCGTAAACCAACTTTTTACGAGATCTTTTTCGGTAAGTTTGGCTTGTTTGTGCAAATATTCATTGCTTTTAGGATTATAATCATACTCGTTTGCCCATTCTTTATGATGCTGAGCCAGCGCTCGAATAGATTCGCAAACATATTGAATTTCCGAATTGGTTGTTGTAGGATGTATTGACATACGAATCCATCCCGGTTTTTGTTCCAAATTCCCCGTATCTATGTTACACGTAATACTGTTGGATGTTTCTTGATCTACGTGCAGTAAATAATGCCCATAAGTCCCAGCACAACTACATCCTCCACGGGTTTGAATTCCGAAACGGTCATTCAATAATTTCACTCCAAGATTGTAATGTAAATCGTCTATGTAAAACGAAATTACTCCTAATCTTTGTTTGTGTTGTCCGGCAAGAATATTGATATTTTGTTCCTGAGATAATTCAGAAAAAACATAATCTACAATCTCGTGTTCACGTTCCAGGATATTTTTAACGCCCATTTTTTCTTTCAGTTGAATAGCCAAAGCTGTTTTAATCACCTGTAGAAATCCGGGAGTTCCACCATCTTCCCTATCTTCAATATTGTCGATGTATTTATGTTCACCCCAAGGATTAGTCCATGATACCGTTCCACCTCCGGGACAATCCGGCACATTGTTTTTATATAAATTTTTATTGAACACAAGCACTCCCGAAGTACCTGGACCTCCTAAGAATTTGTGTGGAGAAAAGAAAATAGCATCCAAATAAGCCTCTGGATCTTCAGGATGCATATTAATATCAACATAAGGGCCAGAACAGGCAAAATCTACGAAACATACACCGCCATTTTGATGCATTATTTTAGCCACTTCATGATACGGTGTTTTAATTCCGGTTACATTTGAACATGAAGTAATCGAAGCGATTTTAAAACTTCTGTCTTGGTATTGATTGACTAACTTTTTAAAATTTTCCAAACAAAACAATCCTTCATCATTGGCTGGAATTACAACAACATCAGCAATACTTTCCAACCAAGAGGTTTGATTCGAATGGTGTTCCATGTGAGAAATAAAAACGATTGGTTTTACTTCTTTCGGTATATTGGTGAATTCTTTTAAATTTTCAGCAACACGTAAACCTAAAATACGTTGGAACTTATTCACGACTCCAGTCATTCCGGTTCCATCTGTGATTAACACATCATTTTGATTGGCATTGACATGATGCTTAATGATATGACGTGCTTCATGATAAGCCATCGTCATTGCTGTTCCTGAAACCGTCGTCTCTGTGTGAGTATTAGCAACAAAAGGACCAAATTCATTCATCATTTTTTCTTCTATTGGTCGATACAAACGTCCTGAGGCAGTCCAATCCGTATAAATTATTTTTTTAGTACCGAAAGGTGACTCGAATGCTTGATCAATCCCTATAATATTCTCTCTGAACTGTTGAAAATACTGTTCTAACGAAGTTTTAGTTTCTGTTGCAATCATTGTGTTGAAATTTGGGTCAAAGATACATTTTTTACCAATTTTATAACGTTACTATCTTTCATTTATCATTATTTTTGAGCTTTATAACAAATTTATCTGCAACACCGATTTATGCAACTTTCTATCCAAAATAAATTCACTCAATCCCTTCCTGCCGATCCGGAAACCAAAAATGAAGTCCGTAAAGTTTTCGAAGCTTGTTATTCATTGGTAACTCCTACCCTACCTTCAAAACCAAGTCTCCTACATGCTTCAAAAGAAGTAGCGTTCATTATTGGATTAAAAGAAGACGATTTGAACAGTGAAGATTTCCTGAATGTTTTTTCGGGTAAAACAGTTTATGAAAACAGTCACCCCTATGCAATGTGTTATGGCGGACATCAATTTGGGGTTTGGGCCGGACAATTAGGTGACGGAAGAGCTATCAATTTGTTCGAAAGCAACAATCTCACATTGCAATTGAAAGGCGCTGGAAAAACGCCTTACTCAAGAACTGCAGATGGATTAGCGGTTTTGCGGTCATCAATACGAGAATACTTGTGTGCTGAAGCTATGCATGCATTAGGTGTACCTTCTACCCGATCTTTATCACTTGCTTTGAGTGGTGATGAAGTATTACGGGATATCCTATACAATGGTAATCCCGCTTATGAAAAAGGCGCCATCGTTTGTCGTGTGGCTCCATCATTTATCCGTTTTGGAAATTTTGAAATTCTAGCTTCCAGAAATGATTTGAAAAACTTGCAATTATTAGCTGATTTTACCATCAAGGAATATTTCCCTGAAATAAAATCTGAAGGCAAACAGAAGTATGTCGATTTCTTTGAAAATGTAGTACAATCAACACTTAACATGGTTGTTCATTGGCAACGTGTGGGTTTTGTACATGGAGTGATGAATACGGATAATATGTCCATTCACGGTATTACCATTGATTACGGTCCGTACGGATGGTTGGAAGATTTTAATCCGAATTGGACT
This sequence comes from Flavobacterium sp. MAHUQ-57, assembly GCF_051908335.1. Classification (NCBI taxonomy): domain Bacteria; kingdom Pseudomonadati; phylum Bacteroidota; class Flavobacteriia; order Flavobacteriales; family Flavobacteriaceae; genus Flavobacterium; species Flavobacterium sp. MAHUQ-57. The sequence continues at coordinate 196,836 of NZ_JBPZTE010000006.1, read as the reverse complement.
CCGAATACGACCGACAATCAACATAAAAGATACCGTTATGGTAACCAGCCCGAAATTGCTTTATGGAATTTGTACCAATTAGCCAATGCGTTGTATCCTATCATCAATGAAACTGCCGATTTAGAACGCATTTTAGAACAATACCCTAAAGACTTTGAATTGCAATATCAAAAAATGATGCAAGAGAAATTAGGACTCTTCATTGGAACCGAAAATTACGCTATTTTAATCGATCAATTGGTACAAATTTTACAACTTACAGAAACAGATTATACTCTTTTCTTCCGATTGCTATCTGATGTAAAAAAAGAAGATGATACCAAAACCGCTTTTCAAAAAATAGCATTTGCTTTTTACAAACCTGAGGAAATCAAAGATCAAATTCAAATCTATTGGACAGAATGGCTTCATTCTTATCTCAATTGTCTGCAACAGGAAACTACAAACGATTCTGAGAGAAAACGAAGAATGGATACTGTAAATCCAAAATATGTTCTTCGTAATTATATGGCACAATTAGCTATTGAAGAAGCTGACAAAGGGAATTACCACCTAATTGATGAATTATTTACATTACTTCAAAAACCATATGACGATCAACCTCATCATGAAAAGTGGTTTGCTAAACGGCCGGATTGGGCACGAGAAAAAGTGGGCTGTTCCATGTTATCCTGTAGTTCTTAATCTATGAAATATACACTCTTTTTTTTACTGGGAATGTTATTACTTTCCGGCTGCAATCAAAATCCTTCACCCAAAAAGGAAAAGGTAACTATTGTTTTACAACCTTTTGATGCGTTTCCAAAAGCATATCTTTATGAGGTTCAAAAAAATCTGAAGACTATTTATTCCTCTGTAAAAGTTGCTGATAACATCCCTTTTCCGGAAGGCAGCTGGAATCATAACAAATCCCGCAGACGTGCTGATGCATTAATCGCCTATCTGACAGATATCGCTGGGCAAAATCAGTTGGTAATTGGTCTTACCACCAAAGATATCAGCACATCCAAAGATAGCAAATCAGACTGGGGTGTTTTTGGTTTGGGTTATCGCCCGGGAAAATCATGTATTGCATCAACCTACCGATTGAAAGGAAACAAAACTGAAAAGTTATTTAAAGTCGCTATTCATGAATTGGGTCACACACAAGGCTTGCCACATTGTCCAATAAAAAATTGCTTTATGCGTGATGCCGAAGGAAAAGATGTTTTGAATGAAGAAACCCAATTCTGTAACAGTTGTAAAACCGTTTTAATCAGACACGGATGGAATCTAAAATAATGACTAAACAATTCTTAAAATTACTGAAATTATCCTAAATTTAAGACTTTAAATTTCAAGCACTTAAAAACAGTGTACATCCATTTTCTTTCAAAAAAAGCGAAATTAACACACTGCTTAAAAAGCTTACTATTCAATATAATCAATAACAAACTATGAAAAAATTTCAATTTAATGTCGAAATCAATGCTCCGAAAGAGAAGGTTTGGTATTCACTTTGGGACGATGATAATTACGAAACCTGGACGGAAGCTTTCTGTGAGGGCAGTCATGCAATATCCGGTTGGGAAGTAGGTAATAAAATTCATTTTTTAGATCCGAAAGGTTCAGGAATGGCTTCTACAATAGTGGAAAAAAAACCATTTGAAAACATGGCTTTTTCCCACATCACTGAAATTGTAAATCATGAAGAACAACCCATCAATGAAAACATTCAAAGATGGTCTGGTTGTATCGAAAAATATGTGTTAACTGGGGAAAACGGCACCACTTCTTTACATGTCGAAGTAGAAAGTGTTGAAGAATATGAAGACTTTTTTACCACTATGTTTCCTAATGCATTACAAAAAGTGAAAGCAATAGCTGAAAATCCCGAAACCAAGTCCATTTCTGTTAGAGCCGTTTTAGATGCTCCTGTTGAAAAAGTATGGGACTATTTTACGAATCCTGAACATATTGTTAATTGGAATTTCGCTACAGACGACTGGCATTGTCCTAATGCTGAAAACAATCTTGAAGTAGGACAACAATTCAAGTCAACTATGGCATCCAAAGACGGTGCCAATAGCTTTGACTTCACCGGAACTTACACAGAAATCATTCCACATCAAAAAATTGCGTATACCATGGATGGTGATGGCCGAAAAGTAGTGGTGAAATTTAATGTTTTGGATGGAAAGACAATCCTTACAGAAAATTTTGAACCTGAGAATGTTCACAGCGTAGATTTACAGCGTGGAGGATGGCAAGCTATTCTAGATAATTTTAAAAAATATACCGAATAAATAATAAATCAAAAAACTAATAAAAAACAATCAATTATGGCAACTGTAAACGTTTATCTAACTTTTAATGGTAATACAGAAGAAGCATTTAACTTTTATAAATCGGTTTTCGGAGGAGAATTTTCATTTATCGGTAGATTCAAAGATATGCCTGCTGACGACAATTGCCCTCCACCAACAGAAGAAGAGGCGAATAAAATCATGCACGTATCTCTTCCAATCAGTAAAGAAACAGTTTTAATGGCTAGTGACAGTACTGAAGGAAGCGGTACGGTAACCTTTGGAAATAATTTTTCGGTATCAATTAATACTGAAAATAAAGACGAGGCTGACCGTCTATTTAATGGTCTTTCAGCTGGTGGCAAAATCATCATGCCATTGGCTGACACCTTCTGGGGTGCTTATTTTGGCATGTTTGTTGATAAATTCGGTATTAACTGGATGGTAAATTTTGACCAACAGCCACAATAATTTACTATATTTAGCTGTTTTATAACCTTAACCTATTAAATTATGAAAAATTGTATTAGAACATTTATTATTACTGCTTTTCTGTTTTTGATTGTTCCTGATAATCTATTTGCTCAAGGACCACCGCCATGGGCACCGGCTCACGGGTATCGTGCAAAAACAAGATATGTCTATTTCCCTGACGAAAATATGTACTATGATTTACGTTCTAGAAATTACATTTACTTAAGCGGAAGAAACTGGGTAGCACGAACTGCTGTACCAAGAATCTTTGTAGGCATTAACCTAGGAAAAAGTGCTCAAATCGAATTGGATTTTGTTGGAGAACGTCCGTATGTACAAAATCAAATTCACGTAGTGAAGTACAAAAAATACAAAAAAGCGAAACCTCAAAAAGTAAAAGTGATCGAAGTGCATCATTATGATCACGATGACCACCACGACCATCATCACAAACATGGTAAAGGTCATGGAAAACATGGTAAGCATTAATAAAAAAAGGGTAAGAAATCTTACCCTTTTTTTATTTGCATTATTTCCCTAACTCTTTTAAAACCCATTCCAATTCAGGATCTTTATTGGTTATTATATCGTTAATCGTTTTTACTATTTCTTTATCCGGATATATACCATGACCAATGACGTTAGTTTGATTTACCGGACGGATATCCAATAGACCCAATCGCCATTTGATTTTCGAATTCGGTAGCGTCAAAACCGGCATAAAGCCTGCGACAGTTCCATTGAAATCACCGCCCGTTTCTTCGCCAACAAAAGTAATATCCTTATTGGCCTTTAATGCTGTGGACAGAATGCAGGATGCCGAAAAACTCCCCCCATTAATAAGTACATAAATCTTCCCTCCAAAATTATTGGGGTTCGGTTTTTGCAATTTCGATGAATTGATTGTATTGTAATACGTACCGTCATCCTTCTTTTTCACTTTGAAATAGGTGAATCCCATATAAAAAGGATAAGCCACACCTGCTAGAGGATAAGTAATTACCGGAATATTAGAAAAAATACCCGCTTGCCACATACTCGTTTTAGAGGTTACTATTGCCGGCTGTGTCAAAATAAAGTCTTGATTGGTCAGGTACGAATACAAATTCATAATCTCGTTCATCCTCCCACCTGGATTATCTCTTAAATCAATAACCAAAGTTGCGCTCTCCCTTTTTTTGATACTGTCGAATAGTATCTTATACGCTTTTCGGAAATTCCCGTCTGTAAAATCGTTAATTTTTAGATACGCCACTGATTTATCATTTCCTAAAAATTGTAATGACTTACTATATTCTTTAGTTTTAGTATCATATCCAAAGATTTTTTTCTTTTTTCGTTCCAATTTCGCATTTGCTTTACGAACAGACTTACTGAGTGTGTCTTTACCCGATGCCAATCTTTCCTTCTTTTGAGGTTTCTTGCGATTGATCATTTTGAAAAATACAGAATCTTTATACTTGAACTCAAATCTAAGGCTGTCATTGCTCTCGATTTCATCCGAAAGAAGCACTGGAAATCTTCTTAAAAACCATTTCCTTGGAAAAGTTGTATTGTATCCATCAGAAGTAATACTTTGTCTGTATTTATTGTAAAGATCCTGTGGTTTGATATTTTTGATTGCAACTATTTCGGTACCCAATTGAATATCTGAAAACTTAGAATTGTTTTTAATGACATACAACTTTCCGTTTTCCCAGTCGTATTTGAATTGCGATAAAGGTCCTTCCCCCGCTTTTTTCAATCTTTTGAGTTCTTTTCTGGAATATCGTTTAGTCATAGGAATCATTGACATATGACCTTGATGGACAGATGCAATCACCGGACTGATTACAAAATAGAATTCCTTGCTGGTCATTGGTTTATTGACTACATTTCGGATACTATCGAATTTGAAGCTCAACTGCTCTTTTGTGATATACAAATCAAGACTTGGATGAAGTTTGTAGAGTTTACGTTCCACATAGTCGATATCATGCTGAAGCTTTTCTACAGTAATTTTTTCACTTCTTCTTTTATTGTGTTTTTCAACGGATGCGCAAGAAATAAGCAGCAATGAACTGGCTAAAGCGGTACAAAAAAACAGACGGATTGGACTCATAATTGGATGTGTTGGCACTCTTTAAGTCGGAAAAATACAGAAATGTTACATTTTATTCTATAATTCCTTAAAAAATAACCCTGAGTTATCAACCCAGGGTTATTGTTACATTATATTGTATGTTAGATACCTGCTATTTGTTTCAATTCGGTAACAAAACGATCTGCCAATACATCGGCAGCCTGTTGTGTAGGTGCCTCAGTATAGATACGAATAATTGGCTCTGTATTGGATTTACGTAGGTGAACCCATTCTGAAGCAAAGTCAATTTTCACACCATCAATAGTAGAAATCTTTTCACTCTGGTATTTCTCAAAAATAGTCTTCAATACCCCATCGACATCGATTTGTGGTGTGAGTTCAATTTTATTCTTACTCATGAAATACTGAGGATACGACGCTCTTAATTCGGCAACCGATTGACTTTGGTTGGCCAAATAGGTTAAGAACAAAGCTACCCCAACAAGTGCATCGCGACCATAGTGACTTTCCGGATAGATGATACCTCCGTTCCCTTCACCACCGATGATAGCGTTACTAGCTTTCATCAATTCTACAACATTCACCTCACCTACTGCACTGGCTTGGTAGCTACCGTTGTGTTTTTCGGTAATATCACGCAAGGCACGAGAAGACGACATATTTGAAACGGTATTACCCGGCGTTTTACTTAATACATAATCGGCTACAGCTACTAAAGTGTATTCTTCGCCGAACATTTCACCATCGTTAGAAATAAACGCTAAACGGTCTACATCCGGATCGACAACAATCCCGAAATCGGCTTTTTCTTCCACGACCAATTTACAGATGTCGCCCAAATGTTCTTTCAACGGTTCCGGGTTATGTGGGAAATGGCCATTCGGTTCGCAGTACAGCTTCACTACTTCCACACCCATTTGTTCCAATAATTTCGGGATGATGATTCCTCCTGATGAATTCACACCATCAACCACAACTTTGAACTTCTTCGTTTTAACTAAATCGGCATCCACTAGTGGCAATTCCAACACTTCATCGATGTGGATATCCATGTAAGCATCGTTTTCTGTTACTTCACCCAAGAAATCCACCTCTACGAAATCGAAAGCTTCGTTTTCTGCAATCTCTAATATTTTAGCACCATCTGCACCGCTCAGGAATTCCCCTTTGGCATTCAATAATTTTAAGGCATTCCATTGTTTTGGATTATGAGAAGCCGTTAAGATGATTCCACCATCGGCTTGTTCCAAAGGCACAGCGATTTCGACAGTTGGTGTTGTTGACAATCCTAAATCGATAACATCAATTCCTAAACCTACAAGGGTATTTACCACTAGATTATGAATCATGGGGCCTGAGATTCGGGCATCGCGACCAATACATACTTTCAATCGGTCTTTCTGAATATTTTGTTTTAAAAAAGTACCATAAGCCGAAGCAAACTTCACTGCATCAACAGGAGTTAGGTTGTCTCCTACTTTTCCACCGATGGTTCCGCGAATTCCTGAAATTGATTTTATTAATGTCATATTCTAAATTATGAGTTCTACTTTTATTTATTACTAGCAAAGATATGAATTTGGAAGGTAGTAAAAATGATATGAATTTCAAATTTCAATACGAAATGATTATATTCGACCTATGAACTTTTTGGCACACATCTACCTTTCCGGGGAAAACGAGTTGATTTCTATTGGCAATTTCATGGCCGATGGCATTCGTGGCAACCAATACCTTCAGTTCCCGAAGGAGATTCAGCAAGGTGTTTTGTTGCACCGAACTATTGACAGCTTTACCGATGCACATCCGACGTACCGAAAGAGCAAGCACCGATTGCATGAGCGTTATGGTCATTATTCGGGAGTGATTATGGACATTATCTATGACCATTTTTTGGCAAAAAACTGGAGTCATTATCATCACGAACCTTTGGAAGAGTATGCGGAACGTTTTTACCAATCTTTGCGGCAACATTACGAACTGCTTACTGAGAAAACCCAAAATATGATGCCGTATATGATTGCTCGGAATTGGCTGGTGAGTTATGCTTCATTAGCTGGACTTGAAATGATACTGTTTCAGATGGATTACCGAACAAAACATCGTGCACATATGCAAAATGCTATGGCGGAATTACAGGAATTTTACCTTGAGTTTGAGGAGGAGTTTACCCTGTTTTTTGAAGAGTTACGGGAGGTGTGTCGTTTGCGTTTGAAAGAGCTTATGGATTTTGATTCGAATTCCTAACGAATCGTGATGTTCTTCTTTTCTTTTCTTTTGCCTTGACATCTCGTCTGATGACGAGACAGGCAGAAATCTCGTCTAAGGCCGAGACACAGCAAAGATCAAGACTGCATCGTCTACTCCAAAAACTAACTCAGTACTACGTTTCGCGACCCGAACCGCTCGTAGTGCTTTCTTTTCTTTTTTGTCTTGACATCTCTTCTGATGACGAGACACAGCAAAGGTCAAGACTGCATAGTCTACTCCTAAAAACTAACTCATTTTTTACTCTTTTCTTTTGTCTTGACACAAAAGAAACAAAAAGTCAAGGCTTCGATTCTCGGCGTTCCAATTTCATTTCGAATCCTAAAAGAAAAGAACTCGCCCTCTGGGCTCAAACAGCTTTTCTTTTTACGGATTCTTCAATGATTGGAACCTCGCCTGCGAATCTGTGGCCGAGGGATGACGTAATAGGAACCGCTCGTCGTGCCTCCTCGGCTACGCGGATCACTCCCACTTCGTACTTTCGTTGTTTTTCACGGAGTATGCTATGAGATCTTCTTGGGTATTGCGGTTTGGGAGTGATGGGAGTTAAAAAGTAGAGTGCGGAAACCATAACTTAGTGTGCATTTGATACTATTGAGCGTGTGGATAAAATAATTTATCGTGCGTTTGATCATTGTAAACGTGCGGATATAATAATTTATCGTGGGTTTGAAAATTGTAAGCGTGCGGATGCCATAATGTATCGTGCGGATGGTAATTGTAAGCGTGCGCATGCCATAATGTATCGTGCGTTTGGTAATGGTAAGCGTGCGGATGACATAATGTATCGTGCGTTTGGTAATGGTAAGCGTGCGGATGACATAATGTATCGTGCGTTTGGTAATGGTAAACGTGCGAATGTAATAATGTATCGTGCGTTTGGTAATGGTAAACGTGCGAATGTAATAATGTATCGTGCGTTTGATAATTGTAAGTGTGTGGATGATATAATGTATCGTGCGTTTGAAAATTGTAAGCGTGCGGATGTAATAATGTATCGTGCGTTTGAAAATTGTAAGCGTGCGGATGTAATAATGTATCGTGCGCTTGAAAATTGTAAGCGTGCGGATGTATTAATTTACCGTGTACTAACAACTATTCAAAGAAAGGCATAAAAAAACCTTGCAACAGAGGGAAAAATTGAAATTTGGATTGTTGGATTATTGGATTGTTCGATTATTGGATTGTTGGATTGTTGGATTTTTGACTTTAGTATGGCTTCGAGATCCTCAGCCACTACGATACTTCAAAAGGCTCAGTAACCGCCGCTGACAGGGTTGTGAATTCGGTATAAAATTCTTATATTCACGTTTTTATAAGCCCGACAAAATGAAATGGAATGCACGCCTGATACGACACCACGGAGAAATCCGGATTGCTGTTATTTTTGAGAAAAACAAAGAACTGATTGCCCGAATCAAGCAATTTGAAGGTTCAAAATGGAGCCAAACCCTACAGTTATGGCATGTTCCCGATACTGAAGCCAACAGAATCCGATTTAAATTAAAAACAATACAAGAGTCTATGCCTTCTGAAGAAGGTATTTTAGCGATTGAAAATTTTTCCAGACATTTAAAATCGAAGCGATACAGTCAGAATACCATAAAATCCTATTGTGATGCGTTGCAATCATTTTTGGTATTCTACAGGGAAAAGCCGGTAAAAGACATCACGAATGAGGATGTTATACGCTACAACAACGATTATATCATAAAGCACCGGCTTTCGTCATCTTATCAAAAGT
>NZ_JBPZTE010000006.1:17045-187787 GCF_051908335.1 Flavobacterium sp. MAHUQ-57 | reverse complement strand
TGAAATTGCTTTTGGAATCCACCTCCAATTTAAAGCACAAAACCATGCTGAGTTTGCTTTATGCCTGCGGATTACGAAGAAGCGAATTGCTGAACCTAAAGCTTGCGGATATAGATTCGAAGCGAAATATTCTGACTATCCGACAATCGAAAGGAAAAAAAGACCGGATTACACCACTTTCCGTCAAGATTATAGCACTGTTGCGGATGTATTATCAATTGCACAAACCAAAACAATGGTTGTTTGAAGGTATTGAGCAGAAGCAATACTCCGAACAGAGTTTGCAAAGTGTTATGAAACAAGCGCTTTACCGATCAAAAATTAAGAAACCGGTTAGTTTGCATTGGCTTCGCCACAGTTATGCCACGCATTTATTAGAAAGCGGTACCGATATCCGTTACATACAGGAGTTACTAGGGCATAGCAGCAGTAAAACCACCGAGATCTATACGCATGTGAGTACGCATAGTTTACAACAAATTAAAAGTCCGTTTGATAATTTATGAAATGTAGTATATTTGAATGCGTATTGTACTAACTGTAACTATCCTGCCCTTTTGGAAGGATATGTATGATAAAACAATACATATAAACAAGTTGTGTGCAACCTTATTACCGATGAAAAAACTAACACTAATAATATTGACAATTTTCACTTTGGGTTTCATAACTCCAAAGAAAAACACGATTTTTATTGGAACTGTAATATCGAACGAGGAAAACAAAAACGATATAGTTGGACTAATTATTGATTTCCGAATCGATACATTAGTTATTGCGCAGAATATTGTTGAGCAAGATGGAAAATTTAGAATTTCTGCTCCTTCAGACAAAGAATTTGACGTTTTTTACCGTGGAATCGGAATAGGTGAAAATTATGCTACAACTATCAAACCAACAGAAAACGACACTGTTAAGTTTACAATTGAAATTCCAAGAAAATATAACAAAAAGTGAAGAAAAGCAGTTTGTCCAAAATGTTCAAAACATGACCAAACTATACCGATTCGCTACGGACTTGGAACAGAAATTGTTTATCTACAAATTGACAAAAAAGGAGATACTACATACATTCCATACGATAAAAATAATTATTATAACGGTGGTTGTGTCCATTCAGATATCAGTCCTAAATATTTTTGCAAGCGAGATAAATTGAAATTTTAAAAATGACATAAAGGCTGACACACAACAGCGGTTTGGCACAATAGCTACAAATCAATAAACAACAACATTCGATTTTCCGCTGGAAAATCTTATATTAGCAAGAAATAATCGTTCCACGCAGTCGCTACTGCGCCAAGCCGCGGAACGTTATGAGCCATACCAAGAGAAACCGTATAATTAATGGAACTTAAGAAAAAGAAAATATCACCAGAAGCAATCTCAGCGGTTAAAGAAGCTTTATCCGTCATCTATTGGAAGAAAGAAGATTTACAACAATTTGTAAAGCTAACTCTAGACAATCCTGCAATTGTTTCAACAATAAATTGGTCAGCGACAAAAAGAGAAATTGTAAAAGAACTTCTTACACGAATGACTAACCGCATTGATATTTACGAATCTGATTTAATGAATCTAATTTTAGCCGTAACAGATTTTAATGACTTCGGAAATTTGACTTACTGGGACGAAGACGGAACAAAAACAAAAAAGGCTAAAGATGCGGTAAACAGATTAAGAACGTTAAGTAAAGGTTTCATTCAAATTACTAAAGAACAAGAAGAAGCTAAAGTTAGGAAAGCTAAAGCAGAACTGAATACAAAAAAAGCTTTATCACTTGAACAAGAGCTTTTTCAACTCAAAGATGAATTCAATATAATAGCCGTTAATAAAAATTTTAATCAACGAGGATTTCAGCTTGAGAAATTTTTATACAAGCTTTTTCTTTTATTTGACCTTGAACCTAAAGGTTCATTCAAAATTTATGGCGAACAAATCGACGGAGCATTTACTTTTCAGAATACTGATTATTTATTAGAAGCTAAATGGGCAACCGAAGTTAACAGAAGTGATTTAGCTACATTCTGTTTTAAAGTCGAAACGAAATTCAAAAATGCAGCTGGATTATTAATCTCAATTGATGGAGTTACCAAAGAAGCAATTTCAACTGATTTCAAATCTATAATAATTATGGATGGAATTGATTTGCTTGCAGTGCTTGAAAATAGAATTACATTAACCGATTTATTGTTTAAAAAGCGAAGAAAGGCAAGCGAAACAGGAAACATTTATCTGAATTTTAACGAGCTCTTTAAATAGGTACGGCTCATAACAGCCGTTTGGCGAGATTGGGGTTTTAGGCTTAATGGAAAGTTAGTTTTGTATTTGGAAAATTTGTGTTTAACCGAAAAATCTCGCATCTTTATTCCCCAACCACGCCAAGCGCCAAGACGTTGGCAGTAATTCACAGTACACACATCTTCAGAAAAGGCGAATGATAGAAAACGTAATTAGGTATCGGATATTTTTTATAATATTATTATTGGCTTTCTGTTCAATATTTCAAGAATCTCCATATCATGGTGACTACTACGGCGTGCCAGCATTTGGATTTTATTTCTTAATTACATTTTTAAATATGTTAGTTTATTTAATTCCAACAGAGAAATTAATCTTTGTTGAGAAATTGGTCTACGCTGGAATAGTTTCAATTGTTGTTCTCATTGGAGCTGGAATAGACGTTGGTCAAATTATGGGTTGGATTTATGGTTACGATTCAAATTGGGATGAATTGAAATCTCCAGCAATATTAGACAGTGCGCTTTTTTATTTTATTGCCAATTTTAGCGGAATTGGAATATTTAAAATTTGGCTTAAATATAAGAAACCGATTTACAGATGAACTACTGCCAACAGCGGTTTTGCGCAATGGCTCGTTTATCTTTCTTGGAAAATAATCTGCTAATTCAAATTTTGCTTATCTTTCGAATAATTATTAATGTTCCGCCACTGCGCAAAGCCGCGGCACGTTATGTGACATTTTTACCCACAAAGAATAAATAGATGAATAACTTATCCTGGAGACATCATTATCTGCCTGTGTTTTACCTTAAGGGTTTTACAAAAGAATCTCGATTGATAAGAGTATATGACGTAGAAAAGAAACAGTTTGTTCAGAAAGGCAAAGAATTCTCAACAGAATCATATTTCTTTGAAAAAAACGGGAATACTATATTTTATGGTGATAAACAAAGTGATTTTATTGAAAAGGCTTACTCAGATTTAGAAAACAATATTTCGAAAATATTAACCAGAATAAATGAAAATGATAGTTCAAACAATTTTGGAATAAATGAATATGATGTTCAATCCTTAAACATGTTTGCGAATTTAATGTTTTGGCGTTTACCTCATAGAAAAGATTTACTTGAAATTATCCTAAAAAACACTGATTTAGATTATGTTGGTTTAAAAATTTTGGATAAAGACGGAGTCAGAAAAATTGAATCTGAAAATGAAATAAAAAATAATCCTGAATTTCTAAAAGCATATAAATTATTTTTTTCTTTTGCAGATACAATGCGTAGTGCTAAAAATAAGATGCCTTATAATTTACTTTCAAGACCAGAGCAACTTCCGTTTTTGTGCTCAGACAATCCTGTAATATTTGAAAAAGAATTTCCAAATATTAATGAAGACGGTTATGTATTTCCTTTAAGTGGAACAAGAGTATTTATGAAAACGTCTAAACAAAAGGATTTTCCACCATACTTATGGTTACTTTTTGACATAATATCATACAAACAAGCAAAAAAATATGTGTCTTGTACAAGCCTTGAATACATAGAAATGCTAGAAGAAACCTTTGTGAAATATAAAATGAGTCTTGAGGAATTTAAAATTGAGTTATTTAAAAGACTAAAATAAAACGTCACATAACAGCGGTTTGCTAAAATGGCTATTTTTGTAGTAGATTCACGTTTTTCTTTCGCAAGAAATTGTATCTTAGCTACAAATAAACAATTTACGAAGTCGCCACTTCAGCAAGCCGCGGCCCGTTGTAGCCAATGCGAAAAAAGAAACTGTGAATGAACAAAACGATATTTGAGATTACAAAAATGGACTGTCCTTCGGAAGAAAATTTAATCCGAATGAAACTGGACGGAATTTCAAATATTGCGAATTTGGACTTTGACATTCCAAACCGAAAATTGACCATTTTTCACAGCGGACAAATTGACCAAATCGAAAAATCCGTTCTCGAACTAAATTTGGGCGGAAAGAAAATCTCAACCGAACAAACTGACCAAACTGATTTTAAAGAAAATACAAACCAAAGAAAACTACTTTGGACTGTACTCGCTATAAATTTTGCTTTTTTCCTAATCGAAATAACAACAGGAATAATCTCAAAATCAATGGGACTTGTTGCGGACAGTTTGGATATGCTTGCCGATAGTTTTGTTTACGGAATTAGTTTGTTTGCTGTTGGCGGAACTTTAACAAGAAAAAAACGAATTGCAAAACTCGCTGGATATTTTCAAATAACTCTTGCAGTAATTGGATTTATTGAAGTTTTGAGAAGATTTTTCGGAGCAGAAAAATTGCCCGACTTCTCGACAATGATAATCGTTTCTATATTTGCACTTATTGCTAACGGAATTTGTCTGTATTTGCTACAAAAATCAAAGAGCAAAGAAGAAGCTCATATGAAAGCAAGTATGATTTTCACTTCAAATGACGTGATAATAAATTTGGGAGTGATAACAGCAGGAATTTTAGTCAATTGACTAAACTCGAACAAACCTGACTTGATAATCGGAACAATCGTTTTTGTTTTGGTAATTCAAGGAGCGATAAGAATATTAAAACTTGGAAAATGAAAAAAGCACTGGCTACAACAATGGCTATAAACAATTGGGGCGAAAGTGATAAAACCAAAGTATAAACATAAAACAAAGGTTGGATCTAAACCGAAAAGTTAGGGCATAACCCCCCCAACTGTTCATAGCCGAGACCGTTAGCTGTAATACTATAAAGACATTCAATACAAATGGCAAAAATATTTATTTCTGTTCCAAGATTACGAAGTGAGACTGACTATCATCTTCTAAACTCACTAAGAAAAGCTCTTACAGACAAAGGGCACGAAATTGTTTCTGACGATTTCGAAAGTTCAATTATGTCAAATAATGAGAAAAGTGACAATTATATAAATGAGATTTTATTTAACTCTGAGGTAATTATTTCATTAATTACTGATTCAATTATTGAGAGTAAATCAGGATACAATGAATTAATCCGACTCAGAAACTATGCATCTAATGTTGACAATAAGTTATTCATCCCAATTTTATCATCAAGGGTTAGTTTGAATCATCTTCCAGAATCTTTTATGTCATTTAATTTCATAAGGCTAGAAAACGATTCTCAAATTGACCTTGAAAGGATTGCTAATAGGATAGATGAATATATAAATATCTTCCTTGGAAAGAGACTTGCAAAAGAAGAAAAGTCAAAAGAAATAAAGGAGAATATCGAGACGTCTGCTCCGACTTATATAACTGAAACCATAAAGGAACTAGAAAAAAGAGAGAAGTACCAAAGGTCAGTTTCAATTTTGTGGTATGTTTTGGGATTCCTTTCAATTATCGTGGGTGTTGGTGTAGCAGTATGGTTAACTACTTCAGGAATTGTTATTAATAGCGATAAAGAAAATTGGAGTCTCACAATTTTCTACGGAATTAAAAGTGTATTTATTATCATTCTGCTCATTACCGCTTCAAAATATTGTTTCAATCTAGCGAAATCATACATGAGCGAATCTCTAAAAATTGCAGATAGGATTCACGCTATCTCGTTTGGAAAATTTTATTTACAAATTTTTAAGAACAACCTTAACCCAAATGACATTAAAGAAATATTCAGAGATTGGAATATTAATAATCAAGAAAACAATTTTTCTAAGCAGAATTCAGATGATTACGATCCTAAACTTTTGGATAAAGTAATTGAAATTGTAAACAAAGTAAAAGGAAAGGAGCAATAAGTACTACAGCTAACAGCCGTTAACCGCTATTGCTGGATTTTCGTGGTTTCACGTCTGTTTTTCACGTAAAAATATTATCTTAGCAGACAGTACGCAGTTCGCTGGCTTCGCAACAGTCGGTTAGCGGCGAAACGTTGGCAGTAATATAAAAAACTGAAATTGAAAAGACAATTTATCTTAATTTTTATTTTATTCTCTTATTTGGGATTTTCACAATGTGAAGATTCTGAAAAATTAGATTTTGGCGGTACATATTTGTCAAGAACCAAAAATTATATTCGTTTTGCTGAAAAACATCAAGACTCAATTTATTTAGAAGATATAGCATATCCTGAAGACATAAATAAAATTAAAAACTTTTCCGATTCTATACTTTTTAAAGCAGAAAATTATATTATTAATCGTGGTGGAAATGATTTTTATAAAAAATTAAAAAGACATGGATTTGAAGTTAATTACAAAGATTCTGTAAAAATTAATTACAATGACGAAAAATTATATAACCTAACAAATTATAACTTAACCTATTGGATACTTTACACTTATAAAATCAAAAATATTGAATATGGTTTCGGTCTTGAATTTGACAAAAATGGTAAAATGATTTCCGAGAATAAATTCCCGAAATATTCTGAAAATATTGATTTTGAAAATCTGACTGATTATTGTTTAGCTTTAGATCTAGTTAAAAATGACATTCGTTTCAAAGGTAAAAAAGTTGATTATGTAGAATTAGCCTATTTAGATAATATAAATTCATTTTGTTGGTTAATTGAAGATCAGAATGAGCCAAACTCAGAATTTGGGAAATGGGAAGAAAGAATTACAAATTTATACTTTGTAAATGCAAATACTAATAAGCTAGAGCTTGTTAAAGAACAAAAAAGCATGTCAATTTCTAGTGGAGCATCAATTACCATAAAAAGCAAAAAACAACTACGCAAAGAAAAGCGAAAAACCAAAAATTTGAAACAAGACTAAAAATACTACTGCCAACACAGGTTTTGCAAGATTGCGGGTTTTGGGCTTATTCGAAGTTTGTTTTGTATCTTTGAGTTCAGTGTTTAACTGAAAGTTTTGGGCTTCTTTAGTCCGCAACCTCGCAAAGCCTGGGAACGTTGTGTGCAAGGCTAAACGACCTCTTCATCCAAACTTGAGCAAACGATTTTTGAAATAGAAATTTAATATATTTACAATGCCAAAATGTTTTTTAAAACAACACTATTGTGGACATTACAAATCTTCCCGAACATTTATTTGAAAGTAACTACACGGAGACACCAGACCTGCAAATTGCTAACTACGAGGTGTATAAACATGTTTCCAAAAATAAGATTAACCTAAACAAAAATGTATTCAGTTTTTTGTTAGACGGACAAAAGGACATTCACTTTTCTAATGACATCGTTTCAATAGATCATACACAATCCTTGCTCCTTGCGTCGGGGAATTTTTTAACAACAGAAATTGTTGGGGCAAATAGTTATAGTTGCCTACTCTTTTTCTTTTCTCAAAAAAACATTAATGATTTTTTATTGAAATATGGGCATTTATTTAACCCAAATGACTTTAACAAAGCAGCTACCAGTAGTCCTTATTTCCTTATGGAAAAAGACAATTTTATTATCCATTTTATTAATTCTATTCAACAAATTTATGGCTTGAATCAAACAATCTCTCAAAAGATTCTGGAATTGAAATTTGAAGAAATTATGCTGTATCTGGCTGATAAGTATGGGCAAAGTTTTTTTGTTTATCTACATTCTTTGTTAATCAACGAAAGAGAATTTTCTTTTAAAATGGTTATTGAAAAAAATCTGTACACGAGTTTGAATATTGATGAGGTCGCTTTTCTATGCAATATGAGCCTGTCTACTTTTAAGCGAAAATTCATACAATTATATCAAGAGTCTCCAGGAAAATGGTTTCAACTAAAACGGCTCAACAAAGCCAAAAAGTTATTACTTAATAATGAAGCGACACCATCAGAAATCTATATGGACTTTGGTTATGATAGCTTATCAAATTTTAGCACAGCCTTTAAAAATGAATTTGGTTACAGTCCAAAAAACATTATGAAAACTTGACCTTTTTTCATAAGTTTTTGAACTAAATACAAAAGCCTCACAAGCTTAAATGAGCTAAATTTGTTAAAACAAAATTGATTTAATTAAAAAATAAAAAGACATGAAAAAATTAGGATTATTAGTTCGACTAGAAGCAAAAGCTGGAAAAGAAAAAAATGTTGAAGAGTTTATTACAAGTGCATTGCCACTTGCTAATGAAGAAGCGGGTACTATTACATGGTATGCGTTCCGTATTGACGCTTCTACATTTGGCATTTTTGACACTTTTTCAGATGAAGAAGGCAGAGAAGCACATCTTGGTGGTAAGATTGCAAAGGCGTTAATGGAAAATGCACCTGAATTGTTGGCTACTGCACCATCTATAGAGAAAATAGACGTTTTAGCGGCTAAATAAACATACCACAATTATTATAAAATGGCAGCCTGTCAAAGTTCTGTAAATGAATTTGGACAGGTTGCCTTTGTTTACAAAACAGCTTGATAATAAATTAAGCTTAGACTGACGAAGAAACCCAGCACACAACAGCGGTTTCGCGCTATTGCTGGTTTTTCTTGAATTGTACTTATTTCTTCACGAAAATATTTTATCTTAGCAGAAAGTACGCAGTTCGCTGGCATCGCAACAGTCGCGAAGCCGCTGAACGTTAGTGGCAAGGCTATGACGACACAACCCGACAGACAAATCGGGTTCTTTTTGATATTTTGTATTTTAGTAATTGCTTAAATAAACAAATTAACTATCTTTACAATATGGACAACAATTCTTGCATACGACAACAAGCGGACATTAAACAAATAAATCGCTGTAAAAACCGAGTTTCAGAACTCAACGGCTCGTTTGACTATTTATCGAACGGACTTGAATTAGCGGGAAACAACGTAAGACTGAAAATTCTCTTTCTATTATATGAAGAAAAACGACTCTGTGTTTGTGATATGAGCGACATTCTTGGTATGACAATTTCGGCAATTTCACAACACTTGCGAAAACTCAAAGACCGAAAACTAATTGAAACCGAACGAGAAGCACAAACCATTTTTTACTCATTGACAAAAGAGTATGAAAAAATGCTGAAACCGTTTTTTAAAATACTTGACGAAAACAAAATTTTAGAAACATTATGAAAACAGACAAAAAACTAATCGGAGCAGGACTTTTAACAGCAATTGCAGCTTCATTGTGTTGTATTACTCCAGTCTTGGCTTTAGTAGCAGGAACAAGCGGACTTGCTTCTACTTTTTCTTGGCTCGAACCTTTCAGACCGTATTTTATCGGTTTGACAATTTTGGTTCTTGGTTTTGCTTGGTATCAAAAGTTGAAACCTAAAAAGCAAATTGACTGCAACTGTGAGACAGAAGAAAAACCAAAATTCATTCAGTCAAAAATGTTTTTAGGAATTGTAACAGCATTTGCAATCGTTATGCTTGCCTTTCCATACTATTCAAGCATTTTCTACCCAAAGAAAGAAAAGCAAATCATAGTAGTGGACAAATCCAATATTCAAAAAGTAAAATTTACGATTAGCGGAATGACTTGTGCGAGTTGCGAAGAACACGTAAATCACGAAGTAAATAAATTGACAGGAATAATAAGTTCAAACGCTTCATATGAAAATGGAAATGCAATCATAGAATTTGACAACTCAAAAACAAATATTTCTGAAATCGAAAAAGCAATAAACTCAACAGGATATTCTGTAACCGACAAAAAAGAAAATTAAAATGGAAATCAAATTACAATCAACAATAACTTGCCCCAACTGCGGACATAAGAAAGAAGAAACAATGCCGACAGACGCTTGCCAATATTTTTACGAATGTGAAAAATGCAAACAAGTTCTAAAACCAAAACAAGGCGACTGCTGTGTTTATTGTAGCTACGGAAGTGTTGCTTGTCCACCAATTCAGCAGGACAAAAAATGTTGCTGACAGACGGAAAACAAAGAAGCCCAGCCACTAACAGCGGTTTGGCAAAAGTGGCGGTTCAGTGCTTCGTATGACAGTTTTTCGTAAATTTGAAGTGTGTGCTTCGTATGAACATTTGTGGTTAAATCGCCACCTTCGCCAAGCCGCAAACCGTTAGCGATAATTTCACTAAACCCTGCATATATGAAAAACCTCTTGATTACTTCACTTATATTGTTTTCATTATTCAGTTGTTCTAAAAAGGAATCGGAAAAGCTGAAAGCTGTAAATGATTTAGATAAATTATGCAAATTCGTAGACCAATCTGAAATTATTAAAGATTCAATAAAAAAACTGAAAAGCTATAATCAGAAACTTATTGTATGCAATTATAAAGAAACTAAAGAGAATGGTATTATAACATTAAATATTGCATGTCTTCCATATCAAATTGATAACGATTATTTTTATAAAAACATTAAAGGTACGAATGTGTTATTTATAAATAGAAAAAAGAAAATCAGCAATAGAAAGCCAAATGATAATTTAGATAAGCTTATAACCGAAAAATTGGTGCGTTTTGAAGAGAATAATACTTTATGTGAATCAGCATATTTAAGATTTGTTTATTGCAAAAAAGATTCGATAAATATGAAATGCTTTGATAATATAACAGCAAATAAAGAAGATTGGCTCGGACGCAAAGATTGGGAAAAACATTCGGAAAAAAATCTTTACCCAAAATGCAATTGATGGCAAGTAAAACTACCGCTAACAACGGTTTGGCACAATAGTTACTTTTAGTTTTATCCATCACGTTCGATATTCCGCTGAAAATCTTATCTTAGTAAGAAAATAATCGTTTCGCTTTTCCGCCACGGCCGGCTAGCGACGGAACGTAAGTGGCCATTTTACCAAAAATGACGAAAAAACAGAAATGAAAAAAATATTATTAATCTTTATTTTTATAAATCTTTCGTGTAGTAAAGATAGATTTCATAAAGAATATTATTCAAATGGTAATTTAGCATTGAAAATTACACTAGACAATAAAGGAGTCAAAAATGGCCCATTTGAAGAATATTACGAAAGTGGAGAACTAAGAGCTACTGGCCAATATTTTAACGGGCAAGTTGAAGATTCTGTTTTTGGTTATTATAAAAATGGTGAAATTAGAGAAAAAGGATTTTTCAAAAATGGTCATAGACAAAATTGGCAAGAGATTTATAATGGGAAAAACAAATTATTACGACGCGAAGAATATTATGAACTCAGAGATAGTGCATATTTAAACCAAGTAATTGTTTACAAAGCAAATGGAAAAATAGACCATGCAAAAAGTTCTTTTTTCAAATTAAATATTCCAGATACAATCAAACTTGGAAAAAATAAATTAAGCTTGAACTTTTATGATAATACGACTAAAAGCGATTATAACTTTTTAAACGTAATTATTGAAAATCAATACTCAGAAAAAGAAACTAGAAAAGACACTTTTACTGATGGAACTCGTAATCCTTTTTTTGGGGTTTATGCTTATAAAGAAGGTAAACTTTTAATAAAAGGTAAAATAGAAGAAAAGGTGCTACGAGAACGTTTGATTGGGAAAGATTCAGCTGAACTCGAAATCACAGATTTATATAAATACTTCGAAAAAGAGGTTTATGTAAAAGGTAAATAAAAAACAACCACTAACAGCGGTTTTGAGCAAGTGGAGCTTTAGGGCAAAATTTTAAGTTGGCTTTGTATTTGTAAACTTAATCTTTAATTTATTCTTTTGGGAGAACAATCCCCCAGGAAGTTAGCAGCAATGCCATTGACACCGCACCTGACAAGAAACCTTGACAAGAAGTTAACTAAAACAAATGATTTTGGAAGAAGTAAAAATCAAACAAATCAAACTTTTAAAATTTGGTCTGCTGACAACAGACGAAGAGGAAAAAAAGCATACTAAAGAGAGTCTTTCTGGATACTTTCTCTATCCAACGACAATAGAATTTATAGAGAATACTGACAAGCTGAAAGGTGTTGTCGGGTTGAAATTTGGCATTGAATATTTTATTGAAGGATATACTGATGACAAATTTATCGATGTAACGTTCACTTGTAAAATTTCACATCCGCTTTTGACAAACCCTAATACGGGCGACAGTTCAACAGTAACTGTGGAGAAAAAGAATAACTATTTAAACGAAAATAATTTTGACTACTTCTGTTTTGAATATGATTGGGAAATTCAAAAAGGTGCTTGGACCTTTCAGATACTGGAGAAAGAAGTGATTAAACTTGAAAAGACGTTTGAAATAGTGTAAAATAAAATAGCACTTTTGACAGATGAGAGGCACAACAGCTAACAGCACATTTGCAAAACGTTATATGCAACTAAAAAACAACATGGGATATTGCTTATCATATTACATTGCAGATGAAGAATTAAATGAAAAATTAAATCTTCAAGACTTTGACGTAGACAAATATATCACAGAGAATATCACTTTTGAACACGAATTTTTAGACAAGTGGTTTAGACGAAATGAATATAGTGGTGATTCCAAAATCTGGGATGTATTACTAAAGCTATTAGCAATATTGGATAGCTCAGAAAAAAGTATTCTAAATCAAATTCTAAAAGAAGTAAACTATCTTCCAGAAACTGTAAATAGATCACGTCTTTATTATAACTCTTCAGAGAATTGTAAATTAATTTTTGAGGAATTAAAAAAAATATCCATAAGTAATATTGAAAAAGCTCTTGACAACAAAGAAATTGAAAAGAAATTAAGAGACTCCGATTGTTATAACTGCTCTACAACTTACCGAAAAGAACAATTTATTAGAGAATTTATAGCAATACAAAATGCTTATTATGAAGCCTCTTTTTTGAATAAAACAGTGTTAATTTGTATTGGATAAATTAGCTGCATATAACAGCGGTTTGGCGCAATAGATAAATTTTCAATTAACATCACGTTCGATTTTCCGCTGGAAAATCTTATATTAGCAAGAAATAATCGTTCCACGAAGCCGCTACTGCGCCAAGCAGCGAAACGTTAGCTGTAATTTTACACAAAAATGGGACTAGACTACTCAATTTTGACATACATAAAAAAAGAAAAATTAAAAGATTCTTTTAATTGGCTTTTAAGCAATACTGATGATGATGAAAAAGAAATATCTTTGAATCTAGATTCTTTATTAATAAAAGGTCACAACTTTTCAAGCAACGTTGAAGACAACAGAGTTAACTATTCTACTTCAATTATTTTTGATATAGACCTACCAATAATTGAAACACTATATGAAAAATACTCGACACGTAAAGTTGAAATTTTCAAAGAAAACTTTGTTTCAACATATTTAGGAAACGGTAAAATCAGAATTGGAAATTTCGACGTAAGTATTACATATTTAACTGAAAAAGAAATATACAAAATTGAATTTACTGCTGTTACTACAGCTATGAGCTGTATGCTAGACGAATCTGAATCAGTAAAAAACTGGATAAATGAATTTTCACAAATATCAGACTCAATTCTAAGTTGCATTAATGAGGAAAATAATGCATACATAATACTTTTTGAAGGAGGCAATAAAACTTATGAAAAGTTAACCGATGATAAATATATTGATGACATTGTAATAAAACTTATTGATAAAAAAAACTACAGCTAACAGGCGTTTGGCAAGATTCCTAAGGCAGTTGCTGCGCTCGTGTGCGAATTTTGTAGTAAATTCACGTTTACATTTCGCAAGAAATTTTATCTTTAACAGACCCGAGGATGAAAGCCGAACGGATGAAATAAAATAATCAGTTCCGAACTTCGCAGCCTCGCCAAGCACCGGAACGTGGTCTGCAATTCCCTCGGGCTTGTGGAGCGCCCGTTGTATACCATTTAAACTAACAATCATCATGAAATTATGTTTTTCATTTATCGTATATCTTCTTGTTATGATTTCTTCAAAAAATGAAACAGATGAAATAGTTGGAGAATATTATTCAAATATATATTCCTGTGAAGACATGTCAAAAGATTTAAGTTTGGTAAAAGAAATTCCAGAAGAATATTTAAACGGTAAAACAGAATATAAAGAAGAATATGATGTCTCCTGGAAATTTAATTTTCAAGATAATGGAGAAATCGAAATAACAAGAATGTTTGAATATTATTGTGGTAACATTGCAATATTAGAAAAAGGCAAATGGATTAAAACAAAAAAAAAATCTTTATAAAATTTCAATTGAAGGACTATGTTATGACCAACCTTACAAACAAGAGAAAAAATATTACATACTCAAATTAGAAAATGGCAATATAAAACTTAAAATAAAATAAACGGCATACAACCACCGTTTGTGGCAATTACTAGGTCAGTGCTTGTTTGGAATTTTCTCCGAAAATTCTATAAGTAGTTTTGTACTTGTAACCTATTGTTATAAATTTACGCAACTGCCACAAGCGGACTAACGTTAGTGGCAATTTTAGCGCCGATTCAGAAAACAAAAATGACATGAAGAAACTACTATTGATATTACTGTTTTTGACTTTATCTTGTAATAATGAAAAGTTCTATGAAGAATATTATCCTAATGGAAATTTAAAATTAAAAATTGCATTAGATAAAAATGGAATTAGAAATGGACAATTCAAAGAGTATTACGAAAGTGGAAAACTCAAAAGTAAAGGCGAATATTTTAATGGAGAATTAAGAGATTCTGTTTTTATATACTATGAAAATGGTAGAATTAAAGAAAAAGGTATTTTTTATAATGGACATCAACAAAATTGGTGGAAAGTTTTTGGGCATAATAATGAAATATTAGAAGAAAAAGAATATTATGAAGTTAATGATAGTGCTTATAAAAATCAATACATAATATATAATTCGCAGGGGGAAATTGATTACTCCAAAAGCTCTTTCTTTAAATTTAAAATCCCTGACACATTAATTGTCGGTACAAATTTGCTTGAAGCAAATGAATATTATTCAGATAAAAAAGGAGATACTAAATATCTGTCAATATTAATTGATAATAAAAAATCCGAGACAGAAATTATAAAAGATACATTTAGAAGTGGTGAAATTAAAAATGGAAAAATAAAGCCTTGGTTTGGAATATATGCCTATAAAAAGGGTAAAATGAAAATAAAAGGTAGAATTGAAGAGAAAATTTTGGAAACAAAATTACTTCCAAATGATTCGTCAATATTAAAGGTTACAGATCTTTACAGATTTTTTGAAAAAGAAGTTTTCGTTAAAGAAAAATAAAAACTGCCCATAACAGCAGTTTCACGAAATGGTGAGAACATTGGTAAATTCATATTTATATTTCGCTTTTAAATTCTATCTTAGTGGAAAATAAATCTTCCAGAAGCTCGCAACCTCGCCAAGCGCCGGAACATGGTTAGTCGCCTGCCGCCCTTCAGGACAGCAGACAACTACCCACTTGGTGGCTATTTTAACAGCATGTTATATAAAGAACATTGATGATTTTTAGAATTGACACATACAATGCGGGAATTTTGACAAGAGATGAATTGACAATTTCTGAATGGAATAATAAATTTGATAGATTTATTAGTTTAACATCATTTACTGATGATAATGAACTATTGAAATCTCTGAAATTTGAATTCAATCTGAATGAAAAGCAAATAGACGAAGTTGAAAGTTTAATAAGTACTTTTACAATCAAAACCTTTAGATTTAGTTGCTCAAAATATGAACACTTCAAAATTGAACCAGTCTATCTTGACATTAAAAACAATAAAGGAAAATTAATTTACTTTAAAGATTGGGATTATATTTTTCAACAAATTGAAAATGAATATTTTTTATGGTGTTACTTAGGAGGCATAGCTGACATACAGAGAGAAATCAAATTAAGTGTTGAACAAGTTGAAAAATATCACAAAATTGGACTTGCACAAATAGATTATTTAATTGACAATGTAAAGAAACTTAACGATTCCACAGAATATAAAAAAGCAATTGAGGAAAATAGACGAATATTATAAAAAAACTGCCACCATCATGGGTTTTGCGTTAGTGGGCAGACAGTGTGAATATAAACATTTGAGCAATTAATAAACGGTGGTGTTGGCAGACAGTTTAGACGAGCAGAACGAAAAACAAAATCTTTAAATGAAAAAACTACTTTTATTATTAACTCTTGTCCTCATTGGCTGTAATTCAAAAACAGAAAAGAAAATAGAAAACGCTGAAAAAGAGAATACTGAAATCATCATCAAAGAACCAAAAATAACTGGCGGGAAGTATTTCGAATATGATGAAATTGAATATTATAAAAGTGAAATTGAAGAAGACCAAATTGGTGACCTTTATGATAATCAAAAAAAATCATTAAAAGATTCATTAAAAATGGGAATAATTTTAGGTGAGATTCCAAAATCTATTTCTGATACAAATTTTATCGACTATTTAAAATCTTTTGGATATACAAAATCGAAAATCGAAGAAAATAAGTTTAATAAAATAGATGAAGTTTTTACAGAAAAAAAGCATTCCGAAGTATACGCAACTGCTTGTATTTACATTTATAGAGATATATTAATATTCAAAAAAAAGTCGAGAATAGTCGGAATAGCTAAAATTTGTTTTGGTTGTGACGCTAGTATAATAGTTGGGACAAAATCTAACACTGATGAATTTGGAATGAGTGGCGACTATGAAAAATTAAGAGAAATATTGCGTGGAAAATAAAACCGATCTGCCAACAAGTGTTTGGCAAGATTCCTTCGATAGTCGCTACGCTCGTGTGCAAAGTTCGTGGTAAATTCACGTTTACATTTCGCAAGAAATTTTATCTTTAACAGACCCGAGGCTGAAAGCCAAACGGATGAAATAAAATAATCAGTTCCTAACTTCGCAACCTCGCCAAGCACCGGAACATTAGTGGCAATATTACAAGCAAATCTGTTAAAAATTGAAATTGAAAAATGACAGAAGTCAAACTCTATAAAAAACCATTAAAAGGACTAAAAATTTTTGCCCTGTCAATTCCTTTCATTGCAATTGGAATTTTTGCAATAAGTAAAGAACCTATTGGAACAACAGATTATATAATGGGCTGGATTTGTACTTGTTTTTTTGGACTTGGTATTCCAATTGGACTTTTTCAAACTTTTGACAGACGACCACAAATAATTATAACCGAAAATGGTATTTGGGACAGAACCACAAAACAGGACGAATTCAAATGGGAGCAAATTAAAAGTGCCTATCCATTAAACATTCATCAGCAAAAATTTGTGTCGCTCAAACTTGACAAGTCTTTTGTCATGAAGAAAAAGTTATATAAATGGGCTGCTAAACTCAATAATGCGGTTGGAGCACAGAATATTAATTTACAAATTAGTCAACTTAAAATAGACGAAAACAAAATGACTGACTTTATCACTGAAATGATCAATGCCGAAAGGGAAAACAGAGCTAAAATCATAAAAAAGCACTTTAATTAAAATAAATACTGCCACTAACAAGCGTTTGGCAAGATTCCTTCGACAATCGCTGCGCTCGTGTGCGAATTTTGTGGTAAGTTCACGTTATTTCTCGCAAAAAATTTATCTTTGATAGACCCGAGGCTAAAAGCCGAACGGATGAAATACAATAATTGGTTCCGAACTTCGTAACCTCGCCAAGCGCCGGAACGTTAGCCGTTATTTTCCCTTGAAACATAAAATATGAAGAAAACCGTTAAAATAATTCTAATAATAATTCTGATTTTTATATTCGGCCTTTTTATTCGTCCTCAAAAGGTTTTTTATGAAGCAAAAGTTATTGGGAAAGTAATTGATGAAACTGGTAATCCAATTTCAGACGCAATTGTTTATAGAATTGAAGAAGAATATTTTAAAAACAAAGAAATTGGCGCAATAGAATCTAAAGAATTCAGAACGCAAACTGTCAGAACTGATAAAAATGGCAACTTTAAACTAGACGAAAAGTCACGTATTGAATGGTTCCATACACCATTAGATTTGCCATTTGCTTGGTGTTTTGCTGACTTTGAGATAATTAAAAATGGTTATAAGCCTTACCGAACAGAGTTTGATGAATTTCAAGAATTTCATAAAGAGAATTGTTATGCTTGCGAAAAAATCGAATTTAAACCCATTATAACTCTGAAAAAAAAGGAATAGAAAAACTGAACAGAGAAAAAACAACGGCTAACACACGTTTCAATCGATTTGCGGATTTAGTGGAATTACCGTATTCAAGAATATCCAGGTTAAGCAGAAAACACTCTGCTTCTAAGTCCACAAACCGCTTAAAGCGTGGAAACATTGTGTGCTATTTTCGAGCGAATAAGATTTAAAAAATGAAACTATTTAACACAATCGAAATAAGTCCATATGCTTACTCTGATAGTGAGTATGAGTATCCTAATGGTAGCTCATCTGAACTTCCAGATGAATGGAATGAATTTTGGATAAGATGTATTTCAGACAAAAGATTAGGAAATTTAAGTGCAATTAGAAAAGGATCTTATTTAGTTGACATTGAAACAATTAACGACAACGAGCTTGAAGAAATAATTAGAAATTAGCTAAAAGAAGTTGATTTGGATGATTTTGAGGAACAAGTAACCAGAATATACGGAGGAATTGTTGTAAGTGACGATAATGTTTTACTTATTGAACCTACTTGCTGCGGAGATATTGGGAATATGAAAGAGTGGGAAAGCATTTTTGATGAAAAATCAAATGGCTGGATACAATTATGGATTGGTCATCCTTGGATATTTTACAAAAAAGAAAATGGCAAAGTTGAGTTTTCTGACTATACTGATTTAAATCTTGAAGATTTTAAGGATATAAAAAGTAAATTTCTATTTTCAGAAGAAAAACTAAAAAAAGAAATAGAAAAAATTAGAAGCCAACAAAACAAATTTGAGCTTAGAATTCGTAAAACCCTTGACAAAATAGAGATAATTAATTCTGAACGTATAGCAAAATTAATCACAGGAAATGATTAAAGCAGCACACAACAGTGGTTTGGAAAAAGGGGTTTTAGTCATTAATTTAAACATTGTTTTCATTTTTGAGTTCAGTGATTAATGGAAAGTTCTGGATTACTAAATTCCCAACTTCTTCAAGCCGGCTGGATTACCAGCAATGATAGAAGACCACACAAACACATAAGACAACGTGTAAATGCTTGACAAAACTAATATTGGCAATTTATATGATAAAGACAGTAAATAAGATTATAAAACAATTATCCTCAGAACCAAAAAAACTTTTCTTAATAGACAGTTTAGGTGCTTTGACTACTGCGTTTTTATTGTTTGTAGTATTGGGAAATTTCAACGAATATTTTGGAATGCCTAAAAGAATATTGACTTATCTTTCTGTGATTGCAGTTTGTTTCTTTATTTACTCAACGACTTGTTTTTTTGTCATTAAAACGAACTGGTCACCTTTTATTAAGGGTATTAGTATTGCTAACCTACTTTATTGCGTCTTGACTATTGGTCTTACAATTTTCTATAACCCTCAACTTAAAACTATTGCTATAGCATACTTTTTAGGGGAAATAGCCATTATTTTCGGGCTTGTATATATTGAAATTAATGTTGCAACTGAAATTAACAAAAGTAGAATAGATAACAACACGAATGACTGACAAGGTAACACAGCTTGTAACAATGGTTTTGCGTCAGGCGGTCTGACGTGCAAACTTGGAGCTTTGTACATCTAATGAACTTTAGTAATAAATTGAAGCTTTGTACTCCGAACGCAAAGCCCGAAACCGTTATACGACATAATTTCAAAACACTTACAATGAAAAACATAATCATCCCAACTCTTCTCCTATTTGTTTCTTGTAAAAAAAAAGAAGTGGAAAAGTTAGAAAAATTAGACGTAGCAATGAAAATTGAAAACGTTGTAGGAACTCCTAATTTTCATAAAATTGATTACAACTTAAAAGAAAATTATTTGGACAGTTTAGCGAAATATATAAAACCTAATCGAAACTATCAATATTGGCAATACGCTACCTACAATCAAAACTCAAGTTCAGAAACCTATACTGTTTTAAAACAAGGAGGAGATTCTTTATTAAGAAAAAAAATAAATGAAAAACCAAGACCAAATTATACCATTGGAATTTTCTTTGGAGGGCATCCAAATTTTCGTTGTAATTATGTTGTGACAATTGATAATGGCAAAGTAAACAACTTAAAAACTGAAGAAGAATTCCGTGATTTTTTAGGGACAATTGACAATCTTGAAGAAGCGATGCTTTTAGCAAGAACTTATGGTTATCAGTTAGATAATGATATTAGAGGAAGCGAGTACAGAAACTTGCAAAATGGTTTCGAATTGCATCTAATGAAATACCATGAATTTCCAACTCGAAGAGAGTCGGTTGAAATAAAAATTAGTAGAGAAGGATTTATTAAGACAAAGAGTCTTGGAATATACTGCGAAGGTTTAAATTGCCGTTGAAAAAATATTACGTTGCATAACAGCTACTACTACTACTACGGATTTGGGCATTTGGCTTAATGGGATGTTGGTTTTGTATTTGTCAGTTTAGTGATAACCGAAAAATAAATCTTAATTTAGTCCCAAACCTGTTATGTTACCAGAACGTTAGAAGAAATTTTACAACCGCAAAATCCTAAAATAAAATAAAGAAAGAAATCAAAATAGTGAAAGTCAAAAACCTTGAAATTGATAAATTAGTAACTGATAGATTAATCCTAATTCCATTCACAATACAAATTTGTAGAAATTTATTAAATGACGACTTTAGTGATTTGGACATATTGAATTTAAAAAAAGGGAGAAGTTGGCCAGATACTGATGTTGTTGAAACATTGCCAAAAATAATTAATAACTTATCAAAAGTTGAAACACCAACTGGCTATGAATCTTGGATGATAATCAAAAAAGAAACATTAGAAATAATTGGAGATTTGGGTTTTAAAGGATTTAATTATAATGAAGGAAACATTGATATTGGTTATGGGATAATTAAAGAAGAAAGACGAAAAGGTTACGCTGAAGAAGCTGTAAAAGAAATTATAAAATGGGCTTTCTCAAATGAAATGGTAAAAGAAATCACAGCAAACTGTTTGGTAGAAAATACAAACTCTATAAATCTACTAACTAAATTTAATTTTACAGAATTAAGGACTGAAAATGGAATGAAATATTGGACTTTAGTAAACAAGAATTTAAAAAAGAATTAATATAAACAACTGCTAACAGCAATTTGCCCTATTAGCCACTTATCAATAAATTTAACTTTCTATTATGTTTAGCCTGTTCGCAATTCTTGCTTGAACCATTGAATACCTTATCTTAGCAAGAAATAATAGTTCATTGCAGTCGCTATCACGTCAAGCCAGGGATCGATTGCTTCTATTTTAACAAACAAAAATGAAAAGTGAAAATTCAGAAATATTACTCTTAGACAATCTCAAAATTTATGTTTTGCAGAAAGACAAAATAATATTTGAAAGCGAACTTGAAAAACAAAATATTGAATATTTTTGCGACATTGAAAATCAACCAATGTTTGAAAGTGGAATACGATATTTCATAAAAGAAGCTGACAGAATCAAAATTGATACAATTTTCACTGAAAATGGAATAATTGCTCAAACAGAAACTATTCGAATTTCAGATTATCGTGACGAAAAAAAAATAATGGGTATTTACTTTAAAATTGCTATAATCGTGATTGGAATTATGCTTTTGATTATCGTAATAGAATATTTACTAACTTGACTTTTGAAATGCATAAAATCTTTGAAATAATAACAGAAATTGTTGGTTGGATACAAATTGTGCTCTCGCCTACACTGTTTGGAATTGCATTCGGTTTTGGAGTTTACTATTACTTCCCTAATCAAAAAGGAATAATCATAGGAATCACTATTGGTCTTATTGGATTAATTATAGGAATAATTTGGGCGACAAAAAAGTTTAAAACAACTGGGACTATTCATTTTGTGTCAAGAATAAGCGCAACTCCTGAATTGGATACTGTGGAAAACTCTGAAACAGAGAAAACCAAAATGGAAAATAAAAACAGCTACTAACAGCGCTTCATGAAATAGCGAGAATGTTGCTAAAATCCTATTTATATTTCGCTATTAAATTTTATCTTTAACAGAGACTTGGGAGAATGCCGAACGGATGAAATAAATCAATCAGTTGTGAAGTTCTCAACCCCGCCAAGTGGCGGGACGTAATCAGTCATTTTTACGCTAGTTCGCATGAAAAAATTAACGTTAATAGTATTTCTAGGTTTCATTTTAACACTAATTAGTTATTTTTCACTGTTAAGTGATTACAATCCAATGTTTAACAATGAAGAGTTTACACGACTAAAACTTGCTTTGAAAAAAGCAGAACATGAAGATCTCTCCTCTTTAGTTGATTTATACAATATAATATATGAAGCAGAGGATAAAAAAAATTGCCCTTGTGAAGTAATAACAAAAAGTGTAGATCCTTTTCGACATCAAATCTCACCCAGGACGAAAATATACTCATTGAAAGCTAAGAAAGATTTTGGACATGATAATTGTTTGAAAATAGAATTATTACAATGCGATTATTTGCATGGCACTATTGGGGTTAAAAGTGCTGCGAACTATTATTTTAACAAATCACTGAAAGATTTGAATGAAAAAGAGAAAATTACTTTGTTGGTAATGTTAGAAAATCCGGCGTTATATAATCCGAAACGTAGAAAAGAAAAAGTAGAAGAAAAAGTAAAGTTATATCAAAATATAATAGCTGAAAAAAAGGCAGCTAAGAGCTCTATTTTGCAATAGCAACAATCTAGTTTCGTACTCCCCTGTTTCATTTTGTAAAATATTATTGATTTAAGTTTCTTCACTTTAATAGCAAAGACTTGACTGCACTAACTTTAAATATGATAAAAAATCAATTGTTTAAAATAATTTAAATCCAAGTTACTTATGTTAGTTAATTACTTTAAAATTTTAATTTTTTGTTAATTTTAAAATTCTGAAACGATTATTCCAAAATATAACTATATTTGCATTGTAAATTTAGATTTCATGGCACGTTGTGTAGAATTTAATGAGAGCGAGAAAATAGATGCGGCAATGAATGTCTTTTGGGAAAAAGGATATAATGCCACTTCTATGCAAGATCTTGTTGATGCTATGCAAATTAATCGAAGTAGTTTATACAATACATTTGGTGACAAACATAATCTTTTTTTGAAATGTTTGACTAGCTATTTTGATAATGCCATGGTAGAATTGAAAGAAAAAGTAGCACTTGAAAAATCTGCCAAACAAGCACTTATTAACATCATTAGAGATAAAGTTTCTTGGATTGTAGATTGTGAAAAAGGTTGCTTAGGGATGAAAACAATTTTTGAAATTGCACCTGAAGATTTACAAGTTAGAAATCAGATGCAAAAGAATAACGAAATTTATCTTCTTTTTTTGTCGGAAGTTGTTCAAAAAGCAATTGATAACAAAGAATTGGATGGAACTTCAGATGCAAAATTAATTGCAGAATACATTGTGACTTCGTTTACTGGATGGAAGCAATCTTACATATTAGAAAGAAATCCAATTCGAATCAAAAAAATGTCTGAGTTTTTAATTAAGACTATTTTACCATAGTTTTTTTTTACTTTTTTCTGGAATGATTGTTTCAGATAAAAATACATAAGATATAATAAATACAATACATTACGGATTTAATTCTGAAACGATTATTCCAAAATACAACATAAGTACTAACCATTTTTAATATAAAAAGCAGCATGAATTCTGAAACGATTATTCCAAAAATAAAGAATGATTTCCCCTTTAAATTAATAATAACAAATAAAAAAACGATTATGAAAAAGATCATACTATTTAGTGTATTGTCTATCCTATTAATTAGTTGCTCAGGAAAAAATAATGAAATGCCTCCTGTTGTGGCACCAACATTACCAGTTTTAAATATAGCGGAGTCTGACGCACAAACTTCAACAGAATTTCCTGTAGCAATTCAGGGAAAAGCAGATATTGAAGTACGACCACAAGTGAACGGTACTTTAGAAAAAATATTTGTTGATGAAGGCGCTTATGTTACTAAAGGACAACCCTTGTTTAAAATCAATGACAACGTATATCGTCAACAATTCAATACTGCTAAAGCAAGTTTAAGAGCAGCTGAAGCTTCATTAATCAATGCACAAATTGAAGTGGATAAATTAGTCCCATTGGTACAAAGTAAAATGTATTCTGATTATCAATTAAGAACAGCCAAATCCAACTTAAGTATTGCAAAATCTAATGTTGAACAAGCCAAATCAGTGTTAAATAACGCTCAAATTAATTTGGATTATACTTTAATACAAGCACCTATTAATGGTTATATAGGTAGATTACCGAGAAAGCAAGGCAGTCTTGTTGGTCCTCAAGATCCAGAGGCATTGACAAAATTATCCGACATCAAAGAAGTATATGCCTATTTCTCTTTAAGTGAAAATGATTTTTTGCACTTTAAAAAACAATATGAGGGAAATACAATCGCTCAAAAAATCAAAAAAATGCCAGCAGTTTCTTTAGTATTATCTGACAATACTGAATATGATCATAAAGGAAATGTGGATATGGTAGATGGTCAATTTGATAAAACCACCGGTGCAATTACTTTAAGAGCAAAATTTCCAAACAATAATGGCTTATTACGTTCAGGTAATACTGGAAAAGTTAAAATAAATGTAAATCACGCCAATGCAATAGTGGTTCCACAAGAAGCTACAATTGAAATACAGGATAAAGTATATGTCTTTTTACTGGACAAAAACAATAGTGTTATGCGTCAACCAATCGTTGTTTCAGGCAAAAGCGGAACCAATTATTTAGTAGAAGAAGGTATCAAAACCGGAGACAGAATTGTATTAAAAGGTTTTGAAAATTTACCGGATGGTGCAAAAATTATTCCTGACCCGAGCTTTAGTGAACAGGCGAAGCAAAATACTAAAAAAGAAGTGGCAAAAATTTAATTTCTAAATCCAACTCATTCAATATGTTACAAAAATTTATTGATAGGCCAGTACTATCAACAGTCATCGCTATACTTATAGTTATCCTAGGAAGTATAGGATTATCTACCCTTCCCCTGCAACAATTTCCAGATATTGCACCACCAGCGGTTCAAGTTGTTGCGTTGTATCCAGGAGCAAATGCAGAAACTGTGCTTCGTTCTGTTGCGCCTTCATTAGAAGAGGCAATTAATGGAGTAGAAAACATGAGCTATATGAGTTCAACTGCCAGTAATGATGGATCATTGGTTATTACGGTAAATTTCAAATTAGGAACTGATCCTGATCAAGCTTCGGTAAACGTTCAAAATAGAGTTTCTCAAGCTACGAGTCAGTTGCCAGCCGAAGTAGTTCAAGCAGGAATTTCTACAACCAAAAAGCAAAATAGTCTTTTAATGGTAGTGGATTTATATACTGAAAATGAAAAACAATACGATCAAACTTTTTTGGCCAATTATGCGCAAATAAATATCATCCCTGATCTTAAAAGAATACCGGGTGTGGGTCAGGTTGTGACTTTTGGAGGTAATAAAGATTATTCAATGCGTGTTTGGTTGAATCCTGCAAAGATGGCTGCTTATAATTTGACACCAAAAGAAGTTATGGGTGCAATTCAGGATAAAAACCTTGAAGCTGCTCCAGGTAGATTTGGTGAAGCGAGTAAAGAAGCTTTTGAATATGTTATCAAATACAAAGGAAAATTAAACAATCCGGGAGAATACGAAAATATAGTAATTCATTCTAATGCGGATGGATCAGTATTGCGTTTAAAAGATGTAGCTCGTATTGAATTGGGTTCTTACACTTATGCCAGTAGTACTAGAATTGATGGGAAATCAGGTTTAAATATTGGTATTTTCCAATTACCAGGATCCAATTCAAGTGATGTTCAGATAGCGATCAAAGCAATGATGGAAAAAGCTTCAAAGGATTTTCCTAAAGATGTGAAACATTTGATTTTATACAATACCAAAGATTCTTTGGATATGTCAATATCACAAGTAAAATCGACTTTAATTGAAGCTTTCCTATTAGTATTTATCGTTGTTTTCTTATTTCTTCAAGATTTCAGAGCAACTTTAATTCCGGCCATTGCAGTTCCAGTATCTATTTTAGGAACGTTCTTTTTCATGCAAATATTTGGATTCTCAGTAAACTTATTAACTCTTTTTGCTTTAGTATTAGCTATTGGTATAGTTGTAGATGATGCAATTGTTGTAGTGGAAGCCGTTCATGAGAAAATGCATAGTAAAAAACTGAGTGCAAAATCAGCTACAACATCTGCAATGAGTGAAATTACTGGAGCGATTATCTCGATTACTTTAGTGATGTCGGCAGTATTCTTGCCAGTAGGTTTCATGGAAGGTTCAACAGGAGTTTTTTATCGACAATTTGCCTTTACGTTAGCAATTGCCATTGTAATTTCGGCAGTAAATGCGTTAACATTAAGTCCGGCTTTAGCGGCATTGTTTTTAAAAGATGTACCACATGATGACCATCATCGTGAGGATGAAAAGCCTAAAAACTTTAAGGAAAAATTCTTCATCGGATTTAACACCGGGTTCACTAAATTGACAGATAAATATGTAAAAAGTCTTCAGTTTTTAATCAAAAATAAATGGTTGAGTTTGGGTGGATTAGCGGTTGTGATAGCAGCAACCTTTTATATGGTAAAAACAACTCCAACCGGTTTTATTCCATCTGAAGATCAGGGATTTATTGCCATTTCACTTTCAATGCCTGCTGGAGCTTCTTTAGAAAGAACACAGGATGTAATGAAAGAAGTTGAAGGAAAATTGGGGAACCTACCCTCTAAAAAAGTATTGAATGTCATTTCTGGATTTAATATGCTCACTTCATCTACCAGTTCTTCGGCAGGCGTAGCTTTTATATTATTGAAACCAGCAAAAGAACGTGGAGATGTTCAAGACATCAATGCGATTATGGATGATGTTCGCGGAAGATTGTCAGGTATAAAAGGAGCCAATTTCTTTGTATTTACCTTTCCAACTGTACCTGGTTTTAGTAATGTAGATGCATTGGATATTGTATTGAAAGATAAAACCGGTGGAAGTATCAGCAAATTTAGTGGTATCAGTACTCAGTTTATTGGGGAGTTAATGAAAAGACCTGAAATTGCTTTTGCTTTTACAAGTTTCAAAGCTGATTATCCTCAATTGGAAATGGAGGTTGACGATGTGAAAGCAGAGCAGCTAGGTGTGAATGTAAGAGATATTCTCCAAGCAATGCAAACCTATTATGGAAGTGCTCAGGCTTCAGATTTCAATCGTTTCGGAAAATATTATCGTGTTATGGTTCAAGCAGAAGCCGCTTCCAGAAATACTCCTGAAACCATGAATGCTATCTTTGTAAAGAATAGAAATGGAGAAATGGTTCCGGTGAACTCATTAGTGAAACTAAAATCTGTAAATGGTTCAGAAACTGCTTCGAGATATAATCTTTTTAACTCAATTGGTGTTAATGCAATTGCAAAACCCGGATTTAGTTCTGGTGCAGCAATCAAAGCGGTTCAAGAAGTAGCAGAAACAAAATTACCAAAAGGCTATACGATTGAATTTTCTGGGTTGACCAATGAAGAAATCACTTCTTCAGGACAATCGGCTATAATTTTTGGATTGAGTTTACTATTTGTATTCTTCTTGTTAGCAGCACAATACGAAAGTTATATTTTACCCGCCGCCGTATTATTATCTATACCAACTGGTATTTTAGGTGTGTTTTTAGCCATAGGTTTTGCAGGAATTGAAAACAATATTTATGTGCAGGTTGCCTTGATAATGCTAATTGGATTATTGGCTAAAAATGCCATTCTAATTGTAGAATATGCAGTTCAAAGAAGGAATGCAGGAAAATCACTGTTGGCCTCAGCATTAGAAGCAGCCAAATTACGCTTACGACCAATTATTATGACCTCATTTGCATTTGTAGTTGGATTGATTCCAATGATGCGAGCAACTGGACCATCAGCCTTAGGAAATCATTCAATAAGTATTGGTGCAGCTGGCGGTATGGTTACTGGTGTTCTTTTAGGAATTTTTATAATTCCGGTATTGTTCATCCTATTTCAGTATTTACACGAAAAAGTTTCCGGTAAGCCATTGGCTGTAATTCATAATGAAGAAAAACAATCCCATTAATTTATAATTGATTACTATGAAAATTTTAAAAATAACAATATATACAGTTCTCACACTTTTAATTAGTGTGAGGGCTTTAGCTCAAAATAAAACTAATATAGAAGTTCCACAAGCTTATAGGAGTGTTTCGAATACAGACACAACTTCTATAGCAACAATCCAATGGAAAGATTATTTTAAGGAAAAAGAATTAATTCAATTGATTGATGAGGCTTTAAAAAAGAACAATGATTTATTGATCGTCGAAAAGACTATTTCTATTGCCAATCTGCAATACAAACAAACTAAATGGGGCAATGTTCCACAAATAAATGCTTTTGTCAATGCATCATCGAATAGATTATCAGAAAATAGTTTGAATGGTGTTAGTACCAATTTGTTTTTGGGCCAAAACCACATTGAAGATTACTCAGCAGGTGTAAATCTTTCTTGGGAAATAGGAATTTGGGGTAAGGTAAAAAATCAGAAAAAAAGAGCTTTAGCCCAATATTTACAGTCCGCAGAAGCTAAAAAAGCACTTCAAACCAGTGTGGTTGCAAATGTTTCTAAAAGTTATTATAATTTGTTAATGCTAGATGCTCAGTTAGAAATAGCTAAAAAAACGGTACAGTTAAATGATAGTATTTCTCGTTTTGTGACACTACAATATGAGTCTGGTATGACAAGTTTATTGGCTAAAGAACAAACAGAAGCACAACGTTTAATTGCTGCAAAATTAGTTCCTCAAATTGAACAGAATATCCAAATTCAAGAAAACACTTTAAGTATTTTATCCGGTAATTTTCCTTCTGAAAAAACTAGAATTGAAAAATTAAATTCAATCGTAACTGATGCAAATTTATCAGTAGGTATTCCCTCTCAATTGCTTGAAAGAAGACCTGATGTTAAAAGTGCAGCATTGGCTCTAGATGCAGCTAATGCGAAAGTCGGAATTACAAAATCTAATTTTTACCCAACATTAAATATTACAGCAATTGGAGGTGTAAATTCTTTTGAAGCAAGTAATTGGTTTACCATACCTGCGTCATTATTTGCAAATTTCGCTGGTAGTTTAACAGCGCCAATTCTTAATAGCAAAAAAATCAGAACACAATATGAAGTTTCAAAGCTTGAAAGGGATCAAGCCGTCGATCAATTCAGACAAACTGTAATGGTTGCTGTTGGAGAGGTTAGTAATGCTTTGGTCAGTATTGATAAATTAAAAATGCAATATGAATTAGCTAATGAAAGACAGCTCAAATTAGAAAGTGCGCTCAAAAGTGCAACAATGTTGTTTAAAAATGGTGAGGCTTCTTATTTAGAAGTAATTGTTGCCCAAAGTAATTTGTTACAAGCGGAACTTGAACTTGTGACAATTAAAAAAGATTTACTATCTGCTTATGTTGATTTATATAGAGCTTTAGGTGGTGGATGGAACTAATTGATTATTAATTAAAATCTATTTTTATGAAAAACAACCAAATAAATGAACTCGAGGAATTTATTGTAAACCTTGTCATTGTAATTGATTTTATTGCAATTGTATCGATGAGTTTAATTTACATGATGTAATAGTATTTGAATTATGATTTATGCAGTTTTGTATTTACTGTCATTGCTTCCTTTGAGGATACTGTATTTTTTTTCTGACTTGACTTCTTTTATTTTATTCTACATAATAAGGTATCGAAGAAAAGTAGTGAGAGCGAATATTGAAAAATCATTTGCCAATCGAAACGACATTGATAGAACTAAAATTGAAAGGGAGTTTTACACGAATTTTTGTGATAATATTTTTGAAACCATAAAATTGTTATCAATAACTGAAAATGAATTGCATTCCAGAATAGAGTTTAATTATTCTGATTTACAGCAACTCATTAAAAACAAACAAAACATTCATATTTACTTAGGACATCAATTCAACTGGGAATGGGCAAATGCTCATATTGCATCAGTTCTTAAGAGTGTAAATATAGTTGTTGCGTATAAGCCTTTAAGAAACAAATCATTTAATAAATTTATGCTGAAATTGAGAAGTAGATTTGGTTCTAAGATGGTTTCTTCTAAAAACATGAAAAAAGAAATCGAAGACTTGAAAGTTAAAGAGCATATATTAATAATGGTTGCCGATCAAAATCCCAAAACCCCCGAAAAAAGTTTTTGGACCTCATTTTTGTCACAACCTACAGGTTTTATAAGTGGTTCTGAACTTTATTCTGCCTCAAAAAATACACCTACCTTCTTTGCCAAAATTGTTCGCATTAAAAGAGGCAAGTACAAATTTGAAGTTACTCCAATTTTCAATTTTGAAGAAGAGTATCATTTAGGAAAAATTACGAGTATTTTTACTAGTAAACTTGAAGATGCAATTATTCATAATCCTGAAAATTACCTTTGGAGCCATAAAAGATGGAAACATATTTATAAAGAACAGTATAAAAAACGTTGGATAACTAACTTTGAGTTGTCGAATTGAAACCAAATTTATAGTAAATAAAATCATGATATTTAGTACAACAATTTTAATTCTAATTGCTTTGATTGTTGCTTTTACAATTCTTTTCTTAAAGCAACCTCAATTTGGAAAAAAGCCTTCAGACGAGAGATTGGAGAAGATAAAAAAATCTCCTCAATTCAAGAACGGTAAATTTGAAAACATTTCTTTTACACCTACATTAACTGAAGGTCATTCTATGTTGGGTATTCTTTACAAGCAATTATTTGGCAATAATCCCAACACAAGCCCATCGGTCAAAATTCCATCAGTAAAGACTAATTTGAAAGAGTTAAATCCTGAAGATGAAGTTTTGGTTTGGTTTGGACATTCTTCTTACTTTTTTCAAATTGAAGGGGTCAGATTTTTAATTGATCCCGTATTTAGCGGTAATGCCTCACCTATTCCTGGTGTCGTTTCTTCATTTGATGGAAGTAACCCTTATCAAGTTTCAGATTTGCCGGATATCGATTATTTATTGATTACTCATGATCACTATGATCATTTAGATTATAAAACAATAAAGGAATTAAAAAGTAAGGTCAAACTTATTGTTTGTGGCTTAGGAGTCGGTTCTCATTTTGAACATTGGGGATTTAACAAGGAAATGATTGTTGAAAAAGATTGGAATGAAACCGTACATTTAAACAAAAAAATAAAACTACACACAACACCTGCACGACATTTCTCAGGAAGAGGATTGAAGAGAAACAATACACTTTGGTTATCATTTGTAGTAGAAACCTCAAATAAAAAAATATTTTTAGGAGGTGATAGTGGATATGATAATCATTTTAAAGAAATTGGAGATAAATTTGGCCCTTTGGATTTAGTTCTTTTAGAAAATGGACAATATAATGCTGCTTGGGAAGCTATACATTTACTGCCGGATCAAGTTTTAAAAGCGGCTACCGATTTAAAAGCAAAACAATTAATCCCAATACATTCATCAAAGTTTAAATTAGCAATGCACCCATGGGATGAGCCTTTAGAAAAAGTATCCAAATTGTATCGAGAAGGAGAATTTAATTTTAAGCTTCTAACACCTAAGATTGGAGAAAAAGTTGTTTTGGGAACTGAAAATCGAGATTTTGAAGAATGGTGGAAAATGGTTTTTTAAATTGAAAAATTAAAGAAGAAAGAAGAATTTGAAAATAGGTTGGCCAAAAAGTTCAACTCTTTACGAAGTTTATTTTTTTAAAATATTTGATGAACTCTTCTTCAATTGATACAGGAAACTATTTTTTTAAAATGGATACTAACTATCTCTACGTTAATTTCATTTTATATGTTACTCTTGCGGCTCATAACGGCGGCTTCATAAAATGGAAGGAATATTGCTAAATTCATATTCCTTTTTCGCTATTATATTTTAGCTTTGTGGAAATATATTCAGCCAAAAGTAAGCCACTTTGTGAAGCCGGCGGAACGTAGTACAACATTATGAAAAAAATATTCCTATTTCTAGTTTCAATCATTATTGCATTCACTCAAACCTCTTGTGACCAAAAAAGAGAATCGAAAATTAGCTTTAAAGACTTTGAAGTTAATTTAGCAAAAGATGAGGAGCCACCATTAATTTTTGAACTAAAATCAGAAAACGGAACCGAATACTTTATAGAAAATCAATCCAAAAAATGGAAGGGTTTAGATAAAGGAACACAAACAACAATTAGTGTTTATGATTGGAAAATGTTCCCCCACAATAATATTCAATTTGAATATCCAAGAACCTATACTTTCGAAGCAGATTTATCAACCACCAATGATATTTGGACTTTATCAGGCAACGATTTTAAAATTATGATCATACGACCTCTAGTTGAATTGGACGTGAAAGAATATGTGAATGAAATGATAAGTCAATTCGGAAAGGCGAACTGCTCAACAAAAAAGATTACTAAGAAAATAAACACATATAGATTAGATGGAATGAAGTTATCCGCAACGCTTTCTGGTATTCCCATTGAAATAGACGTTTTTGAAATAATTGACAAAAGTGGAAACAAGAGTTTACTTGTATTTCAAGATGCACTGACCGATAATAACGAGAATAGTAACGAATCTAGAAGCACAATGAAAAGAATAGAGCAGACTTTACAAATCAATTAGTACCATTTAAAAAAAGCTGAAAGCAATAGATGTAGCTTTTTGGAAATTAAAAATTCATCTAACCAAAAGCTCTGTTCTTTTATTTACTACTTTCTAAATTTAGTTTTCAAATATAGGTTTGTAACAATCCAATTTTGTGTTATATTTACGAAAAAGACTACAAAATTAAATATTGTTCCATTATATTTAAAGACTTGAATAATGAAAAGTAAACAATTATCCGAAGTTCTACTGAAAGCTATTGACGAAATGGAAGATTATGCCTTTTTCTTTCTTGATATCAATGGAAATATTCAATCTTGGAATCCTGGAGCCCAAAAAATTAAAGGCTATTGGAGTGAAGAAATCATAGGAAAGTCATTCAAATGTTTTTGCAATCAAGAAGATATTGACAATAA
The DNA here is from genome assembly GCF_051908335.1 of Flavobacterium sp. MAHUQ-57. Taxonomy (NCBI): domain Bacteria; kingdom Pseudomonadati; phylum Bacteroidota; class Flavobacteriia; order Flavobacteriales; family Flavobacteriaceae; genus Flavobacterium; species Flavobacterium sp. MAHUQ-57. The sequence goes on along the minus strand of NZ_JBPZTE010000006.1, from coordinate 154,593 downwards.
AATTCCTGATCTACTCTTGGAAAATGCCCGAAAAAATGGTAAGTCATTGGTTGAGGGATGGCGAATCAAAAAAAATGGTTCATCCTTTTGGGGCAGCGTTTTAATAACTGCTATACATGATGAAAACGGTACTGTAATTGGCTTTGGAAAGCTTACTCGTGATCTTACCAATCAAAAATTAGTAGACGAACTCAATAAAGAATATTGTCAGAAGTTAAAAGAAATGCTTACAATGACATCTCACCGAGTTAGAAGCCCTTTAGTACGTTGTTTGGGGATAATGAATCTTATTGAGGATGGCGCTGAACTTAAACATGAAGACATGAAAAAATTAGTCTCTAACCTAAAATCAAGTGCAATCGAACTCAATTTATTTACGGAAGAATTGACGACACATATGAGTCAGTTGGAAAAAAAATACAGTCTTTAATTCCAACAACTTTAAAATCTGACATCTAAAATTCTAGCTGCTTAACCCTACTACTGAGTATTTAAATCATTGATTTTCTTTGCCGTAAATTCTTACCAATTCCTGAAATTTTGTAAAAAAGTTTGAAAAAAATTGCGAAACCAAAAAGTTGCACATATATTTGCAACTGAATAGTTTCATATTTAAATCAATCGCAAATGAGACGAGACATTTTTCAAGCTGTTGCAGATCCAACAAGACGAGCCATAATCGTCTTATTATCTTTACAAGCTTTAACACCAAACGCTATCGCCGAAAACTTCAAAATAACACGACAAGCCGTTTCTAAACATTTACGCATTTTAACAGAGTGTGAACTTGTAAAACAACAACAAAAGGGAAGAGAAATTTATTATTCTCTTGAAATTGACAAAATGAAAGAAATTGATCAGTGGATTGAGCAATTCAGATCCATTTGGGAAAAGCAATTCAATCAATTAGACAACGTATTAACAACACTTAAAAAAAAGAAACAATGAGCAATTTACTTTTTGATTTTACCGTAGACAAAGCTACCAAAACAGTTGTGGTAGAGCGAGAATTTGATGCAGCACTTTCGTTGGTTTGGGATGCGTTTACCCTACCCGAGATTCTTGATCAATGGTGGGCTCCAAAACCTTTCGAATCCAAAACAAAAGTGATGGAATTTAAAGTAGGTGGCCGTCGGTTTTATGCCATGGTGAGTCCCGAAGGACAAGAATTTTGGCAAATTCAAAAATACACAGCAATCTCACCAAAAACCAACTTTAAATATTTTAGTACTTTTGCAGATAAAGACGAAAATCCTGACCCACAAGGCTCGGATTGGGATTTGAACTTTAGTGAACAAAATGGTATAACAAAAGTGACTATTACCATAAAAAATGACTCTTTGGAACGAATGCAAAAAATGATTGAAATGGGCTTCAAAGAAGGATTCACAGCTACATTGAACTATTTGGTTGAACTATTGGCAAGCAAAAAATAAAACGTACGTCATGGAAAAAACAGCATCTACATTCTTTTCTACGAAAGGGCTTTTTCTTTTTGTACTTCTAATAAGTGTCGCTTTTCCCTCTTTTGGACAAAAAATGAAACCGAAAGAAAGCGGATTTGCCTCAACCAATGGTACCAAAGTATATTATGAGGTATATGGAGAAGGACAACCTCTCATTCTTCTACATGGTGCTTTTTATACCATCGAAATGAATTGGTCTGAATTACTACCCGAACTAGCAAAAACCAGAAAAGTAATTGCCATTGAATTCCAAGGACATGGTCACACACCCTATTCCGACAGAAAATTAGATATTACTACATTGGCAAAAGATGTCGAAGGTGTAATGGATTACTTAAAAATAGAAACAGCAGATGTTGCAGGATTTAGCATGGGTGGTTCAATTGCTTACCAATTTGCCATTCAAAGTCCTAAGCGCTTGCGAAAATTAATTATCATCTCTTCTACTTACAAAACCGAAGGTTGGTTACCCATTGTGAACAATGCTTTTGAAGGTTTTAAACCCGAATTTTTCGACAACTCGCCACTAAAAACAGCCTACGATGCAATTGCTCCTGATAAAACAAAATGGCGCCAATTTTTAGACCAAATGTTTGTTTTTGCTAAAGAACCCTTCAACTGTGGTGATGCTAACATTGCAAAAATTACGGCTCCAGTCTTACTTATTGCTGGAGACAATGACGGACTCGATAAAGTGGAATTAATGAAAACCTATCAACTATTGGGTGGTGGTATTACGGCAGATATGCAACCCATGCCCAAATCGCAGTTAGCTATAGTTCCTGCACAAGGACATGTGAGCGTAATGATGCAAACCAAAACAATTATAAATTACATAGAAGATTTTTTAAAGTAAAAAAGTTTACACCGATCCTAATACCTTATAAAAATAAAAATGAAAGATATAAAAACCGAGATTATACTTATTGCAATACTTTGGATCAATGTTATCTCTTCTTTGTGTCTCAATCTAGAATTGAATATTTATTTTATATTCGGAATAATCGGATTATCATTAGCTACGATCACCTATAGAAAATACTATGATAATAGTTTAGCCATTTTAATCACAATTTTACTTTTTTCTACTTTTAACCTACTGAAATTCACACTGATTTTCAACTTATCAATAGGTTTGTTGAAGTACATTGAAATAAGTATTACAGATAGTCTTTATTTAATACTATTAGTTTATAAGAGACGAAATGAAGTGATACACTTAAAAGAAAAATGGTTTGCTCCTTCCGTCGAAGAAATAGAAATCGGAAAAAACACCCGAATCGAATTTTTCAAACGCGAATTTAAAAATTTATCCGAAGACGAGTTGAACAGAAAACTTAATCAAGAATACTTAACTGAGGAAGCTCGAAAAGCAGTACTTGAAGTACTTCAAATGAAAAATAGTACAGAAGTATAAATGCAATTATGCAATAACTATTTACTTGTTTTATTCTGTAAAATGTTATCTTTATCTGAAATTTATTACAACTACGTTGTAAAAATGTGAATTAGCAAACATATAGTGTACTTGCAATTTCCGAAAGCACTTAAAAAACTAAGATGAAGAAAATAAGTATCCTATCCTTTATACTTTTAACAGCCATAGGCTGCAAAAAAGAGGTTACATTCAATCTGGAAAAGCAACAGGAAATGATTGCATTGAGTGAAAAAATATTCGCCTTAAAAAAAATAAAATCTGAGGAAATCAAAGAATTAATTGCACAAAATGCAACTGAAATTTTTGAAGATACTTCCAAAATAGCGTTCACCGAAAAACCCATTATCTATAACAACTTAGCTGCAAAAACCTTTTTTAAAATAGATGAAAAGCCAAAAGGAACAATCCGTTCAATTTCCTTTTTTAAAAATGATATTGAAATACAATCCAATGAATATTACAGTAATGGACAAGTGCAATGTCTTTTTACTAGGAATACGAATGGATTGAAAAACGGTAATTACAATTGCTTTCACAAAAATGGTAAAATCAGAAAAACCGGCGAATATTCAAATGGTAAAGAAATCGGAATCGAAATTGGTTACGATTCAATTGGAAAAACAAGACATAAATTCAATTATAACACGTTCGAATATATTGAATAATTAAAGTCATTTTTTTAATTGTTAATGTATCTCATTAAACTAAATCCTAAATGAAGAATTTTTTTTTAACGCTACTACTATTATCTGCCCTACTTTGGTTGGGTTTACGTTACTATAACCATTTGAATTCAATTACATTATTCAGCAATCAAGCCGTTTTCGAAATCAATCTTGCTATCAATGAAAATGAAGTCGATGCTTTTTTTGGTCTTCCTTCAGGAACATTTGACAAAAACAAACATAGCATAATCTGTAAATTACCTGTTACTGTTCCTAGTTTTACAAAACCAATGAATAAAATTGTATCATTAGGTCCTATAAACATGAATTGCAATGAAAAGTACGACAATAAAATACATACTAAATACGACAATGCAGAATTGAATGACAATAATGCGGTCTTGATGATAGTTGGTAACACCGGCTTAATTGAAATAACCGATTTTGATTTACCAATTGCTGGAAAAGTATATGCCACTAAGGTTATACATTTGGATTATAAAAGAGGAAAAATCAATCATTTTATCATCTCAAAAGATGGAATTTCTGATTATTGCAAGTAATTTTTAAACCATAATTAATCACCCAAAACAACAACTTTACTTTTGACTCATTTTTTAAATTCCCTTTTGCAAAACGATATTCCAATCGATGAAGAATTCAATTTGTTTTTATTTGCAATGTTACTCTTGGGTATCGCATTTATCTGTATCTGTGTGATTGCAGCAATTGTCGTAACTGTTTTGGTGCTTGTACTACTATTCTGTGGGATAACCCTCGGAGCTATATCAACTTCAGTACTTGTTGGAATACATCAAAAGTCGGTCACGGCTGGATTTCGGACATTCATGATGGTTTTTTCCACCTTTTCTTTTGCAGTAATTGGCATGGTTGCATTTTGGCTTTTAAATCAAATTACACATTGGTGGAGCACCACAAAAGCTATAATTGTCGGATTGACAACAGGACTTATCGGCGGATTAATTATCGGCATCGTATTAGCCATCGTAATACAAAAAGTAGCAACACTATTAAAAAACAAATTGTTAGAAAAAAACAATCCCAACGGATAACTATTTACAATTAATTAGAATACATTTAAACCAATAAACAGATAAACATGAAACCAGAAAACTTCACAGAACTGAGCGACCAAGAACTTGTACAAAAAGTAAAAAAATTGAAAATCAATAAAATTATCGATGCAGTGGTCATTGGGATCACACTTGGGATTGCCATTTATAGCGCTGTAAAAAATGGCTTGGAATTTTTTACTTTCTTCCCTTTGATTATCACTTATATCATCCTTAGAAATTCTAGCAATAATAAAATTTTGGAAAGGGAAATGCAAAAAGAAATGGATTCTCGTAACTTACAATAATACCTGTTTCCTTCTAACGTTACCAATTATTGTAACACTATTCCTAAATGAAGACTTATAATCAGAACAGTATTCCATAAATAAAAAACATGAAAAAAAGACAATTTCTTCAATTCGCAATGGTAAGCTTACTTTTAGCAACAACTTCATTTTTACAAAGTTGTAGTTATGCCAAATCCAATCAGCAAGTAGTTGTTTCGAACGACTGTGGTATGAATTGGGAAGAAATCAAAGCAGGCGAAGCCGTTCCAAAAGGAGGATTAAATGCCTGCTATATGAAAGTAGTTATACCGAATTACCCAATGCAAGGTGAAAGTAAATTCATCTCCAATCTAAAAGACAGAGTCAGAGCCAAAGTGCATATCGATTATGATTATTCGATCACTTCTCCTTTGGCTTTTATCAAACAAGCAAAATTTCTGGGTAAAGCAAATACGGATGCCGATAACGAAGAAGCAATAGGAAATGCTTTCGAAGGTGCCGAAAACATGGTCATCGACAAAAGAATTAAAGATGTGGCAAAAGGGGTTTTCATCAATGCCGATATCGTAGAACTTGATCAAAGCGATATGGAAGCACATTTGTTAGCTGAAAGCAACAAAGTACTGGAACCGCTTGGTGTACATTTGAATTTCATTACCCTAACATTCGATTTGGACGAACAAACCCGACAGGCTATTGATGTCACTACAGCCATGAAAATTTATCAAAGTAAAGGCTTGGAAGATATCGGAAAGCAAGTAATGACCCAAAGAGCGGGTGCCACAAAAATCATTATTGAAAACGGAAAAGTAGAAACAGTGCAACCAGCAACTGAAGAGTAAAACAAAGTAATAGTCGCCACTAACTTATTTATTTCATGAAAAGACTACTAGTTCTATTGGCATTTTTCTTTTTCCAATTTATAAACGCCGAAACCACACTTACCGAACCCCAAAAATTAACTACAACCTGTAAAGTTTGGGGATTCCTAAAATATTATCATCCCAAAGTAGCTAATGGTGATTTTAACTGGAACACTCAATTACTGGAAAATCTGCCAAAAATAGAACAGGCAAAAAACAAGAAGGAGTTTTCGCTTGTTTTGGAAAACTGGATTAATTCGCTGGGCGATTTACAAAAGACTGCTCCTATCCTACCAAAAGAAAAATTGGAGTATTTCGATAAAAACTTCGATTTATCCTGGTTGGACGATTCTAAAATGTTTACCAAAAGTTTGTCGGAAAAACTCAAATTCATAGAAAAAAACAGGTTCCAGGGTGAACATTTCTATGTTGGAAAACATATGGCCGGGAACATTTTTATCAAAAATGAAGATTTTACGAATTTCAACAGCATGGACAAAAATGATCGAATTTTAGCATTGTTCACCTATTGGAATTTGATCGAATATTTCTTCCCTTACAAATACGTAATGGATGTGAAATGGGATGCTACTTTGGAACAAATGATTCCTCGTTTTTGTAATGCGCAAACGGAAGATGAATTTTATTTGACTATGCAGGCTTTAACTGCAAAAATCAATGATTCTCATGTGGTTTTTTACAGATATACACGTAGACACTTCCTACCGATGGTTGCTAAAATTATCGATAATAAAATGATTGTGACCGAAATACTGAACCCGGATCTCACCGAAAGCAATGGGGTTAAAGTGGGCGATATAATCACCAAAATTAATGACAAAAGCATTGAACAAATTATTGCAGAAAAAAGAGATTTAATCAGCGCATCAAATGATTCCCGCTTTTTACACGACATCATTGAACCCATTTTATCAGGTAAAGAAGACACTATCAAACTGGAATTTTTAACCGATGGCAAATACTTGTCAAAAACGATCAATTGGGCCGATTATAATCAAAACAGATATGTATTAAAATCAATTCCAAAATACAAAGCATCCAAAGTAAAATTCAAACAAATTGAAAATAATATTGGTTATGTAAATATGGCTTTTTTACATATCAAAGATATCCCTGAAATGATTGAAAAATTGCAATCTACCAAAGCCATTGTCTTCGACTTAAGAAATTATCCGAATGGAACCTATGAAGCTATTTCAGCTTTCATAAACTCTAAAGAAAAATTATTTGCCGTTTACACAGCTCCCGATTTGAGCTACCCGGGTAGGTTTTTTTGGCAAGAAGGCACTACATCAGGCACTCAAAACAACAATAATTATAAAGGCAAAGTAATTGTCCTAATCGACGAAGCATCGTTAAGTCAATCCGAATGGACTGCCATGTGCTTTCAAACTGCCGATAACACCACCCTAATCGGTAGTCAGACCGCAGGCGCCGACGGAAATGTGACCGATATCGACTATATGAAGGCTTTTCATTCCAGTTTTACCGGCTTGGGTGTCTATTATCCCGACCGTCGGGAAACACAACGAATTGGAATAATACCAGACATTGCAATCAAACCCACTATCAAAGGAATGCTCGAAGGCAAGGATGAAGTATTGGAACGCGCATTGCAGTTTATTGAAACTGGAAAATAATCGCAAATACCTAAAACTCCACTTTAACTGATGAAATATACAATCATTTTGCTTCTTTTTGTCAATGCTACTTTCGGACAGGAAATCATTGAAAAAATCGAAAAGATCTACTATTCCGATTCTGATACCTTAAAAATTCGTTTCTCCGATCAATCTGAAATTCTAAAAGTTGACTTAAGCAAACGAGATACCATTAGTCCGGGTACCAACAGTGGAAAAGGATTGATAACTTCAGCAATCATCGGAAAGGATACACTTCGAATCAAAGCGGATAATTATCCCTACGCCCGAAAAAGTTATGTTACAGTGGTTACTCCAAAGAAAAAAACGGTTGTCGCTTTCAGATACAATGCAGCTCCGTCTAATTTTTCTCAGGATTATATCGATGCCAATCAGGGAAAAATAACTATTGAAACACCCGAAGTATATGAATTGGCCAATATTCTATTGTCTTTATCGCCAAGTGCTAACAAAATAGCACATTTACATAAAAACACTGCATATTACAAAGCCGTTGAAAGCTACTTCAAACCGTATTTAAATCATCCTATTTTTGAGAAATTAAACTTCTCTGATAACACCAAAGCATTGCAACTGTATTATGAATTCAGGGAAAACAGTTTTATCTATGATTTCCAAAACAATAAAATTGTAAAGGGAGCAACATACAATTATGTTTATGGAAAAGACTATAAAAGCTTTACCAATTTATTTACAGATTTATTACCCTTAGTTCAGGATTTTGCAGAGAAATCTAATTTCAGAAAATTCTATAAGAAAAATAAAAAATACTATGCTGTTGATACCGATAGAGTAAAACAACTTTTACCAATACAAAACATGTGGACGTGGCTTGAAAAAGAATTTCCAAATAGATATAATGCCTACAAAGTAATCTTTTCACCACTCATCACAGGAAGTCATAGCACGCAAAATTTTGTGGTTGCCAACCCAAAAACAAAATCTCTGTTTGGCGAAACCATCATGTTCATTTGCAATGCCGATAGGTATGACCAAAGAACGGAACTGACCGAAAAACAAAAAGAAGCGCTATTTTCGGGAGTAGTTTTCACAGAAATCGATCATAATTACGTCAATCCTATCAGCAATAAATACAGAAAAGAAATTGCTGAAGTTTTTAATGCGAATATCTGGTCTGAAAAAAACAATCATTACAATAATCCACAATCGGTTTTCAATGAATATATGACACATGCTGTGTTCAATATTTGGGTTTTGGAAAATTTTGATGTGGAAACCGCTAATTTAGTTATCGCTGAAAAAATAAAAATGAATACAGAAGACAGAGGTTTTCTAAACTTCAAAGCTTTTAATGATAAATTGATTGCGCTCCGAAATGAATCCCCTTCTAAAACAATAATCGAATTATATCCGCAGATTATTGAATGGTCAAGAGGGCAAATCAAAAGCAGTAATTAACTTTTTAACCAACTTTTCAATACATTTACAAACCAAATCTAAAATCAATACTTATGAAACTATTCCAATCCATTTCAATTCTCTCATTATTACTTGTCGGAATCAACTGTTTTGCTCAGGAAGCTAAAACTACTGACTGTAAAATCCTGAAAGACATCAAAATGAGATATACCGAAGAAGCTAATAAAAACAGTTATGTAATCATTCAAGGGAATACACACACCGAATATGTGGAGAATGGTAAATACATTATCAAATCTACCCTAAATTGGATCAACGACTGCGAATATGATGCAACACTTATCGAAACTACGATACCCAATTTTTTGAAACCTGGGGTGGTCATGCACGTTACGTTTGAAAAAATTGAAAAAGGAATCGTATCCGGTCATGCCTCAATTGATGGAAATATCTTCCCAGTAGAATTCAAAATAATCAAGTAAATTAAATCACAAAAAATCATGAAGAAAATCCTTTTCATAGCATCAGTTACTTTCCTATTCTCAACTGCCACTTTCAGTCAGACTAAATTTGATATTCCACAAAATGTAAAACTAGAAACTCCAGCCGATTTTGAAACTTACGAAAATGATGTTGTAAACGCAGCAACATGGTTGGAAGAAACCGATTTGGACAAAGACAAGGTAAAAAGACGCGAAGTGAATACTTTTGTTTTGCAATGGTTAACAGGTAGTCCAACAGTTACTGTAGAACTAAGCGAACCTCTTATCAAGCTTTATGATAAAAACGAACAACTTCTGGGTTTGTATTTAGCCAGCTATGCCAAATACAACATCCTGAACAAAACCAATACATCCAAATTTGAAGCAACGAAAGCCGCAATTGTTTCAATGATTAAAGTATACAAAAAAGGCATTGACATTGTAAAAAATAAAGAAATGGAGAAAGCCGTAAAATTATTCGATCAAGGCAAAATTGATGATTATATTAAAAGTAAGTTGTAACCACTCGCTAAAAAAATAAAGAACTCATCATAGAAAACATGGAAGCTCTGGGATTATTGTTCGAATTCATAATCATAGTTGTTCTTTTTATTTTTGGAAGTATCAACTTGGTCAAAAGCCGAATAAAAAAAGATAAAACAAGTGCTGTCATATGTGTAATTCTAATGACTGTGCCGGGATGCTTCTTCTTTTTCAGTGAAATAATCAGTCCATTTTCCCACAAACCTACTATAAGTGAACTGGTAGGCACTTATAAAATTGTAGATGGAGGTGGTGAAATCCCCAAAGAAGATTTTGATAAATATACCCTGATTCTCAAAGTTGACCAAACATTCGAGTTCACTCCAAATCAGTCTATTCCACTCTGTGAAAAAGGCTATTATAATCTCGATTATAATTATGAATACAATGAACTGACGTTTCAATGTGGTGACGCATGGACGCCAAAACGCATCAAAAGAAAACTTTTTGGTTACGAAATTGAATTTTTCCAAGGCGATAGAAGTATCTGCTTCGCTAAAGTGGAGTAAACTACATTAGAAATGTTTCCCAATAGTCTTACAATCTAAGAAGTCTAATAATCTAACCAATCTAATAATCTAATCAAAAACACGTACTTCTACTCATCCACAAGAGTCTTTATCGCAGTAAGTTTACAGTTCAAATACTAAACTAAAAACTATGCAAACCAATCAAGATTCCGGAATTCCAAACGGATGGGTGGGCGGATTTCCTCCAGCCAACTCTCCAATGCAATATCCAACAGCAGATTTGTCTTCTTTGCCCATGCTCGGCAATATGGATAATATCAATTTCCTACAACGTCAAATGGGTGTCAGATGGCCTGAATTCAGCTGGGAAACACAAAAAGGAAGTGCCGATCCGAAAAGATGCTACCAACAGTTTGCCCCTTATATTTCCCGAATCGGCTATACCGATGAAGGAAGGGTATATTCTATCATTTGTCCGCAACAGGGTATCTGGCTGAAAGACGAACTTTGCTTGAATGTGGAAGTTACGGTTACCGGCCAAAGAGGATGGGTCAACGAAAAACCTGCCAATAAAAACGAATACCTGGCAGCCGATATGACCGTAGAAGGCAAAATCTGGTTTTCACCCAGCGAAAAACAAGGTGATACTATAAATGAAATCTGGCCTTTATTGCACTACTCAATGCCTAAATTCCCTTTAGATAAAGACAACGCCATCCGAGTACAAACCTATCTCCCTGGAAATCCTAACCAACCTATCTTCCCGGTTCGCGGCGGAATCTCCACACTTTTCGAAAACCCTTCTTTCGCCTTACATCCAGAAGCCTTTGCTACCGGTAACATCGCAGTTGAAATTGGTGATATCAAGCTTACTAAAGATCCCATTGTGGACGATTTCAACCAACTGGTTATGGACGCTTTCAATCTGGGCTCCGGCAATATGCTACAACCCGGAAATGTATTGTCGTGGAATCTTTGGTTCGCAGAACCCGGATTGGTCAATGTTTTAGAATGGAAAAACCACGCCGAATTTTGGCGCAAATCCATCGATGCACATCATGGCTCGCCAACGGGAGACGGAACAAATCCTCGCTATTTCGATGGCACTCTCTTCAATCCTGAGCAAAATGCAGTCGATGAAATCCTCCAAAAAATCATCAATTATATCAAATCTCACATTTAGTGTAATAAATACAAACAATCTGAGGTTGGGTTGGATTTCTTCTTGAAATGCTAACCCAACCTTCTTTATAAACAATCCGCTATACTTCAATCCTCTATTCAAAATGATGGCGTGCCCCTTCGGGTCGCGTGTTCCGTTCTATCTTTAGTAAGGTGTTTCGGATCCCTCAATCACCTCACTAAAGGATGCCACTGCACCCGCTCACGCGGACCTCTCGGTACCAAAGTAATATCCTTTCTATCGTAAACTCCAACAATCTAAAAAGTCCAACAATCTAAGAATCTAAGAAGTCTAACAATCTAATATTCCAAGAAGTCTAACAATCTAATAACCCAAGAAGTCTGAAAATTTAACATTCTAAAAGAAAAACGGCATACATTTTGTAATACAATTCTGTCAAATTTAAAACCGTAAGACGAATCAATACGGTCAAACAAGTACTACAAACTAAAAAAACAAAAAAAAGTATGTCATCATCAGCAGAAACAGGACACGCAAAAAATCTTGCTAATTTCCAAACACTTATCGAATTTGTATCGGGCTATGGCAACCACTACAACCCATCAAAAGACACTCTGAAAATTCCCCATCTCAACCTAATCGCGACAAATGCACAGGCAAAATTGGCAGATGTCATCCAAAAAAATACCGAATACAACAATGCGGTCAACAACCGAATCATGGCGTATCAAAATCTAAGAACTTTGTCAACCCGACTCATCAACGCCTTACAAGTAACAGATGCGCCTAAAGAAATGGTGAACAACGCCAAAGTATACCACCGAAAACTACACGGAAGAAGAGCTACCTCTATTAATCTCATCACCGACCTCAACGTCCCCGCTCCTGTAAAAATAAGTGTGAGCCAACTCTCATTCGACCAACAGGTGCACCACTTCGCATCACTAATATCGGTGCTAAAATCGGAACCAAGTTACACTCCAAACGAAGACGAATTGAAAATTAATTACTTACACAACAAAGAAACTGATCTCTTGAACAAAAACAAAGAGGTGTCAGTTGCCTATGTCAATGTCAGTAACTCCAGAATAATGAGGGACAGAACATTGTATGACGACACCATCGGTCTCGTAGATGTGGCCACCGAAGTAAAAAAATACGTCAAATCAATTTATGGCGCCGGTAGTCCTGAATTTAACATGATCAAAGGCATACGATTCAGAAAGGTCATATAATCTCTTTCCCAACTTTAAGCTATGGCTTTCTTAAGTTCATTATTTTAATAGTGAAGGAAAGAAAGCTATTACTTTAGTGTTGCAATTCGTTACCTCCAAATGACTTTTTCTTCCTGTTAAAAGACTTATTGCTCCTGACAGAAGACTTTTCCAATCTGTCAAAAGATTTTTTTCAACTGACAGAAGACTTTTCGCTCCTGTCAAATAACTTTTCATTCCTGTCAAAAGAATTCTTTCTCCTGACAGAAGACTTTTCGCTCCTGTCAAATAACTTTTCATTCCTGTCAAAAGAATTCTTGCTCCTGACAAAAGACTTCTTACTCCTGCACAACAAAATTTCGTTCCTATCCAATAAATAGTTTCGATCATCAAAGTAATCAACATAACGTATAATAAAAAATGCACTTCGACTAAAATAAAATGATCTACTACCTTTTGGAATTGAGCTATTGTCTTTCGAAATGTACTACTTGCTATTTAGCTTTTAAGCACAACAAACCATCAACAAAAAACCAAAAACAACAAACTCGTAAAAAACTTGAAAATAAATTTGGTCACCAATTAAAATATCCTTTACTTTGTTTTTCAAAGTACTTTAAAATGGACACACAAAATTACTTGCAGGACATTAAAGACATCAAACAAATGATGTCTCAATCTTCCCAATTCATTTCCCTGAGTGGATCATCAGGTATTTTAGCTGGTCTGTATGCCATTGCCGGTGGATGTTATGTAAATCATTTAATCGATACGAACATTGGCAGGTACATTTTGTTGGAATCCGACACATTCAAAAAAATAATCATTACTGCTGCTGTTGTACTTTTGGCTTCATTGGTTACCGCTTACATCATGACGGCACGTAAAGCCCGTAGCATGGGTGAAAAAGTATGGAACCCGGTTTCAAGACGATTGGTTATCAATTTCGCCATTCCATTAGTTACCGGCGGTGTTTTTGCTTTGCTCTTACTTCGCCACGGCTATTACAATCTAATCGCACCAATCACATTATTATTCTACGGTTTGGCTTGTCTCAACGCGAGTAAATATACACTGAGAGATGTTCGCTATTTGGGCATCACCGAAATTGTTTTAGGCTTGTTGGCGGTCGAATTTTATGGTTTTGGTTTGCAATTCTGGATGATTGGATTCGGTGTTTGTCACATACTATATGGTACAATGATGTATTTCAAATACGATAGAAAATAATTCATGAAAAAGATATCCCGCATAGCTATTATTGTTTTCTTGGGAATTCTCTTGGTATTTTGTGGTTTGCATTTCTACAACAAATCCAATATATCTGGCGCTATTCCAAGAAATAACGGTATGGAAATTGCCAAAGATGGAGATATCATCTTTCAAACTTCCGAATCATCACAATGTGAAGCGGTACGAATTGCAACTCGTTCTAAATTCTCCCACTGCGGCATCATTTTTACCAAAGACAATGAGAAATTCGTATTAGAAGCCGTTCAACCCGTAAAAATAACTCCATTACAACAATGGATTCAACACGGACGCGACAACTGTTATATGATTAAACGAGTTAAGGATACACTCCTACTCAACAATCAGAAGCGCACCGCCATGCGATTAGAGGGCACAAAACAATTGAATAAGGATTATGATTTGTATTTTGAATGGAACGATGATAAAATTTATTGCTCCGAATTGGTTTGGAAAATCTATCAAAAAGGTGCCAACATTACATTGTGTAAAGAAGAATATTTACAATCCTTTAATTTAAAAGATCCGAAAGTAACGGCAATTTTGGAACAACGTTACGGAAAAAACATACCTTTGCGCGAAAAAGTGGTTGCACCATCACAACTTGCAGCATCAACATTATTAGAAACCGTTTTTGACAATTATACCTTTTGAAAAATATTATTCAAAATATCAATAAAGCCTTTGACCATCGCATCCGATTGGGCATCATGTCTGTATTGATGGTCAATGAAAGCATGGACTTTACAGCACTCAAAGAACTCTTGGGCGTCACCGACGGAAACCTTGCCAGTCATGCAAAAGCACTGGAAAGTGAAAATTACATCGTGGTTGAAAAACAATTTATTGGAAAAAAACCCAATACCAGCTACAAAGCCACTGTTTCAGGAAAGAAAGCATTTCAGGATCATATAGATGCTTTGGAAAAATTAATCGCAAACAATTAACCTTTTTTTTATCCATTTACTTTGAAATGCAAAGTACTTTTAAATAATTAAAATGAAAGATAGATTCATCGAAAAAATGTACGAAATGAGTAAGAAACCGTACCAAAAGTTCATAAAAAAGAACCAACCCTGGAATATCACCAAGGAAGAGCTTGTCTCCTACCCTGAACTTTCCTTAGGTAATGATTTGGGGCGCTTCCTGACGTCAAACCAATTTGATATTCAAGAGAAACTAGAAGATCACGATGTAATTCACGTTCTTACAAACACAGGAATTACTGTTGCTGATGAAATTGCTATGCAATATTTTTTATTCGGAAATGGGAAAAGAAGTCTGTATCTCTATATGGTCATGATAACTGGTACTCTATTCTATCCGATGTTATTTGACCAATTTAAACTTGCATTTCAAAAAGGAAAAAAAGCGCACATTTTCTATCATTTAGATTTTTTGAAATTGCTTCATCTTCCCACATCAACTTTACGTCAAACTTTTAATATTAATTAAAATGGATATGATTATTAAAACAGAACACCTATCATTCCCAACAAAAGTTGCAATAGGATGTTTTCTGATTGGCACTTTTTTGTTTTCGTTCAACCAATTATTCCCAAATGACATTGTAGTCTTTTTAGGCTTCTATTTTGTAGTGTTTGCAATACCTTTCAATACAACAATACTCCTTTATTTGCTTATTCAATTGTTACTTAAGCCAATGGAAAGACAAGCTAATCTAATACGAATTTTGATTGTCCTCTCCAACATCCCGATTGCACTATTTTATTTCACAATAACTGTTAATCATTAAATCGATCAATCCAATGGAAACACAAAACAGTCCATCCAATCTTTCATTTTTACAATCCAACACGGTAAAAATGATTATGGTAGGTTTTTTAACCTTATTCCTGCTTATCCCTTTGCAATTAGTCAAAGAACTAATTACTGAGCGTTCAGAACGTAAAAAAGAAGTTGTAAACGAAGTTACCCAACTCTGGGGGAACGACGTTGTTTTTTATGGACCAATTTTAAAAATCCCATTCAAAAGGTATGAGGAATTCAATGTTTCGAATGGCAAAGTCATAACAGTTCAAAATAAAGTCATTACTGATTATGCTTATTTTTTTCCTGAAAAGCTCAATACCAAATCCAATGTGAAAAAAAACACTTCTTTAAAAAGAGGTATTTACAACAATGTAGTCTATACTGCGGATATGCACTTTCAGGGACAATTTGGCACTACTCATTTCGAAAAATTAGGAATTAAACCAGACGATGTACTCTGGGACAAAGCTACAGTTGTCGTAAAAACTACCAATCTTAAAAGTATCAAAAGTGATTTAGTACTAAATGTTAGCAATCAAAAATTACAATTTGAATCCAAAGACGAGCAGGATACATTTTACGGCACTCTAGAAACCAATCCGTTCAACTATAACGAATTGGTTAAAAACGGAACTGTTAATTTCGAATTTGACATGAAATATAACGGTAGCAATAGTATTAAATTCATTCCGATAGGAAAAACCAGTACGGTAAATATTGATTCCGACTGGGATTCACCGAGTTTTGAAGGTGCATTTGCGGCCAATGACACTACTAAAATCATGAATAAAAAAGGATTTCATGCAGAATGGAAGATTTTAGACATTAACAGATCCTTTTCACAGCAACATAAGAGTAAAATCCCCAATTTGAACGAGTATTCCTTTGGTGTCAAACTAATTGATACAGTTGATGAATATCAGCAAAACGAGCGTGCTTCCAAATACGGCTTTTTAGTTATTGGATTAACCTTTTTGATTTTTTTCTTAATCCAATCAATTAGTAAAATCAGTATCCATATTTTCCAATATTGTATGATTGGTTTAGCCTTAATTATGTTTTATACACTATTAATTGCCATTACTGAACATTCCAGTTTTACTTTGGCTTATTTAGTTGCTGGTTCATCCGTCGTTGTCATGATAACTCTATATTCCATTTCCATTTTGAACGACAGAAAATTTCCATTACTCATTGGAGCCGCGTTATTAGGTTTATACACATTTATCTATGTTATTATCCAATTAGAAATCTATGCTTTATTGGTTGGTAGTATTGGATTATTCTTAATACTCGGTACTGTTATGTACTTTTCAAGAAAAATTGATTGGAATAACAACTAGGTAATAAATACAAAACGGCTCAATTACTAAATTGAGCCGTTTCCATTTATATAGATTTTAGATTCCGTATTTATCGATAAGATAAATTAACGATGTCATTGTTGCTGCACCTAATTCCAATTCTCTTTTATTTACGGCATCAAATGTATCATTAGCTGCATGATGATAATCAAAATAACGTTGAGAATCCGGTCGCAATCCTGCTTTTACGATTCGTTTGGATGTCAGATCTTGTATATCTGAACCTCCATGGCCTTTGATAAAACTATGAATTAAATAGGGTTCAAAAAGTGTTTTCCAACTTAAGATTTTAGCGAAGGAATTTTCATCTGCTTCCAAAGCAAAACCTCTTGGTGTAAAACCTCCTGAATCACTTTCCATCGCAAAAATGTGATTTTCATTATTTTTTAATGAAAGTTCCTGATATTTATCGCCTCCTTTACCACCATTTTCTTCGTTCATAAATAAAACCACTCGGATCGTATTTTTAGGTTTGTAACCTATACTTTTAAAAATTGAAGCCACTTCCATACTCTGAACACAACCTGCGCCATCATCATGTGAACCATCAGCTAAGTCCCAAGAATCAAGATGACCGCCAACAACCATTATATTTTCAGGTGTTTCAGAACCTTTTATTTCTCCTATTACATTATAAGACAACACATCAGCTTCTTGATGACAGGATTGTTTCAGGAAAAATTGCAACTTCGGATTCTTTTTTAAGGTTTTACTCAGCAATTCTGCTCCATTGGTACTAATAGCACAAGCGGGAATTTTTTGTTCTTGAGTAAGAGAACCATAATTAGTATTACCCGCATGTGGAAAATCGTCCAATCTAAAGTTCAAAGAACGAACCACAACAGCAACAGCACCATACTTTGCAGCTTCCTTAGCACCTACCCTTCGCTGATCACCAGCATCACGATACGAATGAAACGCTTCTATATTAGCAGGGTTCATCGGGCGGTTAAAAAAAACAATTTTTCCTTTTAGCTTCGCTTCACCGAACTGTTGCAGCTCCTCTATCGTTCTAACTTCCACTACTTCGGCTGTAATACCTTTATTTGAGGTTGCCACCGAACCTCCTAAAGCGCAGATAGGGACATTTACTTTTTTCTTTCCATCAGCTATAAATGCAGTTTCTTTCTCACCTCTGATCCATTTTGGAACCATAACTTCTTGTAGGTATACTTTATCAAAGGCGCCTAAACTTTCCATTTGTAATTTCGTATAATCAACCGCCTTCTCAGCACCTACAGAGCCGGATAGTCGGTGTCCAATAGAATTGGATAAATAATCGAGCCATTGATAACATTTAGAATTTGTGAGCGCTTGATTATAGATGGCTTTTAGTTGTTCTTCATCTGTTGATTGTGCATATCCAAGAGTGGAAACAAATAAAAACAAAGCAGCAATTTTCTTCATTTATTTTTGGTTTAGTTTATTCAAAAATAAATCAGATTTCGCAATTTGACTATTCTTTTGTTATGAATTTTATAGTAGCAATAAAGAAATAAAAAAGCCTCAAAAAATGAGGCTTCAAAATTTAGTTTTATTAATTTACTTATTGATTCGTTGGGAAATTTATTCTTTACCGTCTACATAATCCTGCAAATAGTTGAATTTATCTGTCAGTTGTCCGTTTTTACAAATTGTCGCTCTTGCCAAGATACCATCCTGATCATTGTTATAAAATGCCGGAATTACATGTTCTAAGAACATTTCTCCGAAACCTTCACTGGCATCTTTTGGCAATTCGCAAGGAAGATTATCCACGGCCATTACCACTATTGCAGCTGGGTGATTGATATCTACTTCTTTATTTTCACTTGGATAATACCCATAAAGTGGATCAGCAATAGTTGACGCTCTTAAAGTACAAGCAATTGGACCTGCAACATCACAAGAAATATCAGCCACCACTTTAATTTTATTATCCGCTGCTCTTAACATATCACGAGTTAAAATCTCAGGTGCGCCATTTCCATAGAAATGACCCGCCATAAAAATATCAGACACTTTAGTAAAACGCTCAAAATCTGAAGTATACTCTTGAGGATTGGTATAAAAATCATTCTTATCTGAAGGTTTTCCATCAATTCGTTTGTTGTAATCCAATACGTCAATTTGGGTATATACCGGCTGTGTATACGTTTTAGACAGGTAATCATCAATAGAAACCTGTTTGATTTTCATATCATCTAGAATTTCTTTGGCTCCCATACCTACTTTTCCATGACCTGTCAATACAATTTTGATTGGAGGTAAAACAGGGCGGCGCAAACGTTCCACTAATGCTGCTTTATCCGGTAAAGTTTCTGCTTTAGGCAAATTGAACAATTCAAATTTAATACCGAATGCTCTAAAACCATTGTAAGCTCCAACTATTCCTGCATAACGACCAAAACCAATCAAACGGTGATTGCTAGCATTCACAATCGTTTCGTGATCGATTAATTCAATATTCTTTTCCAAACAAGCTACTAACAGTTTTCTATTATAAGGTTGTTTTTTGATAGTATGAGAAAAGAAAAAATATTTTTTATTTGGAAGTAAGGCATCAACAGGAACTTCTTTAACCCCAATCAAAACATCACAATCCGTCACATCATTTGTTACATCAAAACCTAAATCTGTATATTCTGCATCGGGAAAAATTCTAATATCAGAGGCCTCCACAGCAATTTCGGCCTGTGGAAACTGTTCTTTTAGTTTCACCAATTCATCAGGCGTAAAAACGACTCTTCTGTCTGGTGGGTTCTTTCTTTCTTTGATTATTCCGAATTTCATAATTTGTTGTTGGTTAATTAGCAGTTTAAATAAATAATCACTATTTACTTTAAAATTGTTGCAAATATAACTTTTAAAAGACATAAATCAAGTAGAATTAACATGTAAAAACTATTCCTTAAAAAGAGAACTTTAATTATATTTGCCCTTCTATCATTACACCATGAATTATTTAAAAGCATCAAAATATATCGCAATAATTGCGACTGGAATTGCCGTTCTTTCATGTACGAAAGAAAAAAAAACACCTTTAAAAACTAAAGAAGAATCCAAAATTAACGGCATTTATGCCTTACAACCATTTGCCTTTGAGAAAACCAATTTAAATACAACCAAAAAACAACAGATTGTTGATAGTCTAAACTACTTATATAATAAAGAGTTTGCTACCAATGATTTTTCGGGAAGCATTTTGGTTGCTCAAAACGGTGAAATCATTTATGAACATTATAGTGGCATGAGTGATTTCAAAAAGAAAACGCCAATAGAAGCCAATACACCGTTACATATTGCCTCTGTAAGTAAAGTTCTCACTGCAACGGCTACACTTTTATTAATTGATTCCAAAAAAATTCAATTAGATCAAAAAGTAAATACTATTTTACCTGATTTCCCATATGAAGACATTACAGTTAGAACATTGTTAAATCACCGAACTGGCTTGCGCAATTATAGCTATTTTGTTGATAAAAAGGATGTTTGGAATAAACGTGATACATTACATAATAGTGACTTAATTCCTATTATCAACAAACACAATATACAACTAGAGTTCAAAACCGATTCCCGTTTCAGTTATTGCAATACGAACTATGCCATTTTAGCTTTAATCATTGAAAAAGCTACCAAAATGGATTACAGAACTGCTATGAGCAAGTTGATTTTTGAACCTCTTAACATGAAAAGTACTTTTGTATTTGACATGAAAAAGCATGCCGATACTACATGCAATTCCTATAAAGGGAATTACATAAAATACCCGTTAAATCATTTGGATGATATTTATGGTGATAAAAACATCTATTCTACTGCAAGAGATTTATTAAAATTTGATTTGGCCACCTATAATCCTTCTTTTTTGAATAAAAAACTATTACAAGAAGTCTATAAAGGGTACAGTTATGAAAGCAGAGGCAAAAGAAATTACGGTTTAGGCATTCGACTTTTAGAATGGGAAGACGGAAAACAATTATTTTATCATAACGGCTGGTGGCATGGAAATACTTCTGCTTATGTAAAACTAATGAAGGAAAAAACTACATTAATCTGTCTTTCAAACAAGTACACCCGAAAAACATATTACTTAAAACTAGCGACCGGATTGTTTGGTGATTATCCTTTTCACATTCGAAAAAAAGGAGAACCGATTTTGGAATAATATTTGATAATAAATTAGTAGATTTGCAATCTTACTGGGGCCGACTGGTTTTGACAGCGAGTGGAATTAATCTGTAAGCATGTTGAGCATTGGGGTGTTGCTCATAAATATAATGTCCCGAACTTTTACACGGCGAAAATAATTACGCTTTAGCTGCTTAATCCGAATTATAGTACGATTTGCCTAGTTCTCACAAGGTGGGAAAGCTAGATTCTCCTCAGAAGCCTTGGTTTGTGGCGTTTGATTTAGGGGAACCGTAAAAATAAACCTAGGAAAGGTAATGCTTTAAATCCTTTCTGACATTAATAAAGCTAAGCGAAAGGTTGCTGTTCCTGGCATCGCCTTTTGTCGAAAATCTAATCAGGAACTAAACATGTAGAAAGCTTTTTGATTGCTTGTTTGGACGAGAGTTCGATTCTCTCCGGTTCCACTAAAAAAACCCTGTAAAAACTAATTTACAGGGTTTTTTCTTTCTTTTCAAAGATTAAAATTAAAGCCAATTAAAAACCCTCTGCTATTATCGACAATAATTTGGGATCTATAATTTCTAACGAGCGCCCTTTATTTTCAAGGATTCCTTGAGATTCAAAAAAACCAATTACTCTAACCACTGTTTCTTCAGATGTTTCTGAATACCTTGCTATATCTGATTTTGTAATGGTAATTTCTGATTTCTCATTTTCCTCTTTATATTTTTCATTCAAAATCAATAATATTAAAGCGATTTTTTCCTTGGCTGATTTATGAGACAAAGAAGAAATCAAATTGATCCAAACATTGAATTCAAAACTCAGAATTTTAACCAAATTAAAAGATAAATTAGGTGCTCTCTTTGAAATATCTATAAACTCCTGACCTTCATAAACTTCAATTTCGCTTTCTTCCAAAAATATTGCAGTTACAGGATGTTTCTCATTACTAAGTAAAGGACGAAAACCAAAAAACTCACCCTGTGTATAGATGTATACTATTCTTGTCTTACCATCTTGATTGAGCTGTTCAATTTTAACCTTACCTTTGGTTAGTCTGTATACCGCTTTAGGTTCACTACCTTCTTCATACAAAATATCATTTTTCGCAAACGACTTCAAACTTTTAATTCCTTCCAATTCTACCATAAATTCAGGCTTAACATTATCTAAAAGCTCATTACTCTTAAATGAATATTTTGAAAGTATAAAGGACATAGTTAATTATTTTTTATTGATTGACGGTCGTCAATGTTTTACAGTTAAAGGTAGTCTAACTTTGTAACAAAGCGAAATACTATTACAAAATTATAACAAAGAAATCCTTTACCCTATTTACATCACCAAAATAGATAAAAAATAGGCCCTAGTCCCAAAAAGTAGAATCAGAAAATAAATTATTGAAATCATATGAAGAAAATTATTTTTTTATCACTCTTAATTGCAATTCCGACATGCGCTATTAAAGCACAAACTAAAACCATCTCAAAAAGTATAATTAGTCCAACAGCAGTCCTCAAAAAGTATCATGAAAAAAATGAACTTGAAAGAATGCAAAAAGGGGATTTAGTTGACTTGTACATTGAAAGAATAAATGTAATAACTAATAAACTACCATTTATAGCTTTAACAAACAAAAGAGGTGTTACAATAAATGATGTTGGAATTCCAGATAATACCGAGAACAATAAACTATTGGACAAACAACAACAAATGATAAAGACATTTATGTCTGAAACGGATACATTCGAAAGGAAATTAACTCCATTTGCAGATAAATCAGATATTGTAGATGCAATTTTATTTTGTGAAAACATTCTAAAGGAATTACAATTAATACGTGAATAAGACACATCCGGAAACTAATTCGATGCTATAGAATACTAATTAAAATTTATGATATGGAATATTCTATTAAAAACATTTTGGTTCCCACAGATTTTTCAGAATCAGCCAATAATGCCTTAACTCTTGCAATAGCTATAGGAGAAGTTCATAATGCTACATTACATCTTTTGCATGTGGTTGAACCATTAGTCTTGGGTAAATTTGCTACCATAAATGGCAAAACAGTAAATATCCAAAAGCAACTCATGCAAAATGCTAAAGAAAAATTGAACATGCATGCCACTTATATTGAAAAAACAACACTCCTTAAAATTGCAACGAATGTGACTATTGACAGCGTAGCTAATGGTGTGGCAAATTATGAAGAAGATAATGGTATCAATCTTACAATTATTGGAACTCATGGTCAATCTGGTTATTACGAATTATTAGCTGGAAGCAATGCCATGAGTATTATAAAAAAATCAAATGTTCCAATTCTTTCAATTCCACCTTGTTTCAACAAAACAAAATTTGAAAAAATACTCTACCCTATTCGAATTGTAGAAGGCACTGTTGAAAAATATGAATTCATAAAGCCTATACTAAAAAAATACAATCCAAAGCTACATCTACTAGGTGTGTATGAATTTGAAAAGATAAATGAGGTTAATACGCTATCTGAAAAAATAAATGAAGTTAGAAATTTAGCCCAATATTATGATTTAGTTGTGAGCTATGATCTGATTCCATGTAATGGAATTGAGCAAAGAATTTTAGACAAAGCTGAAGAATCTGAATCCGATTTAATTGTAATTAACGCAACTTTAGATAAAAAATGGTATCATTTATTCATGGGTAATACATTTACTGATGAAATTATAAACAACGCAAAAATTCCAATTTTAAGCATCAAACCTAAACTTTTAATTGGAGATCCCGACAACTACTCAGACACATGGTTTGAGGATAAAAACGATTATATTCCTTTAAATTTACATTCTTTGTAAATTATTACCACTAAAAAAAAGTCCCGCTTAAGCGGGACTTTTTTACATCTATGAACAATTACTATTCGATTATGATTCTTCTTGCTTCTTTTTTACCAGCACTTTCTACATTTAGTATATAAACGCCTGAAGTCAATGAATTCAAACTAATTTCTTCATTAAAAACAATTCCTTTACTTGGGTACGATTGTTGATAAACAGAACGACCTCTAATATCATAAATTGTCACTTTTACCTCTTCTGTTGTGGACAACACAACATTAAACTTACCTTTTGAAGGGTTAGGATAAACTGAAAACTTCTCAAAACTGTTTTCATTTGTTCCTAAAGTTCCTTGAATAACAAAGTTATCAATAAATACTCCTTCCTGATTTGCGGCATCATCAGACACAAATGTAAATCTGAAAATTGCATTTGAAGGATTTCCAAGAGCTGCTAAGCTATGAGTATAATTACGCTTATTTCCATTTACCCCTGTACCACCAACAGGTGCAGTAGCATAATCGCCAGTCCATTGTTTTCCTATACAGTTAAAACAATCTGTTCCATCAGGAAGTCTTGGGCTATTATACCAGTTAGGGTCAGCAGAAGTTCCTAAAACATCCCATGTAGCTCCAGAATTGGTAGAATATTCGAAATAGATAATATCCCAGTTGGATTCAAGATCAAAAGCCATATCAAAACTTACGCTAGCATTTGAAATTGAAGATAAATTATAACATTGTGACACCAAGTACGAAGTAGTTTTATCAGGATAGTTACCAACCAATTTCGTGGCATATCCAGGTGAATTACCCGTTGCAGTCGATGATAATAACGCCTTATTAACCGTACCTCTTTGCCAAACAGAATTGGTTTTCCCGTTGGAATCAATAGATACTAAAACATCGCCAGCAGCATTAAATCCGTTAACAGCTCCTACTGTACCGTTATCATTTACAACAACTACCAATGATTTTGTATTATTTACCGCATTTCCATCACCAGAAGTGGTAGTCGTTACATTAATGGTATGATAACCTCTAGTTAATCCACTTACAGGAATAGCTTGAGTAGCTTGAGAACAATTTGATAAATTTCCGTTCCAGTTAATTACTGTATTAGCACCGCCATCTACATTGTATGTAATTGTTACCGAAGACAAAGTTGAAGTTCCACCATTCTCCAAAACAATAGATGGACTATAAACACTTCCGCAAGCCACATTACTATTACCTCCTGAAATTGCTTTCAAAGCAACATCATTTGCTGGAGCAGAAAATGCACTACCAACGTTTACAGCATACCAAGCATTTGTAACCGATTGAACTTCAGGACTAGTTGCACAATACAACGAACTTGCCACAGCAATTGTTGCATTACGAGCATCCATAAAGGTTGAGTTTGGAGTCAAATAATCTCTTTCTGCATAATATGCGATTTGTGAAGATTTTGTCAAGCCAATCCCCGAAACGTTATAGGTGTAAGGAGTTGGGGCAGTATTTGTTCCTGATTTTCCAGCAGTAACAATATAAAACCAATGATTCAAAACACCACTATTGGTATGAACCCCGCAACTGTCGTTTGTGTCTGGATTAGGTGTACATGTACCATCATCGGCAGTAGTTACATAAAAAGTTCCACGAAAAGTATCCGGTTGGGACTTTGTTCTTGGATAACTCATCGAACGCAAATAACCACCAGAAGTGATATCCTCACCTATCTTCCATACCGCCGCAGTTCCAGGTGAAGCGGTATCCACAGGAGAATTTAAGTTCCCGTTTCTACCATATTGTTCAATACAAACTCCCCAAATATCTGAAAAACCTTCATTAAGTGCTCCAGACTGATTTTGATATGCCAAGTTCGCTGTATAAGAACAAATTGCATGTCCAATTTCATGTCCACAAACATCAATTGAAGTTAAAGGTCCTGTAAAAGCACTAAAACCATCACCATAAGACATTACGCTACCATTCCAAAATGCATTATCTAAACCTCTATTTGGAGGAGTCGGGGTATCGTCATAATGCACATAACTTTTTATTTGTGCTCCTTTATCATCAAAACTATTTCTGTTGAAAATATTTTTCCAGAAATCATAAGTCATCATTGCACCCCAATGTGCATCTAGTGCTGCATTATCTCTAGTAGCTGAACCAGAAGTATAATTTCCATCATTCCAAACATTATCTGTATCTGTAAAATGCGTAGAAGGGTATGTATTTGTTTTACCAGAATTATAGGTAACAATTCCATTACCTCTAGTGTTGTCCTGTAATACATATCGATTCAAACCAGCATTAAACGATGTTTCAATAGTTTTGGTACCACTATAGCGAGTTGCTGCTGTTCCCGCAACAAAAGGACTCACAAAAACCGATTCCATTTTTTTTGCATTTTCTTGCATTTCTTCATTAGAAATCAGACGGTTGGCATGCTTTATAATTGGATTCTTGTACAAAATCTCTCCTGAATTTGCATCAACATAAATCTCTTGTCTTGAAACTGGTTGAGCAGCGTAAATATCATACTTATAGGCTAATCGAACTTCACCTTTGTTCACTAAAGGAAAAACAACCAATTCACCTTTGGGCTTCTGATACTCCATCATTAAAGCAGCCTCTGGGTCTTCCCATAAAAACTTTTCTGCAGGAACCATTTCCAAAGCCTTCTGAAAGCCTTGTGACGGCGTCAAAACAGGTTTAAGATCCAAATCAGCTGGATTATACAATTCCCCATTAACACTTTCGACGATACCATCTTTTGTATGTGTAATAACAGTACCGAATTCTACTTTCATCCCATTAAAATACTGTTGGTATCTCTGATGTGTAAATCCAGAAAAATCTGAAGTTTCAGTATACATCTGAAAAGTATTACGTTTATCCAAGCCGTAGTTTTTGGCAAACTCCTGAAGTGCTTGAATTCCGGTACCCGGCGTAGTAATTTTTATTGTTTTTTGAAAAGCAGATGCTGGATCATACTTTTCGCCCTTCTGAGCATGTAAACTAAAAGCCGATAATAATAAAACCGACTTTAGTAAAAGATAATTTTTCCTCATAATTCTTGGTTTGGTTGTGTTTTCATGAAATTTTTGCGAATGTACTAAAAAAAATGTTAAAACATTTTTTTTTAGTACATTTGATTAATCATTAAAATACGTAACTATGTCTAAACAAACTACTTACATTTTAGGCATTATCCTCACTTTGGTGATTGGAGCCTTTTTTTATTCTAAGTTCTGTTGCTTGGAATGTCATCAAAAAAAGGAAGAAGCAACTATTACTACCTCAGAAGCAAAAATAGAGTTACCCAATAATCAGCTAGAGCTCATTAGCAAAGACTTCAACTACCGCAGTAAAAACAACTTCAATTTCGCATTAGAATCATTCAAAACTTCATTACCAATCCATAAAGACATCAACAGTGGCATTGAAAAATTAAAATTGTATTTTGAAACTAATCCCAACAAGCGATTAACTATTACTGGATATGCCTTGAAAAGTGAAGAAAATCATTCCGCTTTTCCCAATTTAGCATTTGCAAGAGCTTACTTTGTTAAAAAATATTTTATTAGTAAAGGAATATCTTCCAATCGTTTTGAAATTGATGGAAAAATTGTCAATTCATGGGCAATACAGTCGGATACTATTTCAGGACCGATAAATTATAGCATCACCGATAATCAGATTACAGCCAAAGCACAGGACTGGAATGCGATAAAAGACACTATAAACGGAAATCCATTACTATTATATTTTAATCCGAATCAATCCGAAATCGCCCTAACTAATGATGAAAGACAACGTATTGCTGATTTCGCTGAGTATTTAGACAATGTTCCAGATGCAGTTATAGTTTGTACCGGTTTTACAGACAACACAGGAAATAAATACCAAAACATTCAATTAGGGCAAGATCGTGCAGATTTTGTCAAAGCGTATCTTGTGCAAAACGGAATCAGCGAAAAAAGAATACAAGCCTTTTCAAAAGGTCAGGATGATCCGATTGCTGATAATTTAACACCTGAAGGTAAAGCCAAGAATCGCAGAACAGTTATTACACTTAAATAAAACAATCCTAAAACAATTGATTATGATACCATGTTTTTTAATTCCCATAATGGTTGGACTTATAAGCGCATTATTAGGCTATTTGTTAGGAAAAATGATGGCTGGCGGAAATATCTTGAATATAACTTCAAAATTACATACCTGTGAAACTGAAAATGACAACCTCAACAATAAATTGTATTTACTACAGAAAGAATTGGCAGCAGCTAAAACTGAATTTTCAAACTCCGATCTTCAAGCTGAATTAGAAGCCTGTCGTAGTTATAACACTAAATTGGAAGAAGAAATTGATCTCTTGAATGCCAGAACAAAATCAGTTCACGGTTTTACATCAGTAGTTATAATCCCTTTTGACGCAGCAGAAGCAACTTCAATTTTAAGTAAAAAAGTAGTCGAAAATGATTTGAAAATAATTGAAGGAATTGGTCCAAAAATAGAAGAATTATACCATGAAGCAGGTATCAAAACATGGAAAGATCTAGCTGAAACCTCGGTAGAGACATCCCAAAATATTTTGAATGAAGCTGGTAGCCGTTATGCCATGCACAACCCAGAAACATGGTCAAAACAAGCACTTTTAGCCTATCAAGGAAAATGGCAGGAACTTAAAGACTATCAGGAGTCATTGAATGCCGGAAGAGAATGAAAATCAACCATTTAATCACTTTATTTCATAATGTGAATTCTATAAATCTAAATCATATTCCTATAAGATTTGAGCAAAGTTTCACCATAACTTTACTAAACTTAAAACACACATTATGAAAGCAATACATTTATTATTGACAAGTACAGCATTTTTAGGCGTGTTAGCTTGTACAGAAAAAAAAGAAACCATTCATGAAACCACAACAATTGAAAAAGACACAATTATTGTTCAGGAACAAAATGACCAAGATCCAGTCATTATAGAAAATAACACCGAAAAAACTGAAGACGGAACCTCTGTCAGTATAAACAAAGATGGTGTTGAATTTTCTACAAAAAGTGGTGAAAACAGTACCGAAGTTGAATTGAAAAATAAAAAGTAATTTCTTCGTACAATTAAAAAAAACAGGCATAAAGCCTGTTTTTTTATGTTATAAATTTACATCCCAATGCACCGTTGGATTGTAAAAAAGTTGACCCTTATTCACTTCTAATGGACAATCAAAATTGTTGAAATATAGAGCTCCCGTCCCTAATCCTTGAGGCATTGAATTTTGCTTCAAAAAGGTATATTGCGAGATAGCATTCAATCCAATATTTGATTCTAAAGCTGAGGTAATCCACCAGCCAATTTTGAACTTTTCGGCTAAGAAAATCCATTCATCTGTACCGCGAAAACCACCTATAAAACTTGGCTTTAAAATTATAAATTGTGGCTTAATTTTTTGTAATAATGCTTCTTTTTCTTCGAAAGAAAAAACACCTATCAACTCTTCATCCAATGCTATTGGTAAAATGCTGTTTTTACATAAAAATGCCATTGTGTCATGTTGATTCTTTTGGATTGGCTGCTCAATACTATGAATTTGAAAACCAGCTAGTTTACTCAATTTATCTAAAGCTTCAATTGCAGAAAATGCACCATTCGCATCAACCCTAATTTCGATCTGTGTCGGAGTAAAATTTTCACGAATAAATTGTAATAATTGGAGCTCTTTTTCAAAATCTATGGCGCCAATTTTTAGTTTAATACAAGAGAACCCTTGTGCAATTTTCTCTTCAATTTGCTCCTTCATAAAACGCTCGTCTCCCATCCAAACCAATCCATTAATCGGAATTGACTTTTCACCCGAAGTAAACTCGGATGGGAACAATAGAAATGGATTTTCTGACTCTAAAGAACGGAAGGCCATTTCGACACCAAACTGAATTGAAGGAAATTCATTAAGCGACTCCCAAAGCAACTTTTCACCAAGGGAAATATTGTCACAAACCCAACGCAATTTCTCTTCATAATCAGGTCGATCATCAGCTGATAAACCTCTTAAAATTCCACACTCGCCAATGCCTTTTTTTCCTTCTTTTTCCAAGAGTAGAAACCAAGTTTCTTTTTGCGTTAAAATTCCTCTTGAAGTTCCAGAAGGTCGTTTAAAATCGAGTATATATTTTTGGTAAGTTGCTTTCAATTGAAATAGTAAATACTACCTTGTTTTTTAATTATACAATTTCCAGATTCTACCTATATTTTCTTGAGGCAAATTGGTTTTCTTAAATCCATCCAAATCATTAATCGCTTTGTTTTTCCAAGTTTGTTTTGCTGAAACGTTTTGGTTCCTATATTTTTTATGAATTTCTTTCGAAGCACTCACGTTATCCATAAACATATACACGTGTGCCAAATTCATTTGTACTTTCAGTTCACTTGGGTCAATGTTTTCGGCATTTTTAAGTGTTTTAAGCGCTTTTTCAAATTGTTTTGACTTCATATATAACTCAGCCAACGAATTGTAATTTACGGCCTTTGCTGTCGGTTTTGAAGTTACTTTACTTTCAATCATCGCTATTGCCTCATCGACATTTCCTTTTTGAGCTAATAGATTCGCTTTGTAACAAATCATCTCATAGTACAAATTCAGTGCATCATTTTGAATGAATGCCTTTTCTTCCAAACGCTCTATTTCAAATTTTTGCTCATCTGCAGACAAAGCTTTAAAATCCTGGTAACGGAACTTTTCTTCCACTTGATTAAACAAACTCAAGGCAACATTGCGGGATGTTTCTTTTTTCAAGTAACTCAAACTAGCCGTCTTCATAAGATTTTCAACTACTTCATTTTTCCTTTTGGCAGTCCAACCACGGCTTGCAATTTTATCAACCCATGGCACAATTTCCAGAACAATTTTTTCATTCATCATCCAATTTTCATTTTTGAATGCGAACCAAATTGTTTTTACATCATCATCGAGACAAGTATTTTTAGCCAAAGAAATCAATTTAGCGTCTTTACTTACCGGGTTTTTCTGATAAACACAAGCATTATCGAATTTTCCAGAAACGGAGAAATCAGCAGCTTTTTGCTGTTCTTGAAAAACGGCATAGGTACATTTATCAGTCCCTGAAATTCCTGAAAGTAATGTTATTGCTCCACCAGTACCTTTTCCAATATAATAGGGATCCGGAATCGCTTTTAAAACCGAGGCAAGATCGTTGACCATTTTCTGATTTTCATCCAAAAGGGTAATTCGGTAAACAAATTCTGTAGTTCCAACCGGAAGATCTTCTGATTTTACGATAATTTTTTCGCCTGCCGACAACTTGATTTCCTTATTGGTTATTCGCTGATTATCCCAGTAACCATCAGCACTTTGAGCAAAAGCACTAATCGTACCAATAAGTAAAAAGAAAGGTATTATTTTAGATTTCATGTTCTATTTTTAAATTGTATCGGCAAATTAAATGCCAATTTTTAACGAACTCCCCTAGCCCCGACTGAGACAAGTTACCGTGCAATCTCTTCCGTCATCAGAAAGAAAGTAAAAAGCTACTACAAATCAATACTTTGACCAATTTCAAGCAACATAAGGTCTTTTCCTGCATCAAAGAATTTTTTGATGGATTCTTCATGATTGATTTCAATAAATCCAAATGTATCAAAATGATACCCTAAGATTTTATCGCAATCCAGAAAATCTGAAGCAACAATTGCGTCATCAACATCCATCGTGAAATTATTTCCAATGGGTAAAACTGCTAAATCCAATTTTGTACGCATTGGAATTAACTTCATATCCATAGTAAGCGCTGTATCGCCAGCGATATATATGTTTTTATGTTCTCCTTCGATGACAAAACCACCGGGTTGTCCGCCATAGCTTCCATCGGCGAATGAACTTGTATGAATTGCATTCACATACTTCACATTGCCAAAATCAAAATCCCAACTTCCACCGTGATTCATAGGATGGTATTGCAAACCTTTTG
This sequence comes from Flavobacterium sp. MAHUQ-57, assembly GCF_051908335.1. Taxonomy (NCBI): domain Bacteria; kingdom Pseudomonadati; phylum Bacteroidota; class Flavobacteriia; order Flavobacteriales; family Flavobacteriaceae; genus Flavobacterium; species Flavobacterium sp. MAHUQ-57. The sequence continues at coordinate 122,575 of NZ_JBPZTE010000006.1, read as the reverse complement.
CGGCGTAATGCATGGCGATTTCGTAGTTAGATACTACAACTGCATTCGTTCCTTTACCGATCGTTTCCACATCCAACACATGGTCGTTATGTGCGTGAGTGATCAGAATATAATCTGCCTTGATTGTGTTGATATCGATATGATTTGCTTTAGGATTACCTGAAATAAACGGATCCACTAAAATATGTTTTCCGGAAACTTCGATACCCAAACAAGCATGACCGTAGAATGTGATTTTCATATTTTTAAAATGAGTTTTAGAATTAAAAAATTAGCACCATTGCTAAAATTACAGATAACAAAAAAGTACTCAGAGCCAATACTTTGAGTTGTGGATCTAATCTTCGATTGTCATCACATAAATAAACCACTCTCAAATGTCTTAGTAAAGGAAAATACGCCACCAAAAATGCATATTGATCCCATCGAAACCCTACACCGTTGTAAATCAGCGCAAAAACAAGCACCAAAATCATAGCACCCACCACAAGAAAATAATGGTACAGTTTTGCTTTATCACCACCCATTTTTACAACTAAAGTATTTTTTCCTGCTTTTGCATCCGATAATTCATCGCGCATATTATTCAGATTCAGGACACCAGTACTCAACATTCCGATAGCACAAGCAGGAAGAACCAGCTGCCAGTCGAACTGTTTTGAATACAAAAAATTAACTCCAAGTGTACTAACCAATCCAAAAAAAACAAAGACAAAAACATCTCCAAATCCTTTATAACCGTATGCAGAATCGCCAACGGTATATTTAATTGCCGAAGCGATGGCTAAAATTCCTAGGATTAAGAAAAACAAAGAAAATAGCAAATGTTTATCCGAAAAGGCGATATAGATTAATAAAACAGCACAAATGAAAGTCAACAATGCTGTTAAATACATTGCTTTTTTCATGGCTTCGGGAGTAATTACACCACTTTGAATGGCACGCTCCGGCCCTACTCGGTCTTCATTATCTGTTCCCTTCACACCATCTCCATAGTCATTCGCAAAATTAGACAACACTTGAAAACCAACAGTAGTTAGAATTGCCAGAATAAAAATTCGCCAGTCAAAAACTTGCGTTGGTGTTAAAACATCATTAGTTGGGTTATTCAAGGCATACAAACTTCCTACCAAAATTCCGGAAACCGAAAGTGGTAAAGTTCGTAATCGGGCAGCTTCAATCCAGTGTTTCATATATTAAAATAAACCATAAATTATTAATCCTCCAATTGTAATTGAAACTGGAGCCAAAAATTTCAAATAAATAGGTTTTAGTGTTTTCGATGCCATAACAGAAATTCGATTATGAAGTTTAATAGGAACAAACATCAAGACAACAGCAGTTACCATCAAAAAAAATCCTGTCAATTCATAAACAATTCCGTATTGACTAACTATTTTAGTAAAACAAAAACCAACAATCAATCGAATTGTTAATTCAGCATAATTGATCAAATAAGTACTTCCTGCTTTGGCAATAGTATCTTTTACAATCTGTGGTTTTAAAAACATCATAAAACCAGACCAAACCATAAAAAGTCCGAATAGCACAATTATTATTTTATACACTAAAACCATAAATCATTTTAAGGCAACCATTTCTTTTCGAAATTCGGTTTACGTTTTTCAAGAAAAGCATCTCGCCCTTCTTTAGCTTCTTCGGTCATATAAGCCAAACGGGTAGCTTCTCCGGCAAAAACTTGTTGTCCCACCATCCCATCATCGGTTAAATTCATAGCGAATTTAAGCATTTTAATAGATGTTGGTGATTTCGCTAATACTTCCTGAGCCCATTCGTAAGCAGTATCTTCCAATTCATCATGAGGGATCACAGCGTTAACCATACCCATTTCAAAAGCTTCTTGTGCAGAATAGTTTCTTCCTAAAAAGAAAATTTCACGGGCTTTTTTCTGACCTACCATCTTTGCTAAATACGCAGAACCATAACCTCCATCGAAACTCGTCACATCGGCATCCGTTTGTTTGAAAATGGCATGCTCTTTACTAGCCAAAGTCATATCACAAACCACGTGCAATGAATGTCCTCCACCCACAGCCCAACCTGGCACCACGCAGATTACTGCTTTTGGCATGAAACGAATCAAGCGTTGCACTTCTAGAATATTTAATCTATGGTAACCATCGTCTCCAACATAACCTTGATGACCACGTGCTTTTTGATCTCCACCACTACAAAAAGACCAAATACCGTCTTTAGAAGACGGACCTTCGGCAGATAACAACACCACTCCGATTGAAGTATCTTCTTGCGCATCGTGAAATGCCATTAATAATTCGGCAGTAGTTTTAGGTCTGAACGCATTGCGTACATCCGGTCTATTGAATGCAATTCTAGCTACACCATTGCATTTTTTATACGTGATATCTTCAAACTCACGAACTGTTTTCCATTCTATTTTACTCATCTTATAACTTTTCTTTCTTTATCAATTTGAAATGTAAAAGTACTACTTTTGCCAAACTCCATTAAAACTTTCGTGCCCCATGAGAAAAAAAATATTAACAATCTTATTAATACTATTCTGTGCCATTTCTTATTCCCAAAATGACACCATTATCGATCATAAATTAAATTACAAAGTTGTTTTTCTTTCGAAGTCAGATTTTTCGTCAAAAAACTCTGATTCCGCTTTGGGTAAAATTAATTTCTACCGTTATAATTCTATATATGAGGGTGACATATATGCAATTAGCATGAGCGAATTTACAGAATTAAAACATAAGCTATCTGAAAAAGAAGTAGCTGCTATGGTCGTGGGTTTCAAAAAAGGTTTTTCGAATAGTTTAACTAAGGAAGGACGAGAATGCAACTTCATTTCTGAAAAAAAATTCAAATTCAAAAACGAATTTGAAGCTATCGAATTTCTGGGTAAAATTAACAATCAAATCGATTTTAAAATGAATTTCATTTTGAAAGGAAACGTAACTTATGCCCTCTTAGTAATTGGCCAAACTGAAAGTGAAAATGCACAGTTTTTTATGAATTCGTTTGATTTTATCGATTCCAATGGGAACTAAATCCATTTCAGACAAATGTTAAAATTTAAAAATTAACATCCTTTTTTTTGAAAACTACTTTCATTTTACATAACTTTATACAATTGAAAATCAACATTTTATATGTTGTTTTTTAAGTTCACTGATTTATTAATTTAAAATGAAATTTTTTGAAAAAAACTGTTTTAATTGTCGCTCTTACATTTAGTGCATTGCTTACAAGTTGTAACAAAAAAGTAGAGGAATCTACTCAAGAACAAATGCCTATTGAGGAAACTACTACGCAAGTTGTTGATAGTATTCAAACTGATACAGTAGCCCCTATGGATGAACCAATAGATACAGTTAGCAAAAAATAATCAGCTACGATCTATATACTCAATAAATATATCCACAGGTAATAAAGCGAATATTGGTTTTTGTATTATAACAATCCCCCCGAGTTGTTCTGACGACAAAAACACAAAAATTACATAGAATAAGAAAGAGTACAATAGTAACGATTTGCTCTAGTGAAAGAAATTATTCTATAAAAAGTTTATTTAATTTTTTGATTTGTAAAGATGCTATTATCGCTTTACGTATGTTATCGGTTATTTCAGAGAATGAGAGCTTAAAGTAATCAGGATTTGAGATAACAAGAGGGAAATGCCAATCTAAAGTAAGATTGGCATTTTTCATATAGATAACCTTCACTTAACCTTTAAATAACACAATATCAGTACATTTAACTCTAATAATTAAGAAAGGAGTTAAATGATGATTGAAATTATTTTAAAAATAATAGCTGGATTGGTATTGTTTCTTTTTGCAGTCAACAGTTTATCTGAAACTGTGCAAAAAGCACTTGGAGAAAATACCAAAAAGTGGATTTTAAAATTTACTTCCAATACCTTTATGTCTGTCATTACCGGAATCGTTGTTACCGGTTTATTGGATTCTTCTTCAGCTGTCATCATTATCACCATTGTATTTGTTAATTCAAAACTACTAACCTTCAAACAATCAATGGGAATTGTACTTGGTGCGAATATAGGGACGACTATAAGCAGTCAGATTATCGTCATGGACATTGGGAAATATTCTCCAATACTATTATTGATAGGTTTCTCGTTGTTACTACTCTCCAAATCTGGAAAAATCAACAATTTTGCAAAAGTAATCTTGTATTTTGGGGTGTTGTTTTTCGGTTTATTTACCATGGAACAAGCTGTAGAGCCTTTGAAGGAAACTTCACGCTTTGCTGAATTTTTAAAAAATACAGATACACCACTTTATGGCACTTTCATTGGCGCTATAATTACTTTAATCATTCAATCATCATCTGCAACCGTAGCTATGGCTATATTGTTGACCAAAAAAGGATTATTAACCCTAAGTGGGGCTGTCGCAATAATGCTTGGTGCTGAATTAGGCACCTGCAGTGATACTTTACTCGCTACCATCAATGGGAGCAAACAAGCCATCAAAACAGGGTTATTTCATCTTACGTTTAATATTATATCAGTAGCGGTCGGATTATTATTCTTCACACCATTTGTAACTTTAGTTGAAAGCATGGGTTATGGATTACCAATTGAAAGATCAGTGGCCAATGCCCATATGTTATTTAATATTGGCGGTGCTTTAGCTTTTGTTTCTTTTTTACCTTTGGTAGAAAAGTTACTCAATAAAGTTTTTCCTGAAAAAGAGAATCAATTGGAAATTCGTTTAAACTAAATAAATTCCGTCTTCTTTGATTTCGATTAGCTTTTGTTTGTAAAGTGTACCGATAGCTTTTTTAAAAGTCTTTTTACTCATTTTGAGTACCGTTTTGATATCTTCTGGATGCGAATTATCCGTTAATCGTAAGAAACCGCGACTAGCTTTCAATTCATCAAGAATATATTGTGCGCTTGGTTCAACTTTATCAAATCCGATTTTAGTTGCTGAAACATCAATTTTACCATCAGGACGTATGTTCTTGATATAACCAATGATACGATCACCAGTACGTAAATCGTCGTATACTTCATTTTTATACAACAATCCCTTGTGTTTTTCATTAATGATTACATTGATTCCAACTTCCGTAATATGAGAAACAATCAAATCGACTTCTTCCCCATTCTCCACGGTAATTTCGGAATTATCCAAAAATTGATTGGTTTTGCTCGAACCTACCAATCGATTGGTTTTTTCATCCAAATACATATAAACCAAGTAGCGTTTGCCTTGCTCCATTGGTCTCGCTTGCTCTTTGAACGGAACAAACAAATCCTTTTCCAGTCCCATATCAACAAAAGCACCAAAATTATTGGTATAATTCACTCTAAGTAATGAAAATTCGTTCAAGTAGATATAAGGCTCCAATGTCGTAGCCACAGGTCTTTCTTCCTGATCCAAATACACAAACACTTCCAGTTCATCTCCTATTTCGAATTGTTCAGGAACATATTTGTTAGGTAATAGAATGTCGGTTTTTCCATCCGTTAGATATAAACCAATTTTTGTATCTCTGGCAATGGTAAGTATGTTGAATTTTCCTATTTGAATCATTTTTCTTAGTATCAAAGCCGCAAAGGTACAAAGTTTACGACTTATAGCAATAAAAAAAGCGTTCCTGAAGAAGAACGCTTTATCGGAATGTCATTTTTACATCTTATTTGTAAACACTTTCTTTTTTAAAATGTAAGGTCAATAGATAATACACTACCGCTCTATATTTATTCTTATTGGATTTTCCATATTTTTCAAGAACCGCATCAATTCCTTTGTCTAAATCGGCTCCGTCACTTAACCCTAATTTTTTAATCAGGAAATTATTCTTAACTGTATCCAATTCCGATTGCTGTGAACCCGAAACTGTCGCGGCATCTGGGTTATAAATAGCCGGTCCGCAACCTATTACTACTTTTGTCAATAAAGCCATATCTGGTGTAACCCCACATTTTTCTTTAAGATCGGCTGCATACTTTGCAATTAAATCATCTCTCTTGCTCATAGTTTTGTTGTTTAATTAATTCTATTCCTATTATAAACAGAACTAACGATTTTACAAACTTTTTATTGCAACCTAGTTCAATCATTTCAAATTTTTAAAATAATTTAACAGTACACTATCATTTTCTTTCTCAGGCGTGAAAATTTCGAAAATAATTGGTTTTCCCGAAGATTGAAAAACATTCCAATTCGAGGAAATTCCTTCTACTGATTCAGCTGTTATATAGTTAAATCCGTACATTTTAGCCAAATGCTCTGCTGTTAAGTGATGGGAAGTCTCAAAATAAGTATTGAAGGTCTTCGTCTCTTGATGACCTGGTAAAATCCTAAAAATTCCACCACCTCCATTATTAATCAGGATGATTTTGAAATTTTGCGGTATATAATTATTCCAAAGTGCATTACTATCGTAGAAAAAACTAATATCACCGGTTATAAAAACTACGGGTTTATCGGTTTGTACTGCAGCCCCAATAGCTGTAGTCGTACTTCCATCAATACCGCTAGTACCGCGATTGCAAAACACATCAATATTTTTGTCTATTGAGAATAGCTGAGCATAACGTATAGGAGAACTATTGCTTATTTGTAATTGTATTGCTGTTGGCAATTTACCTAAAACAGTTTCAAATACCTTCAAATCGGTGAAAGGAGCTTTTTCCAAATAAATTTGATGCATTTTTGCCCGTAACGCTCTTATCTTTAAAGCGTTTAACTGATAGTCACTTTCGATAGAATTGGTTTTAGGCAAAAAAGTAGAGAAAAACTGATTTGGAACTACTTCAAAATGCTGACTCAAACAACCAAATGTATTATAGGCACGCAATTCATCAATATGCCAATGGTGTTTGGGCTGGTACTTTCTCAAAAATGCTTTAATACGTTTCGATACAATCATACCTCCAATAGTTACTAGGATATCAGGCTGAAACGCTTTGAAATCTTCATCCGTAAACGGAGTAATAATGGTATCTATATTGGTAATGAAATTAGAATGATGGGCATTTGAAGTCACTTCTGTCATAACCACAACACTGGAATCTTCTCCTAATCGATTTAAAAACTCTTGCGCTATTGCATCCGGATAATTTCCTCCCAAAAGAATCAGCTTTTTCTTTGATGCATTCCATAAATTTACAAATTCAGTGGTTGCAGGCTCTTCTTTAGCTTCAGTGAAAAGATTCACGAGTACAGGTCGAACAGATAAGTCTTCAACCGTTTCATACAATGGTTCTTCGAAAGGAACATTAATATGCACAGGCCCTTTTTTAGCATTGGCCACAAACAATGCTTCTTGAATTTTAAGATCGTTTTCTTCTGATGCTTCTTCGGTCAAATTAGCACTATATAGAATATGATTGGCAAATACATTTTCCTGACGAATCGTTTGACCGTCACCAATATCAATCTTATCATGAGGACGATCGGCAGAAATAATTACCAATGGAATTTGGTTATAAAAAGCTTCAGCAACCGCTGGGTAATAATTAAGCAATGCCGAACCCGAAGTACAAACAACTGCGACAGGTTTTTGAATTTGCTGTGCCATTCCCAAAGCAAAAAAAGCTGCACAACGTTCATCAGCAATACTATAACATGTAAAAGCAGTATTGTTAGTAAAACCAATTGTTAACGGAGCATTTCGTGAACCGGGAGATATCACTATATGTTGTAGTCCTTTAGCTAAAGAAATTTCAAGAATACTTTGAGCCAAAGGTATTTTAGGGTAAATCATTTTTTAAATTTCAGTATCGCAAAGTTACGAAGTTGCAAATTGATTTTCAGCATCATTTTCCTTCTCTTTTAAAATCAGAAATTGATAAAAAGCAAAGTGAGAAATGCCGTACGATAAAATCACCATTTGATAAATCGCTTCATTCTTCAGATAAAATTTATTGATAAAAAAAGCACCTATTTGAACAATAAAAAAGATAGAACTCACTAATAACCAATATTCTTTCGAACCTGAATTATTGATATAATTAATGATCGCTACACCTCCAAGAAAAGAAGTTAAAAAAGCATTTACTATCCATATATAATAAGATTCACCAAGATATTCGACCACAAAATTGATGATATAGAGATAAATCACAAAAAAAGGCACCAAAGCAATACCAATAGCCAATCTGTTTTTAACAGTGACTAAGTCCAACACCAACAACGAAAGGCAAAATTTAAACAAAACTGAAGAAAAAGTGCCGTAAACATATAGTGAAGAATCTTCAGTAGCAAAAAAAACAGATGCTACCTGATACAATACTAAAGCGACAAAATACAGTATAACTTTTTTACTGGAAGTTATATAATACAGAACCAACAATATGGGAATTCTGACAAACCAGAAAAATTGTTCGAATTCCTCAATTTCCAACAATGACGAAAAACTATACAGCAATAAATTTACAAAGTATAGAATTATCAGTACTTTTGAGGAATCTTGTAACTTCATGTATACTATTTTTCGCTGATTGGGGTAACAATATATAAATTTACAACTTAAAAACCATATTCCGGATACAATGTCTATTATAATTAGAGAAGCCAACATTACTGATATGGACGCCGTCCTTGAAATCGTTAATTATGAAATACTGAACACTACAGCTATTTGGGATTACGACACAAGAACATTAGTTGAGCAGGAAGCAATATTTAACGAGAAGCAAGAAAAAAAGTTTCCATTTTTAGTGGCAGAAAAAGAAGGGAAAATTATTGGATTTGGTACTTATGGAACATTCCGATTTAAAATTGGATACCGATTCACTGTCGAACATTCCGTATATATCCATAAAGATTTTCACGGAAACGGTATTGGAAGTCTATTAATCAAAGAACTTGTAGAAATAGCCAAAAAACAGCAACTTCATACAATGATAGGAGTTATTGATTCCGAAAATCTTGGTAGTATTATTTTTCACGAGAAATTAGGGTTCAAAAAAGTAGGACACATTAAAGAAACCGGTTATAAATTCGATCGTTGGCTGGATTCTGTATTTATGCAGACAGTATTAGAATAATACTTACGAAACAATTTCAAAACATCTTAACATTTAGGTAATTAACATCTAATGATTTCCTATTTTTAAATTAAACTTATTTTAAGATTTCTGATTGACATTTGTGCGAAAATCAAACAAACTCATGTCAAAAATTTACTATCTTATTAAAGTTGCATGTATTATTGCTGTATTTACACAATATACCAATAGTAATGCACAAACCGCTTCATTTGCTTCTACTATGACAGTTGCCAATGAAAATCAAGGCACAATCAATGTAAACATCACTCTAACTTCTCCAACCACTTCATCTGTTGATGTAGTTGTAAAAGGAAGTCCATTCAGTACGGCAAATACGAGTGACTTTACATATTCTACTCAAACATTACAATTTACATCTGGAAGCTCTACAACGCAAACCATCACCATACCTGTTATTGACGATTCGATTCACGAACAACATTCAGAATATTTTGTACTAAGTTTAGAAAACCCATCTGGGCTAACTTTAGGTTCAAATGTTTTCACCACTATTTATATTAAAGACAATGATAATGTGGCTCGAATTCCAAACAACAACATAACTTTAGATTACGTGGGAAGTTTTGATCCTTCAGGGGTGAGCAATAGTACTTGTGAAATTGTAGTTCATGATCCGACTTCTCAACGATTATTCACCATTAGTTCTGTATCCAAAAAACTGGATATTGTTGATTTTTCAAATCCGGCAAATTTAAGTTTAGTTTCTTCAATTGACATGACTCCTTATGGTGGAATCACTTCGGTTGCTGTTAAAAATGGAATTGTTGCTGTTGCCTCCCCAAATACTAATGAACAACTGAACGGTTCAGTAGTTTTTTTCAACACCAATGGCGTATTTCAAAAACAGGTTACAGTTGGCGCATTACCTGATATGATTGTATTTACTCCCGATGGAACTAAAGTCATGACAGCCAATGAAGGACAACCCAACGATGCCTACACAATAGATCCTGAAGGTTCTGTATCTATCATTGATATTTCAGGTGGAATACCTTCGCTATCTCAATCCAATGTTAGTACATTACTTTTCACTGATTTTAATTCACAAGAAGCTTCCTTGCTCGGTTCAGGCATAAGAAAAACCAAAAACACAAGTACGCTTTCACAAGATTTCGAACCAGAATACATAACCATTAGTCCTGATTCACAAAAAGCATGGGTAACTATTCAGGAAAACAATGCGATTGCAGAAATCAATCTTACCAACGCAACAATTGCAGATGTTTGGGCTTTGGGAACAAAAGATGTCAGCCAACCCGGGAATGGTATGGATATTTCGGATAACAACGGTCAAGTAGTAATTGCAAACTGGCCTATCAAAGCCTATTATATTCCTGATGCCATTGGTAATTATTCGGTTGCAGGCAGTACCTATGTTGTAACTGCAAATGAAGGTGATGAAAAAGAATATACCGGTTTGAATGAAAGAACAACCATTGGCGCCAGTACATTGGATCCGGTTAATTTTCCTAATTCGATCATGCTGAAAAACAACAACAATGCAGGCAGAATGCGAATCACCAATCTGAACGGAAATACAGATGCCGATGCTGCTTATGAAGAATTGTATTGTTTAGGAAGTCGTTCTTTTTCGATTTTCAATACCACGACAAAAGCATTAGTTTATGATAGTGGGGACGATTTTGAAACCTATATCGCATCAACAAGCCCGTTTAATTCACTTTTTAACGCCGATCATACTAGTTCGAATGCGACCAAAAACAGAAGTCGTGCCAAAGGTCCAGAACCAGAAGGACTAACCATTGCTGAATTAAACGGTCAAACCTTTGCCTTCATTACATTGGAAAGAACCGGAGGTGTAATGGTTTATGATATCACCAATCCTGTTGACGTTAAATTTGTAGAATACAAAACAAGTCGTAATACATCTGCATATGGAGGAGATAACGGACCGGAAGGCATCACTTTTATACCGGCAGGAAATAGTCCTACAGGTAAAAATTATATTGCAGTTGCCAATGAAATCAGTGGAACAATTGCACTTTTCGAAATCAATACGACGAATTTATCCAATGATGAATTCGAAACTGAACCAAAAACATTGACATTGTTTCCTAATCCGTCTGAAAACGGTATAGTCTATTTCAATAGAATGGCAACTTATGAATTGTTTGACGTTACAGGAAAACTGATTTCTTTTGATACAAATACTTTAACAATCAATACTTCTAAATTAAAAGCGGGAATCTATCTGGTAAAAACTAATGAAGGTGTAACCAGAAAACTAATTGTGAGGTAAAACAACCTAACCGTTAAAGTAAATAAAAACAGCCAGATTCTTCTGGCTGTTTTTTACTTATCTCTTTTGAAATCGTATCTTTGCAAAAAAATAATTTATGTCAAACATATATATCGGATATCATTTCACTGTAGAACCAAAAGAATTAGGCTCAGAGATTTTAATTGCAGAATTAGGTGAAAAACCTTTTGATAGTTTCATCGAAACAGATCATGGTTTTTCTGCTTTCATTCAAAAAGATCTTTGGAATGAAACTATTTTGGATGACATTTATATTTTAGAAAATCCAGAATTCAAAATCACTTATACCTTCGAAGAAATCGAGCAAACCAACTGGAATGAGGAATGGGAAAAAAACTTTGATCCAATTGACGTTGACGGTTTATGCCATGTTCGTGCTCCTTTTCATCCAAAAACAGAAGCTCAATTTGATATTGTAATCGAACCCAAAATGAGTTTTGGAACAGGCCATCATGAAACCACTCATATGATGATTCAACATTTATTGGAAATGGATGTAACCGGAATGAAAACTCTGGATATGGGATGTGGTACAGCTATTCTAGCTATTTTGGCAGAAATGAAAGGCGCACAACCTATTGATGCTATTGATATTGATAATTGGTGTTATTTGAATTCAATTGAAAATGCGGAAAGAAACAACTGTAAACACATCAGTGTCTATGAAGGTGATGCTGCACTATTGAAAGGAAAAAAATACGATTTGATTATTGCTAATATCAACCGAAATATTTTGCTAAACGACATGCAAACCTATGTGGATTGTTTGAACAAAGACGGAATCATACTTTTTAGTGGTTTTTACGAACAAGATATTCCTTTCATCGATGCATCATGTACTGAAAAAGGACTGACCTTTGTTAAAAAAATAAACAGAAACAACTGGGTATCACTAAAATACGTAAATTAGTAATAGTAAATTCCCTTTAAAAAAATTTGACAATACGTTATGGCAACTATAGAAAAAACACAAATCAAAACGACAGTTCTAGAAGAAGTAAGCATTAATCATGAGATAGTTCTTTATAATGATGATGTAAATACTTTTGATCATGTGATTGAAACTTTGATAAGAGTATGCAAACATGAGGAATTACAAGCAGAACAATGTGCAATTTTAGTTCATTATACTGGAAAATGTGCTGTAAAGACGGGATCTTTTGACGAGTTAAAACCTCAATGTACAGCTTTACTAGACGCTGGATTAAGCGCTGAAATCATTTAACAATAAAAAATAAATTTGTTAAATCCTGAAATCTGCATATCTTTCCATTTTAAATTTTAAAATAACATGGTAGAATACGGAAAAATACTTATCATAGCAATGCCTTGCTTCTTGCTATTAATTATCATTGAGAAATTATATGGCTATTACAAAGGAGTGGATCATGTTCCGTTAATGGATAGTGTATCAAGTATCAGTTCCGGAATTACCAATGCCACAAAAGATGTACTTCAATTAAGCATTACCATTTTTGCCTATGGTGAAATGGTTGATCATTTAGCAATCTTCACAATTAAGGAATCTGCTTTAGCTTACATTATTGCTTTCATTGCAATTGATTTCCAAGGCTATTGGACACATCGTTGGGCGCATCAAATTAATTTTTTCTGGAACAAACACGCTATTCACCACAGCAGTGAAGAATTCAATTTATCTTGTGCTCTTCGTCAATCCGTATCAACATTTATCAATTTATTTACCTTTTTGTTATTACCCGCAGCACTTTTAGGAGTTCCTGCCAAAGTAATCGCCATAACACTTCCTATTCAGTTTTTTGTACAATTTTGGTACCATACTAAATACATCAACAAGATGGGATTTTTGGAAAAAATCATTGTAACACCTTCTCATCACCGTGTACACCATGCTATAAACCCAGAATACATGGATAAAAATCATTCCCAAGTTTTCATCATTTGGGATAAAATGTTTGGTACGTTTCAAGAAGAATTACCCGAAGTTCCAGCAGTATTTGGAATTACCCGCCCGGCTGAAACTTGGAATCCAATCAAAATCAATTTTCAGCATTTATGGGTATTGATTAGAGATGCATGGCGAGCAGAAAAATTTTCAGATAAATTAAAAATTTGGTTTATGCCAACAGGATGGAGACCTGAAGGATTTGATGAAAAATATCCATTGCACAAAATTGACAATGTATTTGATTTCAAAAAATTCGGAACCGACAACTCCAAAACTCTGATTGGTTGGTCAATCACTCAATTATTGATCACACTTTTACTAATTACTTATTTCTTCGATAATATTGCTCAAATTATGGAAGCCAGCAAATTTGGAATCTTCTACTATGGTGCTTTTGTATTCATTACAGTATACAGTTATACCGAGTTGATGGATAAAAACAAATATGCATTCATTTGGGAAAGCATTCGATTCCTTTTTGCTATGGCAATTATCACCTTAACTGGTAGCTGGTTCGAAATAGATAGTACAATTCCTTATGGAACTTTCATTGTCACAGGTTATCTTACTTTATCACTTTTGGTTAGTATTTACTTTGTCACTTCTGAATTCAAAACCTTAGATCAACCAGTTTTAAACGCATAACATGAACAAATTTTTAAACTATTTTGTAGGGATTAGTGCATTCTATTTATTGTTAATTGCTATTGGTAAAGAAGACTTAGCTTGGTTTTTCAAGCCTTTATTATTACCCGGATTACTTTTGGCGACCAATAGTTACAACAGTTTTCCTACTAAAAAATGGCTCCTACTTGCTTTAGGATTCTCATGGTTAGGTGATATTATTTTAATGTTTGCTGATAAAGGAGAACTGTTTTTTATTTTTGGTTTGGTTTCTTTTTTAATCGCACATATTCTGTTTATTTTATTATTTATAAAACAAGACACTCAGTTTAGCCCCAATAAATTACTTTTCGGTCTCGGAATACTTGCCGTTGCTGGTTATCTATATACCATGCTAACGCTATTAATACCTTCTCTAGGTGAACTTAAAATTCCCGTATCGGTTTATGCTTTTGTCATATCATTGATGTTGATAATGGCTATACGAGGTTCATTAACTTGGATAAGACCTATGAACATATTGATTTTAAATGGGGCAATTGCATTTGTAACTTCAGATAGTATTTTAGCTATCGACAAATTTTACAATCCATTGCCGAACGCATCATTACTTATCATGTCAACGTATATTATAGCGCAATTTCTAATCACTTTAGGGATTTTAAAATTAAACCACGAATAATAAAAAAAGGCCTAAAGGCCTTTTTTTATTATTGTTTTAGTGTGGTAATTTATCTTTTACCAATCCATATATAAAAGTTCCTAAAAGAGCTCCAAAAAGCACTATAGCAACTGCAGGAATGCCAGCTCCCAAAAGAATGAAAATCGGTCCAGGACATGATCCGACTAAAGCCCAACCCAATCCAAAAAGAAAACCTCCAATAATGTAACGAGCAAAACCTTTTTCCTTATCAAGGATTTCAATCGGTTGCCCTTTAAAATCTTTAATTCCTTTTTTCTTGATAATCATCAAACCAATTACACCGGTCATTATTGCTACACCAATAATTCCGAACATATGGAACGATTGAAACATAAACATTTCATAAATACGATACCAAGAAACCGCTTCGGCTTTGGTTAAAACAATTCCGAATAACATCCCAACTGCAAAAAATCGAAATAACTTCATCATCTAAAAAATTAACGGAATTAAAAAATGAGCCATAACCAATCCGCCTAAAAAGAAACCGATTACAGCAATTAAAGAAGGTAACTGCAAATTACTTAAACCTGAAATGGCGTGACCAGAAGTACATCCTCCTGCATAACGCGTACCAAATCCGATTAAGAATCCACCAAAAATCAGAATAAAGAAACCTTTACCGCTAAATAGGGCTTGCGTTCCGAAAATAGCATCTGGCGCTAATTTACCGTTTGGCGCATCGATACCAATCGTATGTAATTGAACAATTGTTTTCGGATTTATATTGATATTATCCGGATTACTTAAAAAATGGTAAGCAATAAATCCTCCTACTATAGCACCCAAGACCACTGCAAGGTTCCATTTTTGTTCTCTCCAGTCAAAATCAAAAAACGAAGCACATTTTCCGGCACCAGCCATCGAACACAAAGTCCTTAAGTTTGAGGACATACCAAATGATTTCCCAAAATAGGTTAAGAGCAGCATAATCATACCGATCAAAAAACCGGAAACTGACCAGTGCCACGTTGTTGTAATAAACTCCATCTAAAAATATTTTTCTACAAAAGTATAAGTTTGTCACTATATTTGTTACACATCAATTGAAAAAGTAAAATTAATCCCGAATGAAGACTAAACTAGTATTGATTATTTTCTCATGCATTATTTTAACTTCTTGCATTAGCACAAAATCAACTATTAAAAACATTGACGACAGTGTTCCTGGACCCGCTTTAAACGAAGCATACAACAGTTTTGTTATTACACTAAAAGCGACTGATAAAAAATATGGATACCACGAGGATTACCCAGTAAATGTTGGCTTCACGAATTTAAAAGACGGGCCTAATAATCAAATCCGCTTTTTAAATGCCTTAGCCGGACCGAATGGTGAAAAAGTAACGTATGTAAAAAAAGATGCTTGTTGTCCTTTTCCAACCAAAAAGAGTGAAATGGGAGCCGGTACAATTGATATGTTTGAAGTCACTTGGGAAGGAAATAGCAAACCCGTAATCTTATACGTTAATAAATTTGAAAAGGGAGTTTTAATGATTCCTGTCGGTTTCACTGCAAGAAAATAACGCAATAATCGAACTAAGGCCCTACGATTTCTTATTTTTTACTACAATGAATTATGTGGAGAAATAGGTATTTGGCTCAGAGACGACATCTTTAGGCTAAATGCAGACTTAGGATATTTCATTGGAGAACCATTCTGGGGCAAAGGCATCGCCACCGAAGCTATTAAACAAATAACGAAATACACGTTCAATACATTTGATGCAATCCGAATTGTTGCAGGTGTTTTTGAATTCAATAAAGCTTCAATGAAAGCATTGGAGAAAAACGATTCTATTTTGAAAACCATACACAAAAAAGGAGTCATCAAAAACAATGAAATCCTAGATGAATGTATTTGGGTAAAATTCAAAGACAGTAATTAAATAAAAAACATCTATTACAGCTTTTTAAGAATAAGCATTCCTTTAAACTTTAAGATTATTTTCTGAAAAACAGAATAGATCCCAATTCCTAATTTGTTTAGGATTCAGTATCTTTGTGTTTTGCCTATATGTATGCAGCACTCTGAAGAAACTATTGAAATCATTGGCGCGAGAGCGCATAATCTCAAAAATATCGACGTTACTATCCCAAGGGAAAAACTAGTAGTGATAACCGGGCTTTCGGGATCAGGAAAATCCTCTTTGGCCTTCGATACCATTTATGCAGAAGGTCAACGCCGTTACATCGAAACGTTTTCAGCTTATGCCCGACAGTTTTTAGGCGGATTGGAACGTCCAGATGTAGATAAAATCGACGGTTTGTCTCCTGTTATTGCCATCGAACAGAAAACCACTAGTAAAAGCCCTCGATCAACAGTAGGCACTATCACTGAAATTTACGATTTTCTTCGCTTGCTTTTTGCCCGAGCTGGTGACGCCTATAGTTACAATACGGGTGAAAAGATGGTTTCATACTCCGATGAACAGATTAAGGCATTAATCATTGAGAATTTCAAGGGAAAAAGAATTAATATTTTGGCGCCGATCATCCGCGCACGTAAAGGACATTATGCTGAATTATTCCAACAAATAGCCAAGCAAGGCTTTGTAAAAGTACGTGTCAATGGCGATGTTCAGGATATACTTCCAGGAATGAAACTGGATCGTTATAAAACGCATGATATTGAAATAGTGATTGATCGCTTGGTGATTGACGCTTCTGAAGACAATGAAAAAAGATTGAATGAAAGTATCAAAACGGCCATGTATCATGGAGAAAACGTATTGATGATTTTAGACCAAGACACAAATGAAGTCCGCTTTTTTAGTAGAAATTTAATGTGTCCGTCTACCGGAATCTCTTATCAAAATCCGGAACCCAATTTATTTTCATTCAATTCCCCAAAAGGAGCTTGTGAACATTGCAACGGATTGGGAACGGTGAATGAAATCAACATTAAAAAGATTATACCGAATACAAAATTATCTATCAAAAGTGGTGGTATTGCTCCTATCGGAGAATACAAATCGACCTGGATTTTCAAACAATTGGAAACTATTGGAGAAAAATTTGGGTTTAAATTGACCGATGCCATAGAAACCATTTCGGACGAAGCCATGGAAATGATTTTGAATGGCGGCAAAGAGAAATTCTCTATAGAATCGAAAACGGCAGGAGTTACCAAAGAATATAAAATTGATTTTGAAGGCATATCCAATTTCATCAAGTCACAACATGACGAATCAGAATCAACTTCGATTAAACGTTGGGCAAAAGATTTTATGGATGAAGTGAATTGTGGTGAATGTGGAGGTTCACGACTGAAGAAAGAAGCCTTGTATTTCAAAATCAATGAAAGAAATATAGCCGAATTATCCAATATGGATATATCGGAGCTAACTAATTGGTTTTTGGATGTTGACCAGCATTTGACAGAAAAGCAAAAAATTATTGCTACAGAAATTCTAAAAGAAATTAGAGCTCGTTTACAGTTTTTAGTAGATGTAGGCTTGAATTATTTGGCTTTAAGCAGAAACTCAAAATCCCTTTCAGGAGGTGAAGCCCAGCGTATACGTTTGGCCACACAAATTGGATCACAACTCGTTGGTGTCTTATACATTTTGGATGAACCCAGTATTGGATTGCATCAGAGAGATAATGAAAAACTGATTCATTCATTGGAGCAGTTACGTGATATTGGAAATTCGGTGATTGTTGTAGAACATGACAAAGATATGATTGAGAGAGCCGATCATGTAATTGACATTGGACCGAAAGCCGGAAAATATGGTGGACAAATCATCAGTCAGGGAACTCCAAAAGAACTTCTCAAAGAAGATACTATCACCGCTCAATTCATGAATGGTAAGATGAAAATCGAAATTCCAAAGGAAAGAAGAAAAGGAAATGGAAAATCCTTAAAACTTACCGGAGCTACCGGAAATAATTTAAAAAATGTTTCAATTGAATTACCTTTAGGCAAACTTATTTGTGTAACAGGAGTTTCCGGTTCAGGAAAATCGACATTGATTAACGAAACCCTATACCCTATTTTGAACGAACACTTTTTCAATGCGGTTAAAAAACCACAACCGTTCAAAAAAATAGAAGGTTTAGAACATATAGACAAAGTAATTGACATTGATCAGAGTCCGATTGGAAGAACACCGCGTTCAAATCCGGCAACGTACACCGAAGTATTTACCGAAATACGCAGTTTGTTTACACAGACACCTGAAGCGATGATTCGAGGATACAAAGCGGGGCGTTTCAGTTTTAATGTAACCGGCGGAAGATGTGAAACCTGCGAAGGAAGCGGCGTACGAACTATCGAAATGGCCTTCTTACCGGATGTTTATGTAGAATGTGAAACCTGTCAAGGAAAACGTTTCAACAGAGAAACCTTAGAAATACGTTACAAAGGAAAATCTATTTCTGATGTGTTGAACATGACTGTGGATGAAGCCGTACCGTTTTTTGAAAACATTCCGAAGATCTACCGCAAGATTAAAACCATTCAGGATGTTGGATTGGGCTACATCACTTTGGGACAGCAGAGTACTACACTTTCCGGAGGTGAAGCACAACGTATTAAATTAGCAACGGAATTGTCTAAGAAAGATACCGGAAATACCTTCTACATTATGGACGAACCAACAACCGGTTTACACTTTGAAGATATTAGAGTATTGATGGATGTGATTCATCGATTGGTTGATAAAGGAAATTCGGTGTTGATTATTGAACACAACATGGATGTAATCAAATTGGCTGATTATATTATAGACATTGGATATGAAGGCGGAAAAGGTGGTGGTGAAGTCGTTGCAAAAGGTACTCCAGAGGAAATTGTAAAAAATAAAAAGAGCTATACAGCGCAGTTTCTAAAAAAAGAATTATTTTAGTCGGCTGATTTTTCTAGCCCCGATGGAAGTGGCATCCTTTTTTTGCTTTAAAAAATGGCAAAAAAAGATAGAGCGGACAGCGGGAAACAGCTCCTAATAACAATAAAAAAGTAAAAGATAAATGAAAGAAGAGTTTTTAAATGAAGATGATAGAATTCAGGACAAATTAAAACAAAAAACCTGGAACGAAATACGTACCAACGATTCATGGGCGATTTTTAAAATCATGTCGGAATTTGTGAATGGATATGAATCTATGGCCAGAATTGGTCCTTGTGTATCTATTTTCGGTTCGGCACGTACCAAACCAGAAGACAAGTATTATTTATTAGCAGAACGAATTGCTTACAAAATCAGTAAAGCTGGATACGGCGTAATTACTGGTGGCGGTCCTGGTATTATGGAAGCAGGAAATAAAGGCGCACATCGTGGCGAAGGAACTTCTGTTGGGTTGAATATAGAGTTGCCTTTTGAACAACACTTCAATCCTTATATTGACAAAGATAAAAACTTAAATTTCGATTATTTCTTTGTTCGCAAAGTAATGTTCGTGAAATATTCACAAGGATTTGTGGTTATGCCAGGTGGATTTGGAACACTAGACGAATTGTTTGAAGCGATTACACTAATCCAAACAAAGAAAATTGGAAAATTCCCTATTATCCTAGTTGGAAGTCAGTTTTGGAAAGGATTGATTGATTGGGTAAAAGAAATCATGATTGATCAGGAAAAAACTGTGAGTCCGGGTGATATGGATTTAATTCAAATCGTAGATACGGAAGAAGAAGTAGTAGAAGCATTAGATAATTTCTACAAAAAATACAATTTGAGTCCGAACTTTTAATACAATAACGCCCCAATTGGGGCGTTTTCTTTTTACAACTGTTATCTTTACTTTTCGAACTTTAAACAAACCAAATGACAAAGAAACATCGCATTTCCATTATGGTATTGATTTTATCGATATCAACTTACCTACTTGTTTCCACACAAAAAAAGGAATTGGAAGACGATCGATTCGTTACTTATATAGTCAATCCTAAAAAGAAAAAAGTTACTTTCTTTTGGAAAAATGAAAACAATGAAAATTTCAAGAATGCCAAAAATTTAAAGTCATGGCTTGCACAACATAAAAAGCAATTGATTTTTGCAACCAATGGTGGGATGTATAAGAAAGATGGATCACCGCAAGGCCTTTACATCGAAAATAGAAAGACAAAACAAAAAATAGATACTGCAAATGGTAACGGCAACTTCTATCTAAAACCCAATGGCATTTTTTATATCACTGCAGATCAACTACCGCATATCTGTTCTACACAAAAATTTATAGACAACGGTATAGTTCAATACGCTACACAATCGGGACCGATGCTAGTGATTAATGGAGAAATACATTCATCTTTCAAAGAAAAATCAACCAATGTCAATATACGTAATGGTGTTGGAATTTTACCTGATAATCGTATCGTTTTTGCTATATCAAAAAAAGAAATCAACTTTTATGATTTTGCGAACTATTTCAAAAAGCTTGGCTGCAAAAACGCTTTGTACTTGGATGGTTTTGTATCCCGAACTTATCTACCTGAAAAAAAATGGATTCAAACTGATGGTGAATTTGGAGTTATCATTGCTGTAACTAAATAAATTCACAACCAGTCAGTATTGATAAAAAAAGGTTGAAGTCCAAAAAAGCCAATTTTCTACAGTAAAATCATAAGCAAATAAACTTTATATTTGTGAGTACTAAAATCAATAAAAATGCAACATATCATTGATCGTTTTATCAGCTATGTAACTATCGATACTGAAGCTGATCCAAACTCCAATACCACTCCAAGTTCTGCTAAACAATGGGATTTAGCCAATAAATTAGTTGAAGAATTAAAAGCCATCGGGTTACAAGATGTTACTATTGACGACAAAGCCTATATTCAGGCTACTTTACCAAGTAATATCGATAAAAAAGTACCTACAATTGGATTTGTTTCCCATTTTGATACTACTCCTGATTTTACCGGAGCCAACGTAAAACCACAAATTATAACAAATTATGATGGTGGTGACATTATTCTGAATAAAGAACAAAACATCATATTATCACCTTCTTATTTTGAAGATTTGTTATTATACAAAGGACAAACTTTGATTACTACTGATGGTACAACACTTTTAGGTGCAGACGATAAAGCAGGAATTACTGAAATCGTAACTGCGATGGAATATTTAATCCAACATCCGGAAATTAAGCACGGAACTATTAAAGTTGGTTTTACTCCAGATGAGGAAATTGGTCGTGGTGCCGACTTCTTCGATGTTGAAAAATTTGGTTGTGATTGGGCCTACACAATGGATGGAAGTCAGATTGGTGAATTGGAGTATGAAAACTTCAATGCTGCTGGTGTAAAATTGAAATTCAAAGGAAAAAGTGTACATCCAGGCTATGCAAAAGGAAAGATGATCAACTCAATGCTTTTGGCCAACAAATACATTACCAAGTTACCCAAAAAAGAAGTTCCGGAGAGAACCAAAGACTATCAAGGATTTTTCCATGTCGTTCATTTTGATGGTAGCATCGAAGAAACAAATGTTCAGTTGATTATTCGTGATCATGATCGCAAAAAATTTGAGAAACGTAAAAAATTAGCGCAAAAAATTGCCGATAAAATCAACAAAAAATACGCAAAACAATTTGGCGAAGATATTGTTGAAATTGAGATCAAAGACCAATATTACAATATGCGTGAAAAGGTTGAGCCGGTTATGCATATTGTTGAGATTGCTGAAAAAGCGATGAAAAACTTAGGCATTAAACCACTTATTAAACCCATACGTGGTGGAACCGATGGTTCACGTTTATCGTATATGGGATTACCGTGTCCAAATATTTTTGCAGGTGGTCATAATTTCCACGGAAAATACGAATATGTTCCGGTAGAAAGCATGCAAAAAGCAGTAGAAGTGATTATCGAAATTGCCCAACTTACGGCGGATCAATAATTCATTTCATTCCAATATTGCAAATTCTACATGGAAGAAAAAAAATCATGGCAGCAAAATGATCTTTGGGAAAAAGAAATTGATTTTCTTAAAGCCATTATCAATACAACTCAATTAATAGAAACTACTAAATGGGGAGGAATAGTGTACACTATCAACAATAAAAACGTATTGGGAATTGGTGGATTCAAATCCTATTTTGGTTTGTGGTTTTTCAATGGTGTTTACTTAAAAGACGAAGCCAATTTATTGGTGAGCGGCAATGAGACTACAAAAGCCCAACGTCAATTGCGTTTCAATTCGTTGGATGAAGTAGATGAAAAATTAGTGTTGAATTACATCAATGAAGCCATTCAGTTGGAAGAAAAAGGTGTCAAACACAAAGCTGAAAAATCGCCATTGGTACTTTCGGCTTACTTTGAATCGTTTTTAGATTCCAATAAAGAAATAAAAAAAGCATTTGAAGCATTCAGTTTGACTAAGAAAAAAGAATTCGCAGAGTATATCGATACCGCTAAACAGGAAAAAACGAAAGAAACCCGTTTAGAAAAGATTACTCCTTTGATTTTAGAAGGCATAGGACTGAATGACAAATACAGAAAATAAGTTCCATTTTTGGACATAAAAAAATCCCAAACGTTGTTTGGGATTTTTTTATACATCTAAGAATTATATTATTTAGCAGCCAGAACGATACTTTTTTCTACAGAAACTGCAGAACGCTCGATTTTAAGCTTTCCTGACATCGTTTCAACTACTAATGTAGTTTCTGCTACTTCTACAATTTTAGCATGAATACCACCAATTGTAATAATCCTGTCGCCTATTTTAAGTCCGTTTTGGAACTCTTTTTCTTTTTTAATTTTTCGTTGTTGTGGTATAATCATGAAGATGATCATTACAACAAACATCAATAATAATGGTAAAAAACTTTGCATAATTATTTTGCTTTTGGAGTTACATTTGCCTTGAAGTGAATTACTTCATGACCAGTTGCTGTATTTGTTGTTAAATTAATATGTTTACTTTGTTGTCCAGGTTTTCCAGCTGAATTGAAAACAATTTTAACCTCACCCGTCTTTCCTGGCTGAATAGGTTCTTTTGTCCATTCAGGAACGGTACAACCACAGCTAGGTTGAGCGTTTACAATCAGCAAATCGGTTTTTCCTGTATTTTTTATTACGAAAGTATGTTCTACTTTATCTCCTTCATTGATAGTTCCGAAATCGAATTCCCCTTTATCTTGAAGCTCAGCGATTGGGTAATCGGCAATATTCATTTTTTTGTGTTCCTCTGACATTTGACTCGCAGGAATCATTTCCTGAGGTACCACCATATTACGATCATCGGTTTTAATAACAGCTAATTCTGATTTGTCTTTACATGACGTAGCCACAAACAAAGAAGCTAAAACTACTACAGTTGTTACGTTTTTAATCATAAAAAATATTTTACATTAATCCGCGGCCTACTTTTTTCAGTTTATCAGCTGCGGTAAAATCTTTAACTAAATTATCTAAAATTCCGTTGATAAATATAGAACTTTTTGGAGTAGAATATTCCTTTGCCAATTCTAAATATTCGTTAATTGTAACTTTTACGGGAATAGATGGGAATTTTAAAAACTCACAGATTGCCATTCTTAAGATAATATTATCGATTTCTGCAATACGTTCTGCTTCCCAATTTGGTGTTTTATCTGCATATTCCTGAGCTAATGCTTTCTCATTCAGAATAGTTCTTCTGAACAATTGCGATACAAAGTCTTTATCATCAACATCGTTGTATAATTTAGGTACTTTAAAACCACCATCTTCTGAATTGGTAATTGTTTTCAGTTGTTTTAGAATCAATGTATTCACTAGTGGAATATCATCAATCCAAGTCAGCTTATGATCTTCCAGATATTCGTACAATTTCACATTGGGTGCGATCAAATCAGTAAAAACAGCAACAACAAACTCTTTATCTTCTTCAAAAGTAGAAGTAGATTTGCTCATGTATTGTTTGTACAAATCACTATCTTTAATATCGTTAATCAGAATTTGAATGTATTCGTCATTAATCTTCCAATTATTAATTTTACGTGTTTCCAAGGCAATAGAAAGCGAGTTATTCTCAGATAGAATATGCAATACTTTATTGTTGACGAATTTTAAATTGGGATTTTTCTCTTCTTTAGTAGCCAAGTGTTTTTTACGGGAAATCTCAATAAAAGCTTCTTCTTTTGCTTTTATTTCAACCAAGGTAGAAATCATGATCAAGTACAGATCTTGTACATTTTCGATACTTTGAAACAAGAATTTTTCCTCTTTTTCAATACTATCTGAACTGTTTTGATGCATAGAATAGAGAGTTTGCATCACTTTTACTCGAATATGTCTTCTGTTTAACACTGGATAAGAACTTTTAAAAATTAATGAAGCGAAAGAATCTCTTTCGCTTCACAAAAATACAATTTTATTTATATTTTTCTAGAATAGTTAGAAATTTAGACTCTTTTGAAATAAGTCTAAAAGCATAACTGCCTGATTATCTTACGATTATTTAGCTAATTCTTTTTTTCTCAAATCGATACGATTTTGAGCAATTTTGAAAGCCGCTTCGTGAGTTGTGATATTGTTAGCATCTGCATAATCAAAAATTTCCAATGTGGTATTGTAAATATTTTCAGTTTTACGCATTGCTTCTGCTTTATCGTATTTAACGATTTCAGCATACACATTAATAATACCACCTGCGTTGATTAAGAAATCCGGAGCATACAAAATACCTCTGTCTTTCAACATTTGACCGTGTTTAATTTCGTTTGCCAACTGATTGTTCGCAGCACCAGCAATCACTTGTGCTTTCAATTTTCCGATAGTTTCGTCATTGATTGTAGCACCCAACGCACATGGAGCATAGATATCAACATCTGCAGTATACAAATCGTCACCAGTAAAGATTTTAGCACCGTATTTGTTACCAATTTCTTTCAAACGATCTTCATTAATATCTGAAATAACCACTTTAGCACCTTCAGCAGTCAAATAATCAACTAAAGTTTCCCCTACGTGACCGATACCTTGTACTAAAACTTTTTTACCATCTAAATTATCTGTACCAAATTTATATTTAGCAGCCGCCTTCATTCCCATGTAAACACCATAAGCTGTTACCGGTGAAGGATTTCCAGAACCTCCGATAGATTCAGAAATTCCTGTTACATGTTCTGTATATTTACGAATTAAATCCATATCCGCAGTAGTAGTTCCTACATCTTCTGCAGTAATATATCTACCACTTAATGAATTTACATACTGACCGAATTTTGCGATCATTTCAGGAGTTTTATCTACTTTAGAATCTCCGATGATAACAGCTTTACCACCACCAAGATTTAATCCAGAAATTGCCGACTTATACGTCATACCACGAGACAAACGCAATACGTCGTTTAAGGCTTCCCATTCGTTTGTATATTTCCACATTCTAGTTCCGCCCAAAGCTGGTCCTAAAACTGTGTTGTGGATACCAATTATTGCTTTTAAACCAGTATCTTTGTCGTTACAAAAAACAATTTGTTCGTGATTATCAAAAGAAACTTGACCAAATACTGGGTCAACTTTATGAAGTTCACTAGCTTTTAAAGATTCAGTAATCATAATGAATGTTTTTATAGTTTTGACCTTTTAAAAAAGTCGGTGCAAAAGTACGCTTTTAATTCAAGATTTTGCAATTTTAACACAATTTTTAATACTCAATTGCAAAATATGTAATTTTATTATCAATAAATTTGAAGCTTATTTTAATAAAAATATTAAATATTTCACAACATAATTAGCGTTTTATAAAATAAATGAAAGAACTTCGATATTTAAACCCCTATTTTCTAAAATACAAATATCACTTTTTTGGAGGCATCATTGCAACCATAGTTGCACAAATTTTCTCACTTGTTTCTCCGAAATTAATCAGTGATTCTATTGCTTCTCTCGAAGACTTTGTGAAAAACGATAAAAGCAACACACAAGCAGTCAAAGACTTACTGATTGAAAACATCATTTGGATGGCTTTAGCTGTAATTGCATCGGGAATTTTAACTTTTATCATGCGTCAAACCCTAATCGTAATGTCTCGACATATCGAATTTGACCTAAAAAATGTAGTTTTCAAACAGTATGAAGTTTTAACCCAGAATTTTTACAAAAAAAACCGTACTGGCGATTTAATGAATCGCATTAGTGAAGATGTAGGTAGAGTTAGAATGTATGTTGGTCCGGCAGTAATGTACACTATTAATACCATTATCCGTTTTACCGTAGTAATTCTTTATATGGTAAAAGTATCCCCAAAACTCACCCTACTAACCTTACTTCCCTTACCTATTCTAGCGTATTTCATTTTCAAACTCAGTACTGAAATCAACAAACGAAGCTTAACCTTCCAAAAAAATCTTTCCACTCTTTCCAGTTTCACACAAGAATTCTTCTCAGGAATCAGAGTGGTAAAATCATACAGTATTGAAAATTTCAAGCAATCGGAATTTGAAAAACTTTCCAACGAAAGCAATCAAAAAAGTCTAGAATTAGCCAAAGTTCAAGCCTTTTTCGGTCCATTGATGTTATTACTGATAGGAATAAGCAATTTATTAGTGATTGCAATGGGCGGTTTTATGTACAGTAACGGAAGTATTGACAAAATTGCTGTTATTGCAGAATTTATCATTTACATCAATATGCTGGTTTGGCCTGTAACATCCATAGGCTGGGTTTCTTCCCTAGTACAAGAAGCCGAAGCATCTCAAAAAAGACTGAATGAATTTTTAAGTATTCAACCCGAAATTACGAACGAAAACCAGGCACCGATGTCTATTTCCGGACACCTCACTTTTAAAAATGTTTCTCTTACTTATGAAGATACCAATATAAAAGCGTTAGACAATGTTAGTTTTGAAGTAAAAAAAGGAGAAACACTTGCGGTTATCGGAAGAACAGGCTCTGGAAAATCTACCCTACTCTCTTTAATTGGACGATTGTACGATCCTACCGAAGGACAAATTGAATTGGACGGCATAGACTTAAGAAAAGTGAACTTAAAAGCCTTACGCAATAGTACCGGAACCGTTCCTCAGGATGCATTTTTATTCTCGGAAACCATAAAAAACAACATCATGTTTGGCAAAGATGATGCCAGTGACGACGAAGTACTACAAGCTGCAAAATATGCTGCAGTTCATGAAAACATCATTGCATTTAAAGATGGATACGATACCATTTTAGGCGAAAGAGGAATCACATTATCTGGAGGTCAGAAACAACGTGTATCTATTGCACGCGCTTTGATAAAAAAACCTGAAATATTATTACTAGATGATTGTCTATCAGCTGTTGACACCGAGACAGAAGAAGAAATCTTAAACAATTTAGAAGTAGTTTGCAAAGGAAAAACCACAATTATTGTCAGTCATAGAGTTTCATCTGCAAAAAATGCTGATAAAATAATCATATTAGAAGATGGAAAAATCATCCAACAAGGCACTCATAATCAATTAGTAAACCAAGAAGGTTACTACAAAGAGTTATATTTGAAACAAATTGCTGAAAAAGAATTGCAATAAATTGTTGTTTTGTACTATTTTTTTTTTCAAATTTGGAAAAATAAACAACCCAATTATTATTGATAGAATGAATAGGAACGAAAATGACATGTTAGAAAAAGAAGAAATTTTTTCTAAAGTACTAAGAGCTGGTAGAAGAACATATTTTTTTGATGTACGTTCAACAAAAGCCGATGATTATTATATCACAATAACAGAAAGTAAAAAATTCACGGAAGAAGACGGATCTTTTCATTTCAAAAAGCACAAAATTTATTTGTACAAAGAAGATTTTGCCGCTTTTAGAGACATCTTAGATGAAATGACTGATTTTGTTTTAAGCCAAAAAGGTGAAGAAGTAATTTCAGAAAGACATCAAAAGGATTTCAAAAAAGAATACTTATCCGAAAGAGATCAAGACGAACCAAGAAATAACTTTACTGATATCGATTTCGACGATATTTAATAAATCATTACTTCTTAAAAAACAAAAAGCCCGAATTTACATTTCGGGCTTTTTGTTTAGCCAATTCTAAGGCCATTCTCTACTTTAATATCGCTTGTAAGCAACACAATATCATTTTCTGGAGCTACCGAACCCAAAACTAAACATTCGCTTCTAAAAGGCCCAATTTGCTTTATTGGAAAATTGACTACAGCTATAATCTGCTTTCCTTCTAAATCAACTTTAGCATAACGTTTGGTAATTTGTGCCGAAGATTTCAGAATACCCAATTCGGAACCAAAATCAATCGTAAGCTGATAGGCTGGTTTACGAGCTTCAGGAAAATCGTTCACTTCTATAATAGTCCCAACCCGCATTTCTACCTTTTCAAAATCATCCCAAGTAATAAAGTGTTGCTGCATAAAAAAAAATCATAAAAAAAGTCCCGATCACTCGGGACTTTAAATATATTTAAAAACTTCTGATTATTTATTCAATTCAGCGTGTCTATTTTCAATTTCTTCTTTATCTTTTTTAGATAAAGTATCCACTAATACCGGAGTAGCAATGAATAATGACGAGTATGTACCTACAACAATACCTACTAACATTGCGAAGATAAATCCTCTGATAGATTCACCACCGAAAATAAACATGATTGCCAATACTAAAATCATTGTTAATGATGTATTGATTGTTCTTGACAAAGTAGTATTAATTGAATCGTTTACGATATGATTGAAATCACCTTTTGTTTTACCAGCGATAAATTCACGAATTCTATCGAATACAATTACAGTATCGTTCATAGAGTAACCAATTACCGTCAAAATAGCAGCAATGAAATGCTGATCCATTTCCATATGGAAAGGCATGATTTTGTACAATAAAGAGTATAAACCTAATACAAAAATAACGTCGTGAGCAACAGCAGCTAAAGCTCCTAAAGAGTATCCTAACTTACGGAAAGACACCACTAAATAAAGCGCAACAACTAACATCGCACCAATAACTGCCCAGAACGAGTTTGTTTTGATATCATTAGAGATAGCAGCACCAACTTTTGATCCCGATAATAATCCTACAGTTTTACCT
Organism: Flavobacterium sp. MAHUQ-57; assembly: GCF_051908335.1. Lineage (NCBI taxonomy): Bacteria > Pseudomonadati > Bacteroidota > Flavobacteriia > Flavobacteriales > Flavobacteriaceae > Flavobacterium > Flavobacterium sp. MAHUQ-57. Next base: position 93,023 of record NZ_JBPZTE010000006.1, on the reverse strand, counting down.
TCGTATAAAGTAATGAATTTCTCATAAGACATTCCTGGGAAATGCTTAGACAAACCTTTGTATAACATTTTGTTTACTTCTTCATCTACAGCAACACCTTCAGCCTCAATTTTATATTTAGTAGTAATTCTTAACTGATCTGAGTTACCAAATACTTTAGCCTCAGTTGGCACACCATAAATAGCAGATAATTCTTCTGAAACCACAGACGGTTCAACCGGTTGTTCAAATTTAACTTGGAAAGTTCTACCTCCAACAAAATCAACACCTTCATCTAATCCGTTTACGAAGAAGATCGAAATTAAACTCACAACAGTTACAGTCAATGAGAAACCATAAGAGAATTTTTTGATTTTTAAGAAATCAAAATTGTATCCTGTAAACCAGTTTTTCGACCAACTGTTCGCGAACGCTAAATTCACTCCATTAGAAACTGCTCTATCCAATAACATTCTTGTGATGAAAATTGAAGTAAATAATGAAGTAGCAATACCGATCAATAAAGTCGTAGCGAAACCTTTGATTGGTCCTGTTCCGAACATATATAAAATAGCTCCTGTCAAAACGTGAGTAACGTTTGCATCAATAATTGAACGCATAGCACCTGTCCAAGAGAACGATTTTTTCACTGCTTCAGCTAAACTTAAACCGTGACGCAATTCTTCTTTCGCTCTTTCATAGATAATAATATTCGCATCTACAGCAGTACCTAATGTTAATACGATACCTGCAATACCTGGCAACGTTAATACAGCATTCAAACTTGCTAAGATTCCGAATAAGAACAATAAGTTCACAAGAAGTGCCAAGTTAGCATACCAACCAGCTCTTCCATAATAAACAATCATCCATAATGATACCAATAACAATCCAACCAAAGCTGAAGTTGTACCATTATCAATTGCTTTTTGTCCTAATGACGGACCTACAACCTCTGATTGAACGATTTCTGCAGCAGCAGGTAATTTACCAGCACGCAATACATTCGCTAAATCCTTTGCTTCTTCCACTGTAAACGTTCCAGAAATTTCAGAACGACCACCAGCAATTGCTCCATTAGAAACACCAGGTGCAGAATACACCACATTATCTAAAACAATAGCAATATTACTTTGTTGTGTATAAGCTCTACCTGTTAATTCTTCCCAGATTCTAGCTCCAGCACCATCCATTTGCATAGAAACTGATGGTTTACCCATTTGGTCGAATGATTCTTTAGCATCCACTAAAACACTTCCACTCATCGGAGGCGTATTAGTTCTATTTCCTTTTAAAGCATACATTTCAACAGCAACTGCGTCATCATCTTTCGCTTTACCATATACGAATTTAACATCAGCTAAATTTGAAGGCAATAATGCTTTGATATCTTGTCTTTTCAAATAGGCATTAACTGCAACAGTATCTTTAATCGCAACCATACCCAAAATTGGTCCTGAGTTTGGAGAAGGGATTAATTTATTAAATAATGGATCATTTCCTTTTGCAGCACTAGCCGAATCTTTTGCCGCTTTGTTAACTAATAAAGCCTCAACATCATCTTTTGCTTTTTCAGTAGTAGCAACTGGCGCTTTTTCCGTTTTCTTCAAAGCTTCATTAACCGTCATTAAGTAGTTACCTACTTCTTCTACTTTATACGTTTCCCAGAACTCTAACTGAGCTGTAGAAGATAATAATTTTTTAGCACGATCCACATCTTTTGCTCCTGGTAATTCCACCAAGATACGACCTGTGTTTCCTAATTTTACGATATTTGGTTGTGTTACACCAAATTTATCAATACGCTTGCGTAATACACCAAAAGCACTTTCAACAGACTCATCCACTTTTTTGCTGATAACCGCTTTCACTTTGCTGTCAGACACATTGAAATTGATTTCATCTGCTAAATTTTTGTTACCAAAAACATCTGGAGAAGACAATTTTGTGTTAGTTCCCGCCGAAGCCGCGTCAAAAGCATCAAAGAAAGCATCCAAATACGATTGGTTACCTCTTTGGTTTCTCTTAGCATCCGCTAAAGCTTTATTGAAAACCGGGTTAACTGAATTATTAGCCAAACCTTTCAATACATCTTTAACAGAAATTTGAAGAGTAACATTGATCCCTCCTTCTAAGTCAAGACCTTTATTGATTTGTTTGTCGGCCACTTCATTGTAAGTGAAATCAGTAAACCCTAAGTTGAAAACTTTTTGTTTCCCGATTGAATCAAGATAGTCAATTTCTTTTTCCTGATTTCCATTTGCAAATGCTTTTGCATCACTTTTAACCTTATTGGCTACAAAAGTGAAAGTAAGCTGATAAATACTTACGATAGCAAATAAAATTGCAAAAAATTTAATAAGTCCTCTATTCTGCATTCTTTGTAAAAATTAATTAATTCTTTTATTTGGTTTTTGGTTAGTTCATCGAAATAAGGCGCAAAGACAATGCCCCATTTTCGGAAAACGTGCAAATATATAATTCTGAAAGTGATTAACCAATTTATTTATCGATTAATATCAAAAAAAAGACTGCAAAAAAGCAGTCTTTTCGCATTTATTTTCAAAAGATTATCCTAAAACTGTTGCTAAGGCATCATTCATGCTTCGAACTGCATCCGCACTCTTCGCAAATAACGCTTTTTCAGCATCATTTAATTGAATATCGATAATTTCTTCAATTCCGTTTTTACCAATAATACACGGCACACCGATACAGATATCATTTTGACCGTATTCACCTTCCACAAAAACAGAACAAGCAATCATTTTCTTTTGGTCGTTCAAAATTGAATCCACAAGATAAGCTACAGAAGCTCCAGGAGCATACCATGCCGAAGTTCCTAATAATCCTGTTAAAGTTGCTCCACCAACCATAGTATCTGCAGCCACTTTATCCAATTGCTCTTGTGATAAAAATTGAGAAACTGGAATACCATTGTACGACGCCAGACGAGTCAACGGAATCATGGTAGTATCACCGTGACCACCGATAACCATAGCAGAGATATCATTTGCTGGTTTATCCAATGCTAAAGACAGATACGTTCTGAAACGAGAACTATCTAAAGCACCACCCATTCCAATAATTCTATTTTTAGGCAATCCTAGTGATTTGTAAGCCAAATACGTCATAGTATCCATAGGATTTGATACAATTACAAAAATTGCATCTGGAGAATGCTGCAATAAATTTTCAGCAACCGATTTTACAATTCCGGCGTTAATACCGATTAATTCTTCACGTGTCATACCTGGTTTTCTAGGAATACCAGAAGTGATAACCACAACATTACTTCCTGCCGTTTTAGAATAATCATTCGTAACACCAGTCACTTTTGTATTAAAACCTGTATTCGTTGCACACTGCGTAATATCCAAAGCTTTACCTTCTGCAAAACCTTCTCTGATATCCAGCAAAACAATTTCGCTTGCAATTCCTCTATAAGCCATAACATCAGCACAAGTAGCACCAACATTTCCAGCTCCAACTATAGTAACTTTCATTTTTTGTATAATTTTTTGGTTGTTTTTATTATTGGTTTAAAATTCAATCAAAATAACTTCAACAGTGATTAATTTATTTTTTCGATAACAGCATCAGTAACAAAATCAGAAAAATTAGAGCTAAGCCTTACATGAACCATGGCATTCTCAACTTTTAAAATTTCAACCTTAACAACATCTGTTGGATTTCCTTCATATCCCAAGTCGCCTTGCAATACTCTTTTCGTTTTCAATTCATAATGACAATCATCGGTCCAAACCACATCATATTCAGCTTTAAAACCCAACTTATCATTTGTTTCAATCTGTTTATTTTTAGTTCTTTCAATTGTGGTTACCCCATATTCTCCAGAATCTATTTTAAAAGTACCGACATGCGCCAATTTACAATCATTACTCTGAGCTTTCAAACTTAATGAAAATACTAAAAGACAACATGCTACTAAAAAATTTTGTTTCATAAAACTTTACTCAATTGATCGAAGCAATTACGCGTCAATATTAGCATACACAGCATTTTTCTCGATGAATTCTCTACGAGGTGGTACTTCATCACCCATCAACATCGAGAATACTCGATCAGCTTCTGTCAAACTATCAATATTTACTTGACGTAAAGTTCTGTATTCAGGATTCAAGGTTGTTTCCCATAATTGCTCCGCATTCATCTCTCCAAGACCTTTATAACGTTGAATGTTGGCACCACCACCCATTCTTTCATTGGCCTGATCACGTTGCGTTTCATTCCAGCAGTATTCCTTTTTATTTCCTTTTTTCACTAAATACAAAGGAGGCGTTGCGATATACACGTGACCTTCTTCTATTAACTCTTTCATGAAACGGAAGAAGAAAGTTAAAATCAAAGTAGAAATATGACTACCGTCGATATCAGCATCACACATGATTACTACTTTATGATAACGTAACTTTTCAAGATTTAGAGCTTTACTATCATCTGCAGTTCCTATAGTCACACCTAAAGCCGTAAAAATATTTCGAATTTCTTCGTTTTCGAAAACTTTATGATGCATTGCTTTTTCCACATTCAAAATCTTACCACGTAATGGCAAAATAGCTTGGAATGCACGGTCACGACCTTGCTTAGCCGTTCCACCTGCCGAGTCTCCCTCGACAAGGAAAATTTCACATCTTTCCGGATCTTGTTCCGAACAATCGGATAACTTACCAGGCAATCCTCCGCCACCCATAACGGTTTTACGCTGTACCATTTCACGAGCTTTTTTCGCCGCGTGACGTGCTTGAGCCGCAAGAATTACCTTTTGAACGATAATTTTCGCATCGTTTGGATTTTCTTCCAAGTAATTTTCTAACATCTCAGCCACAGCTTGAGAAACCGGAGAAACTACCTCTCTATTACCTAATTTGGTTTTAGTTTGACCTTCGAACTGTGGCTCACCTACTTTTACCGAAATAATAGCAGTCAAACCTTCACGGAAGTCATCACCTGAAATTTCAAATTTCAATTTATCCAATAAACCCGAAGCATCAGCATACTTTTTCAACGTACGAGTTAATCCCATACGGAAACCTTGCAAATGCGTTCCTCCTTCGTGAGTATTAATATTATTTACATAAGAGAAAATGTTTTCGGAATAACTTTCATTATAGATTAAAGCTACTTCAACAGGAATTTCCCCTTTGTCATTTTCCATAGAGATTACGTGACCAATAATAGGCACACGGTTTCCATCCAAAAACTTAACAAACTCTTTCAAACCTTCTTTAGAATGAAAAGTTTCTGCTCTAACTACACCTTTATCATCCACATCACGTTTGTCTGTCAATGTAATTGTAATTCCTTTATTAAGGAAAGACAATTCACGCATACGTGCTGCTAAGGTATCGTAAGAATACTCTAAAGTTTGCTGAAAAATAGTTCCGTCCGGTTTAAAAGTAACCGTTGTTCCTCTTTTATCAGTAGTCCCGATTTGCTTAACTGGATATAACGCTTTTCCTCTTTCGTACTCTTGCTCGTATACTTTACCATCTTTGAAAACGGTTGCACGTAAATGATCCGATAACGCATTCACACATGATACACCCACTCCGTGTAGACCACCGGATACTTTATAAGAATCTTTGTCGAATTTACCTCCAGCACCAATTTTAGTCATTACAACCTCAAGTGCGGAAACGCCTTCTTTTTTATGAATATCAACAGGAATACCACGACCGTTATCTTCAACCGTGATGGAATTGTCTTCGTTTATAGCTACATAAATAGTATCACAATGTCCGGCTAAAGCCTCATCGATAGAGTTATCTACCACCTCGTACACTAAATGATGTAAACCTCTAACACCCGTATCCCCAATATACATCGAAGGACGCATACGTACGTGCTCCATTCCTTCTAGCGCCTGAATACTGTCTGCGGAATAGTTATTCTTTTTTACTTCTTCGCTCATAATATCTTTTTCGAAATTAGTCCCGATACCTCGGAATTTTGTCAAACACGCAAATATAATGAAATACTATTTTTTATTGCGATAAAAAAGCGCAAAACACATTGAAGTTATTAACATGTGTTAATAAAGAGATAATCCCTTAAATCGACTAAAAAGCATCTTAAAACAGATTTTCAATCAAATTTCAAAAATGTTAAAATTGTGATTTTACAAAAGTGCGTTAAATCCATTTTAATAGATGAAAATAAAAAAGGTATTTGCATTAATTTTAAAAAAGTACATACAAATTTCCGTTATTTGACAAAAAAAAGCCCAACCTAAAGAAATCATTTTACTAATAAACACTGTAAATCGTAAAGTATAAATTTTGAATATCTTTAAAAACATGACTATTTTTGTTTTGATTCATTCAATAAAAAATAGCACCAAAAATTATCCTAAAAATTAACTAGAATCTAGAATTTTGACTTAACGTTTTATAATCTGTAACTTTTAGACATCTTCACAGATTTAAAAGGCTATACCGAATATAGTTTATAAGCAATTGCTATAATAGATTTAAAAAAAAAATAATGCAGTAATTAAGTAAAAAATGTATTTAAAGATATTTTTTCTTATTTCAAAATAAACACTTAAGATGATTGAAAACAAAACAATTTCAGAAAAATATTCCAAAATTAACGACAGTGGCTTAATTAATCTATGGAAAGAAAACCACAAGCTAACCGATGAGGCTAGAGAAATACTTAAAAATGAATTAAAAAAAAGAAATCTGGAGTTTGAAGAAGATTTCATAAATGAATCCGAGGATAAAAAAACAGCTACTTACGAAGGTTTTGAAATTCTTCAAAATGAGTCAAATCATGACGAAAATATAAAAACCCATATCAAAGAATATGTAAAAAGTGATTATAGCAAGGAAGAAATTTATAAAAAAATTAAAGATGAGTATGATGTAGACGACGAATATATAGATAAACTTTATTCTTCATTAAAAAATAAATCCACTTTATACCTAGTATTTTCATTTTTGTTATTATTAACTTCAATATTCAGAATACATATACTATCAATTAGTGATTCTAATATTGAATGGCATCTTTTCTATCTTTTTGTCACTGGATTGAGTTCTATATTATTTTTCCTTCAAGGAATTGAAGTTAGAAAAAAATACAGATAAAACTACAATATAAAATTGCAAAAAAAACCTCAATAGTTTTTGGACTATTGAGGTTTTGATTTCCTATTCAACGTAATGTGAATTTATCTGGAAATCATTATTTACATATCAAACCATTATGCAATTGTTTCTTTTTCGTATGCTTCCTCATGAACATTAGCAACCGCTCTTCCTGAAGGATCATTTAGCTTTTTAAATGCTTCATCCCATTCCAAAGCAATCTTTGTACTACAAGCTACGCTCGCTTCTTGCGGAACGCATAATGCAGCCGTATCGCTTGGATAGTGTTCACTAAATATCGTGCGATAATAATACTCTTCTTTATTCATTGGAGTTTGAATTGGGAATCTGAATTTTGCATTCGCTAATTGTTCATCCGAAATTTCTTTGTTCACCATTTCTTTCAAAGTATCTATCCAGCTGTAACCAACACCGTCACTAAATTGTTCTTTTTGACGCCAAGCCACACTCGCCGGTAACATATCTTCAAATGCTTTACGCAAAACCCATTTTTCCATTCGTTCCCCATTGATCATTTTATCCTGAGGATTGATGCGCATGGCAACATCCATAAACTCCTTATCTAAAAACGGTACACGTCCTTCAATTCCCCAAGCGGCTAAACTTTTGTTTGCTCTTAAACAATCATACATATGAAGTTTACTCAACTTACGTACTGTTTCTTCATGAAATTCTTTTGCATTGGGCGCCTTGTGGAAGTACAAATAACCACCGAACAACTCATCGGAACCTTCACCAGAGAGTACCATTTTGATTCCCATCGATTTGATAACACGTGCCATCAAATACATTGGTGTACTAGCGCGAACCGTAGTTACATCATAGGTTTCCAAGTTATAAATCACATCACGTATCGCATCCAATCCTTCTTGAATAGTGAATTTAATTTCATGATGAATCGTACCTAAATGATCTGCCACCTTTTGAGCTGCAGCCAAATCCGGCGAACCTTCTAAACCAACGGCAAACGAATGCAATTGCGGATACCAAGCTTCGGATTTATCATCAGTTTCGATACGACGACTAGCATACTTTTTAGCAATAGCTGAAGTAATTGATGAATCCAAGCCTCCGGAAAGCAAAACGCCATACGGCACATCACTCATCAATTGACGATGAACCGCAGCTTCAAGCGCTTCACGAATTACCTGAATACTGGTTTCATTTTCTTTAACCGCTTCAAAATCGGTCCACTCCCTCTCATACCATTTTACTAATTGTCCCTCTTTACTATGTAGGTAATGTCCTGGTGGAAACAATTCAATTTTTGAACAATATCCTTCCAAAGCTTTTAATTCGGAAGCTACATAAAATGTTCCGTGTTTATCCCAACCAATATAAAGTGGAATAATTCCCATGTGATCTCGTGCAATGAAATACTCATCCTTTTCAACATCATACAAAGCAAATCCAAAAATTCCATTCATTTCATCAACAAAAGTTGGTCCTTTTTCTTTGTATAAAGCCAAAATCACTTCACAGTCACTTTGCGTTTTAAAATCATATTTCCCTTCAAACTGTTTGCGTAATTCACGGTGATTGTATATTTCACCATTAGCAGCCAAAACCAAAGTTCCATCCGGACTAAACAAAGGTTGTTTTCCTGAAGCCGGATCGACAATAGCCAAGCGTTCATGCGCTAAAATAGCCTTGTCATTAGAAAAAATTCCACTCCAATCCGGTCCACGATGACGGATAATTTTAGCCATTTCTAATACTTGAGGACGCAATGATTCAGTTTTTTGCTTTATATCGAAGGCACATACAATTCCACACATATTCTATTCTGTTTTATTATGATTATTTTATTTCTGAAACAAAATTGATGTATTAAGTTTTATTTGTAAACCATAAAACGGCTTTTAATTCTAAATTGAAATTATAAATCAAATAAACAAACCAAAGTATAACTAAAAAGGTTGGAATTTCCATTCAAAAGTTTGAGATTGTAATTTAAACAAAAAAACCGGCTAGATAACTAACCGGTTTTTCATTACTTTAACTGTATTTATTGAGAAGACAGTTTCGACAAAATATAATCAGGCATAGTTGCAACCGCCTTAGCTATTCTATCAGAATTTACTTTTTTCTCAGTATCATCTTGGAGATAACTGTTATAGTTCAGAAATAAATAGTACATCATTATTCTGTTATAACTATCCAATTCCTTGTCTTCAATATATTCCAGCATTCTTGCTTCCAAGGACTTCCTGTCTTTACTTTCACTTAACGCCCTCCCTATTCTTCCTATACTAGCGAAATAATGATTTTCAGCAGGATTATCAATTCTAAAAACGGTTCCCAATATCAAATCAGGCACATTAATGTCCAACACTTCCAATTCTTTAATGTAAGTGTTTCTAGCGCCATAGGCATAGCTTCCATCACTAACACGGTCAAATCTGTCATTCATGATATTCAAATGTGATTTTAAGAACACTTCCCACTTAGCCGTTTCTGCGGATAAAATAGCTATATTTTTTGCATGAATCCTTGGACTTTCATCCATACTGCATCCACCTATCACTCTTCTATTTCTTTTCAACTCCAAAGCCGCCTCTTTCGAGATATAAATCCCAACTATTTCTTCGAAACTATCATCTGATGAAACATTCTTAACCCCATCTTCATAGCCTTCTTTGAGCAAAATCATGAAATTTTTATCGGCATTTTTCAATGAGTCGATACGAGTAAGTCGTTTCGATTCCCAATCAATTATTTTTTTTCGAATTACTTCAAATTCTGCTTTAATTTGTTTTTTTAACTTATCTCTTTCAGCCTGTTCTTTCTTATTTCGTTTCTCACCCTTATTTTCATCATAACCATATAAAATCTCCATTTTTTTAACATCAAAGAAAGGTATCTTAAGTTGGTTACTTAAATAGTCATTGAACTTAGTTATTTTATTGGGAATTGTATCTCTATAACGAATACCCGAGTTTTTAGAATTTTCATAGAAAACACCAGAAGTGGTATCAATAAGACATTCCGAATATTGAATTAATTTAGCGTATTTATCTGCAATTTTATTGGAACTAAAATTTTCGATAAAGAAAAAGGCTCTGATAGATTCTTCAGAATAACTCGTTTTTTTACTGTACTCATAAATCCATTTTCCCTTCAACTCTTTATTAAATGTTTCCAATTCCATATCAATAGAGTAGTTATCAAATTTCCCCATTTCAAGGCTAACCACATTGATATATTTTCTTTTTGGATTGTTATAATCTTCATCAAGAAATGCGCAAACCGGAAGTTCATTGACCGTTTCTGCTTTTGGGTATTTTTTAATAAAATCAGCATATGAAATGCCCGAATCTAAATCTTTTTTAGCCTCATTAACGTTTACCTTTTCTAGTATAACATAGTTTACCACCGATTGTTTTACACTATAAAACGATTGCGGTTGGCAACTTTTGTATTTGAGTTCCAATGAATCGACACACTTTTTTAGTTTTTTGATAGTGAAATCGGAATAAATCAATCCGTTGTCATACATCATAAATTCAGAATCCTGTGAAAATGATGTAAAACTCATCAAAAAAAGGCACCCTAATTTTAGCGTTTTAAACATAATAAAAACCGTTTAGTTAATTATTTAACGCGAATTCCTTTGATAAAAGTATTCACCGGTTTCACAAAAGGGATAGCATCGATGTCTTCGGTAATTAAATCATTATCAAAAATGATAAAATCGGCCCATTTACCAACTTCAATACTTCCTTTTTCATTCTCTTCAAAATTAGAATAAGCTGCCCAAATCGTCATTCCTTTCAAGGCTTCTTCACGTGTTAATGCGTTTTCAGGCTGAAAACCTCCTTCTGGAAAATTCTTAAGATCTTTTCTCGCTACGGCTGCATAAAAAGTATACATTGGATTCACTTCTTCAATTGGAAAATCGGTTCCCAAGGCAATAATACCAGCTTTACTTAACATTTTTTTATAGGCATAGGAATTTTTAATACGTGCTGCACCTACCCTTTGTTCAGCCCAATACATATCTGAAGTGGCATGGGTTGGTTGTACTGATGGAATAATATTCAGGCTGAAAGCATCAAAATCCTTTTCCTGCATGATTTGTGCATGTTCTATTTTCCATCGACGATTGGGTTTGTCTTTTAAAACCTCTTTGTAAATAGACAATAAAACTGTATTGGTAGAATCACCAATGGCGTGCGAATTCATCTGATAATCAGAATCTGCAATTTGTTTTGCCATTTTTTTGATATCTTCAACCGAAGACAATAAAGCACCAAAATGATGTGGCTTATCTGAGTATTCCTTATGCAAGCAAGCTCCGCGTGAACCCAGCGCACCGTCACCCATAAATTTAAATGAACGTACATTTAATTTATCGGTTTGGTACACTCCCAATTGCGTATAAAAATCCACATTATCCGGTGTCGCTTTCACCATCGCATAGATATTTATATCCAATTCTTTATTTTGTTGTAAGGTATCGATCAAATCGATGATTTCTTTTTCCAATCCAGCTTCATTAATAGTGGTCAATCCGTAATCGAACATTATTTTTTGTGCCTCTTTCAATGCTTGAACCTGTGTTTCTCTTTTAGGTTTTGGAATCACAGCATTAATCATTTCCATTGGATTATCTACCAAAATTCCGGTTAATTCACCATTCTTTATTTCGATTTGCCCACCTTCAATTTTAGTATCTTTCGTAATTCCTGCCAGTTGTAAAGCTTTGCTATTAACCAACATCGCATGACCATCAATTCGAGTTAATGCCACCGGTGTGTCAGGAAATAATTGGTCCAATTCTTTTTTGGTTGGAAATTCTTTTACTTTCCAATCATTCTGATCCCATCCCCGACCTTGAATAAAATTGACATTCTTTTCTTTTTGGAAAGCCGTTACTTTATCCAAAACTTCCTGAAAACTTTGAGTTCCTTTAAGATTTACAGTTTGAAGGTTCATTCCAAAACTGTAAAAATGTGCGTGAGCATCATAAAAACCTGGATAAATGAATTGCCTCTCTGCATTGATTGTTTTGGCCGCTTTGTACTTTTTTATCAACTCATCGCTTTTACCTACAGCAATGATTTTTCCTGACTTGACAGCCATGGCTTCAGCAATTTCAAATTTTGAATTTACGGTATAAATCGTAGCATTCGTAATTAATAAGTCGGCGTTCGCTTTTTGTGCAAAAATGACTTGTGATAACAAAAACAAGCCTATTGAAAGTGTTTTTTTCATATTATTCTATAGAAAGTATTTGGTATTCGACGTTATTCAATTGGAAGGAATGATTCATTTCATTACCCAATAATAGAGTTCCTAAAGGAGATTGTGGAGATACACCAAAAATAGTTTGGTTTTCGATGATTAGCTTAGGCAATGCAGTTGCAATAAAAACCGTCAATTTATTGGTTTTAACCAAACTCCCTACCGTCACTTTAGTATGAATCAAAGTAGGGTTAATTTTATCTAAAATTGCTTTTTGATCGATTGCTTCCCTAAGTTTTGCGGTAAGTTTTTCTTGTTCCAAATGCATCATTGACAATGCCGTTTCGTGCTTATCGCCAGCAGAACCTTTGGCGTCATTTTGTGCATCTTCTGCCAAACCAGAAATCATGTCTTGAAAGACATCGATTTTATCTTGAATGATTTGATTGTACTTGAAGTGAATTTCTTGTTTTAAAGACATCGTGGATTTTTAGAATTCAGAGAACTGCAAAGTTATCCAAATGTATCTAAAATTCCACGAAGTCTAAATTCAGATTTTAAAAATCAAATTTGTAGCTAGCACCTAAAATTCCCTGAGCACCTTGCACTGGGTAGTTTAACCAACGTTGGTAGTTTTGGTTTGCCAAATTATTTCCTTTTAGAAAAATTGTCAAACGTTCGTTATGTTTATATCCAACATGAGCATTGATATCGAAATAACTTTCCAGTTTTTGCTTCGAATCAGGATTTGGAAACGATTGGTAATTGGTAAATGCATCAAAACGTTCGCCTACATAGAACAATTGAGAACCTGCGTACCATTTTTTTCCAATATTGAAATCGGTTGTGAAACCCGCTTTAACTGTTGGCATATTCCAAGCTTCTTCCTGGTTTTTAGTATTATAACTGTTTACTTGAGCATTTATTCCCAAAGTGACATTTTTATTCACATCGGCTTTTAATTCACCACCAAATGATATCGTTTTCACATTGTCATACACGACATTGTATGAATTTCCGTAACTGTAATTTTCGGAAGGATCAGATAAATAGGGATTAGAAACAAACAACGGCATATTTTCGGTAGAATCGTATCCCACTTTTAAATTATACGCAATTGTATTGGCTAATTTTCCACGCAAACCAGCATAGATATTGAATTGGTTATTGGTTGGTTCCAACAAAAGCGTTGGCGACAAAAATTTATTCTGACTCACAAAGTTTTCATATGAGTTTTGCTTTAAACCTCCTTCAGCTCCTGCAAAAAGCACCATAATATCTTTAACTACGTTGTAGGAAGCTTTGATCTTAGGAAAGATAAAAAATTCATTGTTCAAATCGGTTTCTACGCCATTGTACACATCTTTCATTCTTGAAAAATACGTCACTTCGGCACCCAATTCGATCGATAAATCATCTTTTAAAATAGTAAAGCTAGGATTCACTGAAAATATCAAATTGGATTTTTCAATAGTTGTTGGCACACCTGGTGTTGGAGTTGCCAAATTATAGACCGTTTCGAAACTTGAATTCAGGTAATCCAATCCGAATTTAGTTTTAACGGCAGTATCTCCAAAATTGAAATTAAAGGCTGGTTTGATAATAAAACGATTCTCTTTCGAGCCATAATTATCTGTAAAACCAATAAAATTCAGATTTACTTTATCAAAAAAACTTTTCGTAATTGCCAATTCTGAACCAACTGTAAACGTATTGTATTTATGACTTGGGTCAATATTTTCCAAATCAGCAGGATCAAAATTAGGATTTTCCAAAGGAGCGCCGTACCAATTGTACGCCTCGTTTTTGTAGCCTAAATCCAATTTAAAACTAGTTTCATTACGATTGTAACCATACATCGCATTAAAAGCTGTTTCTCCAAAAGCGTCGTCTAATTTCACCCCATCAATTCCACCTTGTGAAGAACGATGGCGAAGCATTCCGCCTGCATATTGAAACTTATCAATTTCATGAGAAATGAACAATTCACCCAAAGCCGTTTTGTAATTTCCGAAGCCGAAAGTTACATAATTAGGAAATAACTTCTCTTGTTTGGCCTTATCTACAGCTGCAGCCTTTCCTTTGGCAGGAACAAAGGTTGAAGCCACCGGAAAAGAAAAAATTTGGTATTTCACTTCCTCTTTTTTAGTCGTTTCCTGATCCTCAATAACCGGAACTTCTTTTATTTTATAAGCATCCGAAATAGTTGGCGTATAGGGTTTCACAACATTCACTACTTCCGTTCCGATATTTTCGTCTTTCTTTTGTGCATTTCCAATTTGGATGGCACCTAAAACTAAGCTTAACGATGTATATATTTTGATTCTGTTCATACTGTATCTATATAAATGAGAATGAGACTGATTATTTCCCTACCGAAGAATTCGTTTTCGCTTCTTCTGCTCTGATTTTGGCCAATTCGGTTTTTGCTTCCGTTAGTACATCGTCGAATTGTGTAAAGTTGGTAATTACACTTTCCAAAATGTACGTGGCCTGGAAACTATCTTTCAAGCCATAGAAATTTTTGGCCATAACCACCAATCCTTTAGCTCCAAAATATTTGTAACCTGAATACTCTTTGGCCAGTTTTTGAACTACAGTATTGGAAACCTCAAATTTTCCTTCTTTGTGTTTAAAATAGGCATCATAATACAAAGCTTCGGCTGCTAATTCTCCTTTCGCTATTTTCAACAATTTAGCGTAAGCCTCTTTCGCTTTCGCTTCATCACCAACCTGAATAGCCGATCTTGCTATAATAATTTGTGCATCACTCTTAATTTTATTATCCGTTTTAGGATTAGCCAATACTTTATCAGCATACACAACCGATTTAGCATAGTCTTTTGTATCATAATATCCTTTCATCAGATTGGCCTGAGCATAGGTTTTATTCTGTGGGTAATCGGCTTCTGCTTCCAATCGTAACAATACCGGAATGGCTTTTGTATAATCGCCTTTTTTGACAAAAATCTCACACAAACGACTTAACGATTGTTCGGTGAACTCATTTCGCGATTTTGCAATTACATTTTCATAGTTTGCAATCGCTCTTTCGGTTGCACCGGTTTTGTATAATGATTCCGCCAAATAGAAATTTGCTTTTAACGAATGTAAACCGTTCGGAAAATTTTTAACGTAGCTGGATAAACTTTCAATTGCTTGTTGCGTATTCCCCATCGAATATTGTTTTTCGGCAGCTTCCCAAGAATCGTTATCCAATTCGGCATCGGAAACTTCCACATAATCCAATGTTTTCACCCAAGTGGCATATTCTTCCACTCTTCCACTATCAACATATATCAAACGAGCCGTTTTTACTGCTTCCAACGCTTCTTCTGTTTTTGGAAATTCGGCCGCTACTTTTTTGAATTTGGTCAATGCCAAATCGTCTTTATCGCCATTATAGTAAATCAATCCCTGACGTAAAATAGCTTTGGCCGTATAACTGCTTTTTCGGTATTCGGAAATTAACTGATCATAGGTTTTAATGGCAGAAGTCGTTTCATTGATTGTCGTATACGTATTGGCCAATTCGAACATGGCATCATCGCGATATTGGGAATCCGGATAGTTTTTGATGAAACTGTTGAACTCGGCTATTTTTTTATCATTTTTACCGGCAAAACCGTATGAAATTGCCTTTTGAAACGCTGCATAATCCACATCAACACCTTTAAATGCAATGGCTTTATCATAGGCTTCAATAGCTGAAGTGTATTTGGATGTTACAAATCGGCAATCAGCCAAGCGAAGGTATGCATCCACTAAACGGGTTTTGTCCTCTTTTGATGTTTCAGTGTATTTCGCGAAATAGGTCGCTGCTGGTTCGTATTCTTTTAATTTAAAATGCGAATAAGCAATATTATAATTCACCGTCTTAAATTCGGGAGTTTCTTTAGCTTCTGGATACGCCACAAATTGCTTGAAAGTCAGCAATGCATTTTGGAAATCATCCAACACATATTCAGTTTCCGCTTTCCAGAATGTAGCACGTGCTGAGAATATAGCTTCTTTCTGTTCGGCGATTGATTTTTTGAAAATAGCCAACGCTGCGTTGTAATCACCATCGGTAAACAATTCCAAACCTCTGTAAAAAGCTACTTTCTGGTAAGCTCCTTTCGCACCTAATGCTTTGTTTTTCTCCAATAAAACCAATGCTTCTTTATAATTTTTAGAAGTAATGTAAGAGTTAACCAATAAATTTTCGATTTCCGGTTTATTTGGATTATTAGGATACTTTGTCATGAATCCGTTCAATACTTCCGGAACACTTTGGTAAGAATTTCCGATATCATAGCTCAAACGGGCGTAATTCAGATAGGCATCTTCCTGAATTTTTAAATCGAAAGTCATTTCCGAAGCATTTTTGAACGCATTCAAGGCTTGTTGTTTCTTATCCGTCTTTAAATAACTTTCTCCCAAGTGATAATAAGCATTTTGGGCAACGCCGTCATTACCACCGATAATTTTATTGAATTGCGCAATGGCATTTTCGAAATCATTTTGCTTGTAGTAAGCATATCCCAATTGGTAATAATCCGTATTGTTCCACTTCCCTTTTTTTCCTTTGTATTCTTTCAAATAGGGAATTGCTTTATCGTATTGTTTCAAGTTAAAATAACTTTCGCCAATGATTTTGTTTAGTTCCGATTTTTCAGCAGGAGATGATTTTGCCATAGCGGCCTGGCCTAATTGAATTGCTTTTTCAAACTTCCCAGCTTTAAAACTCATATCAGCTTGAAAATACGACAATTTTTCTTTGTATTTTTCTTCACCCGAAACCGCATCAAAATACTGATTCGCCTCTTCATAATTATCGCCTTCATAGGCTAAATAACCAATGTAATATTTTGCTTGTGAACCGTATTCAGCCGAATTTTCGACTTTATTAAAATACTGACGCGCTTCTTTTTTCTTTCCTGAATTGAAGAAACTATAGCCTTTATAGAAATTATATCGATCCAATTCATCACTGGTCAAACTGCCTTCATCCACTTGGTCGAACATTTCCAAAGACTTCGTATAATTGCCTTGTTCGAAATAATAGGTAGCGGCATCAATGTGAGCCAGATTTTGTTTCGTACTCGTTGGATAGTTTTTTATGAAAGCCTCAATCTTTTCATCTGCATTCGACTGATTCATCTGCAAAGCACAATTCGCACTATAATAAGCACAATCCGCTTCCATATCGGTATTTCCTTCTTGCTTTATTTTATCAAATAGAATCTGAGCCGACTGGTACTGCTTGTTCTTAAACAAAGTAAGCGCTCTGTTGTATTCCACTGATGTATTGGTATAGATTTCAGATTGTTGCGCCGACAATGACATATTGCCAATTAAGAAAATGAAAATTACGGAGATTGATAATTTCTTCATAAGTTGGATTTTGCATTCAAATATAGAACATTCTTATTGGGTTTAACGGGTAAAAAAAGCGTTTAGTATCTTAATTTATTCACAATGCCAAAAATTTATTTTGCATTAGAACGTTAACTTATTACTTTTACGAAATAAATCACAAAACTTATGTCACAAACCATTCTATCGTTACAAAACGTTACTATATATCAAGAACTCAATGCTGTTTTATCGGATGTTAACTTAAGCGTCAACCATGGTGAATTTCTTTACATCATCGGGAAAACCGGTTCTGGAAAAAGTAGTTTCATGAAAACGTTGTATGCCGATTTACCTTTAAATCACGGAGAAGGAACTATTGTAGACTATAATTTAAATGGATTGGTCGATAATGACATTCCGTATTTGAGAAGAAAAATTGGTATCGTATTTCAGGATTTTAAATTATTACCGGATAGAACTGTAAATGCCAACATGCATTTCGTTTTAAAAGCAACAGGTTGGGAAGACGAAGGTGCGATGCAAGCAAAAATTGACGAAGTTTTGGAAAAAGTAGGCATGGGTGGTAAAGCCAATAAAATGCCACATCAATTATCAGGTGGAGAACAACAACGTGTTGCAATTGCTCGAGCATTATTAAACGACCCGGAATTGATTCTTGCGGATGAACCAACTGGAAATCTTGACCCGCAAACCAGTGTTGAAGTTATGGAGGTTTTACGAAAAGTAAACCAAAATGGAAAAACAGTGATTATGGCAACCCACGATTACGCACTATTAATGAAGTATCCGTCAAAAACACTCAAATGTGAAGACGGTGCCATTTTTGAAGTCGTACAAAAAAGTGTATAAAACCAAAAGAGAAGTGAAAGCTTCTCTTTTTTTATATGATAAATATCATTTCGTTAGTTAAAGCTACCTCTTACTTTTGAAACTGAAAAAACCATTATATGTCAGTTTCATTACTACAAAAATACAACGTTCCTGGACCACGCTATACTAGCTACCCGACTGTACCCTACTGGGAAGAAACCAATTTTAGCTCCGATTTATGGAAACAAAGTTTACTTACCGCGTTCAAAGAAAGTAATTCAACAGAAGGTATCAGTTTGTACATTCATTTGCCTTTTTGCGAAAGTCTGTGTACTTTTTGTGGTTGTCATAAACGCATTACCAAAAGACACGAAGTTGAACATCCTTACATAGAAGCTGTTTTAAAAGAGTGGAATCTTTATTGCAAATTGTTTGATGAGAAACCAATCATCAAAGAAATCCATTTGGGTGGTGGGACTCCTACATTTTTCTCTGCAATGAATCTCGAATTGCTTATTAAAGGTATTCTCGCCAAAGCTGACATTGCTCCCGATTACGAATTTAGTTTTGAAGGACATCCAAACAATACAACACGTGAACATTTACAAACATTATACAATTTGGGATTCAGAAGAGTGAGTTTTGGCGTTCAGGATTACAACGAAAAGGTACAATTGGCCATTCATCGAATTCAACCCTTCCACAATGTGGCTAAAGTGACTTTTTGGGCCAAAGAAATTGGTTATACTTCGATATCTCACGATTTGGTATTCGGTTTACCATTTCAAGCGATTGAAAACATCATCGATACCATTGAGAAAACCAAAGTACTTTCTCCAGACCGATTGGCATTTTACAGTTATGCGCACGTTCCTTGGATGAAAGGTAACGGTCAACGCGGATTTAAAGACCATGATGTTCCCAAAGATGATGAAAAACGTAAACTGTATGAAATTGGCAAAACGCTACTAACCAAAAAAGGATACCACGAAATAGGTATGGATCATTTTGCGCTTAAAAGTGACGCTATGTATAAAGCAGCACAACAAGGAAATCTTCACCGTAATTTCATGGGATATACTGCTTCAAAAACAAAAGTGATGATTGGTTTAGGTGCTTCATCAATTAGCGATAGTTGGTACGGTTTTGCACAAAACGAAAAAGAAATTGAAGCCTATTATACCATTTTGGATAAAAACCAACTTCCGGTTTGCAAAGGTCATATTCTAACCTCCGAAGACCTCATCATCCGAAAACACATATTGAATTTAATGTGTCGCTTCAAAACACAATGGAGTACTACCAGTTTGTACTTTGCGGAACTACCTGCAATAGTGGAAGAGTTACGAGAAATGGAGTTGGATGGCTTAGTTCAGCTTCTTCCTAATCAGATTATGGTTACCGAAAAAGGCAAACCCTTCGTACGCAACATTTGCATGGCATTTGACCTTCGTATGAAACGAAAAATACCGAATACTCAATTATTTTCAATGACAGTTTAAAAATTTAATTATTGTAAGAAAAAAGCTCTTTTTATATCTTTGAGTTTCGTAAACAACATACTATGCAACTCAAACATTACCTATTGGCAGTACTGCTATCCTTTGGAATTCTGGCATCGTTCTCTTTGGCACCAAAGAAAGAAATTGTCAAAGACTCAACCATTACAGGGATTGACATTTCTCATTTTCAAGGAGACGAAATTGATTATCTGACCAAAAAAGGGAATCAATTGGAATTTGTGATCTGTAAAGCAACCGAAGGTGTTACGTATACCGACCCTGACTTCAAAAGCAATTGGTCGATGATTAAACAACAGGGATTTGTTAGAGGCGCTTATCATTTTTACCATTGTGCCGACGATCCGACGCAACAAGCCAACTATTATCTAGCAACCATAGGCGATTTATCCTCAACCGATTTCCCTCCTATTGTTGATTTTGAGGAAAACAGTATTGATGCAGGATGCAGCAAATCAACAATACAGAAAAACTTATTGCAGTTTTTAACGATTTTGGAGCAAAAAACAGGAAAAAAACCCATTTTATATACCGATACCAACATTGGGAATGCAGAACTTAATGATCCCGCTTTTGCGAATTACAAACTATGGATAGCCGATTATAACCCGGGTACATCTCCTACTGTTCCATCGGTTTGGAAGAATAACTCTTGGACAATTTGGCAAAAAACACAAAACTATTCATTGGACAATTATACCAATGATTTTGATGTATTCAATGGTGATAGTGATTCGTTTGCGAAAGTAATCTTAGGGAAGTAAGCGCTACTGTAGCTCTATACTTCATTTGTTCATTCACAGACAACTAATGACAAGCGAAGCATATTTCCCGAATCACTTTTTAAACTGCTACAATTCAAAGATAGAACTATACCTTTCTTTAATTGTTTTACGATTAAGCCTGAATTCAATGACTTCAAATTAATTTAAAAATAGTTACGTAAAAAAAAAAGGTGATTCTTACCACTCTATTTTTTTAGGTGATTCATTTGGTTTAATTTCGTGATCTAAATAAAATCCTAATGCACTATTTCATTTTTTCCCTGGCTCTTATTGGACTTTTAGTTTCTTCAAATTATTTTACTAATGCCGCAGAAGCAATCGGAAAATATTTACAATTACCTTCTTTTGTGGTTGGCGTTTTTATTGTCGGAATAGGAACCTCATTACCCGAACTTATCTCAGGTATCCTCTCGGTGAATAAAGGCGCATCAGAGATTTTATCAGGAAATATCATTGGGGCAAATATCTCCAACATTCTTCTTATAACTGGTCTTGCTGTGGTTATCAACAAGAAAAACATCTCGTTGAAAAGCGGCTATATGTATATTGACTTAAACTACCTTATAGGAAGTTTTTTATTTTTCTACATGATCGCTTATGACGGCAAAATGGACGCGGCCGAATCCTTTTTTGGATTATTAATCTTTATTGTATACAGTATCTATCTTATAAAAGGAGAAACAAAAAGTAAAGAAGATAGCAATTCAAAAACCGAGAAATTCCCAATCGTCTCTTTGTTACTATTGCTGGTATCGGCAGTAGGAATCTATTTCGGAGCTGATTATACTATTATTTCCCTTGAAAAAATAGCCTTTGATTTATCAATCCCAAAATCTATTGTAGCATTAACGCTATTATCACTTGGTACCACCCTACCGGAACTTGCCGTTAACATTAGTGCCATCAAAAATGGAAAAGCCGAAATGGCTATCGGAAATGTACTAGGTTCGTCCATTTTTAACACACTGGTAATTCCTTCCATCGCATCCTTTTTTGGTACCATCGTTGTGACCAATAACTTGTTACAATTTTCATTACCGGTAATGGCAGCCTGTGGACTTTTGTTTTATTTGCTTACCCAAGACAAAAAAATATCCGTATGGGAAGGTTTATTGTTTATCTGTTTGTATTCCCTTTTTATTTTTAAAACGGCTACGGTTTAAGTAAAAATCCAAGCTACAAAACGGAATTGATTCTATATTACTAAGGTTTCGTATATTTGAGGGTTAGCTGTAATCATTCGACAACTTATCATGAAAAAACAAAATTATTTAATTTACGGTTCTATATTAGTTGTAGCACTATGGATTATTTCGTGTATCATAATTAAGATTGTGATACCAAATCCTACAGAACAAGGTCAATTTGGAGATATGTTTGGAGCCGTGAATTCTCTATTTTCAGGACTTGCTTTATGTGGAGTAGCTTATACCGTTTATTTGCAATATGAGTCTAATAAACAAAGTCAACAGCAATTCAAATTCAATCATTTATTGGATACTATTAATAAACAAATTGAAGTTTTTAATAGACGAATAGAAGAATTTACATTTAACCTTCATACCTATAGTGATCTAAATAAAGTAAAGTTTAGTAAAGCAATGGAAATTTATGAAAAATGGGAAGATGATGACTCACAACAAAGATTATTCAATGATATCAATCAAGATACAATAAATGATTTACTACCATTTATTGGACACTCTTTTGATTTTATTTTTGATTTAATTAAAAGAGAAGAAATTGAAGACTCTGAAAAAGAAAAGCTAAAATCACTTTTTAAAAGAAGTATCAACCGTAATTTAATTCAATTTTTAAAAGTTTCTGCTTACAACGTAAAAATAGAGGAAAAAGATCTTGAAAATTCAATTCCTGATTTATTGGAAATAGAGAAAGGGATAATTGAAATTAAAAAATCGATGATTACTCAAATCATTAATGACTACCGCTAACAGCGGCAACTGTCACGCAACTACCCTATTTTCAAAATAACGCCAAAAAACTTATTAGTAAAGCTCTTTTAAAGATATTTATACGAAAGTATTTCAATTATATTTGATGGTGTTTGTGAAGTTTTTTCACCGACTGACGTTGTACATAACTCGCCCAGCACCTCCAAAAAATCGTTAAAAAAAATTGTTGAAATACCAATACTTGGTATATTTGATAAAAATTAAAAACATGGCACGAAATACTTCAATATTACTAGGCGATTATTTTGAAAATTTTATCAACGAACAAATTGCTTCAGGAAAATACAATTCTGTTAGTGAAGTTGTTAGAACAGCTTTAAGAGTTTTTGAACAAGAAGAAAACAAGAAAAAATCCTTAATCAATGAACTTAAAATAGGAGAAAAAAGTGCTAAGATTAAAAATTTTGATCGCAACAAAAATCTTGAACAACTTAAAGCAAACTTCGGAAAATAATGTCAGCATATATTATTAGCGAAAAAGCACTTGATGACATTAACAAAATCTGGATTTACACAGCAGAAAATTGGTCTGTTGAACAAGCTGACCGCTATTATAATTTAATTTTTGACGAAATTGAATATATTGTAATCAATTTCGAAATTGCTCGTGACTTTGGAAACATTAGAAAAAACTACCGTTGTTCAAAAGTAAAATCTCACTTAAAATTTTTCAAGAAAACAAAATCTAATGAAATAGAAGTCATAAGAGTTCTACATGAGAAAATGGATATTGAAAACCAATTGACCGAATAACAAGAGCTACGCAAAATAACGGTAACTGTCTCACAACTACCCTATTTTCAAAATAACCCCAAAAAACTTATCAGTAAAGCTCTTTTAAAGGCGTTTATACGAAAGTATTTTAGTTATATTTGATGGTGTTTGTGAAGTTTTTCACAGACTGACGTTAGCGGTCATTTCAGGACGACACTATGAAACAAAACAGTAAAGCCATTTTAATTATATCAATCACCTTAGGACTTATCCTGCTGGTTGAAATTTTGGTCGGAGAGTTTTTTCCTAACTTGACCTTTGTGAAAGGTAACTTGACGATTGCCAACAGAATTCTTGGTTATTTTGCTTTTTCGGGTTTCATATTATCGATTCCAATTTTCTTCAAGGCGACCAAAATAGTGACAATTCCACTAGGAGTTATTCTGTTTCTAATTTTTTTTATCAATTCATGCGCTGCAATATATCCCATAGACACGACAACTCAACCTCAAGACATTTCCGTTTTGCAAACAAATGAAGATGGAAGTAAGTTAATTGTGAGGGAGCGAATCAACGCAAAGACAAATCGAAGTATTAGAGACACCACTTTAGTAAAAGACAATTTCATATTTCGACAAGTAATTGAACCCAGAAAGTAAACAACAAACCGCTAACAAATGTTTTGCATTTGTGGGCGGACAGTAAGAACAGGAACATTTGAGCAATTAATAAACGTTGGTGCTGGCAGACAGTTTACGGTTTCAAAAGCCCACCTACGCAAAGCACGAAACCGTTGGCAGTAATAATCCAAAACTGAACAAAAAAATCATGTCTTTAATAATTGGTATAATTTCTTTTATTTTTACATTCTCTATGAGTGTCTTTCAATTACACAAAGTGCTAAGAAATGACAGAAATTACAAAGTAGTATTTACAATTGCTACATTATTACCTTTACTCTCTTTAATTGATTACTTGATAGGTGATACTATTGCTATTTTTAATTTTTTATCATTGGGACCAATATGCTTTTTAGTTTTATATAAAGTTTTTGATAAAATCATTTTATTAAAACACAATAGGCATATCTACTTTTACACAAAACATTCACAAGCCAAAGAATCAATAGAGTCGACATGGGAAGAATTCTTTTATCAAACATTTCTGTTTTTTATTCCCTTTTTTCTTATTGGTATTGGTCAATGGATTTTGCGGATTATTTAAAAATATTACCGCTACTAACAGCGAGATCTTAGTCTCATAGAACAGTACAAAATATGAGTAGAAAAGAGAGGGGATTATCACTGTTAACAGAATCTGAAGTTCCTGCGGTTATCGACAACCTTACTCCTCTCTATTGTTCTTTCTGATTAATAGCTAAATTTAGAAAATGTCAACTTAAGGCGGTTTTAGGAAATTGGGGTTTCGGTGTTTAATGGAACGAGCTTTTTGTATATTTGACTTCAGTCCTTACGGAATGGTTCGGGAATAAAAATCTCCGCCTTCACAAATCCTCCGGATCGTTATGCGCAATGCTTAAAAACTGTGTAATGAAAATCTATACTTCTTTATTGCTTTTACTTTTATCTTACTCTGCAAAAGCAGACACAATTACAACTTGGAATGTGTATTACAATCATAAATTGATAAAACAATTCAAAGCAAACCCAGAGGTAAAAGAAATCCAAATTAAAGCATCCGATTATTCGAGTGGAGACTATTTAGCAATCCAATATGGGGACGACATGCCTTGCCATACATGCTCTTACGAACTGACCGTCGTTGCTGAAGGAAAAGATCCGATTTTTACTTTGACTACTAAAGATAAGTACAAATTTATGACAATAGATTTGAAAGCTATACTCTCCAAATTTAAATCTAAAAATGGGAATCGTTTTTTTGTAGTCTACTTTACAGAGATTGATGAAAAAGGCAAACGAAATTCTGGCTCGAGACTTTTCAACATAAAAATCAGTTAGCACTTCGCACAACCGCCAATTCAAACCATTGCTGGTTTTGAGTGAATTGTGCGTCTATTTTATTAACTTCGTCTCGGTCGCAGTAGAATACGATCTCCAGTTCGACGAAACGGCGCAAATCGGTCAACATAGCATCAATAAAATGAATTTCGATCAAATCATAGATAAAATACATCCTATTTCTTCTTCGGCTAAACTATTGCTAATAGAAAATGTGGAAGAAGTTACTTTTCCTAAAAACACTATCGTTATTAGAGCTGATAAAATTGAAAAAAACATCTTCTTCATTAAAAAAGGGATTGCTCGAACATTTTTTGAGGTTGATGGTACAGAAGTTACTTTTTCTTTTGGGAAAGAAGGTGATACTATAGCTTCCTTAAAAAGCTATATCGACAATCAAAAAGGCTACGAAAGCATCGAACTTCTAGAAGATTGCGTACTTTATAAGCTTACTACCGAAAACCTTAAAAAGCAATTTCAGGAGAATATCGAAATTGCCAACTGGGGCAGGAAATTTGCCGAATATGAACTCTTAAAAGCGGAGGAACGACTTATTTCGAGACAATTTGGGACGGCTACAGAACGTTATGACGAACTTTTAAAAAACAATCCCAGCATTATTCAAAGGGTACAATTGGGTCATGTTGCCTCATATTTGGGCATAACTCAGGTTAGTTTGAGTAGAATACGCAACAATAGCAAATAATATTCTTTTTTATCATTTGTAAAATTTTTACAGAAAGCAAATGCAGAACTTTGTAAAAAAATGAAACATGGATATTACAATTAGAAAAATAACTGTAGGTGATTTACAGGATTTACAGGAAATAGGAAAACGTACCTTTCAAGAAACTTTCGCTTCTGAGAACAGCGAAGAAGACATGAAAAACTATTTGGAAACTAGTTTTGCAAATGAAAAGATCATGGCAGAACTTGAGGATGAAAACTCCGAGTTTTATTTTGTAGAACTTGAAGAAAAAGCGATTGGTTATTTGAAAGTAAATAGCGGATCATCGCAGACAGAAATAAAAAGTGAAGACGCGCTGGAGATAGAACGAATCTATGTTTTAAAAGAATTTCACGGTAAAAAAGCAGGACAAATTCTTTTTGATAAAGCCATTCAAATAGCAAGAGCCAACAATAAGAAATATGTTTGGCTTGGCGTTTGGGAAGAAAACCAAAGAGCTATCCGATTTTATGAGAAAAACGGATTTGTAGCTTTTGACAAACACATTTTCAAACTTGGGACTGATGAGCAAACCGATATAATGATGCAACTGAAACTGGATTAAAGTATATTCCGTTTCAAACATCGGTTTTTATTTCATTTTTTACAATTAACACTGCACCGTTACTCTCAAAAAAGTAGCTGCGATATCAGTAGCATTAGATCCTCCTTGGTTTTGCGAGGTAAATAAATCTTCCAATTCTTTTTGTAAATCAGCTGCTTTACCATTTTGTTCAGCAGCATCAAAGGCATTCATCGTTGGACCGTAAAAGTGTTTGAAGCGCGTTAAAAATTCAGAAGGTGAAAAAGGCGCTTTGAAAGTAAAAGTTGCTCTCGCAAAGGCTATATTTTCTTTAGCTATTCCGGCACTGCTAAAGCGCTCGATCACATTATCTTCGACACCCCATAGCATAGGACTTACAAAACCCTCAGGCGGTGGTGGCGTATACGCAGACGATATCTTGAGGATTTGCGCCACGAAAGTAGGATCACCCGGAATCCAATTGCCCATAACTATTTTTCCTCCCGGTTTTGTCACACGCACCATTTCCTTGGCAACATCAAACGGTTTTGGCGCAAACATAGCCCCAAATATACTAATGACCATATCAAAAGTCTGATCACTCAAGTCATGCAAGTCGGTGGCATCACCTTCTTGAAAAGTGAGGTTCGTTAGCTGTTCTTCCTTGGCACGTTGATTTCCCGCTTCCACTAAATTTTGTGCAATATCGACTCCTAGCACTTTTGCCGCCAATTGCGCTGCCGGCACGGCTGTAGTTCCATCACCACAACCCAAATCAAGAAGATAGGTGTCTTTTGTGATGCCTAAAGAATCCACTAGTTTAGCACCGCTTTCACGCATCGTTGCAGCAATTTTAGTGAAATCCCCTTTTTCCCATAATGCTTTGTTCGGATTCATATCTTTCGTTTTTTTAACTATTAAAGATACGCATTTTAACGCATTGAAAATAAACTACTTACAATGCGGTGTGTTTTGCACAAACAAACTTATATTACCCGGTGAAACCATCGGGATATCCAATCCCATGCCTCGTAAAACAAACAATATACCGATACCAATGATCAAAATGGGAATGATTTTCTGAATGCTTGTCCGAACCGGTACTGTGAGCACATTGGCAACATAAACAACCAAACTCATCATAGGAATCGTCCCCAGTCCGTACAATGCCATATATGCAACACTCCAATGTACTTCTTGCATGGCAATAGCACCAAAAAGAGCAACATAAACGAGTCCGCAGGGTAAAAAACCATTAAGCAATCCAATGGTAAACAAAGAACGGTAGGTTTTCTTTTTGAACTGTGCGCCAAGTTTTGATTTCAACCGACTAATAATTGCGAAAACGGGCTTTGAAAAATTATAACGAGCGAAAACTTTTTCGGGTACAACTACCGCAATAATCATTAAAACACCCACTACAATTGAAATTTTTTGCTGAAAACCTGCCAGAAACAAACCTCTTCCCAACAAACCAAAGAAAAATCCTAAAATAGAATACGCCACTATTCTACCCGAATGATATGTGAATAGTTGTGTTACTTTTTTAGCCTCATTCGTTCTATCCAATGGTAACATAATGGCAATAGGGCCGCACATGCCCATGCAATGCAAACTGCTTATCAATCCTAAAATAAAGGCTGTGATCATTTGGAAGTTAGGAGTTAGGAGTTATGAGTTATGAGTTAGGAGTTATGAGTTATGAGTTATGAGTTAGGAGTTATGAGTTATGGGTTATGAGTTCAACCTTTTAGGTTCTAATTTCAACCTTTTAGGTTCTAATTTCAACCTTTTAGGCTCTAGTTTTAACCTTTTAGGTTCTAATTTTAACCTTTTAGTCTTTAATTTTAACCTTTTAGGTTCTAATTTTAACCTTTTAGACTCAAATTTTAACCTTTTAGACTCAAATTTTAACCTTTTAGACTCAAATTTTAACCTTTTAGGTTCTAATTTTAACCTTTTAGGTATTAATTATAACCTTTTAGCTATTAATTATAACCTTTTAGCTATTAATTATAACCTTTTAGCTATTAATTATAGCCTTTTAGGTAGTAATTATAATCTTTTAGGTAGTAATTATAACCTATTACGCATTCGTATCAACCTTCAACTATAAATTAACGGTTTCTTTGTTGAGAAATCCTTTACCGTTATAGTTCCAATCGATGGTAATGTCCCAACGGCCGCCAGCCAACTTGGTTTTAGGTATGAGCAAATTGGAAGAAGATAACGATATTGGTATATCGAAATCTAATTGCTGGTTTGACGGCCGATAAAGAGACACTTTCCCTTGTATTTGATTCCAATCGAAAGATTTTGGAAAATGAATTTCCAGTCCTTCGGTTGTGTTTATAACTGCTACTCTTTCGGATAAATCCATTGCATTTTGTTGTTTGTCCAACTGCGTTTGGAATCCGATTTCTTTTTTATAATAGTCTTCAGTGACCATTTCGTGGTCGTACTCTGCGTCGCCCTGAACTTTCAGGACAAAATATAGAATGAATGTGATGAATATTGCGAATGCCATCACGATTCCTGTGCTCCAATTTGCTCTCATATCCTGTTGTATTAAATGATTATCATTACCTCAACTCTTTTAATTAAAGTGTCTTGGTCCTAAGAAATTTGTGGTCGTCACTTCCAATAATCGGTTACCATTATAGACTTCAATGGTCACTTCTGTTTTATCTCCTTGGAGAACAGCAGGGTTTATTTCTATAAACAAAGTCCCTTGCGTGAGATTGTCTTTTTTGACCTTAATTTGTTGATTTCCTACTAATTTAATTACGCCTTTGGGGTCTACGATTTTAAAATGGATGTGATCAAAATCATTCATCGTTTTATTCACGATTTTATAGGTGAACACATTACTGATAGTATCCCCTTTGTATTCGTACAATTGCCCTGGCAAACGCAATACCGTTGCTTCCACATCATTTCGGAGGAACAACATTCCGAAGAATATTCCGGTCAGAATAAGCAATACCGCCGCATATCCTTTCATACGATTGGTAAACACAAACGTTTCTTTCTTTACAATTTCGTCTTCACTGGCATACCGAATAAGATTAATGGGCAAGTCCACACTTTTCATGATACTGTTACACTCATCGATACAAGCGGTACAATTGATACACTCGAGTTGGACGCCATTGCGAATATCGATT
Organism: Flavobacterium sp. MAHUQ-57; assembly: GCF_051908335.1. Taxonomy (NCBI): domain Bacteria; kingdom Pseudomonadati; phylum Bacteroidota; class Flavobacteriia; order Flavobacteriales; family Flavobacteriaceae; genus Flavobacterium; species Flavobacterium sp. MAHUQ-57. Next base: position 63,162 of record NZ_JBPZTE010000006.1, on the reverse strand, counting down.
CCTGTGGGACAAACATTTACACATTGATGGCAATCGATACAATCCCCTTTACCAGAAGCCAATCGATCTTCTCCCTTTTTAAATTTCCCTCTACCCTTTTCGCCCTCACCACGCACATGATCGTACGCCACATTGATGGATTTAGTATCAAGTAACACTCCCTGCATTCGTCCGTAAGGACAAGCAATGATACATACTTGTTCCCGGAACCACGCATAGACAAAGAAGAAAACAGCGGTAAAAATGATTAAGGCGATTAGCGTACCGGTGTTATGAAACGGCCCTTGACGTACCATATCCAGAACATGATCGCTACCCACGATATACGCCAAAAAGACATTGGCTATTAAGAACGACAGTAAAAAGAACAACAGATATTTTAAGGATTTCTTTCTGATTTTTTCTGTATTCCATTCCTGTTTATCCAATTTGATTTGCGCGCCACGATCTCCTTCAATCCAGAATTCGATCCGGCGGAAAACCATTTCCATGAAAATAGTTTGCGGGCAGAACCATCCACAGAAGATGCGACCGAATGCGACTGTAAACAAAGCCAGACCAACAACGCCAATGACCATAGAAATTACCACCAAGTGAAAATCCTGAGGCCAGAACGGATTTCCGAAAATGGAAAACTTCCGTTCTAGAATATTGAATAAAAGGAACTGATTACCGTTGATTGTAAGGAATGGAGACGTGAATAGAAACGCCAATAAGAAATAACTCAACCATTTTCTTCTTTCGTAGAGCTTTCCTTTAGGAATTTTAGCATAAATCCAAGCCCTTTTTCCTTCTTTATCGATTGTGGCTATTGAATCCCTAAAATCATCATTGGGTGATTGCATTGTCATTGTAATTATTTGGCTTTAACGGCGCTACCTCCTGCTGCAGCTACATCATCTATCCATACTTCTCCTTCCGGCGCTTTGGCCTCTTTAGGATTTGATCCTTGAAGACTCAATACATAACTGGCCACTTTTTGAATTTCGGTAGGTTTAATTTGTTCCTTCCAGGCAATCATACCTTTACCGGAACGTCCTCCTTCCATAATCGTATTGAATACATTTTTGATACCACCACCATTAATCCATTCTTTATCCGTTAGATTGGGCCCAATAGCACCACCACCATCGGCACGGTGACACGCCACACAATTGGTTTGAAATATTGCCTTACCTGCATTAATACTAGAAGCATCTGTCAGCAAGGTTACTTTTTCCTTATCCATCAAATCGGGAGCCGTTTTACGATACTCTTCCACTTGAATTTTAGCCTCCGCCATTTCCTTGTCGAATTCTGCGGCTTGATTATCATGTCCCAAAAAATGGTATCGCGCCAGATAAACTACTGAAAATAAAATGGTGATATAAAAAACACCCACCCACCATGGAGGAAGTACATTATCCAATTCTTGAATTCCATCGTAATTATGATGTAAAATCAGGTCATGTTCTTCTTCCACTTTACGCGTACGCGTTAATTTGTGTACTAAACCTTTGTAGAATTGCGTTTCTGTAAAGGGTAGATTTTCTTCAATTTCCTTGGCTTTTCTTTGTTCTTCAGTTAACAAAGTATCCAAAATCGTATTCGTTGCTTTGAGTATCAATTCCATGGCCACCAAAAGCACTATAAAGATGACCAATACCAGGTTAAGTAAAGGATACTTTATAAAAGCCGGTTTATCGCCTGAATCGATGAAGAACTCCATTGCCATGAAAAACAAAGCAAACAAAACCGGGATTCTCACATATATTGGAAACAATTTTTTCATAGGTCTAGCTATTATTTTAATGATTCATCGGTTGTACCTTCAGCAAATGGTAGGTTACCCAATTGTGTTATTTTTTCTTTATTGTACGTAAAGACCCAGCAATACAATCCCACAAAAAAGAAGAAAAAAATGAGTAATGATAGTATTGGATAAATTTCTATTCCGGAAATATTCTCCATGGTATGTTTTACAAACTTTAGCATGACATTCTATTTTTGAGTTTCTTTAATTTTGATATCAGTTCCTAATCGTTGCAGATAAGCAATTAAAGCGACAATTTCGCGGTCACGCATTGCAACAAACTCCTCTCCTCTTGCTTTTGCATTCTTTTCACTTTCCTTGTAACTCTTCACGAAATCGGGATCGTTTTTCAGATTGTTTTCGATAGTTTCTGATTGTTTGGCGATAGCCGTTTTGGCATTCTTGATATCATCATCAGTGTAAGGCACACCCAATGTTTGCATTACTCCCATTTTCTTTTCGATATCGGAATAGTTGGCCATTTTGTTATCAAACAACCATTTGTATCCCGGCATAATAGAGCCTGATGAAGTACTTTGCGGATCCCATAAGTGATTGAAATGCCAGTTGTCATTGTATTTACCTCCTACGCGCATCAAATCTGGACCAGTACGTTTAGAACCCCAAAGGAATGGGTGATCGTATACATATTCACCGGATTTAGAATATTCGCCATATCGAGCTACTTCCGAGCGGAAGGGACGAATCATTTGCGAGTGACACCCCACACAACCTTCACGGATATATAAGTCACGGCCTTCCAACTCCAGAGGAGTATATGGTTTAACACTTGAAATTGTTGGAATATTGGATTTCACTACAATGGTAGGAACAATTTGAATTACACCCCCAACAAGAATTGCAATCGTAGCCAATAGCGTTAATTGAATTGGTTTTCTTTCCAACCATCCGTGGAATTTTTCCCCTTTTAATCGATAAGGCGCTATTTTGGCAAGAGCCGGAGCTTCTGCTAATTCATCCTCAACTGCCTTATTTTTACGCACGGTTTTATAGACATTGTACCCCATTACCAGCATACCCAAAAGATACAATGTTCCTCCAATGGCACGCATGGCATACATTGGCATTATTTCCGAAACGGTTTCAAGGAAATTACCATACACCAAGGATCCGTCGGGATTGAACTGTTTCCACATTTGCGCCTGAACAAAACCAGCCACATACATTGGTAAAGCATATAAAATTATACCCAGAGTTGCAATCCAGAAATGGAAATTGGCCATTTTTTGTGAATAAACTTCTCCTTTAGTTAATCGTGGCAATAACCAATACACAATACCAAAAGTCATAAAACCATTCCAAGCCAAAGCTCCAACGTGAACGTGCGCAACAATCCAATCAGTAAAGTGAGCAATTGCATTGACATTTTTCAATGAAAGCATAGGACCTTCAAAAGTGGCCATACCGTAACCTGTAATGGCTACAACAAAGAATTTCAGTACTACATCGGTACGCACTTTATCCCAAACACCACGAAGCGTCAACAATCCGTTAATCATACCACCCCAAGAAGGCGCAATCAGCATTACAGAAAAAACCACCCCTAAATTTTGCGCCCAATCCGGCAAAGCGGAATACAACAAATGGTGAGGGCCAGCCCAGATATATAGAAATATTAAAGACCAAAAGTGAATAATAGACAAACGATACGAATACACCGGACGGTTAGCCGCTTTAGGCATATAATAATACATTAATCCAAGGAACGGAGTAGTCAAAAAGAACGCAACAGCATTGTGTCCGTACCACCATTGTACTAAAGCATCCTGAACACCCGCATATACCGAATACGATTTCAAACCGTTTACCGGCAAAGCCAAACTATTGAAAATATGAAGTACAGCAACGGTCACAAATGTGGCGATGTAAAACCAAATGGCCACATACAGATGACGCTCTCTTCGGCGTAAAATCGTCATGATCATATTGATTCCGAAAACTACCCATATCACTGCTATGGCGATATCTATTGGCCATTCCAGTTCTGCATACTCCTTTGAAGACGTATATCCTAATGGAAGAGAAATCGCTGCTGCCAAAATAATCAGCTGCCATCCCCAGAAATTAATATTGCTCATTACATCACTGAACATTCTGGTTTTTAGAAGCCTTTGAATCGAATAATAATACCCGGCAAACATGGCATTTCCTACGAAAGCGAAGATAACCGCGTTAGTGTGCAATGGACGAAGTCGTCCGTAGCTCAACCACGAAATACCGTCAGTAAGGTTTGGAAATAAATACATCGTAGCCAATAACAGCCCGACCAGCATTCCCACTACCCCAAAAACAATAGTCGCGTAAATGAACTTATTTACAATTTTGTTATCGTAATAAAACTGTTGCATTTCCATAATTTAGTTCTGATTTTCTGTTACTGATTTTGTTTGGGTTTTGTTTTGTTTAAGCTCATCTTCAAAAAGCATTCTGACCGATGGCGTATAATCATCGTCAAACTGACCACTTCTAACCGCTCTAATGAAGATGTAGAGAAAAGTTATCGCCAGTACGATACTGATACAGATTAATAAATAAATGACACTCATACCTTGATTTTTATGAACCAAAATTAGCGTTGCCCTTTCGGATAAAATATGACTTTTATCATGCCGAAATAATTAAAATGCAGCATTGTCAATTCCGCTTTTGGGCATAATAATTACTCATCAGCGTTACAAAACTTATAATTGTAACGGTACTTAATGGCATTATGATAGCGGCTACAATTGGCAATAAATTTCCGGTTACGGCGTAACTCAATCCAACGATGTTATACAGAAGTGACAATCCAAAGCTCCCATAAATAGTTTTCATTGCATTTTTGGAAAAACCAAGGAAATAGTCAATTTTTGAAAATTGTGTAGCATCCAAAATACCATCGCAAGCAGGTGAAAACACATTTACATTTTCTGAGATTGAAATCCCCACATTACTTTGCGTCAAAGCGCCGGCATCATTCAATCCATCGCCAACCATCATGACGTTTTTACCTTCCTTTTGAAGTTGCTCTATGAAGTGTAGTTTTTGCTCTGGTTTTTGGTTGAACACTAAATTAGTCGCTTCCGGAAGCATCTTTTCTAGTATTTTGCGTTCTCCATCGTTATCCCCGGAGAGAACTACCAGGTTGTAATTCTTGGCTAAATTTTCAAAAAGTTGCTCCAATCCTTCTCGGTATTGGTTATTAAACACAAAACATCCTTTATACGTACCATCCATTTCAATATGTACTTTGGTTTTCTTGTGTGTGTTTTCGCTCATGTGTTCTAAAAACTGAGAAGAACCCAGCTTCACCAAATGATTATCAATTGTAGCATTTATACCCTTTCCGGTGATTTCTTCAAAACTGTTGATTTCAATGGTAGTCTGATTCGGAATAAACTCATATAATCTTCTACTCAAAGGATGATTTGAGGCTCTAACAACGCTCTTTAATAATAAAAGCTCATAGTCGGACAATTCTACTCCTTCATACGAAATGGATGTCTTTTTATTGGTGGTAATTGTTCCCGTTTTATCAAAAACAATCGTATCTACTTTTGCTAGTTGCTCAATAACAGTAGCATTTTTTAAATACAACTTTTGGTATCCCATGAGTCGAAGTACATTACCCAAAGTAAAAGGAGCCGTTAAAGCAAGAGCACAGGGACAGGCTACAATAAGAATTGCCGTAAAAACATTGAAAGCAATCGTAGTATCGATGAAAACCCAATAGCCGAAAGAAAGAAAAGCCAATAATAGCAGAGCTGGAGTAAAATAGCGACTGATTGTATCTGTAATCGTTTTATAGTGCTGCTCTGATTTTTTCAGGAATGCTTCATTAGTCCATAACTGCGTAAGATAACTCTGTGACATCGAATGCAGTACTTCCATTTCAATTATATTTCCCAATTGTTTTCCACCAGCATAAACCTTTTCGCCAGATTTTTTATGAATTGCTACCGCTTCACCCGTCACGAAGCTATAATCAATAGAAGTTGCATTGGAAATTAATATTCCATCAACGGGAATCAACTCTTGATTACGGATTAACAATCGATCTCCTTTTTTTATATCATAAACCTGGATAGGAATTTCGGAACCGTCTTTATTTATTTTAGTAACCGCGATAGGGAAATACGATTTGTAATCGCGCTCGAAAGAAAGGAAATCATACGTCTTCTGCTGAAATAATCGTCCCAAAAGCATAAAGAAAATGAGTCCGCACATGCTGTCGAAAAAACCTTGTCCATGATCCAATACAATATCAATTGTACTTCTAATGAACATCACTACAATGCCCAATGCAATTGGAATATCAATATTTAACATACCCAATCTGATACTTTTCCAAGCCGAAACATAATAACCCGATGCCGAATAAAAAAAGGGAGGCAAAGCAAGTAAAAAAATCAACCAACGGAAAAAGCCTTTGTATTGCTCGATCCAAAACTCCCCTACTTCAAAATATTCGGGAAATGATAACAACATAATGTTCCCAAAAGAAAAAAAAGCAACCCCAATCTTATAGATCAGTGTTCTATCAATTTTCTGTTTTCTGTTTTCGTAATTCTCCAGACTGATGTAAGGTTCGTAACCTATTCTACACAACAATTCTACGACTTCCTTCAAACTAGTTGCATCGGAACGATAGAGAACGCGTACTTTTTTTTCATGAAAATTAACCTGTGAAGAAAAGATTGCGGGATTAAGTTTCTGTAAATTTTCCAATATCCAAATGCACGAACTACAATGAATGTGCGGAATGTATAATGAAACGACACTCGTTTCTTCCTCTTGAAAATCGAGAAGTTTTGACACGATAGTAGTATCTTCAAGAAAATCGTACTTGCCTTTAATATCTAACGGTGTGGCTCCAGGGGAATTCTCAAAATCGTAATAACAACCTAAGTCGTTCAAACTGAAAATTTCATACACGGTTTTACAACCCATGCAACAAAACGCTTTCTCGTCAAAGAAAATCTCATTCCTTGATACAACAGCTGTTCCACAATGGTAACAATTCTGTTTTTCCATAATTTACTCATTTACCTTTGGCAAATTTCCTACTGCATGAATTTTCAAACTATGATATTTATCATACTTTAAATATATTTGTTATTCAAAATTTGCATAATGAATAAATGTGAGCAATGCATAGTAAGACAATTCAGTTCTTTAAAAGCTTTAAACAAAGACGAGCTTTTGAGAATGGCCAATTGTAAAACCTCCTACACCATAAAAAAAGGAGAACCTATTTTTGAGGAAGGAGAGATTACCAATGGAGTCTACTGCATCAAAGACGGCGTATGCAAAATGACCAAATTAAGTGCTAATGGAAAAGATCAAATTGTAAAATTGGTCAAACCCGGAGAATTACTTGGTCAACGTTCCATGATTAGTGATGAGCCAGCAAACCTTACCGCAGTTGCGCTCGAAGATATGGAAGTGTGTTTTGTACCAAAAAGTGAAATTTTACAATTTTTCAATCAGAACAATCAATTTTCCATGAATATGATGAAAACCATTTGTGGCGATTTGAAAGACGCTGATGACCATATGGTTTCCATGGCACAGAAAACAGTAAAGGAACGAATGGCAGAAACCTTATTGTATTTGGAAGAAACCTTCGGAGTTAATGAAGATGGAAGTCTACGAATCCAATTGTCACGAGAAGAATTAGCCGGAATGATTGGTACAGCTACCGAAAGTTGCATTCGTCTTTTATCTGAATTCAACAAAAACGGATGGGTGGATTTGACCGGAAAGAAAATTACAATCAAAAATAAATCACAACTCAAAAAGTTGTCAGAATAAAAGAAGCTCAGGCTTCTTTTTTTGTTAACTTTAGGAAAAAATAGAACGAATTATGAAAATAGTTGCCTTCGGAGCTTCCTACAGTAAACAATCCATTAATAAAAAATTAGCCGGTTTTGTGGCGCATCAATTTGAGAATACAGACATCGAAATTCTTGATTTGAACGATTATGTATTACCCGTTTTTTCGGTTGATGTTGAAAATGAAACTGGACATCCGGAAATTATTCAGGAGTTTATCAAAAAATTAGATAGTGCCGATTTGATTATCATTTCAATGGCGGAACATAACGGAAGCTATACTGCCGCCTTCAAAAATTTATTTGACTGGACATCTCGCGTTAAATTGAATATGTTTGAAAATAAGAAATTGCTTTTACTCTCAACTTCTCCTGGAGGACGAGGCGCCGAAAGTTCATTAAAAACGGCTTTGGAGCGATTCCCGAGACATGGAGCAACCATTTTAAATTCCTATTCATTACCCAATTTTCATCAAAATTTTGATGCAGAAAAAGGAATTGTTCAAGAAGAGAAAAAAGCACAGCTTGTTGAGCTACTCCACCAGATCAAATCGGAATTACTTCACTAATGACCCGTAAGGAATTCTTAAAAATACTTGCCTTTTTTCCATTAATAGGATATGCCATGAATCTAAGGGATTTAAACAAAATGACAGAAAGTTTTCAAAATCAGGACGGAATGAAAATGCCTATGCTGTTTTTGGGACATGGAAGTCCGATGAATGCTATTGAAGAAAATGAATTTGTGCAAGGATTTCGAAATATTGCCACAAAAATCCCCAAACCGAACGCTATTTTGTGTATTTCTGCACATTGGGAAACCAAAGGCACTTTGGTTACTGCCATGCAAAATCCACCAACCATTCACGATTTCGGTGGATTTCCCAAAGCTTTGTTTGATGTCCAATATCCTGCTCCTGGAAGTCCGGAATTGGCCAAAGAAACTCAAAAAATCATCACACAAACCCCAGTTGAATTGGATGATAAATGGGGATTGGATCATGGGGCATGGAGTGTAATCAAACACTTATATCCCAATGCTGATATTCCGGTGATTCAATTGAGTTTGGACTATTATAAGACGCCAAAAGAGCATTATGAATTAGCCAAAGAACTGGATATTTTACGCTATAGAGGTGTTTTAATTATTGGTAGTGGCAATATGGTACACAATTTAAGAATGATGGCTTGGGATCAACTTAATACAGATAATTACAGCTTCGATTGGGCATTGGAAGCCAGTACCAAAATGAAACAATTCATTCTGAATCATGAGCATCAAGAACTGATTCACTATAACAAACAAGGTAAAGCTTTTGAAATGGCCATTCCAACTCCAGAGCATTATCTACCTCTGCTTTATATTTTAGGAATAAAAGATGAAAAAGAAACCATAAGCTTATTCAATGACAAAGCTGTAGCCGGTTCTTTAACAATGACTTCATTAAAAGTTGGATAGTAAAAAAGCCTTGATTTATCAAGGCTTTTAATAGTAATTATTATTTCAATTCGCTAACTGGACCTTCCCATTCGGAAAAACCACCCATTAAATTGTAGGCGGTTTCAAATCCTAATTGATTCATGATGTTGCAAGCTTGAGCACTTCTTCCTCCTGCTTTGCAATACACATAATAATTTTTAGATTTATCCAATTCTTCTACTTGGTAAATGAAACCTTGACCTTTATAAATATCGATATTGATAGCTCCGGGAATAACTCCGTCAAGACATTCGTCCTCTGTTCTAACATCGAGAATAACGGCATTATCGTCTTCCTGAAGTTTAGTCCACCAATCTTCTTGTGTTAAATTCATAGCTTTTTAATTTATACTTCAAAAATACTATGCTTTTATCGAACATCCAATAGCTTTGGTTGTTTTTACTTCTATTTCTTTGCCTTCCAATAAAGAATTTACCGCATTTTCTACATACTTCACTTTTACCGCAGCAGCATCATTATAATTATCATCAATGGCTCCAATATATTTTACAACATTTCCTTCGTTTGTTTTTTGAAGCAAATAGACATGTGGCGTTTTGGTTGCTCCATATTGCGGATAAATTTTCTGACCTTCATCAAACAAATACGGAAAGGTAAATCCTTTTTCTTTGGCACGTTCTTTCATTAATTCAAAACTATCTTTTGGTTGTACCGCCGGATTATTTGGATTAATGGCAATAACCGGATATCCCAATGCTTTGTATTTCTTATCCAAAGCAATGATGCGATCTTCATAAGCCACAGCAAACGGACAGTGATTGCATGTAAAAACTACAATAAATCCTTTAGCATCTTCAAAATCCTTTAAGGATACATTCTTATCGTTGATGTTCTTCAGACTGAAATCGGTTGCTTTATCGCCTACTTGATATCCTGTATTCAGTTTATTTAGGGTAAAAGCACTTAAACCTGCAAATAAAATGGTCAAAGCCAACAATTGTACTGTTTTCATAGTTGTTATTTTAAGATTGTTTTTAATTCATTTTCTAATTCTTCATAAGTAAAAGACCGTTCATAAAACTGACGTGCCTCTTTATTGTAAATTACAGTAGCAGGAATAGAACCTGACCATTCCTTTGCCACTTTTTCAATCCACGAATTCGCATCCGGATCATCCAAATGAATTACTTCCGATTGCAATTTCTTTTTAATCATAAAAGGAATTAAGTTGGTTTCGATTTTCTTTGGCATATCCAAACTCACTAAAATCACTTTTACATTCTTATCCTTATAATTTTTGTTCAACGTTTCAAAATGCGGTAATTCCTTTACACAAGGTAAACACCAAGTTGCCCAGAAATTAATGACATAGGTCGTATTGTCGTTTTTATTCAAAAACTCTTGCAGATTAGTGAAATTGTATGACTTTACTTCTACTCCATTAACAGTGTATACCTTTAGTGGAACTGGCGTTTTCGATGCTGTCTGACCTAATACATTTAGTGACATTATCAATAATAGCAAAACAATGCTTCTCATACTTCTTCAATTAATACCCTAAAAATAGCTATTCAAAAACCGTAAAAAGAAAGATTAACAAAAATTTAATACACATTTGTATATACAAATAAAAAAAGTTCATACATTTGTACATACAAATTTCATAATGATGAAAATTGAAGACGAAATAAAAAGTACTGTGGAATTATCATTAGCAAAAAAAGTATTGCTAAATCTTTCCTATACCCGAAATGTCGTTGGCGATTGTTTTTTAGAAATCCTTAAGCCATATGATTTGTCGGGAGAACAATACAATGTATTACGTATATTAAGAGGTCAAAAAGGAAAACCGGCGAATATGGCCTGCATTCAAGAACGAATGGTGGCCAAAACAAGTAATACTACCCGATTGGTAGACAAATTATTAAACAAAGAATTAGTGATTCGAAAAGTTTGTCCTGATAACCGCAGAAAAATGGAAATTACGATTACCGACAAAGGTTTAGCTGTATTGGCTGAGTTAGATCCTAAAGTAATTGAACACGAAAATGCTTTTGCGGCAAAACTTTCGGCATCAGAATTGCTACAATTAAATGAATTATTAGAAAAATACAGAAGTTAAAAAAATGAGCAAATTTATAGAAAACCAGAATTGGCGTTATGCCACTAAGAAATTTGATGCAACCAAAAAAATTTCTACTGAAGATTTAGAAACATTAAAAGAAGCGATTCGATTGAGTACATCTTCTTATGGATTGCAACCTTACAAGGTATTTATAATTGAAGATCCTGCAACAAGAGAAGCTTTAAAACCAGCATCTTGGAACCAATCTCAAATCACCGAAGCATCACAATTGGTGGTGTTCGCAAATTATACTAAATTAGACGAAACGCTAATTGATAATTATATCGAGAGAATAAGTAAAACAAGAGAAATCCCAACTGATGCTATTCAAGGTTATGGAGATTTCATGAAATCTAAAATTTTAGGATTAACTCCTGAACAACAAGCGGTTTGGACGTCAAAACAAACCTATCTTGCGCTTGGCAATCTTATCAATGCTGCTGCCGAATTAAAAATCGATGCAACTCCAATGGAAGGTTTTGAGCCAGAAAAATATAACGAAATCTTACAATTAAATGATTTAAATTTAAATGCTTCATTAGTGGCAACAATTGGTTACCGTCATGAAGAAGATGTAAATCAGCACGTTAAGAAAGTTCGTAAATCAAAAGAAGAATTATTTATCAATCTATAATTATATTAAATCAAATTAAACATGAGAAATTTAAAATCAATCGCTTTAGCATTAGTAGTGGCTTTAGGAACTTTAACTGCTACTGCTCAAACAACTAAAAAAGTAGACGCTTCAAAGAGTAAAGTACTTTGGTTAGCAAAAAAAGTAGGTGGTCAACACAATGGTGACGTAACTTTAAAAGAAGGTGCTTTAGTTTTCAACGGAAAAAAATTAGTAGGTGGTAACTTCGTAGTTGATATGACTACAATCAACACTACTGATTTACAAGGTGAATGGAAAGGAAAATTAGACGGACACTTAAAAAATGATGACTTCTTCGGTGTTGAAAAATTCCCAACGGCTACATTGGTTTTCAAATCAATTGGTGCAAAATCGAACAATACTTATACTGTAACTGCTGATTTGACTATCAAAGGAATTACTGCTCCTATTACTTTTGACATCGTAGCAAACAAAGGTGTTGCTAATGCAAAATTAATGGTTGATAGAACTAAATACGATATTAAATATGCTTCTAAAAACTTCGGAGCTTTAGCTGACAAAGCTATTGATGACGAATTTGAATTAAAAGTAAATTTAAAATACTAATCAAACTCAAATTTGACCCAAAAACAAGAAGCCAGCTTTACAGCTGGCTTTTTTACATTTTAATTGATTTGCTTCACATTATCTTCCAAAAAAGTATCCATTATCATCAATTTGGGGTCAATTTCGATCGATTCCGGTTTTGAACCCAATGTCATTCTTCCTTTTACTTTATTTCCAGAAATTGGGAATTTTTTAATGATTTGCTTACCGTTATTGTCGTAAAAAGCAACATCAAGTGTTTCATCATTTTTAATCATAGTTTGCTTTCCTTTTCCATCTTCACTGAATTTGGAAATACTGACTTCAAAAGTGATTTCATACCTACCATTTGAATTCATTTTAGTATGAACCGATTCAATTTTTGCCGAATACGTCACAATCTGTTTGAACAACTCATTAATCTTGGCATGCGTAGATTTTGGTGAAACCTTATTAATTTCATTTAGAAAATCACGTGTATCAGCTGCTTTTTTTGGATAAGCATAATGAATCATCAAATTCCGCAGTGCTTTATTGACATTCTTCTCTCCTATTAGCATACACAATTGATGCATGACAACCGTACCTTTGTTATAAGGCAAATGCGGTGTATCATAATGGGTTTTATACAATGGCATTTCGATTACAAAACTGCGGCTACTTAAATACAAATCTTGATGAATTCTTAGTGTTTCTAAAGTACGTTCCCATCCGTGACGCTTTTGGTAAAGCATAATTTCGGTATACATTGCTAACGTTTCTGTTAAGATATAGCCGCCTTCTTTTTCTTCCGGGTTGAACTGACAATTTCCCCACCACTGATGTGATAATTCATGGCCTGCCAATTGATTGATGATATCTTCTTTATCACCACGAGTAATGTCACTATAAAACCCAAAATTTTCTTTCATATAAATCGTAGAAGGATATGCTGTGGCAGCGAAACCTTCGGCAAAAGCAGAAACTTCGGCATATCGAATCGTTTTGTAAGGATACGGCCCAAAATTCTTTTGGCAATAATCCAATGTTTTTTTAGTTGCCGAAATCAGTTCTCCGGTATTTCGTCCATGTCTTTGATCATAATAGATTTCAATTGAAACTCCTTTATAATATTCTTTTTTCATTTCATATTCGGCTGAAGAAAATGCAAAACGAAACGGCATTTTTCCATTGGATTTGTAATGAAAATAATTTCTTCCTTCTGATTTCCACTGGCTCATTAAATCGCCAACACCAACAACAATTTGCTCTTCAGAAGTAGAAACAACTGCATCAAAATCAATAAAATCATACGATTGTGTTTCTTCATCTTCCAATTTCCGGATGGGAGTTTCATCTGGCATATTGCGTTTTTTCCGTTCTTTGGAATTCGTCATTTCATTATCCGTTTGGTAACCCAATCGCGGATAATAATTACTAATACGCATGAACGAACCATTATCAATGATAGAATTGAATGGTGTATGACCTGTAAATGTCGACCAAGAGGAAAAGAACGAAAAACTTACTTTTGTACTTTGACCCGGTGATAGTGGAGTATTTAGTTTGTACCAAAAATGTCCGAATTGCTCCTCATTTGACACCAATTTTGCATTGAAAACAGTGATAGATTTCAATTTGACAGCATTGGTAACATACAAAAGTAAACTGTCTATTGGTTTTTCTGATTTATTAATCAGTTCATAGCTTCCTTCAACTTCATAGCGATTTTCATTTGGATATAAATCAACTTTTGTCTTTACCGAAGTGATGGTTGGTTGTATTAAATCTTCGTATTTTCTGTATTGTTTCTCATATTCTTGTTGCCAATCAAATTGTGCATCAGTTGTCAAATATTCACTTTTTATATTTACTTCGTAAAAAGTATAACTTCCAAAACCCAAAACGAACAAACAACCCAAAATCAATAACATCTTCTGAAATAAATTCAGCTGTACATCTCTAAAAGTTTTGAGAACTGAAGCAGTTCTTTTCCATAAAATACTACCCAAAAACAGTAAAATAAGTGATATTCCGATGCAATAAAGCATTCTAATCAAGAAGGAAAAGGTATATTGACCAAAGCCATTCATATCAAAATAGTCCACTTTCAAAGTATCGGCAAAACGAAACAAAGGATAGGTTACTCCAATCATTTGACCAATTGATGTTGACAATACAATTGCTGCAACGGAAGCTACTACCAATCCTAAATAACGGTTTTGAATAATCGACTGAATTGTCAAAACCAAAATGGAAATCAATACCATTGGTAATCCCAAAAAGTAATAAAGAGCGATGTACAAACCGAAATCAAATGGCGCATTATCATTTACCAATTGAAAAATCATTCCTATTCCAATACCCAATGTTATAAGCATAAAAGGTAAGGCAGAAAGTGCCATTAACTTGGCAATAAAAGTCATTCCAGGTTGGTGTGGTGTTGCTTTTTCCAGTGCCGAAATACCTACTGCTTCACTACGCCAAATGAGTTCGTTGCTATAAAACAGTAGAATCAGAATCATAATTATGGGCAAACGATCCATCAAAGTTGAAATCATTAAACCTGTGGTTGTGATACTTTCAGCCATGCGTCGGCCTCCATCGATTTCATCAGCAATTTCAATAGTTAGTAAACCCGAAAGCATAATTACAATTAATACAAAAGGAATTCCCCTGCAAATCAAAGCCAAATCAATTTTGACAAAACTTTTAATTATGCTTAAATTATGCTTTATCGTATGAAATTCAGTTTCAGGGAATAGTTGCTTTTTATCTATTTTAAAATCCTTTTTACTAGTTTTTGATGTTTTTTTAGCCTTTTCTTTTACTTTTCTGAAAGAAAACAATTGAAATGAAATAAATAAAACCATCAAAGCTATAGCTATCCATAAACTTCTGTTAAAGAGAATATTTCCTGACATCGAAACGATTTGCGTATTTTTTTGAGCAACTGTCCAATATCTGGTTTGTTCAAAATAGGCTGCCAAACCAAATGGATCAATTTTGGCCATCAGACTCATCGCTTCGGGAGTTGCCGGAGAAGCACCTGCAAAAATGGGCGAATTCGAAAATATCGATCCCACTACATACAAAATGTAAATAAACAAGCCTCCAACGTAAATCATCAGCTTACTTCTTGTTAGCCAAGCCAATGCCATTATTACTGACGCAATCAAAAAAACATTCGGAATGGCAAAGACCAAAAACGGAACCACATAGTCCATAATAGAAAAAGGTCCCATCTGTTGTGTTTCCGAAGGGAATAAATGGCCAATCATCACTCCCAACATTAGCATGGCATAAGACAAGCCGCTAATTATAAACACGGATAGAAAACGAGAAAACAGATAATTGAATTTAGAAACCGGAGTAGCATAAATAATAGCATCCAGTTTACTTTCACTGTCTTTCAATTGGGTCTGCGCCACCATGATCGTCATTGAAAAAATAAGTACCAAAGACATCATCCCAGTAAGATAACCAATAATGTAAGGCGAATTATGATTGGTGTTCGCGAAGGAAAAACTACCTCTTGTTGTCACAAAACCCAACAAAAACAACACTAGAAAAGTAGCGTAGAACAAAACATTTCGAGTATGGCAATGCCATTCGAACTGCAACATCTTTCTAAACATAGCATTCAATTTTAGTGTGATTTAACCTTAACTCATTGAAATAAACATCTTCCAATTCTGGAGATTTTAAAGAGAATCCAGAATTTAAATCTTCTTCAGAAAACACATTGACCTGAATTTTACCTGCATACAAACGAGTGGAAATCACATTGTATTCCGTTTTTAATGCTTCAAGGTGTGACTTTTCAACGGTTTTCGTCCAAATCTTACCTTTCAGTGATGCAATAGTTTGAAAAGGATTGCCTTCAACAACTATTTTTCCATTCACTAAAACTGCCATTTTTGTACATAAATCACGAACGTCGTCCACGATATGAGTGGAAAAAATCACAATCTTATCCTCCCCTATTTCACTCAGCAAATTATTAAAACGGTTGCGTTCTTCAGGATCCAAACCGGCTGTAGGCTCATCGACAATAATAATCTTCGGATTTCCCAATAATGCTTGTGCAATACCAAAACGTTGGCGCATTCCGCCTGAAAAAGTATGCACCGCTTTGTCTTTATGCGGCAGTAAATTGGTTTGCTGTAACAAAAAAAGAATTTGTTCATGACGCTCTTTTTTATTCAGAATGCCTTTCAATACTGCTAAATGTTCCAACAATTTATAGGCCGATATTTTAGGATACACACCGAATTCCTGAGGCAGATATCCTAAACATTGACGGATAGAATCCGGATTCTGAAGAATATCCACACCATTGAATTCAATTGTTCCATTATCTGGTAATTGTAAACCTGCAATGGTTCTCATAAAAGAGGATTTACCTGCACCGTTTGGCCCTAATAAGCCAAACATTCCGTTGCTGATTTCAAGCGAAAGACCATCAATCGCTTTTACTCCATTTCCATATGTTTTATGGAGATTTTTGATTACTAAACTGTTCATTTTCTGATGATTTTGATGATTATTGATTGAAAATTATATAATTCTGTTTTAAAAAAATTAAGCAAAAGAATCCCTGTCGGTCAAAAAAACCGATACTTTAAATCCAATCTGCTAAAAAATTATTCGCTGGTATATTCTAAGACATCGCCCGGCTGACAATCCAAGGCTTTACAAATCGCTTCAAGGGTTTCAAACCGGATACCTTTTGCCTTTCCCGTCTTCAGAATTGATAAATTAGCTGGAGTAATTCCAAGAATTTCTGCCAATTCCTTCGATTGCATTTTACGCTTAGCCAGCATTACATCTACATTTACTATAATTGGCATACTTTAAATATATAAGTCCTGTTCGTTTTGCAAATTCACACCCTGTTGAAAAATAGCAGCCATAAAAAAGATGAAAACCCCCATTATTGCATGTGCAACAATCATAGCAAAAAACGGAAAATCTTCAATACTAAAAAGTGACCAGATCACTATTGCAACAGGATACAATACTAAATTGAATCGATAAAACTGTTTTAAATTTTTCAATCCGGCATTAGTAAACAAACGTTCCTGCTTAAACGTTTTAAACACACTTCCCAATACCCAAAAAAACAAACCATAAAGCAATAAACCCAATACCATTTCTGCCACATAAGCAACAGTATATTCTGATCCCAAAAGAAAATGACGGGATGAAAAAGGAAAGTTAATAGCAAAGCGATTCTTCTCCATGATTTCGAAAAAAGGTCCAGCAAAAACACAGTTTATCAAGGCATAAATTGCCGTAATTAAATAAAAAACAGCTGCAATTCTTACAATTACAAATAAAAAAGAAGCGATAACACGGACGAGTTTCATTGGTTCTCAATTTAAATATTCAAAGCAAATGTAATAATTAATTATCGTAAAACAATAATTTTTTATCTTATTTATATATTTCAAGTAGAACACATCATTCAGCCTTATATTTTTTTTATAAAAAAACTTGCATATTCAAAAATAATTTCTATAAATTTGTAACGTTACATAACAACAACAAAATGAAAAACATTTTAAACAATACTTGGTGGTGGAATTACTTACGTCGAAAATCGTGAGCGAATCCTCCTATCTGTATATTTAAAACCAAAATAGATAAAAAGGCTTGTCAATCACGACAAGCCTTTTTTTATTCTCAAAACTGAAACATTATGAAATATAAATTACATACTTACCACAAACAAATTCTAGCCGATACCATTACGCCGGTAAGTATTTATTTGAAAATACGCGACAAATTCCCGAATAGTCTTTTGCTTGAAAGTAATGACTATCATAGCAATGAGAATAGTTTTTCGTACATCTGCTGCAATCCGATGGCTAGTATAAGAATCGAAAACGAAAGCATTTCTGTGACACTTCCTGATGGAAGCACAACTATGAAACAAATTGAAAACCAAACCAATGTTACAGAAAGCATTCAGGAATTTGCTTCGCGTTTTGAAACCGAAAGAAATGATTTTAAATTCATAACCAATGGTTTATTCGGGTTTACCAGTTATGATGCTGTGCGTTATTTCGAAAAAGTAAGCATTACCAAAAGAAGCAGCGATTTACAAATTCCGGATCTGTATTATGCTGTTTATCAAAACATCATTGCCATTAATCATTTCAAAAATGAAGCTTATATTTTCTGTCATAGTATTGACAATCAGAACAACATTGCAGAAATAGAACAATTAATCCAATCTAAAAATTTCGCTTCCTATTCGTTTGTCAAAGAAGGCGAATCTGTTTCCAACTTAACCGATGCAGATTTCAAAAGCAATGTTGCTTTAGCCAAAAAGCATTGTCAGCGCGGTGATGTATTCCAGTTGGTTTTATCCAGACGTTTTACACAAGGTTTCAAAGGCGATGAATTCAATGTGTACCGAGCTTTACGAAGCATCAACCCTTCTCCGTATTTATTCTTTTTCGATTATGGCAATTTCAAAATCATGGGATCATCACCTGAGGCACAATTAGTCATCAACAACAGAAAAGCTGAAATTCATCCCATAGCAGGAACCTTCAAACGAACGGGAAATGATGAACAAGATGCTATTTTGGCCAAACAATTATCTGAAGATCCAAAAGAAAACAGCGAACACATCATGTTAGTTGACTTAGCAAGAAACGATTTAAGTAGAAACGGACATCATGTAGAAGTGGAGAAATACAGAGAAGTACAATTCTTTTCCCATGTGATTCATTTGGTTTCCAAAGTGAGCAGTCAATTGCATGAGAACACCTCAACAATGCAAGTGGTAGCCAATACATTTCCAGCAGGAACACTTTCCGGAGCACCAAAACACAACGCTTTACAACTCATTGAATCGATTGAAAACACCAACCGAAATTTCTATGGAGGAGCGATTGGTTTTATGGATTTTGATGGTAATTTTAACCACGCCATCATGATTCGCACCTTTTTGAGTAAAAATCATCAGTTGCATTATCAAGCAGGAGCTGGAATAGTTGTCGATTCGAGTGAAGAAAGCGAAATGCAGGAAGTATATAATAAGCTGGGCGCATTGAACAAAGCTTTAGAATTAGCGGAAACCATTTAGTAATTAGTTACAGTAACAAAACGAGTAAAAAAATGAAAAAAATAGTAGTCATAGACAATTACGATAGCTTCACTTATAATTTAGTGCATTATCTAGAAGATTTAAACTGTGAAGTTACCGTTTTCCGTAATGATGAATTTTATATTGATGAACTGAAATCTTTTGATAAAATCTTGTTATCACCAGGACCGGGAATTCCTGATGAGGCAGGTTTGTTGAAAGAAGTCATTTCAACTTACGCACCAACCAAAAGTATTCTCGGTGTTTGTCTTGGCCAACAAGCCATTGGAGAAGTATTTGGTGGAAGTTTACTCAACCTTGAAAAAGTCTATCATGGTGTGGCAACCAAAGTCAGTATCACCGTTCCCGATGAAGTACTTTTCCAAGGTTTAGACAACGAAATCGAAGTGGGACGCTATCATTCGTGGGTAGTTTCCAAAGTCAATTTTCCAGAAACACTTGAAATCACTTCGGTAGATGGCAACGGAGAAATTATGTCATTACGACATAAAACCTTCGATGTGAGAGGTGTGCAATACCACCCGGAAAGCGTTCTTACACCCGATGGGAAGCAAATTCTGCAGAATTGGGTTAACTCTTGAGTCCATAGCTCTTAGTCCTTAGTCTATAGTAGTTAGTACTTAGTCAAAGTGACTCGCAATTAGCGAAACATAATTAAAATAATAATTAAGGATAGTAAAATTACTAGCCCTGGGCTTTTACATCCTTACACTAAACACCAAAACAACGATGAAAACGATATTAAACCGATTGATACAACACGAAACGCTGACTAGGGAAGAAGCGAAGCAGACATTGGTCAACATTTCCAACGGGCAATACAATCCGGCGCAGATAGCCAGTTTTTTAACCGTGTACATGATGCGAAGCATTACCATTGAAGAACTTGCCGGATTTAGAGAAGCCTTACTAGAACTTTGCGTTGCCATCAATTTGTCGGAATACAATACGATTGATTTATGCGGGACCGGGGGTGATGGAAAAAACACCTTCAACATTTCGACATTGGCATCATTTGTAGCGGCAGGAGCCGGAATACAAGTGGCCAAGCACGGTAATTACGGCGTTTCTTCCATATCAGGATCGAGCAATGTTATGGAAAGTTTAGGTGTTCAATTCAGTAACGACAGTGATTTCCTTAGAAAGTGCATGGACGAAGCCGGGATCTGTGTATTGCATGCTCCCCTCTTCCATCCTGCGATGAAAAACGTAGCACCAATACGTAAAGAATTGGCAGTAAAAACCTTTTTCAACATGTTAGGACCGATGGTGAATCCAAGTTTCCCAAAGCATCAGTTGGTAGGCGTATTCAGTTTAGAATTGGCACGAATGTATGCGTATTTGTATCAAAACACAGCCACCAACTTCACTATTCTACACAGTTTGGATGGGTACGATGAGATTTCATTGACTGGAACTACCAAAATCATCTCCAAAAACTATGAACAATTATTGAAACCGGAAGACTTTCAGTTGAAAAAATTGGAGGAAAATGACATTTTAGGCGGAATAACCGTTGAGAAATCGGCAGCACTCTTTTTGGATATCTTATCAGGAAAAGGCACCGAAGCCCAAAACAATGTGGTTTGCGCCAATGCAGGAATGGCTATTGCTACGGTCAAAAACATTCCGATAACGGAAGGAATTGCATTAGCAAAGGAAAGTCTGCTAAGTGGAAAAGCACTGGAGAAATTGAAGAAGTTACAGCAGTTAAGTTATAAATTATAAGTTATGAATTATGAGTTATACGTTTTGATGGCTCCACAACAGGCAACAGAGGTTCAACAAGCGGCAACATTGGTTCCACAACAGACACTAGAGGCTCCACAAGCGGTAACATTGGCTCCACAACAGGAAACAGAGGCTCCACAAGCGGCACTATTGATTCCACAATAGGCAACAGAGGCTCCACAAGCAGCAATATTGGCTCAACAAACAACAGTGAATACTACAATTTAATAAAAAGACATCATGACCATACTAGATACAATAATAGCAGATAAAAAGAGAGAAGTTCAACTCAAGAAACAGCTGATTCCGGTTGCACAATTGGAAAATTCGGTACTTTTTGGAGCGAGAACACAATCATTAAGCAAAAATCTACGTCATAATTTGATTGGAATAATCGCCGAGCACAAGCGTCGTTCACCGTCGAAGTCGGTAATTAATAATGCGTTTTCGGTAGAAGAAGTCGTTATTGGCTATCAGAATGCCGGTGCATCAGGGGTATCCGTATTGACAGATGGAAAATATTTTGGAGGCTCATTAGACGATTTGCTTTTAGCCAAAGCCTCGGTAACCATTCCTTTATTGCGAAAAGAATTCATTGTTGATGAATATCAAATTTTAGAAGCCAAAGCCCATGGAGCCGATGCTATTTTATTGATTGCATCAGTTTTAACCAGAGCGGAGATTAAGCACTTGTCAGAATTTGCCCAATCGTTAGGTTTAGAAGTACTATTGGAAGTTCACAATAGAGAAGAACTTGAAAAATCCATTATGTCAAGTTTGGATATGATTGGTGTTAACAACCGCAGTTTGAAAACCTTTGAAGTCAGTTTGGATACCAGCAAACAACTTGCTGCATATATTCCGGATGAATTTGTAAAAGTATCGGAAAGCGGAATCCATTCGACCAGTGCCATTTCCGAATTACAACCCTTCGGCTACCAAGGCTTCTTGATAGGCGAGCATTTCATGAAAACCGAAAACCCAGCAAAAGCAGCGAAAGAATTCATAACCGTTTTAATTTCCTAAGCCATGAAAGTAAAAGTATGTGGTATGAAATACGAAAAAAACATTCAGGAGGTAGCGCAGTTAAAGCCTGATTACATGGGTTTTATCTTTTACGAAAAATCGCCCCGATATTTTGACGGATACCTTCCCATTCTGCCAGCAACGACACAAAAAATTGGCGTTTTTGTAGATGCCTATTTGGATGATATTTTAGACAAAGTACGTCGCTACAATTTGCAATATGTTCAATTACATGGTAAGGAGACACCCGATTTTTGTAGGCTATTTCAACAAACCGAGGTTAAAGTCATCAAAGTATTTTCGGTAGGAGACACCTTCGATTTTGAAGCCATCAAGCCCTATGAAAACGTATGCGATTACTTTCTGTTTGATACCAAAGGCAGCAACCACGGCGGTAATGGCATTCCATTCAATTGGCAAATCTTAGAAAAATATCCATCGGCGAAACCCTTTTTTTTGAGTGGAGGCATTGGAATTGAAGATATTAAAGCCATACAAGCGATGCCCTTACCTATACATGCGATAGACGTGAATAGCAAATTCGAAATTGAACCAGGATTAAAAAACACACCACTTTTAAAACAATTACAAAATGAAATATCAAGTTAATGAAAAAGGATTTTATGGTGAATTCGGGGGTGCCTTTATACCCGAAATGCTTTATCCAAACGTAAAAGAGTTGCGTGAACAGTACCTTGAAATTATTGCGAAATCCGATTTTCAGGAGGAATTCCAACAATTATTAAAAGATTATGTGGGAAGGCCTACTCCACTCTATTTTGCAGAACGTTTATCCTCCAAATACCATACAAAAATCTATTTAAAGAGAGAAGATTTATGCCATACCGGAGCGCATAAAATCAACAACACCATTGGACAGATATTATTGGCTAAGCGATTGGGTAAAACCCGTATTATAGCCGAAACAGGAGCCGGTCAGCATGGTGTGGCCACAGCTACAGTATGCGCTTTGATGGGATTGCAATGTATTGTTTATATGGGAGCAGTAGACATAGAACGCCAAGCACCCAATGTAGCACGAATGAAAATGTTAGGCGCTGAAGTACGTCCCGCCACATCAGGCTCTAAAACCTTAAAAGATGCAACCAACGAAGCCATTAGAGATTGGATTAACAATCCGATTGACACCTTTTATATCATCGGTTCGGTGGTTGGACCTCATCCTTATCCGGACATGGTAGCTAAGTTTCAAAGCATCATATCTGAGGAAATCAAGGCCCAATTACAAGAAAAAGAAGGCAAAGAAAACCCAGATTATGTAATTGCTTGTGTGGGTGGAGGCAGCAATGCGGCAGGTGCCTTTTATCATTTTTTAGATGAAGAAAAAGTACAGCTAATTGCAGTAGAAGCGGCAGGAAAAGGTATAAACACAGGAGAAAGTGCGGCTACTTCGGTACTTGGTAAAATAGGAATTATCCATGGAAGCAAGACATTATTGATGCAATCCGAAGATGGACAGATTACCGAGCCGTATTCTATTTCGGCAGGATTGGATTATCCCGGCGTTGGTCCGTTACATGCTCATCTGCACGCAACAGCAAGAGCACAATTTATAGCTATAACCGATGCAGAAGCTATGGAAGCCGGTTTGAATTTATGCAAAACAGAAGGTATTATACCGGCAATCGAAAGTTCGCATGCTTTGGCGGTACTTGATCAGCAACAATTCAAAGAAAATGACATTGTGGTCATCAACTTATCCGGTCGAGGTGACAAAGATTTGAATACCTATATCAACTATTTTGGTTTTTGAATTCACCCAAGAAGCACTTGAAGATCTAGTAATTATTACAGCAAAACAACTCAAAGATGAACCGAATACAAACCCAACTACAAGAAGAAAAAAAGCTACTTTCTGTCTATTTTACGGCAGGATATCCTAACCTCAACGAC
The DNA here is from genome assembly GCF_051908335.1 of Flavobacterium sp. MAHUQ-57. NCBI lineage: Bacteria > Pseudomonadati > Bacteroidota > Flavobacteriia > Flavobacteriales > Flavobacteriaceae > Flavobacterium > Flavobacterium sp. MAHUQ-57. The sequence goes on along the minus strand of NZ_JBPZTE010000006.1, from coordinate 38,996 downwards.
ACTGTACCTATCTTAGAAACCCTAGAAAAAAGCGGCGTTAATATGATTGAGATTGGATTGCCTTTCAGTGATCCTTTAGCCGATGGCCCCACCATACAAGAAAGTTCCACTATTGCATTAAAGAATGGAATGACCACAAAATTGCTTTTTGAGCAACTGGAAAACATTCGCGAAACGGTGACAATTCCATTAATCATAATGGGGTATTTCAATCCGATTTTACAATTTGGAATTGAAGAATTTTGTCAAAAATGTGCCCAAGTTGGCATCGATGGATTGATTATTCCAGATCTTCCAATGGCAACATTTGAGAACGAATACAAGGCCATATTTGAGCACTATAAACTTAAAAACATATTCTTGATTACACCACAAACTTCTGAGGAACGCATTCGAAAAATTGATCAAGAATCGGATAGTTTTATCTATATGGTAAGTAGTTCGAGTACTACCGGAAGCCAACAAATTTTCGATGTAGAACAACAAAATTACTTTGAAAGAATAGCCAAAATGGAACTTAAAAATCCTCAGATAACAGGCTTCGGAATCTCCAATTCAGCAACTTTCCTACAAGCAACACAACATCAAAAAGGCGCTATTATAGGAAGTGCTTTCATCAAATTCATACAAAACAACAGTATAGAAAACATTCCGGAATTCATTAAAACTATAATTTAAATAATTCTTACAAAACCACTGAAAACAAAACCATTAACCTTCTACTATCAATTTTATCGATAGTACTAAAAATCACTCTTTTCGCTTTAAAAAGAGTGATTTTTTTATTCTTACAAAGTTGTTAAAGAAAAGTTAAAACAAATTTAAACAAACGTTTAATTTAAACAAGTGTTTAAATTTGTACCCGATTTTAAAATTCATACCTATGAATGATTTTAACGACAAACAACTAGAGATTTTAAAAATAGCTGAAAAGCTCTTCACCCAAATGGGATTTGATGGTGCTTCAGTTCGAGATATTGCCAAAGAAGCCAACATAAATGTAGCGATGATTTCGTATTATTTTGGTTCTAAGGAGAGACTTTTAGAAGCCTTAATTATTACCCGAATTTCGGATATGCGTCTTCAGATAGAAAATCTTTTTAAAGAAGATTTGAATCCTTTTGAGAAGATTGACCGTCTCATTGAATTATACATTAGTCGATTGAATAAAAACAGAGGCATGTATCAAATCATTCACTTTGAAATATCGCTAAAAAAGAGAGAAATCAATTGCGAAGCATTTAATGAAGTGAAAAAAGAAAACCTTCAACTTTTGATCAACATCATAGAAGAAGGACAACAACAAGGATTATTCACCAAGGACGTAAACGTAGCGATGATACCCCCAACGATAATGGGAACGTATTTCCACTTTCAAATGAATCGTCCGTTTTACAAAGAAATATTCAATTTACAAACTGAAGCTGATTTTGATCATTATGTAGCGAATGACTTGACAAAACATATTCAGAAAACAATAAAAGCCCTTTTAACCTATGAGAATTAATACAACAGCAATTATCATTGCTATCTTGACAACCATTACCGGTTTTGCTCAAGAGAAAAAAACATTATCACTTAAAGAAGCCATAAGCATTGCAGTCAGTAAAAGTGATCAAACAACGATGGCTAATTTAAAAGCTGAGACTGCAAAACTGGAAATGGAAACGGTTAAAAACCATCAGTATCCATCATTAAAAGCCTCGGCACAATACATGCAGCTTACTAATGCTAATGTTTCCACAGCATTTGGATCAGGAAGTACCGGACAAGGCGTAGAAGTTAGTCAGTTGTTATTAGGACAAGCCAATTTTTCCATGCCATTATTTAGCGGTTTTAAACTAAAAAATAGGGTATCTGCATCGGAAAATCAATACAAATCAGAAACAGCGAATGCTACTCATGCAAAAGAAGAAATTGGTTTGTATGTAGTAGAACTTTTCGCCAAATTATACCAATCGCAGGAAATGATTGAACTATTCAAAGAAAATCTAAAAAGTGCACAACAACGTACCACAGATTTTTCTGCAATGGTTGACAACGGATTAATGGCAAGAAACGATTTATTGAAAGCACAATTACAGGAATCCAACATTCAATTATCGATGGATAGTGCTCAGAAGAACTTCAACGTTATCAATTACCAATTAGTGACTTTACTTAAACTTCCGGAAGGAACAGTAGTTGATATTGATATTGAAGCGGTAAAAAGAGATATGCTAGTTACTAAAACGACCTCAACAGAAGCTAAAAGAAGTGACTTAGAAGCATTGAATTACCAACAAAAAGCTGCCGAAGCTGGAGTGAAGATTTCACAAAGTGGCTACTACCCTTCTCTATCTTTAATGGGAGGTTATATTGCTTTCGATTTAAAGGATGTAATGACCGTTTCCAACGCCATGAATTTCGGCGTGGGTGTAAGCTATGACTTATCCAGTATTTTCAAAAACGGAAAAGAAGTTAAACTAGCCAAATCTAAGGTAGAACAAACCAAAACGGCTGTTAACATGATGAACGATAAAATCAAGGAAGAAGTACAACAAGCACAGGAAAACTATACTTTGTCGGAAAAACAAAATGTTGTTTACAAACAAGCCGTTGAACAAGCTACTGAGAATTACAGAATCGTAAAAGACAAATACGACAACAGTTTATCAACTACCAACGATTTACTAGAAGCCGATATCCAACAATTACAAACCAAAATCAATTTGGCCTTATCCCAAGCTGATATTGCCTTAAAATATTACCAGTTGCAGTTTGCTTCCGGAAAACTAATCAACTCATTCGAATTGTCCCAAAAATAAAATCAGCTATCATGAAAAAGAAAGAAACCAATAAAAAATTCATCGCAATCTTCGGTATATTCATCCTTTTAGGAACTACTTACGGAGTTTATAAATACATGCATTCCTTAGCGCACGAAACAACCGATGACGCGCAAATAGAAAAAAACATGAATCCCATCATTGCAAGAGTTGGAGGTTACATCACCAATGTAAATGTAAAAGACAATGATTTTGTAAAAAAGGGAGATACACTTTTTACGATTGACAATAGAGATTATTTAGTAAAAGTAGAAGAAGCTAAAGCCGCTTTGATAGCTGCTCAGGAAAACTATGCCGTTTCAAAAGCAGATATCGGTACAGCACAGGCCAATGTATCGGTTTCTGATGCTAATGTTCAATCGACTGTGGGAAGTATCGAAAATGCTAAAATCAGATTAACAAGAGCGACTAATGATTACGAGCGTTATGCCAATTTGTATAAAAATCATTCGATTACAAAACAACAGTTCGAACAAGCAGAGGCTGCTAAGTTAGAAGCACAAAACCAAGTGAAGATATTACAAGACCAACAAAGAGCAAGTAGCTATCAAAAAACGGTTGCCGCATCAAAAACGAATGTTACAGCTAAACAAGCTGAAGTAGCTGCAGCCAATATTGAAAGAGCCAAAGCCGTTTTAAATGCCGCACAATTGAATTTGAACTATACAGTAGTTACTGCTGCAACGGATGGTCAAGTTTCTAAAATTGCTATTCAACCAGGGCAAATGATACAACCTGGACAATCCCTATTTTATATTGTAAACAACAATGAAACTTGGGTAATTGCTAACTTCAAGGAAACACAATTGAATAAAATGGTGGTAGGACAAAAAGTATCCATCAAAGCTGATGCTTTTCCAGATGATGAATTTGAAGGAACAGTAGCTTCTTTCTCACCTGCAACAGGATCTAAATTCTCTATTTTACCTCCAGATAATGCAACTGGAAACTTTGTAAAAACAATTCAACGTTTACCCGTTAAAATTAGTTTAAACAGCGCGAATGAAAAAGTGAAGTTACTTCGTCCTGGAATGAACGTTGAAGTAGATGTTCACATCAAATAATCAAGACAAGTGATTACAATCATAGAATATCAATTCAAAAAAAGAAAATGGCAACAGCAGCAATAGCAGACAACGACTTAGTCGAATACGGCTACAGAAGGGTTATCATTACCATTACGGCTGTACTTTGTGCCTTATTGGAAATTGTAGATACCACAATTGTAAACGTAGCATTGACTAACATGCGCGGAACTTTGGGCGCCACATTAAACGACGTAGCTTGGGTAATTACAGCCTATGCCATTGCGAATGTTATTGTAATTCCGATGACGAGTTGGCTATCCCAACAATTCGGGCGAAGAAATTACTTTGCGGCCTCAATTATTGTATTTACTGTAGCGTCCTTTCTATGTGGTAATGCAACCAATATTTGGGAATTGGTAGCTTTCCGTTTCATTCAAGGATTAGGTGGAGGTGCTTTATTGGTAACTGCACAAACCATTATTACAGAAAGCTATCCTTTAGAAAAACGCAGTATGGCGCAAGCTATCTACGGAATGGGAGTAATTGTTGGTCCTACTTTAGGACCACCATTAGGAGGTTACTTAATAGAACATCATTCATGGCCGTATATTTTTTACATCAATATACCGTTAGGAATCATCGCAACGTTTTTGACGTTTACTTTCGTAAGAAGTCCGAAATACGGTGAAAAACTTAAGGCCAACCAAGTGGATTGGTGGGGAATCGTATTCTTATCTGCTTTCATTGGTTCGTTACAGTTCGTATTGGAACACGGTCAGCAAGACGATTGGTTTGACAACACAACCATCATTATACTGAGTATAGTATCCTTTTCGGGCTTATTAGCCTTCATTTGGAGAGAACTCACCTACAAGCACCCTATTGTGAATTTGAGTGTCTTAAAAGACGGAAATTTACGTATTGGAATTTTAATGGGATTCATTTTAGGTTTCGGATTGTATGGTTCAACATTAATCATTCCTATCTATACACAACAGATTTTAGGTTGGACAGCATTAGATGCCGGAATGCTTCTAATTCCAGGCTCAATTACAACAGCTTTATTGATGCCATTTGTGGGTAAAATGATCCAAAAAGGAGTGCCTCAGGCTTACATGATTGCAGTAGGATTCTTGGTGTTTTTCGGATTTACATTCTGGATGCACAATGTAATGACACCCGATACTGGAGTTGAGCATTTTTACTGGCCACTGATTTTGAGAGGTATCGGATTAGGATTACTATTTGTACCCATCACTACCCTTTCACTTTCAACCTTAAAAGGAAAGCATATTGGTGAAGGTGCCGCTTTTACAGGAATGTTCAGACAACTTGGAGGTTCTTTCGGTATTGCAATCATTACGACTTTCATTACTCGTTTTTCACAAAAACACCGTGTGGATCTGATTGCTAATTTGGATGGTAGTAAATTTGAAGTCCAAGAGCGTTTAAATACCATGGAAAGAATGTTTCGTTCGAAAGGATTTTCTATTAATGAAGCCTCACAAAAAGCACTTGAAATTTTCAACTTAACCATTCTAAAGCAAAGTACGGTATTAGCATATATGGATATCTTCATGGCATTGGGAATTATGTTCCTATGTTGTATTCCAATCGTTTTTCTGATTAAACGATCCAAAAATAAAGTCGATTTATCAGAAGCCATGCATTAAAAAAAGAATCTACATTCTCAGTTTACAATTCCCTATATAGAGTCGATTGTAAACTGAGAATGAATGCTTAAAGTAAAGATAAAAAATAACTATATTTGCAAAAAATTTTGTATACCATGAACTTACACAACATCCCTAACATCAAGCACTTAGATAGTGGGAACTTTTTTATATTGGCAGGACCTTGTGCTATTGAAGGCGAGGAAATGGCAATGCGTATTGCCGAAAAATTAGTCGGTATTACTGATAATCTTAAAATACCTTATGTTTTTAAAGGATCCTTCAAGAAAGCCAATCGTTCAAGAATTGATAGTTTTTCTGGAATTGGGGACGAAAAAGCATTAAAAATATTACAAAAAGTTGGGAAGGAATTTGGAATTCCAACCGTAACCGATATTCATACAAATGAAGACGCTCCAATGGCTGCTGAATATGTAGATGTACTACAAATTCCTGCATTCCTTGTACGTCAAACTGATTTAGTGGTAGCTGCTGCTAATACGGGAAAAACTGTCAATCTTAAAAAAGGGCAATTCATGAGTCCGGAAAGTATGAAGCATGCTGTACAAAAAGTATTGGATTGTCAGAACGATAATGTTATGGTAACCGATAGAGGTACAATGTTTGGATACCAAGATATGATTGTAGATTTCAGAGGTATTCCAACGATGCGTAATTTAGCGACAACAGTTCTTGATGTGACTCACTCTTTACAACAACCTAATCAAATGGCTGGTGTAACCGGTGGTCGTCCTGATATGATTGAAACTATTGCTAAAGCAGGAATCGCTGTTGGTGTTGATGGTATTTTCATCGAAACACACTTTGACCCGGCGAATGCCAAAAGTGATGGGGCAAATATGCTACATTTGGATTATTTCGAAGATCTAATGAAAAAGTTAGTGGCTATCCGTCAGACTGTCAATCAATTCTAAATTATTTATACCCAAAAAATGAAACAACCATTTTTAATGGCTGTACTAACTTTTTGTGTTTTTTCACAGTACGCCTTTTCGCAAGAAACAGTCGAAAATCCTGAAAAATACACGGCACATAATAAAGGAAAGTTTTATGTTTACTGGGGTGGAAACCGAGAGTCTTTCACTACATCAGATATTCATTTCAAAGGCGCCGATTACGATTTTACATTACACAATGTAGAAGCTCGTGACAAACCCAAAGGATGGCATATCGATTATTTCAACCCTGCAAGAATGACGATCCCACAAACTAATTTACGTATAGGATATTTCATTTCAGATCATTATAATGTTTCTATTGGAGTTGACCACATGAAATATGTAATGTACCAAAACAAAGTAGTTAACTACACAGGGACGTACCAAGATAGAGGTACTTTTGGTGAAGCCATAGCTCCAGGTCAGGTATTACTTACTGAAGATTTTCTTACGTTTGAACATACAGATGGTTTGAACTATGTGAATACAGAATTTTCAAGAGTAGATGATATTTCTTCTAAGTTATTTAAAACATGGAATAGTGATAAAATACAAATCAACCTGACAGAAGGATTAGGTGCCGGTATTTTATTCCCTAAAACCAATGCCAAAGTCTTAGGAAAAGAACGTCACGATGATTTTCACGTTTCTGGATTTGGAGTATCTGCTAAAGCAGGATTGAATTTTACCTTGTTTAAAAACTATTTCATCCAGACAGAATTAAAAGGCGGTTATATCAACATGAACGATATCCGTACAACACATGATTCAGTAGATAGAGCCGATCAAGAATTTTGGTTTCTACAACGCATTATCACTGTAGGTGGTATCTTTAAAATATAAAAAAACTAAGCCCTGAAATTCAGGGCTTTTTTTATGTTATTTATTGTATAGCGTTATGAGATTTAATGCTAAAATACAAATTCATTATACAATAAAACTTCTTTACCTTTTTCAATTTTCCATTTTTGGTGATACAGACTATTCGAATTAGTTTGGGTTATTTTCTACCCTGAATTCATGAATCCTAGGTATAACAATTTGTGCAGTTAATCAACCTTCTCTAGATTTGAATCGTACAAAACATGAAAACTATTTACGCCATGAAAACTATTATTTCTTTATGTATTACATCTATTCTATTCGCTATTTTTCTACATTCAACCTTTTCATTTTCACAAAAGCACTCCAAAGATTTACAATTGGAACTAAAAGAAAAAGAATGCATTTATACTCGACCATATAACAAACCAACTAAAATAAATTTTGTATTTACTGCCACCCAAGACCATTCGAATTATTATTTTGCCGACCTAAAAGAGCACATATATACAATCTTTCACAAAAATGGAATATCTGTTATTTTTATGAATGGAATTACTGACGGACCTAACATTCAACTAAAAATAGACAACTCTAGAGTCGTCGATGAGAATGAGGGTTACGACAAAGAGATACGTTATGAACTCGAAGGAATGTATGCAGAAAACGGAAATTCTCAACCTATAATGTCATTTAAGATTGTAGTGAATACTATACACGATATCAATCAGCAAAACAAACAAGTAACAGAGTATTTACTTCAAAAAGTAATGAGATTATAACTGAAATCACAATTTATTCAAATCCTTAGATTATTTCAATGCTTTCTACTGAAAGCAAAAAAACGCTCTGACATAACAGAGCGTTTTCTTTTTGTAACCAAACAAACTATGAATTCATTTATTAACCATTAAGTAGACGGAAAAGTTGTGAAAAGGTTGCGTAGATTACATAAAAAAAGCGAATCTTTTTGGATTCGCTTTTAGTATATTGATTTTAAGATATTTATTATCCTAAAACTTCTTTCACTTTTTTACCGATTTCAGCTGGAGAATCAACCACATGGATTCCGTTTTCTCTCATGATACGTTTTTTTGCCTCAGCAGTATCATCAGCTCCACCTACGATTGCACCTGCGTGACCCATCGTTCTTCCTTTAGGAGCAGTTTCACCTGCGATAAAACCTACAACTGGCTTACGATTTCCATCCGCTTTAATCCATTTAGCAGCATCAGCTTCTAATTGACCACCAATTTCACCGATCATGATGATACATTCTGTTTCAGGGTCATTCATCAACAATTCAACAGCTTCTTTAGTTGTAGTTCCAATAATTGGATCTCCACCGATACCGATTGCTGTCGTGATACCAAAACCTTGGCGAACAACTTGGTCAGCAGCTTCATACGTTAAAGTTCCCGATTTAGAAACAATACCTACTTTTCCTTTTTTGAAAACGAAACCAGGCATGATACCTACTTTAGCTTCTTCTGGAGTGATTACACCAGGACAGTTAGGACCAACTAAACGACAGTCTTTACCTTTGATGTAGTCATATGCAGTAATCATATCAGATACAGGAATACCTTCAGTAATACAAATGATTACTTTGATACCAGCGTCAGCCGCTTCCATGATTGCATCTGCAGCAAATGCTGGCGGAACGAAGATGATTGATGTATCTGCTCCTGCTTGCTCAACAGCGTCTTTAACTGTGTTAAATACCGGACGCTCTAAGTGAGATGTTCCACCTTTACCTGGAGTTACACCACCTACAACATTAGTTCCGTATTCAATCATTTGAGAAGCATGGAAAGTACCTTCACTTCCTGTAAAACCTTGAACGATTATTTTTGAATCTTTATTTACTAAAACACTCATATTATTGCTTGTTATGTTTATTTTTTGTGTTGCAAAAGTAAGTTTTTATATCTACTCTCGAAAATTATTTTTTATTTAAATTCTAAATTCCAATAACAAAATCCCAATTAACATGAAATTTGGATTTTGAAATTTAGAGGCTGGAATTTCTTAATATAGTTGGCTCATCTGAAAGCCGTTAAACAATTTTTCGTCTTTTATTTCCCAAATAGTGATAAATGAGGCTAACAAGACTTCCTCAGATGGATTTTCAATTGTTTTTCCGTAATGTTTGTACCGAATTGTTACTGTTTTATCATCCTTCAGCAAATGTGAAATATCACTGCGCATAGCAATGTAAGTCCGCTCGAGTTCTTTGGTGAGCAACATAATGTCTTTCTTTTTCATTTTAAGAAAGCCTTTACTGCTGTTCCACTCTAATGTGATTTCGGGATGTAAATACTGTTCTAAGCGTTCGCTATTATACAACGCATCGGAAGAATAAATTTCTTCAATAAATTTCCTAACCTTCATTCTGATTCAGTTTATTGAGTATCTGTGGTAATTTCTTCAAATTCGCCAACTGTTTCAATTTCTCACGGGATTCTTCCACAGGTGTTCCGAAGTAGGTTTTACCGCCTTCAATTGATTTCGTTACACCGGTTTGTCCCATAACAACTGCTTTGGAACCGATACGGATACCACTTGTAGTTCCTACCTGACCCCAAAGTGTTACCTCATCTTCAATAACCACACAACCAGCGATACCGGTTTGAGAAGCAATCAAACATTTTTTACCAATAACTGTATCATGTCCAACATGCACCTGATTATCTATTTTAGTTCCGGCACCAATAGTGGTATCACCTGTCACTCCCTTATCAATGGTACATAATGCTCCAATACCAACATTATCTTCAATGACTACTCTACCACCTGAAATCAACTGATCAAATCCTTCCGGTCTTTTCTTGTAATAAAAGGCATCAGCTCCTAAAATAGTACCGGAATGAATGATAACATTATCTCCGATAACAGTATTATCGTAGATAGTAACATTGGAATGAATTAAACAATTCCTCCCTATAATCACATTGTTTCCAACAAAACTATTGGGTTGAATTATTGTCCCTTCGCCAATTCTTGCAGAAGAGGCAATTGCAACATTCGAAGCCTGAAAAGGTCTGAAATGTAGAGTTAATTTATTAAAATCCCTGAAAGGATCGTCAGAAATCAATAAAGCTTTACCATCAGGGCATTCCACTTCTTTATTAATTAAAACAATGGTTGCGGCTGACTGTAAAGCTTTATCGTAATATTTAGGATGATCCACAAACACAATATCTCCCGGTTCTACAACGTGAATTTCATTCATTCCCAGAACCTGAAACTGTTCACTACCGACAAACTTACAATTAATGATAGTCGCAATTTCTTTTAAAGTATGTGCTTGGGGAAACTTCATATTTTTTAGTACTTAGTGATTAGTAAAGCGTAATTAATAAAGGTCGATTGACATTTAATTAGTGTAAATGAAAATCGCCTTCAGAACCTACTACTAAACTCTTTCCATGTATTTACCAGTAGCGGTATCAATCTTGATTTTATCCCCTTCATTGATAAACAAAGGAACATTGATGTTAGCTCCAGTTTCAACAGTAGCTGGTTTAGTAGCATTAGTAGCTGTATTTCCTTTAACACCTGGCTCTGCATAAGTTACTTCAAGAACAATAGAAGCTGGCATATCTACTGACAAAGGCAAATCAGTTTCAGTATTAATCTGAACCATTACGTTTGTACCTTCTTTTAATAAATCCGGTGCATCTAAAATATCTTTGTTCAATGTAATTTGCTCGAAAGACTCATTGTTCATGAAATGGAAATCATTCCCTTCTGCGTATAAAAACTGAAAAGTATGTGTTTCAACACGAACCACATCAATTTTATGTCCAGCTGAGAATGTATTATCCAACACTTTTCCTGAAGTTAAACTTTTTAATTTCGTTCTTACGAAAGCAGGACCTTTACCTGGTTTAACGTGAAGGAATTCTATGATTTTGTAAATATCGTGATTGAACTTAATACATAATCCGTTTCTAATGTCTGCCGTACTTGCCATTTTTGTGTATATAAATGTTTATTATTTGTATAATTATTAAACTCCAGTGTAACCTTTCATGATACCTCTTGAAGAATTTCTGATAAAGTCAAGGATTTCATCACGTTCTGGAGTTGCTTCCATCTCCGCTTCAATTTTAGCCAAAGCTTGAGTGGTATTAAAATTCTTTTGGTATAAAATTCTGTAGATATCCTGAATCTCTCTAATTTTCTCAGTTGTAAAACCTCTTCTTCTTAATCCAACAGAATTGATTCCGATGAATGAAAGTGGTTCTTTTGCTGCCTTTGTGTAAGGAGGAACGTCTTTTCTAACTAAAGATCCACCAGAAATCATGGCATGATCACCAATTGAAATAAATTGATGAACTGCTGCCAAACCGCCAATGATGGCATAATTTCCAACTGTTACGTGTCCAGCCAAAGCCACTCCATTTACAACAATTGCATTATCACCAATGTGACAGTCATGTGCAATGTGTGCAGTTGCCATAACTAAACAGTTATTACCAATTTTAGTTTGTCCTGAAGCTACAGTACCTCTGTTAATAGTAACACATTCACGAATAGTGGTATTATCACCAATAACTGCCAAAGATTCTTCTCCTCCAAACTTTAAATCCTGTGGTACCGCTGAAATAACGGCTCCTGGAAAAATATTACAATTTTTACCTATTCTTGCACCCTCCATAATGGTTACATTGGAACCAATCCAGGTTCCTTCACCAATAACTACATTGTTATGGATCGTTGTAAATGGCTCAATTACCACATTTTTGGCAATTTTAGCGCCCGGGTGAACATATGCTAAAGGTTGATTCATTTAATTTTCTTTTAATGGGTCAAACAATTGAGGTTATGAAATACATCACAACCAAGTTGTTCAATTTCTTATTGTTTCTTCACGATTTGTGCCATTAATTCAGCTTCTGCCACTAACTTTCCATTAGCAAAAGCATAAGCTTGCATATGACAAATTCCTCTACGAATAGGAGAAAGCAAATCCAATTTAAATATCAATGTATCGCCTGGCAATACTTTATGTTTAAATTTCACATTATCAATTTTCATGAAATAAGTCAAGTAGTTTTCCGGATCAGGAACAGTACTTAAAATCAAGATTCCTCCTGTTTGTGCCATCGCTTCAACGATTAACACACCCGGCATAACGGGTGCACCCGGAAAGTGTCCCACGAAGAAATCTTCATTCATGGTTACATTTTTCAAACCAACTACATGTGTATCTGACATTTCAAGAATACGGTCAACCAACAAAAATGGTGGACGGTGAGGCAACATTGCCATAATCTTATGAATGTCCATTAACGGTTCTTGATTCAAATCATAAACCGGTACATTGTTTCGTTGTTCGTTTTTAATAATCTTAGCCATTTTCTTAGCGAATTGCGTATTTACAAAATGACCTGGTTTGTTTGCAATAATTTTACCTTTAATTTTAGTACCAATTAGAGACAAATCACCAATTACATCCAACAATTTATGACGCGCAGCTTCATTTGGATAATGTAGTGTTAAATTATCCAAAACACCGTTTGGTGTCACCGATATTTTATCTTTACCAAAAGCAACTTTTAATTTATCCATAGTTTCAGGAGACAATTCTTTGTCTACATAAACAATAGCATTATTCAAGTCGCCACCTTTAATTAATCCATTTTCCAACAACATTTCCAATTCATGTAAGAAACTGAACGTACGACAATCGGCAATTTCCGATTTGAATTCAGAAATTCCCTTCATACTGGCATTTTGCGTTCCTAAAACTTTAGTACCAAAATCAACCATTGCAGTTACTTGGTATTCATCAGAAGGAATCACAGTAATTTCACTTCCCGTTGTTTCATCGGTATATGAGATAACTTCTTTTACAGTATATACATATCTTTCGGCATCTTGCTCAACAATTCCAGCTTTTTCAATAGCTTCCACGAAATATTTTGAAGAACCGTCCATGATAGGCAATTCAGAGGCATCTAACTCAATAATCACATTATCAATATCACTTCCAACAAAAGCAGCCAATACGTGTTCAGGAGTTTGAATCATTACTCCTAATTTTTCAAGATTAGTTCCCCTTTGCGTATTGACAACATAAGCTGCATCCGCCTCGATAACGGGTTGCCCTTCTAAATCAACACGAACAAAAGTATATCCATTGTTAATAGGTGCAGGTTTAAAAGTCATTGTTACTTCCTTACCTGTGTGTAATCCAACTCCTTTAAGAGTAATTTCCGATTGAATGGTTTTTTGCTTAACCATGATTAGTTATTTTTCTTTTTTAGTTCTTCAATTTCTGAAACGATTTTGGGCAAGTTCTTAAAATGCACATACGACTTATTGTAATCGCTGTAATTTAAAGCCGGACTTCCCTGTAATGTTTCATTGTCTTTAATATTTCTCCCTACTCCGGTTTGTGCTTGTATACGAACTCCGTTGCCTACAACAAGATGACCTGCAATACCAACCTGACCTCCAATCATACAATTTTTACCGATTTTGGTTGAGCCAGCAATACCGCTTTGTGCAGCAATTACCGTATTTTCACCAATTTCCACATTGTGCGCAATTTGGATTTGATTGTCTAGTTTTACTCCTTTACGGATAATGGTTGAACCTAGGGTAGCACGGTCGATAGTAGTTCCTGCACCAACATCAACATTATCTTCTAGTATTACATTTCCTATTTGCGGTACTTTGCTGTATTCGCCGTTTTCATTAGGTGCAAAACCAAAACCATCTGCTCCAACTATGGCGCCAGAATGAATTGTACAATTTTTCCCAATGATTGTTTCGGAATAAATCTTTGCGCCTGCAAAAATAATAGTATTATCTCCAATTACCACATTATCACCTACAAAAGAGTTGGGATAAATTTTCACATTGTCTCCAATTACTACATTTTCGCCTACATAACTAAAACTTCCAAGATAGAAATTTGAACCATGTGTAGCAGTTTCTGACAACACACAAGGCACCTCAACTCCTACTTTATTGAGTTTAATTTGATTGTAAAATTCTAGAAGTTTTGAAAATGCCTTATAGGCATCCTCTACCTTAATCAAGGTAGTTGCAATTTCGTTTTCAGGAACAAAAGTAGCATTAACAATCGTTATTGTAGCTTTCGTTTCGTAGATGTAATTGATATATTTAGGATTCGCTAAAAATGTTAAAGAACCTTCAGTACCTTCTTCAATTTTAGACAATTTAGAAACTTCTGCGTTTGGATTTCCCACCACTTCGCCTTCTAAAATTCCTGCTATTTGCTCGGCCGTAAATTTCATTAGCACAAAAATATAAATTTTTAATGATAATTTAACTTTTATTGAGTTGTTTTGGGTAACACAAAAAATATTTGGTTACGTGTTTCGATAGAGCTTTAAGAGATAATTGATCCGACAAAACAGCAACATCTTCTAAACCACCGTCTTTTTGCAAGATTCTAATGGGTTCTGCAATTTTACTATACGCCTGATTTTTAATTTTTCCTTTAAAGACAAAATATTTGGATTCTTGAATACTCAATGCATTTTCTTTTGCAAATTGTTCCAATAATTCCTGAACTTCTTCCGAAGAAAACTTTTCATCGTTCATCTTAATTTTAAGCAAGTCTCTATTAATGATCATTTTACTCAATTCAGACAAAGTAAAATCCTCGTGGTATTGCCAGTTTTTAATGGCTCCAACAATGTCTGTATCATCTAATTTAGAAAACTCGTTAAGAATTTCATCAGTAAAATCATCCAAGGTAATTTTATTTTCAATAAAAAAATACAATGGCTTACTACATTCTACTTGAACACCTTTTTGGTATAGTTCTTTGGCTCTTTTCAATGTTTTGGTCAAAATTTCCTCGGCAACCAAACTTGTTTTATGCAAATACACCTGCCAATACATTAATCGGCGTGCCATTAAAAACTTTTCTACCGAATAGATTCCTTTTTCTTCAATCACCAAAACATCATCAACCACATTCATCATTTGAATCAAACGATCCGAATTGATTTTTCCCTCTTCCACTCCTGAATAAAAACTATCGCGTTTCAGATAATCCATACGATCCATATCCAACTGACTAGAAACCAATTGCAACATAAATTTTCGATGGTATTCACCTTTAAAAATTTGAATCGCCAAACTTAATTTACCCTCAAATTCTTCATTCAACTTTTTCATGAATAACAACGATATTTCTTCATGATGCACATCTTCTACTATGCTGTGTTCCATAGCATGCGAAAAAGGGCCGTGTCCAATATCATGGAGTAAAATAGCAATATATAAAGCATTTTCTTCCGCTTCGGATATTTGAACATTTTTAAATCGCAAAACACCAACTGCCTTCTGCATGATATGCAAACAGCCCAAAGCATGATGAAATCTCGTATGGTTCGCACCTGGATATACCAAATACGATAAACCCATCTGAGAAATCCTACGCAAACGCTGGAAATAAGAATGTTGTATTAAATCGTAAATTAAAGGATTCGGAATGGTAATAAAACCATATATAGGATCATTGAAGATTTTCAGTTTATTCGTGTTACTCACAAAAAATGATTTAAGTAAACAAAGATAAAAAAACCTGACAGGTTTCAAAAACTTGTCAGGCTTAATTTATTTAGATTCAGCACATCACTTACCAAATTACAATTCTTTTCTTCAAAGGAATAAACATTTTACTTCCTTCTTTGATATTAAATGCTTTATAAAACTCATTAATATTACTTAACGGGCCGTTAATTCGGTATTTGGCTGGAGCATGAACATCAACTATCAATTGTTGCCCCAGTGCCTCAGGTTTAATATTAACCATCCAAGCATACCCGTATGCCAAGAAAAATCGTTGTTCCGGTTTTAATCCGCCTATTTTTTCCTTGTTTTTATATTGAGTCGTTTTTTTGAAAGCTTCGAATCCCATAACCACACCGCCTAAATCGGCTATATTCTCACCTTGCGTAGCGTCTCCATTTACAAACTTACCTGGCAATGCCTCATATTGTTTATACTGATCAACAATTGCCTTGGTTTTCTCCTTGAATTTCTTCAGATCTTCCGCTGTCCACCAGTTATTCAAATTCCCTTTTTCATCATACTGACACCCTTGATCATCAAAACCATGTGTAATTTCATGTCCGAAGGTAGAACCACCGATAATACCATATAAAATAGCATCATCCGGTAAACGCCCTTCAAATCCAGGAACAATTATATTGCATGCGGGAACACAAATTTCGTTATTACTTGGATTATAATAGGCATTATAGGTTTGCGGATACATTCCCCATTCTGTTCTATCAACTGGTTTTCCATATTTAGCCACCATATCATTAAATGCCCACTTATTCACACTCATTACATTAGCGCAGTAAGTCTTTCTATCGATATTTACAGATGACATATCTTTCCATTTATCTGGATATCCTACTTTCATTACAATTTCAGACAACTTATGCAAAGCCTTTTTCTTAGTTTCAGGACTCATCCAATCTAATTTCTGAATACGCTCAGCATATACATCACGGATGTTATTCCCTATTTCCAACAATTTTTCTTTGGTACCTTCAGGCAAATATTCTTCTACATACACTTGACCAATCAACTCCCCCAAAGAGTTATCTGTTTGCTCCACTACTCGCTTCCATCTTGGTTTTTGTTCTTTCACTCCTCCCATAACTGTTGAGAAAAAGTAGAAATTTTGTTTTTCAAAATCTTTCCCTAAATAAGAAGCATAAGTATTCATCAGATCCCACTTTAAATACGTTTTCCAATCCGATAGCGAATACGTTCTTAGGGTTTGATCCAATGCTTTATAAAATTCTGGCTGTCCGACAATTACTTGTTTTGCATTTTTTATATGCATTGCAGCTAGCATAGTATCCCATGGCATATTTGGCGTAAATGCTTTGAATTCTTCCAAAGACATTTTGTTGTAATTTTTATTCGGATCACGAAGATCTTCCAATTTACGTGAATTTAGAGCCAATTGTGTCTCCAACTTCATAATAATTGTAGCATTCTTCTTCGAAGTCGAAGCATCATTACCCATCAATTTAGACATCGCCTCCAAATGCTTTACATATTCATTGCGAATCGTAACTGTTTCTTTATCTGAATTAACATAGTAATCTCTATTCCCCATACCCAATCCACCTTGTGATAAAAACAAAGCATATTGTGTACTATTTTTATCATCTTGACCTACATAAAACCCAAAAGCGGGACTAGCGCCAATAGTATGCATATAGGCCATAGTTTGCAAAAGCCCATCAATATCTTTTATTTTATCAATTTTTGCTAATTCATTTTTCAGTGGAGAAATACCTAGTTTATCAATTGTAATGGTATCCATACCGGAAGCATAAAAGTCACCGATTTTCTGTTTATTGGAACCTTTTTCAGCTGAATCAGCCGCAGATTTTTCACAAATCTGTCTGATTTGACTATTGATAGTATCTCCGATAGTTCTAAAAATACCATTACTTCGTTCTGTGGACGGAATTGGGTTTTTCTTAAACCATCCACCATTGGCATAAGCAAAAAAATCATCGGATGGATCAACCAATGTATCTCGGTTAGTCACTAAAACGTCCGGTGCATTCGGATCAAAGTCTTTTTCCTTTTTGCAACTTGCAGTATACAAAGTAATTCCGACTAAAAGTAGTGCCGTTTTGTAATAATTCATTTGGTTTTTTTTTAGTTTTGATTAGTTATCAAAGATATTGATTTCAAAATTGTATCAAAAAAGCATCCTTATTTTTATAATAAAATTATGAATGTGCTGTTTAATTAATAGTAAATTGCAACAGAAAATAAACTACTATGGACATTAAGATACTTTGGGTCGATGATGAAATCGATTTATTAAAACCTCATATATTATTCCTTGAAAAGAAAAATTACAAAGTAACTACCTGCAATAATGGCCGAGATGCCGTTGACATGTTTCAGGAGGAAAACTTTGACATTGTTTTTTTAGATGAAAACATGCCGGGTATGTCAGGACTGGAAACGCTATCCGAAATCAAAGAAAAAAAATCTTCCGTCCCAGTAATTATGATTACTAAAAGTGAGGAAGAATACATAATGGAAGAAGCCATTGGTTCAAAAATTGCCGATTATCTTATTAAGCCGGTAAATCCAAATCAAATCCTATTAAGCTTAAAGAAGAATCTGGATCATTCCCGATTGGTTTCTGAAAAAACAACTTTAGATTACCAGAAAGAATTCCGAAAAATCGCAATGGATATGGCGATGGTAAATTCTTTTGAAGAATGGACTGAATTTTACAAACGTCTACTATTCTGGGAATTGGAATTAGAAGATATAGACGACCAAAACATGTTCCAGATTTTAGAATCCCAAAAAGCCGAAGCCAATTCACAATTTGGTAAATTCATTGAAAAAAATTACGAAGATTGGTTTGAACACAATGCCCACAAGCCTATTCAGTCCCATGAAGTTTTCAAAAAACTGGTAGTACCCGAACTCCGTAAACAAGAAAATGTATTGTTCGTGGTCATCGACAATTTAAGATACGATCAATGGAAAGCTTTCGAAAGCGTATTGAGCAATCATTACAAGTTGGAAGCCGAAACACCATATTACGCCATTTTACCAACTGCTACACAATACGCCCGTAACGCTTTGTTTTCCGGATTACTCCCTTTAGAAATGGAAAAATTACATCCTGAGTACTGGAAAAACGATGTGGACGAAGGTGGTAAAAATTTATATGAATCCGAATTTCTTACGGCACAGTTGAAACGACTTCGTATGGACATTTCGCATGAATATTTCAAGATTACAAATTTCACCAACGGAAAAAAATTAGCCGAAAACTTCAAAGCATTAAAAGATAAAAAATTAGTTGCTGTTGTATACAATTTTGTTGATATGCTGTCGCATGCCAAAACCGATATGGATGTAGTAAAAGAATTAGCCTCAGACGACAAAGCATATCGTTCTCTAACATTAAGCTGGTTCAAAAACTCACCTCTATTGGAAATCATTCAGCAAGCTCAAAAACTAGGTTTCAAATTAGTACTGACTACAGATCACGGAACTATCAACGTAAAAAACCCTTCACAGGTAATTGGCGATAAAAACACCAGTTTGAATTTACGTTACAAAACCGGAAGAAGCTTGACTTATGAACAAAAAGATGTCTACGCAGTAAAAGATCCGAAAAAAATTGGATTACCTATCGTAAATATGACAAGTTCTTATATTTTCGCAAAAAACGATCACTTCCTAGCCTATATCAACAATTACAACCATTATGCGAGTTATTACAGAAACACCTACCAACATGGTGGAATTTCATTAGAAGAAATGATTGTACCCTTTTTAGTATTTAGTCCTAAAAAATAAATTGTATAACCGATGAATTTTCATCGGTTTTTTTTTAATATCAAAACCTTTATTACTTAATTAAAATTCCTCTTTTTATTTCTCTTTCAATTAGTATTTTTGCAAAAGAATGACAAAGAACATCACACCCATGAAAATTGAATTTTCAATAGATCAGATTAACGAAGTTGCTGAAAAAGTTATTACTGCAAATCCAGAAAGAGTGATTCTTTTCCACGGGGAAATGGGCGCTGGAAAAACCACTTTCATCAAAGCGTTATGTTTACATCTGGGTGTTGACAATCCTACCAGCAGTCCTACATTCAGCTTAGTAAATGAATACGAAACTACGAACAACCAATTAGTTTATCATTTTGACGTGTATCGTCTAAAAAATCAAACCGAAGCATTGGATATGGGTATTGATGAGTATTTGTATTCTGGAAATTGGTGTTTCATTGAATGGGCCGAAAAAATCCCAGATTTAATCCCTGAAAATCATTCGGAAGTAACTATAACCCAATTAGAGAACGGAAATAGATTACTGGAATTAGTTTAGATTATGAGAAATTTTGTAATTTGTGCCAAATAACATAACACTATGGCCATTACCCCTTTTAGCAAGAAAGAATTACTTCCTCAGGAAGAAAAACTAGAAATAGCTAAACATAAAAGTGAACTTTTTATTGGCATTCCTAAAGAAACTTCCTATCAGGAACGCCGCATTTGTCTCACACCAGATGCTGTAAGTTCTATCACTTCACATGGTCACCGAGTTTTAATTGAAGCTGGAGCTGGCGTGAATGCCAGTTATTCTGACAAAGATTACAGTGATGCTGGCGCTGAAATCACCAACGATACACAAAAGGTTTTCGATTGTCCGATGATACTTAAAGTAGAACCACCTACAATCACCGAAATTGAAATGATGAAACCTCAAACGATCATCATATCGGCATTGCAGATTAAAACCAGAAAAAAAGACTATTTCGAAGCCTTAAAAAAGAAGAAAATAACAGCTTTGGCTTTCGAATATATCAAAGACGATGACAATGCATTTCCTGCCGTAAAATCCTTAAGTGAAATTGCCGGAACAGCCTCTGTTTTAGTAGCTGCCGAATTAATGACCTGCGGAAAAGGTGGAAATGGATTATTATTTGGCAACATTACTGGTGTCAGACCAACCGAAGTTGTTATTTTAGGAGCAGGAACCGCAGCCGAATACGCAGTTAGAACAGCTTTAGGATTAGGTGCTTCTGTAAAAGTATTCGACAACTCGATTACAAAACTTCGCCGTCTACAGAACAATTTAAAACAACCTATTTTTACCTCTACAGTACAACCCAAAACATTAATGAAATCGCTACGTAGATGTGACGTTGCCATTGGTGCTATGCGCGGCAAACACAGAACACCCATTATCGTTACTGAAACCATGGTTGAAAACATGAAAAAAGGAGCTGTGATTGTTGATGTAAGCATCGATACCGGTGGTTGTTTTGAAACATCGGAAGTCACTACACATGAAAACCCAACCTACATCAAGCATGGTGTTGTTCATTATTGCGTACCCAACATACCCTCTCGCTACTCAAAAACAGCTTCACTATCCATTAGCAATATTATCACGCCTTATCTATTACAAATTGCCGATGATGGCGGCATAGAAAGTGCCATTCGTTGTGATGCAGGATTAAAAAGTGGCGTTTACTTTTACCATGGAATTTTGACCAACAAAACTATCGGAGAATGGTTTGATTTAACACACAGAGATATCAACTTAATTGTGTTTTAATTTATTATTCTCACTACTTTTGCAGAAATAAAAACAAGATGAGATTACGTTATAGATTAAGTTATTTTCTAATTGGTTTTGCTATCAGTTCGTTTGCCGTTGTAGCGATTTTAAACCAAAAGCAAACGCGCTGTACCTATTTCCCAAATGATAGAGTACTAAGCAACATCAAATCCAAATCTTTTACCATATCGAAAGAAGCTTCTGTAATTTTAGCCGAAGACTGGATTGATACCGTAGATGTTAAAAACACCTTACAATATGGAGATGTTGATTTTGACCGAAGTAATATCAAATACAAAAGTGGCAAATTATATACGATTATAGGCAAAACCTTAAAAAACCAACCTATAGAAATTGTAATTGAAAATTACGATAACAGAGCGGTTTTAAAAGATATCAAAAAGGTTGAAAAATAATTCACCCACAATACAAACAAAAAAGCACTTCATTTGAAGTGCTTTTTTTGTTTGTATTTTAAGTTGGCAAACATCATGATAA
>NZ_JBPZTE010000006.1:6083-16740 GCF_051908335.1 Flavobacterium sp. MAHUQ-57 | reverse complement strand
GTGGGCGATGAGGGGTTCGAACCCCCGACCCCCTCGGTGTAAACGAGGTGCTCTGAACCAGCTGAGCTAATCGCCCTTTTATCATATATCGTTTCCGATATTGTGGGTGCAAATATAAAGGTATTTTTTACTTCTGCAAAATTATTTACACAATTTCTGCAACAACAAATGTACTTCCGCCTATGTAAATGAAGTCATTTTCTTTAGATTCCAACAAAGCACTTTTATAAGCTTCTGATACCGAATCACATACCAAACCATTCAAACCGAAACTTTTTGCAACATTTTTTAAAATATTTTTATCCAATCCACGCGGAACATTCGGTTTACAGAAGTAATAGTGGGCATTTTTGGGAAATAAAGGCAAAATATCTTCCAAATCTTTATCGTTAACCACACCTAAAACTATATGCAGTCGCTCAAAATTTTCCTTTTGAATCTGATTCAACACAATTTTAAGTCCGTGGCTGTTGTGTGCCGTATCACAAATCACTTTCGGATTCGATTGCAATTGCTGCCAACGCCCTAACAAACCAGTATTTTCTACTACATTCATTAAACCTGCTTTTAACTGATCCTCTGAAACCGACAATTGATCCCTTACGACTCGTATAGTCTGCACTACAGACTTTTTATTATGGAATTGATAATCGCCTAGCAATCCACAAGGATAATCTTCCAAAATCAAATCAGAAGCAAAATAAATCTCCGAACTGCACTCTTCGGCTTTATTCAAAAAGACCGCTTTCGTTTCCGAAGTATATTCCCCAATCACAACAGGAATACCCGGTTTAATGATACCTGCTTTCTCAAAAGCAATCGCTTCTATAGTATTTCCAAGAAATTGCATATGATCAAAACCAATATTGGTAATTATCGAAACCAAAGGTGTTATAATATTAGTAGAATCCAACCTTCCACCCATTCCTACTTCAATTACAGCTACATCTACTTCTTCTTTCACAAAATAATCAAAAGCCAAACCGACAGTCATTTCAAAAAAACTCAAGCTGTTCTCATAAAAAAAAGAGTGGTTTTTAGCTATAAAGTCAACAATAAATTCTTCAGAAATCATCGAACCATTAATTTTAATTCGCTCTCTGAAATCTTTCAAATGTGGTGAAGTATACAAACCTACCTTATACCCAGCTTCCTGTAATACAGAAGCAATCATCGAAGAAGTAGAACCTTTTCCATTGGTTCCCGCTACATGAATTGTTTTCAATTTATCCTCAGGATTTCCTAAATGTTTCGCCAAAAGCAATGTATTCGTTAAATCCTTTTTATAAGCTGATGCTCCTTGTTGTTGATACATAGGCAACTGGGCAAACATCCACGCTATTGTTTCATTATAATTCATTTTGGAACGGTTTTGGCTATAAAAAATATAGCAATAAAATAAATCGGTTATTTTTTAGTTTAATACTTTACAGACAATTATCTTTATTGCAAAATTGAAACTATTTTTACAATAAATTACAACAATTTCCTTATGATTGGATTTTTATTACAAACCCAAAACGATACCATCGCCCAAGCAACTGGTGCCGTGGTACAAAACATTGCTAAAGACAATGAAATATCAGTATTAGAATTTATTTTCAAAGGCGGATTTTTCCTAATTCCTATTGCTGCCTTATTATTTTACACAATATACATCATTATCGAGCGGTATTTGTACATCAAAAAAGCAACTAAACACGATCCTCATTTATTAAAAGATATTCGTACCCATTTGAATAACGGAAGTATTGATTTAGCCATTACTGCTGCTGAAAGAGACGGTGCAGCTTCTGCAAACGTGATTAAGGAAGGAATTCAAACAATTGGAAGACCCATTGCCGAAATCGAGTCCAATATGGAAAAAGTAGCCAATATCGAAATTGGTGAAATGGAGAAGAAATTGGCCATATTAGGATTAATTGCCGGTATTGCACCAACCTTAGGATTCATTGGAACGATTTCCGGGGTAATTAAAATTTTCTACAGTATTTCGGTGACTGAAAACATCAGTATCGGAAATATTTCAGGAGGTTTATATGAAAAGATGATCAGTAGTGGTGCCGGATTGATTGTAGGTATTGTAGCCTATTCAGGATATCACTTATACAACAGTATGATTGACAATTATTCGTTGAATATGCAACGTCACGTATTGGAATTTGTTAACATAATCCAGAGACCCAATGCCGATAAGACGAAATAAACGATTCGAAGCGGAAGTCGCAACGAGTTCATTGAGCGACATCATGTTTTTCTTGCTTTTGTTCTTTTTGATTATATCGACATTAGCCAATCCGAATGTGATTAAAATGACGTTGCCGAAAGCGAAAAACAATGAAAAAACCAATAAACAACTCATCAGTTTATCGGTAACAGAAGAAAAACGCTTTTTCTTAGACAAACAGGAAGTTCCTTTTGACAAACTAGAAGCCGAACTTTTAGCAAAGATTGGTGATAATAAAGAACAAGCTGTTGTAGTACGCATTCCTTACAATTTACAAGTCCAGGATTTGGTAGATGTATTGCAAATTGGCGTGAAAAACAATTTAAAATTTGTTATTGCCACAAGTGCATCAAAATAATTTGGGTGTGCCCCTTTGGGTCGGGCTCTCCGCACTCGCTTTTTGCCTGGCGGACAAAAGAGCTCAAACAAATGCTTCGATCCCTCACACCTCTAAAAAGGAGTCATTCATTCAAAAAGACAATCATCGCATAAAAAAACCGACTAATTGTAGTCGGTTTTTAATTATTTAAAAGCTCAAATAATTTGTTCTGGCTAAAATTGTAGGTTATTTTACCAATCTGTTTATCCGGAGCATCAGCACTTGCCTGCCATTTGGTATTCAAAGCTGCACGTTTTGCTTGTTCTAATAGACAAGGGGTGTTATTTGTGGTTCCCTTTATACCCGCAATTGCACTAATAGTATTTCCACTTTTATCCACCGTAACCTGCACAACAACCTTTCCTTCTTCTTTACAGGTGTAGTCCAGTGGTCGTTTTACTAAAACTTTTCGATTACCTAAAGCATACGCAAGACTACCACCGCTTCTGCTTCCGGAACCATTACCTGATCCATAACCAGAACCCGAACCAACGGGATTAGCCAATCGGGAATAAATAAAATCTGATTTTTTAATTCCTATAAAAGCATTTACTGAAAAAAAATTATAGAGTGTCAATTCGTATGGAGAAACTGCACCAGTCCTATAAATATGATTTGGCCCATAACTAATCTTACCGTTGAGATAATAATAATCCTTTTCCCTTAAAACTGTCGAATTTTCTTCAAAATAAATCAAATTCTTAACACTATATTCTTTTGATCCTTCTTTCTCATTTCTTTCCACGATATATGCGACCAAATGTCCTTTGGTATTGAAATAACTTTTCGCAAGATATCCCGAAGAATTTTCATCAGAAATTACTTTTTTAGAGATAAAAACAATGCTTCCATTCTTCTCTTTCCCCAAGCAATATTCAGCATAAAAAATGTCCTCTTTTTTTAAATCAATAACTGATTTTTTATTTTTCTGATAATAAAATGTTTTTTCAAATTCATTTTTAAAAAGATGCTCATCAGTATGATCAACCATTTGGGAAATCTTTCTGATTTTGTCCATATCTGAAGCACTAAAGGTGTTCTGTGCTGAAAAACCAACACTTAGAAATACGAAAAAGAATGAAAATATTTTTTTCATTCTTAATTCAAACTGAAGTTATAAACAATATTTCCAATTTGTCTATCCGGTGCGTCTGAACTTGCCTGCCATTTGGTATTCATAGCAGCAATCTTAGCCTGCTGCAACAAACAACCTGCTGTATTCGTTGTTCCTTTCACACCTGGTTCGGCTGCAATGGTATTTCCATTTTTATCAACGGTTACCCTAACTGCCACACGCCCTTCTTCATTACATGTATATCTCGGTTGTGGTTTTGACAAGGCTTTTCTATTTCCTAAAGAATACCCAATTCCTCCACCGCTTCCGCTTCCCGAACCACCACCTGAACCCGATCCAGAACCACTTCCAGTACCCGTTCCGTTTCCGGTACCAGTACCACCACCTGTTCCTCCTCCGGAGCCACCGCTCCCGTAGTAGTCATTGGAGCCTAAGCTTCCGTTGGTTTTTCCTTTATTTCCGGAACGCGAATCGTCACCATCACCACCTTTTTTGGAACCGCCTAAAATACTTGATAAAGCATCATTGGTGTTTTTATTCACTTTAGGTTTTGTTTCGGCAACCGGTTTCGGGTCTATTTTGACTTTCGGTTTAGTAACTTTTACTGGATTCGTTTTTTTGGGAATATTTACCACCTCATTATCATCAGCTTCCCCTGAAATAATATCCTCCTCGGGTTCGGATTGAGATGCCACAGCCTTTACCGTTTTCACATCCAGCTCCTCACTTTGAAAATCTTTACCTGAACCAAAGTCACTGTTTCCGAAATTGATGGTAACACCTCCACCTCCACCTCCGCCAGCTAACATAGCTAAATCTTTGTCATTATTGGGAGGCCAAAATCGTATAAAAAACAAAATCAGCAAAAACAAAGCGTAAATCACAAGTGTCAAAACCAATGATTTTCTCTTTTCTTTTGCTGATAATTCTAATGTTTGCATCGTAATTGTTCTTAGTAACACTAATAGTAACGAAAATACTATTTTTTTGTTATGTTTAAGAACTAAAATGCAATAATTATACCAATTGTTTCAAGGCTATTTCAAATGCTCTTGCACTGATGTTCTTTTTATCAGTTCCCGCGGCATGCGTTTTTTCGATTGCTTTTTTGATGATATCTGATGTATCATTAAAGATAGCTTCGTCTGTCATTTGCACTTTCTTCTCCATGAAGTAAGCAAACACTCGTGCCATACCACAATTTGAAATAAAGTCAGGAATTAAACTCACTTTACTATCTACATCTTCCATAATCGGACCGAAGAAAATTTCTTTATCCGCGAAAGGAACGTTAGCTCCACAAGAAATCACTTCCAATCCAGAAGCTATCATATTATCTACTTGTTCTTTGGTAACCAAACGTGAAGCTGCACAAGGAGCGAATACCTCTGCACCAATAGACCAAATTTTAGCATTGATTTCCTCAAAAAGAATCATAGTATTAGCCACTAATTTATTTCCGTCTTTGTTTAGGAATAAGTTTCTGATTTCTTCAAAAGAGAATCCATTTTCATTAATCACACCACCATCTCTATCAATGATACCAACAACTTTGGCTCCCATTTCAGCTAAATAAAAAGCAGCTGCAGAACCTACATTCCCAAAACCTTGAACGATAGCTTTTTTACCAACAACCGATCCACCGTAAATATCATAAAAATGACGTACAGCCTGAGCAACACCATAACCGGTAATCATATCGGCTACTGTATATTTTCTGGCAATATCCGGTGAGAAAGTGGTATTTTCAATCACTTTCACTACACCTTGACGTAATTGCCCGATACGGTTGATTTTATCTGCCTCAGTTGGTTTAAAATGTCCATTAAAAACACCTTCTTGCGGATGCCAAACACCACATTCTTCTGTCATTGGAATCACTTCATGAATTTCATCAACGTTCAAATCACCTCCAGTCCCGTAGTAACTTTTTAACAAAGGAGAAACCGCTTTGTACCAACGTTGCAAAACACCTTGCTTTCTTGGATCGGCAGGATCAAAATTGATTCCTGATTTTGCACCACCGATAGCTGGTCCAGAAACCGAAAATTTAACTTCCATCGTTTTTGCCAAAGACAAAACCTCGTTCATATCCAAACCTTTGCGCATACGAGTTCCTCCTCCAGCTGCTCCGCCTCTTAATGAGTTGATAACTGTCCATCCTTCTGCATCCGTTTCTGGATCTTTCCAATGGAATACTACTTCTGGTTCTTTATTTTCAAATTTCTTTAAAAGCTCTTTCATGGTTTTAGTGTTGTGTATTTTTAAAAGTTGGGCAAATTTAAAAAAAATAACTTCCTTAAAAATAGCTTTAAGGAAGTTATTCAGTTTATTTTATGTAAAAATTGTTATTTTTTACCTAACAACTCTTCTTTTAAATCTTTATCAGCTGGGCTTTCAGCCAACCAGATACCGAATAATGCTTTTTTGAAGTCCAATCCAGGGATTTTACCTTTTAATTGGTCATTTTTATAAACAAAAACAGCATCTTCTAACGTATTGTAAGCCAATACAAAAACATCTTTTTCAACAATTTTATCCGCTAACATTGACTTTAACATGTCAATTTTAGGTTGCATTGCAGCCAAATTGGTTCCACAAGATTTTTCAAAACCATTTTCCATGTTTTTAGTCAATTTGTGAGAAGTAACCAATTTAGAAGTAATTTGAATGCGAATTGCCATATCTGCATCACTTTCTAAAATATATGCTGCATCTTGAGACAATTGAGAAAGATATAACGCTTGAACATAAACATCAATCCATGCTTTTGATCTTGTTCCGTAACCGTTAAGTTGTAGAGATTTCTTTTGAACTTCGATAGTTCTTGGGATTGTTACACCATCTTGTTCAAATTGTGTTTGTGCTTGTGATACGAAGCTAGACATTACCACTAATAATGTCATTAAAATTTTTCTTTTCATTGTTGTATTTTTAGGGTGTGCAAAAGTACTTCTTTTATTAAACATCTGAAAGCTAATCGTTAAAAATTATTTTCATTTGTTATCAAAAACCGTGCCTGAACAATGATCCGACTTAGCTCCAGTTACACTTGAGAGCACATTCACCTCATTTCTAAGCCTTAAGACTCCTAATAATGCAAAAATTAATGCTTCTTTAAATTCAATTATTTTTCTGTTAGGTATTTGAATTTGCATTTCCGGAAGATGAAATTGCATTCTTTCAATTAAAAAATCATTGTAAACACCGCCACCAGTGACCAATAGTCTTCCTTTTTTGTACGAAAATGCATCCCTTATTTGTACTGCGATATGTTCTGTAAATGTTCTCAATTTATCTTCTATAGTGATTGGATACTTTTCGATTATCGGAAAAATTATAGTTTTTACAAATTCAAAACCGAGTGATTTTGGATATGATTTTTGGTAGAATTCCAATTGATTCAATTCGGCCAATAACTCCTCTGAAACGGTTCCATTACGCGAAACTTCACCTTTATTGTCATAGGCGAAACCTAGTTGATTTGCATAAAAATTCAAAACTGTATTCACCGGGGAAATATCAAAAGCCAAACGTTTTCCATTTTGTTCAAAAGAAACATTAGAGAAACCTCCTAAATTAAGACAATAGTCATATTCCGAGAATAAAATTCGATCACCAATAGGAACTAAAGGCGCTCCCTGACCACCTAATTTCACATCCTGAACCCTGAAGTCACAAATAACTTTTTCTTTAACTATAGTCGCAATATTGGGCAAATTTCCAATTTGAAGTGTGAATCCGTTTTGTGGCTGATGTAAAATAGTATGACCGTGGCTGCATACGGCATCTAGATCTTTGAGATGGTGTTTGGCAATAAAATCACGTATTATTTCACCTAGAATTTCAGTATATTTTTGATTCAGATTGTCCAGTTCATTTTTAGGATAATCAACCGCTTCTTTGAGTTGTTTTATCAGTTGTTCTTCATAAGCAACAGTTTCACTTTCTTGAATTTCAAAACTCCATTTTCCATCTTCTATAGTAAATCGAACATGACTTAAATCGACGCCGTCAAGCGAAGTGCCCGACATTACTCCTACAACGTTGTACTTCTGTTTTAACATGGGTTAAAATTAATCATTCTACTTGAAAAATTGGTATAATTGTCTATCTTTGGGAACTTTAAAAATTCATTAAACAAAATTACAAAATAAGATGAACTTTACTTTAAGCGAAGAACAATTGATGATTCAACAAGCAGCGAAAGATTTCGCTCAAAGTGAATTGTTACCTGGAGTTATTGAAAGAGACGAACATTCTATTTTCCCAACTGAGCAAGTTAAAAAAATGGCTGAATTAGGATTTTTGGGAATGATGGTTGATCCGAAATATGGTGGTGCAGGTTTAGACAGCGTTTCTTACGTATTAGCGATGGAGGAAATAGCGAAGATTGATGCTTCTGCTGCAGTTATCATGTCTGTAAACAACTCTTTGGTTTGTGCAGGTTTAGAGAAATATGGTACAGAAGAGCAAAAAATAAAATATTTAACTCCGTTAGCAAAAGGTGAAGTTATTGGAGCGTTTTGTTTATCTGAACCTGAAGCTGGTTCTGATGCAACTTCGCAAAGAACTACAGCAATTGACATGGGCGACCATTATTTATTAAATGGTACTAAAAACTGGATTACTAATGGTGGAACTGCTTCTACCTATCTTGTAATTGCACAAACTGATGCTTCAAAAGGACACAAAGGAATTAATGTGCTTATTGTTGAAAAAGGGATGCCAGGTTTTGAAGTTGGTCCAAAAGAAAAGAAAATGGGTATTCGTGGTTCTGATACACACACATTATTATTTAATGATGTAAAAGTTCCAAAAGAAAATAGAATTGGTGAAGATGGTTTTGGGTTTGCTTTCGCAATGTCAACTTTAAATGGAGGTAGAATTGGAATTGCTTCTCAAGCATTAGGAATTGCACAAGGTTCTTACGAATTGGCTTTAAAATATGCTCAAGAACGCGTTGCTTTTGGTAAACCAATTTTCCAACACCAGGCAATTGCATTCAAATTAGCAGATATGCATGTAAAAACTACTGCTGCTCGTTTGTTAGTACATAAGGCTGCCGCGGAAAAAGATCAAGGTTTAGATATTGCTCATTCTGGAGCTATGGCTAAATTGTATGCTTCTGAGGTTGCTTTAGAAGTAGCTAATGATGCTGTTCAAATTCATGGTGGTAACGGGTATGTTGCTGAATATCATGTTGAAAGAATGATGAGGGATTCTAAAATTACTCAGATTTACGAAGGAACTTCTGAAATTCAACGTATTGTAATTTCAAGAGGTTTAGTAAAGTAAAATATATCAGATATCAAAACAAAAGTCCTCCCGTTTGGGAGGACTTTCTTTTTTAAATGAAACTATTTATTTTTGGGAGATAACTTTTTTAATACTTACTCCTCTATTGGTAATCAATTTCACAAAGAACAATTGTCCATCACCTCTATTGAATGAAGGTCGGATTGAAATTTCTTTGTTAGGATAAGCATCTGTATCACTTTCTGTCATCAATAGTGAACCTTTCGTATCAAATATCTGAATTTTCACATCCGAAGTATAATCGAAATCGTATTTAATATTCAAGATATCTTTGAAAGGAATTGGATAAGCAGTAAATACCGGTTCATCTACAATAGGACTAACCACGCTAGTTGTAAGAGTTAAAGAACTTGTATTTAGTCTTACTTTAATTCTACAACCATCATATCCTCTATTGATAGCATCAACTGCACCATTAATATCAGAATGTGTTAAACTTCCAATGTTTTCACCACCTAATGCTTTATTGGCCAAAATAAACAGATTTGCAACTGTTGCGCCGCCTGCATAATTCGCATTTAAGTAGTTAATTACAGTATTTGATATAGCAAACTCTGTGTATGTTCTAGGATCCGGAATTTCACTTCCACACGCTACATCAGCTGTAGCGAATTTTTTCTCTAAAACAACGTCACCTAAACCTGAATCTAATGATAAGTTAAAGAACATCGTCATAGTTTGACTCAACAAATTGTTATTAATACGTCCTTTATTTGAGCCTGAAGCTCTTAATGGATCATCATCAGACCAAGTAGAATACTGATCATAGGTAGCAAATCCAACTAATGCTCTTGGATTACCTCCACCTGGAAGCATTACAAACACATTATTTTGCGTTGGGTCTGAATTACCATACACATCAGAAGCTTTCAACGTAAAGTAATTACCCGTTCCAGTACTACCAAAATCAAATGCACCACCAGCTTGATTAATTGCGTTAATCATGATTTGATGATCATAAGTTGGTTGTCCATCAGGTGTACAAGCAGAACCATTTAATTCTCCATAATAACCTTGAGTATAGGTACAATGTACTTCGCTACATTCTGGCACTTTAAAAGTAACCGTACACGATTCAGTATCACAATTATCACTAACCTCATATGTTATTGTAACTGATTGACCTGGTTTAGGCAATGTATAAGAAGATAAATCCGTTGCAATTGGGCTACAACCACCTGTGAAACCGAAGGTAGCTATCCATGCATCAAATTCAGTTTTCGGATCTTGACTACATGTTAAATCAACATTCGGAGGACATGTAATAGTAAGCTCTTCTGCGGCATTTAGAATAAAGCTAGCACTTGCACTATCTCGACTACAGTTATCAGCGATGCGATAGGTAACATTTACTGTTCCACCATCACACAATCTCGGAGCTACTCTAGGATCGCCACTAAATTCAGCTACTGCACCACAACCATCGTTTAAAGTTTGGAATTGAGCTAACCACGCAGCAAATGCAGCATCTACAGCAGCTTGATCTGCATAGTCACATTGACTAGTAGATGAATTACCTGGACCAGCAACATCAACGTCGGCTTCACCATTCAAGGTAAAGCTGGCACTAACGCTATCTCGACTACAGTTATCAGCGATGCTATAGGTAACATTTACTACTCCGCCATCACACAATCTTGGAGCCACTCTAGGATCT
>NZ_JBPZTE010000006.1:5214-5850 GCF_051908335.1 Flavobacterium sp. MAHUQ-57 | reverse complement strand
AAAGTAAAGCTGGCACTAACGCTGTCTCGGCTACAGTTATCAGCAATGCTATAAGTAACATTTACCACTCCGCCATCACACAATCTTGGAGCCACTCTAGGATCGCCGCTGAATTGTGCTACAGCATTACAACCATCATTTAAAGTTTGGAATTGAGCTAACCATGCAGCAAATGCAGCATCTACAGCAGCTTGATCTGCATAGTCACATTGACTAGTAGATGAATTACCTGGACCAGCAACATCAACGTCGGCTTCACCATTCAAAGTAAAGCTGGCACTAACGCTGTCTCGGCTACAGTTATCAGCAATGCTATAAGTAACATTTACCACTCCGCCATCACACAATCTTGGAGCCACTCTAGGATCACCACTGAATTGTGCTACAGCATTACAGCCATCATTTAAAGTTTGGAATTGAGCTAACCATGCAGCAAATGCAGCATCTACAGCAGCTTGATCTGCATAGTCACATTGACTAGTAGATGAATTACCTGGACCAGCAACATCAACGTCGGCTTCACCATTCAAAGTAAAGCTGGCACTAACGCTGTCCCGGCTACAGTTATCAGCAATGCTATAAGTAACATTTACCACTCCGCCATCACATAATCTTGGAGCCACTCTAGGATCTCCG
>NZ_JBPZTE010000006.1:4504-4876 GCF_051908335.1 Flavobacterium sp. MAHUQ-57 | reverse complement strand
AAAGTAAAGCTGGCACTAACGCTGTCTCGGCTACAGTTATCAGCAATGCTATAAGTAACATTTACCACTCCGCCATCACACAATCTTGGAGCCACTCTAGGATCTCCGCTGAATTGTGCTACAGCGCTACAACCATCATTTAAAGTTTGGAATTGAGCTAACCATGCAGCAAATGCAGCATCTACAGCAGCTTGATCTGCATAGTCACATTGACTAGTAGATGAATTACCTGGGCCAGTAACATCAACGTCGGCTTCACCATTCAAAGTAAAGCTGGCACTAACGCTGTCTCGGCTACAGTTATCAGCAATGCTATAAGTAACATTTACTACTCCGCCATCACACAATCTTGGAGCCACTCTAGGATCACCA
>NZ_JBPZTE010000006.1:4081-4492 GCF_051908335.1 Flavobacterium sp. MAHUQ-57 | reverse complement strand
TTACCTGGACCAGCAACATCAACGTCGGCTTCACCATTCAAAGTAAAGCTGGCACTAACGCTATCTTGGCTACAGTTATCAGCAATGCTATAAGTAACATTTACCACTCCGCCATCACACAATCTTGGAGCCACTCTAGGATCTCCGCTGAATTGTGCTACAGCATTACAACCATCGTTTAAAGTTTGGAATTGAGCTAACCATGCAGCAAATGCAGCATCTACAGCAGCTTGATCTGCATAGTCGCATTGACTAGTAGATGAATTACCTGGACCAGCAACATCAACGTCGGCTTCACCATTCAAAGTAAAGCTGGCACTAACGCTATCTTGGCTACAGTTATCAGCAATGCTATAAGTAACATTTACTACTCCGCCATCACACAATCTCGGAGCCACTCTAGGATCTCCG
>NZ_JBPZTE010000006.1:0-4071 GCF_051908335.1 Flavobacterium sp. MAHUQ-57 | reverse complement strand
AAAGTAAAGCTGGCACTAACGCTATCTTGGCTACAGTTATCAGCAATGCTATAAGTAACATTTACTACTCCGCCATCACACAATCTTGGAGCCACTCTAGGATCGCCGCTGAATTGTGCTACAGCATTACAACCATCGTTTAAAGTTTGGAATTGAGCTAACCATGCAGCAAATGCAGCATCTACAGCAGCTTGATCTGCATAGTCACATTGACTAGTAGATGAATTACCTGGACCAGCAACATCAACGTCGGCTTCACCATTCAAAGTAAAGCTGGCGGTCACACTGTCATCAGTACAACTATCGGCAATACTATAGGTCACATTAACCGTTCCACCGTTACATAAACTAGGAGCTATTCTAGGGTCGCCTGTAAATTGTGCAGTGCCACCACAACCATTGTTTAATGTTTGGAACTGAGCTAACCACGCAGCAAATGCAGCATCTACAGCAGCTTGATTCGCATAGTCACATTGACTAGTAGATGAATTACCTGGGCCAGCAACATCGACAGGGTCACAATTAACAACAGTTACATCAACTCTGTCAAATTTACTACAACCAGGAAAAGCTAGAGCATCAACAACTACAGTATAAGTTCCTGGTTGATTAGATGAATTTAAATCGAGTGTATTATCTGCTGAAGGTCCTTGAAGTAGTGGTCCAAAACCATTGCTTGGGTCATTATCGTTATCAGGACCATAAAATGAATAATTTACACTTGATGAAGGAGTCATTGGATTCGTTAAAGTTGCAGTAAGTGTTAAAGTTGGATTATCACAATTGATTTCTCCTCCTCCGGTAAGATCAACAGATGGATCTGTCGAATTACCAAAAATATAAGGACCGGCAAAGTCTTTTAATTCACTTGTAAATGAATCGCTATTACCACCTGCACTTGATCTTGTTTTGACTAACAAACTACCTAAAATATTAGAACAAGGATCTTCTTCTCCACGTCTATCCAATCCGAAAGCAGTCAAATTGATTCCGATTTCGACAAATTGAAGTTCTTTATAACTAGTTTCAAATGATGCATTTTCACCTTCAATAGTACCCCATGGAGCGGCTAAAGTAATTGCTTCTTTGTTCACACGTCCAAAAAGATTTGGTACAGCATTATTCAATGCTTCAATTCTTACATAACCAAAAGCACCGCTATTTAGTCCTTGTTCAAAGGTAGAAGCATCAATATTAAAAGGTCTGTTTGCTAAAGAATTAAAATTGGCTAAATCAGCCTGATTCATCCAAACTCGGATACGAACATCAGGTTTAGTACCACCACCTTCATAATCGATGGAAATGATTAAAGTACCCGGAACTAGAATATTACCCGTTGCATCAAAATCCCAAGCTGTTCGGCCACCGTCATTTCCAGTGTTACCGAAAACTATATCGCCGGGAACATAATCGATTAAAGTTCTGAAAAATTCAAAGTCGATATGTTTACTACCATTAGTTTCACGAAGAGAACCTCCGGCAAAAGCCCAAAGTTCGGTGAAAGGTCTGGGATCTATATCAGAAGGTGCTTTAGGGCCTATCCCTCTTAAATGGGCGTAAACATCAATAATATCGTCTTTCTGAGGTATACTTCCTGTACTTAGTGCCCAAGTATTTGGATTATCGGAGTTTTTATCTCCTGTACCTCCAAATATACTCAAGTCAGATTCTCCCTGAGCACTATTGTTATCACGTCCATACACTGAATCTAACCACAAATACCCATCTACAATTGGGTAAGGAAAAGGGAAAGTTGGCGTTGTAATCGATTGTCTACGTTCAAAAGCATAATTATTTTTAGATGTCCCTTGAATTAAAGCAGTTATTGCAGCCGCATTTGTTTGGTCGATTACACCTTTTCCACTTCCAGGATATAGAGTTTGATTAACAAACCAATCATCAGTTCCTGCGGCGTTAGGTAATGGTACAACAGGTACATCAGCATTTGGAAATTGAAGACGATTTGCATATACATCAGCTTCAACACCAAAATTAGCTTTAACCGTCGCATCTCCTACCAATTGAGCAGAAACATTAATCGAGAAAAGTGAAAAAAATACAATAATAAGTAGTTTATCAATACGCATCAAACTACAACAGGAATGCGCAAAAAAATGATAAACCTTATTTTTCTGTGTCAAAAAAATAAATTTTTTCATAATAATACATGTTTAATACCATTATTATGAAATAGGTTTTAGTTACAGAATTGTGGGAACAAAATCAAAAGAAATGTTCATTTTTAAAAAAGTTTTAAATAAATAAAAGAGGGTTTAATCAGGCTTGATTGTATTGAAGTGGTATTTATAATGACAACTCATTATCACAATAAACCATTAAATATCAGTAATTTACAACTACGTAATAAAATTACTCATAAAATAATTCTTAAAATTTTTAAGTGCCAATTTTAACACTTTTAGTACTATAAGTAGTACATTAGATAACCTAAATCAGTTAGATTATACTTTTTCTAAAAAGAGGCCCGTTGCTGTAAGTCCCGGTCCAAATGCTATACCAATTATTTTTGTACCAGGAGCAATAGACTTATCATTTACAATTTCATTAAAAATATGCGGAACTGTAGCTGATGACATATTACCTTGTCTTCTGAGAATTTCATAGGACCATTTAGCCTGATCCAACTCAAGTCCCAATTCTTCAATAACATAATCAATAATTTTAGGACCGCCGGGATGAATAGCAAAACAGATATCACTTTTAATATCATCAAAATTCAAATGCAGTTTTTCACAAAGCGCATCCATAAATCCTTTGATATTTTTTCGTATAAAAACGGGAACACGTTTAGAAAGTGTCATAAGAAAATTATATTCGCCCAAATCCCAAGACATATCTTCTAAAGAATCAGGAATAATGACTTCATGGGAAGCCAAAATTCTTAAACCGTTTTTTTGACTGAGATCATTATCTTCGTAGAATTTATCCTCTTCATACAGAGAATACCCAATAAATCCATCAGCAAATAGAGAGCAAATCATTGTATTGGATGGTGAAAATTCTGTTAAATTCAAATGAGCGGATAACAATTCTGTATGCACTATATCAACGCGACCGTTTAATTTACTGAGGTTCAATAAACACATTGCGGTTCGAATTGCAGGAAATGCTCCATAACATCCCATATGGTATGAATGAGTAACCTGGACTGTCTCCCATTTTCGTTTTATAACTGCCTCTTGAGCTAAACTAGGCGACGAATACCCTGAACATGTTACATGGATTAAATTTTCTGGTTTCGAATGTGTGTTTGCATAAAATTGATCAAAAACTGTACGCATTTTCCTCCTGAACCAATCCATCCTCATTTCAATTTTTGGTCCAAAAGTATTTCCTGAATGAATTTCAAAATCAATTGGAAAAATATAATCTTCGTGGGATACATTTTCCATTTCATTTTGAATAAAGCTCTCAACTTCTTCAAAAATAAGCACCTGTCTACTATTAATATTTGCGTGAGATATGGCATATTTATCCACGTGATCAGACACAACATTAAAGCTTACTAGATTCTCATTTTCTTCTTCTTCCTCAAAATATCCTGTACTCTGTCTTACTGGATGATTTTGAAAATGATGATAAAGAAATTTTGTATACTGATTAAGTTTAGATTGGTTGATTAGGTTCCCTACTAAGATAGGGTGAAAATTTGAGATGATAATATTTTTCATAACCTTAACCCTTTGATTAACATAAAGTTATGAAAAATATAAGTGATAACAATTTTTTAAGATGTAATATCCTCAAATAAAGTAAATCTATAAGGTAAGATTTACAAAAAATTGATTCAAGTTTCAACTCAATAAGAAAACTATAATTGTTATTCATCAAGCCAAAAAAGCTTCGCTTTTTATTTTAGATTAAATACTTAAATTATAGATGATAAATAAATTCATAAACCATTTTATAAAGAAATGCGGCGAATCGAGCCCGAAGGGCGACACGGTGCACCTATAACAAAAAATCCCCATCATTTCTGATGAGGATTCTTTAAAGAAAGGCGGCGACATACTCTCCCACAGGATTGCAGTACCATCTGCGCAGGCGGGC
>NZ_JBPZTE010000004.1:0-765 GCF_051908335.1 Flavobacterium sp. MAHUQ-57 | reverse complement strand
AAAATTAAGCGTAAGCTTTAAAAATTATACGATGAAGAGTTTGATCCTGGCTCAGGATGAACGCTAGCGGCAGGCTTAACACATGCAAGTCGAGGGGTAGAAGGAGCTTGCTCCTTTGAGACCGGCGCACGGGTGCGTAACGCGTATGCAATCTACCTTGTACAGGGGGATAGCCCAGAGAAATTTGGATTAATACCCCATAGTGTAACGAAAAGGCATCTTTTTGTTACTAAAGTTCCAACGGTACAAGATGAGCATGCGTCCCATTAGCTAGTTGGTGTGGTAACGGCACACCAAGGCAACGATGGGTAGGGGTCCTGAGAGGGAGATCCCCCACACTGGTACTGAGACACGGACCAGACTCCTACGGGAGGCAGCAGTGAGGAATATTGGTCAATGGGCGCAAGCCTGAACCAGCCATGCCGCGTGCAGGATGACGGTCCTATGGATTGTAAACTGCTTTTGTACAGGAAGAAACACTCCCTCGTGAGGGAACTTGACGGTACTGTAAGAATAAGGATCGGCTAACTCCGTGCCAGCAGCCGCGGTAATACGGAGGATCCAAGCGTTATCCGGAATCATTGGGTTTAAAGGGTCCGTAGGCGGTTTTATAAGTCAGTGGTGAAATCTGGTCGCTCAACGATCAAACGGCCATTGATACTGTAGAACTTGAATTACTTGGAAGTAACTAGAATATGTAGTGTAGCGGTGAAATGCTTAGAGATTACATGGAATACCAATTGCGAAGGCAGGTTACTACGAGTA
>NZ_JBPZTE010000003.1:0-532 GCF_051908335.1 Flavobacterium sp. MAHUQ-57 | reverse complement strand
CGCTTCGAATCTATATCCGTAAGCTTTAGGTTCAGCAATTCGCTTCTTCGTAATCCGCAGGCATAAAGCAAACTCAGCATGGTTTTGTGCTTTAAATTGGAGGTGGATTCCAAAAGCAATTTCACCTCTTCTTTACTCAAAACATTGGGAAGTTTCTTTTCGCGTTTCGGACGATGAATCAAATCAGGATGGATCGCTTTTTCATTTACAATCCTAAAAAATAACTTAATCGCATTAACAATCTGGTTTTGATAAGATGACGAAAGCCGGTGCTTTATGATATAATCGTTGTTGTAGCGTATAACATCCTCATTCGTGATGTCTTTTACCGGCTTTTCCCTGTAGAATACCAAAAATGATTGCAACGCATCACAATAGGATTTTATGGTATTCTGACTGTATCGCTTCGATTTTAAATGTCTGGAAAAATTTTCAATCGCTAAAATACCTTCTTCAGAAGGCATAGACTCTTGTATTGTTTTTAATTTAAATCGGATTCTGTTGGCTTCAGTATCGGGAACATGCCATAACT
>NZ_JBPZTE010000001.1:0-2859 GCF_051908335.1 Flavobacterium sp. MAHUQ-57 | reverse complement strand
ATTTCTTGCGGATTGAATTAGAATTACCTGGAAAGGTAAACCAAAGAGGGTGATAGTCCCGTATAAGTAAGAGAAGATAAGGATAGTGGTATCCTGAGTAGGGCGGGGCACGTGAAACCCTGTCTGAATTTGGCGGGACCATCCGCTAAGGCTAAATACTCCTGAGAGACCGATAGTGAACCAGTACTGTGAAGGAAAGGTGAAAAGAACCGTGAATAACGGAGTGCAATAGATCCTGAAACCATACGCTTACAAGCGGTCGGAGCCCTTTAGTGGGGTGACGGCGTGCCTTTTGCATAATGAGCCTACGAGTTAACGTTGCTGGCAAGGTTAAGTGATTAAGTCACGGATCCGTAGCGAAAGCGAGTCTGAATAGGGCGCTTTAGTCAGTAATGTTAGACGCGAAACCGTGTGATCTACCCATGGGCAGGATGAAGCTGTGGTAACACATAGTGGAGGTCCGAACCGGTTGACGTTGAAAAGTCTTCGGATGACCTGTGGGTAGGGGTGAAAGGCCAATCAAACTCGGAAATAGCTCGTACTCCCCGAAATGCATTTAGGTGCAGCGCTGGATATAAGTTATATAGAGGTAGAGCTACTGATTGGATGCGGGGGCTTCACCGCCTACCAATTCCTGACAAACTCCGAATGCTATATAATGTTTACCAGCAGTGAGGGCTTGGGTGCTAAGGTCCAAGTCCGAGAGGGAAAGAACCCAGACCATCAGCTAAGGTCCCCAAATGTATGCTAAGTTGAAAAAACGCGGTTTGTCTGCATCGACAGCTAGGATGTTGGCTTGGAAGCAGCCATTCATTTAAAGAGTGCGTAACAGCTCACTAGTCGAGCGGACGAGCATGGATAATAATCGGGCATAAGCATACTACCGAAGCTATGGATTTGTAGTAATACAAGTGGTAGGGGAGCATTCTAACATCGCAGAAGGTGTGTCGCGAGGCATGCTGGAGAGGTTAGAAAAGAAAATGTAGGCATAAGTAACGATAATGCGGGCGAGAAACCCGCACACCGAAAAACTAAGGTTTCCGCAGCTATGCTAATCAGCTGCGGGTTAGTCGGGTCCTAAGGCGCACCCGAAAGGGGAAGTCGATGGCCAACGGGTTAATATTCCCGTACTACTTATAATTGTGATGGAGTGACGCAGTGATGAAAGTACCGCGAACTGACGGAATAGTTCGTTAAAGTACCTAACTATAGGCCTGGTAGGCAAATCCGCCAGGACTGGTGAAATACGATAGTACTCGGATTCTTCGGATGATGGGATAGTGTACCTAAGGGCTGCCAAGAAAAACTTCTAAACTTAGATTATAAGTACCCGTACCGTAAACCGACACAGGTAGTTGAGGAGAGAATCCTAAGGTGCTCGAGAGATTCATGGCTAAGGAATTAGGCAAAATAGACCCGTAACTTCGGGAGAAGGGTCGCCCCGAGTAATCGGGGCCGCAGTGAAGAGGTCCAGGCGACTGTTTATCAAAAACACAGGGCTCTGCAAAATCGTAAGATGAAGTATAGGGCCTGACACCTGCCCGGTGCTGGAAGGTTAAGAGGAGATGTTATCTTCGGAGAAGCATTGAATTGAAGCCCCAGTAAACGGCGGCCGTAACTATAACGGTCCTAAGGTAGCGAAATTCCTTGTCGGGTAAGTTCCGACCTGCACGAATGGTGTAACGATCTGGACGCTGTCTCAGCCATGAGCTCGGTGAAATTGTAGTATCGGTGAAGATGCCGATTACCCGCAGTGGGACGAAAAGACCCTGTGCACCTTTACTATAGCTTAGTATTGACCTTGGATAAGTGATGTGTAGGATAGGTGGGAGACTGTGAAATGGCGTCGCCAGGCGTTGTGGAGTCATTGTTGAAATACCACCCTTTGCTTATCTGAGGCCTAACCCCATACTGTGGGGGACATTGCTTGGTGGGTAGTTTGACTGGGGTGGTCGCCTCCAAAAGAGTAACGGAGGCTTCTAAAGGTTCCCTCAGCACGCTTGGTAACCGTGCGTAGAGTGCAATGGCATAAGGGAGCTTGACTGAGAGACATACAGGTCGATCAGGTACGAAAGTAGAGCATAGTGATCCGGTGGTTCCGCATGGAAGGGCCATCGCTCAAAGGATAAAAGGTACGCCGGGGATAACAGGCTGATCTCCCCCAAGAGCTCATATCGACGGGGGGGTTTGGCACCTCGATGTCGGCTCGTCACATCCTGGGGCTGGAGAAGGTCCCAAGGGTTGGGCTGTTCGCCCATTAAAGTGGCACGCGAGCTGGGTTCAGAACGTCGTGAGACAGTTCGGTCTCTATCTACTGTGGGCGTTAGAAATTTGAGTGGATCTGATTCTAGTACGAGAGGACCGAATTGGACTGACCTCTAGTGTATCTGTTGTTCCGCCAGGAGCACCGCAGAGTAGCTACGTCGGGAAGGGATAAGCGCTGAAAGCATATAAGCGCGAAACCCACCACAAGATGAGATTTCTTTTAAGGGTCGTGGAAGATGACCACGTTGATAGGCTATAGATGTAAAGGCAGTAATGTCATAGTCGAGTAGTACTAATAACCCGTAAGCTTATTGTAGCTTCCCCCTCTTATGAGGGGGAGCAGATTCTTTCAAAAAAAATGAATGTTTATCTCAATGTGTTAAGATATTATGTATTGTTAGTCTTAGTAATAAGATTACCCATGCAAAACGACCTTAAGGTGGTTATTGCGGCGGGGCTCACCTCTTCCCATTTCGAACAGAGAAGTTAAGCCCGCCTGCGCAGATGGTACTGCAATCCTGTGGGAGAGTATGTCGCCGCCTTTCTTTAAAGAATCCTCATCAGAAATGATGGGGATTTTTTGTTATAGGTGCA